>NZ_FMVM01000016.1 GCF_900102085.1 Paenibacillus polysaccharolyticus | reverse complement strand
GGGGCTGTCCCATAAGTCGTAAAAAAACTTGGGATAGTCCCATTCTCCAAAATTATGCAACAAAAAGAAACCGTTCCTTGGTAAAATGGAAGTGCGACCCACCATTTACAAAAGGAGACGGTTTCTTTGTACATTCAATATACCATGGATCAACTTTTCTTGCCAATGGATTTAGAGACAGATATCCCCGAAAATCACCTCGTGCGTGTCGTAAACGAGGCAGTTCATCGCCTTAGCGACTCCATTTTCTCCGCCGCATACCCTGGTGGTGGCCGTCATAGCTATCATCCTAAAATGCTTACTAAAATCATCATCTACGCCTACACCCAGCGCATCTATTCTTCCCGGCAAATCGCCAAGGCGGTTCGCGAAAATATCATGTTCATGTGGCTCGCCGGGCGACAGCAGCCAGACTTCCGTACCATCAATCGCTTTCGTTCCGAGCGGATGAAAGAGGTTCTGGAAACCGTGTTTACCCGTGTTTTGGAGTTGCTGGTTCAAGAACAATATGTGTCATTAGATCACTATTTTCTGGACGGAACCAAGCTTGAAGCGAGTGCGAATCGCTACACCTTTGTATGGAAAAAAGCTGTCGTCAAGCATCAGGCCAAGCTGCAAGAAAAAGTAAATACCCTGTTTCAAGCCATCGAAGAGGCAGAACACGAAGAGGATACCGCTCATACTGGGGCCGACCTGCCTGAACTTGGTGAAGCCTCGGCGCTCACGGCGGAAAAGCTGGAGCAAGCCGTAAAGCACTTAGAAGAAAAACTCAGCGAGAAACCCAAGGACAAAACGCTGAAGAAAGCGGTGTGCCAGTTGCGGAAGGACTTGCTGCCTCGGCTGCAAAAATATGAGCATCAGCTTCAAACTGCGGGTGAGCGGAACAGCTACAGCAAAACTGACCCGGATGCGACGTTTATGCGAATGAAAGAAGATCACATGCAGAATGGTCAATTGAAGCCTGGATACAATGTACAGATCGGAACAGAAAATCAGTTTGTTTTGGGCTACAGCGTACACCAGCGGCCCACGGATACCAAATGCCTGAAACCCCATCTGGATCATCTGGAAAAAATGCTAGGCCGAAGACCGGAGACCGTCATTGCCGATGCGGGGTATGGTAGTGAGGAAAATTACAGTTATCTGGAGGAAAAAAACATTCAGGGTATCGTGAAGTACGGGACATATCACAAGGAAAAAACAAGGGCTTTTCAGCGAGCTATGGATAAAGTAGACAACTGGAGTTACAACGAAACGTCAGATACGTGGACCTGTGCGGCTGGACAGACATTACATTTTCGCGTGGAACGTCGGACAGTGACGGAGAGCGGCTACCCGATTCGCACCCGTCATTACCTGAGCGAAGATTGTAGCCAGTGCCCCATGAAATTGACATGCACCAAGGCGCAAGGAGATCGGGAAATTGCTATAAGCCTGACCTACCTGCGGCAAAAAAATGAGATGCGAGAACGCCTGCGCAGCGAGGAAGGATATCGTCTTTCCGTTCAGCGCATGATCGAGCCTGAAAGCGTGTTTGGACACATGAAAAACAATCGGGGATTCCGAAGATTCCTGCTTCGCGGCTTGCAAAAAGTAAGCTTGGAGGTCGGGTGGCTTTGCCTTGCCCATAATCTGCTCAAAAAAGCGACAATGGCGGAAAAACGTAAACGAGACCAAGCAGGATGAACCCCTGCTTGGTCTCGTTCGGACGTATCGGTGTTCATTCTCTTCACCGATGTTCGTTTTAAAGGCTTTTGAGACAGCCCCTTTCTGTTTTTAATATGCCGGAGGCGTTCAGTCAAGAAGAGTCGGCGTTTTTTTCGCATGTGAACGATAAAGGATAGAGCAATGAAGAGGGGAAGTAATCTTTGTATCGTAAGTTTATCTGATATTATATATGGTGTCTCTAAAGGGAATACAGATTAAGGTTGGAGGTATAATGTTTATTTCGCTTGAGTTAGGACGACTCATTTTCGACATCAGTATAGTTTTTTGTGGAAACATCAGATACACTGTTAACATCAGGTTATAGCTTGTTTTTACAATTCAAAATGTGTTTAGTACTGGAGAGTCAGCATAGTTCGGAATTACATAATTAACGAAAACAAGAGGTGATTATAATGAAGAATGAAAGAGCGATCGGATTATTTATTGTAGTTGCTGGTCTTGTCATTTTGCTCGGTAAATTAGGAGTGTTTGGGTTTATTGGTCGAAATTTCTGGCCTCTGTTGCTATTGCTGCCAGGTATTGCTCTTTATGCATTGTTTTATGCCCGAATTGCGCCGTCCTGGTCGTTAATGCCTGCGGGAGTTCTCACGGTGTATGGTGTACTGTTCAGCATAACGAACATATGGGGAGCCGGGCTAATGAGAAATTTGTGGCCAATCCTATTGCTTGGATTAGCTGTCGGCTTGCTTGGATATGGTGCAGTTGAGCGGCGAAGACCCGAATTTGTCTATCCTGCTGCCCTAATTATCGGAGCGGTATCCATCGTATTGTTGGCGTTTACGCTGTTACAGACAGGGATCATTTATGTACTTGCTGTTCTGCTTATTTTGGGTGGAGTCTGGTTGCTTGCTGGGCGAGGGCGTATAGGCCGAGGCAGGGGATGGTAAACATCTCCGGTCTTAACTAAGGGAGTTTCGAGCGAAATATCTTGATTTTTACCTATGATAAACTATAATATAAGGGATATAGACATGCGTCGGGTTATCACCGACGCTTATTTTGTGAGTAACCTGCGATTTTGCGGGAAGTTTAGTAGATAAGAATTGAAATTGGAAAGGATATGGATACAAACCATGCATTCAAGAGAACACATTCGCAATATTGCGATTATTGCCCACGTCGACCACGGGAAAACAACACTCGTCGACAAGTTGCTCCAGCAATCCGGTACATTCCGTGACCACGAGACTGTACAGGAGCGCGCAATGGACTCCAACGATTTGGAGCGTGAACGCGGTATTACGATTTTGGCCAAAAACACGGCTATAACGTATAAAGATTACCTGATTAACATTGTAGATACACCTGGACACGCCGACTTCGGTGGTGAAGTAGAACGTATCATGAAAATGGTTGACGGCGTATTGCTCGTTGTTGACGCTTATGAGGGCTGCATGCCACAAACGAAGTTCGTACTTCGTAAAGCACTGGAGCACAACCTGACTCCAATCGTAATTGTAAACAAAATTGACCGTCCAGCGGCTCGTCCGGCTGAGGTTATTGATGAAGTACTTGACCTGTTCATCGAACTGGGTGCCAACGATCAACAACTTGAATTCCCTGTTGTATATGCTTCCGCATTGAACGGAACATCCAGCATGGAAGACGATCCTGCCAAACAAGATGACAACATGATGGCGATCTACGATACCATCGTAAGTCATATCCCTCATCCAACAGAGAACGTTGAAGAGCCACTGCAATTCCTCGTTACGCTGATGGACTACAATGAATACCTTGGACGTATCGCTATCGGTCGTGTAAACCGCGGTGTGATCCGTCAAGGCCAATCCGTTACTGTTATTATGCGTGATGGCAAAAGCAAAACAGCTCGTATCGAGAAACTGTTCGGTTTCCAAGGTCTGAAACGTGTAGAGACAGAGGAAGCTGGCGCAGGTGACATCGTGGCGATCGCAGGTATTAAGGATATCAACATCGGTGAAACGATTGCTGATCCGAACAATCCTGAAGCTTTGCCGGTTCTGAAAATTGATGAGCCAACACTGCAAATGACATTCCTCGTAAACAACAGTCCATTCGCAGGCCGCGAAGGTAAATGGGTTACTTCCCGTAAACTGCGCGAGCGTTTGTTAAAAGAATTGGAAACTGACGTATCTCTTCGTGTTGAAGAAACAGAGAGCCCGGATGCATTTATCGTTTCCGGACGTGGTGAACTTCACCTCGGTATCCTGATTGAAAATATGCGTCGTGAAGGGTATGAGCTTCAAGTATCCAAACCAGAAGTTATCATCAAAGAAGTTGACGGTAAGAAAATGGAGCCTGTTGAGCGCCTGTTGATTGACATCCCTGAAGAAAGCATGGGTTCCGTCATGGAAAGCCTGGGCGCACGTAAAGCAGAGATGGTTAACATGATCAACAATGGTAGCGGTCAAGTCCGTCTGGAGTTCCTGATTCCTGCACGTGGTCTGATTGGTTATAGCACGAACTTCCTCACATTGACTCGTGGTTATGGCGTCATGAATCATGCATTTGACAGCTACGCTCCAGTCGTATCCGGTCAAGTGGGTGGACGTCACCAAGGTGTACTGATCTCAACGGAAACGGGTACATCTACGTTCTACGGAATGATGGGTGTTGAGGATCGTGGTACGCTCTTCCTTGAGCCTGGAACAGAAATTTACGAAGGTATGATTGTTGGTGAGCATACACGTGACAATGATATCGTTGTTAACATCTGTAAAGAAAAACAACTGACTAACGTTCGTTCTTCCGGTAAAGATGATACGGTTAAAATTAAAACGCCAATTATCTTCTCGTTGGAACAAGCGCTTGAATATTTGAACGATGATGAGTACTGTGAAATCACGCCGAAATCCATTCGTCTTCGTAAGAAGCTTTTGAACAAATCCGAGCGTGAGCGTGCAGAAAAACAACGCAAAATGGCTCAAAATAACGCGTAATACCCACTACCCTAAGAGGTACAAAAGCCAATGTTTGAAGGGACATTATTGCACGATGGAACGATTCCTGTCTCTCGCCACTGGTAGTGGAGGGAGAGGAATCGATTCTGAAGAAGCGAAGCGCTCGCCTTTGTCACCGAATTTCAACACTTGAAAGAGTGTTCACAGAAATTCGGGGACAACAGCGATCAAAAGAACGATCCGATCTCGGAACGGTCAAACGAGCGTCTAAGAATCTCATTGTGCAGCAGTAAAGTCCATTCAATGATTGAATTTTGTACAGCATGATCATGAAAGGAGATGCCTTAACATGCAAGCATGGTTTGCATCACACCCGATCATCGCCTATATCGTCATCTTTGTACTGATTACTTACGTGTATAACAAGGTCTTTCGGGTACGTCAGAAATTGCCAATCGGTAAGGAAATTGTGTTGTATATCTTGATGGCGATGGGTACGTTCATGCTTCTTATTTTTCAGATCGATAAGTTGCCCATCATTCAATGTTTGCTGGTAGCTGTAGGTCTGATGCTGTTAGTGCGCGTGCGTTATTTCGTTGAAGGTCGTCAAAAGAAAAAAGCGGAAGCTTCCGCTCGAAACTCATAATGCTGTCTATGCATAAAACACATCCGTTTTCCCTTGGGAAAGCGGTTGTGTTTTATGCAGACCAAACAGATGTGATAAAGGTGTTGAGAACATGACTTCAAATTCAAACGGACTGCCTCCACGAAGACAACCTTCGAATGCATCCGGTAATTCAGGCAACAAGAGCGGTAAGGGTAAGGCGCCGAAGAAGAAACGTATGCGCGCATTCTTCAGGGTGTTCCTCAGCCTGCTTGTGATCGGTATTCTGGTCGGTGGGGGATATATGTACTGGCTATACAACCAAGTTGCGAATACGGGAATAGATAAACCCGTTCCTCCAGGCATGTCGGCTACAACCAAACCGCTTACGATGTTGCTGCTTGGTACAGATAATCGTCCCGAAACAGGTACGTTTTTATCAGATGTTGTGATGGTTGCTGCACTTAATCCGAATACAAAGACTGCCACCGTGGTATCTTTACCGCGTGACACGCGTATTCAGCTGGACGGATATAAGTCGAACAAACTGAACGCATATTATCCGCGGTTTAAAACACAAGAAAAAACATCTGGCAAGAAGGCAGAAGACCAGATGAAGGATATGATGGGTAAGTACCTCGGTGTGGATATTAACTATACAACTGTTCTGAATTTTCAGGCTTTCCGTGATGCGATAAACGCTGTCGGTGGAGTGGATGTTACAGTAGATAAAAACATGTGTTACCGAGATACGGCTGACAATACAGATATTAATCTGAAGGCAGGAGCTCAGCACTTGGACGGAAAAGAAGCACTTGATTTTGTTCGCTATCGTAAGTCCAACTGTAAGCCAAAGACGGCGGAGTCCAATGATTTTGATCGGAATAAACGTCAGAGCCAGGTAATGAATGCCATGCTGGATCAGATGAAGTCGCTTGGCGGAATCACCAAGATTGGCAAAGTGATCAGTGCGGTAGATAAAAACATGACCACGGATGTGGAATCCGAACAAATGAAAAACTTTATAGCAACTTATTGGAACATTTCCACCGCAGATGTACACTTTACTCCGGTTACGGGGGAGTGGAGAAGTCCTTATGTATATATCAATGAGTCAGAATTGGCCAATGCCAAACAGGCGCTGCAAGATACACTTTCAGGTAAAGTCACAGCGTCATCTCCAAAAGAATAGCAATCGTTTTGGGGATTGGAAGCTCGGTTCGCGGTGTGATATAATAACATCAACCAAGATGAGAATTGCATAAAGAAGGTTAGGGGGCTGGTTGAATGTCCGAAGCCGTCACACAGTTAACAGAATCGCTTTTACAGCAATTTAAAGACGAGACCTTTGTACTTCTTAACACCGTAGATGTGGAATCTGGAGGTCCGACTTCTACAGCAATCTCCTGGATTTATGCTGAAAATGCATCAACTTTTCGTTTGGCAATTGATCATCGTTCCCGTCTGGTAAATAACATGAAACACAATCCGCTGGTTACAATTACTGTTTTTGGCGAGGAAATGGTGTATGCAGTCAATGGACGTGCTTCCGTGCAACAAGATCCATTGCAAGACGTACCCTTTAATATGTGCTGTTTCGACATTCGAATTGAAGCGGTGAGGAATGCGTTGTTTTATGGCGCTCAACTGTCCTCTGTGCCTCAATTTGTCAAAATATACGACCAACGTGCTGCAGAGAAGCTCGATGAGCAAGTTTTTGCGGCCATGAAAAAAGCCTAGTGAGAGATCACTGGGCTTTTTGTTGTCTTTTTTCCGATGTGTGTTGTTGCATGTACTGATCCTGGGCAGGTTCATCCGGGTTTTGACGAACTTTGACGTCTTTCGGAAGCTGTGGAATGATACGGCCTACCATATCGGCAAGTTCTGAAGCGAAGCCGGAAATGGGATGGCCTTTACGAATATGCTCACCAATTTCTTTGATACGCTCCGTGACATCAGCATCGGCGGTTACGATGGAATCTACACCTTCCGGATCTTTGCGCAAAGCTTCTGCAACGGCATACTTAATGGTGCCAACGCGTGCCCGTTCGAGATCACCATCAACATCAATGCCGACAACCGCTGTGTTGCCGAGTATAACGCAGTTAGCATCCTGTACACCCTCAACTTGCTTGGCGAGTGCTTTGAGGTGACTCACTCGTTTTTTATTTGTCATTCGGCCCATTTCTGTATCATCCGCAACATTGAGATCATGTACCTCGCCCGTATTTTCGTTGAAGTGATCTAAGCGTGAAGGATTCATTCGATCTTCTTGCTGTGTTGTTATGTTTCCTCCGTAACTTCTAGGATGCATCTCATGCTGTTCCTGTGAAGCGTTACGTGTAGAAGTATTACAGCCGGTAAGAACAAAGATTAGAAGCAGCGTGCATATCCCCATTTTCATAAATGTTCATCCTTTCTTGGAGTTTTTCAGAATGGTTGACAATTATTTTGCCCTAGTCGAATACATTTATGTATGGGAGCATGATTGTCCATGCCGCTGCTGAAGATCACACGATTAAGATGAACTCGGGAATGAGGGGAAACGGAAGGCTCGTAAGAGCAACTTCGTCATTCCCGAGAACACGTTCCAGCCCATGCCTTTAACGACGCCGCTTTGGAGGGGATTGAATGAAAAAGATTTTTGTATTGGATACCAACGTGCTTCTGCATGACCCCAATGCCATATTTGCCTTTGAAGAACATGAGGTAATCATTCCCGCGGTTGTACTGGAGGAGATTGACTCCAAAAAAAGAAATGCCGATGAGATCGGCCGTAACGCACGCAACGTGTCCAGACTGCTGGATGGACTCAGGGAACTGGGTCACTTGCACAGTGGCGTACCTCTTGCGAATGGAGGCAATCTAAAAGTTGAGCTTAATCACCGCAGTTTTGTGAGAGTTCAGGAAATGTTCGGGGAAGTGTCCAATGACAATCGAATCTTGGCCGTCGCGCTGAATTATCAGATTGAAGAGAATGAAAAAGAAGTGGTGGAGCGACAAGTTGTTCTTGTCAGTAAAGACGTTCTGGTACGGATCAAGGCGGACGTACTTGGACTGAACACACAAGATTACTTATCGGATCGGACTGCTGGGCTTAGCGAATTGTACCCTGGATATACAGCGCTGAAAGTTCACCCGTCTGTCATTGATGAGTTTTACACATATCGTTTCTTGCCGATCAAACCGTTGCAATTGTCCTATTCTCTCTACCCGAATGAATTTGTCATTCTGAAAGATGAGATGGGTACGAACAAATCCGCTTTGCTTAAAGTGAATACTGAAGGTACAAAACTGGAGCCATTGTTCCTCAGTAATGATAATGTCTGGGGGATCAGCGCCCGAAATGCACAACAACGGATGGCGCTGGAGCTTCTGCTGAACGACGATATTCCGCTTGTGACGATAACGGGTAAAGCTGGCACGGGTAAAACACTGCTCGCCTTGGCAGCAGGATTGTTGAAAGTAGAGGATGATCACAAATACAAAAAGCTGCTGATCGCGCGTCCTGTCGTACCTATGGGCAAGGACATCGGATATTTGCCGGGGGAGAAGGAAGAGAAGCTCCGTCCGTGGATGCAGCCGATCTATGATAATCTTGAATTTTTATTTGATACGAAAAAAGCCGGAGATATAGATAAAATACTGATGGGTCTCGGCAGTATCCAAGTTGAAGCATTGACGTATATCCGCGGAAGATCGATTCCCGGCCAATTCATCATTATTGATGAAGCTCAGAACTTGTCTCGTCATGAAGTAAAAACGATCGTATCTCGGGTGGGGGAAGGGAGTAAAATTATATTGATGGGTGACCCTGAGCAGATTGACCACCCTTACCTGGATTCCGCAAGCAACGGATTGACCTACATTGTCGAACGTTTCAAACAAGAGGGAATCAGTGGGCATATTATGCTTGAAAAAGGAGAACGTTCCAAGCTGGCACAGCTTGCGGCAGACTTGTTATAACAAGAATTTGATTGTTGATAGCTGGATTTATTTCCCGGAAAATGTTTTAAAGCAAGCCGACTTTTAAAGTCGGCTTTTTTTGCTGAAAAAATTAAAATCAAATGTTATACAGAACTGGATATGCTCTTAATATGCAAAATACAAGAAAAGTGTTTTTTGGCAGGGTAGGACAAGAGCACTACATATTTGTTACAATAATGGTTGCGAGAAAATATAAAACAAGTTATTTCAAGGGGGAGAGTGAATGAAGCGTAGACATCAGGTTGTTTTATTTGCAGTTTTACTGCTTTCGCTAACCATCCTTTCACCTAGCTTTGATTTTAGAGGTTCGCAACATAATCAGGGACGAAATCAAGAGAAAGATACATACACGGGTGTTTCATCCCGTAATGAGGATACAAGTGCCCCTCTCGATGTATTGGTATCTATGTCAGAAGAGGAGTTTGCGTCTTTTCAAAAAGTGGCTAAAGAAGTAGCGGCTTCTATTTATGTTGAGGTTAATCTCCGCAATGTGGAACCGAAGGAGTATAAAGAGGTGCTGGATCGGGAGTTTTCCTTGGGGGAGAACGGAGATATTATTTTATTGGATAGTGAGCAAGTGCAACATTATGCCAAAAAAGGATATCTGCTTCCTTTGAATGCGACAACGCTTTCCAAAGCTCTTGGTGATTCAGTTGTTGAGTTGCGAGGAATGACAGAGTGGAACGGATATCAATGGGCAATGCCCTTTGATGTAGATCCTTATGTGATGGGAGTAATACCCTCATACTTAAATGAGGCTGGATTGCAGGGCTTTCCACAGAATAGGGAGCAATGGTCCAAATTGATAAAGGAATCTAAAACAAGGAGCGCACCTTTGATTTCGTTGAATATAGATGATATTTACGAAGCAAGTGCGTGGTTGAGTTATTTGCCGCCAGGAATGAGTCCCGACCAGATACTAACCATGCAACTTACCTCTATGACAAATGAATTTCAACAGGGGGTAAGCTTACTCGGCGAGCTTCAACCCCATATTGTGACTATGTCAGTAGATCCAGTATTATCTGCTTCGGATTATAAGGTGCAAACTCCGATGTTTGTATCTACACTATCTCGTATTTTACATGCAGATGAGGTTGCCAAAGGTCGGGGAACGTTTAGTTCACCTGTCTCTTTGCAGGCTTTGCGGGCGGTAGAATCCAGAAGTCTGGTCATTACAGCAGGAACTACAGAAGCCGATGCAGCAAGTCGGTGGATTGAAGGCATGGCTTCGGCAGTAACGCAGAAAAAGTGGTATAAACAAACCAAACGTTTGCCTGCAAGACAACAAGAGAGTGAGAAGGAAGTTGGAGAGGTTAGGAGTCGGTACAGTATGGTTCTAAATCAACCCTGGTTTGGCAAAGAGTCCCCGGTACAATGGATTGAAAACAAAACGATGATCGAACGTTTTCAAAAACGGGTTCAACAGGTTCTCGAAGGGGAGATCAGTGCTGCCCAGTATGTGAGCAGCATCAGAAAAACGGTTAACCCCTAGAATGAAATTGCTAATTTCACTTCCAAAACCCCTTCATCTGTAGAAACATCCGTAGCTTTGACAAAGGACAGAATTTTTTGCGGATAAAAACCGAGATCGAACTCTTTCTCCAACATGTTGCGTGTTGTGTCAGGCAGTTCAAGCTGATTGAACACCAGCCTATCCACATGAAAACGAATTGAATTTTGCGGTTCGTTCTCGACCGTATAATGACCTTCAATGCTTAATTGCAACTGATCGCGCTTACCCGAAGCTGTAATTTTATTCGAATCAAATGTGAACGCAAAATCGTTAAAAATTTCATTTTGTGAACGCAGAAACGTATTTAGTTCGTCCTGAGCAATACGAATGGTATAGGTTGTTCCTGTGGTGGATATCGCTCCGTTTTGTTTTTGTACAAAATCAGGCAAGTTTTGCATGGCTGATGCCAATGCCTTGAAATAACGTTTTACCTCGTAAATGCCCACGTTCTCCCAATACAGCGTTAATTCATTCATTAATTTTTGAATAGCTGCCGCGTCACCGCTGGCGGTTATTTGCTTATCCACTTCTTTTTGCAGCAGGGCCACCCTTGTTCGCTGGTTTTCCAGATTGGTTTTCATCTGGGTAAGCTCCATAGAGGTTTGGCGGATTCGATCAGACGTATGTTGCAATTCATTATAGCGGGTCTGATACTTGTCCAAAACAGCTTGATCTTTACCAATGATGATTTGATAGTAGTCATATAGAACAAACAAATCTTTAAATGATCTTGCTCCAAGCACTGTCATGAGCAGGCTGTCACGCTCTCCTGTGTAATAGGATCTTACAACAGCTCCGGCCCGGTCTTGCTGGATATGTATTTCCTTTTCCTGTTGTAGCAGTTGGGCAGATAATGTCTCATGTTGCTTGGCTAATTGCGTCTGCTGTTCACTAATACGTTTAATTTCATGATCAATCTCTACAATAGATAATGTTTTTTGAAGAATGGCTTGCGTGTCTTCGGGCGAAGTCTCTCCATAAACGTATGATGAGGCGGATTGCACAAACAATATGATAATGAACAAGATGGCGATTAGGCCATATCGATGCTTCACAATCATTCTCCTTTCTTTCATCCTTGTAAAATCATGCAGATGAGAACTCTTCCAAACAATATATGAAATCCATACGAAAAATATCCTTAGTGGTTACATACCATTATATCTTCATATGTAATCTGGCAACAAAAAAACAATCCGACAAGAGCCGGATTGTTTTGATGCTGCTGGCGGATTAGAGCGGCAGTCCCATTTGAAATACAGTCCAGTAGCTGAACCCTGTGAACGTTACGATCATATAACCCCAAAAGAGCAATATATACGTACGTTCTGTAAACTTCAAGTATCCCAAAAGGACAAAAAACGCAGTCTGCAGGAAGAAAAGCAAAGCCATTTCGACTAAGTCTCCTGCAAAAGCCATCAGGCCAATCGCAAGCGTGAAGAACCCGAGTACCCGAAACATGCGTGCCACGGTAAATCCTCCTCTCTTATGTACGTTCATAGATTGTCTACATAATATTATACCGACAAAGGAAAAACGTGTAAACAAATTTGGGTATGAAAGCGAATTCTTTTTTTATCAGCTTAGGATTAAAGTGTTCAGAATTATACCGATCACGTATGAGGGAACCTGAATGTGGAAATACATTTTAGTATGAAATCAATTCTATGAACTCTATGAGAGGCATAAGATTGAGTAAAGCAACTTTTATACCTAATTCACATAACGGGTTACCGGTTATGGGGACGGTTATTTCAGGATGGTGTTAGGAGGGTATTATAGCATGACTGCAGTGAGACAGGATGCTTGGAGCACAGAGGATGATTTGATTTTGGCAGAGGTTACATTGCGTCATATTCGGGAAGGCAGTACGCAGCTAGCCGCTTTTGAAGAAGTGGGAGAAAAAATAGGCAGAACTTCGGCCGCCTGTGGGTTCCGTTGGAACAGCTGTGTGCGTAAGAAGTATGAATCAGCGATCAGCAATGCTAAAGCACAAAGGCAGAAGCGGAGCTATCTTAGAAAACAGCCGGCAATGCTTGGTCCACAGGTTGCTGCACTGGCAACATTAGACGCCGAGGAAGGTCTCTTTAAGACGGAAGGTGTGTCAGATGAAACCCTATCTATGGATGCGGTCATCCGTTTCCTAAGGCAGTGGAAAGGAACTGCACAGGAGAGCAATCGTCAGCTTAAAATGCTTGAGAAGGAATTGCGTGAGAAGGAAGACGAACTGCTTGAATTACGTTGTGAGAACGACCGACTTTCCAAAGAAGTTAATGAGGTTCAAACCGATTACCGTGTCGTGAACGATGATTACAAAGCATTGATCCAGATTATGGATCGTGCACGCAGGCTTGCTTTTTTATCCGAAGAAGAAGAAGAACTCAAGACAAGGTTCAAAATGGATGCGAATGGAAATCTGGAACGAATCGAGTAGCGATATTCAAAATTAAAGTAACCTTGTAATATTTGCCCGCCAAACCTCCGTAATCATACGGCTGGTATGACGGGTTTTTAGTTGTGTGCATTTTGTACTATTATAGAAGAAGATTTTTCGGTTTGATTCAAAAGGTACAGGAAATGACCAGAACAGGGGGATCAGATGATTATAGATGTAGTAGGAGCAGGTTCGCTAGGACTTCTATATGGAGGGAAGTTGCAAGCATCGGGTGAAAGAGTACGTTTTTGGACTAGAACATCAGTGCAGGCCGATCAGCTTAAACGAGACGGAATTAGGATTACCGAGAAGGATGCGGAAATTCACATCAGGCCGTACGAGATTCAAGCTTACCCGATATCCCAACTGGCGAATCATTGGAACAAGACACCTGGAGACTGGATGCTGCTCACTGTGAAGCAAACTCATATTAATGATTTTATTGAACAGGCAGCAACGTTAAAGTTAGAGATACGGCAGCCATTCAAGATTGCTTGTTATCAAAATGGTCTTGGTCATCTGGAGAAGCTACAGGCTGCTTTGCCGAGTGCATTGCTGTGCAGTGCGATTACAACCGAAGGGGCTAAACGTACCAAGGGTGAGGTGAACCGGGCAGGTTACGGAAAAACACATTTGGGCCTGAGTATGAGTTTGGCGAAAATGAACGTGGGAATAATAGATGAACAACAAATATTTACTTTAGCCAGGGTTGTGCAACAGGCAGGATTTGACTGTACAGTGTCGAATGAAATCGATAAGCTGATATACAGAAAACTGCTCATTAATGCGGTTATCAACCCGCTTACGGCAATATGGAGAATCCCCAATGGTGAATTGCTTCACATGAAGGAACGAGTTAGCATTATGCACCAGTTGTATGATGAGGCAATGACCGTGTATGGAGCTATGAACGTGCAATTAGAAGGAGATTTGTGGGATCAGATTCAGGCGGTATGCCGCGACACTGTTTCGAATACGTCCTCCATGCTGGCAGATGTACTACATAAACGCATAACAGAGGTTGAATCAATTAACGGATCAATCATCAGAATGGCAAAGGAGTTCAATCTGAAGGTACCTACACATGAAATGCTTTTTCATTTGATTCAAGGTATGCAATCAGAAGGGGTGAGTTAATGGGATTTTTCATCGTATTGAGTCTATTGCCCTTTTTTCCTTTTTTACTCGTGTATTGGGGCATGATGGTATGGAAGAAAGATAAGTCGATTGCACTGCGAGCAGCTATGGATGTCACTACATTTTTCCTTATTTTCTCCGTTTCTGCGTTATTCAACTTAACATTTGATTCGAATTTTGGTTTTTATCTGACATTAATACTCATACTAATAGCGCTTGGTTTTATCGGGGGTGCGCAAAATCGACTAAAAGGAAAGGTCGATGGGGGAAGAATGTTCCGGGCCGTATGGCGCATGTCATTTGTGATAATGAGTTTTGGATATGTTTTATTTACTTTATTTGGATTATTTAGATACATTATGAATCAGATGTAAGGTTACATAACGCAAAATCCCAAAAAGATGTGGCGATTTTGTCGAAAACTGAAAAAAACATTACTTTCTGAAAAAGTAATGTAGATTTTTTTGACCGGTGGTTGTATAATCTATAAACATAAACCACATCAATTTAGGGGGAAAAGTTAGATGAAAAGGAAAAGTCTATTAGTCCTTTTGACGCTGATCTTGGCGTTCGGTACCGTACTTGCAGCGTGCGGATCGAAAAATGAAGGCACAGGTACCACACCAGATAACAATTCTGCAAGCGGAGAAAAGGGTCTTGCCAAAGATCAAGTTCTTAAAATTAACTTGTCAGCTGAACCTCCTACGTTTGACCCGGCTCAAGCTAAAGACAGCCAAACTAACACAGTTTTGAAATTCTTGTATGAAGGCCTTGTACGCATCGATGCTGACGGCAAAGAAGCTCCAGGTGTTGCTACGAAGTGGGACATTTCTGAAGATGGTTTGAAATATGTGTTCACCTTGAACCCAGAAGCAAAATGGAGCAATGGTGATCCTGTAACAGCTGAAGATTTCGTTCGTTCTTGGGAACGTGCTTTGAAACCGGAAACAGCTTCTCCTTACGCATACCAATTGTACTACATCAAGGGTGCTGAAGGTTTCAACATGAGCAAAGATAAAAATTTCAAAGGTACTAAAATCACTGATTTCTCCCAAGTGGGTGTAAAAGCTGCTGATGAGCACACACTTGAAGTAACATTGGAAAACCCAACTCCTTACTTCTTGGGTCTTACAGCATTCTATACGTATTATCCAGTACACAAGTCTGCTGACACAAATGATAAATTCTTCTCAGACTACAAAAACATGATCGTTAACGGACCATTTGTAATGGATCAATACGCTAAAGGTCAAAAAATTGTTGTGAAGAAAAACGATGGTTACCATGCAGCGTCTGACATTAAATTGTCTGAAATTAATATGTCTTTGACAAACAGTAGTGCTTCTGAACTGCAAGCTTACAAATCAGGACAATTGGACTACACAGGTGCACCTAACGGTGAGATCCCGTCTGACCAAATCCCTTCTTTGAAAGCTGAACTGCCAAACGAGTTCAAAGCAACTGGTATTGCAAGTACGTATTACTACCAGTTTAACGTAAATGAAGCACCGTTCAACAACGCTAAAATCCGTAAAGCATTTGCAATGTCCATTCAACGTCAATTGATTGTTGATAAAGTAACACAAGGTGGACAAATTCCAGCATTCGGTTTTGTACCTCCTGGTATCCGTGGTGAAAAAGAAGAATTCCGTACAGAACATAAAGATGATTACTTCACTGAAAATGTAGATGAAGCTAAAAAGTTGCTTGCTGAAGGTATGCAAGAAGAGGGTTACACTACTTTGCCTGCAATCACTTTGATCTACAACACAAGTGACGGTCACGCGAAAATCGCTTTGGCCATTGCTGATATGTGGAAAAAGAACCTTGGTGTTGATGTGAAAACAGAAAACCAAGAGTGGAAAGTCTTCTTAGATAACCGTCAAAAACAAAACTTCCAAGTCGCTCGTGCGGGCTGGTCTGCGGACTACAACGATCCGTTCAACTTCTTGGAAATGTGGAAAACTGGAAACACAAACAACGACTCTAAATTCAGCAACGCACAGTATGATAAAGACCTCGAAGATACTGTAAAAACAACAGATGTAGCTAAACGTATGGCTGCTTTTGCTGACGCAGAAAAAGTTCTGATTCAAGATGAAATGGGCGTAATGCCAATTTACTACTACACTAACGTATCTTTGACTAAGCCTTACCTGAAAGGTGTACAACTTGATTTCAGTGGAGCGATTGACTTCACTCGCGCATATCTGGAAGAGAAGTAAGTTTGTTCTGAAGTCTAATATGATTACTTCGGGATATATATGTGGAATTCCATATATATCCCGATTTTTTTGTATGTGAACTGATTTTCCTTATAATTCTTGAAATTTCCGATAAATGGATTGGACTTTATTGCGGTCTGATTCTACAATCGATTTGTATACAAAATATTGTTTGTGGAGGTGTGCAAGGGTTGGTTAAGTACGTTTTGAAAAAACTGCTATTTATGCTGCTATCGCTTTTCATACTCGCATCGATGACTTTCTTCCTGATGAAAGCCATTCCTGGTGACCCTTTTACATCGGAAAAAAGAGTATCACCTGAGATTCGGGCCCTTCTTGAAGAGAAATATGGTCTGGACAAGCCCATGTATGTGCAATACTTCAAATACATCGGTGATATTGTACAAGGCGACTTTGGGGTTTCGATGAACTATCTCAACCAAGGTGTCACAGACATGATTACGAAAACATTTACAGCATCCTTGAAAATTGGTGTTTTTGCGATCATTATTTCTATTATTGTGGGGGTACTGCTGGGATTGCTTGCAGCAGTGTATCATCGCAAACTAATTGATGATGTAACGATGGTTCTTGCCGTCATCGGGATTGCGGTACCAAGCTTCTTGCTAGCGTCCTTATTACAGTATGTGTTTGCTTTCAAACTCGGATGGTTCAACGTTATGGGCTTTGATGGTCCACTTGACTATGTGCTTCCGGTTGCAGCTCTGTCTGCATCACCAATTGCCTTTATCGCACGTCTAACGCGTTCAAGCATGCTGGAAGTTCTACATGCAGACTACATTAAAACCGCTAAAGCTAAAGGTTTGAAATGGCCTGCCATCATGTTTAAGCACGTTGTACGGAACGGTATTTTGCCGGTTGTTACGTATGTAGGTCCAATGACCGCTAACATTATCACAGGTTCTGTTGTTATTGAGCAGATCTTTAACATTGGCGGAATCGGTAAAGTGTTTGTAGAAAGTATTACAAACCGTGACTACACCATGATTATGGGGATTACTATTTTCTATGGTATTCTCTTGATGTTTGCACGTTTCCTTACAGATATCGCTTACGTATTGGTAGATCCTAGAATTAAGCTGGAAAGCCGGAAGGGGGCATAACGTTGTCTGGCACGAATAATAACAATAATGGAACGGCGAACACTGACCTGAACAGTCAGGCAGCGGTGAAGCCGCAAGAAAGTATTTCCCTTTTTAGAGACGCAATGTACAGACTGGCAACGAATAAAGCTGCAATGATTAGCCTAAGTGTGCTGGTGCTTGTTGTACTGTTTGCTATATTTGGACCCACTTCTTTGTTTACGAAGTACAATTATTATTCTAATGACTTGCTTAATTCGAATGCTGCTCCCAGTGCGGAACACTGGTTCGGCACGGATGATCTGGGTCGTGATGTATGGGTAAGAACATGGGTCGGTGCACGTGTTTCCTTGACTGTAGGTCTTGCTGCGGCCCTGATTGACCTTGTGATCGGGGTTATCTACGGTGCGATCATGGGTTACTACGGTGGACGAGTTGACGGAGTTATGAATAAGTTCTCCGAGATTTTGTACTCTTTGCCTTACATGCTGGTTGTTATCCTGTTGCTGGTTGTTTTGGAGCCAAGTCTTACAACGATTATTATTGCCCTTACCATTACAGGCTGGATTAGTATGTCCTGGATTGTACGTGGTGAGATTATGCAACTGAAAAATAGAGACTTTATCCTTGCTGCAAGATCGATGGGTGCAAGTACTGGACGTCAATTATTCCGCCACTTGTTGCCTAATGCAGTAGGACCGATTATCGTTACTTTGACATTGTCTATTCCAAATGCGATTTTTGCTGAGGCATTCTTGAGCTTTCTGGGTCTAGGTGTATCCGCACCAAGATCTTCCCTTGGATCAATGATCAACGATGCGCTTACAGGCTGGACGCTGTATCCTTGGCGGATGTGGTTCCCGGCTGGGTTGATGGTTATTACAATGCTTGCATTTAATTTGCTCGGTGATGGACTGCGTGACGCACTTGATCCGAAATTACGTAAATAGAAAGAGGAGGTGGGATTATGGAGCCGATTTTAACAGTCAAAGACTTAAGTGTATCGTTTTCGACGCGCTCGGGTGAATTTGATGCCGTTAAAAATGTGAGTTTCGAAATTGGCAAAGGAGAAACGCTAGGGATCGTAGGTGAATCCGGTAGTGGTAAGAGTGTTACCGCCCAGACGATCATGAAATTGATCCCTTCCCCGCCTTCGAAGGTTAAGAGCGGAGATATTACGTTTCACGGGCAGGATCTGCTGAAAAAGACAGATAAACAAATGGAAGCCATTCGTGGTAAAGATATCGGTATGATATTCCAGGATCCAATGACTTCCTTGAATCCTACGATTAAAATTGGTAAACAGATTACAGAAGTATTGCGTAAACACCAAAACATGTCCAAGCAGGCAGCGAACAAAGCAGCTCTTGAGATGCTTGAACTTGTAGGTATCAAAAATGCAGCGATTCGCATGAATCATTATCCGCACCAATTCTCTGGTGGTATGCGTCAACGTGCGATGATTGCAATTGCACTTGCTTGTCGTCCATCTTTGCTGATTGCGGATGAGCCGACAACAGCACTCGACGTTACCATTCAGGCTCAAATTCTGGATGTTATGAAAGACATGCAGAAAAAGCTTGGAACATCCATTATGCTGATTACGCATGATCTTGGCGTTGTAGCGGGCATGTGTGATCGTGTGGTTGTCATGAAGGAAGGCGAAGTTGTAGAAACAGGGACAACAGCTGAAATCTTCAGTAACCCACAGCATCCTTATACGATTAAATTGTTGAACGCTCTCCCGCGTCTGGACGAGCCGAAAAAAGAAAAGCCAACTCCGGCAGGTATTGTCAAAGGTAGTAACAAACCTTTGGTTCAAGTGAAAAATCTGAAACAATACTTTAACCTTGGCAAAGGTAACATCCTTAAAGCTGTAAATGATGTGAGCTTCGACATCTTTGAAGGGGAAACCCTTGGTGTTGTAGGTGAGTCAGGTTGCGGGAAATCGACGACTGGACGCACCATTCTGCGCCTTTATGAGCCAACTGGCGGAAGTGTGAACTTCAATGGTACGGATATTTACAAATTGTCCCCACGCAAGATGAAAGAAATGCGTAAAGACATGCAGATGATTTTCCAGGATCCATATGCTTCACTGAACCCGCGTTTTAACGTTATGGATATTATCGGAGAGTCTTTGGATATTCACGGGCTGGCAACAAGCTCTAAAGAACGTAAGAGACGTGTAGAAGAGCTGTTGGACCTCGTAGGTCTTAACCCAAGTCATGCTTTGCGTTATCCGCATGAATTTTCCGGTGGACAAAGACAGCGGATCGGGATTGCTCGTGCTCTTGCCGTTGATCCGAAATTTATCATCTGTGATGAGCCGCTTTCTGCACTGGATGTATCCATTCAAGCTCAGGTTGTTAAATTGCTCGAGGAGTTGCAGCAACGTCTTGGGTTGACGTACCTCTTTATCGCCCATGACTTGTCCATGGTGAAACATATCAGTGACCGTGTTGCGGTTATGTATATGGGTAAAGTGGTAGAATTGGCCGAGAGTGAAGAGCTGTATTCGAATCCGATTCACCCATACACCAAAACATTGCTTTCTGCGATCCCTGTTCCGGATCCGGAAGTAGAAGCAAATAAACGCCGCATTTTATTGCCAGATGAACAATCTGGACCAATCCAGAATGCTTCGGGCGGTCCTAAAAATGATCCGTATAATTTGGAAAATGCTCAATTGATTGAGGTTTCCAAAGGACACTGGGTTTCAGAACCTTACGTATAATAGTTTCGAAAAACGAATATGCTATTATATACATCATAACCGCCGATTTAAATCGGCGGTTTTTTTCATATATTTGTGACTTTGTTTTGACGAAGAGCTACTGAATTCGGTACAATCAAGGAAGGCTCTTTAGAAGCAGAATAGGAGGCAGACCTCATGAAAGGGATCACCGAGGCGCTCCGCAGCGGATCAAAGCTTGCAGAAGATTATCTCTGTACGACAGATGCTGCGCGAAGCCTTTATGAATATGACATTCGCTGGGAAAACGGCCTCCACGCGCGTGCTGAATGGCTGAAACAATCGGAGCATACACGTGTTGACCGTCATGAACTGGCGGCGTATTTACGTTTATATAATAAGCGAGTAAATGATCATGACAAGGTTCATGCTTCGATTACCCGCCTAGTTGAAGAAGATGCACTCGTCGTTACAGGTGGACAACAGAGTGGCTTGTTCACCGGACCATTGTTTGTGATATACAAAGCAGCCAGTGTGGTCGCCGCTGCGCGTGAAGCTGAACAGCAATTGAAACGTCCTGTAGTTCCAGTGTTCTGGATTGCGGGAGAAGACCATGACTGGGATGAGGTAAATCATACCTATTTGCCTGATAAGCAAGGACAAATTCACAAAGTTAAACTGCAAGGGCATTTTAAAGGTAAGGACTCGGTAAGTTATGTGGAAGTAAAGTGGGATCAGTGGGAAACGGTGTTGAATCAAGTGGAACAATTATTGCCTGATACCATGCATAAGCCTGGATTAATAAAGCTGATCACAGAAATCCATCAGTCGAGTACGAATCTAAGTGATGCGTTTGCTCGAATGATATCGGCCTTGTTTGCAAAGACTGGACTGGTACTCATGGATGCTGCCGATCCTGAATTGCGTAAGTTAGAAAAGCCCATATTTGAGCGTTTGATTCGGAAGAATGATTCGTTGCGGGAAGCCTATTTACAAGGGGCATCGCTTGTAGAACAAGCGGGTTATTCGACATCAGCAGAAGTGGCTGAAGATGGGGCCAATCTCTTTTATATTCATGAAGGCACCCGTTTGCTTTTGATGCTGAAAGATAACTTGTATCAGGATCGTAAGGGGTTAGTTTCCTTTACAGAAGAACGTTTGTTACAAGAATTGGAAGATCACCCTGAGCGTTTTAGTAACAACGTACTCACCCGTCCTTTGATGCAAGATTCATTGTTGCCTGTGGCTGCAGTTATTTTAGGGCATGGAGAAATTGCATATTGGGGTCTTACACGTGAGGCGTTTCGTACTTTTGGGCTACAAATGCCGATATTATTGCCTCGTCTATCCTTCACGATTATGGAGGAAGTGCAACACAAATATATGAAACAATACGGACTTTCTTTCCAGGATGTACAGAACCAACTGGAAGAAAAGAAAGCACAATGGCTAACGCAGCAGGAAACCTTCCAAGTTGATGAACAATTCACGCAGATCCGTGAGCAGTTTATGACGCTCTATCGTCCGCTATTGGATCAGGTTGCAGAAGTGCATCCCGGATTGAACCGGATTGGTGAAGCGAATTTAGCCAAAATGAATGAACAGATTCAGTATCTGGAGCGTCAGGTTCGCAAGGCAATTGAGGATAAACATCAAGTGAGTTTGAGGCATTGGAACGGTATTCAGAATGCTCTGTTCCCAATGGGCAAACCCCAGGAACGAGTACATAATGCACTCTTTTACCTGAATCGTTATGGAACGGACTGGATTGAGGAATTGATTAAAGCATCTGCTGAATTCCGGGGCGAACACAAGGTTATATCCTTGTAAGTATCTATTCAGATTATATTGATCTTTATAATAGAAGAAACACATTTGAGGAGGAGATAAAGTGACCACATCTTCATTACAAAACAGCATCGTCAAAGATATGGGACTTGCTGCTGAGGGCCATTTGAAAATTGATTGGGTTGAGGCGCATATGCCGGTTTTAAACCGGATTCGTCGTCAATTTGAACAGGATCTGCCTTTTAAAGGTCTAAAGGTATCGATTTGCCTTCACCTCGAAGCTAAAACCGCATATCTGGCAAAAGTCATTCAGGCTGGTGGTGCTGAAGTGACGATCACACATAGTAACCCGTTGTCTACTCAAGATGATGTATGTGCGGCTTTGGTAGAAGACGGTGTGACTGTTTATGCGAAATATAACCCTGAACCAGCTGAGTTCAAAGCACTGCAACTCCGTGCTCTTGAAGTGAAGCCTGATCTCATTATTGATGATGGTGGGGATTTTGCAACCATTATTGCTTCCGAACGTCCTGATCTTGCGGCTACGATTCGCGGGGGCGCAGAAGAAACGACAACAGGCATTATCCGTTTGAAGGCACTGGCGAAAGAAGGACAACTGAAATTCCCGATGGTTGCGGTAAATGACGCATATTGCAAGTATTTGTTTGATAACCGCTATGGCACTGGGCAATCCGCTTTTGACGGTATTATTCGGACAACGAACCTGGTGGTTGCAGGTAAAAATGTTGTCGTAGCTGGGTATGGCTGGTGTGGTAAAGGTGTGGCTATGCGTGCAAAAGGTTTGGGTGCCAATGTCATTGTAACTGAAATCGACCCGATCAAAGCCGTGGAAGCACATATGGATGGTTTCCGGGTTATGACGATGCTGGAAGCAGCAAAGTTGGGTGATTTCTTTATTGCTGTGACAGGCAACAAGGACGTTATTACAGGTGAACATTACGATGTTATGAAAGACGGAGCTATTCTGAGTAATGCAGGTCACTTCGATGTTGAGGTTAACAAACCGGAGCTTGCCAAACGTTCTGAGTCTATTCGTACCGTTCGTCGCAACATTGAGGAGTACCGTTTCAAAGATGGTCGTAAAATGTATCTGCTCGCGGAGGGACGCTTGGTAAATCTGGGAGCTGCTGACGGACATCCGGCCGAGATCATGGACACTACGTTTGCACTGCAGGCATTAGGTTTGCGTTATGTGAGCGAAAACTATGAATCTCTTGGTAAAAACGTAGTGAACGTTCCTTACGAAATTGACCAGCAAGTGGCAAGTTACAAGCTGGAGAGCCTGAACATTGCCATTGATTCTTTGTCCGCTGAGCAAGAAAAGTACCTCGATAGTTGGAAATTTTAAAGGGTTATCCAATAATTACAAACGGATAAACTGTTTCAAAAGTAGTAGAATGGTGTATTGACGATATGGCTCATGTACGGGTGCACATGCGATCGCCCGTAACCGGGAAACGTCTTTGGTCCTGAATGACAGGATCGAAGGCGTTTTTTTCGGTGAAATCAAATAAAAAAACAGAAAAGTCAAGAAGGGTTTTGATTTTTTTAACCGAATCTATTATGCTTAGGTGGTGGAAAGTGGGGCAAAGTGGGGGAAATGGGTGGGGGAGTGAGTGCGGCAATGTTTATGGGCGAGTTTCAACATAGCATTGATGATAAAGGTCGGGTCATTATTCCGGCTAAATTCCGCGAATCTCTCGGATCCACTTTCGTTGTCACACGAGGTTTGGACCAGTGTCTTTTCGTGTACCCCATGGAGGAGTGGGGGGTCATGGAACAGAAACTGAAAGCACTGCCGCTGATGAAATCCGACGCACGTGCGTTTACCCGGTTTTTTTTCTCAGGTGCCACTGAATGTGAACTGGATAAACAGGGCAGGGTAAATCTGCCGGGTAACCTGAGAGAGTATGCCAAATTGGACAAGGATTGCGTTGTTCTTGGTGTGTCGAATCGGGCGGAGATTTGGAGCAAAGGCATATGGGAAAGTTATTTTAATCAATCCGAAGAAGCATTCAACGACATTGCCGAAAAGCTGGTCGATTTCAATTTTGACTTATAAAGTAAGGAGGGGTGCAGGTTGTTTCACCATATAACCGTACTCAAAGAAGAGGCAACCGAGGGATTAAACATCAAGCAGGACGGTATATACGTGGACTGCACTTTAGGAGGGGCGGGACACAGTTCCGTGATTGCATCCAAGCTAGGTCCGGGGGGACGTCTGATCGCACTTGATCAGGATGACTGGGCTTTGGACAATGCACGCGAGAAGCTCGCTGCTTATGAAAACCAGGTTACATTGGTGAAAACCAATTTTAGAGATTTGGAGCAGGTTCTCAAAGACCTTGATGTTCCTATGAAGGATGGTGTACCACAGGTCGACGGAATTCTGTATGACCTTGGGGTGTCGTCACCACAGTTTGACGAAGGAGAACGCGGATTCAGTTACAATCACGATGCACCGCTTGATATGCGTATGGACCAGGATGCACTTCTGACAGCCAAAGAGATAGTGAACGAATGGCCGGAAGAAGAGATTGCGCGAATTCTGTATCGCTATGGTGAAGAGAAATTTTCCAAACGGATTGCTCGTGTTATTGTGAATCAACGTAGTCAGTCTGAGATCGAAACGACAGGTGAACTTGTGGAATTGATCAAAGAAGGTATTCCTGCAGCAGCCCGCCGTACAGGTGGACATCCTGCGAAGCGAAGTTTTCAGGCGCTGCGTATTGCTGTGAATGATGAACTGGGGGCTTTTGAAGAAGGACTGCATCAGGCTGTTCGTTGTTTAGCGCCAGGGGGGCGCGTATCTGTTATCACCTTCCACTCCCTTGAGGACCGGATATGTAAACAGATCTTCAGCAGCTATCTTGAAAAATGTACATGTCCACCTGACTTTCCGTTATGTGTATGCGGTGGTAAAGGGACTTTACGTCTCGTCAACCGAAAACCGTTGATTCCATCAGAAGCGGAACTGACCGAGAACTCTCGTGCGCGATCAGCCAAGCTGCGTGTAGCTGAGAAATTGTAGAACAAAAGAGGAGGAGGAGCCTTCAAATGGCATATACACGTGGCAATCTAGCGGTCAAAGAAAAAGCCCAGGAACGTGTAACGCAGCAAAGGTACAAGGAAACTACTAAAGTTGTGACACGTCGCACAGGTCTGCCAGGCCGCGAAAAGTTTTTATACCTGATCACACTCTTAGCCGTCATTATTGTGGGCGGTGCCCTGATGTCTCGTTACGCTCATATTTATGAGCTGAACAAGCAGGCTCAGTCGACCATTGTAAAAATTAAAGAGGCTGAGAAGACCATTGCCGACTTACAGGTGGAGAGAGAAACATTGAATAATCAGGTTGTCGAGAATGCAAAAAGACTGGGTTACGTGGAAGCTTCCGATAAGGATGTTATTTTTGTACCACGCTCAACAACGAATACATCGACAGGTACTGAATCATCCTCGAATGCATCCAGTGGCAAGTAAAGAGGTGTTTCGATGGTAAAAAGAATAAAAATGCGCACGTTGTTAATAGGGGGATTCATTACCCTCTTTTTTCTTGTACTCGTAACCCGTATATTTTTCATTCAGGTGGTTAATGGTGACAAATGGCAGGAGCGTGCGGCGGGTCTTATCGAAAGGGAACAGACGATCAAGGCTGCTCGCGGAACGATTACGGATCGAAACGGGAATGTGCTTGCTACGGATTCGCCGGCTTACACGGTTTCGGTTAACCCGCTTTTGATTAATCAACTAGGTATTGAGGACGAAGTGACGAAGAAGCTATCGGCACTGCTCAAGAAAAACGAGAGTGAGATGCGAGCTCTTGTTACAGCAAAAAATAAAGACGGGAAGTTTTTTCAACAACGCGAAGTACGCAGTGAAGGATACAAAATTAGTCCTGCACTTGCTGAAAAGGTCAATGAGTTGCGCGAAGAGCTTCAGGAGCAACACAAGGCAAAAAATGCGATCGTCATGACGCAGGAGTCCAAACGTTTTTATCCGGAAGAGTCGCTGGCCTCTCATGTGCTAGGTTATATGAGTCGTGACGGTAAAGCTGTCAATGGGCTTGAAGTCTCGTATGATGACGTGCTGACAGGCACAGATGGTTTCCTGAATTACCAGAAGGATGCGAAAGGCATCAAACTTCCGGATTCACAGGATAATTATTTGCCTCCGAAAAACGGTAAAAACCTGAAACTGACGATTGATGATACGATCCAGTTTTACATTGAAAGTGCAATGAAAGAGACAATTGCGAAATATAACCCGCTGAGTATGACCGTCATTGCGGCTGATCCAAACACGATGGAGATTCTGGGGATGGCCAACTGGCCGACCTTTAATCCGAATACGTATGCGAGCACACCGGATCAGAAAAATTTTATCAACCATGCAACGCAGTCGATCTATGAACCAGGTTCTACGTTCAAAATTGTGACACTTGCGGGAGCCGTGGAGGAAAAACTGTTTGATCCGAATGCAACGTTTGAATCCAAGCGCATATACATCGGTGGTTTTCCGATTAGTGATAACGGACATACGTACGGAAGAATCTCTTACCTTGAAGGTGTCAAACGCTCCAGTAACATCGCTTTTGTTAATCTGGGGTACAACATGCTCGGGGGAGAGCGGCTGCGTCACTATATCGATCAATTCGGTTTTGGTAAAAAGACGGGCATTGACCTGCCAAGTGAAGCGGCTTCGCCAATCAAACCCTTGGTATACAAATCAGAGATTGCTACCGCTGCATATGGTCACGGTCTCGTACAAGTGACGCCGATCCAGCAGTTATCAGCCATCTCGGCCATTGCAAACGGCGGTAAGTTGCTCCAGCCTCATCTCGTAAAGGAGATCATTAATCCGAATGATGGCACAACGGAAGCAATCAAGCCGAAAGTGATTCGACAGGTCATCTCTAAAGAATCGGCCAAGCTTGTTGGCGGGTATCTGGAGCAGGTCGTAGCAGATCAGACGATCGGTACAGGACGTAATGCTTATATTGAAGGATACCGGGTTGCAGGCAAGACAGGGACAGCGCGAAAAGTTATCAACGGTCAATATAGCAAAAACAAAGACGTCGTTTCATTTATTGGATTTGCACCAGTCAACAATCCGAAGATTGCGATGTTGATTGTGATTGACCAGCCAGACGGCACAAACATTGGCGGAGGAACTGCAGCGGCTCCAGTGTTCAAGAAGGTTGTAAGCCAGACGTTGCAATATATGGGTATACCGAAAGATACAGCCAAAACGACAGACAAAAAGTCAAAAGAAGCTCCTGTTGTACAGGCTAAGGCTCCAGACTTGAGTGGTAAAACGGCCAAACAGGCCAGAAGCCAGCTTCTCAACTCCGGAATTGCTTATGTCACGCTTGGTCAGGGTGAAAATGTGATTCGCCAGTATCCACAAGCAGGTGCTTCGATGAATCCAGGCCAACGAGTCTACCTACTGACGGAAGAGAGCAGTAAAATGAAGATTCCAGATCTGACGGGTGAATCGCTTCGTGATGCGTTGGAGGTTCTCTCACTGATGAAGGTAGGCGTAACAGTCAAGGGTGAGGGATACGTCGTGAAACAGAAGGAGCAGGTATCGGGTGAGCAACGAACGGTGCAGTTAACCTTACAGACAGCGAAGGCAGCGGTAACCGGTATAGCTGATGAAGCTCCAGATTCTTCTGATCCGAATGCGAAAAACCAGGACAACAATACGAAAACAGCTGATGAGGGTAAAACGGATGGGGATGATCCGCCGGGAAGTGCCTCAAATCAGAGTCAGTCTGACAAGCAAAAGGGTCAAGACGAAACATCTGGTAAACCAGCCACTGAAGGGGCTTCCCTGCCATAGACTGTATAGACAGCTTGTTCTAACCCCCGGTTGTCCTGAATATTCATGAATGAGACAGTTCATGATTTTGGGACGAGTGGGGGGATCTTTTCGTGAAGGGAACAAGTGTGAATCTGCGCCGCAGGTTGCTGTGGAGTTTGTTAATTTTGGTTATGTTATTTTCGGCCTTGGTCATCAGGCTTGCTTATGTTCAGTTGGGGAAAGGGCCGGAACTATCGGCCAAAGCGGAAGAATCCTGGCGTCGTAATATTCCGTACACAGCTAAAAGGGGAGAGATTCTGGATCGAAACGGGACATCTTTAGCCTACAATGTGACAACCCCAACAATCATGGCGATCCCGGCTCAAGTTAAAGAAGCGGAGACCACAGCCAGGGCGCTGGCACCGCTACTAGGTATGACAGAAGAGAAAGTACTGGCAACCATCAAGAAACGAGAATTGATTGTAAGACTACAACCCGGTGGCCGCAAAATTACGATGGAGAAAGCTCAGCGCATCCGTGATTTGAAGCTCCCGGGTATCGTTGTTGCCGAGGATAACAAACGTTTCTATCCATATGATGATCTGGCTGCTCATATTCTCGGATTTACAGGGATTGATAATCAGGGACTGACTGGTGTTGAAAAAAGATATGACGACAAGCTGAATGGTTTAAATGGCAGTGTATCCTACTTGTCCGATGCGGCCGGAAGGCTCATGCCGGGCTCATCTGAGAAGTATGTGGAACCGAAGGACGGGCTCAACCTCAAGCTGACCATTGATAAATCCATTCAATCGATTATGGAACGGGAATTGGATCAGGCGATGGTTAAGTTTCAGGCTAATTCCGCTTTGGCTATTGCAATGAATCCCAAAACAGGCGAAATTCTAGGGATGTCTAGCAGACCGGGCTACGAGCCGGCAGATTATCAGCAATATCCTTCAGAAATTTATAACCGGAACTTGCCCATCTGGATGACGTATGAACCAGGTTCAACTTTCAAAATTATTACACTGGCTGCTGCGTTGCAAGAAAAAAAGGTAAATCTGCAACAGGATCAATTTTTTGATCCCGGATTTGTAGAAGTCGGCGGAGCACGCTTGCGCTGTTGGAAGAAAGGCGGACATGGAAGCCAGACTTTCCTTCAGGTGGTGGAGAACTCTTGCAACCCCGGATTTGTTGCTTTGGGGCAGAAGCTTGGTAAGGAATCGTTGTTCTCCTACATTAAAAATTTCGGTTTTGGTGCCAAAACCGGGATTGATCTTAGCGGAGAAGCAAGTGGTATTCTTTTCAAATTAGCAAACGTAGGTCCTGTTGAACTTGCAACGACTGCCTTTGGGCAGGGGGTATCCGTAACCCCTATTCAACAAGTAGCAGCGGTGTCGGCTGCCATCAATGGTGGGAAGCTCTATAAACCTTACGTTACGAAAGCCTGGGTACATCCAGAAACCGGAGAGGTGCTGGAAGAAGTAAAGCCTGAACTCGTTCGTCAAGTCATCTCGGAGGATACGTCCAAACAAGTACGAGAAGCACTAGAAAGTGTCGTGGCCAAAGGAACAGGGCGTCCAGCTTTTATCGATGGCTACCGGGTTGGAGGCAAAACAGGTACAGCCCAGAAGGTTATTAATGGTCGTTATTCGTCGAGTGAACACATCGTTTCGTTTATTGGATTTGCTCCGGCTGATGATCCGCAGATCGTGGTGTACACCGCTGTAGACAATCCGAAGGGGATTCAGTTTGGCGGTGTTGTTGCAGCCCCAATCGTACAAAACATTCTGGAAGATTCGCTGCATTATATGAAAGTGCCTGTGCGTAAGGACCAGCTCGCGAAAGAGTACAAATATGGTGAAACCAAAATTGTGACGGTTCCTGATCTTACTGGGGCTACAGTGGAAGATTTGTACGAGGATCTCAACATGAATTTTATGCTCGCGAAGTCGGGCAGTGGCAAATACGTAATTAATCAGGCCCCTAAACCAGGAGCAAGAGTAGAGCAGGGCTCAACGATACGTATCTACATGGGTAACGTCCTGAAAGATGATGGGCATGATCATTCGAAGCACGAATAAAGTTCTCAAATGGAGCTTTAAGTAAGGATGCAATGTAGGCTTAAGCGGAGTTTCCTACTCCGACCGCAACAAAATGCAGGGGATCGCGTTTCATTATTTGGTGGTCTGGTCGATATTAATACTATAGGAATCTGTGGATACAGAAGTATATTTGGAAAAGTGAGGTTATTCATGTGCTTTTAAAACAGTTTGAATCCAAGTTGATTACCGCCCGTCTCGTGGGCGACCCCCATACAGAATGTCACAACCTTCAGACAGATTCCCGGCAAGTCAAACCGGGTGATCTGTTTATCTGTCTTCCGGGACATACGGTCGATGGACATGATTATGCAGATAAAGCAGTGCAGGCCGGAGCGTCTGCTCTCGTTGTGGAGCGGCAGCTTGACTTGCCTGTACCACAATTGATTGTAAGAGACAGTCGCTTTGCTATGGCTGTTTTGTCGGACTTCTTTTTCGAATCACCGAGTCACAAGATGAAAATGATCGGAGTAACGGGAACGAACGGCAAAACAACAACGACTTATTTGATTGAAAAAATTATGAGCGACTACGGTCAGAAAACCGGGCTGATCGGAACCATCCAGATGCGTTATGATGGACGCACTTACCCGATGTCGGGAACAACACCTGAAGCTCTGGATTTGCAACGTAGTTTGCATGATATGGTTCAGGCTGGTACGGAATGCTGTGTGATGGAAGTTTCTTCTCATGCATTGGAGCAAGGGCGGGTTAAAGGCACGGATTTCCGTACAGCAGTATTTACAAACCTGTCGCAGGATCATCTCGATTACCATCATTCCATGGAGGAATATCGCGGAGCTAAGGGGTTGTTTTTTGCTCGCCTGGGTAACGGTTATGCAGAAGATGCTTCCGAGCGGAAGTATGCAGTGATCAATGCGGATGATCCGGCTGCGGATTATTATATCTCTGTAACGGCTGCTGAGGTTATTACATACGGCATGGGAGAACAGGCGGATGTTCGTGCATCTGCAATTTCAATCACAGCTCAGGGGACGACCTTCCATGTAGATACCTTTGCGGGTAGCACAGACATTGAACTGCGTATGGTAGGCAAGTTCAACGTGTACAATGCAATGGCGGCCATCTCGGCAACGCTGGTGGAAGGTGTGCCACTGGAAGAGATCAAGCGTAGTCTGGAGACCGTACCGGGTGTGGATGGCAGGGTGGAAGCTGTCAATGAAGGCCAGGCATTCGCGGTCATCGTTGATTATGCCCATACACCTGATGGACTTGAGAATGTACTGCGCACAGTTAATGAGTTTGCGGAGGGCCGTGTCATTTGCGTATTTGGGTGCGGCGGTGACCGGGATCGCACAAAACGCCCATTGATGGGTAAAATTGCTGCGAAGTACAGTGACTTTGTATTAGTGACTTCTGACAACCCGCGGACGGAAGATCCCGATCTGATTCTAAAAGACATTGAGCAAGGTTTGCTGGAAGAGTCCGTTCCGTCTGAGCGTTACACAATGATCGTGGACCGGCGTCAGGCCATTCATGAAGCTATTGAAATGGCAAGCCCGGCCGATGTAGTATTGATTGCGGGCAAGGGTCACGAGACTTATCAAATTATCGGAACAACCAAGACCGATTTCGATGACCGGATCATAGCCAAAGAAGCGATAAGGGGCAAATCCAATTGATAAAACGAACATTGGCGCAAATCGCCGACATGTGTGGTGGCACACTAAGTGATGCCGCAGTTTATAGTGAAGTTATCGCCGAAGGGGTATTTACCGATTCACGTAAACCGGTGGCAGGCAGTTTGTTTATCCCTTTGGTAGGTGAACGTTTTGATGGGCATGAGTTTGTGCAGGCTTGTCTGGAGCAAGATGCTGCGGGGGCGTTGTGGCAAAAAAATCATGGTGCTCCGCCGCAGGGAGCTGTTATTTTGGTGGACGATACCCTGACTGCATTACAGGCACTTGCATCGGCTTATCTTCGTGAGAACAAGGCATCTGTTGTTGGCATTACAGGCAGTAACGGGAAAACAACAACCAAGGATATTGTAAACGCGCTTCTCTCTACCACATTCAAGGTGCATAAAACGCAGGGGAATTTCAACAATCATATCGGTCTGCCACTAACGGTATTGAGTATGACACCGGATACGGAGATCATTATTTTGGAGATGGGCATGAGCGGTCGCGGTGAAATCTATGACCTTTCTGTCATTGCTCAGCCGGATGTAGCAATCATCACGAATATTGGCGAATCCCATTTGCTTCAGCTTGGCTCAAGACTTGAAATTGCCAGAGCCAAGGCTGAAATTGCTGCTGGTATGAAACCTGGCGGGTTACTCATATACAACGGAGACGAGCCTTTAATCGCGCAGGTGCTTGAAGAGTCTGCAACGAAGCAACCTGAAGGCATGCAGCGGTTTAGGTTTGGATTACAAAGGGATAATGACGATTATCCAACGGGGCTGATGAATGCACAGCACGGGATGGTGTTTACAACCAAGCAGTCTGGCGACAAAGCTTATAACCTTCCCTTGCTGGGTACGCACAATGTAATTAACTGCCTGGCTGCCTTGGCCGTAGCACGTCATTTTGGAGTGACTGAGGAAAATATGGCAACAGGCTTGTCACAGCTAAAATTGACAGGGATGCGTATTGAGGTCACTCAGGCGGTCAGCGGACTTACTCTTCTCAATGATGCATATAATGCAAGCCCGACTTCCATGAAGGCTGCTATAGATGTGTTGGAAGGGTTAAAAGGATATCGGATGAAAGTGGCTGTACTGGGAGATATGCTGGAGTTAGGTTCGGAGGAGCAGCAGCTTCATCATGAGATCGGGATGTATATTACTCCTGATAAATTGGATAAAGTGCTGGTATACGGTCCATTATCCGTGCATATTGCTGAGGGAGCAAAAAAGCATATGGTAGCTGAAGCTGTGCATGCTTTTGATAATAAAGAAGAATTGACCCGTTATCTGCTGGAGAATCTTCATCCGAAAGATGCAGTTTTGTTTAAAGCCTCGCGAGGCATGAAACTGGAGGATGTAGTTCAAACACTGCAGACGGCACCATTACAGAATCGAGTAGACTAGAGGGGTGAACCCATGGATTTTCAGGTATTACTGTTAACAATCGGCGTTTCATTTATTTTGGCGGTGATTGCCGCACCGCTACTTATTCCGCTTCTGCGGCGGATGAAGTTCGGACAGCAGGTCAGGGAAGACGGGCCTCAGAGCCATTTGAAAAAAAGCGGAACACCAACGATGGGCGGAGTTGTTATTTTACTTGCGTTCACGCTGGCGTTTCTTAAATTCTCAGCGGTCAAAAACACAGACTTTTATGTGTTGCTTGTCGCTACGCTTGGATTTGGTCTCATTGGTTTTTTGGATGACTATATCAAAATTGTATTCAAGCGTTCGCTTGGATTGACAGCCAGACAAAAAATGCTGGGGCAGCTGTTCTTCAGTGCCCTCATGTGTTATTTACTTATTCAAAATGGGCACAGCACCGCGATTTCTATCCCAGGAACTTCGGTTTCGTTTGACTGGACAGGATGGTTTTATTATCCGTTTGTTGTCTTTATGATGCTGGCCATTACCAATGCGGTTAACTTTACGGATGGTTTGGATGGCCTTCTCTCCGGTGTCAGTGCGATTGCTTTTGGCGCGTTTGCTATTGTGGCCATGCAGGCAACGTCGATGCCGGCGGCGGTGTGTGCAGCTGCCATGATTGGGGCTGTTCTCGGATTCCTGGTTTACAATGCACATCCAGCCAAGGTGTTTATGGGCGATACGGGTTCGCTCGGAATCGGCGGTGCAATCGGCGCGATTGCAATCGTTACGAAGACAGAACTCCTGTTTCTGGTCATCGGCGGTATTTTCGTAATTGAGGTCCTTTCCGTTGTGATCCAAGTTGTATCCTTCAAAACCCGCGGTAAACGTGTATTTAAAATGAGCCCGATCCACCATCACTTCGAGCTTAGTGGCTGGTCAGAATGGCGGGTTGTCATTACCTTTTGGGCGGTAGGTGCTATTTTGGCCGCTCTTGGACTTTATCTCAACAAGGGGTTGTAAATTATGAATCATCCAGAAACATATCACGGACAACAAGTCGTCGTGCTTGGGCTTGCGAAGAGCGGCGTACAAGTTGCCAAGGTGCTGTATCGTGCCGGGGCTAACGTTATCGTAAATGATAAAAAAGACAGGGAACAGTGTCCCGAAGCTTCCGAATTGGAGGCTTTGGGAATTTCTGTTGTATGCGGGGGCCATCCGGATGATCTCATTCATAGTGATGTGAAGCTGGTCGTCAAAAACCCCGGCATTCCTTATCAGGCTGCTCCTGTGCAGCAAGCTCTTGAATTAGGTATTGAGGTGGTAACCGAGGTGGAGGTTGCATATCACCTTTGCGGGGCACCTATGATCGGTATCACCGGTTCTAACGGAAAAACAACGACCACAACTTGGGTAGGAAATATGCTGGAACAAGCGGGCTTGAATCCCATTGTTGCTGGTAACATTGGAACCCCTCTCTGTGAAGCTGCAGAGCAGGCTACCGCTGATAACTGGATGGTCGTCGAACTGAGTAGCTTCCAGCTCAAAGGCACGGTAGAGTTTCGTCCGCGTATTGCTGCGCTTCTTAACGTGGCAGAGACCCATCTGGATTATCATGGCGGCATGGAAGATTACGTGGCTTCCAAAGCAAAGCTGTTTGCCAATCAGAAATCAGATGACGTCGCTGTTCTCAATTGGGATGATGCGGTATGTCGTGAACTCATTCCTTACATCAAGGCGAGGGTGATTCCTTTCTCACTGACGGAAAACCTGGAAACAGGCGTGTATGCAGATCCGCCTTATGTCGACGGAGAAGAGGATGATGTGAAACGTCAGGTGATCTATGCGGATGGTGCAGGCAATCGAGCAGTGATTATCGATGTGCAGGACATTGGCATACCTGGACGTTTTAATGTAGGCAATGCGCTTGCTGCAGTAGCTATTGCAATCGCAGCGGGTGCTGATCCGTCACAGCTGGCTGCTCCGCTAGCTGATTTCAGAGGTGTTGAACATCGACTGGAGTATGTGCTCAAGCATAATGGCTCAGTTTATTACAACAATTCGAAAGCTACCAATTCAAAAGCAACGGTCATGGCACTGAATTCCTTTAAGGAACCTGTTGTATTGATTGCAGGCGGACTAGACCGCGGTTCAGATATGATGGAGCTGTTGCCGGTATTGGAGGAACGTGTCAAAGCGTTGGTGGTTCTTGGTGAAAACCGTGCTAAAATTGCTAAAGTCGCAGAACTGGCGGGACTAAAGCATATTAAGGTCGTCGATAATGAGGAGGACGCTGCCCGTACGTTGACGGTTGCTGTTCAGGAAGCAGCAAGTCTTGCCGAACCAGGGGATGTTGTTTTGTTATCCCCTGCGTGTGCAAGCTGGGACATGTTTGCCTCCTATGAAGAACGGGGACGCATTTTTAAAGAGGCGGCGCATAACTTGTAAGTAGGGGGGTGGAAAAGCCCCTACTTCCATGCAAGGGGTGGCCTCCTGATGAAACAGACGCGACCGGCGCCGGATATTTGGCTCCTGATTTGTATTTTGGCTCTGCTTGCCATCGGCATCATTATGGTGTACAGCGCAGGCTCAGTACTTGCGTTCCGAAACTATGGCGACTCATTTTATTTTGTGAAAAGGCAGATTTTATTCGCCGTGCTTGGGCTGGTAGCCATGTTTGTGACAGCGAATGTGGATTATAGGGTATGGCGAAAGTATGCCAAGCCGATTTTAATTATCTGTTTTATTATGCTCATTGCCGTATTAATTCCGGGAATCGGAGTCGTTCGCGGCGGTGCACGTAGCTGGCTGGGGATTGGCTCTTTCGGTATCCAGCCCTCCGAATTCATGAAACTGGGCATGATCTTGTTTTTGGCTCATTGGCTGAGCAAAAATCCTGGTAAAATTAAAACTTTTACAACAGGGCTGTTGCCTCCGCTTGGGCTAATGGGGCTTGCTTTTGGCATAATTATGTTACAGCCCGATTTAGGTACAGGCACCGTGATGATGGGGGCATCCATGCTTATCATTTTCACAACCGGAGCACGAATGAAACATCTCGCTCTGCTTGCTCTGGGTGGAGTTGCAGGATTCGCGGCACTTGTTGCAGCGGCACCTTATCGGTTGCAACGAATTACAGCTTTTCTGGATCCATGGTCAGATCCGCTTGGTGCAGGTTATCAGATCATTCAATCGCTCTATGCGATTGGTCCAGGTGGACTGGCTGGTCTCGGGCTGGGGATGAGTAGACAGAAGTACAGTTACGTGCCTGAACCGCAGACGGACTTTATATTTAGTATTTTGGCGGAAGAACTCGGTTTCATTGGTGGAATGATTGTATTATTATTGTTTCTGGTGCTGGTGTGGAGAGGAATGCGTGTAGCGATGACGGTTCCGGATTCCTTTGGCAGCCTGCTAGCTGTGGGGATTATCGGTATGGTTGCTGTGCAGGTCATTATTAATATCGGCGTGGTGATTGGACTTATGCCTGTCACAGGGATTACACTGCCGCTGATCAGTTATGGAGGTTCATCACTGACACTCATGCTCACCGCACTGGGCATATTATTGAATTTATCCCGTTATGCGAGGTGACTTATACGATGCGAGTCGTTCTTAGTGGCGGCGGCACGGGTGGGCATATCTATCCGGCCGTAGCCATAGCAAGACAATGTGAGGCGGAAAATGCCGACTCGACGTTTTTATACATTGGCGGTACACGAGGACTTGAAAGTAAGCTGGTTCCTCAGGAAGATATACCTTTTAAATCGATTGACATTACCGGTTTTCGGCGTAAGTTATCCTTTGAAAATGTGAAAACGATCATGCGATTCGTTCAAGGGGTAAGGAGATCTAAAAAAATGCTGAAGGAATTCAAGCCGGACGTTGTCATCGGTACGGGGGGATATGTCTGTGGTCCCGTTGTATATGCGGCGGCAAAGCTGGGAATTCCAAGCGTGATTCATGAACAGAATGCGATTCCAGGTCTGACGAACAAGTTTCTCATGCGTTATGTAGATACAGTTGCCGTCAGTTTTGAAGGTTCTGAAAAATCATTCTCTGGTGCAAAAAAGGTTATCTATACTGGAAACCCGCGGGCAACAACAGTAGCCCAGGCCAGTCGGGATCGTGGATTCGCCACATTAGGTGTTCCGATGGACAGCCGTGTTGTGCTAGTCGTTGGGGGTAGCCGGGGGGCTAAAGCGATTAATCAGGCGATGATTGAAATGGCACCGATGCTGGAACAGCTGGATGATGTACATGTTGTTTACGTTACAGGCGAGACCTATTTTGATGAAACCCGTGAAGCGATCCGTAGTTCTTTGGGAACGATGCCTAATCATCTGCATGTACTTCCTTATGTACATAACATGCCCGAAGTACTCGCTTGTACCTCTTTGATTGTAAACCGTGCAGGAGCTTCGTTCCTTGCGGAGATTACATCTCTTGGTATTCCGTCGATTCTGATTCCATCACCAAACGTAACCAACAATCATCAGGAGGCTAACGCGCGTACCCTTGAAAAAGGAGGAGCCTCACTCACAATGCTGGAGAGAGAGCTTACAGGCAAAGGCCTGTATGAAGCAATTGCAGGCATTATGAATGACGAATCAGGACGTAAGCAGATGGCAGAGGCTTCTCGAAAATTAGGGAAACCAGATGCGGCCAAATTGCTTGTAAACGAAATTAAGCGTCTTGTTGCAAAACGATAATAGGTGTTTGGACGCATTTATGGGCGATTGTCACACACCAGACGGGACTGACATAAGATACGGTATAAATCGTGACAATCGTTCCATGATACCGCAGTACAGCATCATATCGGCAAAGGTGCAACTAGGGTGAAGACCGTGAATTCCCGACATGGTATTGCTGGAAATGACTGGTCGAACCGAGGGATGGATTGCGGAGCCTCATGGATCGGATGTGTCACGGATAATTCAATTCGCTGAGATTGACTGGGAACAATGGATATCCATTTTATTGTTCAATCAGGCCAAGCGACAGCAGAGGACGTCATCACCCTTATACAGTCTATTCAGAGCACTATATCATCTCATGGCGGTATCCACCGGGTACCGTATGTTATCGCAGTGGGTGAGCGTAAACCCCGGAGGTGATACATTGGACAAATTGGTGATTGAAGGTGGGAGACCCCTATCAGGATCCATACGCATCCATGGAGCAAAAAATGCCGCTTTACCGATTATGGCCGCAAGTTTGCTCGCAGACGGAGAAATTACGCTGCACAACGTTCCACACTTGCTGGACATCGAAGTAATGCTGTATATCCTGGAACGACTTGGATGCACATGTCGGCATGAGCAGGGAACAGTGACGATCAATACGTCGCTTGTCCGGTCACATGATGTGCCAGAGGATCTTATGAAGCAAATGCGGTCTTCCATTTTTCTGATGGGGCCATTGCTTGCGAGGTTTGGGAGAGTATCTGTATATCAGCCGGGTGGCTGTGCGATCGGAGAACGTAAAATTGATCTTCACCTCCGGGGGCTGGAAGCACTCGGAGCACAGATTGAAGAGCAAGATCAGCAAATTATCTGTCATGGAGCTAATCTGACAGGTGCGGATATTCATCTGGATTTTCCGAGTGTTGGAGCCACTGAAAACATCATGATGGCTGCTGTGCTTGCAGAAGGCACAACGACAATTTTCAACGCAGCGAGAGAGCCTGAAATTCAGGATTTGCAGCATTTTCTGAATGCGATGGGGGCACGAATTATGGGTGCCGGCACGGATACAATCACGATAAATGGTGTTGAGAAGTTGCAACCTTGCACCTATGAAATCATACCTGACCGGATTGTCGCTGGAACCGTTATGATTGCTGCTGCTGCAACCCGAGGCAATGTTACGCTTACACACTGCAATCCTGCACATCTTACTTCGCTTATACATGTGTTAAAGCGCACTGGTGTTCAAATCACAGTATGCAATGATATAATGACTGTGAGTTGTATGACCCGCCCAAAATCAGTGGATCGTATTGTGACTTCCCCGTATCCATCGTTTCCAACAGATCTTCAATCACAGATCATGGTTCTACTCAGTTTGGCAGATGGATTCAGCGTGATGAAGGAAACCGTGTTCGAAGGAAGATTTAAACATGTGGATGAACTGAATGTCATGGGAGCGGATATTTCGGTTGACCTGAATGCAGCTTTTATCCGTGGAGTTCCAAGACTATATGGGGCTACTGTAGAGGCGACAGATCTTCGTGCGGGTGCAGCTTTAGTTATTGCAGGTCTGGCGGCTCAAGGTAAAACCATTGTGGAGCAAGTGCATCACATTGACAGGGGATATGATCAGATCGAAAAGTTATTCCAGAGTCTTGGAGCCTCAGTGGAGAGACAGTCGACTGTTTCGAAACAGTTGGATTTTGCCAATTAACGTCCTTGGCGTCCCCTTCTTGGAAGAGGAGGGGGCCTGAGGCTTTGTGGAGCGTTATTATGCCTAAAAGTCAAATTCCGGTTCTCAAGGAGAATCGCCCAAAAGGAAACACAAGCCGTAAGATTGTAATTATCCTATTATTATTATTTATTGCATTGCTGGCTGTATTATTCTTTCGTTCTTCGGTAAGTCGCATATCAGCGATCGAAATTACGGGTAATGTATACACGGCCACTGCGGATTTACTTGAAAAGAGTGGTTTGAGGGAAGGCGATCAGTTTTTTGGAACAAGTGCTACTGAAATCATAGAACGTCTTAAAACGATTAAAGCTGTCTCAACAGTTACTGTGGACAAGCAATTTCCGGGTACGATTCATATCAAGGTTCAGGAGTTTCCTACAGTCGCTTATGAACTGGACACAACCGGGGCGCTTAAAGCCATATTGTCTAATGGGACAAGCCTGAATGTTCCGCCAACGATCGGTGTTGCTGTAGAGAAGCCGATTCTGACACAATGGAAACCGAATGATCCGCTCAAGGCAAAGCTGAGTGAGGCGCTGGCTCAAATTCCAAATGAACTGACAACGGACATATCCGAAATTATTCCGAATCCGACACCCTCTTTTCCGGATCAGATTCGCATGTACACCAAATCACAGTTTGAAGTGATTACAACGATATCGCTGTTAACGGATAAAGTGGAGTATTTGAATCAGGTGATCGAGACCGAACGACCTGGTAAAATTACGATGCTTGAGGCGGATACGTATGTCCCGTTTGTACCGGATAATCCTGAGGATGACGCTGAGCCGGGAGCAGGGCAATGATGCATGTTGCTGATTGGCGGTTTATTGCGTAAAAGTGTAGACAGGATCGGGCTTTAGCACCGGTTGATGTGTGAAACTTGTTCTTTCTGAGATGAAGAAAAAATGGTACACTTGAACTTACGGCACATGAGTTGCCTCCTTCTTTTTTCTTCAAAGTTTTATGTTTCACATCCAGAACTTGGCACCCAAAAAAATTGTAGAAAAAAGAGGGAAAGCCTAAGCTGTGTTGAATATGTTTTAATGTGTGTTTAAACCCGAACGTATTTTACTATTGGAGTCAGGAGGTGCCACAGACTTGAGCAACAATGACATCATTGTTAGTTTGGACATCGGTACATCCAAAATTCGCGCTATTATTGGGGAAATTAATAATGGAACCTTTAATATTATTGGAGTTGGATCTGCCGACTCGGAAGGAATTCGCAAAGGTGTAATCGTAGATATCGATCAGACGGTGCAGTCGATTCGCAATGCAGTCGATCATGCAGAACGTATGGTAGGTATTCAAATATCCGAAGTATATGTTGGAATCTCAGGCAATCACATCGGACTGATGAGCAGTCACGGTGTGGTGGCAGTATCGAACGAAGATCGTGAGATCGGAGAAGAAGACATGGAGCGGGTGTTGAAAGCAGCCGAAGTCATTGCGGTTCCGCCCGAACGGGAAATTATTGATGTTGTCGCCAAGCAATATGTTGTAGACGGCTTGGAAGGCATACAAGACCCGCGTGGTATGATTGGTGTTCGCCTGGAAGTTGAAGCAACCATCATTACGGGTGCTAAAACCGCGATACATAATCTGTTGCGCTGCGTGGAAAAAGCGGGATTAAAAGTGAGCGACCTGGTCCTCATGTCACTCGGAGCAGGTCAACTCGCCCTGTCCAAGGATGAGAAAACGATGGGTTCTGTGCTCGTGGATATCGGAGCAGGAGCAACAACCATTGCTATCTTTGAAGAGGATAGCCTGGTTGCGACTTCAACACTGCCAATCGGCGGGGAATTTGTAACCAATGATATTGCTTATGGTTTGCGTACTTTGACCGATCAAGCGGAGAAAGTTAAGCTGAAATATGGCTGTGCCTGGCTTGATGATGCTGCCGCAGATGTGATGTTCAAAGTGACGCGCATCGGCAGCAACGTGGACAAGGAGTTTTCCCAGGAAGATCTGGCGGCTATTATTGAGCCTAGGGTTCAGGAGATATTCCAGATGATCGGCACAGAGGTCAAACGCCTTGGTTACAACGAGCTTCCTGGCGGTTATATACTAACGGGAGGTACGGTCTCTATGCCTGGTGTTCTGCAAGTGGCACAGCATGAACTTGCTGCTTCGGTGCGTGTCGCCGTTCCGGATTACATTGGTGTGCGTGACCCTGGATATACAAGCGGCGTTGGTATTTTACACAATGTTATTCGCAGTTTGCGTATCAGGCCCTCGAGCAGCAATGGCGGTAACAACAACACTAACAGCAAGAAACCGACGAACCGTCCGAAGCCAAATACGGCACAGGAATCGGAGCAAAAACCCGGTCTGTTCGAACGACTGAAGAATATGTTCAGTGAATTTATATAACAGGTTGGATCCATTTCATACATTCTTGAAGCCGTCTGAATGCGCTGGTACTAAAATAAACGCTTTCGTTCGTCGATATATGAAATTGATTCGGTTCAAATCAAAAATTGGACGGGCCATCCATGCACATTGAGGGGGAGATGGAATAATATGTTGGAATTTGATTTTGAGATGGAGAGCTTGGCTCAGATTAAAGTCATCGGGGTAGGCGGCGGCGGAAGCAACGCTGTAAACCGAATGATTGAAAATGGTGTACAAGGTGTTGAATTTATTACGGTGAACACGGATGCTCAGGCATTACACCTGGCAAAATCCGAGCATAAATTGCAAATCGGTGATAAATTAACTCGTGGTCTTGGTGCAGGTGCCAATCCGGATGTAGGTAAAAAAGCAGCGGAAGAGTCCCGCGACCTGATCATGAACACGTTGAAAGGTGCAGACATGGTCTTTGTTACAGCCGGTATGGGCGGTGGTACAGGTACAGGCGCAGCTCCTGTGATCGCTGAAATTGCCAAAGAGTGTGGCGCCCTTACTGTAGGTGTGGTGACACGTCCCTTCACTTTTGAAGGCCGCAAGCGTTCCAGCCATGCAGAACAAGGCATTGAAGCACTTAAGGAAAAAGTGGATACACTGATCGTCATCCCGAATGACCGTTTGCTTGAGATCGTAGATAAAAAGACGCCGATGCTGGAAGCATTCCGCCAAGCAGATAACGTATTGCGTCAAGCGGTACAGGGTATCTCCGATCTGATCGCAGTACCTGGTTTGATCAACCTTGACTTTGCAGATGTCAAAACGATCATGCACGAGCGTGGATCTGCGCTTATGGGGATCGGTGAAGCGACTGGAGAGAACCGTGCAGCCGAAGCGGCACGCAAAGCCATCATGAGTCCCTTGCTTGAAACTTCCATTGAAGGCGCACGCGGCGTAATCATGAACATCACAGGTGGCGTGAATCTGTCCCTGTATGAAGTGAACGAAGCTGCAGAGATCGTAACGTCGGCTTCCGATCCGGAAGTGAATATGATCTTTGGTGCGATTATTGATGAAGATCTGAAAGAGGAGATCAAGGTTACGGTCATCGCCACTGGATTTGAGGATAAACCTTCTGCTCCGCCAGTACGTAAACCTGCTACAGCATCAGAGCCGGCAGAGACACGTTCACCGAATCTTCGTCCCTTCGGAAATCAGCCAAGTAATGATCAGTTGGACATTCCGACATTTTTACGTAATCGTTCCCGCAACAATAACAACGAATAATTAGGTAGTATTATACTTGGAAAACCCGGTGCTGCTTTTGCAGTTGCCGGGTTTTTTGCTGTTTTTTTATATAGTTTAACATACAGGAATGAACAAATTCTGAACAACTCGGCTGCGTCATTCCGACAAAAATAGTTGAAGACAAGCTCCCACATTTAGACAGACTTTGAACAGGAGGCTACGTATACTTGGGAATATGCTCATGAATATCGAGACGATGAAGCATTTAGGTTTATTCAATCCGAAGCATTTAGGTTGATTCAATCTGAAGCGTTCAGGGCGATTCAATCTAAAAGCATGTGAGATTCGTTGTAACCTTTCGTTTCGATAGGTTGGAAGCAGGCAGGTGAAGAGCGTGGTTGTGTATGTCGATCTGATCTTTCTAACAAATCTATGCATGGATGGAGCGCTCATTGGACTGACGGCCTGGATGCGCCAAACGAAGCTGGTCTGGTGGAGATGGCTGCTATCGGCTATCGTTGGGGCGTTATACGTCGTGATGATGTTTGTACCACAGTTTGATTTCCTGTTCACGTTTTTGATCAAGTTTGGTTTTTCTCTTGTGATGTTGAGTATCGCGTTTGGATATAAGGGACTGCAAGCTTTTCTGAGGACGCTGGGTACATTTTACGTTATTAATTTTGTGGCGGCTGGAGGCATCCTGGGTGTGCATTATATGCTTCAGAATTCAGGAGAACTGTTCAATGGCATCTGGTTCACAGCATCTGGGGGTATGTCGTTTGATCTGAAGATTGCATTCTGGTTCACTTTCATTGTATTCTTCGCGGTGCTCATTTTATTCAAAATTGTGCAAGGAGCCAAACGTAAATCAGATCGCATGACCACTTACCTTGGTCAAGTAGAGGTTTGCATCGATGAGGTTGTTGTGTCTTGTACAGGCCTTTTGGATACAGGGAATCAGCTCACAGACCCTTTATCACGGATGCCGGTGATGGTTATGGAGGTTTCATTGTGGCAAACGATGCTGCCTGATTCATGGACCAGTAGACTGAAACACGAATCACCGGAAAATCTCATCATGGAACTGGATCAGAAACATTTTTGCTGGCAGGATCGTCTGCGATTGGTTCCTTATCGGGGGATTAATAAAGGAACAGCATTTATGATGGCGGTCAAGCCCGATCGGGTTAAGGTGACAATGGACGGAACAGATTATGTGACGACAAAAGTTCTGATTGGACTGGATGGGGGCGTTTTGTCCTCGGATGGGAAATATCAGGCCGTGATTCATCCTGAACTGGTGCAAGAAGCTGCTTCTGCGCAGTCTAAGGCTCAATCCGCAGAACCCACAGAAAAGCCGCTGAATGTGGTATAGGAGGAACCTACATGCTTGTGAAATGGAAATTGGTTGCCCAGCTACAATATTATCGTCTGTTATTCCTGTTTGGGCTGAAAAGTGAAGAGATCTATTACATTGGTGGAAGTGAGGCACTTCCACCTCCATTGACACGGGAAGAAGAGGAGTACTTGCTACAGAAATTATCTTCAGGGGATTCAGCGATCCGAGCCATGTTAATTGAGCGTAACCTGCGTTTGGTAGTATACATTGCACGTAAGTTTGAGAACACAGGTATTAACATCGAGGATCTGGTATCTATAGGTGCAATTGGACTAATCAAAGCTGTAAATACCTTTGATCCGGAAAAGAAAATAAAGCTCGCAACTTACGCTTCGCGCTGTATCGAAAATGAAATTTTGATGTATCTGCGGCGTAACAGTAAAATTCGTACTGAAGTTTCTTTTGATGAACCACTGAACATTGACTGGGATGGAAATGAGCTTTTATTATCCGATGTACTCGGTACAGAAAACGATACAATCTATCGAAATATTGAGGAACAAGTAGATCGAAAGTTACTGCATAAGGCGCTGGAAAAACTGACCGATCGCGAGCGAATGATTATGGAGCTTCGTTTTGGCTTGACGGATGGTGAGGAAAAGACGCAGAAAGATGTGGCAGATCTGCTTGGAATCTCCCAATCTTATATCTCCAGACTTGAAAAAAGAATCATTAAGAGGCTGCGAAAAGAGTTCAACAAAATGGTCTGATCCAGTGGGAGAAGAAGAATGGGTATTACTGGCAAGGGTGCCAACGACGAATAAAAAAGCCTGCCCCGGAGATAATGTACATTAATGTTTCTCCTTGGGAGGTAAATCACGATGACCCGAAACAAAGTCGAGATTTGTGGCGTGGACACCGCAAAGTTGCCTGTTCTCACCAATATTGAAATGCGGGAATTATTTCATTCCCTTCAGCAGCACCATGATCGCTCAGCAAGAGAGAAATTGGTGAATGGCAATCTGCGTCTGGTACTCAGTGTCATTCAGCGTTTTAACAATCGGGGGGAGTTTGTCGATGATCTGTTCCAGGTTGGATGTATCGGCCTGATGAAAGCCATTGATAATTTTGATTTATCCCAGAATGTCAAATTTTCGACCTATGCAGTACCGATGATTATCGGTGAGATTCGCAGGTATCTGCGTGACAATAATCCGATTCGGGTATCCCGTTCCCTACGGGATATTGCCTATAAGGCGCTTCAGGTTCGTGACAGCTTGACGAATAAAAATTCACGCGAACCGACGATATTTGAAATTTCGGAGGCACTGAATGTGCCGAAGGAAGATGTTGTTTTTGCACTGGATGCCATTCAAGATCCGGTATCGCTGTTTGAGCCGATTTATCACGATGGGGGAGACCCGATCTACGTGATGGATCAGATCAGTGATGAAAAAAACAAGGATGTGTCCTGGATTGAGGAGATTGCATTGCGGGAAGCGATGCACCGTCTCGGTCAACGGGAAAAGATGATTTTGTCGATGCGCTTTTTCGAAGGGAAAACCCAGATGGAAGTTGCAGATGAAATCGGGATATCTCAGGCTCAGGTTTCACGTCTGGAGAAATCAGCTATACAGCAGATGCAGAAACATGTAAAGTCGTAAGATGACATTAGACAAGAAAGGCGATCAGTCGGAGAACCATTCCATTGATCGTCTTTTTTACGTAAAAGGAAGGGAAGCCCCCTAGTCCAGTGTAATCTTGCCCGAGTTGGCTGTTGTAACAAACAAGCGAAAAACAGGACATTTTTCGCCTACAGAACATATATTGGTATAGAGGCATGCTGAACGGACAGATGAGCTGTAAACAGGGGGCGGGTAGAATGAGAGTGAACACAAATGAGGCAACGTCACGAGGTATGAAAATCTCCGATTTTCAAACAAAGGATGTCATAAATATTACGGATGGCAAACGTCTTGGCCAGATCAGTGACCTGGAACTGGATCTTAAACAGGGGCGAATCGAAGCCATTGTTGTTCCAGGATATAGCCGTTTTATGGGGTTGTTTGGAGGAGGGACAGATCTGATTATACCTTGGAGAAATATCGTAAAGATCGGCTCGGATGTCATTTTGGTTAAAATGGATGAGGTGAAAGAACAAGCTTATGATGAGCGTGAGCGAGAAGCAAGGTTATATGATGAGCAGCAACAGGGCCGCACGGAGCGCACCGAACGATTGGAACGGCTGGATCGGAGTCAACGGAGAACGATATAAATGAGACAGAATGCACCCGCATTTGGTAAACTGGAAGTTGTGAGGTGATGAAGGATGGAACCCTTTGTATTGAACAAAAATGTCATGAAGGATATAGAAGAGAAAACGTATCATGGTGATCAAGATCCGCTGTTATTATATATTGAACCTTGGAAACGGTTGTTTGAGCGGTTAACGGTCGGATTTACAACCAGACACGGCGGCGTTGGTCAAGAACCCTACGCTACCCTTAATTGTGCGTATCACGTTGGGGATGATGCGGAGGCAGTGCTCCGTAATCGCCGTCTGCTGACGGATAAGCTTGCTTTTCCTCTGGAAGCATGGACTTGTGGAGAACAGGTGCATGGTAAAGCGGTGGCTGTCATTACAGCCAAAGACAGAGGCAGAGGACTGCTGGATCGTCAATCGGCATTGCAGGATACGGACGGACTGGTTACCAATGTGCCTGGTATACTGCTGACTTCGTTTTATGCTGACTGCGTTCCCTTATATTTCTATGATCCGGTGAATCAGGCTGTAGGTCTTGCTCATGCAGGATGGAAAGGGACTGTGGCGGGTATTGCCGTCTCTATGGTGGAAACGATGGAGCGGGAGTATGGAAGCCGGAGAGAGGACATTCGTGCGGCTATTGGTCCCTCCATTGGGGATTGCTGTTATGAAGTAGATGAGGCTGTTATGCGGCATGTTCGGGTTTGGCTGGATGAACCTCAGGGTAATGATGAATACAAGCATTCTGCTTCAAAGCGCATATATACACCTGTTGCGAACGGAAAAACGATGTTAAACTTGAAAGAATGTAATCGACACATTATGATGAAAGCAGGAATATTGCCGGATCATATCGAATGTACAACATGGTGTACAAGTTGTCATCCCGAACTATTTTTTTCCTATCGTAAGGAAAATGGGGTAACGGGGAGAATGGCAAGCTGGATTGGGCTGGAAGAGAGGTGACCCTCTGTGTCATTGGAGGAGCGTATACAACAAGTGAATCAGAAGATTGAAGATGCGTGTAAGCGCAGTAACCGCCCTTTTGAGGATGTGAATGTGATTGCGGTCACGAAATATGTCTCATTGCAAACGACGGGTGCTGTGCTGGATCATGGTCTTGAGCATATTGGAGAAAATCGCTGGCAGGATGCACAGGCGAAATGGGAAGCCTTTGGTCAGAAAGGCACGTGGCATTTTATTGGTCATTTGCAGACGAACAAGGTGAAAGACGTCATCGGCAAGTTTGCGTACATCCATTCACTGGATCGTTTGTCACTTGCCAAAGAGCTGGATAAAAAAGCTGCTTCACTTGGAATTAAGGTGAACGCGTTTATGCAGGTGAACATTTCAGGTGAAGAGAGCAAGTATGGTCTGCAACCTGAACAGGCAAGTTCTTTTCTGAAGGATATTCAATCGTTCAACAACCTTAAGGTCATTGGTCTGATGACAATGGCGCCTCATGAGGAAGATCCAGAGTTGACGCGTCCTGTATTTCGAGGTTTGCGTGAGCTGAGAGATGATTTGAATGGACAAGCATTGACAGCTGAGCCCATTACAGAGTTGTCTATGGGCATGTCCAACGATTTCGAAGTGGCCATTGAAGAAGGAGCAACCTGGGTGCGGCTTGGATCAATTCTCGTAGGAAAAGAGGAGGGAACACGATGGGCGTAATGAATAAATTTATGAATTTCCTGGGACTTCAGGAAGAGGAAGAGATTGTAGAGCGGGAGCGTCTTGCTGCACAGGAAGAACACGAGCCTGAACAGCAGGAAAATGAAACCTCTGCACTTGATAAACGTAGAAACCAAAGGGGTAATAATGTGGTTAGCATTCATTCCCAGAAAAATGTAAAAGTTGTCCTTTATGAGCCTCGTTCTTATGACGAAGCACAGGAGATTGCCGACCATCTGCGCTCGCATCGTACCGTTGTTGTGAATCTGCAACGAATCCGTCAGGATCAGGCTTTACGTGTTATTGATTTTCTAAGCGGTACGGTATATGCATTAGGCGGCGGTATATCTAAAATTGGCGGCAACATTTTTCTCTGTACGCCAGATACGGTTGAAATTCAGGGAACCATTACGGAGATACTGGCTGACAGCGAGCAAGATTATAACAGAATGAGGTGAGCCTTTTTTGTATCAGATGATTGAAGGTATATTGGGTACGCTATACCAGATTTATTTTTACATGGTTATTGTCTACATATTGATGTCATGGCTTCCCAATGCACGGGAGAGCTTCATCGGTGAATTGTTAGGCAAATTTGTAGAGCCTTACTTAAGTCCTTTCCGCCGGTTTATTCCGCCTCTGTTCGGTGTGCTGGATATTTCCCCGATTGTCGCGTTGCTTGTTCTTCGACTGGCGCTGGTTGGGTTACTCTCTATAGTTCAGTATTTGACATTTTAAGTTAGGGTGACATAGATGAGCGGTGATATGTACGAACATTTTAGCCATGATGAGTGGGACTTTGTAGATAAAGCCACCGATTGGGTTGAACGGGCGAGCAAGGTTCATGATATGAAACTCACCGATTTCCTTGATCCAAGACAGGTGTTTATTCTGCAATCCTTGGTCAATCGTAGCCAAGACGTTCAGGTTCGTTTCGATGGCGGATATGAAGCTGCTGAACGTAAGCGTGCATTGATTGCTCCTGATTATCGTTATCTGGATGAGGAAGATATGGGGATGCAGGTCCTCAGCATTACGTCTGACGATCAGAAAATCTCGGAACTGGAGCATGGGGACTATATGGGTTCCCTGCTCGGTCTCGGGATGAAACGAGGCAAGATTGGAGATATTCAAGTGCTGGAGGATGGCTGCCATACTGTAGTGGCAGCAGAGACCGGCGCTTTTTTATCGCTTCAATTGAATCAGGTGCATCGGTTGCACGTATTTACAGAACTACTGCCATTGAATCAGATGAAATGGTCTGCGACGAAATTGGACACTATAGATATTACCGTTGCCTCGATGCGACTGGATGGTATCTGTGCAGATGTGCACCGATTAAGCCGTAGCAAAATACTGATTCCAATTAAAGCAGGACGCTGTAAAGTGAACTGGAAAGTGGTGGAAGACCCCTCAAAGCCGCTTAAGGCAGGAGATGTGGTATCCATTCAAGGATTTGGTCGTTTTAAGGTGCTTGAACAGGAAGGAATGACCAAAAAGGGACGTTGCCGGGTAAAGATCGGTAAATTTGCTTGATGTTATTGCAGGATAATCCGAATTCTTGTCGAAATGTTAAACGTAAAGGTAAAAAAATATCCGGTGTTTCCGATATACATTAAAGTACAAGATGTGGATCTCTGCAGATCGTGAGAGCAGATTCTGCTATTCCGTAAAAAGTTACCAGTTCAGGTTTCTTTCTTACGGCCCCTTGGGTGGAACCCATATGCTGCAAACCTTCTCTATAGTGAGAAGGAATTTTTACAGGAGGTGGACAGCATGCCATTAACGCCGCTGGACATACATAACAAGGAATTCTCCCGACGCTTGCGTGGGTATGACGAGGATGAAGTCAATGAATTCCTGGATCAAGTCATCAAAGATTACGAAGGCGTCATTCGCGAGAACAAGGAGCTGAGCAATCAGTTGCTGTCCGTTCAGGAGAAGCTGGATCATTTTGCTACCATCGAGGAGACTCTTAGCAAAACGATCATCATTGCGCAGGAAGCTGCTGACGATGTGAAGAATAACGCAAAGAAGGAAGCTCAGTTAATTGTGAAGGAAGCAGAGAAAAATGCAGACCGAATCGTTAACGAAGCGCTTGGCAAGTCCCGTAAGATTGCTTTGGAAGTGGAAGAACTGAAGAAGCAGGCATCCATCTATCGTGCGCGTTTCCGTACGCTCGTTGAAGCTCAGCTTGAATTGCTGACACAGGATGGCTGGGAAGCACTGGAGAGCCGTGAGCAGGAAGTGCGTGACCGTGAGCGGGAGATGAAAGAGATTTATTAGTCTGCCGCCCGGTTGACTTTTGCGGGTAAAGAAGCTATAACTATATTCATATTGAATAGTGATTCCATGACGGGCTCAGTACGTTATGATCTCATCCCTCAGAGAGTTGGTGTCTGGTGCAAACCAACGGATGAGTTATAGCCGAATATCCTCCCGGAGAAGTGACGCTGAAGCGGTGAATGCATTGCCGTGTGTAAGCTGAACCGTAAGCCGTACGTTATAACGGTACCCTGCAGTAGTTTAGCGGGGCTTAAGCGCTGTTGATGACAGAGCATACTCGGGGTAACCTGAATGTGGTTTGTGATGAACAGAATTAGGGTGGTAACGCGAGATGAACCTCGTCCCTTTCCAGGGATGAGGTTTTTTGTGTTCTAAAACGGTGAGCGGAATCTATGAGCTACGATGGTGTATGTTTAATGTTTTACAATCGATTCATCTTAACAAAAGGAAGGAAGTTGAACAGCATGCAACGAGTTGATGTCAAAGAAAAAGCACGTGCAAGAGAACTGCGTGTGTTAGATAAATGGAAAACGGAGAATACGTTTAAACGCTCCATTGAGAACCGGGAAGGCAAGCCGAACTTCGTATTTTATGAAGGCCCACCTACAGCCAATGGTAAACCACATATCGGTCACGTGCTTGGTCGTGTAATTAAAGACTTTGTTGGACGTTACAATACGATGAAGGGTTACCGCGTTGTGCGTAAAGCGGGATGGGATACACACGGCTTACCTGTAGAGCTTGGAGTTCAGAAAAAATTGGGTATCTCCCACAAGTGGGAAATTGAAGATTATGGCGTGGAAAAGTTTATCAACGAATGTAAAGCAAGTGTTTTTGAATACGAGCAGCAATGGCGTGATTTGACGGAAGGGATCGGATACTGGACGGATATGAATAATCCGTACATCACCCTCGACAACAACTACATCGAGAGTGTGTGGAACATCCTAGCGACGATCCATGAGAAAGGTTTGTTGTACCGCGGTCACCGCGTAAGTCCATACTGCCCTTCTTGCCAAACAACATTGAGTTCGCATGAAGTTGCACAAGGATACAAGGACGTTAAAGATTTGAGTGCGACGGCAAAATTCAAGCTGGATGACAGCGGAGAATTCGTACTGGCCTGGACGACGACCCCTTGGACATTGCCTTCTCACGTTGCACTTGCTGTAAACCCGGCAATGGACTACTCTCGTGTACGTCAAAATGATGAAGTGTATATCATGGCGACGAACTTGGTGGAGAAAGTTATGAAAGATAGCAAAGGCGATTATGAGATCATTGGTGCACTGAAAGGTGCAGACTTGGTAGGTAAAACGTACAGCCCGCCATTTAACTACGTAGAGGCCGAGAAAACCAACATCATTCTGGGGGCAGGATTTGTAACAGACGCAAGTGGTACGGGTATTGTTCACATGGCTCCTGCACATGGTGAAGATGACTACCGTGTCTGCCGTGAGAATGGCATCAGTTTTGTGAACATGGTTGACCTGGAAGGCAAGTTTGTAGCACAAGTTACTGATTTTGCAGGTCGTTTCGTGAAGGACTGCGACATCGACATTGTGAGATACTTGTCTGAGCATGGCCGTCTGTTCAGCAAAGAGAAATATGAGCACAGCTACCCGTTCTGCTGGCGGTGTGATACTCCACTTCTCTATTACGCTATGGACAGCTGGTTTATCCAAACAACAGCAATCAAGGATCAGTTGATTGCAAACAATAGTGAAGTGGAATGGTATCCGGGTCATGTGCGTGAAGGACGATTTGGGAAGTTCCTTGAGGATCTCGTGGACTGGAATATCAGCCGTGACCGTTACTGGGGAACACCGCTTAACATCTGGGTGTGTGAAGAGACAGGCGAACAGTTTGCTCCTCATAGCATTGCTGAGTTACGTGCGCGTGCGGTAGGCGATGTGCCGGAAAACCTCGAGTTGCATAAGCCGTATGTAGATGAAGTGAAGGTGCTCAGCTCTTGCGGCAAATACGAAATGAAGCGTACACCTGAAGTCATCGATGTATGGTTCGACAGCGGCTCCATGCCGTTTGCGCAGCAACATTATCCTTTTGAAAATCAAGAAGTGTTTGAGCAGCAATATCCTGCAGATATGATCTGTGAAGGGATTGACCAAACGCGCGGCTGGTTCTACAGCCTGCTCGCGGTATCTACACTTTTGACAGGCAAAGCGCCTTATAAAGCTGTTATGGCAACAGGACACGTACTGGACGAAAATGGCCAAAAGATGTCCAAATCCAAAGGTAATGTTATCGATCCTTGGGAAGTTATCGAGGAGTACGGTACGGACGCATTCCGCTGGGCGTTGTTGTCTGACAGTGCACCGTGGAACAGCAAACGTTTCTCCAAAGGCATCGTAGGAGAAGCGAAGTCCAAAATGGTGGATACGCTGGTGAACACTCATGCATTCCTGACGCTGTACGCAACGATCGATGGATTCGATCCACAGGAACATCCATTCCAAGTGTCTGCTCACAAATTAGATCGCTGGATTCTGTCCAGATTGAACAGCCTGATCCTTGTGGTAGAAAAAGCATTGTCCGTGAACGACTACCTGAACTCTTCCAAAGCGATCGAAGCCTTTGTAGATGAGCTCAGTAACTGGTATATCCGCCGTTCCCGTGATCGCTTCTGGGGAAGTGGTTTGACAGAGGATAAACTGGATGCGTATCGTACCCTTACCGAAGTGCTCGTGACTACAGCGAAGCTGGTTGCGCCATTCACTCCAATGCTGGCTGAGGATATTTACCTCAACCTGACAACGGGCGAAAGTGTGCATATGGATGACTATCCTGTAGCGAATGAAGCATTAATCGATGCGGCTTTGGAGCAAGATATGGAAACAGCTCGCCGCGTTGTTGAGCTTGCTCGTAACGTTCGTAACGAGACTGGTATCAAAACGCGTCAGCCATTGTCCGAGTTGATCGTATCCCTTGACAAAGGCTTTGATCTGGCAAGTTATGAAGAGATCATCAAGGAAGAGATCAACGTCAAAGGAATTCGTACAGAGCATAACGATGCCGAGTTTGTTGATTTTACACTCAAGCTGAACCTTAAAGTCGCGGGTAAAAAATACGGCAAAAACGTAGGTTTCCTGCAAAACTTGTTCAAAGGCATGACGGCGGATGAGACCCGTAAAGTGGTAGCGGAAGGTGCATTTAACGTCGTTTCTCCAGAAGGCGAGGAACTACAGGTGACGGATGAGGAGTTGCTGGTTGAGAAACAGGCTAAATCGGGCTTTGCTTCTGCATCCGGTTATGGTTTGACGGTAGCCCTCAACACAGAGATCACAACGGCGCTGGAGCAAGAAGGCTGGGTTCGTGAAGTGGTTCGTGCGGTACAGGATACTCGTAAACGTCTGGATCTGCCAATCGAGAAAAGAGTGCGCCTGACGCTGGATGTGGATGCCGATCTTCAAGCAGCTATTGAAGCATTTGACGATGTTCTGCGTGAAAATGTACTGGTGACTGACGTGACATTTGGTAAGGTGGATGGCATGGAGCAAGTAGAAGCCGGAGGCAAAGGCATCGGAATCTTTATTGAAGCGTAGTGAACAAGAATAAGTAAGATTAAAATAAATGAGCCACAGCTAAGGGGCAATTCCTGAAGCTGGGCTCATTTGTTTTTGTTTGTTTTTCCACAGATCGGGCAATGATTAAATTGTGCGGTTCTTTTTAAAAAAGTAACACGTTCGTTTGATCTATATTGATGCAAGGATTGGAGCGAAACATGAGCAAACAGGATAAGTCAGCTGAGTCCAGTGCAACAGAAACAGCGGAAATAGCTAAGGTGGACACACCGCATGATAAAATTGAAGAATTACATACGTTAACCAACCGTCTTGCGAGTGAGCTGGAGCGTTCACGTATTGCCCAATATACGGAATTGCTAAATCGGCCGTGGAAGCTAATTGGGCTGAATCTCTTGTCCGGTGCAGCCAGAGGTGTAGGAATTGCCATCGGATTTACTTTTTTCGCGGCCACCATTATCTATGTGTTACAGGTTCTTGGTGCATTAAATCTACCCATCGTAGGAGATTATATTGCTGATATTGTACGAATCGTACAAAGGCAGCTTGATATGAACACGTATTGAAAAATAAGGCCTTTAGATGGCTCACCTGTAAACTCAATACGTGTCATCGTCATCTGAGTTTGGTTCAAGTAATCCTAAGCCCTCACCCTTCTCCAGGTACTGTCGGTATTGGCGATTACGTACAATGGAAACATCGTGACCGTAAATATCCGTTGCGACAAAGCTTTCGTAAGCTTCAACAAAACCGTCCAGCTCTTCCGTAGCTTCAATAGCCATCACATCGTAGCTGTCGATATCACCGCTTTCAGCCATTGCCGGGGAATTCGAGCTACCCCAACTCTCCACGATCTGCCAAGCGTCTTCGCCGTCAAAACCATTCTGATCATCCCGCTCGTCCAGACTGGTACGTCCAAATGATGGGGCGAGGAACTCTTCTTCCACAGGCCGATTTTCGGAAACGATGGTTTCCGGTTGATGCTTTTTACAGTACTTTGTGTATGGAACGGCCTCCATACGCTCATAAGGGATCGGTTGCTGGCAGACAGCGCATGTACCGTAATGACCTTCTTCAATCGAGTGCAGGGCGGAATCAATACGTTCGAGTTGAAATTCATCATGCTCCAGCAAGGAGATGTCTTTTTCTCGTTCATATACCTCTGTGGCAAGATCACCAGGATGATTATCAATCGGTGACAGTTCACCTGTTTGTAGTTTTAATGAGTCTCCAAGGCCGTAGTGTTCGTTCTCTGACAACCGGTGTTCGATATCCCGTTTATCTGACAAGAGCTGGGAACGCAATGATTGCATTTGCTCGGTTGTAAAATGTGACATGGCTTTCCCCTTTCTATTCCATTTGGAATCCGGTTTTTTCTCCGTTCTAGGATGTGCCTTTTGGAGCAGGATTACAGAAGGCAAATGTTATCGGTTTTTCCAATCCGCCTAAGCCAATATTGCTTCGCAAGGTTGCCACGTCATGGACGATCTCTGAATAGCTGTGCTACAATAAATAAGTCTGGCGAATGCTTGGTATCGCTGGAAAAGACAAGAACGGAGTGACAACAAACGTGGTGTATTATATCCTTGCTTTTATCGTATTTCTAGTGGATCAGGGAACAAAGTATCTGATTGCTACCCGAATGGAGCTTAGAGAAGAAATTCCGGTCATTGGTAATTTTTTTGTCATCACTTCCCATCGAAATTCAGGTGCAGCGTTTGGTATCCTGCAGGATCAACGCTGGTTCTTTATTGTGGTGACCATTATTGTGGTTGTCGCCTTGATTTGGTATTTGCAAAAAGTAAAAGATACCCCGCACAAATTGCTACCAGTAGCGCTTAGCCTAGTGCTTGGAGGAGCGATTGGTAACTTCCTTGACCGTGCGTTGACGGGGGAAGTTGTAGACTTTGTGCAGCTTAATTTTGGGAGTTACACGTTTCCGATTTTCAACATTGCTGACTCGGCCATCTGTATCGGGGTAGCTTTGATTATTGTGGAGACATTATTGGAAGGACGTCGTGAAAAAGCGGCCGCGAAGATTGAAGGGAATGAGCATCATGAGTAATTTGAATGAGGAACAACGCAATAACGATGAGCAATTTAATGGCGAGGAACGTATGGAATGGATCGTTGCCGCTGAACATAAGAAGGAACGTGTGGATAAATATATTACAGATGCTGTAGATAACGTGTCTCGCTCGCAAGTGCAACTATGGATTGCAGATGGTGCAGTTACAGTCAATGGTTCTCTAGTGAAGTCCAATGCGAAGCTGTCAGAAGGAGATCAGATCGTATTACAGATTCCCGAGCCTGCTGCGGTGGAGATTATTGCGGAAGATATCCCGCTTGAAGTGGTTTATGAAGACAGTGATCTGATTGTCATTAACAAACAACGTGGACTGGTCGTACATCCTGCACCGGGGCATACATCAGGAACACTTGTGAACGCTCTAATGTACCATTGCAAGGATCTTTCCGGTATTAACGGAGAACTGCGTCCAGGGATCGTACATCGGATTGACAAGGACACGTCAGGCTTGATTATGGCGGCCAAAAACGATCGGGCGCATGCTTCACTAGCTGCCCAGTTGAAGGAACACAGTGTGAACAGACGTTATATTGCACTCGTTCATGGGCATCTTAGTCATGATCAAGGTACCATCGATGCACCGATCGGACGGGACACGAATGATCGTAAAATGTACACAGTCACCGAACGTAACAGTAAACATGCAGTGACTCATTTTACAGTGACGGAGCGCATCAACGATTATACCTTGCTCGAATTAAAGCTCGAAACAGGGCGTACCCATCAGATCCGGGTGCATATGAAATTTATAGGTCATCCTCTTGTTGGTGATCCGACGTACGGGCGGAACAAAGGTATCAAAATGAATGGACAGGCTCTGCATGCGGCAACACTTGGTTTTGTGCATCCTTCCACAGGAGAATACATGGAATTCAGTGCACCGATTCCGCAGGATATGGAAGATGTACTCGCTTCGCTGAGAAGCCGCTAACCTTTGAAGAAAGTACAAATGTTCGGATATTTTGTCCATGGTGTTGAATGCTCAAATGCTTCATATTAAAACATGAGAAATTTGCGTCAAAATGAGGAGATGAACACATTATGAGTATCGATAAATATCAGGAAACGTATATCCAAACTAATTTTGCCGACCGTATCGGCGGCTCCAACTATGGTAAAGACACGAACATCTATAAATTCGAAAAAATCAAACGTGCGAAAGCTTCGGCCAAAAAAGACTTTCCCGATGTCGAACTGATTGACCTTGGGGTTGGTGAACCCGACGAGATGGCTGACGCAGGCATCGTTGCTGCACTTGCTGCAGAAGCAGCTAAACCAGAGAACCGCGGGTATGCCGATAATGGTATTCCTGAATTCAAGACAGCAGCAGCTGCTTACCTGAAAAACGTATTTAACGTGGATGGTATTGATGCGGATACAGAAATCGTACATTCCATCGGTTCCAAACCGGCTTTGGCAATGTTACCTTCTTGCTTCATTAATCCAGGTGATGTAACGATTATGACTGTGCCTGGTTATCCTGTAATGGGCACACACACGAAATATTTGGGTGGAGAAGTATTCAATATTCAATTGACCAAAGAGAACAACTTCTTGCCTGATCTGACAGCTATTCCTGAAGATATCGCTAAACGTGCAAAATTGCTTTATCTGAACTATCCAAATAACCCGACTGGTGCAAGTGCAACAGTGGAGTTCTTTACAGAGGTCGTTGAATGGGCGAAAAAATACAATGTCGTTGTTGTGCACGATGCTCCATATGCAGCATTGACGTATGATGGCAAAAAGCCTTTCAGTTTCCTTTCTGTACCGGGAGCCAAAGATGTAGGTGTAGAACTGCACTCTCTCTCCAAATCTTACAACATGACAGGTTGGAGAATTGGCTTCGTAGCCGGTAATCCTCTCGTTGTCAAAGCATTCAGTGATGTGAAGGACAACAACGATTCCGGTCAATTCATCGCGATTCAGAAGGCAGCGGCTTACGGATTGAATCATCCTGAAATTACGGAGAAAATTGCAGAAAAGTATTCCCGCCGTCACGATATGCTGGTTGCAGCACTCAACGAGCTGGGCTTCCAAGCAGAGAAACCAAAAGGTTCTTTCTTCCTTTATGTTGAAGCACCAAAAGGTGTGGTCGGTGGACGTCGCTTCGAGTCAGGAGAAGACTTCTCCCAATTCCTGATTCGTGAGAAGCTGATTTCATCCGTGCCTTGGGATGATGCAGGTAACTTTGTTCGTTTCTCCGTTACATTCATTGCGAGTGGCGAAGAAGAAGAGAAACGTGTTATTGCTGAAATCAAACGTCGTCTGAGTGACGTAGAGTTTGAATTTTAATTCAAACATGCGCTAATATAGACTATAAAGAGTAAAAAGAGACCGGAAACGGTCTCTTTTTTATGTCAAAATATATCCTTTATCCTCTTTACAAAAATAACCAAGCAACTTATGATTAAGTCTTTACGTTATTTGTATAGACTAATCCGTTAGAATTGTTGTTGAAAGGAGTTATTGCTATTGTTTTCATCACGGCAAGATACCGCATCTTCTGCTGTAGGTAATGCTGGAACCGTTTCTGGTTTGTTTAAATTGCTAAGGCCTAAACAGTGGACAAAAAATTTGCTGTTATTTGCAGCATTGTTATTTTCATTTGAGGAAATCCGAACGGAGACCATTGTTTCAACAGTGATTGGCTTTCTGTTATTTAGCCTTGTTGCAGGATGTGTGTATATACTGAACGACTATGTAGATCGGGAACGGGATAGGCAACATCCGACTAAGAAATTCCGTCCAATCGCTTCAGGGCAGGTTAATCCTACACATGCAATAGTATTCGGAATGGCTCTCCTTGTGTTTTCCTTGGGAGCTGCTTTTGTGATGAATCCGTTGTTCGGTGTATTGTGCATTGTGTATTTCCTACTGAACGTATCTTATTCTTTTGTACTGAAACATCTCGTTATTCTGGATATGATGACTATTGCGGCAGGTTTTGTGCTTCGTGCAATTGCTGGTGGTGTATTGATTCATGTGCCGTTCACCCCTTGGTTTCTGATTTGCACGATGTTGTTATCGCTGTTCCTTGCGATTGGTAAACGGAGAAATGAACTTACATTGCTCGAAGGCAACACAGGATCACATCGTAAAGTGCTGGATAATTACTCGATAACGTTACTGGATCAGTTCAACACGATCGTCACGACAGCAACCATCATCAGTTATTCACTGTTCACCTTTACGTCAGATCGCACTATTCATCTGATGTGGACCATTCCACTGGTGATTTATGGCATGTTCCGGTATTTGTATCTTATCCATATGAAAAATCAGGGCGGATCACCGGACCGGGTTTTATTTGAGGACAAGCCTATCCTGATTACGGTTATTTTGTATGTAGTGAGTGTGATTACGATTTTTGCCATTTTCGAATGATCATAGAGAGATTTAGTATAGAGGGGGATCAGGGTGAAACGAACGAAGGTTGCCATCTTTGATATCGATAAAACGATTATACGCAGTGACTCCATGTTTCAATTTGTATTTTATAGTGTGCGACGTTATCCTTGGCAAGTATGGCGTCTGCCTGTCATTGCATTTCATACCTTCCTATTCAAAGCGGGTATTATGACGGTTGAACGAGTTAAACGTTCCTATTTTCAAGAAATCAAACGTATGTCTGAAAAAGACCTGGAGCATTTTTTCGATACCCACCTCCGACCTTCCATATTTACGGAGGCGAGTGTAGAGATGCAACATCGGAAGGAAGCTGGATATCACGTGTTGCTCGTAACGGCTTCTCCGCATGCGTATATGAAGTATTTCAAAAATTTCCCTTGGGTCGATCATGTGATCGGAACCGAACTTGTTCGACATGAGAATGGTTATACCTGCATCATTGAAGGTGCCAATTGTAAGGGAGAAGAAAAGGTACGCCGGATTCAAGCTTATTTGGCCGAGAAAAACATGGAAATTGATTATGAGCAATCCTGCTCCTACTCCGATTCTTTATCTGATCTTCCCGTCATGCAGCTTGTGCGTCAGCGGTATTTTGTAAATAAACGTGTTCCTGAGATGGAGGCGTTGACGTGGGGGAAATAGGTTCACGTCACACGGGCAAATGGTTGATGCTGGCTTCTGCTTTCCTGACGGCGACAGGGCAATTGTTCTGGAAGTGGGGATTGACGGAGTGGATCTACATGGGTGTGGGTTTTCTATGTTACGGCATGGGAGCCATTTTGATGATTAAGGCATTCGCGCGCGAAAAGCTCTCGGTAGCCTATCCGCTCATGTGTGCCAGTTATGTTTTTGCTTTAATCTATGGATATTTCTTGCTTGGTGAAGAAATTACGGTACAAAAGCTTGCGGCTGTTGTGCTCCTGGGAATCGGGGTGACGTTAACCAGTGTGGATCGATAGTTGGATGATTGCTGTGTTAATCGTGATGACCCTATGCGGAGCGATGGGCGGGGCTGGGTTGAAATTTTACGCAACGAGTCGTAAACGACTACATGTGCTGATCGGACTTGGTTTTTATGGAACGGGTGCACTGCTTAACATTGTGTTACTGAAGTTTCTACCTTTAACCGTGGTGTTGCCTGCGAACGCTTTAACCTACGTCTGGACCCTTATTATTGCAAGGTGGGCTTTTAAGGAGACGGTAGGACCAATGAGATGGATCGGCGTTATCTGTATAATGGGCGGGCTATGCTTGCTGGTACTCTAGACCGGATTTTATATTTCTAATCTTTATCATTAACTATTGGATGTGAACGCATGAAATTTCTAGATTACATATTTTATGACCGTAGAGTGACTTGGACTGCTTTTGTTTTGTTCGCCGGTTTTGCTCTTTTTTATGGTTTGATGAATGGTTCTTATATTATGTATATCAGTCAAAACGCAGAGATGCTGGGAAAATATACACCGTTTAATACAGCAGTATTTCCCCTTAACCTGTTTAATTTTGATCCTTCGATGTATTACGGAGACAACAGTTCTTCGGTTATTCATCCTTTAATATCTTATTTGGCCGTTACGCTCGGAGCTATTTCCAAGCTGCTGGGGGGCAATTGGTTTTTTCTGATTTTACAATCCCTTGTGAATGCAGGTTCAGTTGTTCTGGTTTTTATTTTTCTTAGCCAAAATGAAAAGAAATCTACACATACACCGTTGTTGTTCGCGTTGCTGTTCGGGTTCAGCTCGTACCTTATGTTTACAGCTTTTATCCCGGACTCGTATCCGTATGTGCAGTTTGTTATTCTTCTGTCCGTCCTATACTTGCAGTATTCGCGTGCACAGCAGGACGTCCGTTATGTCCCGAATGCACTACTTGCGACAATTAACTTTGGATTAACTTCGACTAATATCGTACCGTTTGCCGGAGCTGTCTTCTTTAATATGCAGGCATGGCGTAGTAAGGCAGGTTGGAAAAAATATATCGGCATTATGTCACTCGCCGTACTGATGATTGTGGTGTTAACAGCCATTCAGTATGTTGCATTTGGCGGCCGAAGCTGGATAAGCAACTGGTTGTTAGGTATTCAAAATGGGGGCACGAGTTATGCGACACCTTTCCAGTGGGCGGCACATTATAAAGCGTTAGTATTGCTGACCATCAATCCGATGTTATCTCCCCAAGTGTACTTGCTTGATCCGGGTATGGTCGCATTTGTCACAGACCTTACCCGCTCTAATCCGCTTTATGTTCAAATTACGGGTATATTTCTTTTGTTCCTTGCGCTAGCAGGTTTCATTCGTGGTATACGCGAGCGCAGTGTGTGGACGTTAATGCCGTACATTATATTTGCTTTCCTGCTTCACCTTGTTGTAGGGTTCGGGCTAGCTGTGTATCAGTATGATATGTACCTGTATGCCGGACATTATTTGTTTGCTTTTTATCTGCTTGGTGGTATGTTTATCAGCAGTCTGCGCTCCGGGTTGGGTAAAAAAGTACTGATTGGACTGCTCGTAGCATCCTTGCTCGTCACGGTTGGCAACAACATCTATCGTCATTTTGAAACCCTGTCGACGATTAAACAATCTTATGAACAGCTGGAAGAGCAACGTTCAGCACAGCGATGAGCAGATCGGGAAAGAATTGAAAGAACAGCGTGGCACAGCACATGATGATATCCTGTGTAGTAATACAAAAAGAAAAAGGCTTCTTGAACTTACGTTCAAGAGGCCTTTTTTGCGAAACTCAGGTACTGCTAAATACACAAATCAAGCAATGATTTTCGTTTTTTTCGCATTTTCAGCAGAACGTTTCGTTAAGCTGCTTAATGGTCGTTTTAACAAGAGAGCAAGAATAAGACTAAGCGCTATGAACAGACATAACCACAGGATGTCCTTTATGGCTGTTGACCATAGAATACCACCGACAGCTTCACGTAGCAGACTGATAGCATAAGTGAACGGCATGAACGGATTTAACGCTTGAAAAAAGGGCGAAGTCATGCTGATCGGGAAAGTACCACCCGAACTGGAGAACTGAAACACCATGAAGATGATAGCGATGCCTTTGCCAATATTACCGAATACAGATAAAAGCGTATATGTGATCGTGACAAACACTGCACTCACTAGCATGGCAAATACAATAAACAACCATTGATCTGCGACATATGTTCCCAGAATCCAGATGTCTCCCGCTGTAACGCATATCGCCTGCAATAAACCAACGGTTAGGAAAGTAGCTAGGCGACCGAGATACAGTTCATATCCGCGGTATGCGCCCTCCGGGTTTTCTGCTTCCGCACGCAACAGGGATATTAACAATGTTGAACCTACCCATAGTGATAATACGGCATAGAATGGTGACATCGCTGAACCGTAATTCGGAATGGAATACAGGTGTTGTTCCTTAATCTGTACTGGACTCGCGAGGAATGCACTTTCCTCTTCAATATCCCCCCGCAACAATTTGGCGAGCTCGGCAAATTGATTATTGCCCTCGACTTCTCTTAATTTCTCGGCAGCCTTGCGGATTGCACTTTCCAGCTCTGGCAAGTCCTTACGAACAAGAGTAGCTACGCGATGTACTCCTTGTTGCACATCGGGCAGTTGATGCTGCACAAAGCTGGACGCTTTGCTAATTTGCTTCTCAGCCTGAGGCAGATCATTACGAACAAAATCGGCAGCCGCATTTAATTTATCCTCCAGCTTGGGCATATCACGTTGAATAAGGGAAGACACCACATGCCAAGCACGGATAAAGGATTCACTCTTAGTGCCAACGGTTTGTGAAATCTCATGTACCTTAGCCTGAATGTCGGGTAGATCACCCTGAATTTTTTCCAGCTCCGTTTGACCAAATTGAATGCCCTCCTTCGCTGTAGCGAGAATTGCTGCAATGTCGGGAAGACGCTCCTTTGCTGCTTGCAACGTATTAGCTGACGTAGAGAGAACAGACTTTAGCTGATCGGTTGCATCCGTAAGCGCAGGAACAATCTGGCTATCAAAGGTGCTTAGGAAGCGATCGATCCCGGTGTTAATGTTTCTATTCATTTCATTTAATCGGGCAACAACATCTGCGGGAGGGATTGTATTCTCGCGCAAGGCTGTACTGATGATTCCGGCCAGTTTTATTTGTTGCTGAAGTTGTTCGGATATCGTTTGTAATTGCTGTATCCTTGTTGCCAGTGGATGAGAGGGCAATAGAGCATCGATTTTGCCTAACAGATCAGACATACTATCCATGATTTTTACTGCAGTGCCTAGACGAGAAGTAAGACGGTCGATGTCATCAGCGCTTGGCAACTTACTCCAATCGGTTCCTTTTAATTGTTCGAACATATCGCCAGCTACGTTTGTTATTTGTTGCACGAACATCAGATTTTGCCGAATCGTTGGCGTAATCGATTGGAAAGCTTCCTGACTGGAACTTGCAAATTGATTTAATCCATTAGCAAACTGCACTGCGTTATCAGAAATTTCGGACACCTTATCCAAATCCTGCTCAGCATCAGAAACGATAGCAAGAGCTTGATTGGTCTTATCCAGGGCGGTTTGAATCACTCCAGAAACTTGTCCGAAGTTGGCATCAACCTCTTGAATGCGGGCGACGGCTTGCTCTATTTCCGGTATTCGATCTTGTAAGGCTACCACCTCTGAAGCAGCCGCTTTAATCTGAGGCCAATATTGCTGTACTTTTAGTACATATCCAGCAGCTTCATTAATTTCAGGCAGTCTTTTCTCTAATTCAACAATTTTATGAGCCTGTTTTACAATCTCCGGCATGGCTTGGTCAACTTCGAGCACTTTCTGACCAGCTGTCTGGATTTCAGGCAGATTTTTCTCCAGCAAAAAGATGCCACTTTCCATTTTGCGTAGCGTTGGCAACTGTGCATTAATCTCTACGCCAGCTTCCTTCAGCTTGGTAAGCACTGCTTCACTGACGGCTTCAGTAAAATTCTCATTAATCTGCGTTGTAATGGCGGATACGCCCGAACCGGTTATTTTGGGAGCGATGGCATTGACCTTTTCATTGACTGTGTATATGACTTCCGGCCGATCCAGTTTTCCATCCACAATGCCCGTGATCCGTGATGAAAAATCAGCAGGAATGAGCAGGCTGGCATAATACTCACCGGTCTGAACACCTCGGTTAGCCTCGGCTTGATTCACAAATGTCCATCCCAGCTTGTGGTTGTGACTTAAACTATTCATTAACTCATCGCCAATATTAATGGCAGTACCCGTAACTGTGGCACCCTTGTCTTCACTAGTTACGGCGATTTTGATGCCTTGTGTATTACTGTACGGGTCCCAAACGGATTTGACATTTACCCAGTCGTATACACCTGGCAGTAATATGATTGCGACGATCAGAAATATACCTGTGGGTACTTTGAAAATATGTAGCCAGTCTGTCTTGTAAATTTGCCATATGTGACGCATGGTGTCCTCCTTCAAAATAATGAAGGGAGCTATAACAGTGGAGGGATAAGGTCACCTTCCTTACGTTGTTACTCCCTAAGCTATATGTATATCGGAAAAAAGGCGGATTTAATAAATGAACGTGTGTATAAACTTCCCCAATTGAAAGGAGACTGATTCATCGACTTCATAGATTCAGGAGAAGTGTTTGAAAATAGGGGACAGGTGGTGTTATTTGGATTAGAAACAGGTTGTAATTGTCTATGGATAAATATGCAGGTTTGTTGTATAATTATAAATGACGAATGACATGTGATGTGACATGGATGTTTTGTCGCCTAAATGCTGATTCTAATAAGACGAAGCAGAGGATTTGCACCTGCGATGGTGAGGTGTTGACAGAGGGTTGTCTTTCTGTCATAATTCATGAAGACAAACGGGCATATTGAGATAGAACTCTGTGAGGTTCCTCATATGCACGACATGAATAGCACCTTTAAATCAGTCCCGTGAGACTGGCAAGGTAACGTGAACGATTCATCATTTATTTGCTGCGGCAGATATAATGATGCATCCCGAGAGTAAACTTTCTTCAGCGACGTCTGAAGTTCGGAGACTCCTTGCCAATAAACACGGCAAGGAGTCTTTTTTGTTCTCCTCGTCACGGGGCCATGGTTTCAAAGGAAAATCCTGAGGAGGCTGAACGCATGAGCACAGAGACACATGTCATTATGGATGAAACGGCGATTCGCCGCGCATTGACAAGGATTGCCCATGAAATATTGGAGAAGAACAAAGGCATCGACGATTGCGTGCTGGTTGGAATCCGCACCCGCGGAGTGTATCTGGCCGAACGAATCGCCGCCAAGATCGAAGAGATTGAAGGCGCCAAAGTTCCCTGGGGGGAACTTGATGTAACCCTCTATCGTGATGACCGACTGGATGATAACCAGGCGAATCGCAAGGAACTGTTGATTATGACACCTGAATCACTTTCCATTCATAACAAAAAAGTGATTTTGTTCGATGATGTGCTATATACCGGACGCACAATACGAGCTGCGATGGATGCGCTGATGGACTGTGGAAGACCACAGAACATACAGCTGGCGGTACTTGCAGACCGTGGACACCGGGAACTACCGATCAGACCTGATTTTATTGGCAAAAACGTGCCGACATCCAAATCAGAAGAGATCGAGGTTGCACTCATGGAGACAGACGGACAGGATGAGGTCAAAATCATACAGAACCGAGGGGAGCAGGCATGATGATTACACAGACAGCGCTGAAAGACCGAAGCTTGCTTGGATTAAAAGACATTAGCCGTGACGAGATCGAGTCGATTTTGAACCGTGCAGCCCACTGGGAAGCCCAGAAGGAAAAACTCGTGCCGGTCCTGGAGTCCCGCTTTGTAGCGAACATGTTCTTCGAGAACAGTACCCGCACCCGATTTTCATTTGAAATGGCAGAGAAGCGACTGGGAGCTCAAGTGTTGAACTTCACAGCAGCTGCCTCAAGTGTAGAAAAGGGCGAGTCGATCTACGACACGGTTCGAACACTTGAATCCATGGGGATCGATGCAGGGGTCATTCGCTTGAAACCGGCTGGTGTCTTGCAACAACTGGCTCAGAAGGTCAGTGTGCCGCTAGTGAATGCGGGAGATGGCAATAATGAGCATCCGACGCAGGCGCTCCTTGATCTCTACACGATGCGGAAGGCATTTGGTGAGCTGAAAGGTTTACGTGTCTCAATCATCGGAGATATCATGCATAGCCGGGTAGCACGCTCTAACTTGTGGGCACTGCAAAAGTTTGGTGCAGATGTACGTTTCTGCGCACCGCAAACAATGCAGGCGCCAGAGCTTGCAGAGCACGCACCTTATGTAGGTCTTGAAGAAGCGCTGGATGCTGATGTAGTCATGATGCTCAGGGTTCAACTGGAACGTCATCAACATGGCCTGATCACTTCAGCTGAGGATTATCGCGAACACTACGGATTGACGGAAGAACGGGCATCACGCCTGAAGCCAAGTACGATTATTATGCACCCTGCTCCTGTGAACCGTAACGTTGAAGTGGATGATGCGGTTGTAGAGAGCGAAGCTTCACGAATTTTCCCACAGATGGCAAACGGAGTTCCGATCCGCATGGCGGTTATGGAACGTGCGATGAAGCTGTAACAGGGCCTAGCATAGAGTCATAGGCTGGCGAGACGATGTTCTTGCACACCAATGAAGAGAGAGTAGACGATAAAACATTCATCTAGCGGATCTACCCTGCTGGACAGAACCGAAGCGGAGGGCAATTATGGTACAGGTGATAAAAAACGCAAACGTCTTGAATCAACAAGGGGAACTTGAACGGAAAACCATTCTTATAGAAGAAGGTAAAATTAAAACGATCGCTGGCCCGGAAGATGAAATCGTACGGAACGCCGAGAAGTCAGCAGAGCAGGTAACGGATGCATCAGGCAAGCTGGTGATTCCTGGATTAATCGATATGCACGTGCATCTACGCGAGCCTGGATTCGAACATAAAGAGACGATCGAAACAGGAGCTCTCTCCGCTGCACAAGGCGGGTTTACAACCATTGCCTGCATGCCAAATACAAGACCGGTAACCGACACACCTGAGGTTGTAGAACTGGTACTGAACAAAGCTAAGGAAGCAGATCTGGTTAAAGTGTTGCCCTATGCGGCGATTACCAAAAACGAACTAGGCCGTGAATTGACCGACTTTGCCGCATTAAAAGAAGCGGGTGCGATTGGCTTCACGGACGACGGCGTAGGTGTGCAGAATGCGCAAATGATGAAGGATGCTATGAGCCTCGCAGCCAGCATGGATATGCCCGTGATTGCCCATTGTGAGGATGATTCTCTGGTAGTTGGCGGGTATGTCACCGAAGGTGAATTCTCCAAACGCCATGGCATCAAAGGCATCCCGAACGAGTCCGAAGCCATTCACGTAGGCCGCGACATTCTGCTAGCAGAAGCAACAGGGGTACACTACCATGTGTGCCATGTCAGTACAGAACAATCGGTTCGTCTGATTCGTCTTGCGAAATCGATCGGCATCAAGGTGACTGCAGAGGTATGTCCGCACCACCTCGTTCTATCTGATGAAGACATCCCAGGCATGGATGCCAATTGGAAAATGAACCCACCGCTACGCTCGCCACGTGATGTGCAGGCTTGTATCGAAGGTTTGCAGGATGGAACCCTCGATATGATCGTGACCGACCATGCACCGCATAGTGAAGAAGAGAAAGCAAAGGGCATGGAGCTTGCACCATTTGGTATCGTTGGATTCGAAACGGCCTTCCCGTTACTCTACACGAAGTTTGTTCAAACAGGATTATGGACTTTAGACTTCCTGGTAAAACGTATGACGGCTGATCCGGCTCGCGTATTTAGACTGGATACGGGCAAGCTGGAAGCAGGAGCACCTGCCGACCTGACGATGATTGATCTGAATCAGGAGAAGGCGGTTGACCCGGCAACGTTCGCAACAAAAGGCAGAAACACACCGTTCACAGGCTGGAAGCTGAAAGGCTGGCCGGTACAAACATGGGTGGATGGCAAAAGTGTATGGAATAACACGTTAGAGCAATAAAACAGCAATATGCTGACGTAACACATCGTTAAAAAGATACAATGGCACTCATAACAACTATTTTTTAACGAACTAAAAGCTTGATCAGTAAACACTTTTTATGAACAAACTCAAGGCAAGTCAAGCCTTGAGTCAAAATAGACGCAACAAAGAAAAGTTGAATCCTGCTTTTGAACATAGACGCGGGACGTAACTGCGGAGTGGGCAGAAAGAACCCGAAGAAGCGAAGCGCTCGCCTTTATCAACGAATTACTCCATTTGAAAAATGGAATTAAAGTAATTCGGGGATAACAGCGATCGCAGGGTTTTCTGACCATGAAGCTACAGCTAACGTACATCACTTATGTTCAACTCCAAGAATTCAACTTGGATAAACACAGAGGGAGTGAAATGGGATGCAGGGACAGGCAAGATTATTGTTGGAAGACGGCACGCTGTTCACCGGAAAAGCATTTGGTGCGGAAGGTGAAACGACAGGAGAGGTCGTTTTTAATACGGGAATTACAGGCTATCAAGAGGTACTTTCAGATCCTTCATACTGTGGCCAGATCGTAACGATGACGTATCCATTGATCGGTAACTACGGAATTACCCGGGATGACTTTGAGTCGATTCGTCCATACGTGCACGGTTTCGTGGTACGACGTCATGAGCCAACGCCGAGCAACTGGCGTGCAGAGTACAGCGTGGATAATCTGCTGAAAGAATACGGCATCGTAGGGATCAGCGAGATTGATACACGGATGTTGACTCGCCGGATTCGTCACCACGGTACAATGAAGGGAATTCTCACAACAGGATCGAAACCTGTCGAAGAACTGCTGGAGATGATGGGGGACACTACGATTGAGCAATTGCGTAACCAGGTGCCTATGACATCAACAGAGCATGTGTACAATAGCCCGGGAACAGCAGAACGTATCGTACTGGTCGACTACGGCGCAAAAACAGGGATTTTGCGTGAACTCAGCAAACGTAACTGTGACGTTGTCGTCGTGCCTCATGACGTAACTGCTGACGAGATTCGTCGCCTGAACCCGGATGGCATTCAATTGTCCAACGGCCCTGGGGACCCGAAAGACGTACCTCATGCCGTGAACATGATCAGCGAGTTGCTCGGTGAATATCCGATCTTCGGTATCTGCTTGGGTCACCAGTTGTTCGCCCTGGCAGCAGGCGCAGACACGGAAAAACTCAAGTTTGGACACCGCGGAGGCAATCACCCGGTTAAGGAACTGGAGAGTGGACGTTGCTTCATCACATCCCAAAACCATGGTTACACGGTAAACGAAGAGTCTGTGAAGAGCACAGATCTTGAAGTTACACATATCAACAATAATGACAAGACCATCGAAGGTCTGAAACATAAAAAATATCCTGCCTTCTCCGTACAATATCACCCGGAGGCAGCGCCAGGACCTTATGATAACAGCTACCTGTTTGATCGTTTCATCGAGATGATTCGTGAGCACAAGATCACTAACCCGCAAAAGCCGCGTCAAGCCGTATTGGCAGCCGCAGTGAAAGGAGCGCAATAACATGCCGATTAACAAAGATCTCAAAAAAATCCTGGTGATTGGTTCCGGTCCAATCGTCATCGGTCAAGCAGCCGAGTTCGACTATGCCGGTACGCAAGCTTGCCAGGCTCTGAAAGAAGAAGGCGTGGAAGTTGTACTCATTAACAGTAACCCTGCAACAATCATGACGGACACCAATATGGCTGACAAAGTGTACATTGAGCCAATTACGCTGGATTTTGTAACCCAAATCATTCGTCAGGAACGTCCGGACGGCTTGTTGCCAACACTGGGCGGCCAGACAGGTCTGAACATGGCTGTTGAACTCGCACGTGCGGGTGTGCTTGAACGTGAAAACGTGAAATTGCTCGGAACACAACTGACGTCCATCGAAAAAGCGGAAGACCGCGATCTGTTCCGTGACCTGATGCGTGAGCTGGAACAACCTGTACCAGAAAGTGTCATCGTTACAACGCTGGAAGAATCGCTGGAGTTTGCTGGTGAGATCGGTTATCCAATCATCGTACGTCCGGCCTATACCCTTGGCGGAACAGGCGGCGGAATCTGTGCGAACGAAGAAGAACTGCGCGAAACCGTGGCAGCCGGAATTCGTTACAGCCCGATTGGTCAATGTCTGGTAGAGAAGAGCATCGCCGGTATGAAAGAAGTCGAGTACGAGGTTATGCGTGACAAAAACGATAACTGCATCGTAGTCTGCAACATGGAAAACTTTGACCCGGTAGGCGTTCATACAGGTGACAGTATCGTTGTGGCTCCAAGCCAAACGTTGTCTGACCGTGAATACCAAATGCTGCGTTCCGCTTCCCTGAAAATCATCCGTGCCCTGAATATTGAGGGAGGATGTAACGTTCAGTTCGCGCTCGATCCGCACAGCTTCCAATATTACGTAATCGAGGTTAACCCGCGTGTAAGCCGTTCATCGGCGCTGGCTTCCAAAGCAACAGGTTATCCGATTGCGAAAATGGCTGCCAAAATCGCGATGGGTTACACACTGGATGAGATCGTTAACCCGGTTACAGGCCAAACCTACGCTTGCTTTGAGCCAACACTTGACTATATCGTAAGTAAAATTCCACGCTGGCCGTTCGACAAGTTCACATCGGCGAACCGGAAACTGGGTACACAGATGAAAGCAACAGGCGAAGTGATGGCGATTGGACGTACGTTTGAAGAGTCCATTCACAAAGCCGTTCGTTCCCTGGAGATCGGTGTACACCGTCTGTACCTGAAAGGTGCAGAAACACTGGATGAAACGACCCTGAACGAACGTCTGATGAAAGCGGACGATGAGCGCATGTTCCTGATCGCGGAAGCATTCCGTAGAGGGTATACGTTGCAGCAACTGCAGGATCTGACCAAGATTGACTGGTGGTTCCTGGATAAAATCGAAGGGCTCATTAAGTTCGAAGACCGCGTTCGCGCAGAATCCGAATTGACTTCCGAAACGCTTTATCAAGCGAAACGTCTTGGTTTTACGGACCGTGCTATCGCTGAACTGCGTGCCGAAGGTCAACCTGGAGGTACATTGACGACCGAATCAGAAGTCAGAGCACGTCGTGAAGAGCAGAACCTTCGTCCGGTTTACAAAATGGTAGATACCTGTGCGGCTGAGTTCGAAGCAACAACACCTTATTACTACTCGACATATGAGACAGAAAATGAAGTATTGCCTTCGGACAAGAAAAAAGTGGTGGTGCTTGGATCGGGTCCAATCCGCATCGGTCAAGGGATCGAGTTCGACTACTCGACAGTACATGCGGTATGGGCTTTGCAGAAAGCCGGATACGAGGCGGTTATTATCAATAATAACCCGGAGACTGTATCCACAGACTTTAACACTTCTGACCGCTTGTACTTCGAACCGCTGTTCTTCGAGGATGTCATGAACGTCATTGAACAAGAGCAACCGGTAGGCGTTATCGTGCAGTTCGGTGGCCAAACGGCAATCAACCTGGCAGCACCGCTGCGCAATGCAGGAGTAACGATCCTTGGAACAGATCTGGAAAGCATTGATGAAGCAGAGGATCGCAAGAAGTTCGAACGCCTGCTCTCCCGTCTGGAGATTGCACAGCCAAAAGGTAAAACGGTCACTTCCGTAGACGATGCTGTGGAAACAGCTCAATCACTTGGATATCCTGTACTCGTTCGTCCTTCGTATGTCCTGGGCGGTCGTGCGATGGAGATTGTATACTCCGATGCGGAACTCTTGACTTACATGGAGCAAGCGGTAAAAATCAATCCAGAGCATCCGGTTCTGATCGACCGTTACATGCTGGGTAAAGAGGTGGAAGTAGACGCCATCTGTGACGGTGAAACGGTACTGGTTCCAGGCATCATGGAGCATATCGAACGCGCAGGGGTACACTCCGGTGACTCGATTGCGGTATATCCACCGCAGCATCTGTCGGCAGATCTGAAAGAAAAAATTGTAGAGATCACGATCAAAATTGCCAAGGAACTGAAAACCATCGGTCTGGTTAACATTCAGTTTGTTATCCACGAGGGTCAGGTTTATGTTATCGAGGTTAACCCGCGTTCTTCCCGGACGGTTCCTTTCCTGAGTAAAGTAACCAACATTCCAATGGCGAACCTGGCAACACAAGCGATCTTGGGTGTGAAACTGAAAGACCTGGGTTATGTAGATGGTCTGTGGCCGGAAGCGGATCACGTATCGGTAAAAGTACCTGTGTTCTCCTTCGCGAAGTTGCGCCGTGTTGAACCGACTCTCGGACCTGAGATGAAATCAACAGGTGAGGTTATGGGACGTGACCCGAACTATGCAAAAGCTCTGTTTAAAGGTCTGATCGGTGCGGGAATGAAAATTCCAGCAACTGGAGCCATTGTGGTCACTGTCGCAGACAAAGACAAGGACGAAGCAGTACCTTTGCTCGAAGGTTTCTACAGACTGGGATACAAAATCATGGCAACTGGCGGAACGGCAGCTGCGCTTCAAGCGGCTAACATTCCAGTAACCGTTGTGAACAAATTGAGCGAAGGCTCACCTAACATTCTCGATATGATCCGCAGTGGTGAAGCGAACTTTGTGTTCAATACCTTGACTAAAGGTAAAACGCCACAACGTGACGGATTCCGTATCCGCCGTGAAGCGGTTGAGAATGGTGTGGTATGTATGACTTCCCTGGATACCATTCGTGCGTTGCTGATTATGCTACAAACGATCAACTTCTCCTCGGAGGCTATGCCAGCCTTTGTATAATGAATAGTCACTTGATGAAGGACATCAGTCAGCCTGCGGGCTGGCGGGATGTCCTTTATATCGGGCAAAAACGGAAAAAATGAGCACGCGGAAGGGGCGCTGGGATATGAATCACCCGAATTTCAATGAAATGGCTGGACGTCTGATGGTTGCACTCGATTATCCGGGGGCAGATGAGGCACAGAAACTGGTACAGGCTCTTGAGGGTATTCCTTGTTATCTCAAGGTTGGCATGCAGCTTTTCTATGCAGCGGGTCCGGACTTTATTCGGGAATTGAAAGCGAGAGGGTACTCCGTGTTTCTTGACGTGAAAATGCATGATATTCCAAACACCGTGCGTGGCGGAGCCGAAAGCATCACACGTCTTGGAGTGGACATGTTTAATGTACATGCGGCGGGTGGGGCCAGCATGATGCGTGCAGCACGTGAAGGCGCGGAAGCTGCCCTTGCTGCAGATCCTTCGCTGAGAAGACCTGAGATTATTGCTGTGACACAATTGACCAGCACCAGTCTGAAAACGATGAATAACGAGATCGGTATCCCTGGGAGTGTAGAGCAAGCGGTAGTTCGTTATGCCGGGCTGGCTCAGGAGGCCGGACTGGATGGTGTGGTGGCTTCTCCGCTCGAAGTGCCAGCAATCCGGGTAGCATGTGGCAGTGATTTCCGCACGGTAACCCCCGGTATTCGTCCTGCAGGCAGTGGTCTTGGCGACCAGACACGTGTCCTGACACCAGGTGAAGCTATTAGCAGAGGCAGTCATTACATCGTTGTGGGCAGACCCATTACCGGTGCACCAAACCCGCGTGAAGCGGCAGAGACCATTTTGAAGGAGATGTTGAACGTATGATCGAACTTAGCCAAATTCCAAACCATATCGCTTCTCAGTTGCTAAAAATAAAGGCGGTGGCACTGCGTCCACAGCAACCATTCACATGGACATCCGGCATCAAATCACCAATTTATTGTGATAATCGTCTGACGATGTCTTATCCTGAGATTCGTAACGATATTGCCGAAGCTTTTGCCGCAATCATTCGTGATCAATATCCAGATGCTGAAGTGATCGCAGGTACAGCGACCGCGGGCATTCCACACGCTGCATGGGTAGCTCAGAAGCTGAATCTGCCGATGGCCTATATTCGAGATAAAGCGAAAGGTCACGGCAAGGAAAATCTGATTGAAGGTTTAATCAGCGAAGGACAGAAAGTAGTCGTGATCGAGGATTTGATTTCAACCGGAGGAAGTTCGATTAAAGCGGCAGAAGCTGTACGCGTAGCAGGAGCAACACCACTCGCAGTTCTTGCGATTTTCAGCTATCAGCTGGATAAAGGTGTGAAAGCGTTCGAGGAAGCCGGCATACCTCTACAAACGCTGTCCAATTATACAGCGCTGATGGATGTTGCGTTGGCTCAAGGAACCATTCAAGAGAGCGATTTTGCACTGCTTCAATCGTGGCGTGAAGATCCTTCTTCATTTGGTAAATAATATCATCCCATCAACAATAAACTGTTGCTCAGCAAACGGTATCAAAATTGTAATGATTCCCGTAATGACGGCAAAACTATCGAATAATCAAGAGGCATCCCGTAACTTGGGGTGCTTTTTTGTTATGTTCATCAAAATATTAACTTTTTCACACTGACGTTGTAAAAAGCTTGTAACTTTTAGTGGAGAGCAGTCGTTTATAATTCAGTGTAGCATGGAACAGATTTCTAGATTTAGGGCGCATGAAGGAAATGCGCGGCATAACAAGAGAGGATGAGCGTGATTGCTGGCATGAAAAAGTTATTTTCAAGGAAAAGAACTGCCAAGAGTCAATCGGGTGATAAACGCGAACAGGAACAACCTAAGCTGGAGAAAAGGGCTGCATCGGAAGAACCTTCGTACATAACGGAGCCCGAGCCTCTAAGCGCGGAAGCGCTCACGTCAGATGAGGTATCTGCTATGGAGGAGTCAGCAACGGCTATAGCCATAGAGGAAAAACCGCAGAAGACCAAAGCGAAGCCGAGAAAGGAACTGTTGCCTCCGTATGATGGACCCGTGTTGGAGGTACGCAACGTTCATCGTAGTTTTCAGACAGGCAGTCGTATCATTCATGTGCTCAAAGGCATTGATATGGAAGTAAAGCCGCAGCAGCTTGTTATGCTGAAAGGACGGTCTGGCTCAGGTAAAACAACATTGCTGAACATGCTCGGCGGACTTGACCAGCCTTCCAGTGGAGAGATTCTATTCTCCGGACAGCCTCTTCAGGATTGGGGAGATCAACGGCGAACCGCTTTGCGGCGCAGAGAGATTGGATTTATTTTTCAAGCGTATGCACTCATGCCTTTATTATCTGCTTGGGAAAATGTAGAGCTGTCGCTCCGTATGGCGGATGTGCCGCGGTCGGAATGGAAGGACAGAGTAGGTCACTGTCTGGATCTAGTTGGACTGAGCAAACGTGTCAAGCACCGGCCTTTTGAGATGTCCGGGGGGGAACAGCAGCGGGTGGCCATCGCTAAAGCGATTGCACACAGGCCACGGTTGCTGCTTGCGGATGAACCAACCGCAGAGCTGGATTCCAAAATGGGTGCACAGGTTATGGCTGTGTTCCGCAATATCATTGAAGTAGAACAAGTAACGATATGTATGACTACACACGATCCTACAATTTTGGAGGTTGCGGACCATGTTTATGAAATGGCGGACGGCAGATTTCTCACGTAAAGGTGCCGTTCCGAAGAGGGGGAAACGCACAGCGCTTATTGTACTTGGTGCAATACTCGCTGCAACGATGTCAGGCTGTTCATTGCTACCATCTGAGTCGGAGGAAGAGGTGCTCCCACCAATAACACCGCCAACGATCTCCAAAAAACCGGAATATGAAGTCCGTACGGAGACGCTGGAGAAAAAGGTGAGCGGTAGTGGCAAGATGATGAGTCAGCGTGAAGAAAAAGTATATTTTACGCTGGATGGCATGCACATTAAGGAATTGAATGTAAAAACGGGGGATAAAGTGAAGAAAGGACAGGTTCTCGCTGTTCTTGACGTAACAAGTGTAGAGAAGGAGATTCGCGGCAAGCGGCTTCAGATCCGCAAATCGGAAGTACAGATGAAGGAAACGCTGCGCAAGAAGGACGAGATGGACCCGGTGGAGTTTGAAGAAGCGACCATTGCTTTTGAAGAACTTCGTCAGGAGCTTGCTGATCTGGAAGAAAAGCTGGGACAATCCACGTTGACGGCTCCATTCGGAGGTACCGTGATTGCGGTTCAAGTGGAGAAGGGCGCATCGGTCAAAGCGTATGATCCTATTGCGACCATTGCGGATACGTCCAACCTGGTTGTGGCGGCTACATTTGCCAAGGAGGATCTGGAGAAATTTACGTCTGGCATGAAGGCTGAAGTCGACATCAACGGTGCTGGCAAAGTGGCCGGCAAGATCAAAGCAATGCCTACGGCTGAAGCTTCAAGTAACAATAATGGCAATGGATCAGGTCAGGGCCAAGGAGGCTCACCTCCGGCGAAGGAAACGCTGGATCAATATGTCCTTGTTACTCTGGCGAAGATGCCTAAAAATGTAGAACGCGGTACGCCTTTAACGGTTTCGATCGTAACTCAGCGCACCGAGAACGCGATTGTCATTCCTGTATCTGCTTTGCGCTCCATCGGTTCCAGAACCTATGTACAGGTGATCGAGAATGATGGAAGCAAGCGTGAAGTGGACGTTGAGGTTGGACAGCAGACATCAACCGATGTCGAGATTCTGAAAGGTCTGACGGTTGGTCAGAAAGTTGTGGGACGCTAATGGGGCTGCCATTGCTTCGGCTGCTGTTCCGCAAAATGTGGAACACACGCTGGATGACTTTCAGCACATTAATCGGCTTGATTGTGGCGGTAGCGTTCACCGTCAGTATTCCAATGTATGCCGATGGTGCGTTGAAACGGGTTGTCGCGCAGACGCTGCAGGATAACAGTGAAGGTTTACCAGCAGGATCGCTGTTGATGAGTTACCAAGCACCCGGCGGTGCCAAGACCGATACCAGAGGACTGGATGAGGTGAATCGCTACATTCGCGAGGATGTTCCTCGCGACATTGGATTTCCATTTCATACGTATGTGAATTCGAGATCCATTCGCAGTACAGAGGTCAGTCCTGAAGATCCGACCAAAGTGGATGCAAGCCGTGTGCGGAGTATGACACTGGGTACGATGAGCGGACTGGATGATCAGGTGAATTACTCGGCGGGTGTCAAACCTGGGAATCAGGTCAAGGACGACATCATCGAAGCTGTGATGCTGGAAGAAGGGATGTACCGGAATGATCTTCATGTGGGGGATATTCTGGAATACCCGATATACAGCGGTCTGAATATTACGTTGCGTGTGAAAATTACGGGTTCCTTCAAGGCCGACAATCCGAATAGTCCGTATTGGGTTCAAGGCTTCGACGGTATGATGAATGGACTTTATGTGAATGAATCGGTTTTTAATGACGTATTACTCAAAGAAAAGGGTATTCCACTACAGAATTCACGCTGGTACTATGCATTTGATCTTAAAGAGGTTCAAACCAGCCAGTTATCTGGCCTCAGCTCTGTGCTGGAACGGCTGGATATTGATCTCTATCAGCGGCTGAAAGATACCAAGGTTGATATTACCTTCGGCGATCTGCTCAAACAATTCCGTAGCCAGAGTCTGCAGCTACAGACGATGCTGTTTACACTTGCTGCACCGATGATTGCGATGGTCTTTTATTTCATCGCAATGAATGCCAGACAATCCCTGCAAAAGCAGGAAAGTGACATCGCTGTGCTACGTAGCCGTGGAGCCTCGGCTCGTCAGATCTTCTCGCTCTATCTGCTTGAAGGCATCTTCCTGGGCGCGATTGCACTGGTTGTTGGGCCGCTACTCGGATGGTTCATGGCGAAGAGTATCGGCTCGGCAAGTGGATTCTTATCCTTTGTAGATCGGAAATCCATTCCGATTGGCGTCTCCAAAGAAGCGATTCTGCTTGGCGTGGCAGCGGTACTGGTTGCTATTATTGCATCACTGATTCCGGCAATTACGTACGCACGGGCAACGATTGTATCCGCTAAAAGGCGCCAGGCACGTACCGATCGTGCGCCGCTGTGGCAACGATGGTTCCTCGATGTGGGGCTGCTCGGTCTAGCGGGATACGGATACTATCTGTTTTATGAACGTCAGATGCTGACGTTCCAGACGGGAATGACAACGGATCAGTTACAGGTGCAGCCATTTCTGTTCTTTGTACCTGCGCTTGCCATCTTTGCGCTAGGACTGTTTTTCCTGCGTTTGTTCCCATGGATTCTGAAGTTGATCCAGTTGATCGGACGCAAGTTATTACCAGTTCCAATGTATCTGACGTTGACACAGTTATCCCGTTCATCTTCATCCTATTATCCGCTCATGATTCTATTAGTGCTGACGCTCGGCCTTGGAGTGTATAACTCGGCCGCAGCGCGAACCATTGATTTGAATTCAACAGAACGTACGCTTTACCGTTATGGCTCGGATGTTATTATGCAAACGGTATGGGAAGGAACCCCCGAGGTGAAGCCAGGAGGTTCTGGACAAGGCGGCGGATCAGGCGGCGGTCAGCAAGGTGGAGGCAACGGAGGGGCCGGTGGTGGCGCTGGTGGAGGAAATGGCGGTGGTGGAGCTCCAGGAGGTGGAAGTGGCGGCGGTGGCGGTTCATCGCAACCAACCAAAATCATATACTCCGAACCCCCATTTGAAGTGTTCCGCCAATTAAACGGTGTGGAGCATGCTGCACGGGTACTGCAAACCAAGGGCAACATTATTGTCTCGGGTAAATCTGGCGGGCAAGGGATGCTCGTTGGTATCGATAATGTAGACTTTGCCAAAGTAGCTTGGTTCCGTAACGATCTATTCCCTGCACATCCTTACAAATATCTTGATTTGCTTGGTAAATATGAAGGGGCTGTACTGATCTCTTCGAAATTTGCTGACAAGTTCAAGCTTAAAACAGGAGACATGGTCTCCATGGGGATACAAGGTCAAGCGATAGAATTTGTAGTTTTTGGCATTATTCCATACTGGCCTTCACAATACCCGGATCAGATGCCATTCTTCGTGGCTAATCTGGATTATATTTATGATCAGGTTCCGCTAATGCCCTACGAGGTATGGTTAAAAATGAAACCGGATGCCAAGGTAGCTCCATTAATGGAGAAACTCGCGGCAGAAGGCATTGAGCTATCCTCTGTCCGTGATGTACGGACTGAACTGGTTACTCAGGGAAAACATCCATCCAGGGGCGGGGTATTCGGCATTCTGAGTCTGGGATTCCTTGTATCGGTAATCATCTCGTTAATCGGTTACGTGCTGTATTGGTTCTTCAACCTCTCGGGACGCGTGGTACAGTTTGGTGTCCTGAGGGCTATGGGTCTATCCAGAGCACAGCTTAGCGGTATGTTATTGCTGGAGCAGGTGTTCACCGCTGGGCTTTCGATCTTGCTGGGGATTAGTATTGGTCAGGTTTCAAGCAGGCTCTTCCTGCCATTCTTGCAAACGACCGATAACGTGTCTGCGCAGGTGCCGCCATTCCGCATCGTCTTTGAACAGCAGGATATGCTGCAACTGTACGGCGTAACCGTAGTCATGCTGATTATCGGAGCATCGATGTTGCTCTGGCAGATTCGCAGGCTCAGAGTTCATCAGGCGGTCAAAATGGGAGAGGAGAGGTAAACGTGATCCAATGCGAAGGACTTGTCAAAATTTTTAAATCCAGCGATGTGGAAGTCGTTGCCCTTCAAGGTCTCAATCTGACCGTCAATCAAGGCGAAATGATGGCGATCATTGGCAACAGCGGTAGTGGTAAATCAACGCTGCTTAACATCCTTGGCGGCCTGGACCGCCCTACCGCTGGCACGGCGGTGGTTGGGGACTGGGATCTGCTTAAAATGACGGATGCTCAACTCGTGGAATACAAACGTCACACGGTTGGATTCATCTGGCAAAATAACGGTCGTAATCTGCTGCCCTATCTCACCGCACTGGAAAATGTGGAAACACCGATGATTTTGGGTGGCAAACGTGATCGTAAGTACGCTATGCAGTTACTTGAATGGGTTGGTCTGAAGGATCGTATGCATAACAAACTGCATCAACTGTCGGGCGGGGAGCAGCAGCGTGTAGCGATTGCGATCTCCTTGTCCAATCGGCCGAAAATTTTGCTGGCGGATGAGCCTACAGGTTCCGTCGATTCCGAGACGTGTGATACAATCATGAACATTTTTCGCAAAATGAATAAGGAACTTGGCGTCACCATTGTCATTGTTACCCATGACTTGACGCTTGCTGGCAAGGTTGATCGGATCGTTGCGATTCGGGATGGCCTGACCAGTACTGAATTTGTGAAACGCAATCCGAATCTGGATGACGATCAGGGGCTGTCTGAAGCAGGCGCGCCTGACGTTCATGAAGCTTTTGTCATTATTGATCGTGCGGGGCGGCTTCAGGTGCCAAAAGAGTATCTGGAAGCCTTGTCCATTGATAGCCGAGCGACATTGGAGTTTGACGGTGAACGTATTGTTATTACACCGCCAAGATAATTTAAGAGGGGGAACTGGGAGATGAAAAACAGGTTGTGGGGAAAACGTGTGCTGGCCATCATGGCAACAGCAACACTGGCATTGCCACTTATCGCAGGATGTACAGCGAGTGAGAATACAGATAATGAACAGCGTGTGCTGCGTGTAGCGACACTCTGGGGAGGACAGGATGACAGCTATTTCCGTCAGCAATTTACGGATGCTTTCGAACTCACACACAAAAATGTCACGGTAGAAATCGTGCCTGCGGTTGATCAGGGCAGTATGTATGGCTTTGGGAATTCCGAACAAGCAAACGAAATGCCAGATACCATGGAGAGTTTGAAGAAAATTATGACAGGAGATAATCCGGTGGATGTCGTTGTAGCAGATACGGCTACGATCAAGTCGTTGATTCAGGAGAACATGGTTAAGCAACTTGATCCGTTAATGCAGGAAGACAAATTTGACACCAGCGACATTGTGCCAAGTGTGCTTGAAGGGATCAAAGATCTGGGTGACCAGAACATCTATGCGCTGACACCAACCTTCTCTTCTTCTGCTCTGTTTTATAACAAGGGAATGTTTGAAAAAGCGGGTGTTGAACCACCAACGGACAACATGACGTGGGACGATATCTTTAATCTGGCGACTCGCCTTACTAAAGGCGAAGGTAAAGATCATGTCTTCGGAATGTCGTTCAGCACATATAACGGCGGCTCTCCGTACTACTCTATGCAACAGTATTATAATTCGCTGCAGTTGAAAGTCTTTGACGACAAGGCAGAAAAGATGACCGTAGATTCTCCGCAATGGGAGAAAGTGTGGAGTACGGTCAGCAAGCTGGCGATTGATAAAGTCATCCCGAAAGGTGACGAGCCACAAGATCAGCAAACAGAAGGACGTTACAATCCTGTTCAGGGCGACTTGTTCCTTAGTGGCAAAACAGCAATGGCGATCGGGGATTACAATTACATCAATCAATTAATTGATGCGAATAAAAATGCAGATAAAATGAAAGATTTTACGAAAATAGATTGGGATGTAGTTACACCTCCCGTTCATCCAGAAGCTCCTGAGGTCGGAGGCAACATCTATCTTAGCAGTTTGATGGCAATCAACAGCTCCGCTCAGAACCCGGATGATGCCTGGGAACTGATCAAGTATATGAATAGCGAGGATTGGGCTAAGATCAAGGCACGTAGCAGCTATGAATTGGTATCCCGGAAAAGCTTCATTAAACCAAAAGACGGACTTGATTACAATATTCAGGCGTTCTACACGTTGAAGCCGGTGCCGCCAACCAACACGAATCTGGATAAAATGTATCAGAAAATGCCTGGACTGTGGCAGGTAAGTGACAAAGGTATGGAGTATTTTAATCAAGTGTTAGAAAATAAAAAGACACCAAAAGAAGCACTGGGTGAATGGGCAGCCAAAGGGAATGAGATGCTTGCGAAGTTGAAAAAAGATCCTAAAGCAACATTCCAATAAGTTATGCACCAGTAACATCCAAGTAATCTTCGTCTTTACAAAAAAATGGCCGCTGGAGATTTTATCATCTCTGGCGGCTATTTTTACGAATTTGGGGTATTCTACAATTAACAGCAGTATATGAACCCTTTGGAAAGGACGAGCAGGATGAAATGGATATATTTCAGCAAGCTGTATGCAACGAAATTTCAAGCAGGTTGCCTGGCAAAAAGACTGGAGCAGGATGGCTGGATTTACGGACACAATGAGCCTGAAGAAGTTGAAGTGTATCGTTCACGTAAAGGTCGGTATGGTGTGCGATTTATTCCCTAAGATTACCCCTTGACTTATGATGGAGTAATAGTGTATATTAATTAAGTCGCTGTTTATTAATTTTAACGACGCGGGGTGGAGCAGCCCGGTAGCTCGTCGGGCTCATAACCCGAAGGCCGCAGGTTCAAATCCTGCCCCCGCAATATAGCTTTACTGGATGGTTTACAGCGACCATCTACACTGTTATATATTATTTGTTCAGGGCCCTTAGCTCAGTTGGTTAGAGCGGTCGGCTCATAACCGATTGGTCACAGGTTCGAGTCCTGTAGGGCCCATATTTTAGAACCCTTGCGATGCAAGGGTTTTTTTCTGTTTTCATAGACTTCTATTTTCATAGATGGGAACGACGTATAGTTTAGCTAAGGAATAAAAACGGTACGATTCTACCTTTTTATTGGGTTTTATACGACTTTTTTTCAATGACGGGATGGATGTCCATGCCAGATGATCATTCTCGCATATACTATCTCAATTCCACCTATAGGAGGTAGATTTCATGACTCAATTAATTGATGCAAGAACCTCGCAAAATGCGAGTTTGGCTAACTCCATCGCTATCCCGATTCTCGTCATTAACACACCACAGTTGTTTGGACAGATTGGATTGGTGACAACAGCTGGTATCGGTGCGAATCCACGGGTTCAATTCAAAGGCACCGTAACTGTGCAGCTTCCTTTGGCACTTGCCGGTATAACCATTACGATCGTTCGGGGAACTGTCTCAACTGATCCTGTCATCTATTCGGCTACATCCACATTTAACTTGAGTGTTCTGGCACCACAAGTCATCACATTCTCTGCTGACGATTTCAATCCGCCAATTACACCGCAATTAACGTACACTGCGTTTGTCAGCAGTAACTTGCTGGGTACTGTTCGTGTAGGTCCAGAGAACTTTGACGGTGTCTTGTACTCTGACTAATGGTTACTCGCTTGTAAGAAATATAAATGCGAATCCAATCTTTTTTGATTTGCTACGAAGTTTATGGATTTCAATTTTATTTGGCGTTGTGCCTGTTTCCATGCGGAGCAGGCTTTTTTTGTAGAGAGGGTAGAAAGGAATGACGCTCTGTATTCGGGAAAGAATAAATAGAGTATAGAAAGTAAAATAAGAAGGATATGATATAATTGTTTTTCTTCATAGAATTAGATGACTTGGTCCTAATAAATAGATAGAAAGCGAGTTTGATATAAGTGATGATGAAGAACGAAGGCCGGTATGTCCGGTTTAGTGAAGCGCCGGTTTGGGATTGGCAGAGAGCTTATTATGAACAGATGGGATTGGAAGCTTGGGAGAATCACCAGGTGCCACAGTATATTACGAGCAATCCATTCATTGCAACAGCCTATGCTGAAATGATTTTCAGCTTTTTACAGGATCTGATGCTCAAAGGTGAACAGCATGAGATGGTTACCATCGTTGAACTTGGTGCAGGAGCAGGAAGACTGGCTCACCAGGTGCTCAACAAGCTGTGTGCTTTGAAGGAAATTGCGGGTATGGAGCTACCGCCTTTCCGTTATGTGATGACAGACCTGGCTATGGAGAATGTGATTGCCTGGAAAGAGCATCCTTCGATGCAAACATACATAGAGCAGGGAGTACTGGATTTTGCACGTTTTGATGCGGTGCGCGATACAGCGTTGAATCTGGTTATTTCCGAAAAAACAATAAGGCAAGGGGATCTACAACAACCGCTGCTACTCATTGCCAATTACTTCTTTGATAGCATTCCGCAGGACTTGATTTACATTGGGGAGGGGCAAGTGTTTGAGTGTGATCTGCTTGTAGAACTTCCACAGCATGCAGTTGAACAGAACCCTGCCGAGATCCTGGAAAATATGACACTGAAATATAACTATCGTCCCGCACCCGAGTATATGGAAGAGACCTACCCATACGCCGAGCTGATTTCGCTGTACCGTGCTGAGCTAGAGGATTCGCATATTCTGCTTCCCTCCACAGGACTAGGATGTCTCGAACGATTAAGCAAGCTTTCCCGGTCAGGTTATGTGTTAATTACGGCGGATAAAGGGGATCATCGGCTGGATTACTGGAAATATGCAGAGCCGCCTGAATTCGCGTTTCATGGCAGTTTCTCGCTCTCAGCTAATTATCATGCGATAAAGGCCGTAATGGAACAGCAGGGTGCTTCTACGTATTTTACGGCACATCATTATAAGGATCTGAACGTTGGGATGATTTTAATGCTAGAGGAGCCAAACCGTTATGTGAATACAAGGCTGGCTTATCATCGCTTTGTTGAACGATTTGGTCCAGATGATTTCTTTAGTCTAAAAGAATGGGCAGACCTTAAAGTGGAACAGATGAATCTCAGACAACTTCTGGCTTTCTGGCGATTGGGTGGGTACGATGCCGAGTTTCTGATGGTTTCATTCCCCCGGTTCAAGGAGCTTTTGGACGATGCGAGCGATGAGGAGATGTTCGACCTTCAATTTGGCATCAAACGGATGTGGTCGTCCTATTATGCAATGGAACACCGGAATCAGGTTGCGCTCATATCAGGTCAGTTACTATTGGAGATGTTTATGTATGAAGAGGCTAAAATGTTCCTGGAGGAATTGCTGACTGGTGACCCTGACGCACTGACTGCTGAATCTGATGCACAACACATAACGGTATTGTATGATCTGGCTGTGTGTTGTTATGAGTTGGAACTGGAACAGGAGGCACTTGTCTACGCTCGCCGTGTAATTCAAATAGATCCGAACCATGAAGAGGCGGCGGCACTTCTGGACGGTTTAGAGGGATCTCTGGATCACAACCAGCATATGAATTGAATGACGTTAAAATGAAACCCTCCTTCAATCGTTGACGTATGATAAAAAGGAATTAATTCCAATTTTAAGTAATACCTGAAGTGAAGGGGGCTGATTCGGCTTTTGTTTTTATGTAACCTACAACACATAGCCCAGCAGGAATGATCGCCTATGACGGGCAGTCAGGCTCTATGGAGGATTGGGCGATTAGACTTGGTCATTTGCCCTGTCACTTGGGGATAATACGCATATGTTATGGCATACCTTGAAATTCAAAGGAGGCCAATCAAATGAGTCATGTTGGATACGGTTGTGGCAATGTTGGTGGATTTGGCGGAGCGTGGACTTCGACTAGCGCGATCCTTGTTCTCTTCATTTTGCTCGTCATCATCACCAAATCTTTCTGGCTGTAAGATAACGGTCAGACGCACATGCATCAGCTCCACCAAGACTTTGGTGGGGCTTTGCTCTTGTTTTACAGCCAATAAGACGTCAAGGATATTTGACAAGTGAAAACAATGTGCTTAAAATCACATAAGGAGACTACTAACAGAGATTGAAGGGATCGCAATGCCGTTTATACGATTTAAAGGATTTACGGGTTCAGAGCTGGAGGAAGTTGTGCCTCAAATTACCGAACAAATGGCCTTAATCACTCATATTCCGCAGGAACGAATGAAAGCAGAACGTCATGATGTACAAGCTTTAACACCTTCCCCGGCATCCATAGAGATTTTGATGTTTCAGCGTGATCAGGAGATACATGATCGAATTGCAGCATCCATGCAGTCTATTCTAGAGAAGGCTGAACTGCCGGATGTGCATATTTTTTTCAATATATTGTCCCCCAATTTGTATTATAAGAAAGGCAAGCCGCTAACAGATTACCGATTGGATTAGACGGCGGGTGAGAAGTTCAGGAGCCATTTCGGAAAAAGAAAAACGAATAAGCTGCTCGAAAGAGAAGCAGCCTGGTAACCTAAGACGAGCAGTTTTGACCATGCTCGTCTTTTTTTTATTTATGCAAGGGTCGTCTAATATCCAGACTTATCGAAGTACTGGAGAGTTTATGAGTTAAGCGATGGACGGTCACGATAAGAGCGAGTGCAGCGAGTGAAAGGGCCACAGCCGCCCAAAGTACCTGCGCCCGCCCTAAATATAGGATCGCGATGATGGTCATGACGAGTCCAATACCAGCTACCGTATAATTTGAAAATGAGAGCAGGCTACTCGCCTTAGCTATATCTTCGCCTCTCATCAGTCTTGACTGGAGTTTCTTCAGAACCAAGGCTTCCCAGCAGTTGACTACAGCGAGAAGTGTAGCCCCCATAAACATAACTGCAGTATGTAATCTCAGGTAGGGAAGAGAAGACGCGATGCCGATGAGCAACAATGTTTTGGTCACAGGAATACCGATCAGGAGTCTCGAAAATATACAGTGTTTCATCAACTTATGGAATGTGAATTTTGCTGCCGCATAAGCTAGCAGGTAAACGCACAGGAGTAGCAGTGCATATCCAATTGATTCCGTTTGTCTGTAGATCAGGCAGGTCAAGGTTGTGATTGAGATCACTTGTATAAGTGAGAGCAGTGTTCTGGCAGCCCAGAATGGATAAAATGCGATGTGCATACCAATGTGTCCTTTCTGCAACGATACATCTATATCATTTATCTTACGGCGCACACTGTAGTAACACCACAAACAAAGTTATCATATTCCCGTCAGTGTAATACTCGGTACAATACGAAAGACCAGCTGCGCAGGAGGCAACTGGTCTTTCTACAAGTTTATTGGTGTATTATGCCGTGGCGATAGTAAAAGCAATAAGCAACATAAACAGACTAGACATTCGCACCATCGTCATGTAAGATTTGCTGGGTTCAGCCTCACCTTGTACAATCCAGCCATAGCGAAGATACCAGCCAAACTTGGGGAAACACAGATTGATGATACACAGCACCATAAATATAAAAAAGAGAGTTTTCATCGTCGATCTTCCTTCCTCGTCGGGCCATTAACGGCCTCGCCTTTAAGGTCTGCGCCTGGAAAAAATGTAGACAATCAGCATACTGACGATGATCAATAAACTTTATCTGTATATTTTTGAGATTAGGCAGGTTATTGTGAATGGATAAAGATTGATATGATTAAGAACTATTACCCAAGAACTACATTGTTTGAATAACTGTGGTACAATAAAATAGATTGTTTAATATCAACACATACCATCTGGAGTTATGGATGTGAGATGGAGGAGACACAGGCATGAGTTTATATAATCAACTCCCCATGCAATGGGAATTTATTATCTCGAAATTAAAATCCTCCGTTACGGTAGTTGACGCTACCTCGCCTGAGCTTCCGCTCATGTATGTTAACGAACATTTTACCCGTCTGACCGGATATACGCACGATGAGTCGATCGGGCGGAATTGCCGATTTCTACAGGGTACAGATACGGATCCCGAAACCGTTTCACGCATTCGGGAAGCAATAAGTAAACAACAATCCATTAAGGTTGAAATTTTAAACTATACCAAAAGTGGTCAGAAATTCTGGAATGAGCTGAATATCGATCCCATTTTTAATGAATCCGGTGAGTGTATTTATTTTGTCGGTATTCAATATGACATCTCTGAACGTAAATATGCAGAGCAGCAGCTGAAGACGGCAGCGTCTATGGCTGAGAAAACAAGCAGAGGCCAGCTGGAATTCATCGGCAAGTTGAATCATGAGCTTCGTACACCGTTAAACGGCATTATGGGCATGATCGAGCTTGCGGGAATGGGCGATGTTACCGAAGAGCAAAAAGAATACCTGGATCTGGCACGTCAATCCGGAGAGGCGCTCCTGAACATTGTAAATAATAGTCTGGATATGGCGAAGCTTGGCAGAGGCAAAATGGGAGTGGAGCATATTGAATTCCAGCCATTGAAGCTGATTCAGCAAATCGTGAAGACACATGAGCTGGCGGCCATGAATAAACAAATTCGTTTAGTTTGCCATGCTGATCTGAATGTTCCTGATGTGCTTTGGGGCGATCCACTGCGATTAAGGCAGGTATTGGATAATTTGCTGAGCAATGCCATCAAGTTTACGGAGCAAGGGGAAGTGCAGCTTCTCGTGGATGTCAAGCAGCAATCACATGAGATGACCACGTTGGCTTTCTCTGTACGGGATACAGGGATTGGCATTCCTTCTCATCAGATGGACCAACTGTTTGATGCCTTTACGCAATCGGATATTTCACATGCAAGAAGGTTCGGAGGCAGTGGGCTTGGATTAACAATCTGCAAAGAACTATTAGAATTAATGAACGGTAGTATTACTGTAGATAGCGCTGAAGGAAAAGGAACTGAGTTTCAGGTGACAGTACCTTTTCTAAGTACACAGAGTATTTTTAACGCAGGATAAGATATGCAGTGAGCGGCCGGATGGATCCGGCTGTTTTTTTATGTTGAATATTGTTGTGGAATGGATTGTTTTACGAACTGGCGTTCTGTTATAATGCTATGGATGTTAGTGTTACATGGGGGAGGCGCATCATGAGTAAAAGACGTAGCAGAAGAAGCAAGAGAGGAAGCCGGGGATTCAAAAGTAAAATACTGACCTTAGTCGGCATGGTTGTGATTGCTCTATATGCCTTGGCGGGAGGAGAGTGGCCGCTGGATATTCCTTCTCCGTTCAAAACAACCGACAAGAGTGTAGATCATACGATTACTTTTCCGGCAGAGCGGTATCCCGAAACAGCAAACCATATCCGAAAGGCGATCCAAGCGGGGCATTCCGATGTTTGTACAATTGACCGGAAAGGCGCTGAAGGAAACAGGGAACTGTCACTGAAAGGTGTACCGGTCAAAAAAGGCAAGGATCGGGATGAGTGGCCTATGGCAATGTGTGCAGAAGGCGGTAAGGATGCGGATATCCAGTATATTACGCCAAAGGATAATCGCGGTGCAGGCTCATGGGTGGGCAATCAACTAAGTACATATCCGGATGGTACGCGTGTTAAATTTGTTGTGAAGTAATCCGAATCATTAGTTACCATAAGAAAAACCAGACGTTGGAGGCGTCTGGTTTTTAAATATAAGTTGGCTATAGTAGAAACACCGAGGTTCTCACCTACAGTGTATCTTTATCTATTAGTGTCTGTCTAAGTTCTCTGTAAGGAGAGCAAATGAATTGAATGTGCTTGTGCACAAGTGCCTAAACGAGTTGCATCGTGCCCAGATGGTGAGAACGAAGGGTTAACAGGCGAGTGACTTGTTCGACTTCATCAAACGGAATCCACACATTTCCCTGTACAGTTCGTAAAAAGAGAATAGAGCTGTCTACTGAGCGTTCTGGAAAACCGGTTACGGTCTGTCCGCTTGTATTCCGAACCATAATCTGTTGGTTGCGCCGAATGGCAATTTCTACCTCTTTTTTCATAAGTCATTGCTCCTGATTTATAAGATGTTCATCCATATGACTGTGTTTTCAATGGTTAATTTGTCTTCTTTATCTAGTCTATCAGAACTAGGTATGGATTTCCAGTAGAGAAATGATCAAGCTGATGTAGGTGAATTGACTTAGCAAATGAAGATACGTTACTGAACATAAACTACAGGGTTATATAAGGTATCAGGAAGAGGAGGGGAACCACATGACGAAACTGTTTGTTGGGCTTGCTCGTTCGGAGCACGAAGCAATTATTATGTTGAATGCCTTAAAGAAGGAAGGCATCCAAGATCAATATTTGGGGGCTGTAGGCAAAGAACAACTTGATCTGGAGATGATCAGTGAGAAGACGGGGTTACCCAAACCACTAAAAGGTGCTGGAACAGATGGAGCATTTGGAGCCTTAAAGGGCATATTAGCTGGTCTCGGAAAACGAATGGATCAGACCGCATCCATCGGGAAGGCAGTGCGAAGATTAGCGGGCAATGAGATCGGAAGTGAGACGGATGATCTGGTCTTAACGCTGACAGAAGCAGGCATTCCGGAAGTTGACGCACGTCATTACGAGGACTGGCTATTGCAAGGTCATATGCTAATTTTTGTAGAGTGTAGTGAGGAGCAGGTGGAACGTGTGAAGCCTATTTTGCTTTTTTAGTTTAATTTAATGCTGATTTTAGGTTCCTTTAATGTTGGAGAGGTATTCTTATCTCACACCTCCCTTAATATAGATGGTTTACCGGAAGTCCGGGACCGCAACTCGGACTTTCTAGGCACTGTGAGCTGGCGCTTGCAGTGCCTGTTTCATTTTTTTAGGAAAAAGGGTTGCATTATTAATTTATTCATGGTAAGATATTTCTTGTCGCCAAGAAAATATTACATACGCCGGGGTGGCGGAATTGGCAGACGCACAGGACTTAAAATCCTGCGGTAGGTGACTACCGTACCGGTTCGATCCCGGTCCTCGGCATCTTACAGAAAAGATCACATTCGACTTGTTAAACAAGTTGAGTGTGATCTTTTTTTATGTCTACATTAAAAATACGTTGCATGAAAGAAATTGTTTATTAGCTTTATGGACAATGAAATTGAATAAAAAAGACTTCTCCACATCCGTGGAGAAGTCTTTAATGTAAGAGTCAAATCAATTAACTGGTTCTTTTAAATGTAATCGTATAAGGTTCGTTATAATTATTGATTCCGTTATCCATAATTCTGAAGTAAACTTTTTCACCAGGTTTAGCGTTCCAACTAATAGCCTCAGCGTAACCAGGTCCATTCCAATTATCCATCTGTATGGACAGAATAGCGCCGCTTGCATTCATTTTAATAACACCCATCACAATATCAAAATTTGCTGGTGGTGTTGCTATAACACTATAAGTAATTTCAGATGTACCATTGGTATTGTCTACAACATAAAAGTCATTATCACTCATACTATCCAGTCGTACAGTGGCACTGTATGAAGAGTTCTGAGCTACACTTGAATACATGACTTCCGCTGTCTCAAAGGAGTCACCCCATCCTATGGCAGCAGATGCTGGTGATGTACTAAATAGCATTAATCCCGCAGCTAACGCAACGGAAGCTGTTAAATTTCTTAATTTTCTCATACAAAAACCTCCCTCATAAACTTGAATTGAAATAAGTAAAAAGAACTTATAATTGCTTTAGGTAGATATATTAAAAGATATAGGTATAAACAAGGTTGGCCAATCTTGGTTAAATATACCATATTAAGTAATGTTTTGTGAACCCTTTTATGTTAAATGTTGGATTTCGATATTTTCCTTGTAGTTCATAAACCAAAAAGCAACATAATACATATCAGAAAGTGGATTCGGGCGTCTATTTATGAAGAGAGGTCACAATGGTGTATACTATCGATAGGCATATATTACCTTTCGCATCAACCAACACAACAATCTATGGACGGAGGACTCAAGTTTATGTTGAAACAGCTTAAGCCATATAAGGTATTACAGGAGCGTAGAATCGAAGAACTGAAATCCGATGCGTACCTGCTGGAACATCAAAAATCGGGTGCTCATATCGTACTGTTGTCCAATAGTGATGATAACAAGGTGTTCAACATCGGTTTTCGCACACCTCCCGAAGATGATACAGGGGTAGCTCATATTCTGGAACACTCCGTGCTATGCGGATCGAAAAAGTTTCCGGCTAAAGATTCTTTTGTGGAGCTGCTCAAAGGTTCGCTCAATACATTCCTCAACGCGATGACGTATCCTGACAAAACCGTCTACCCCGTTGCAAGTCGCAACGATCATGATTTCCATAACTTGATGGATGTGTACCTGGATGCGGTATTAAATACGAATATTTATGAGAATGAAAAAATATTTTTGCAGGAAGGTTGGAATTACAACCTGACTTCTGAAGATGACGAGCTGACATACAACGGCGTAGTGTACAACGAGATGAAGGGTGCCTTTTCTTCGCCAGAACGGTTGGTTCGACGCGAGGTGCTGAATTCTCTTTTCCCGGATACAACGTATTCCTGTGAGTCTGGGGGCTTCCCGGAGGCGATTCTGGATCTCACTTATGAAGGATTGCTTGATTTCCACAAACGGTATTATCATCCGTCCAACAGTTACATCTATCTATACGGGGATATGGATATGGAAGAAAAGCTGCAGTGGCTGGATGAAAATTACTTAGGCAACTATGATCGGATCGAGATTGACTCCGAAATTAAACTGCAATCTGCTTTCCCGAAACGGGTGGATACGGTGAAGTCCTACTCTGCGGGAAGTACGGAATCCGAAGTAGACAATAGCTTTTTGACCTATAATGCGGTGATTGGCACAAGTCTGGATAAGGAATTGAACATTGCGTTTCAGATTTTGTTATACGCACTGCTCAATGCACCGGGAGCTGTTCTGAAGCAAGCCTTGCTGGATAAAGGCATCGCGAAGGATGTCTACGGCTCTTATGATGATAGCTTGTATCAACCCGTGTTCACGGTGGGACTGAAGAAGAGCAACTTGTCCAGCAAGGACGAATTTCTCGGTACAATCAAGGAAGTGCTGGAGCGTGTTGTGAAAGAAGGCTTTGATCCGAAAGCATTGCTTGCCGGAATCAACTCTTATGAGTTCAACCACCGGGAAGCGGACTTTGGCCGGATGCCGAAAGGACTGATCTACGGACTCTCCTCCCTCCAAAGCTGGCTGTATGATAAGGAAGCGCCTTTCACGTATTTTGAGGCGAATGATGTATTTGCAGAACTTCGGTCCAAAATGAAAGATGGTTATTTCGAACAACTGGTTGAGAAGTATTTATTACAAAATACACATACATCATTTGTTGCGCTCACACCGGACAAAGGCTTGAACGCACGCAAGGAAGAGGCGCTGAAGGAGCGGTTGAAGTCAGTGCAGGCTGGACTTCGTCCAGAAGAGGTGCAGGATATGATTAAGCGCACCGAAGCGCTTGCCGAGTACCAGAACACCCCTTCCACCAAGGAACAGCAGCAGGTGATCCCGACGTTGTCCATTGAGGACATTGATACGAAAGCGTCTAAACTGTACCAAACGCTGAACAACGTGGATGGGACAACGATTTTGCATCATAACTTGTATACGAACGGTATTGGTTATCTGAGACTGTTGTTTGATATCAAGGAAGTACCGCGCCGCTTGTTGCCTTATGTGGGATTGCTCAAAAATGTACTTGGTTACGTGGACACTCAAAACTACTTGTTTAACGAGTTATCGAATGAAATTCATATTCATTCTGGAGGCATCAACAGCGGGGTTGGTTCGTATGCGAATGCACATCAGCTTCATGATTTCAAAGCAACCTATGAGTTCAATGCGAAAGTGCTTTATGACAAACTGGGATTTGCTTTTGATATGATCAAGGAGATCGTGTTTACGTCCCGTTTTGACAACTCGAAGCGACTTTTCGAGATCATTTCTCAGGTCAAAGGTAATTTGCAACGCAGTCTGATCAACAGTGGTCATTCCGCAGGAGTTGCCAGATCGTCCTCGAAACATTCAGCCGTTGCTGATTTCCGGGAGGCGGTTAGCGGGATTGCTTATTATCAGTGGCTTGAGGATCTACAGGCGAACTTTGATGCGAAAAAAGAACAGCTGTCCTCCAGCCTGCAAGAGCTGATGGGTTATATTTTCAGACCGGAGAACCTGCTTGTCAGCTACACGGCAGACGATAAAGGATACGAAGGTCTGGAAGAGCAGGTGTCCGCTCTGAAAGCCAAGCTGTTCACACATGAAGTGGCGAAGGAAGCTTTTACCTTTACGCCTGCAACACATAACGAAGGTTTCCGTTCTCCTTCCGAGGTTCAATATGTCGTTCAAACCGGGAACTATGCTGAAAAGGGCTACGCCTATACGGGCTCATTACGTGTGTTACAGGGTATATTGTCACTGGACTATCTGTGGAACAATATCCGTGCCAAAGGTGGCGCTTACGGCTGTATGTCTGGGTTCAGACGGAATGGTGACAGTTTCCTGGCTTCCTACCGTGACCCGAATCTGGATAAAACCTACAAAGTATACGAGGAGATTCCGCAGTATTTGAACGATTTCCGTGCCGACGAACGGGAGATGACTCGTTATATCATTGGGGCGATTCAGGATCTGGATACGCCAAGAACGCCTTACAGTGAAGGGGCATTCTCGCTGGAATGTTATCTGTCTAATGTGACGGAAGCTGATCTGCAGCAGGAGCGCAATGAGGTGCTTGGTACGAAAGAGAGCGATATTATCGGGTTTGCCGGATTTGTCTCTGCCATTCTGGAGCAACAGCATCGGTGTGTTATTGGAAATGAGCACAAGATTGAGGAGCAGAAGCAACAGTTTGACGAAACGTTGGATCTGATCAAACATTAAGGAGCGGTAACCAGGGTTGCGGCTGTGAAAAGAAAGATTCAATCAATATCTTTAGAAAAAATATCTGTAGATAAAAAGAAGAGACACTTGCAAGGGCTGGTAAGTAAAACAGCTTGGGCAAGTGTCTTTTTTATCTTGTTCGGGTCCCAGTTTAAGTGACCGCAAGCATGTTGTAAATTTTAAGCGTACGCAGATCCTCTTTGGAGATCTTCAGTTCATTGTATAGCTCGGGTGTTTCCGGCAACGGTGTTCGGGAGAAAAGCATTTTCAGCGCAATGGGCATAAACGGCCTGAATGAAACACCAGCCATAAGTCCCCATTTTTTCTCCGATTCCTGGAAGGATGCCAAAATATTAATATACAGATTCTCCAGTGGCGTAGCCTGATTTTTCAAAATGAGTGTAGTCAACGTATCATAATGCTCGGTATGACCCCAGTACATATTTTCACATTCCTGATAATTGTCAAAATCCTTCACATTCATATACATCACCGTACGGTAACGATTGGCGTCCGATTGAGCCATCATGTCGATCACGCAGCGAATGAGACTGTTGTTCCTGCCGTCGTAGAAGTACGAATAGAAGCGGGTGGAGTTTTTGAAAAAGCTGGATTGGACCGTGTTCATCAGCGGAGATGCATGCCTCGGTTCTTGGTAGAGCAACTGCTCAACCTGAATGTTCAGCGCATCTGCAATCTGGTGTAGTGTGACGAGATCCAGCGTAATATCACCGCTCTCATATTTGGAAAGAGTACCTTTGCTCTTGAAAATCTGGTCTGCCAGTTGTTGTACGGTGAGCCCGCGCCATTTACGGAAGTTTCGTATTTTTTTGCCCACTTCCTGGTTGATGTTGTTCATTGGGGTGCTCCTTATCGAGTTGGATGATCAGAAGTGTTTCCTGAGAATAGACAAATAAGCTGAAAGTCTTTCTTAAACGCCAAAGCCTATCAGAAATATATCACTTTTTCAGTGAAAAGCCTATTCTAAAGAAACATCATAATTGATTTGTTTCTTCTAAGTAGATTCCCTTGCATTTGATGCAACTCCCGCGGCATGGAACAATAGGGTTAGAAGTGATGAACTGAAGAACGGATAGATTCAACATCCATAAATGATGAAATGAACAGACAGAGGAGTTAACCCTATGACCAAGATGAGCAATACGAACAAGATAGACAATTCTTATAATTTTGATGAGATCATTGACCGCACCGGAACCAACGCCATGAATACGGATGGTTTCCGCCAATATATTTTCAACGCAACGAGTGAGATGAAATTTCCGTTTAAGGATGAGGAGTTCATCCGCATGTGGATTGCCGATATGGAGTTTGCCACACCTCCCGAGATTTTGGATGCCGTGAGAGAACGCCTGGATCGCCGCATTATGGGGTATTCGCAAGTTTTTGACCCGATTTACTACGAAGCGGTAGCAAGCTGGATGAAACGATATTATGACTGGTCTTTCCCGAAGGAGCATCTGGAGACATCGAATGGCATTATTCCCGCGCTCTATGAACTGGTGGAGTATATCTGCCAGCCGGACGAAAAGGTATTGATCCTGACACCGTCCTATGGATTTTTCAAATCGGCAGCAGACCATAACCAGCTTGAGCTGGTGTGCTCGGACATGTTAAATGAAGAAGGGCACTATACGATTGACTTTGACGATTTTGAAGCGAAAGCCAGAGACGAGAAAGTTCGGGTATGCATTTTCTGTAATCCGCATAATCCATCTGGACGCATCTGGAGCACGGAGGAACTGAAGCGAGTAGGCGAAATCTGTTTGAATAATGAGCTATGGATCATATCAGATGAGATTCATTGTGATCTGCTTCGTACGGGAAAAACACATACCCCACTCGCCAAACTGTTCCCGGATACAGACCGAATTATAACTTGTATGTCTCCCAGCAAAACGTTCAACATGGCGGGTCTGATGTTTTCCAATGTCATTATTCCCAACAAAGCACTAAGGGAGATCTGGCAGGCACGTCATTACGGCTTCAAAAATCCGCTAAGTATTGCGGCAACTCAAGCAGCTTATGTACATGGCGATGAATGGCTGAGACAGTTAAAGCTTTACCTGGATGATAACTTTGCGTATGTTGATGACTTTTTAAAAACACATCTGCCGCTTGCCGTTTTTCACATTCCTGAGGCAACGTACCTTGCATGGATTGATATTACGCCATATGCACCGAAGAATGTCAGCCTGCCTCTGTTCTTTGCGGAGCAAGCAGGCGTATTACTGGAGGATGGGGGAATGTTTGTGGCAAACGGCGAAGGATGCATTCGACTGAATCTAGCTTGCCCTCGTTCTATCCTGAAGGAAGGCTTGAGTCGAATTAGCCGGGTGCTGGTGGATCAAAAGACAGAACAAAAACAGGTGAAAGAGGTACCTGTACACGTATAGCATTGGACGTTTTACGATGAACACGGATATATACAGATGAATACTGAAGGGGCGGAGCAGAACGTATTCTGTTTCGTCCCTTTTTGAGTGATTCTTTTATTTATCTGAACGGTTTCCTTTCCCTTCATCGCACACTTCTGGTCTGTGGACTACGGTTATGTTAAAATGATGGATAGTCTATGAGTCGTGGGACATGTGACTCTTGCAGGGAAGAGCCCTTCCAAACGGGCTACACGGATATGTATTCATCAGGGGAAAGGAGCCTAAATATTATGTTTGGAAATGATTGGGATGAGGTGTTACAGCAGGAGACGGAAGCGGAGTATTTTGACAAGATTCGTTATGCGCTCGCTGCTGAATATAAAACACAGACTGTCTACCCGCCCAAGGAAGATTTGTTCTCTGCCTTGAAGTTGACCCCGTATCATCGGGTGAAAGCCGTTATTATTGGTCAAGATCCTTATCACGGAGCGGGGCAGGCGCATGGATTAAGTTTCTCGGTCAGACCGGGGGTGCGCGTACCGCCTTCACTGAAAAATATATATAAGGAACTTCAGGCCGATCTGGGTGTGCCTGTTCCAAAGCACGGTTCACTTATTCACTGGGCAGAGCAGGGTGTGTTGTTGCTAAATGCGGTTCTGACGGTTCGGGAGAGTCAGCCGAATTCTCATCAGGCCTTGGGGTGGCAAACGTTCACGGATGCTGTTATTCGTGAGCTGAATGAACGCAATGAGCCTATGGTGTACATGCTATGGGGAAGTCATGCTCAGAAGAAGGGTGCTTTTATTAATAGAGACAAACATCTGGTGCTCGAATCAACACATCCGAGCCCTTTAGCTGCACATCGCGGCTTTCTTGGCAGTAGGCCGTTTTCCAAAGCGAATGAATTTCTCGTCTCCAAGGGTATTAAACCGATCGATTGGACAATACCTGAAAACTAGATATGTTGAACAAATCATTTACACAAGGAACGGAGAGGACAGAAAAAACCTGAAAAAGCGAAGCTAAAAGCTTTCTGAAAGAAAGCTAGCATCGAAAGCATACGCTTCGCCTTTATCACCGGATTTTCCCCTTTGGAAAAGGGAATCAAAAAATCTGGGGATAACCGCTACTCTCCAGGTTCTTCTGTCATTGGAGTGTCTGTGTAAATATCTTTGGTTCAACGGATATAGATAGATTGGAGGCGAGCACATTGCGACATTGGATTGGACGAAAAGTAGCAGTATACCGGGCAACAGGAATTCGCGAGCCTCTGAAGGGAACGCTGGTGGAGTGGGATGAAGAAACGGAATGTGTTCGAATTGGACCGAAACGGATTAAAGTATCGTTTGACAATATTGCAATGATCAAACCACTTCCGGACGAAAGCCTGCCTCTGAAGAAAGCACGTTCTGAAGTGCACAAGATCGGATATGTGATGAAAAAAGCAGTGCAGTTTGAAAATGCGATTTATTTCAAGTCACAGATTATGATTTGGCGGCGTGCCAAAATTGTAGCGTTATCCACTACGATTGTAAGACATGACGAAGATCAGGTCGAGCTTGAAGACGGCCGTTTGCTTCGCAAGGACAAGCATATGTTTGTGGTACGTTCGCGGCGCGGCATACGATAGTCTGGTTGAAATTTAATATGTATTTCATATTGCGATCATACAGCATTAATGTTTCGATCTTATAGTAGGTAGTAACAACCCCTTCTAAATGAATGTGTATGGATTTGGGAACCCGGCCGGCTGCAAACGGCCGGGTATTTTTTTCTCTTTTTTTAGCGGGAGGCGTATGAAAGCAACATGGAGAAGCAAAGAAATAAACGATTTCAAACTTCATATAACGTTTTGCATGAGTTCTGTTAACGTGCTGTAACATAGCAATGACACTTATACTGTATACTAAGGAGATAGATAAGTTGAACTAATCATTTACACAGAAACGGAGAGGACAGAAAAAACCTGAAAAAGCGAAGCGTTCGCCTTTATCACCGGATTTTTCCTTTGAAAAAGGGAATCGAAAAAATCTGGGGATAACAGTGATTGGAAGGTTATTCTGTCATCGGAGTGTCCATGTAAATATTTTAGTCCAACTGAGATAGATCTCAAAAAGGAGTGAAACCACTTGAAACGGATATGTGTTTTTGCAGGGTCTAACCCGGGAAATCATCCTGATTATATTAAGCACGCTTCCCTTTTGGGGGAACAGATTGCGGGCAGCGGATATGCCCTGGTCTATGGCGGGTCTTGTATGGGTTTGATGGGGGCAGTCGCGGATGCGGCTCTCGAGGCAGGCGGAGAAGTGATTGGGGTTATGCCTACGGGTTTATTCCGGGGTGAGGTGGTTCACGGCGGGCTTACTCAACTGATTGAAGTGGGTACGATGCATGAACGGAAGTCAACGATGGCACAGTTATCCGATGGATTTATCGCACTTCCGGGTGGGATGGGCACGTTTGAAGAATTGTTCGAGGTACTGTGCTGGGCACAGATCGGCATTCATCGCAAACCTGTTGGCCTTTTGAATGTCAACGGTTATTATGAACCACTTATGAAAATGGTGGAGCACAGTGTGCACGAAGGCTTCTCCAACACATCACATCTCAGTTTGTGGAGTCTTGAGTCTGATCCGGCTGAACTACTTGCTCAGATGGCTGCCTACATCCCTAAGGAATTGACTCAGAAATGGTCTGAACTCAGCGGTAAGTAACGGCCAAAGAAATGGAGTTGTTAACCTGTTACCTCAAGAGAAAAACTTCCTCATCTGCCCAAGCAAATAACACTTGCGGACATAGTCTATAGTGTACTTTGATGAAGAGGGGAGTGTCACTCATGAGCGATCTCAAAGGAGCAGGTTACGGCTACTGTGGAGGTTTCGGTGGTGGTGTATGGACATCAACAGGCGCAATCCTGGTGTTGTTTATCCTGCTGGTTATCATCTCCCGCACATTCGTACTGTAATTCAGACCATTCTATAACAGGTGCATGCTGACTCATGGCATCATTCGAAGAAAATGGCCTTTCCAAAGAGACGCCGGCGGCTGCCGGCGTTTCAGGGGAACGGTTTTTTTGCTTGCGCCTAAAAAAAGACCTCCATCCCATAGCAATGAGATAGAGCTATCTACTTGGAAACTATACGACGATTTCCGTAGTATCGCTGGGCAGAATAAGTGTTTTCCAAGCAATGTATAGTCCAATAGCAGAAGCAATCAGTGCAAGGATAGCCGCAACAAAGGCCAGTTTATCCAGTTTATTTTGTTTGGGTTCGATGACGCCGGACTGATTACTTGTTCTGTCAGGTAAAGAGAGTCCTCGAACAGAAGCTCGCGGAATCGTTTGTCGTGATCCGGGAGGTCTTGACGTGCTGATTTTCGATCCGGGTTCTGATCTATTCTTCGCTGAATGGTGTGATGAGCACTTTTGGGCAGAGCAAGATTTGGAAGAGATCGAGTGCTTCCTTGTTCGTGATTTCAACGGTTTCAAAGGGCAACCTCCTTACAGCGGAGTGCAGTTGTCTACGACTGATATTATATTATGTTGGTTTTTAGATTGAGTTCGCAAAAATGAGTGAATCCCCAGCCCTTTAAATGTTAGACCCGTGCTGAATGAACAAGCCAGTATAAAATTATACGCTCTCTTAATACGTGTATGACAAATGGTGTATATAGTGAAAGTTCATAGAATCCACTTTTAAATGCAGGAGGGTCTGGATTGAACAAAATCGAAATTATTGCCCACCGTGGTGCATCTGCGGTATGCCCGGAAAACACGATGATTGCGTTTGAGCGAGCGCTAGAGCTGGGGGCAACGGGAATTGAGACGGATGTGCAGATGTCAGCCGATGGCCGGTTGGTGTTAATTCATGATGAAACTTTACAACGGACGGCGGGAAGCGAGGGTTGGGTTAAAGATTTCACTTATGATACATTGCGCACTCTTGATGCAGGCTCCTGGTTTCATGCGGATTTTGCCGGAGAGCCTATACCTTCACTGGAAATGTTGTTTAACCTGGTGCAAGGCAAGAGAATTCTGCTTAATGTAGAGTTGAAAAATGGCATCGTGCCATACAAGGGGATGGAAGAGAAGATCATTCAGGTTATTCGGGAGTGGAACATGGAGCAACAGGTTGTTCTATCCAGCTTTAATCATGCCTCGCTTGTGAAGTGTAAGCGAATCGCGCCGGACATTCGTACAGCGCTTTTATATATGGAGAAGTTGTATCGTCCTTATGATTACGCGGCTAAACTTGAGGCATCGGGCCTTCATCCGTATAAGCTGGCTGTGGCTAAAGAGGAAGTAACTGCTGCTCTTGCGCAAGGTATAGTCACCTATCCGTTTACCGTGAATGATCCCGGCGATATGGAGTTGATGATGGATATGGGAGTACAAGGCATCATCACCGATCTTCCGGATGTACTTGCTTCATTGATGACCGCTCGGACTCGCTCAGCGAATATTGGAATCAAATAAAGATATGTAAGGTTATCGTATGTAAAGTTATCGTATGAGTGCCACACAGGAGCAATGAAGCTCTGTGTGGCCTTTTTTATGCATATTCATGCGAAAATATTCATATCTGCAAGAAAGTTGTCCTTTTTGTCCATTGCCAGACTGGAAGGATTCCCTTACAATGTTCTATGGGAATGAGAATCAATATCAATAGAAGCGGTATTTTTGGAGAGGTGATTGTTATGTACATAAGATTAATAAGCGTCACTCATAACACAGGTGGACAAGTATGAACTTGAACAGTTCTTCCACACAATCAAATGAGGAGTCACCTACAGCGAAAATCCATACACGCCCATGGGCAGCCACTCTCATTCTAACAGGCGGTATTCTGCTACTTGCTCTGGGCATGGCGTTGTCTATTTCATTTGGTGCTGCTGATATTCAACTTGGCGTGGTCTGGCAGGCGGTATTTAACTTTAACCCTGACTTGACGCCCCATCAGATCATATGGGAGATTCGGTTACCGCGTATTTTGGGCGGAGCGATGGTTGGGGCTTGCTTCGCTGTTGCTGGTGCGATTATGCAAGGTATGACCCGGAATCCACTCGCCGATTCGGGACTGCTTGGCCTGAACGCTGGTGCCGGATTTGCACTGGCGATCTGTTTTGCCTTTTTCCCGGGTTTGCCGTACATGTACATTATTATGTATTCCTTCTTAGGAGCAGGACTTGGCGTGCTGCTTGTGTATGGTTTCGGTGCAGCATCCCGATCAGGCCTGACGCCGCTGCGTCTCGTGCTGGCTGGAGCCGCGGTATCGGCTATGTTGTCTGCGCTGAGTGAGGGGATTGCGCTCTACTTCAGAATCGGACAAGACTTGGCGTTCTGGACTGCCGGAGGGGTAGCCGGAACAAAATGGTCTCAGCTTGAAGTGATGTTTCCTTGGGTGCTCGCTGCACTGATCGTTGGCATGATCATCTCGCGTTCAATTACGCTACTCAGTCTTGGGGAGGAGATCGCGGTCGGATTGGGACAGCGTACCGGTGTGATCAAGCTTGTCGGTCTGATTGTCGTACTTATTCTGGCGGGTACTGCAGTATCTGTCGTGGGTGCGGTCGGATTTGTCGGTCTGATCATCCCCCACCTTACCCGGAAGCTGGTTGGGGTCGATTATCGCTGGATCATTCCTTGTTCAGCCGTGATGGGCAGCCTTTTGCTTGTATTTTCGGATCTGGCAGCACGTATGATTAACCCGCCTTACGAAACGCCGATTGGCGCATTGGTAGCCCTCATCGGGGTGCCGTTCTTCCTGTATCTGGCGCGGAAAGAAAGGAGGACGCTGTAAGATGGGTTCCTCAACTATGGTTGGCGCAGAGCGCAAAAAGAAAACAAAAGGGATCGTTGTTCTTATTGTGCTTGGTCTTTTGATTATTACAGCGTTTATTATCAGTATGAATACCGGCTTTACCAAGCTTTCACCGCTGGAGGTTTTACGGACGTTGTTTGGCAGCGGTACACCGAAACAGGAGCTGATCCTGTTTGAATTCAGACTGCCTCGTATTGTGATTGCTGTTCTAATCGGGGCGGGTCTGGCGTTGTCGGGCTGTATCCTGCAAGGGGTATCGCGGAACGCACTCGCCGATCCCGGGATTCTAGGTATTAATGCAGGAGCGGGGCTTATGGTCATGCTGTTTGTTTCTTTTTTTCCAACGACGACAGCAGCTCCGATCTTTCTGCTTCCGATCCTTGCGCTGATTGGCGCAAGCTTTGCAGCATTTCTAATCTATATCCTTTCCTACAAAAAAGGGGAGGGCATCTTGCCAACCCGTATGTTGCTCACGGGAATCGGGATCGCAGCCGGTATCAGTTCAGCTATGATCGTGTTAACGTTGCGACTTAGTCCCGAGAAATATCAATTTGTGGCCACTTGGCTTGCAGGAAGCATTTGGGGCTCGAATTGGAAGTTTGTTTGGGCACTGTTGCCATTTATCCTGGTGCTTGTACCGTTGGTACTGGCGAAGGCACGTGTACTGAACGTATTGAATCTTGGGGATCAGACAGCAAGTGGTCTCGGTGCTCCTGTAGAGCGTGAACGTATGATTTTGCTTGCTGCAGCAGCTGTTTTGGCAGGAGCCTGTGTGTCTGTAAGCGGCGGTATCGGTTTTGTTGGCCTAATTGGGCCTCATCTGGCGCGTCGTCTCGTTGGGCCAAAACATCAGTTTTTGCTACCTGCATCTGCACTGGTTGGGTCATTGCTCGTTTTGGTCGCGGATACGCTGGGACGTGTCATTTTGCAACCTTCGGAGATTCCAGCCGGTATTCTCGTTGCAATTCTGGGTACACCATACTTCCTGTATCTTTTAAGCAGGACGAAATAGAAGGTAATCATCATCATGTTGACGGAGGATTGCCGTAAGGGGGAACTAGGTTTATGCTTCGTCGTTTTTTTGCCTATTATAGGCCGTACAAAAAACTGTTCATTCTGGACTTCACCTGTGCAATTCTGGTTGCGTTGCTGGAGCTGGCTTTTCCGCTAGCTGTGAACCGGGTTGTAGATGATCTGCTGCCAGGTGGACGCTGGGATTGGATTCTATGGGCGTGTCTAGGACTGCTGGGCATTTACTTGCTGAACTCATTCCTGAATTACGTTGTAACCTATTGGGGACATAAGCTGGGGATCAATATCGAGACGGATATGCGTAAAAGTCTGTTCAATCACGTACAGAAGTTATCCTTCCGTTATTTTGATAATACGAAGACCGGACATCTGGTATCCCGCATGACGAATGATTTGATGGATATCGGAGAGATTGCCCACCATGGTCCGGAGGATGTATTTATTGCCGTGATGACATTGGTCGGTGCCTTCAGTATCATGATGAGCATTAATGGGAATCTGGCGATTCTGACGTTTATCATTGTGCCGCTGATTATCTATCTATCTTTGTATTTCGGGAACAAAATGTCCAAAGCCTTCAGCCGAATGTTCGGGGATATTGCCGATTTCAATGCTCGTGTTGAAAACAACATTACGGGTATTCGCGTGGTTCAGGCTTTTGCCAATGAAGAGTATGAAAAAGCACAATTCGCTGTAAACAACGGTCGTTTCCGTCAAACCAAGCTGGTTGCATACAAAATTATGGCGTGGAACTCTTCCATCAGTTATGTGCTGATGAAGCTGGTATCGTTGTTTGTGCTCGTATGCGGAACGTGGTTTGTCATTAACGGCAGCATGACCTATGGTGAGTTTATTGCCTTTATTATGTTGTCCAATGTGTTCCTGACACCCATTCAGAAGATTAATTCGGTTATAGAGACATATCCTAAAGGCATTGCAGGTTTCAAACGGTATACGGACTTGCTTGATATGGAACCGGAGGTCAGGGACCGCCCTAATGCTGTTCCGGTATCCCATCTACGTGGAGACATTCGTTACGAGCAAGTGACTTTCGGTTATTCGGATCAAGAGCCGGTCATTCAGGGTATCAATCTAAGTGTTCGTGCCGGTGAAACGGTAGCTCTGGTCGGTCCATCGGGTGCTGGGAAAACAACACTTTGCAGTCTGCTGCCGCGATTCTATGATGTGCTGGAAGGGCGCATCACGATTGATGGTCAGGACATTCAGCACATGACACTGGATTCCTTACGCAGTCAGATCGGGATCGTGCAGCAAGATGTGTTCCTCTTCGATGGGACGATTCGGGAAAATATTGCGTATGGCAAACTGGATGCATCGGAAGAAGAAATCTGGATGGCGGCTCGTCGGGCCCAGATGGAATCCTTGATTCTGTCCATGCCGGAAGGGCTGGATACACTGATTGGAGAACGCGGCGTGAAGCTGTCCGGTGGACAAAAGCAGCGTTTGTCTATCGCTCGTATGTTCCTGAAGAATCCACCGATTCTGATTCTGGATGAAGCGACGTCTGCGCTCGATACCGAGACGGAAGCCGCGATTCAGCAATCCCTCGCGGAGTTGTCTGAGGGACGAACCACACTGGTCATTGCCCACAGGCTGGCGACGATCAAAAACGCAGACCGCATCGTGGTCGTGGCCGAGCAAGGCATCACGGAACAGGGACGTCATGAGGAACTGCTTGCTTCTGGCGGTATTTACAGTCGCCTGCACTATGCGCAGTTTGGTGCATAGGCAGATTCCGTTGCTTATTGAGTTAAATTTGAGTTAGAAGGAATATGTGTCACATTGAATTATATAAGTGAGCCATCGTCCATGACTTGGAAGGAGTCAGGGCGGTGGTCTTTTTTTATTTTGGAGGGAGGGAAAAGTACGATCATATGGCACCAAAATGGGTAATGATGGGCAAAGCTATGGCTGGAGTGTAGGATAGGTTTAACAGGTACATGATTAGGGACTTTCAGGCATAACATCTGGAGAAAATGGAGCGTTGGGAGGCAATTGACATGTCAGATCTGACTAAAATACTACTTACCTGTTTCGGTTTTCTTTTAATTTTATCGTTGTTATTGCGGGGAATTCGTAAACTGATGGGAAATGACAAAGGATCCGCCCCTCGTATCTTGGCTGGCTGGTTTATGGGACTTTTTATAATCGGCGCCGTGCCTCTTATGTTTGCATTGTATACCTACATCACCGATGAACGTTTGGATGCCAACATCGGGTTAGGGCTTGCTATGCTGTTTGCCTGGGCATACTGTGCGCTGTTGTTGTTTGGTGTGTTAGGCGTGTGGGGAAGGTATTGGTGGCGTGGGAAAAGGAAGTGATGGATCGAAAATTTCAAATAAATGATAAGAGGTTAAATGTGGAGTCTCTTGAAGTAGTATTTGACTTAAGAATGGAATATTTGAATAATATGCTCTTTCATGATTTCAAGCTTACTCCAGATAATATTATATCTTCGAATTTTTATGATAATGAGGAAGAAAGAAATAAGGAGTTTAAAGACATAACAAGCTTTTCTGAATTTTTTACCATCCCGGGGACGGGTACAATTACTGTAGATAAACTTCGTTTGGGTATAACTTTGGAACAGTTCCTTATTCTATTGTGTTTTGATGGAGAATCAGGAACTGTTGAGATTAACTTTTCGTAGATAGAATTAATCGAAGATCGTATTTTTGACAAAGAAAAGGGTCTAGGATTATTGAAATATTTTTATCTATTTATGGAACGTTATGATGTTGAATCTGTAAAATTTGGTTATGAACCTGCAATTGACGATGATACCTGTTTAATTGAACTGAAAAGTGGTGTGACTCCGAATAAGGATATGTTTAATTTTAATTTGCTTTAGTGGAGGTAAAATGTTTGATCAAAATGTGATAGTAGATTGGGCTAAGTCCCATAATGTAGAATCTACAGCACGAAATTATTGCTTGTCGTGCGTAAACAACTACTTGGTAGAGTCTCCAGAAGACGAGAAACTGTATTTTGGAAAGTACTACTCTGAAAAATTAATGCTAGAATTAGAAAAAGTTTATTGCATAATAAATTGGAATGAACCTGAATATTCTCATATTATTGCCTTAGTCCCCATCATTTACGATGGAAAGGAAATTGGCAGATATGAGTTGTTTTATAGGATGTCAGGGGAGATTTACGATGACCTGTTAGTGATTAATGGGCAAGAACAGTTAGTTTATTAAGTCACAAAGGATGTTACTAAAAAAGTAACGGAAGAACTGTAGGTAAGTCGAATAGTTATGCATCAAGTGATTGAATTTATTTTAAATTTGGAGATACATAATTTAAGGTCTGAATAGGAAGAGGAACTACCTTCCAGCCTGAATTGTAAAGATTATATTATCGGTTATAGAAATATGGAATATTATTTATAACAAATAAGAAAGTCAAGGTGTGGTAGTCATGAAAATCAGCAACATCACCTTCCCGACCCCGCTAGATCAACTTAATCCTGCTAATGGAAATTGTGATGTGTTTATTCAATTGGAGGATGGAAGCACCTACACATTTGTATGTACTACTCCTTTCGGTTTATCGGAATTTATGGAGAGAGAGGATGTTTCCTTTATTCCTCCAGCGCAGCCCGATATTATAGTTAAAGAATTAACAGAAAAGATTATTCGAGAGGCGATCGAAAGTTATGCTGAAGAAGATGCATTCTGGCTGAAAATATATGCTGTGGCAGACCACAGTAGGGAAGTATTAGATATGGACAAAATTAATCAAGCCTTGAAAGTAAACAAATGATCTCTGTGGAAAATAATGAGATGAGGTTTTGCACTTTAATGAATTATTGGATAGTTGACCCCGAAATGCAAACCAATTAATAGTTTCAGTAAATATAAACGGATACTTGCGATCATATTGGCGACCAAGTGATTGAATCGACCTTCACTCATCCGTTCTATGTGAAAGGTAAAGAATGGACGTTTGTCAATGATCTCAAGGTTGGAGACTTGCTTGTTCAGAGCCATGGGAATACGCTCAAGATAGACACCTAATGGGGGAGAAATTCATTGGGTGTATAATATTAAACTAGGCAGTATGATGATTTCAAATTTAAGGATAGGTAATTCCTAGAGAGGTACTTTATGAAAGTGAAATGTATATCTAATAAAAGTGATTCATTATCCACTAAGGCAGGTTACCCAATAAATTATCAATGTGAGTCATTAATTATTGGGGCAACATTTAATGTGTATTCGATCGGCCATTGGGATAATTACATGTTTTACTTATTGAAAGTTGATCATCAGGACCCCGATTTAAATCTTGACCCGGTATGGTTTCCGTATGAATGGTTCGAAGTTATTGATCAAAAAATTCCAAATTCTTGGTACTTCAATTTTATTGGTGAACCCAATCGCGAACAAATTTCAACGATCCTTGGCTATAAAGAAATCGCGTTTAATTTCGACCATCATGTGGGATTAATGGAGAGAGAAAAGTTCCACTTAGATTTATTTTACAAAATGAAAGCTGAAATTGATAACTAACGCTAAAACCGCGGGGATTAACACCCTCAAGGTTTTTCTCTCCCCGTTTAGTGCCAAGTAAATCGGCATGGCTAAGGGTTGCTAATCTTATTCATTCGCGATGGCGTGATGATCGCCCCGAAAGGCCTTTACTACATGAGGGCGCGCTAGTACAACCCGGAAATCCGCCGTTTCGTGAACCGTGATGTAGTAACGGGAACGATCAGCGCGGTGCAATCGCTGAACCGTTATGCATACGTAAACGGAAACCCTGTTTCGTACGTCGATCCTTTCGGCCTCAGCCGCGACGGCGATACGTCGTACCTGGTGCAAGGCGGCAGCTTCCTGCTCGACATCATTACAACAATATGTTTGGGATTGACTTAATGTTTTCGAAATTAAGGTCATTAATTTCTGAGATGCAATTAGCAAATAAGTTTAGTAAGGTAAGGTAGAGATTTCAACATTTGAATTTCTCTATGAATTGGAATTCTATGCTCTTGAAGAAGATGAAAAAATTAAATGTACAGTATGGACATTTGAGGCTACTAAAGCGGATGGAGTGATACAAAACTGCCAAAGGGGTTTTAGATTTAATGTTGCATTAAACTCTATTGAATTTACTGATAACCTTGACCAAGAGTTAAAACACATATTAAAGTAGAAAATTGGAAGAAGACCTTGAGGGGCAATACTTAAGGTCTTTCTTTTATTTCCATCCAGTGCCCAGTGAATCTACTGAATTTTTACTATGTGCAAAAAGGAATAAAAGTGAGGGTACAATCTTCGATCAAAATGTGATAATAGAGTGGGCTAAGTCCCATAATGTAGAATCTGCAGCATTAAGTTATTGCCTAAAGTGTAACCTCTTAGAATAGACATTGGAATAAACTCTGGTTTATCCGATGAAATTCTAGGGGGCATATGCTTTACTAGAAGTTAAGAGTTAGACGTGAATCTTTACGCAAATTTAAAGGAGCTTATAAACTAGATGATCAATCGGTATTCTTTAGTTGATGATGAGAGTGGTTTGACCATTGGGAAATCTTTGGATTTGATTGGGTTGACTGGAAACCGTATCGAGACCGTTGGTGATGAGGACTTTCATAAAGTAACATTAGTTCATTTTCGATATAACGATGAGTTTGTAGCACACTCTAAAGAGAAAAAAATTAGTGTTAACAATATAGAGATCACTATTCTTGATCACGAAGAGAAACCGATAGGATCATATTATTTTGTACTTAGAGAACCTCTTTCATATAATCGATTTACAGAATTTAATGAAGTTTTAACACAGTTTAAACTGGTTGGGGATTTGTCCCAAGTGGCAACAGAAGAGAGTCTGCTTATTTGGAATATGCGAAGAAAACCTCTAGCTAAAACGAACGAATGGGTGGGACTATCTCCAAAACAACGAATCGGATGGCTAGAAGTCGCCCGATTATATCGAGGAACCCAGCTTCATTCTCAGGAGCGGCAGAATGGCATATATCACATGGATGGGACTAACATTGAGGACTCCGCTTCTTTTTATTGTGCATTAGGTGAGGCAATTAACGGTCCAGGGGGATACTATGGATTTAACTTGGATAGTTTGTCCGACTGCTTTTGTGGTGGATTTGGAGCGATAGCACCATTCAGAATTGTTCTTCAAAATGTAGATCATGAAAGGTGTTCAAATGAGGGTTATTTTCAACAGTTAAAAGAAGTGCTAGCGGATGGAAGTGTAACGTTAGTCTTTAGTTGATCTTATAAGAATAAGAATCATGGGTAATCTGATCAATAATAGATAGTACATAAATAGGAAGGTAGTTCATGAATAATTACTATTTCTCATTCCACATAGATAAGAGCTCTGCTCAAAAAGCGATTCTGAGGAGGAATAGCGAATGAATATCAGAACGATGTTACCTAAAGACAAATTTGATGTCGAATCCGTAGAGAAACTTGCCAAACGGAGTAACGATGAACTGAGAGATATTTTACCCGAACTTATGGAGTGGTTGCAGGATGGGAATTGGCCGATTTCGAAGCCCGTGGAGGATTTGCTGTTAAGATTCGGAGACGAATTGATTCCTCATATTCAATATGTATTTCAAACAAGAGACTGTACTTGGGAGTATTTTATGCTGACTGGGCTAATCTCTCGATTACCTTTAGAATGTCTGCGTATGTTAAAACCTGATTTAGAAAGAATCATAGAATGTCCCACGGATAGCGAGATACTTGAGGAACTGGACGAAGTCATCATACCTATGCTGAACCAGTTATAGCCATGGAAATGGCACGTTTACCTGAAAATTGCGATTTGTTAAGGAGTTAACTACATATACTCAATTTATTTATTTAATTTCTAAAGGCCCTCAGACCTTAACTGCCTTTAACAGTAGGGTGAGGGCTTTTCTTCACATAGGTTAACTACAGTTATAGGGGAATCAACCTGCTAAAAAAATAGCATACATTCTGCTAACAACCGTTTCCTTAATCCACAATATTCCCTGCCATTTTCAGGCGACGTGCAATCTCCTTGAAGTCCTCGTGTGAGATGCCTGGTGCAAATTCTTCTTCCACCGCCGGAGCTTCAGGAATCGGAAAGCCTTGCGGAATGCCCTGAATGACCTCCAGAGGTTGTCCATCTTCGGGATGCGTGCCTTTCCAGATTTGGTCGATGGCATTGAAGTCTTTGTCACTGTAAGTGTACAGCTTAGTGTGTACGCCTTTTTCTTCGTATTTACGAGCCTCGTTGAAGGCTTTGTTATCCAGAGAAGGGATCGGAATCAGTTTGGTCACATTGACACCAGTCGCAATTTCAATGGCTTTAGCATAAGCCACCACGTGCACACCTCCACGCACGAGCAGGAAACCGACAACTTCGCGAGCCGCGGGATGATCGGTCATTTCGTATACTTTCATCTTGTGCGTACGGGCCCCACATTCGAGGAAGAAATTATGCAGCAAATCCTCTACCAGATTGCCACTGTTGAAGACATTGGCGCCTGTCCACGGATTGCCCATTGAATCAAAAGGCATCGCGCCTTGTGCACCTGCCAGAAAATGATACGATAGCCTTGCATCCTTGACGGAACCGAGCGGAGTCTGATCAGGTTCTTTATATTCGGTTGATCCTCGGAGACAATGGTTAATTCCATGGGATACCAGCTCAACGTGTCCTAATTCTTCGGCCGTAATACTCATGACGAGGTCGTAGAATGGTTTAAGTTTTTCTTTGGAGCGAAAATTAAAGGATTGGTAGAGGTAGTTGTTCAGTGTGGACATTTCTCCAAATTTACCACCAAGTAATTCCTGTATAGCTGCTGCTGCATTGGGATCAGGCTTTTCGACGTTGGGAATTTCAATCAAAATTTCATCCAGACGTTTGAACATACAGATATAACCTCCTCGAATATGGGGTGAAAATGGACTCGGGCGGACGTTGGATTCAGCTTGGTCAGTCAAAGCCCATTACACGGGATATGGATGTTTTAAACAGATTCACTATGAAATGGGTCTAAAGGGTCATGCACGTATCTGTCACGAATGCTTGAAGAACGTGTTGAATGGTTCACCGTTTGGTATTTCCATTTTCACAATTATTATGTACAATCAGACAAGTTGTTCAGAGTGTTGCGCTGATCTTTGGTCATGGATTCGAAGTAGAAAGGAAGGAATACATATGAGATTTAGATGGATACATATCGTATGTTCAATAGTGAGTTTAATGATGTTAACTTACATAAACAGTGCACATGTGGCGGCAAGCGGTGTAGGGAATGATGTTAAGGTGGATGAACAGACAAGGCAAATACTTATGGAGAAGTATGGTTTAGAGCCTACAGAAGAGTCCCAGGCAGAGCAGCATTTTCTTTCCGGGGATTGGGGGATGAGCTTCAGTAATACTTCCGAGGTAGATCCATTGGTTAAACTGATGCCAGTTGTTCCATTTTGGCTGTTGCCAGCGGTCTGGATTTTGCGAATCTGGGTGTAAAATGTAATCCGAACGGGCACGATATCAGCAAACACATTCTCCCAAGGAGTGAAATGCATGAGAGTGCTTATGATAACGATATTAACGCTTGTTCTAGGTTTCGCAGGCATCTCAACGACCATTTCGGCAGCAAGCAGCAACATTCCGGATTATGCGAAATGGGGCATCATCGCCGTGAAGGAAACCCAAACGAAGTACAATGTCGACATTCTGGATTACAAACATATCGGCCGTTCGTCGCTTAGCGCGAATCAGTCCAGAGAGCAGTTCAAGCTGTGGGTTCGAGCCAAAGACGGCAAGCAATTTGCTGTTTATGTTAATGTGGATTTTAATCCGAATACGCAACAGTTAAAAACAGTGCAATTTTCTGAATCAGATCGTCACTAATATTCGATCTTCACCTGAAGAACCAGACTTCCGTCTTGCCCGGAGTACGTCTGGTTTTTTATTTTTTCGAAATTCCTTTTTTTGTTATTGAATAAAGAACTTATGTTCGCATATAATAATGAATACAAACAGATGTTCTTATTGGAGGGATGATCATGCTAGGGAAGTATGTTGGCCAGATGGTGGAGCTTGTGTACATGGATCGTGCGGGACAGATTACGCAACGGCAGATTCGAATTAACAGCATGCGAGGCGGAGTAATTCGGGCATCTGATGGCATGGAAGGGGTACCCCGGACTTTTCTGGAGCAAAATATTCTGGCATGGCGCCCTGTAACGGATCGGAATCGGAAGGGAGAACTGAAGTATGCTGAACGACTTTGAACGTAAAATACTTCGTATTATTGTCAACTATGCAGGTCAGCAACGTCGAATTCCACGTATGGATGAACTGGAAACCAAGACAGGGCGCAACCCGGCGCACATTCGGGAGTCACTACAGGCGCTTGAACAGAACGGATATATCTCCTGGCCTCAACCATCTACGCTGGAAAATATACAGATTTTGCAGGCCTGGGAGCAGGAACCCAAGCCCGTACGAAAAGCACAACCTGCCGGCAATGCAGTAAAATATTTTACGGATTACTGATTCGTTGAGGGGCGAATAGTACGCCTAGGTGTAACAGACTTCTGCAGAAGTTACAGCAAAAACGCCAATCCATAAGGATTGGCGCTGTATGGTGAATACATTTATCAGAAATTCGGAAGCTGGTCAAGGTTGTTGGTCGGGTCGCCGTCGGCATCACCGCGAATATACATTTCTCCATCCTTGCCTTTGAATACATTCACACCAGCGATTGTTCCAGCCTTCACTTCGTTCAGAGCTTGCTGATAATCCAGAATACGGCCTGTCGATGTCTGGAAGGCGGTCAAGTCACCGTCACCATTCTTTTGTACTGCTGTGAACGTTTCGCGTGTTGTTTGATCCATCATGTCACACTCTCCTTCTATGACCAAATGGGAATAGGTTTACCATGTTAGCCTGTCCGAATTGGAGAGAAGTATGCATTCTTTACAACATTCCACATTCCGAGAATAGCTGTGTAATGTATGTAGTGCCTGTGTTGTGGAGTTGTTCTGCTGGACTACAGGCTTTTTCTCATACGGACATGTAGGATATCGGCATCGTAAAAAGGTTCTTCCGAAATCAATTCATAACCGAGTTTATCGTAAAATTTCTGCGCCTGACACTGGGCATCCAGGAGCGAATAGGTTAATCCAAGCTCACGAGCAAGCTCCTCCATCGCTAACAGGAGCACACGTCCATACCCGAACGAGCGGTAGGACTCCAGTACAGCAATTCGCTGCATTTTGGCCGTATCTTTGCTGTAATAGATGAGACGCCCTGTGGCAACAGCCTGACCATCGGTATGAAGCAATACATGATGCACATCAGGACTGATAACATCGTATTGATCTATTTCGAGTTCTTCGGGCACTTGTTGCTCAATGACAAAAACCTGACGGCGAATCCCAAGTGCTTGCTTCAATTCTTCTTCTGTCGTGACATAACTAATTTCTGCTGCCAAATTCGATTCCTTCTTTCTGCTCCATGCGCACAAGTTCAGACTGCATTATACAAAAAAATGCTTTTCCTGTATAGTTAAGTTTGGTACATATTGGGACTTTGGAGGAGGAGGAGAGTCATGGGAATGGCGGCTATTATGACCATTACATTGCTTATGTCGGCGGGCATGATCGCTTTGTTATATTATGTGACCAAGAAGGCATACTCACGCAAATGGGATGAAGAAGAGTGAGTATATACTTCTGATAGGTACGGTCAGGGACATGGCTGATCGGAGATTGAACTGACATTAAATATATTGATACAAGTGGATAAATGTTTCTGGTCATGGCTCTAGATTTGACTCTGCCATTTAAGGCAATAACTCACTGTTTCCCTTAGGGGAGTATACCTCCTGATTTACGGATTTGGAGTAGACGTCCATCCAGACAGGCAGCGATTCATTTTGTTGATTCGGTTGGTGCAATTGCTGAAATTGTACCGTATGCTCGTCCCGTTCCAGCCTGCAACCAGTCAAGGAACAGGCGAGAAGGATCAAAACAGCAATATGAGTAACAGTGAGCTTCCTGTATTTATTATGGTGTTTATTGTTAAGGCGTGTATTGAGCGTTTGGTTCGTATTTTCATTCATCATCACTTACATTCTCCTCATGCAAAATATCGTAATCTTTCCATTATTGTGCTCCAATAAGGATGATTTAAAACCAATTTAATGATTGACAATGAACGCGTTTACTTGGTATGATACTTTTACTTCATAGAAGTTTGATTTATTTATGAGGCGGTAAATTGAATCAATAATTGTAACTGTATAATCTAGTTAATGAAGGGCGATAGCTCAGCGGGAGAGCATTATCTTGACAGGGTAAGGGTCGTGGGTTCGATCCCCACTCGTCCTATACATAAAACAATATTCCACAACTGAGACAGCCCCTAAATGGCTGTTTTTTGCTGTGTCTTAATTTAAATGAAAAACTATTATTTAGAAAGCTAACTGAATATGGTACGAACCAGAAGACTACCTACAAAAATATGGGGTGGTCTTTAATATATTTTATTGATTTAATGCTATAATCGAAGTACTAGTTAATTGTAAAAGCAGTTATAGAGAGTTCTGAATATACAACAGAAAAAAGATATGGTGGTGAATTAATTGAAGCAAATTAAACGGGTTGCAACCCTATATCGTGTATCTACAAAAGGACAGTTGGATGGAAATGATATACCAATGCAGCAGCGAGCTTGTAGAAGAATGATTGAAAAGCAGGAGGAGTGGAAGTTAGTAAAAGAATATTCTGAAAGAGGAGTCTCAGGTTTCAAAGTATCTGCTTCCAACCGAGATGTAATTAAACAGGCTAAAGATGACGCTGAAAATGGATTATTCGATGTACTGCTAGTATTCATGTTTGATAGATTAGGTAGAAAAGATGATGAGACACCATTTGTACTTGAGTGGTTTGTAAACAGAGGAATTGAAATGTGGTCTGTAATAGAAGGGCAACAAAAAATTGAAGTAAATACAGATAGGGTGATTAACTATCTTAGATTCTGGCAGTCGAGCGGAGAAAGTAAAAGAACTTCTAATCGCGTGAACGAAAAGCATATGCAAATGGTGGAAGATGGCATATTTAGAGGTGGCGGTATACCATATGGGTATAGAAGTGTTGATTCCGGCAAATTTAATAAAAAGGGCAAGGTGTTGCTTAAATTAGTAATACATGAAGAAGAGTCTTTGGTTGTGCAAAGGATGTTCCGACTGGTTCTAGACGAAGGATACGGACAACTAAGGATAGCTAAATTGTTGAACGAAGAGAATATTCCCACAAGAAAGGCTAAACATTGGGGTGCGGCTACTGTGAATGTCATACTTAAAAACCCTATCTATAAAGGAATAATGAGATATAGGAAAGGATCGGGAGACGCCGTATTCTCTGAACCTATTCCTGAATTAATGATAATATCCGAAGAAGAGTGGAATTCAGCTCAAGATATTAGAGAAAAAAAGAATCCCAAAAGTAAGCAAAACAATGATAGTTCTGTGCCGATGAGCACAAAAGGAAGTTTACTTCTAACTGGAATAGCGAGATGCGGGTGTTGTAACTCAAGGCTAACTTCAACAACATTTGTGAATAAATATAAGGCTGCTAATGGAGAAATACTTAGATACAATCAAAATAAAAGCTATCGGTGCACCGGAAAATTACAAGGGAAAACCGATTGTAGTGGTCAAGCTACTTTCTCTTCTAAGATGGTTGAGAGACAAGTAATGAAGCAAGTAAATAGTCACTTAAATCAACTCGGAACAATAGATTTTAGTTCGGAAATGGATTTAATCAAAAACAAAATATCAAATGAGGAAGAGAAAAAAATTAAGAAGCTGCAGTCTATACTTGAAGAACATTATAATGAGCTATCCATTCTTAACGCCGAAGTCCCAAAATCAATTATGGGCAAAAGCGCCTTCAAACCAAAGATGCTTAATGATCTTATCGAGAAGAAGGAATTGGAGATTACTCAAACTACCAAAGAGATGAATGAAACTGAAAGAATACTATCCTCTAAAAAGATTGAATTGTCTGAACTGGAAAAATTAATGGAGTATATTCCGGTTTGGCAAGATGTTTTTGATGAAGCGTCAACGGAAAAGAAGAAAATGATGTTAAGTACGATGATTGATGTTGTTTACGTCAGCAAAGAGAAAATTTCAGTAGAGATCAAGGTTAGACTTAAAGAGTTTTTGGGACATTTATCGAGTGAAAGTAAATATTCAGGGAGTTGACACAGGTGAGGGGGAGTGCACTACTGATTATAGTGAGAAGTCTTGCATAGCAGGACTTCTTTTTTTATTTTTAAACAAAATTTAAACCAAACCTAAATTCAATGTAAGATTGATCTTTTATTGTTGTAGTAAGCAAACAACATACAACAGAGGAGAGAGAAAATGCACGCTTCCAAAACCCAATCTACTAACAAAAACGTGATTAAAAAGGCCATATTAAGCACAATGGTACTGGCGCTCACAACATCCTCATTTATCCACACCACGTATGCCACCTCTTCGAAGGGGGAGAGCTTGGCTGCGAGTTCTGAGACAACGCAGAAAGCGTTCCAGATGCAACAAGCTTTTCGCATGCGCTCACAACAAGCCATGTCTCAAGATCAATCCCCGATTCAGTACCAGATCAAAGCACGTCTGGACGAAAAAGACATGACAATACAGGGTAGCCAGACGGTGACCTACCTGAATACGAGCAAAGATACCCTTCAAGAGTTGGTCATGCATACCTATGCAGATTCGAATCGATCCAAAGCAACACAAACAATTATGTATACAGACCAGAATGAGCAAATAGCCAAAGAACACCCGGAGAAGAAAGCGTCAGATTTTTTGGGCGGGATGGATATTGTGGAAGTGACGCAGCAAGGAGAGAAGCTTCTTTTTGATAAGAAAGATCAGGCATTACGCGTACAATTGAAGGCACCTTTGCAACCGGGTCAGTCTATTACCTTCCAAGTGGATTATCGGCTCGACATTCCTTATGGCATGCAACGAATATCGTATTACAAGGATCAGGTCAACGGAGCACACTGGTTTCCTGTGATGTCTGTGTATGACGAGACTACACATCTATGGAATATGGCACCGTATAGCACTTCATTCGAGAGTGATTACTATACCTCGTCCGATTTCGATGTTGAGTTCAATGTGCCTAAGTCATACCAGGTGGTTATGCCGGGAGATATCACTTCCAAAGACAGTGCTGAACAAGGGCGGAAAGTGGTTACAGCGCGCGCAGCGAACACCAGAGAATTTGCTTTTTTTGCTGGCGCCAACTTAAAGGTAGAACGTGAGACGCGTGATGGTCTAACCGTGGAATATTTTTATTCGGGTGATGATCTTGCCAAAAAAGCTGCGGTGGACAAATACATTGATTATGCATTTAAAGTCATAGCGTTCTACAGCGAGAAATATGGTAAATATCCATATCCCGAATTTCGTGTCATTGAAACTTATGTGGATGGCTTTGGCGTAGAATATTCAAGATTAATACAGATGCCGGAGCGTCCTGCGGAGTTATCTCCTGAAGAGGATACCACGTTTATACATGAGATTGCACATCAGTGGTTCCATGCTTTAATCGGGAACAACTCAGAAACGGAATCCTTTTTGGATGAAGGTTTTGCCGATTTCTCCACGGTGTATTTTTTAGAAAAGCAGGGCAATAAGCTGGGAGGGTTCAGATCTATTCAGCTTGATCCTTCACCTATTGATCTACCCATTGCTTCTACGAATGAACAAGTAGGAGACATGGCTAATTATGTATTTTATCAAAAAGGACGTCAGGCCATTTATCAATTATACCGCTCTGTTGGTGAACCCAAATTTGATTCGTTTATGAAGGAATACTTCCATCGCTTTGTCTATCAAAACGCTACAATCGATGGATTACTTGATACCATTGAGGATGTGCTTGGCAAAGAACAGCGTCAGGACATGGAAAAAGCTTTAATGGAGCCAGGGTTTGAGCTTAAGCAGGAATATCAAATGTCGGAGAAGGAACTTGCAGCATATATGCATGATGCCTATCAGCCCCAGTATGAAGCAGTGGTGAATAACATTCCAAATCTGCCTTACGAAGTGATGATTCGTTTAATGGAAAAGTCCTTTCGAGGGGAGCCATTAACCATTGTACTTGGAGATCAGGTGAGCAAAGAAGCAGCAAAACAACAGGAACAAGCGACCAGCAAGTTAACTCAGATTTTTGATGTATTTGGCATGAAGTACGATGTAGTTCGGGATCGAAAACAGTTGAAGCAGAAGCTGAAACGTGAGATTGGAAGCAGTAACCTCATTCTTGTTGGTGATGCAAAGTCGAATGGTATGGTCCAAGCTTTGAAAAACAACATTAATATTCGGGCAAAGGGTATCGGTTTGGACTGGAAAGAGGCTATGAACGCATCTGGACACTCCGGAGCATATGTTATTAAACATCCATACAATCAAAATCGTCTTATGATTCATTACTATTGGAACGGCGACCATCTCAGTACCAAGGCATCAGCGTCCTTTATGGAGAAGATTCTGGAATCTCTAACGCTCTCTAATGACATTTACCAATCCTATGAGCTGGATGGCAACGGTAAATTGAAAGACAGCAAAAAAGTCGAATGATGCATTTAGCCACCATAAAGTAGAAGCAAAAAAGAAATGTTTATAAAGAGTCGCCTAGAAGGTGGCTCTTTTTGCTTGTTCAGTTCCATTTAAGGTTTCTCTTTTAAACTTCTTTGTAGCAGGAATATAAAAGAGAACTAAAGGTGGGAAATGATATGATAAATAACAAATGGCGAAATGTTATGACAACTACAGTGATTGCTTCGATGTTATTAGCGGCTTGCAGCAATGAGAGTGGAGCTCTGCAAACAACAACGACTACGACTACAACTACAGAGAACCAATCCACACAAGATCAGACAAAAACGGTGGATTACGCACAAAACTTTAATAAAACGGAAGTGATGTCTTTCTCGATTGATGTAGATGAGGATGCCTGGCAGGAAATGCTGGACACGGCAACAGAGGAAAACTATATCAAGGCCAATGTAACGATCAATGGAACAACCATAGAAAATGTAGGTATACGAGCCAAAGGAAACTCCAGTTTGAGGCAAGTGGCACAGGACGATTCAACCGATCGGTATAGTTTCAAAATCAAGTTTGACAAATACGTCAAAGGTCAGACCTGGAATGGTCTTGATAAAATGGTCGTAAATAATATGATTTCCGACGCCAGTTATATGAAAGAGTATCTCAGCTATGACATCATGAGTTATATCGGAGTTGATGCACCGCTGTTTTCTTTTGCCAACATTAACGTAAACGGAAAGGCGTGGGGCTTATATTTGGCTGTTGAAGACATAGACAGCGGATATCTGGCACGAGCGAAGAATGGCGAAGGAGAAATCTACAAACCCAATAACGATGGCAATATGGGAGCGGACGGAATGGGAAACCCAATGGGAATGGGGAACCCGCCAGCAGAAGGGGAAGCCTTCGGGATGGGAGACCGTCAGTCTCCTGAAGGCATGGGGCCACCAAGCGATCAAGGTGAAGGAACAGGCGATGCCAAATCTCAGACTGCCAACACTGGCGGAGAGGGTGGTCGGGGGTTCGGCAGAGGCGGTGGAATGAATGGTGGCACGAACGGCGTATCCTTAGTGTACACGGATGATAAAGTGTCCAGTTATTCTGGCATTTTTGATAATGCAAGGACCAAAACGACGGAAGAAGATGAACAACGTGTGATTGAAGCACTCAAAAACTTGAATGCGGGCACCGATCTTGAGAAATATGTAGATGTGGATGCTGTGCTCAAATATTTTGCAGCTCATAATATGGTGGTTAACATGGATAGTTACACATCCAATATGGGGCATAACTATTATTTATATGAGAATAACGGCAAGATCAGTATGTTGCCTTGGGACTACAATATGGCTTTTGGTGGATTCCAGGCAGGTTCCGCATCCGATGTGGTCAATCTTGCCATTGATACACCGTTATCGGGCGTAACGATGGAAGAACGGCCGATTCTAAGCAAGTTGCTGGAGGTTCCTGAGTACAAAGCGAAGTATCATGAATACTTGCAACAAATCGTGGACGGTTATTTTGCCAACGGAAAATTTGAGCAAACGGTAGAGACGTTAAACAATCTGATTACGGATTACGTTAAAAATGATGCTACAGCGTTCGTGACATATGACAAGTATAAAGAAGCTGTTGCTGAATTGACTAAATTAGGAACACTGCGTGCCGAGAGCATTCAAGGACAGCTTGATGGAACGATCCCTTCCACTACAGAAGGGCAAAAAGCGAGTGCGGATAAGCTGATCGATGCATCTTCCGTTGACCTAAACAAATTGGGAGATGGTCTCAAAGGAAACGGCATGAGGGGTGGATTCGGAGGCCCAGGGTTCAATCGTAATTCCGGAAATCAAAATCAACAGAGTGAAAAAACGGAGCAATCTGATACATCAAAATCGGATACATCCCAATAAACTCAGATGTCATTCCGTTTTCCATTGCTAGGTATTTGAGATTACACGAATGTTTGTGCTTTGGTTTTGCCTTAAAATAATATAGAGAGCTACCTTACAAGGTCGCTCTTTTTTTATAGAAAAAAACTATTTACAAAGCAAATTAAATTGTGTACAATCAATTTGTAAACAAGTTAAAAGAAAACATGTTCAAAACATATAACAAAAACTTAAATCGGAAGAGGAGAATTTTAATATGAAAACACTATATGAAACGACAGTTATTAATACAGGTGGACGCCAAGGGATCGTACAATCCCCGGATAACGTATTTATGATGGATGTAGCCACACCCCCTGAACTTGGAGGTCAAGTCACAACAGCGACTAACCCGGAGCAATTGTTTGCAGCAGGATACAGTGCATGTTTTAACTCTGCGTTGGAATTTCAATTGAAAAAGCACAATGTAACGATTGAACGCAGCACAGTATCTGCAACCGTTGCCTTGGTAGCGGACCCGGCAGATGGTGGTGTAAAGCTGGATGTGGAGCTAGAAGTGAAAATTCTCGGCCTGGATGAAGAAACGGCTCAAAAATTTGTGAAACTTGCTCATGAATATTGCCCTTATTCCAAAGCGATCAAAGGTAATGTTAACGTTAAAGTAGAGCAGGCGTAAGCAGACGGGTTTCGTAACGTTTCCTTTAGAATAAAATAAATGCAATAGACAAAAACCTCCGAAGACTCGGAGGTTTTTTTGCCTTAGCAGCGTCATGAGGAGAAATCACAGCAACTCATCTCTGGTGGAGGAAGAAGTATTTGGTGGGAGATCAGCAATTGGCTGATTCTCGGTGGTATTTTGTTCGTTATCTTTTTAGTATTTAAATACGTTTTCTAAGGAAGGCACACAATTGGGCGTTTCCCCATATGATGCACTATTCATTCAGCATTATGGGAAATGGGGAATCCGTGATGGCAAAGGCAAAAGGAAAGAAAGCTCCCGCGTTAAAAAGTGACAAGATGCGTGTATCCATGAAGCTGGTCACATCCGATGTATGTGAACGCTGCAAGACACCTTGTTTGCGCGGGACGGAATATGCTGCACGTATGAGAGAAGGCGGGGCGGTTGGCAAAGGGGTTCCCTGTATCCTCACTCGCCACGTATCTTCATGATACTTCGTCTAATGACGTAGATATAATATGCGACGCCATAGGTTATCCTAAAAAAAGGATAGCCTTTTTTTGTGTTTACCAGAGCGTGGTAAATATTTTGGATAAAAAATGAAAAATGATGAAAAACAGCGCAACTTTGTGGAGCCGTTCGCAGTATAAATCTACAAACAAGCTAACAGCAAGGGAGGGTATATTGACGGGATGAAATGGAAAAGAGTGCTGCTGTGTGTCATGGTATTCTCCTTGCTGGGCGGGTCTTTATTATTTGCGGACTCTGTGAACGAGAAGATTCGTGTGCTCATTAACGGCAAGGAAGCGTCTGACGGTGGTTATTTAATTGATGGGACGACTTATGTACCTGTTAGAGAGGCTGGAGGCATTACTCGGTGGGATAATAGTAACAAGCGAGTAACGGTGATCAAGCCGAACGTACATATTTTTCTGTTCAAGGGAGACACTGTGTTTGGGAACGTCAATGTGGGCAAATTGAAATTTAATGTGTTCTCTCAGGTAGATAGTCTCACAACCGATGTGGCTGCCGTGAAAGTTACCATAACGGACCCGAGCGGTCAGGTAAAGGATATTCAGGCACAGGATCTCGCTACGCAGAAGGACAACTTCTGGTTCCGAACGTATGATTTCACTTATGATTTTAGTCGTGCTGGCAAATATCAAGTCGGTTTTCATATTAAAGAAAATGCAAATAGCAACTATGTTCTGGTCGCCGAAAAAATCATTACAGCCTTGAATGATTAAAGGCGAATAGACGCTATCCTTCTAAATTGACCTAGCTCTGTGAACATGTTACGATATGCAAGGTTACACATTTTCTATTAATGAAGCGAGGTATTACAATGAGCGATCACAAACACGAGCATGGAGATAATTGCGGTTGCGGTCACGACCATGATCACGATCATGAACACGAAGAGATCCTTCTCACATTGACTGATGAGAACGGACAAGACGTGGAAATGGTTTTGGTAGAAACATTTGACGTGCAAGATCACGTTTATGCACTTCTGCTGGAACGCAACAATCCTGAAGCTGACGGCATCATCCTGCGTATGGAAGAAGAAGACGAGGAAATGGTGCTCTACAATATTGAAGATGAAGCAGAGTGGAACCGTGTTGAAGCAGCATACAACGAACTGGTTGCTTCCCAAGAATAGTCAATCTTTTGGAATATAACATGAAGGCTCCTTGAATTTCAGGGGGTCTTTTGTTGTTGCTTTGGATTGTCAGGCTGGTGCGGAGACGGAGAGTCACCAAAAATGAAAATCAAAAAGGACCAGGTGGTAGACCCAGTCCTTTTCTGTTCAAGCTGTCTCAGACCTGAATGCCATTCTAGAAAATGGCGTCAGCTTCCACGATGACTTTGACGTTAGTAACGCTACGGTCTTCGGGTCCTTTAACGGGCAGTCCAACCTCAACATGATCAATGATATAATCGATGTTTTCTTGCGTAATGACCTCGCCCGGAAGCAGGATCGGAATACCTGGCGGGTACACATAAATGAACTCCGAGATAATGCGTCCAGCGGATTCCTTGAAAGGAATGACCTCAGTATCTCCGTAAAAAGCATCACGCGGGGTCAACATCAGCTGAGGGATGTCTGGAACTTTGACAACCAGTTCATGCGCCGGATTGACCTGATAATAAGTACGGGACAAATCCTGTAGCGCATTAAGCAAGATATTCACGCTGTCATCTGTATCACCTGGCGTGATAAGGCACAGAATATTGTACATGTCGCTAAGCTCTACTTCGATATTATAATGCTCACGCAGCCAGTTCTCGGTTTCGTAGCCTGTAATGCCGAGATGGCGCACATGAATCGTGACTTTTGTTGGGTCATAATTGAAAGTGGCTTCTGTGCCTAACAGCTCTTTTCCGAAACAGTACAAGCCATCAATATCATTGATTGTACGTCTTGCAAACTCAGCAAGATCAATCGCCTTTTGCGCAATCTCATGACCATGGAGCGCCAGGTTGCGTCTGGAGGTGTCCAGCGATGCAAGCAATACGTATGACGTGGATGTGGATGTCAGCAGGCTGAGAATGGTCTGTACACGTTGTGGGTTGACATACCCGTTCTTGGTATTCAGATTCAGCACAGAGCTCTGTGTCATCGAACCACCAAGCTTGTGCACACTTGTAGCAGCCATATCGGCTCCAGCGGCCATTGCAGACAGCGGCAGATCCTCATGGAAATGAATGAGTACCCCGTGTGCTTCGTCCACCAGAACGGGTACTTGATAGCTGTGAGCCAGCTCTACGATGGACTTCAGGTCCGTACATACACCGTAATAGGTTGGATTAATGACTAACAGAGCTTTGGCATCCGGGTGACGCTCAAGCGCACGACGGATCGATTGAATGGTTACACCGTGATCGATACCAAGGTTAACATCCTGTGCAGGAGAAACAAATACAGGTTTGGCTCCTGAGAAAATAATAGCAGACAGGACAGATTTGTGTACGTTGCGGGGCACGATAATTTTGTCCCCAGGTCCGCATACCGATAGAATCATCGTCATAATCGCACTGCTTGTACCCTGTACACTAAAATAGGTATAATCGGCTCCAAAGGCATCTGCGGCAAGCATCTGTGCTTCCCGAATGACAGCTGTGGGTTGATGCAGGTCATCGAGTGGTGCGATATTGATTAAATCTATGGAGAAGGCATTATCGCCTATAAATTCACGGAATTCGGTATCCGCTCCCAATCCTTTTTTATGTCCCGGAATATGAAACTGTACGGGATTGAGTGCCGCGTGATCTTTCAAAGCGGTAAACAGCGGCGTACGGTGGTGATTCATCAGTGCTGTCACAACCCTTCCTAAGTAAAATGGTAAACAAAGATGAGTATAGCAAAATAAGCACTGAATGCAAGCGGTATGAACGACAAATTTTTGAATTGGTGAGATTTGCTTGTCATGCCCCCGGTTACACTATGTGTAGAGGAACGGTAAATGAACCTTGAAAGGGGAAAAAGAATGCAAACCGACATCAAACCAGCCAAGATCTTAAGATCGCCTTTTTTTATTGCGATGTGGCTGACACTTTTTCTAGTGGAGATCATCAAGGGGGCACTGCTGGTCGCCGTTCTCCCCGTATATATGGACAATATTCTGGGGTTGTCTGCTGGCGTTATCGGCGTAGCATTTGCTCTTCAATATCTGGGGGATAATCTGTTCAGAGCCCCTTCAGGCTGGGCAGCAGAACGAATCGGTTTCCGCGCCACGATGGTAACGGCTCTGATCTGTACTTTGATTGCCGTGATCATGATTCTTTTTCTCAAAAGTGCAGTTGGACTATCTATGGCTTGCCTCATTCTCGGAATCGGCACGTCACCCCTGTGGCCCTGCGCAATGACGGGAGTAACTGCAATGTCAGGCCCACAGAATAAAAATGGAACAGCGATGGGTGCGCTGGAAATGGCGGCTTTGGGAGGCACGGGGCTCGGGCCTGTTGGCATGAACTGGCTACTGGAGCGGACCGATCATGATTACCGTACAATCTTCCTCGTTCTGATGGGATGTGCGATTCTGGTCATTCTGGTCGCTATGATTCTTCCGGGCCGCGTTGTGGCTCAGGGGGAACAAGCAACAGGAGCAGGAGATGCTAGAGAAGACCGAATGTCTGCAAATCAGAAATATCCAGCCAAGCCGAATCTTCTTACTCCGTTTATTCGGTTACAACAGAGCGTAAAGCGTACATTACACCGGGTGCGTAGCACACTCAACGTTAATCCGCTGGTCTATCCTGCGCTATTTATGCAGTCGTTTGTGATTGGCCTGCTCAGCCCTGTCATTACGCTGTATACACGAACAGATCTGAATATCTCACCCAATCTGTATAGCCTGCTACTCATTGCAGGAGGAGGGATTACCGTCATCGCACTGCTTCCTGTTGGGAAAATGGTGGACAAGTTCGGCACGAAGCCGTTCCTGAATATCGGTTTTTTGATGGCGGCAGCAAGTTTGTTTGTTTTCTCGACAGTGACAGCCATTCCCGTTGTTTTTGGCATTGTCATGCTTGTTGGCGTAAGTTATGCGATGATTCTTCCGGCTTGGAATGCATTTGTTGCCACACTGATTCCGGAAGGGGAACGCGGGGCAATTTGGGGGTTCTTCCTTACTTTGCAAGGTTCGGGTATGGTTTTTGGTCCGATTGTGTCGGGGTTGTTATGGGATCACATCAGTCATCCGGCTCCGTTTATCGCGAGCGCTCTTGTAATGGCCGGACTTTTCGTCGTTCACTTTGTCTTGGCACGCAAGCCTTACCGTACCGCACCTGCTGGATAGATGAAGGATATAAAAAAGGAGATCCATAACCTGATCAGGGTTGAGGATCTTCTTTTTTTGATGTGTTGTGATTCCTGGGAGTCGTCAATTAGTGCAAATGAAGTGAGTTATGTCGGCTGTACAACATGATGATCATGATTTTGTCACTTGTACATATTGGAGCAGAAAAGATTCGAATCACGATGAATTACCGGGGGCTTGCCCCTGTGCATCTGCGGAAAGCTTCAATTCGGATTCGTATTCCGTGAAAAATAGTCAAATAACCAAGTACCCTTACATAAAATGAAGTATAAAATAGGGTAAGCCGATGTAACACAAGCGCTTGAAACATGAGGGCCGGAGCAGATCCGGTACAGATGGAGGGAGTGCCGTGAACAAGAGTTATGAAGTTGAATATTGCAATCTGGAGCTGCGGTTCAACCGTCGGCATATCCAAAATCTAATCAAAGACCTAATTCGTGAGGGGTATTCACTATATTGGAGCGAGGACGAATCCTTCTTTATCCTGTCAGTCCGCACCGGACGTAAGCTGGTAAAGCTCCGTTTTCAACAAACACGCAGTGGGAACTATAAAATGACAGGAGATTATCTGATCAAGGATGCCAAGCTCGCAGAGTGGTTGGAGAAACTGATTGGCGATACACGCGGGCATGCTGTGGTGAAACGCTTCAAGGATCAGCAAATGACGGTGGAGAATATTCTGTTTGGTGAAGTCATTCGTCTGGTGGAAGTGTCGGGATTCAAGCAACGAGTTATTTTTCAAAAAGAACCTGCGCCTACGGCGGAAGAGATGGAAGAAATGTTCCTCTCGCGCGAAGGCGAAGAACGACTGATGCTACTGCGTATGGAGATCGACGATGAACTGGAGCGCCTGTATAATGCTGTACAGATCGATAATACAGAGAAGGCCAATGCCTGCCGTGAAGCACTGCAGCGATTGTCCGGGCATCTGCTGATGCTGGAAGGATGAGACCAAGCGTGTTTGAGCATCGTTTTTGTTGAAAGGGGCTGTTCCCAAAGGTCATTAACGGACTAGGGGCGGCCCCTTGATATGTAGAGGGAATGTTAGTTTTGGATTCTGAATCTCTGGACTTGTACTTTTCCGCTCGTCTACGGACGCTGAGGATCAATAATGGAATAGTCCGAACTGTCTATATGAGTATCAAATTCCTCAATCCCTTGTTCCAGAATTAGATCTGCTTCATCTGGGGTGATCGGAATGACCCACAACAGAGGGACTGTCTCCTGACCAATTTGAATAAGTTCGAGAGCTTCCTTTTCTCCCCGCAATTCGTCAATAAGTAAGGCAGTCGCATTCCATTCTGTGGGTGCTAGCGTACTTGATTTCATCACACGCGGGATATCCGAATCTGGAGCATTTTCGATATGATGCGTAATGATATCTGCCAAGTAGGTGTTGACACGTTCTACACTTACACCGCCTAAATCGGAAGGTAGCGCAAGCATCCACTCTGCGGAGACTTGTTCCCCTGAAGGTCGGGTAGCTTGAGATAAACCTACAGTGACGAACCGGGAAATCTCAGACTGCAACGTTGCAGGGAAATAATAGATTTCCACATAGACGTTGCGCTCTGTTTTAGAAAGTACGATTCTGCTCTCAGGCATACCCCATTCATTCATATACGTTCCCAAAAGAAAAGTTCTACGGATATCCAGTGAAAACCGTTCTTCGTTTGAAAGCTGCTCATAGCTCATTCACAAGTTCCTCCACTCTGATGGTGATTCATTACTCTTACTATAATAACGTATTTTATGAAAATACGATGAACACCTTTGCTGATTACAGCGATTTCCCGCTATCCGGCTCGGGTGGAGGGTTCACTTTCATACATAAAACCGTTAAAATGGGTGTATTGTTGAGATTTTTTTTCAATAAAATTAATTGGAGTAAAGGATGGAGGACCAGATGACAAAACAACAAATCGGCGTAATCGGCCTGGCAGTCATGGGTAAAAATTTGGCCTTTAATATTGAAAGCAGAGGATTTTCAGTATCGGTATTTAACCGTTCCCCAGAGAAGACACATGACCTGCTGAAAGAAGCCGAGGGCAGAAACCTGACAGGTACATTCTCCATTGAAGAATTCGTAGCCTCCCTGGAATCCCCGCGCAAAATTCTGATCATGGTACAAGCAGGTAAAGCTACAGATGCTACTATCGAGCAATTGCTTCCTCATTTGGATCAAGGAGATATCATCATCGACGGCGGAAATGCCTATTTCCCTGACACGGTTCGCCGCAGTAAAGAACTGGAAGACAAAGGCATTCGCTTTATCGGTACAGGCGTATCCGGCGGTGAAGAAGGTGCACTGAAAGGACCTTCCATTATGCCAGGCGGACAAGAAAGTGCTTATAAACTGGTGGAACCGATCCTGACGGCGATCTCGGCCAAAGTCGGTGACGACCCATGTTGTACATATATCGGACCTGACGGTGCGGGACACTACGTTAAAATGGTGCATAACGGTATCGAATACGGTGACATGCAGTTGATTGGTGAAGCATACCACTTGCTGAAATCGGTACTGAATGTATCGGTAGAGGAATTGCATCAAATTTTCACAGAGTGGAACCAAGGCGAACTCGACAGCTACCTGATCGAGATCACTGCGGACATCTTCTCCAAATACGATCCGGAAACGGGCAAACCGATGGTTGATGTCATTTTGGATGCCGCTGGACAAAAGGGAACAGGTAAATGGACAAGCCAAAGCGCGCTGGATCTCGGCGTACCATTGTCCATGATTACGGAATCCGTATTCTCCCGTTTCTTGTCGGCGATGAAAGACGAGCGTATCGCTGCAAGCAAAATCCTGAGCGGACCTAAGGCCGAAGCGTTCTCCGGTGACAAAAAAGCGTTCATCGAGAGCGTGCGCAAAGCGCTGTTCGCAAGTAAAATCGTATCCTACGCTCAAGGTTTCGCACAGATGCGTGCCGCATCCGACGAATATGGCTGGGATCTGAAATACGGCAACATCGCGATGATCTTCCGCGGCGGTTGCATTATCCGTTCGCAGTTCCTGCAAAACATCAAGGAAGCATACGACAAAGATGCAGCCCTGAAAAACCTGCTCCTTGATCCATACTTCCAAAACATCGTGGAATCCTACCAGGATGCATGGCGTGAAGTGGTAGCCGTTGCGGTGAAACAAGGTATTCCGGTACCAGGCTTCTCCAGCGCGTTGTCTTACTACGACAGCTACCGTACAGAGCGTTTGCCAGCAAACTTGCTGCAAGCACAACGTGACTACTTCGGCGCACACACATTCAAACGTGTCGACAAAGAAGGAAGCTTCCATCACAACTGGATGGAGTAGTATTCGAATCATAGCATGTAAAGAGGGACTTGGAGGATCGGTTTAAACCGACAACCACCAGGTTCCTCTTTTTTCATACGATAAGAGAAACTAAAAGTCTGTTGAGTAACATTAATGAATGAATGAAGATCATTGGGAGAGGAGGGACAGTATATACGGTCGTGGCTCGAAAGGAAGCTTGGTACAGGCATGGCCTTCCCCCGTTCGCAGGGCTGTGTTATGATAGGACAAAAGTGCTCACGAAATGCTTGAATTAAAGGAGTGTACACCTTGAGCAAGTCTAAAAATATTATTCTCATTGGCATGATGGGAACGGGCAAATCAACTGTTGCTGATATGCTTTCTCATGAGCTGGGATACCGGTTAATCGATGTGGATGCCGCGATTGAACAGGAGGAAGGCTGTACCATTCCGGAATTGTTTGCGGGCAAGGGAGAAGCGTACTTTCGTGACGTAGAGAACCGGGTGTTGTGCACGGTCCTTAAAAACGAAGGACAGGTCATTGCAACTGGAGGCGGGGTCGTACTTCGACCGGACAACTGTGAATCGATGTCAGCGAATGGCTGGGTTGTTGCCCTAACCGCAGACCCTGAGGTCATTGTGGAACGTGTGAGCGGGTGTGATAACCGTCCACTACTTGCAGGTAATGCCGAGGAACGCATTCGCACGATAATGGAAGAACGCAAAGATGCATATCGTTTTGCGGATTACACGGTGGATACTACTGCGTTGTCTGCGGCCGAAGTGACTCATTTAATTTTAGCGCATTACCGCGTCTAAGCTTGTTATCATCGAAGTTGAACGAGAGAGGAAGATTGAAAAACGGGCCATGTGGGCCCGTTTTGGGAAAAGCAGAGTGTGTGCTCCATTGGAAATTAACATTTTGAAAGGTTCGCCAGCGATAACAATGGCCCTAACTTTTTAATCTTCTTGTTGCCACTCCAGCATACCGCCGACCATATTGGTACAGCCGTCGTATCCAAGCTGTTGCAGATATTCACAAGCTCGTTCACTGCGATAACCGCTACGGCAGATGATCACGATCTCACCGGACTTATCAATCTCCGACAAGCGATCTGGAATCTGTCCCAGTGGAATATGTTTGGCACCGGCAATCATGCCTTGCGCGACCTCTTCGTCCTCGCGGACGTCTATCATCTGTAGCTTCTCCCCCGCTTGTAAACGGCGACGTAGCTCGGATGGTTGAATTTCTGCGATTTGTGTCATATTCAGGTCCTCTTTTCTATATGGACTTAACGCCTATAATGATACCCAAGGGAACCAGGGGATGTCAATTTGGCCTTACAGAGACTCACTAAAACCATTTATGCAGCTTCACTATTACAATCAATAAAAGGAGAATATCATCCATGGACGTTATTGTTAACCCTACCCCTAATTTGAACGGGGAAATCGGAGCTTTGTCCTCCAAAAACTACACCACCCGTTACCTGCTGGCCGCTGCGCTGGCGGAAGGAACAAGCACGATTCATTTTCCGGCACATAGTGAGGACAGCGATGCGATGCGCAGATGTATTCGCGATCTGGGCGCTGTGCTGGAAGAAGACGACAGCAAAATCGTCATTCAAGGTTTCGGAAGCCACCCCCGTGATGTACGTGAATTAAACGTAGGCAATGCCGGGGCAGTACTTCGTTTCCTGATGGGGGTTACCGCACTATGCCCTGAGGTAACTTTTGTGAATACATACCCTGATTCACTGGGTAAACGGCCGCATGATGATTTGATTGATGCACTTGGTCAAATGGGGGTACAGGTAGATCATCAGCAAGGGCGACTGCCGATTACAATTAAAGGCGGCCAGGCCAAAGGCGGACATATTCGCGTGTCTGGTTCTGTAAGCTCTCAGTATTTGAGCGCCTTGCTGTTTGTTACTCCGTTGCTTGCTGAAGACAGCACAATTGAGGTTCTGAATGATTTGAAATCCAAAGTGGTCATCGGTCAGACGCTGGAGGTTCTTGAACAAGCAGGGATCATCATCCACGCAAGCGATGATTACATGTCCTTCCGTGTACCTGGCGGACAGGCATACAAGCCAACAACGTATACTGTGCAAGGGGATTACCCTGGCTCGGCTGCCGTACTTGCTGCCGCAGCAGTTACACAGTCTGATGTGAAAATTCTCAGGCTGATGGAGCAGAGCAAGCAAGGGGAACGTGCCATCGTCGATGTGTTGCGTATGATGGAAGTGCCGCTCACTCATGAGAATGATGTGGTTCATGTTCAAGGAAATGGCCGATTGAAGGCGGTCGAATTCGACGGAGATGCGGCTACGGATGCTGTATTGGCTATGGTAGCGGCAGCAGTATTTGCGGAAGGTACGTCACGGTTTTATAATGTAGAGAACCTGCGTTACAAGGAATGTGACCGAATTACGGATTACTTAAATGAACTGCGCAAGGCCGGAGCGAACGTTGAGGAGCGTCAGGCTGAGATTATCGTACACGGGCGTCCGGAAGGTGTCGAGGGCGGCGTAGAGATTAATGCTCACTATGACCACCGTGTCATTATGGCGCTTACTGTCGTGGGTCTGCGAGCCAAGCAGCCTATCCGTATTCGGGATGCACACCATGTAGCCAAGTCATATCCGCAATATTTTGATCATTTGCAGGCGCTTGGCGCCTCGGTTCAGTGGGTAAAAGAGTAAATTAACACGTTAAGCAGAAAAGGATGGTGCTTGAACATGGAATTTAACAACCCTACTCGAGAAGAAATTGGACACATTTTGCGCAATGCAGGCAACATCGCTGTTGTCGGCTTATCGGACAAATCAGATCGTACCTCGTATATGGTCGCGGAAGCGATGCAGAGCAGAGGATACCGCATTATCCCTGTTAATCCGCAAGCACAGGGAGAGATTCTTGGCGAGAAGGTGTATGCCACACTCGCAGATATCCCCGAGCCTGTAGATATTGTTAATGTTTTTCGGCGTGAGGAGTTCTGCGCGGAAGTCGCTCGTGAAGCTGCTGCGATCAAGGCCAATGTATTATGGCTTCAACTCGGCATTCATAACGATGAGGCTGTCCAGATTGCGGCAGAGAACGGCATGACTGCAGTCACCAATCGTTGTATCAAGGTAGAAGATTCCATCGTTCTGCGCGGCGCTGGCCGCGGCTAAGAGGCCAAGCTGTCGTCATGAATTCGTTCTTGGCATCGCATATCCAATTCAGGATTGTAATGAACATCCCGCGTCTTTTCTAAGACACGGGATTTTTCCTGTTAAACATGATGCTTTTGTTTTGACAAAATGCTGTGTAAAGCTTACCATCTAGGATAGAAAGGAGAGGTCGCCATGAATTGGCTCGGATCCTTGCAGCAGCTCGGAAGAGCGGTTATGCTGCCTACAATGGTCCTGCCCGCTGCTGCCATTTTGCTCAGTGTGGGCAGTCTGCCCTGGGACGCCTGGGGAATGAAAGTTGTTGGTGAAGTGTCTACCGTGGCCGGACACGGTATTTTTTATTTTTTGCCGTATTTGTTCGCTGTCGGTGTGGCGCTGGGGCTCTCCAACCAGGCCGGTCAAGCTGGACTTGCAGCGCTGGCTGGTATCGTTATCTATGATCAGGTTACCCGAAATTTCGGGGATGGCACGGTGCAACCTGCATCATTAATTGGAATTATACTCGGTGCGTTAGCCGGTGGAATGCATAATCGGTTCAAAAGTATCAAACTGCCCGAAATCTTGCAATTTTTCGGCGGATCAAGGTTTGTTTTGCTTATCGTCGGACTCTGTTCGGCTCTTTTTTCCTGCTTTATGTTATGGCTTGCTCCGGTTCTGCAACATGGCCTGAATTCCATTGCAACATGGGAATACAGTCTTGGCGGTTTCGGATTGTTCATCTATGGTGTGTTATACAGGGTGCTGGTTGCTTTTGGGCTTCATCATCTGCTCAATAACGTATTCTGGTTCCAGCTAGGAACCTATGAAACGCCGAGTGGCAATATTGTGCAAGGGGATTTACCACGTTTCTTTGCTGGTGATCCGTCAGCTGGATTTTTCATGGCTGGACTTTTCCCGATTATGATGTTTGCTATCCCTGCGATTGCATTTGCCATTATTCAAGAGGCCAGGGAAGATCTAAAACCAAAAATCAGAAAAACGTTTCTGACTTCTGCATTGGTCTGTTTTTTAACAGGGGTGTCCGAGCAGATCGAGTTTGCTTTTCTTTTCGCGGCGCCGTATCTGTTTATCGTACATGCAGTGATGTCCGGGGTGGCCATGTGGCTAAGTTATTGGCTAGATATAAGGCATGGTTTCTCATACTCGGCTGGCGTTATTGATTACATACTCAATTTCCATCTGTCTGAGAATGCTTGGAAGCTCATTCCGATTGGCATACTATATGGGCTGGTCTATTATTTTCTGTTCCGCTGGGCGATTCGTACGTTCAAAATCCCGACACCAGGGCGAGAAGAAGGGTCTATGCTGGAAGATTGGGTTGGAAATATCCCTTATCAAGCTCCGTTGATTCTCGAAGCATTGGGCGGGAAAAGCAACATCGTGCAGGTGGAGGCATGTATTACACGCCTGCGTCTGACGGTTCACGATGATCGGTTGATCGATACGGGTGCAATGAAGAATCTGGGTTCTGCTGGACTGATCAAGCTCGGCGGCGGTAACGTGCAGGTTGTATTCGGCACCTATTCCGAACTGATTCGGGAAGAGATTGCGAAGTTGCTGGAACGGGATTTGCAGCAGGTACTGTTCGCAGCACCTGTGCAGGGGAAAATGCTTCCGATTGAGGAAGTTCCAGATCAGATTTTTGCAGCCAAGCTCGTTGGAGACGGTGTTGCTTTTGTACCGGAGCGAGGAGAACTGGTGTCGCCTGTCTTTGGAACGATCATGCATTTGTATCCAACGATGCATGCCCTAGGCATTTCTACACGAGAGGGACTGGAGGTTCTGCTTCATATCGGGATCGATACCTCACAGCTGAAAGGGCATTTTGAAGCGTTTGTGCAAGAAGGCGATACGGTTGAGCCTGGACAACTGCTGATCAAATTTGATCTGGCCGTATTAAGGGAACAAGCGGCGTCACTCACGACTCCGATGGTCATTACGAATCCGGATCGTGTAAAATCATGGAGTTTTGCTCCATTCAAGCAAGTGAAGAAAGGTCAGGCATCCGTCATGTCCGTGGTGCTCTATGACAGGAACGTTGGAGGGGTAGAATGAAGATACAAGGCATCAATGGAGCTGCAGGCATCGCCATCGGCAAAGCATTTGTCCTGCCCAGCTGGGAATGGGATCTACCCGACCAGAAGATGGATTCGGTGGATCTTGCCCAGGAATTCGAACGGCTGTACGAGGGGATACGGACATCGAAGGATGAGATCGAATATATCAAAAATGAGTTCAAAGAAGTTGTAGGACCTGAGGAATCCAGCATCTTTGATGCGCATCTGGCGATTCTGGAAGATCCGGTTTTCATGAATGAGATCCGCGGGATTATTGAGCGTCAGTATAAGGCGGCAGAGGTGGCGGTAAAAGAGGCGATAGACCACTTTGTCACCATGTTTGACCTTCTGGAAGATGAATATATGAAGGAGCGGGCGATCGATATCAAGGATGTCGGTAACCGCCTGCTTAAACATCTTCTGGGTGCACCTGAGATTACGTTACCTTCAGATACACAACCTTACATTCTCGTTGCTAAAGAGCTGTCACCGTCTCAATTGGCGCATTTAAATCCAAGCTATGTTTTGGGTATCGTTACGCTTATTGGAGGTAAAACGTCTCACTCGGCCATTATGGCACGTGCACTCGGGATTCCTCTCGTTTCCGGATTGGAAGCGAGTCTTGGCATGCCGGTCGAAACAGGGGACATGCTTGTCGTTGACGGTGATAATGGGTTGGTGTTCACAGACCCGGATCGCAAAACCATTGAACGTTACACGATGCTTCGCAACAAGGAGATGCAGAAAAAAGAACAGTTGCAGGTGCTTGCCACCGTAGATGCGGTGACCAAGGATGGATCTGTGCTGAAGCTTGCTTCCAACATCAGCTCCGTGAAGGAGCTTGATCTGGCTTTGAAACACGGAGCCAAAGGTGTAGGTTTGTTCCGAACTGAATTCCTGTATATGGATCGTTCGACCTTCCCTGGAGAGCAGGAACAGTATGAGGTGTACCGGCTTGTTGCCGAGAAAACAGCTGGACAGGCGGTTGTGATTCGCACACTCGACATTGGGGGCGACAAAGAGCTCGATTATTTTGAATTACCGGAAGAAGATAATCCGTTTCTGGGCTATCGAGCCATTCGAATCAGTTTGGATCGTAAGGATCTGTTCAAAACACAATTAACGGCCATTCTACGTGCAAGCGCAGCGGGCAATGTGAAAATTATGTATCCCATGATCTCATCGGTTGAGGAGTTACAACAAGCTAACGAAATCCTTCGGGAAGCGATGGCTGATCTGGATGAACGGGGCTTGGCCTACGATGCAAATATTCAGGTAGGCATTATGATTGAAGTCCCTGCTGCCGTGATGATTGCAGATCTTCTTGCGGAAGAAGCAGATTTCTTCAGTATCGGAACGAACGATCTGGTACAGTATGTTCTAGCGGTAGACCGAATGAATGAACAGATTGCTCATATGTATCATCCGTATCATCCGGCTGTTCTGCGTATGCTACGAGCGACCGTAGACGCAGCACATACGGCTGGGATTGACGTTAGTGTGTGTGGTGAGATGGCAGGGGACGAGCGCTCCATTCCGTTATGGCTGGAACTCGGGATTCGTCATCTCAGCATGTCTCCTCAATCCTTGCTGCGCGTGAAGCATAGAGTTTTGAATACTACGGCTGCTGATGCGAAGGAGGAGGCACGCAAGTGTTTTACCCTCAGAACGAGCAGTGAAATTGAACAGCGTTTGCAGATATTTAATGATGCGAGCGGCAGTCCTGACGACCAGAGCGGATCAAACGCATCTTAAAGTAAACTGACTGCACGCATTAGCAGACGAGCAATACCTTTAAATTAATATATTCACTTTTGTACCACTTTTTCCAAAAGATATAAAAACCGCCATGCATAGGATTGCATAGCGGTTTTTACTTTATTTTCGTTTTAGCTCGTTTTTATTTGGCAGCTTTTGCAGCAAGTGCATCACAGAAAGCTTTTCCATAAGGAGGGAGATCCGGTGGACGACGAGCGGAGATGATATGCCCATCCACGACAACGGCTTCATCTTTCCATATCGCACCTGCATTCTCCATGTCGTCCCGAATGCCTGGCGTTGAGGTTACGGTGACTCCGTTCAAAATTTTGGCAGAGATGAGTACCCAGCCTGCATGGCAGATTTGCCCGATCGGCTTGTGGTCTGCATGCATCTCTTTTACAAGCTCCAGCACTTTGGGGTAGCGCCGTAGTTTATCTGGAGCCCATCCTCCCGGCACCAGAATTCCATCATAATCGGAACTGCTGAGCTCATCGAAACTGTATTCAGCGGTAGCAGGAACACCATATTTGCCGACGTATGTTTTTCCTTTTTGCTCACCAGCCAGATGCACTTCGGCACCTTCTTCACGGACGCGGTATACCGGGTACCACAGCTCCAGATCTTCAAATTCTTCATCAACCAGTGCGATGACTTTTTGACCTGATAATCTCATATATGAACTCTCCTTCGATAATGAATTTGGCAGATCGCGTCTTATATTGTACCAGATTTGCTAATAGGCTTCCTAATTTAAGTATGTTTAAGTACAAGTTCTCATCTGGATAGAACGATTTCAAACCAACCCGAGCCTTCATTCGACAACCTTCATCTGGTGACAGTGGTAATTTGTGCAACCTTTAGTTTACAGCAGGATTTAGGCGGAAATAGGTCGAATGGTACATACATAGAGAGTAAAGAACGAATGAGGTGATGGTTGTGCGCAAGTCGTGCAGATGTGGACATGTAATGGAATTGGAATTAAGAACGGTCGTATACGCCAAGAAGGTAGAAATTCGTAATGTACCTGTTTTTGCGTGTGCAGACTGTGTATCATACGAGGTGTTGCAGCCGGTGAAACCGGATTTGACAGAATGTATTAGCAAACTGGGTGAACAGCCCGTGAAGCAGGATGTCTCTTTTGGGGAACAGAATGAACTGGCTGACCTGCTCCACGAACAGCTTCTGGCCTGGCCGGAGGCCACGGATCAAGAGATGGAATACCGAATGAAAGAGGCGGTAGAGGGACGAATCAATCTATTGCTAGATATTATGAGCTACGCACACAAAGCGGAAGACAAGGCGTGGATTGAGGATACGGAGCGCAGACTGGCACAGTTGTCGGGTTTTGTATGGCAGGCGCATTTCTCAAATGCCGTCTAGTTTTGACGTGTAGAATGCTTGTTTTCATGAAAATTGGATTTTTTGCTCACTTTTTGTTAAGATATCGAAGAGTGAAAACGCTCAACAAGGCGTTATTGCTGATTAAGGGGGATGTATAACGAATGGCTGACATGACTAAAATGACAAGTATTGAACAGCTAAACTCCGCTGTGCAGGCGACGGAGGATCAACCCTTGCTTCTGTTCAAGCATAGTACCCGCTGTCCAATCAGCGCACATGCTTATCAGGAGATGAATGATTATCTGCATAACTCTCCGAATGAAAGCGTGAAATATGGCATCATCTATGTGGTGGAAGATCGTCCGGTATCTAACGAAGCAGCTGAGAGACTGGGTGTTAAGCACGAATCTCCCCAAGTTATTCTGGTCAAAAAGGGAAATCCAGTATGGCATACTTCCCATTCAGAGATTACCAGTAAGATGCTTGCTAACACTTTAAGTGAGTCCTAGAGCCTATTTTAATTGATTAATGCAATAATTTGTCGTAATATAAATCTTAATGAAAATGGAATGAAAATTTACTGGTAATGGAGCGAAGTACTGTGACGGTAACCATTTATGATGTGGCACGTGAAGCTGGAGTGTCTATGGCAACGGTATCACGGGTAGTCAACAATAACCCTAATGTCAAACCGCAAACGCGGAAAAAAGTATACGAAGCAATTGAACGACTCGGATATCGTCCGAATGCGGTAGCACGTGGTCTGGCGAGCAAAAAGACAACGACAGTTGGAGTCGTTATTCCGGACATTTCGAACTCCACCTTTGCGGAGATTGCCCGCGGAATTGAAGATATTGCGAATATGTACCACTACAATATCATTCTCTGTAATGCGGACAAAAAGAAAGAAAAAGAAATTCGTGTTATCAACACCCTGCTGGAGAAACAAGTGGATGGACTGCTCTTCATGGGCGGTACGGTAACGGATGAACACATTCAAGCGTTCCAGTCTGCAGCAGTTCCAATCGTATTGTGCGCAACAAGTGATGAGAAGGGCACATTCCCTTCTGTTGATATTGATCATGAAGCAGCTGCGTTTGATGCTGTCAACACACTCATTCGCCACGGTCACAAAGAGATCGCGATGATCAGTGGAACGTTGCAGGATCCGGCTAACGGGTTTGCACGTTTCCAAGGGTACAAGAAGGCACTGGAAGCAGCGGGTATTGAATATCAAGAGGATCTGGTACGCATCGGTAACTATCGTTATGAATCCGGTGTGGAAGCGATGAAATACTTCCTTGGACTCAAGAAAAAACCGACTGCGATCTTTGCTGCAACAGATGAAATGGCAATTGGTGCAATTCACAGCATTCAGGACGATGGATTGAAAGTACCGGATGACTTCTCCATTATTAGTGTGGATAACATTCGTATGGCTTCCATGGTGCGTCCACAGTTAACAACTGTTGCACAGCCGATGTATGATCTGGGCGCGGTAGCGATGCGTTTGCTGACCAAACTGATGAAGAAAGAAAATGTGGAAAATCCAAGAGTGATTTTGCCGCATGAAACCATTCTTCGTCTGTCTGTAAGTCACGCGGGTTAATTGACTATTTTATTAAGTAAGCGAAAGGGAGATTCAATTCTCTCTACATAGATTTTGATTGTGCAGGAGCTCCGGAAACGGAGCTTTTGTGCTTAAAACGGCTTGGGTAATGACATGATCTCACATACAGAACGGGAACAGGGAGGATACAACAGTGCGTGAAACGATAGGAATTATGGGTGCTATGGATGAGGAAGTGGAACTTCTGCTTCAGGGCATGAAACAACTTGAAACGGTGAAGCAGACAGGGATTACGTATGTCGCCGGTGAGTGGCTTGGCAAGCAGATTGTGGTATGCAAGTCAGGCGTAGGGAAAGTAAATGCGGCGGTAACTACGCAGATTCTGATTGATCGTTTTCAGGTGAATCGAGTGATTTTTACAGGTGTAGCAGGAGCAGTTCATCCCGAATTGAACATTGGCGACATGGTTATTTCTTCAGTGTGTGTGCAGCACGACATGGACGTAACGCCACTAGGATTCGAGCGTGGAGTGATACCGTACCAGGAGACATCGGCATTCCCGGCAGAGCCTGCGTTAATCTCGCTTGCTGAAGAAGCGTGCAAGGCGCAGGGCGCTCAATATCGGATTGGCAAGGTGTTGTCGGGTGATCAGTTTATTGCCAGCAAGGAAACCGTAAACATGCTCTATAGAGAGATGGACGGGGCTTGTGCAGAGATGGAAGGGGCTGCGGTGGCTCAAGTATGTCACATGAACCGTGTACCCTTCGTTGTGCTACGTAGCATGTCTGACAAGGCAGACGGTTCTGCACATGTGAATTTTGCCGAGTTCACGGTGCAGTCTTCTCAGCGTTCCCATCGTATTGTTGAGCACATGCTTGAACATATGTGATTCGAAACACGTGACTTACCCGCAATGAGACACGAATAAATCGAAATGAGACACCAATAAACCGCCTCACAGATGCATTTTCCGTTTACGATGGAGAATGATCTGTAAGGCGGTTCTTTTATGTATTCAATTCGCGATTCGTACCTTTTATCTTTTTCTTTAATACATAAACCGATGACGAAAGCGGACACGGTCAAACTGTTCCTCCGAGGTCATAGGTACTTGACTGCCGATCCGAACCATAAGACAATTCGCAGGATGGGAGCAGATTTCAGGATCATCTGTCGCGTACCAGGTCATATCAATGTTTTGCATAAGCCGCTCCATCATTTTGCGATAATCCCATACCGATAGTCCGCTGCCTTTCAAGTCCCAGTGCCAGTAATACTCTGTCGTGAAAATAATATAGTTCTCCATATACGTATCTTGCATCGCAGTAAGGAGCATTTCACGGCCAACACCAAGAGAGCGATACTCGTCTGCGACTTCGATGGCTCCAAGCTCGATTAGGTCTGTCATGTTGCCCTCGGACCAGCGTTCACACTCATCTGCGTAGTGAAAAGTAACGTATCCGATGATGGTATTATTCTCATGGGCAATTATAATTCGCCCTTCGGGTAAGGCGGCAATTTCGGCAATGGCTTCTTGTTGCTCTGTTGGGCGCCGAAAGGCATCCAGATCGGAGTGAAACGTCAATTCCATAATCTGTTCTGCGGGCACAGGCCCCTCAACCGTAATTCGGTGGTCGGACTTGAAAATGGAACGTATATGATGCTTCTTGATATGCTCCATGGTTCATACCCCTCTCTCCCCCTACTTATAGCAAAAAACCAAAAAAATGAAAAGCCGTAGACGATGTTTGATCCAATTTGCTATAATTGCGTTGACAAAAAATGTTCACAATTCAACACCGTTTGAGTGCATCGGTTGGGTCAGGCAAGTACATGACGAGAAGTTCTCTCTACTAATGTAAGCGCTAACTGGAAGTTCAGTCAACACAAAGGCAATACGAATGAACCCTGAAGGGAATCGAAATGTCGAGTTGAAGGAGGCTGGCAAGCATGAGTCAAGCACATAATGAGATGCTGCAAACGGTGGTGTCTGAATCGAATCTGGGCGATTATACGGAAGCAAGAAGCCGGTTCGATTGGGAAACGGTAGAAAGGCACTTTACGTGGCACGCCAGCGGCAAAGTGAATATGGCACATGAGGCGATTGATCGCCATGTCCTGGAAGGCAGAGGTGGGAAGACGGCTTTGCTCTACAGCGATGCTTCCCGTGAGGAAGCTTACACCTTCGCAGATCTGAGCGAGCAGTCGAGTCGTTTTGGTAATGTATTGCATAAATATGGCGTAGCTAAGGGAGAACGTGTTTTTATTTTTATGCCACGAAGTCCTGAGCTGTATTTCAGTTTGCTGGGAATTTTGAAAGTGGGCGCTGTAGCGGGTCCTTTATTCGAGGCCTTTATGGAAACGGCGGTGAAGGATCGGCTGGAGGACAGTGGTGCTGTTGCGCTTGTGACCACGCCTGAGCTTCTTGGACGGATTAAACGATCCGAATTACCAGAGCTGAAACATATTTTTGTTGTCGGCGGTGGCCCGCAGTCTGAGGATGGATTGATTGATTTTGATGCAGAGATGTCTGCGGCTTCGGATGATATGGAAGTGGAATGGTTGACGCGTGAGGATGGACTGTTGATTCATTACACCTCGGGTTCAACAGGGAAACCGAAGGGTGTGTACCATGTTCAGAATGCGATGATTCAGCATTATTATACGGGTAAAGTTGTACTTGACCTGCGAGAAGACGACATATATTGGTGCACTGCCGATCCAGGTTGGGTAACAGGCACGTCGTATGGCATTTTCGCCCCTTGGCTTAACGGGGTAACGAATGTGATTCGCGGGGGACGTTTTAGTCCGCAAGACTGGTATAGTACAATCGAGAAAAACAAAGTAAGTGTATGGTACAGTGCCCCTACGGCGTTCCGTATGCTTATGGGCGCAGGGGACGAGACGATTGCCCAACATGATTTAAGTAGCTTGCGTCATGTCATGTCGGTAGGGGAACCGCTGAATCCGGAGGTCGTACGTTGGGGCTGGAAAGCGTACGGTCAACGAATCCATGATACGTGGTGGATGACCGAGACGGGAGCACAGTTAATCTGTAACTACCCGGGTATGCCGATTAAACCGGGTTCCATGGGACGTCCTTTACCGGGTGTTGAAGCAGCGATAATCGATGATCGTGGACAAGAGCTCCCGCCATACAGCATGGGGAACTTGGCGATACGTACACCTTGGCCGTCGATGATGGCAAAAATCTGGAATAATCCAGCGAAGTATGAGGAGTACTTCAGACTGACAGGCTGGTATGTATCCGGGGATTCAGCGTACATGGACGAAGACGGATACTTCTGGTTCCAGGGACGCATCGACGATGTCATCAACTCTTCAGGTGAGCGCATTGGACCGTTTGAAGTGGAAAGTAAACTGGTAGAGCACCCAGCGGTTGCTGAGGCTGGCGTGATCGGTAAACCGGATGTGACACGCGGAGAGATCATTAAAGCGTTTGTCGCGCTTCGTGAGGGGTATGAGGCGACGCCGGAACTGAAGGAAGAAATCTATCGGTTTGTAAAAGAGGGCCTGTCCGCTCACGCTGCACCGCGTGAGATCGAATTCAAAGAAAGACTGCCGAAGACGCGTTCAGGCAAGATTATGCGCCGTGTGTTGAAGGCATGGGAACTTGATCTGCCAACAGGTGACTTATCTACCATTGAGGATTGAGTATCATGTAGAGTTAAAAAGGACATGAACATAAACAAAGCCGCATGTCAGTGTATTCACACTGGACATGCGGCTTTTTCATTCGTTTACGAGATTGGCTTGTCAACGGGTTTGTCACCCGTATTAAGGCTGATAGTGTATCGCTTCCGAGGATGCGGACTCACCGACACTGTTGCTGGCAGAAACTTTGAACCAACCCCCCGTTGATGACGGTACACCATAAACCATACTGGTACCCGAAGTGGTGCCAATCTTGGTGAAGGGTTCCGAACCTGTCTCGCTATAGAATACAGCGTAGCTCTGCACGCCGTCCGCTTCCGAGTTTGGTGCCCACTGAATACGAAGCCCTTGGGAGAGCGCTGATACGCTTACTTGGCCTGGTGTGCTTGGAGCCGCCGTTGGTGCATTGTTGTTACTGACTGTTTCTCCAGGGGTTACCACCGTACCAGGTACCTCAATAGGCTCTTTGACTTCTGTATCAGGCGCACCAGCGCCTGCACTGCTCACCGTCGCACTTGGAGCAGATTCTTTGCCAGCAACGTCTACGGCAGTAACATAGAATGCAAAGTTGCCACTAGCTGTTGCGTAAGCTGAGAACGATCTGGACTCACCTGTCAGTACAACCTGGCCTTGATTCTGGAATCCGGCACCACCGACTGAACGATAGAGACGATACCCAACAACATCACTTTCAGGTGTAGCATTGAATGTGATGGATGCCCGTTCTCCCGAGATGGAGATGCGAACATTGCCAGGTGCATCTGGAGCTTTGCCGTTATCCGTGCGTGGATCAACCTCAGTTGGTAGATCAGCACCGGCATCCTCAGGCAGATAGTATGCAAGCGACTCGTGACGACTCATCCGTTTAAATGCATTTTGCAATTCTTTGATGAGATCGGAGATCGGTTTCTTACGCTTGACGACTGTTTTTTCCTTCAACATATCCGCAGGTGTTTCATCACGTGGAATGTAATTTACACCGTTGTAGGTAATATATTTCGCTTTAGCGACAGCATCATCACGGTCCTTCGGAATAAATTTACTATTGAAAATGTCAGTAACAAATTTATCGGTCAGGGATGTTGGTAGCTTGCCACTGTATGCTGAGACCGTTCTGGTTTCAATACCAGAAGGTTTTTTGAATGAATTAGTAACAAACAGATCCTTCTGTGTTTCGACGACTTCATTCATAATTTTGGCCCAAAGCTGCTGAGCACGTTTGCGTTGTGATTTGTTTTCGAGTGTATTAATCGGCTGTTTATAACCAACCCACACACCGAGCGTAACATCTGGTGTATACCCCTCAAACCAGACATCGGCGTAGTTCTGGGTTGAACCTGTTTTACCGACAATAGGCACACTTGATCTGTACTTGTAGTTTTCCCGTACTTTATCGGCTGTACCTTCTGTTATAACGGTACGTAACATGTCCGTCATAAGATAGGCCGTCTGTTCCGAGAATGCCTGTACAGGCTCGCTTTCATGTTTGTATACAATATTGCCTTTGGAATCCACAATTTTGCTGATCATATAAGAATCGTTGTAGACCCCTTTGTTAGCAATTGCACCGTAGGCATTTGTTAATTCTTCCACAGTTACACCATATTGAAGTCCGCCGAGAACACCGGTCTGGGCCTGGTAATCCTGCTTCTGGATCGTTGTAATGCCAAGCTTTTTCGCAAAAGTCCAAGCTTTATCGATGCCAACTTCCTCATTGAAAAGCTTCAGAGCCGGAATGTTCAATGAGTAATTCAATGCTCTACGAGCGGTTACCAAACCTTGATAACGGTTGTTCGCATTCTTGGCGATATGGTATCCGCTAGGGCCGTCTTTCAAAATAATTGGCGCATCGTCGATGACGGAGGCCGGTTGAATAAGACCTTCCTCCAGAGCTGGCAGATAAGCCGCAATAGGTTTCATCGTAGAACCGGGCTGACGAATCATTTGAGTCGCATAGTTCATCTGTTCATCCTGGAAGCTTCGGCCTTCAATCATACCGAGGATTGCTCCTGTTTTATGATTGATCAGCATCGCTGCAGTCTGCTCTTTTCCCTTAACAGGATCATCTGCTGAGAAGTTGCTGTTATCTTCGGCAATCGTACGCATCGTTTTGTAGATGTTCTTGTTAATTGTTGTATAGATGCGATATCCCCCTGTGCGAAGCTGTGACTGAGCCTCTTCCAGCAGGGCGCTGTTTTCCTTTTGCGATGCCTCGGCGTCTGTACTTTTGCCTGTTGCCTTAGTTTTGTCGGCATTCAGCTGCTGCATGATAATCTGTGCTGCTTGACGTTCCGTTTCCATCATAAGGTATGGATAAGTGTTATAGGCTTTAATGGTTTTCGGAGCAAGCGAGCTTTTGATATCAAAGGCAAGTGCATTGTTGTATTCCGATTGCGTGATTTTGCCAAGTTCCAGCATGCGGCGCAGAACCAGTTTTTGACGATTGATGGCGCGATCAAATTTATCCTCTACAAAATCGCCTTTACCGTTAAAGGCGGAGTAGGAAGAGGGAGACTGAGGTAATCCAACCAAATAAGCGGCCTGAGCTATATTTATTTTTTCGAGATCATTGATATTAAACAATCCCTTGGCGGCTGCTTTGATTCCGTAAACGTTGTATCCGCTGGAACCGTTGCCGAAAGGTACCTTGTTCAGGTAGGCGGTCATAATCTCATCTTTGGTCAGAAAACGTTCCAGTCGAAGGGAAAGCAAAATTTCCTTTACTTTACGATCTTCCGTACGGTCCAAATTCAGAAATACACGTCTAGCCAATTGCTGCGTAAGCGTACTGCCACCCGTTTGTACTGATTCTTTCAGCACTTTTTGTTTCACGGCACGCAGTGTTCCGCTCATGTCTACACCTTTATGTTCGTAAAAATGATTGTCTTCAATCGAGATCACGGCATCAATAACTTTTTTGGGGATCTGGTCAAAGGTGACCGGACGTCTGTCTTCTTCCGTGCGAAGTTGACCAATCGGACTGCCGTCAGAAAAGTAAGCAAAGCCTGTGATGGAGTTTTCGCTGACTTTTTGTTCAATCAGGGCCCTTGACCGGACAGGTTCGTCTTTGACGATCGAACTGACGTAACCCATTAAAGCACCGCCAACGAATAGTATGCCCATAAATCCAAGGACAACCATCCACATAACGAAGCTACCTAGTTTGCGTGCAAAGCTACGCTTGCGTACAGGCGGATCTTCAGGCTTTTTCTTAGTAACATCAACCATTCAGTGTCTTCCTCCTTTTAACAGCACTAATTATAGCATAAAAAGACCCGTTTGCATGCCTGAGAAATACAAGTAATGGTCGAAATTTGCCAATCTGGAATGGATTATGATATATAGCATGTGATATCGAACAGCATTTCATGAGTTGCAAAAGTAAGGAAAAAGGCTGGAACTGCATGTAAGCAGGCCAGCCTTGAAGTCTATATAGAAAAGAGTGTTTGAAGAAAAATATAATATCTTATGCTCATTAGGTTCTGAAACGCTGGATAAGTTCCAACAGTTCTTGTGTGAGGTGTGCCAAAGAAGCGGATGCAGCAGTGATTTCCTCCATAGATGCAAGCTGTTTCTCCGAAGCTGAGGCAACCTGGCTTGCGTGCGCTGCTGTTTCAAGACCAATCGTTTTAAGTTGCTCAAGTGATGAATCGACCTGTCGGGACTCACCTGACATCTGTTTGGCAATGGTGGAGACTTGTGCAATTTGTTGATTCACGTCGGCGATCTGTGATGAGATGGATGAGAATAGCTCACCACTCTCGTTCATTACATCGGCAATGTGAGTCACCTCGGTGCTTCCTTTTTGCATATTTTCAACGATAGCTGAAATCTCTTGTTGAACGGATTGGATCAACGCGGCAATGTCAGCAGCCGATTGTCTGGATTGCTCAGCTAAATTGCGAATCTCTGCAGCTACAACGCCAAAGCCGCGTCCGTGTTCCCCCGCTCGCGAAGCTTCAATAGAAGCGTTGAGGGCGAGAAGATTCGTTTGTCGGCTTACTTCGGTAATCATACCCGTTATATGACCAATCTCTTCCGAGCGCTTTTTAAATTGCTCCAGTGCAGTCATGGAGGATTGGACAGAAGTGTTTGCACTCTCCACCATATGGATAGCTGCCTGCATTTTGTCTGTTCCGTATGAAGTTCGTTCCGTCACTGATTTTGATGTACTACTTACTTCGGCAGCAGCCTCAGCTATTCTTCCGATGCCCGTGGATATTTCGTTCATCGAGCGGGAGGAATGAAGTAACTCCTGAACTTGCTTCTCCGCTTTGTTTGCAACTTCCATTCCGATAAGTGCCATCTGTTCGGCGGCTTTGCTTGTATCCTCTGCCCCGGCAGTTAATTGTTGCGAAGTTGAACCGACCGATAAGGCATGTTCAGATATAACAGAGATCGTATGGCGTAATGTATTCATCATGTCATTCATGTGAATGGCCATGACTCCAAATTCATCCTTCGATTTAACAGGCAACTTTTGTGTCAGATCACCATGCGCGAGTTGTCCTGCGACAACATTTACACGGTTCAATTGCTTTACTATGGATATGATGGTGTACGCGACCACGCTTGCCAGTAGAAGTACCGCCAATATAGCGATGAGTACAGACCATTTCAAGCTATCGTAAAAAGGCTGGAGTATCACGCTTTTGGGTAATGCAGATACTAGATGCCAGCTAGAATCGGAGCCTTGAAGCTTGGCGGGTTCGGCAATAAATAATTCTGTTTTGCCATTGTCAACCGCAGTGTAGAACCCTGTATCATTCGACTGGATCCGCTGAATAAGTGCTTGGGTACTGGAAGAGAGCTCGGCATTCTCTTTGGTCAGTTCCGGTCTTGAGCCGTGCGCAGCAACGTGCCCTTCACTTGTAATCAGCATGGCATAGCCTTGGTCTGGATTCAGAGATCCAATATTTTGCTGGAAACCTTCAATCGTAAAATCGGCCCCAACGATGCCAAGAAAGGTATTGTTCTCATCAAGTAAAGGCAGAACGATGGATACGAGCAAGGTCTCTTTACCAGCAACTTTGTACGTAGTGGGCTCGGACCAATAGATGGTTTTGGTCGCCTTCGGCTGTTGATAGTATTTACTGGTTTCACTGTTTCCCTCATAAGTAGTGAGCGGTTCAAAATGCAAGGAGCTTCCATCCCGGATAACGTAAGGGATAAAACGGCCTGTTTCATCATCGTATTTATCCTTATTCACATGTTCTGCATCTTTGCCGTCAAAGGCATTGGGCTCCCATCCAGTATAAAAACCAAAAACCTTTTCGTCCTTTTTCAAGTATTCTTCCAAAAGCCTTACGATATCTTGACGGCTTAGCGTCCCATTTTTTGAAGCGTCCAGCAGGGTTGTACTCAAACTGTCGAGCGTATTTTTTACCTGGTTGACGTCAGTCATGAATTCGCTAGTAGCTGCACTTGCTGAGTGTTCCGCTACAGCTTCACCATATTGTAGGCTTTTGTCGTATATGGCTTTGGTGTTAAAGGCAATTAATGCGCCGATCGAGCAGAGGAGCACTAATCCGAGCAGTAATCCTAGCTTTACCGCAAGCTTGGTATTTCGAAAAAATGACATGTGTAGCCCCCTAAGTTATCTTTCTATTTTGTGCGTGTTTCGATAAACATATTATCTTTATGTAGAGGCTTGTAATGAAGAGGGGCTGGGGGAAGAGTGAAAAAAACAACAAAAAAGCAACTGCCGAGGAAATCTCGAACAGTTGCTTTTTTGTTGTGATGCAACGATTAACGGTTGTAGAACTCGACGATTTGTTTTTCATCGATGTCTTGGGACAATTCAGCACGCTCAGGCAAGCGGATGAATTTACCTTCTACAGCTGCATCGTTGTATTCAACGTATGCTGGAAGATGCGAACGGTTTTCCAAAGCTTCCTTAACGGAAGTCAGACCGCGGCTTCTTTCACGCAAGCCGATTACATCGCCAGTGCTTACTTGGTAAGAAGCGATATCGACTTTTTTGCCGTTTACAGTTACGTGACCGTGTGCTACCAATTGACGCGCTCCAGCGCGGGAGTTAGCAAAGCCAAGACGGTAAACGAGGTTGTCAAGGCGGCACTCAAGCAAGAACATGAAGTTCTCACCGGCAATACCTTGCATTTTTTGCGCTTTGGAGAACAATGTGCGGAATTGTTTTTCACCCAAACCGTACATGTGGCGCAATTTTTGTTTTTCTTGCAACTGCATACCGTAGTTGCTCATTTTTCTGCGTTGGTTAGCTCCGTGCTGACCTGGAGGGAAAGGGCGTTTCAATTCTTTGCCTGTTCCGCTCAGGGAAATGCCGAGGCGACGGCTTAATTTAAATTTAGGACCAGTGTAACGTGCCATGTTTAAAGTAGCTCCTTTTTAGTTAAAGTTCATATAGGGCTCTGTTTGCGCTCCAATTTGTTGATGCGGGCTTGGCCTCGCATAGAACGATCAGGAAAGTTCAGCCGCTGTCCTGAAAGCAACAAAAAGAATGAGGGTGACACAACCGGTAATGCCCAAATTTAAAGACCGTATTAGTAGTCTTCATCAACAATTTATTCTACATTCTGAAAGGAGTAAAGTCAAGCAATACATAAAGCCAGAAAAACGTCTAAATTTGTCGATAGGTCATTAGGCCTAAAATAATGGGACAATTTTCTGAAATATGAGTGCAAAAAAGCTTCAAACAGAGTAAAATAGATGGTATCTTAACTTTAAACAATCTTATGTATCAAGGTTTTCGCTAATATTTTGCAGATTTGCGATAATTGATGCAGATTAATGCATCCCCCAGGATGCAAAAACGGTGCAAAGGAGCGCCTGACATGTTGGAACATCTAAGAAGTTTACCTACCAGTCTGAAGTTGCGAAGCGCGGGCGATTCCACATCGTTTACAGTGCTTCCATCTCATGATGACCATGCGTTGTGGATGCAAAAAATGGATATCACACCTTTTGACTTCTCATATTTAAGCAGTTTATTAGGACAAGCCTTCACGGATTGGACAAACCAGAAAGATTCTGTGCCAAGTGGGCCAATTGCTGCATACAGTGTTTGGAATACGGAAGGAGAGTGCATAGGAGAGGACTCCGGCCAGATTACCGATTCGGATATCAATGTACGTTCGATGGTTTTGGAGTGTGCTGAAAAGGAACAGACGTTATCTAGACGCGGAATTAGTAAACATGGGGAGTATCTGCTGATTGCCGAGCCTCTGTTTTCAAGAATCAATAAAGATATATTTGCTGTGTTTGTTGCGCTGGTCTTTGAATCCCACCGATCCGAAACGTCAGAAGCTGTGGTTCGATCTGAGGCATTGCATTACCACACCTGCTTTTACCGAAGATTTGAATACATATTTATGACGGACTTGTTGCACTCACATGAACAAACCGCTCGGGAGGAACACCGAAGATCCATTCTTTTTCAGATCGTACAGCGTATGCATGACAAAATGGATGTCGGGGCGATATTGGACGAAGTATTTGTCAGTATGGACTACCTCTATCCTTCCACACACATTATGCTCTATATGTCTCAGGACCAGAGAAGTTTTAATCCTCGTATTAAACCACTACTTATTCAAGAGCGTGGAGAAGATATCTGTGTGCGCTCATTCATGGAGGGTAGACTGATCGTCTCCCGGTCTGATGAGTTGGACAAACGAATCATTGAGGTGGGGTTGCCGCTCAAAGGCAAACAGGGCATATACGGAGTATTTCATATCGAAATGAACGAGGAATTGATGGAAGACTCCGATTTACAACTGATTGCCATGATGGCGGATACAGCAGGGACAGCTTTCGAAAATGCAAAACTTCATGAGCAATCCCATATGTTGATTCAGGAACTTCGTGTAATCAATGATCTGACGCAGCGCCTTAACAAAAGCTTGCAATTGATGGAAATCTATCAGTTTTCTGAGCAAGAATTTAAAAACATCTTTCAGGCCGACTTTTGCTGCATTTTGCAATTAAATGACAGTACGAACAGGTTTGAGGTGATGGCGACCAATGTAAAAGAGATTCGGCAGAGAACGTATCCTATGGATTCTGGCATTGCGGGTTACATGTATCAGACTGAAGAGCCATTAATTATATCTGACTATACGCAGTTTGATAAGGTAACTTCCAGTTTCATGGAATTAACAGGCGCGATGTCTCTGATTGCAGCACCAATTCGCGTGGATGGACAGGTGAAGAGTGCTATTCTGCTTGCCCATGTGCGGGAACATTTTTTCTCCTATGAGAACTACAGGTTGCTACAAATGTTATCGATTCATCTGGGTCTTGCTCTAACCAATGCCACCCTGCATGCTGAGGTGCGCCGGTTGGCCAATCTGGACATGTTGACCGGACTGTACGTAAGGCATTACCTGGACAATATTATTCACGAACGTCAGGCTCATGATTACTGCGGCTCATTGGTTGTCGTGGATATCGATCAGTTCAAACAGGTGAATGATACCTTTGGGCATCAAACCGGGGATCAAGTATTAAAACAAGTCAGTGACATTGTTACAAGTTCGGTTCGACCCGAGGATATTTGCGCAAGGTGGGGCGGTGAAGAACTGGCTATCTACATGCCTCAGATCGGCATTCAACAAGCGCTTGTGTATGCGGAACGAATCCGTACCCGAGTTGAGGCCGAGACGAGGCCGTCTGTTACGGTGTCAAGTGGCATTGCTGAATGGAACTGGATGGATGAGAAAGTAAGTGTAGAGTCCCTGTTTTACCGTGCAGATATGGCGCTGTACAGTGCAAAGAACGGGGGCCGGAATCGAATTGTCATAGAGGAACAGGAAGGTATACGATGAGAGAGACATTCCGGTTGCGGAGTCGTTTCTCTCTTTTTTTGAACGGGTATGTGGATGAAAGTCCGTGTGGTTTGTCTGGTCGCATAGTAAGGAAGTATAAGCACATATTGTGAGGGCAATCTATGGAGAAAATGACTGAAAGGTGGAATAGACATGTTGAACCGCCAGTCTACGTTTTCTTTATCGCTAATCCTTTGCCTTGTGCTAGCCATTGTTCCGGGGTGCGGGATGCTCCAGCATGATCGGACGCCTGAAGAAATATTTTCTCTGGCATTATCCGGCATAGCGGGGAAAGAGTCGTTGACGTTTGAAGGACAGGCTGGATTGAGACGAGAAAACAGTGGAATGTTTGAAAATCAATTTAAATTTGAAGGCAAGCTGGAAGACCATGACCGGCTGACGTTGCAGACCCGATTACCAGGCGCAGTGACTGCGGCGGATTCAGGAATAAGTTTGAATGCGGTGAAAAATAATGGTCAACCTAGCGGATTCAGTGCCTCTTTTCAACGTAAAAAAGGACAATGGAATTCTTTAACGGCTCAGCATGAACCATTACGTGGCTCCTTATCTCGTTTTAACCCCATTGCGCAATTAGAAAAGATCGATAGTATGAAAAAAACAATTCAATCCGAATATGGCTCAGGCCGCCAAACACGTATATTGCGGATAGAGCTTGCGCCAGAGGACGCCAAAACCTGGGCTACAGACCAACTGACAGATGAGATGAATTCCATTCGGGCAGAGTACATGCACAAGGCGAGTCAAGTGAAAGGTGCGAGTAAGCAGAAACTTGAGCAGGAATTGCAAAAGGTATGGCAGCAGGGTGAGGACACGATGCAGAAGTTGATTCAAAAGGCTGAGGTGCATACGGTCTATCATCTGACGGTTGATCGCAAAACCAGCTTACCGATGCGCCTTTCCTCTGAGAGTCAGGTGAAATACACGGATAACAGTAGCCGAAGCAATGTAGAAGCACTGGTAACCGATGTGAACTTTAAATCATATCAATAAATAAAACCTGTGACTGCCTGCTGACGGGATGTCTGGTGCGTGCTACAATAGTAACGTAATTTACCGTTGTTCAATTCATTGAATGGCAGATGACAGGAGGATTTATCGAATGAAGGACCCTAGAATTCAGAAGCTTGCAGCGAACCTCGTAGGTTATTCTGTTGATGTACAGCCTGGCGAAAATGTATTGGTTGAGATGATTGGATCAGAACGTGATTTGATCAATGCCATTATTGAAGAAGTGGGCAAAAAAGGCGGTAACGTTTTTGTACAGTTGACAGATCGAACCGTTCAGCGTGTGATGTTGCAAAATGCTACGGAAGAGATGATGAAAACGTGGGCAGAGATTGATTTGAACCGTATGAAACAAATGGATTGTTATATCGGCATCCGTGCGGGAGAGAACGTGAATGATCTGTCCGATGTGCCGGAAGAAAAAATGAAACTGTACAACTCCCTGTATTCCCATCCGGTACATAGCGAACAGCGTGTCAAACATACAAAATGGGTGGTGCTTCGTTACCCTAACGCAAGCATGGCGCAACTCGCGAACACCAGCACGGAAGCATTTGAAGACTTCTATTTTGACGTATGTAACCTGGATTATGCAAAAATGGACAAAGCCCAAGACTCACTTGCAAGCCTCATGAAACGTACAGATAAAGTGCGGATTACGGGGCCAGGCACGGATCTGAGCTTCTCCATCAAAGATATCGGTGCAGAGAAGTGTTCCGGACAAAAAAATATTCCGGATGGTGAAGTATACAGCGCACCCGTACGCAACTCCGTTAATGGAACAATTAGTTATAATACACCGACGCTGTATAACGGAATTACGTTTGAGAATATCAAGTTTACATTCAAAGACGGTAAAATCGTAGAAGCATCCAGCAATGATACGAAACGCCTGAATGAAATTCTGGACTCAGATGAAGGTGCGCGTCATATCGGTGAGTTTGCGATTGGTTTCAACCCGCACATTCTGCACCCGATGAAAGATATTTTGTTTGATGAAAAAATTGCAGGTAGCCTGCACTTTACGCCAGGTCAGGCATATGAAGAAACAGATAACGGAAACCGCTCATCCATTCACTGGGATCTCGTATTGATTCAGCGTCCAGACTACGGCGGTGGCGAAATCTATTTCGATGATGTGCTGATTCGTAAAGATGGCATCTTTGTCATTCCTGAGCTGGAATGTTTGAATCCGGACCAGTTGAAATAGGAACTGCATTTTGCAGTTGCTAGGAAAGCGGATTCACGGTATCATGTAGTGGTAATTAATAGATGATACCAAAAGTGAAAAGACGGAGGGATTCCTATGTCGAGTAATAACGCGGCTGTAGTGGAAATTGCTCAAACAGCAGGCAAGTTTACTTCTTCAATCGTGCTTCATTCAGAGAACAAGTATATTGACGTAAAAAGTATTCTTGGGTTGTTTACAACGCTGATTAGCACGCACAGTTATGAACTGCACGTTCATGGCCCGGATGCAGATGAAGCGAAGGCAGCAATGTCTGAAGTATTTGCAAAGCATGGCCTGAATGTAAACATCGCATCTGAATAACATCATTTAAGAACACCTCTGCCTTCGGGCAGGGGTGTTTTTAATCATAGCAGAACACAATGTCCGTTAGAGTGAATTAGACAAAGCGAGAGAAGGCTGTAACAGAGCTCACAACTCGTGCGGTTATTTTGGTCAGGTTCTTGTATTAGCTCTTCATTTCGTCTAATATTAGAGGTAGAACGTCTTTACGCGATTTTGGGACATAGGGGGGAAATGATGCATGACTTCATCTGATCTGCAGGACCAGCTGAACCTGAAAGCAATCAATCTTCTTCAAGAAGATGCAGATAAAATACAGAAGCTTATTGAAGTACAGATGGAGAATCTGGCTACCCGCTACTGCCCTCTCTATGAGGAAGTATTGGATACACAGATGTATGGGTTCTCCAAGGAAGTTGATTTTGCTGTCCGTGCAGGACTCCTTCCAGAAGGTACAGGTAAGCAGATGGTTAGCGCGCTTGAGCGGAACTTGGCGATTTTATATGAAGCTTTGAACAAAAAGAATGAGCAATAGCCTGCAATCGCGCGGGTCAGAATAGAAGGCATGCACATTCCGTTGCATGCTTTTTTTGTATGTGTTGATGTATATGTCTAGTGTTGCAGTAGGCGTAAAAAGACAGCCGGGGAAGTAGTCCCTCGGCTGTCTCTTGATGTACGCAGGAGTGGTATAACGTTAATCAACAGTTCTGTTATACCAGGAAGAATGAGACACCTAGAATGACATACACAACAAGTAGAAGCAGACCTTCATACCAGTTGGTGGAGCCATCCTGTGTGATCGATTTGGCAATAAAAACAGACACACCGATGGCGACCAGTTCAATGGTGGTAAACACGATATCCATCGTACGACCCGTAAAATAGCTTACAAATATTAGCACTGGTGCTACGAATAGTGCGATTTGCAAACTGCTGCCTACGGCAATTTCAACAGCGGCACCAATTTTATTTTTCATCGCAAGCATGATGGCCGCACTGTGTTCGGCTGCATTACCGATAATGGCCACGAGGAAAGCACCAACGAACAGCTCACTTAGTCCAAACTCTGAAGTAAATACCTCAAGTGTGCCAACCAGCCATTCACTGACAAAGGCGACCATAACGGTAGCGATCACGAGATAGAGGATCGACTTTTTCTTCGACCATGCAGGAGCATGCTCATGAGGCAATTCTTCGTCCTGGTCATCCGTTACATCGGCAAGATAGCTTTTATGCGTGACCATAGAGAAGATAAGCCACGCAATATAAGCCAGGATAAGCAAGCCAGCCACAATGAGACTGAGTGTATTCGTATCCCGCTGTGTGATAGAGTGGGTGTTCAGGAATACGGCCGGGACGAACAGGGCAATGATGGCAACGATCATCAGGGAGCCGTTGAGCCCCGCAAGCGAAACGTTGTAATTCTGTGTTTTATACTTTAGTCCGCCGGCAAAAATGCTGAGTCCCAGTACGAGTAGCAGATTACCGATAATGGACCCGGTCAGACTGGCTTTGACCATGTCGAACAAGCCCTCTTTTACGAGGAAAATCGCAATAATGAGTTCGGCTGCATTGCCAAAGGTTGCATTTAGGAATCCACCTAGTCGTTGACCGGCATAGTGAGCTACACTTTCGGTCGCTTTACCTAAAAAACCGGCCACAAAAATAACCGAAATGGCAGATATCACGAACTGCAGAATCGAATCCCATTTCAAGAAGTGGGCGATGGCACTGAGCGCAAAAAATGCAATCAGCAAAAAGGATGAAATCCGGTTTCTCACAAAAAACACCTCGGTTATATACATATTTTGTTTTGAAATTCACGTTATGTACCTATGCGATTAATTTCATATTTCAATATAACCAAAGGGGGGCAGGTTGTAAACGCATCTTTTACAGTTAAATTTGCTTTTTAGGGTGGAAAGGATTTAAAATACGAGTAACGAAGTGAAGGAGGATGTGGCATGGCAGAACAACTTCAAATGGAGAGCGGAAACATCCGGATTGCCGATGACGTGGTTGCGAAAATTGCTGGAATGGCTGCAATGGAAACGCCTGGAATCGCCGCAATGTCTGGAGGTTTGTCAGAGGGCTGGGCGAAGCGTCTCAGTGGTAAAAACGTACAGAAAGGCGTAGGCGTGGAAGTCGGTCAGCTGGAAGCAGCCATTGATCTGCGTATCATCGTCCTGTATGAAACTCCGATTCATGAAGTTTCCCGTATGCTCCAGCAGAATGTAAGAGAAGCGGTAGAAACGATGACCGGACTACGTGTAGTCGAAGTGAATGTGAAGGTTGAAGGTGTCTCTTTCAAAGGCGACGACCTGTAAATCTTTAGACTCCACGTAAGGTATGAACAAATCTATGTTTTGTTCCTTATCTTTATACAAAAAAAACACAAAAAAGACTTTGCATCCATCAGATGCAAAGTCTTTTTTCATTCCATTAGCGAACTCGGCGAATCGAATCCCGTGAACGAAGTGCCGGGGAGGTGCGTGTCTGCACCGTTACCGATTTCGTTTTTTGTTCCTTAATTGCTTCTAGGTTATTGGTCCGTGAAATACTTAGCACAATCCCCATCGCCACCATCATGACAAAGAGTGAGGTCCCCCCATAACTGATAAACGGAAGTGTAACCCCCGTTACAGGTATCGTTTGAGTTACCCCGCCAATGTTGATGAAGGCCTGGATCGCGATAAGCCCCATGATACCTATACCCACCAGCGTTCCGAAAGGATCAGGACAACGTAGGGAGACGATAATGCCTCTCCAGATAAAGTACAGATAAATGAGCAGGAACAATGCACTCCCGATGAAACCGAGCTCTTCTCCGATGACGGAAAAAATAAAGTCATTATAGGCATTTGGCAAATAATGCAACTTCATGGTGCCTTGTCCAATACCCGAACCTGTAATACCGCCGTCCCCGATGGCAACCAGAGAACGGTAGAGGTTGAGACTTCCGCCATTGATATCAGACTCTGGATTAAGGAAGGCTTGAATACGTCCAATTTTGTAGTTTTGCTCTGCTGTCACTGTTGTTGTGCTGTCCAGCGCTGGAGTGTCCGGAGACATGGAGGAAAAGAGGGCACTGGCTCCAAAGGCAAGTGCACCACCAAGCGCAACCAATAAAATAGAACCCAGGATGTGCTTCATGTTAGCTCCACCAGCGTAAATGACAAGACCGCAGGTAGATACCAGAATGAAACAGGTACCAAAGTCAGGTTGCAACATGATCAATCCTGCAATAAATCCGACGATGAACAGGACAGGAAAATATCCGGTCTTGAAATCACGGAAACGTTCACCTTTTTTGGTGATGAGTGCTGACAAATATAAAATAATTGCAATTTTGGCGAACTCTGCAGGCTGCAAACTGAATCCAAACACGCGAATCCAGCTTCTTGCACCATTTAACACGGCACCGGATACCAAGACAACTAAGAGTAGTGCGGTGGTGAACAGGAAAAACGGTGCATAGAGCTTTTTGTACTTGTTAAAGCGGATATTCATGGCAAAAAACATGCCAACCAGACCGATCATCGCCCACATAAGTTGTTTTTTCGTGAAGTAAAGGGCATCGTTGTTAAAACTTTCGCTTGCGATTGCGATGCTGGAACTGGAGCTGAATACCATCACCAGTCCAAAGCCCACCAACAATAAAGTGAGGATTAGCAGTTGAAAATCCGGCGTGCCTCTCTTCGTTCTCGTCTGGGCCGTTTGTTGTTTCATAATCTGGCCCGCCTAAGCTTCGAGCAGTTCTTTGAGCTGCTGCAATTTTTGGGTGGCCAGCTTCACGACTGGCTGAGGAACGGAAGAGTCGTAATCAAGTCCATGCGGGAAAGTAGCTTTGCCCAGATAAACGGCTTCAACGGCCAGAACCGTATCGGGTTTCTCCAGTTTGCCTTCTACCGCGCGCGTATTAATGCGTACAAAGTATTCTGAGTTGGTTTGTTCATCTTCGATTTTGTAGTCATATGTAGCACGGTAATATTCCCATTGCCACCGGACGAATCCGACTTTCTCGGCGCTCTCATCCAGGTATGCCAAGTCGCTTTTCAAGCCATCCAAGCCTGTATTCTCAAAAATCATAAGCGTTTGATCCTCCTCATAAGCTTCCGAGTATAATTCTCGTGTGTTTCTCTAGTTCATGATAGTATGTTTCCCCTTCCCGTGCAAGCTTTCCAAAGGCCTTTCGTATCGGTTTTCGTTCAATTCTGCTACAATATACTGCAATAGGTTTGAAGAGGAAGGTTTGGGGCTATGAACAAGCCCTGCTGATGATCGAAAGGATGGGGTTACATGACAAATCAAATATGGTGGGAAGATCTGCAGATCCATATGGTGGAATGGCGGCGTCACCTTCATCGCAATCCTGAAGTTTCCTTTCATGAGGAGAAAACATCCTCTTTTGTGGCAGATATGCTGGAGAGCTTTGGCATTGAGGTGAAACGTCATATAGGTGGCCATGGGGTGATTGGAATACTACGCGGGGACAGGTCAGGGCCTGTAGTCATGCTTCGCGCTGACATGGATGCATTGCCGATGCAGGACGAGAAGGATGTGGAATACGCTTCACAGCAACCTGGAGCGATGCATGCTTGCGGCCACGATGGTCATATTTCAATGCTTCTGGGAACCGCGCTTTATTTCAGTCGTCATAAGCAGGAAGTGCAGGGCGAGATTCGGTTTCTGTTCCAGCCAGCGGAAGAGTTGTTGCCGGGTGGTGCAGTTCAGGTCATAGCAGACGGAGCACTTGAAGGCGTAGACGTTATCTATGGCATTCATCTATGGACACCGCTTCCCGTTGGCATTGTTGCAAGCACAGCAGGACCGATGATGGCTGCGGCAGATGACTTTTACATTGATATCAAAGGAAAAGGCGGTCACGGCGGCATGCCGCAAGCTACCGTTGATAGTGTCGTTGCGGGCTCTGCGCTTGTGATGCAACTTCAGACTATCGTTAGCCGGTCCGTTGATCCGTTGCGCCCGGCAGTACTAACGATTGGCACGATGCAGGCGGGTTCTGCGCAGAATGTGATTGCGGAGCAGTGCAAGCTCAGCGGCACGGTACGAACATTTGATGAAGAGACACGGACGAATATGAAAGAGCGTGTGCTATCTATGGTGGCACAAACTGGGGCTGCCTATGGTGCGGAGACACAGGTGAAATACATCATGGGGTATCCGCCGGTGGTTAATGATGCGCAGGAGACTGAACGTTTCTTTAATGAAGCAACGGCGATATTTGGCCCAGACCGGGTGCAGAACTCTCCGATGCTGATGCCTGCAGAGGACTTTGCGTATTATTTGCAAAAGTTGCCGGGGTGCTTCATGTTTGTCGGTGCGGGTAATCCGGAGAAAAATGCGGTGTACCCACATCACCATCCGATGTTTGATTTTGACGAGGACGCCATGCAGACGGGTGTGAAACTGTTTGTGGCCATGGCGAAGGGTTACGCAGCTGAATGCTGAGAACTGTAGTTGGGCATCCTGAACATACCAAGGTATGGACAGGATGCTTTTTTTGTTGTGAGAGAAATGAAGTTTGCGATCGGAGTGTACGAGTCAGATCTTTGTTTGAATGATATAGATTAGGAATGGATGTGGGAAAGATGGAGATGTTCAATCCGCAGGGAGCTTGCATTGTACAGCGTGATTTCACAGTATTGCTCGAAGTGGGGCATCCCGAGTTTGAAACAGCCAGAGCGGAGCTCAGTATGTACGCGGAACTCGTAAAGACACCTGCAACGTTTCATACCTACCGAATCACCCCGTTGTCGCTGTGGAATGCGGCAGCACTAGGCTGGAATTCAGAATGGGTGATCAAGTGTCTTGAGAAGGTGTCACGCTGGAATGTGCCTGCGGCTCTCACTCAGGATGTGTGCAGAATAATGGAGCAATACGGCAAATTAAAGTTACATGCTGAGCCGGATCATTCTAAAATGCGCCTGACTTGTGAAGACGAGCAATTGTTAGATGATTTGAGCGACATCAAATCGATATCTGCTTTCCGTATGGAACGAACGAGCGTGAACGAGCTTGTGTTATCGGGAGAAAAGCGTGGTTTATTGAAGAGGGAACTGACACGTCTTGGTTACCCTGTATTGGATTATGCCGGTTATCGGAAAGGGAGCGAACTTTCATTTGGCTGGCGGCCTAATATTACTGAATCAACGACTAGTATGTCTAGTAGATGCGGTGAGGGAAAAAGAGCTACATTTGCGCTGCGACCTTATCAGCAGAAGGCAGTGGACGCTTTTCAAGATGGTGAAGGCGTCGGCGGTAGCGGACTACTGGTACTTCCCTGCGGAGCAGGCAAAACGATTATTGGCATGGCTGTGCTGGAACGGTTGCAATGTGAATGTCTTATTCTAACGTCCAATACAACGTCTGTCCGGCAGTGGATACAGGAAATTCAGGATAAAACAACGATAAATGCGGAACAGATCGGAGAGTATTCGGGGCAGAAAAAGCAGGTCAAACCGGTGACGGTGGCAACGTATCAAATTTTGACACATCGAAAATCTAAAGCTGCCGATTTCACTCACATTCATCTTTTACAAGAGAGAAAGTGGGGGCTGATCATCTATGATGAAGTGCATTTGTTGCCTGCTCCGGTGTTTCGGGCTACGGCAGACATTCAGGCTACTCGTCGTCTAGGTTTGACCGCCACGCTTGTTCGTGAAGATGGATGTGAACAGGATGTGTTCTCGTTGATCGGCCCCAAATTATATGATATGCCATGGAAAGAGCTGGAGCAGCAAGGCTGGATTGCAGAAGTGAAGTGTCAGGAAGTGAGGGTGCCCTTGTCTCCTGAATTAAGATCAACTTATGTGCAGGCCGAGGGTAAACATCAATTTCGCCTGGCAGCTGAAAATCCGGCAAAATTAAAGGTTGTAAAGCGTTTACTGGAACGACATCAAAATCTACCGACACTTGTCATTGGGCAGTACCTTGATCAGCTTGAGATGATTGCCCGGGAAATTGATGCACCTCTAATCTCTGGATCGATGCCACAACAGGAACGTATTCACTGGTTTTCTGCTTTTAGAAAGGGCGAAATTCGTACGATTGTTGTATCAAAGGTTGCCAATTTTGCCGTTGACTTGCCGGATGCTGCGGTGGCCCTCGAAATCTCTGGTAGTTTTGGTTCAAGGCAAGAAGAAGCCCAGCGACTTGGACGGATTCTGCGCCCCAAAGCAGGTGAGAACAAAGCTTATTTCTATGCACTGGTTTCCGAAAATAGCAAGGAACAGGAATTTGCGTTAAATCGCCAAATGTTTTTGGTAGAGCAGGGTTACGAATATGCGATTGTGCATGAGCAGGACAAGGTTCATTAACATGTTGCAGAAGGGAAGTGAAATGCTGATGTCTGGTCTGGAGTTTGAAGTGGAGAAATCGATGAAATCGAAAAAGTTGGCTGGTCTGGCACTTTGGTCTGCACTTACGTCAGCGGAGCAACGGGTGCTTGGTGCTCTTTTTCACAAATATGCGGGTCAAACGTTCTCTTCTCTTCTGCCTTCGGAGGTTTGGGCTAAGGAAGGATTAAGTGGAGCTGAAGCGAAGCTTGCTTTTGCCATGTTGCGCCGTAAACAATGGATTAAATCCGTACATAAAAGCTGGGGAGAATGCTCTTTTCATATCCCCGAATGTCATCTGGCAACATTGACCTTATCGTATATAAGTCGCGTGGACCGCATTGTTGAACCGATGGTCGGTTCTGTCAGGCGTGTCATTAAGGAAGGAAAACCGCATATCGCAGGAGAATTACTTCATCTTCTTGCTTGGATTGATAGAGAAGGTCTGCCTGTCACTGGAAAAGGTACAATACATAAGAGAACGGTACAAAAGTTAAGCACATTAACGATCATGTCTCCAGAGGATTTCGAACCGTTGGAGATTGCGTATGATCATAAGGCATTATACCCGGTGCATGTAGTTATTTTGCTGGATTTACTGCTCTGCTTAAACTTGGTGCAACAAACAGATAGAGGTTTCGAAATCAGGCAAGATAAATTGCAACAGTGGATCAAGTTGTCCTGGTTCGAGATGCATGGTGAAGTGTTTAGAATATGCATTGAGCGATATGGGGCGTCCGGATCAGAGATGCAACATTCTCGCTATCAGCTCGCGGTACTTACGCCTGGAGTGAATCAATGGTTCCGTGTACTGTGCGGAGGAGGTAATTCAGGGTTTCAAGGCTGGTTGCATGCTTTAGCTGGCTGGGGGTTTGGTGAAGTCGGTGAGAATGAGAATGGGGAGGCTGCATTTCGCTGGTTGATCGATCCAGCCGATTTCTTGAATAGGAGAGTGGGAGCAAATGGGGATGTTCATCATTTAGATAGGCTACACGAGCAGGAAGTGATACAATACGGCAAATTTTATGTGCAACCCGACTTTGAAGTTATGGTGCCGCCGGATGTGCCAGCTGAAGTCTGCTGGAGACTCGAACAATACTGTGAACGGATCACACGTGACCAGATGTCAATCTATCGTTTGACCAAAGAGCGAATGAAAATCGCTGCTGCGAGTGGAGTGAAGTGGGAAGACATCGCTGATTTTTTACAGAGACATGGACAAGGGGAGTTGCCCCACCAAGTAATTGTTACGTTAAAGGACTGGACAACAGTCGGGGAGAATATTCAAGATAAGCAAGATAATCTGGTGGTTGCTGAGAATACGGATCAGCCTGAACAGCGCAAAAGGGAGAGAAACAAAGGACCGACGCGGAATTCCCCTTTCTTTTACAACGATGAGAATCAAGGCTTATTGCAATTACCATTTACGCCTGATATGACGGTAGACTACGATGAGGATGGGTCTGACTATGATGCGATTGAAAAATCGGCATGGAACGAGAGGAAGGCTGATGTACCTGAGACTTGGCACAGGGAATGGAGAAAGTATCACCTGTCGACGGAGCGCCAAATTGCAATGCAAGCCATCGAATGGCAAGTGAAACTAGGAATTCAAAAGGGGAAGGATGCGTTTGTTCTTATTCCGCATCAGGTGAAAGAGCAAGAGCGATGGATACTGGAAGGATGGTGCATCCTTGATCCGCACGAAACTGCATCGCGTACGGAATGGCGAACATTTACCCCGGAAGACTGGGATGCAATGCGTCTTATTCTACCGGATGATGTCTAGTTTAGTGGAAAAACTCTTCTTAACCTTTCATGGATATGCTATGATGAAGAAGTCTACGTTAAGTAGAACTTTATATATAGATAGGATGAATAATTCATGAGCGTAGCGGAAATAAACACGGTCGATATGGCCCAAGTGTTAACGGGCGCATATGAACTGGGCGACATGATTAACCAATCTGCCGAAGTATCGGATTATTTATATTGGAAGCAGCAAGTCGAAACAAGTTCTGAGATTCAAGAGGGCATCCGCAGATTAAATGCCAAGAAAGAGCTTTTTGAAGAAACACAGCGTTTTGGCCATTTTCATCCTGACTTTCATGCAGCGAAGGATCAGGTGAAAGCGATCGAGAAGGAACTGGAATCTTTTGAAGCTGTAGCTCGTTTCAAACAGGCTGAGCAAGCTTTGGATGAGATGCTGTTTCAGATGTCCGAAACCATTGCTTTTGCTGTATCGAGCACGATTAAAGTGCCAAGCAACGATCCTAATCCTAAAGGCGGCTGTGGTAGCGGCGGCAAATGTGGATGCAGTTAAACTTGAAGACCGTTACATTATAGTTTTTTAGAATTTGAACAGACCGGGCCTTTCGAGGGCCGGTCTCCATTTATAGAAGGGCGGGGAACGATGGTGTTTGCGGAAAGAACAGGATTTATTATTTGGGTCAGTGATTTGAAAGCGGCCCGCAATCTCGAAAAATATGGTACCGTGCATTATATCTCCCGCCGTATGCATTATGTTGTCATGTATGTTAATGCAGAACGGGCTGACGATACGATGAAAAACGTAAAGCGGCTTTCCTATGTGCGCAAAATCGAGCGCTCCTATCGAAACGAGATTAAAACCGAGTATGCTAGCAAAACGGCGGACAAAACAAGTTTTTACGGAGTATAGCAGGAAACATAGGAGGGACCCACTGGGTCGCTCTTTTCTAAAATAAGCATAAATAGATTTTTGCGAAAAAAAGTTACACTTACGCCTTGTTGTTACGGGACTAATGTTGTAATATATTGGGTAATAAATAGATAGAAAGTCCTATCTGGTGGAGAGTGATTCCCATGCGTGATAAGGTGATGCAACGTTGGAGCACCTACGAGCCGTTTTTTGTGGCTCTCGGAGACAAGAAAGTGGCTGACATCGTCATTACCCATCATGCAAAGATGCGGTATGCAGACCGTATTGAGCCTGCACGTAGTGATGATGACCATATTGCGGCTTGGTTATGGGAGTGTCTGAAGCAGGACAGGGTAACGCCATATTACCGCAATGAGCAGGATGTTTATCTGATTGACGATGATCTGGTGGTGGTTGCTGAGTTTTCCGAGCTTGAAGGAGAATATGACATTACAGGCAATCCGCTGCACAAAATGATTGTAGTGACGTTTTTGGGACGTATGTCGGAGACGATTGAACTGAGAGATCTGAAGTCATATTATTCTTGGCTGAGGCATTCCAGAAGAATGACGCTGGTCAAAAATAGCCGGAAGCATAGATGATGAAACAGATTTGAGATTGCAATCATAAAAATTTATGGATGAGAAGTGAAGAATCATTTGTACCAACGCATGCAGACAAGCTGCATGCTTTTTTTTGTTGCCAGACTGGAAATCGGATACAATATAGTAAGTGTAATAGAAGAGGGGCGAAGATATGAATTTTCATCAGTTGCACATTTTTTATACGGTAGCGGAAAAGGGGAGTTTTTCCGCAGCTGCGCAGGCGTTACATATGACTCAACCGGCCGTGACGATGCAGATTCAATCGCTGGAGGATTATTTTGGGACTAAACTGTTGCATCGTTCCACCAAAAAAATAGAATTGTCGGAGGCAGGAAGGACGTTACTGCCTCACGCCAAGCGAAGTGTGGAACTGGTTCGTCAGACAGATGAAGCCATGTCTGCTTTTACACAGAAATTGCAGGGAAGATTACAGCTTGGAGCAAGCCTGACCATTGGTGAATATGTTTTGCCACGTATGCTTGGGCCTTTTGCAAAGCAGTATCCCGATATCTCGATTGTGATGAAAGTGATGAATACCACCCAGATCATGGATGAGATTTTGAAGCACCAGTTGAATTTTGGATTAATTGAAGCACCGGTAAATCATCCGGATATGATCGTCGAACCTGTGATGCAGGACGAACTGAAACTGATTGTACCAGCAGGGCATGATCTGGCAGGACGGGGAAAAGTAAACTTGGAAGAGGTAATGAACTACCCTTTTGTGCTACGTGAGGAAGGTTCAGGTACTCGCCAAGTGATGGAAGGTCAACTGCAAAAGAAAAAAATAGATCCGAGTGACATGAATGTGGTTATGGAGCTTGGGAGTACAGGTGCGGTCAAATCGGCTGTAGAGGCTGGCGTGGGCATTACGATGTTGTCTCCTTCGTCCGTGCAGCATGAGCTGGCACTGGGGCTTGTACATATTGTGGATATTCGCGGTCTTGAATTCAAACGGCAGTTTTATGCCATTCATCTTAAGTCGTCTTTGTTGCCCTTGTCGGCTGTTGCCTTTTTGGGGTATTTGCGTCAACAGGAGCACGAGCAGGGAGAACGGGTTTAAGGATGAAAGGGCTGTAAAATTAATTTCAATCAGAAAGGAATGGGAGCCAATGGATCAGCATCAAGGACGCTGTGATCTTCATACGCATAGTCAGGCTTCAGATGGGATGCAACCACCGGCTGATAATGTGAAGCTTGCAAAACAGAGAGGACTGGCTGCGGTAGCCTTAACGGATCATGATACGGTAGCAGGTGTAGCCGAAGCGAAGCAAGCGGGAAAAGAGTACGGTATCGATGTTATAGCTGGAGTCGAAATCAGCACGCGGGCTGGTGGTAAAGATATTCATGTGCTCGGTTATTACGTGAATACGGAGGATGAGTTATTTCTGCAACGGTTGCGCGGATTGAGAGAAGCGCGGGAGGAACGGAATCATCTGATTATTGGCAAGCTCCAGCAACTAGGATTGGATATAAGCTGGCAGGAAGTACTGGATGGACTCGGACGACCGTTAGCGCCAGATGAGAGTATTGGTAGACCTCATATGGCTGATGTATTGGTGAAAAAGGGATACGCTACCGACATGCGAGATGCATTTAATCGATATCTTGCTGAAGGCAAGCCTGGCTTCGTATCTGTACCGCGAGTTACGCCTAAGGATGCTTGTGAGTGGATTAGAGCAGCGGGAGGTGCTGCGGTAATCGCACATCCAGGTCTTTATAATGATGATGAATTAGTACGCCGTATTATCACAGAATCCCTTCCGGATGGCATTGAAGTCTTTCATTCAGACCATGGCCCGGAAGAGGAACGTAGATATGCAGAGATGGCTAAAGCATATAATCTTATAGTGACCGGCGGATCAGATTACCATGGCGAACGACAAGGCGTTGTTTTTCATGGAGATCTGGGTAGCAAGACGGTACCTTTTGATGTGCTCGAAAGACTGCAGGCGGCTGCACACAGCAAGAGGTAACATCATTAGGATGTCTTTATCTTTAAATTGAATAGTTAACCCAATCGCCACGTTTAGCTCCAAGCCGATCGAATAATTGTTGCGCACGCTCGTTAGTCACGGCTGTAATCCAGGACATATATGCACATCCATGTTCATGCGTATATTGCTGACAGCATGCGAATAAATTGGCTTCGGTTTCTCCTTCTCTGAATGCTTCCGTGACAAAAAGGTCATTCATAATCGTTACACGCTCCGCTTTCATCGTACTGTACGTGAAAAACAATGTAGCGAATCCAATCAACTTTCCGTCCTCTTCTGCTACAAATTGAGTGCCGATCTGCTGCTCCAGCAGGTTGTTAATCAAAAGTTCGATTGCTTGGTCACCTGGCCACGGATTATTGTAGAAACCTACGACGTAGTCATGCATCAATGCTGTCAGTTGTTTCAGATCTTCCGAGCGAGTTTCTCTGATATGAATCGGCATAGTACACATCCTTCTTTTATGTATTCATTGAGTTAATACGGCGTTATTATACGTAATAGTGAATAAATATGCAATTGGAATTAAGAAATGGAGTGACATGTGTTACTCTTCTAAACATATATGATAACCAAAAAAAATCCCCTCGGCCTTAGCTGGCAGGAGATTTTTTGGTTATCGTTACATCTTATCCTATAAGATAAGTGGTAGCTTATCCATTTTTTATCGTGGATGGTAAGCTTTTAATTAATTCATCGTTTGGTGTTACAAACAGAGTTTTCTGATGGTCGTATATGACAAATCCGGGTTTTGCACCACTTGGTTTGCGAACGTGACGGATATACGTGTAATCCACAGGCACACTGCTTGATTCCTTCGCTTGGCTGAAATAAGCGGCGAGTTGAGCGGCTTCCTCCAGCGTAGCTTCACCAAAATCAGTGCTGCGAATAACGACATGGGAACCCGGAATGTCCTTCGTATGCAGCCAAGTATCATTAGCTGATGCCAGACGATTGGTCACATACTCGTTCTGTAGATTGTTTTTGCCGACCAGAATGTCAATTCCCTCTGATGAAGTGAACTGATGCACAGTTGGACGATCATTTTTCTTCTTTTTCTTGCCTTTTTTGTTCCGATCACGCAGATAACCTTGCTGTACAAGTTCGTCTCGAATTTCTTCGATATCGTTCATGGAGGCGATGGAGAGCTGCTGAAGCAGATTATCCAGATAGGCGATTTCATCCTTGGTTTTACCAAGTTGCTCGTGAATGACAGCCAGACTGTTTTTATATTTGTTATAACGTTTGAAGTAACGCTGAGCATTATCAGAAGGTGTGAGCAGTGGATCAAGCTGAATCGTAATGTTGCCCTGATCTTCATCGTAGAAGTTAATCAGCTCTACACTCTTATCACCCTTGTTGACCAAGTGCAGGGATGCGAATAACAACTCGCCCCATAGTCTGTACTTGTCCGCATCGTCGGCTTCAAGCAAGTCTTTGTTAAGATTATCGAGCTTTTTAATGTTTTTGCTACGCTCATTCTGCAGGAACCGGAGCAGATCGCTTACTCTTTGTTTAACGGTATCTCGCTCGGCCTTGTCCCCGTAGTAATCCTCCATACATTTGCTCATCGTATTGTACGTTTTTTCCTGATCCTGAATGCTCTCTAGTCGAATAGCGGAAAAGATCATTTTGCCTTTGGCGTTCAGCCCTGTTACAGGGGTGTACTGGTGTTCTTTGACAGATTCGATGACTGATTCAAAAGCAGTCCAAAGAGCTCCTGCCTCCATGCGATCTGAATCGGAACCTGTTCGCGTTGCAATCTCACCTGCAATCAGCGGACTCATCCCACTAAAAGCATTGACGAGCCAGCGTGAGGCGTCTGCTTTTGTTTCTATAACCGTTTTAGTTGTGTCCGTTTGTGATCCAGCTTCATTTTCGTCTGCATCTACATTTGCTGCAGTAGCAATCTTCTGCTCAAACTCGTTTTGGGATACCTCTAACGGATTGCTTTTATGTTGCTCTGGCGGTGCAGTATAGGAAAAACCAGGCATAACCACACGATAACTACTGATGGATGGTGTGACATGGTGAATCCCGTCCAATATCGCATCCGTCGCAGGATCAAGCAAAATGATGTTACTGTGACGTCCCATCAGTTCAATGATGATACGTTTGGCCGAAACATCGCCAAGCTCGTCCCGCTGACGTACATCGATATGAATGATCCGTTCCATTCCAATCTGACGGATATTCTCAATGATAGCCCCTTCGCAGTGTTTCCGCATCAGCATGCAAAACATCGGTGCCTCTGTCGGATTCAAAAATGTTTTCTCTGTAAAATGTACACGCGGATATGTCGGGCTTGCCGACACAAGCAGTTTGCTGTTACCGCGCTGAGCGCGCAGGGTAAGCACCACATCATGGCCGTTAGGCTGATGAATTTTGCTAATACGTCCTCCGATACAGCCTTGCAGCTCATGTACGATGGCTCGGGTTACAATACCGTCAAGTGCCATATTGTCCACTTCCTCTCTATCTGGCATCCGAATGAATTCATACAGAATGCCTCATCTATAACGGCTCACAGGCAACCGCAGCATATGTAATAACATTTGTTATAACGATGGCTGACTGCATTGTTCCAAATAACGGAGTTGAGCAGTAATCTACGCAGACCTTTATTTTAGCTTATTCTGCCCATGAGGGAAAGGATTCAGCTTCCGGGTGCTATTCACGGACCTGTCCGAATACATATAGAGCAGGTAGTTTGTCCGGCATAGTGTACAGCCTGCCCTAGCAGCATGCCGGTGAAACATGTGAGCTTGCATTGCAGATGAAATAGGATTGGGAGGGAATTTTGGAGCATGGAACATACCAAGTGGCACCAACTAAACGACGAAGAGCTTCGTGAAACTCTCGGCGTGAGCCCGCAGGAAGGGTTGACGGACGAAGCGGCAGCAGAGAAACGGAAGATTGCTGGTTCAAATGAACTGAGTGAAGGACAGCGAATATCCCCGATCACCCTGTTGCTGAATCAGTTTAAGGACTTCATGGTGTTAGTTCTCATGGGAGCGACGCTGGTATCCGGTTTACTTGGAGAGTATCTGGATGCAGTAACGATTGTGGCAATTATTGTATTGAATGCTATTTTGGGATTTGTACAGGAGTTCCGGGCAGAACGTTCTCTTCGGGCACTGAAGCAGTTGTCGGCTCCTGCCGCCAAAGTACTCAGGTCGGGACAGGAGGTACATCTTGCGGCCAAACAATTGGTACCGGGAGATGTTATCATGGTGGAAAGTGGTGACCGCATTCCTGCGGATGTGCGCTGGCTGGAAACCAACAGCCTCGATGTAGAGGAGTCGGCACTCACCGGAGAATCCGTGCCTGTCAGCAAACATTGCAGACCTATAGCTAGTGACGATGTTCCTTTAGGGGATCAAAAAAACATCGGTTTTATGGGCACTATGGTCACACGCGGTACAGCCAAGGGGGTTGTCATTCGGACGGGGATGGACACCGAGATGGGGAAAATCGCTGATCTGATCCAAAATACGGAGGAGCAGGAGACTCCGCTACAGCACAGACTCGAGCAGTTAGGCAAAATTCTGATCTTTGTTGCACTTGGATTAACGGTGATGGTCGTAGTCGCAGGTATCCTTCATGGACAACCCGCAGTAGGCATGTTCCTGGCAGGTGTCAGTCTCGCCGTGGCAGCCATACCGGAAGGATTGCCGGCTATCGTTACGATTGCGCTGGCGTTAGGTGTACAGCGGATGATCAAACGTAAGGCCATCGTACGTAAGCTGCCATCTGTAGAAACGTTAGGTTGCGCGTCGGTGATCTGCTCGGATAAGACAGGTACACTGACACAGAACAAAATGACGGTAACGAACGTGTGGCTTGAAGGGCGCAGCATTAAGGTGACTGGAGACGGTTATGCACCAGAAGGTCATATGTTGGAAAATGATCGAATACTCGACCTGAAAAATGACCAGTCCTTACGAAGAATGCTACAGATCAGTGCACTTTGTAACAATGCCAGTATTGTCGAGACGATTGTAAACGATCCAGCCAGCAAGAAAAAGAGTAAAGAGTCCAAAAAAGAGAGCAAGAAAGGCCGGAAGAACGGCCAGCAGGAGGAGGAGCAAGTTAGTGCTAACCAAGTGCTCTGGGAGTTAAAAGGGGACCCGACAGAGGGTGCACTGGTAGCCATGGCTTCTAAAATGGGTCTTACTCCTGCAGGACTCAAGGAATTATACGATCGAGAGCAGGAATTCCCGTTCGACTCCGAGCGAAAACGGATGTCTGTTATGATCAAACATCAAGGTGGGCGTATGGTGTATACCAAAGGAGCGCCTGATGTACTGATTGAGCATTGCAGTTACATTTTGTGGGAAGGCAAGGTGGTTCCGTTCACCGGCACACTGCGCCAGAAAGTGATGGCTGCCAACGAAAGTATGGCTGGTAACGCTCTGCGAGTTCTTGGTATGGCCTATCGTGAAGTCAAGCCGAAGGAACATGTGGCTGACGAGCATGCAGCTGAAAGCCAGCTTGTATTTGTTGGGCTTGCTGGCATGATCGATCCACCTCGCCGTGAAGTTCGTGATGCCATTGCGACATGCCGCAAAGCGGGCATCCGGACAGTGATGATCACGGGAGATCATGGAACAACAGCGGAAGCGATCGCTCATCAGCTGGGTATTCTCCCGCGCGGAGGAGCATCGTTAAGCGGGCAGCAACTGGCAGGCATGACGGATGAACAATTGGATAAAACGGTCAATGATATCTATGTGTTCTCCAGAGTCTCGCCTGAGCACAAATTGCGTATCGTCAAATCGTTGCAGCGCAAAGGACACGTTGTCGCGATGACTGGGGACGGCGTCAACGATGCGCCTGCGATCAAGGCTGCGGATATCGGGATTGCCATGGGCATCACGGGAACGGATGTGACGAAGGAAGCTTCATCTCTCATTTTGAGTGATGATAATTTCTCCACCATTGTGGCGGCTATTGAAGAAGGGCGTAACATCTATGAGAACATTCGCAAGTTTATCCGTTATTTGCTGGCTTCGAATGTCGGCGAGATTTTAACGATGTTCTTTGCCATGATGATGGGCTTGCCGTTGCCACTCGTGCCAATCCAGATTCTATGGGTAAACCTGGTGACCGATGGTTTGCCAGCGATGGCGCTCGGGGTGGATCAGGCGGAAAAAGATTTGATGGAGCACAAACCTCGCGGCGCAAAGGAAAATATTTTTGCACGCAGGCTGGGCTGGAAAATCATTAGTCGCGGTGTATTGATCGGACTATGTACGCTCGGTGCCTTCTGGTTGACACTTCAGGCCGCACCGGATCATCCTGGTCAGCTACTCAAAGCTCAGTCCGTCGCTTTTGCTACATTGGTGCTCGCCCAGTTGATTCATGTGTTTGACTGCCGAAGTTCCCGTTCGATCTTCCACCGCAATCCGTTGCAGAATAAATATCTCGTTCTGGCTGTTATCTCATCGGTTGTGCTGATGCTGGTGGTAATGTATGTGGAGCCGTTGCAACCCATCTTCAAAACGGTACCTCTCGGTCTGCGAGAATGGGCTATCTGTATCGTAGCCGCAGGCATTCCAACATTCCTTATGGGGGCTGGCAGTGTCTGGGGTGGTCGCCGGAATCGTCGCCGCATGGGCGGTCCTGGACGCTTCGTACCGAAAAGTACAAAGTTTTCAGCATAAAATCAATAGCTTTTAATATCTCGTTTCGATATGCTATCCTCAAAATGATTCAAAGCGAAAGCTTTGATATTTTGCAGGATAGCTTTTTTTGTATGCTTTGTGCGCATGATATGAAGATTAGCTATAAATAAACTATAAAGCTTTGGCGGAAGACTGCCAAAAGGAGTGGGCAAGATATGGAATTTACGAAAATGCACGGACTAGGCAACGACTTTATCGTTGTATTTGGTGAAAAACAGCTTCCAGCAGATGCGGCTGAACTTGCGGTAAAATGGTGCAATCGGTTCTTCGGTATCGGAGCAGATGGTCTGGTTTATATACTGCCTTCGGAGAAGGCGGATTTTCAGATGCGCATCATGAACTCGGACGGTTCTGAAGCGGAGCAATGCGGCAACGCGATCCGTTGTGTGTCCAAGTATGTATATGACCATGGGCATGTTGATCGCGAGCAAATTACGATTGAAACGATTGGTGCAGGGGTTCAACCTGTAACTCTTAATATCCGGGATGGCAAGGTAGAGACCGTACGGGTAGACATGGGCGAGCCGATTCTGGATGGTCTTCAAGTACCTACCACAGTGGATGCGAATCCGGTGGTCAATCACAACATTGAAGCGAATGGACATGCATTCAAATTCACAGCGGTGTCTATGGGCAACCCTCACGCGGTCATCTATGTCGATGATGCGGTGAATTTTGATCTGACAACATGGGGGCCATTGCTTGAGGTTCACCCGATGTTCCCGAAAAAAATTAATGTTGAATTCGCAACGGTACGCGACCGCGGATATGTAGACATGCGTGTATGGGAGCGTGGCGCTGGTCCGACACTGGCTTGCGGAACAGGCGCTTGTGCAACGCTGGTATCCTCTGTACTGAATGGTCATACAGATCGTACTGCTGTAATTAGCCTTAAAGGCGGGGATCTGAACATTGAGTGGAACGAGGCGGATAACCACGTCTATATGACGGGACCAGCCGAAGTTGTTTTCAAAGGATTTACTTCATAGTTTCTTGAAAAAAAGTAGAGGGTTACACGGAAGAGGCCTGCAGGGCCTCTTTTTTTATCCAAATTAGACAAGAAGTTACATGCTGTCCGGTCATCAAGGACGAATTCAGCAGATATTTCGCAGGAATGTCCACTGGAGTCGGACATACAGTAAATACCTGTGTTTTTCTTCGTTTTTAAGCATTTTTTGTGTTACATTAGTATGAAAACGATCACAGTCAGGCGGGGGGAAACGGGATGAAGGCAGATTTACGTACAGCGATGAAGCAACGTGTTCTTGTTGGGGATGGGGCCATGGGGACATTTCTATATCAAATGGGATTTCCGGTAGGGATATCTTATGAAGAGTTGAACTTGATTTCACCTGAAGTTGTGGCTGATGTGCATCGTCGCTATCGTGATGCAGGCACGGATATATTCGAGACCAATACGTACTCGGCTAACTTTGACAAGTTGTCTAAATTTGGGCTAGAGTCCAAAGTGGAGGATGTGAACCGTGCGGGCGTACGCATCGCGAAAGAAGTGGCAGGGGCAGAGGGCTACGTTCTGGGTGCAGTAGGTTCGATTCGCGGCGGCAAACGGACAAATGTGTCTACTAGTGAATTGAAACGCTTCTATCAACAGCAGATTTTTGCGTTACTAGACGAAGGCGTAGATGGCATCTTGCTTGAAACGTTCTATGATATCGAAGAGATGGATATCGCTCTTTTGCAGGCCCGCAAGCTGAGCGACCTGCCTGTGATTGGACAATTCGCGGTAGAGGATGTAGGCCATACGCTGGACGGTTACACGATGCCTGAAGCATTTCGTATCATGCGCGAACAGGGGGCTGACGTCATCGGTTTCAATTGCAGGTCTGGTCCGAACGGGATCATGCGTGCGATGGAAACCGTTTCTGGACGTATCGGTGTTCCGATGTCCGTATATCCGAATGCGGGTGCGGCGGACTATGTGGATGGTCAGTTCCGTTACGGTGCAACACCAGAGTACTTTGGTCAGACTGCAATACAGTTTGCTGATCTTGGTGCACGTATTATCGGCGGTTGCTGCGGTACAACGCCGGATCACATCACTGCGATTAAAGAAGCGCTTGCGGATTACGTACCTCAGCCGATTGCTGAACCTTATCCTGCCGAGATTACGTCACGCATTGTACTTCATGAGAATGTGGATGAACGCGCAGGACGAGGGGGCCAGCCAACCATTGTTGATCTGGTCAAACAACGCCACACGGTCATTGTAGAGCTCGATCCCCCGCGTGATCTGGATATTGCCAAGTTTATGAAGGGTGCCGAAACACTGAAAGCGGCAGGAGCGGATGCCCTTACGCTTGCTGACAACTCCCTTGCTGTAACACGTATGAGTAATATGGCACTCGGACATCTGGTGCAGGATCGCACAGGACTTCGTGCACTTGTGCATATCGCCTGCCGTGACCGTAACTTGATCGGAACTCAATCCCATATGATGGGATTCGATGCACTCGGCATTAACCATGTGCTTGCCGTTACGGGCGACCCTGCAAGGTTTGGTGACTTGCCTGGTTCAAGCTCCGTGTACGATTTGACATCGTTTGAAATCATAAGAATGATTAAACAACTGAATGATGGTGTAGCCTTTTCGGGTAAACCGTTGAAACAGAAAGCCGGCTTTGTTATTGGAGCGGCCTTCAACCCGAACGTGAAACATCTGGACAAAGCGGTACAAAGGCTTGAGAAGAAAATTGCCTCCGGGGCAGACTATATTATGACTCAGCCGGTGTATGATCCGGAATTGATCGTGGCGATGCGTGAGGCAACCAAACATCTGGACATTCCTATTTTCATCGGTATTATGCCACTCGCAAGCGGCCGAAACGCAGAGTATCTGCACAATGAGGTTCCAGGTATCCAGCTTTCCGATGAAGTGCGTTCACGGATGGCAGGACTGGAAGGTGAAGAGGGGCGTGCCATGGGAGTGACGATTGCAAAAGAGCTACTGGATGTAGCTACAGAGCACTTCAAGGGCATCTATCTGATGACTCCGTTTATGTTCTATGGCATGACGGCAGAACTGACTCAATACGTCTGGGAGAAATCGGAGCATCAATGTCCTACTTGTTTCAACCCTAATAATCAATTACAATAGTAAAACGGATGTGATGCCGATGTCATTCAGTATGACCGGATACGGTCAATCCGCCTTTCATTTTGGCGGCTACAAGGTACAATTGGAGATCAAATCAGTCAATCATCGTTATTGCGAAGTGATGATGCGTCTGCCTAGAGAGTGGACGTATTATGAAGATGGTTTGAGAAAGATCGTACAGGGCCGCTTGAAGCGTGGGCGGATTGATGTTTATGTAATGAAAGAAAAAGAGGAAGACCAGGCTCTCCCCGCTGTTCTGAATGAGCAGGCGGTCAGGGCCTATCTGCAGGCTGCAGAGCGGCTTGAGTCTCAATTTGGAATGCAGGGCAAGCCAAGTATTGTGGATATGCTAGGTTTGCCGGATGTCATGGTTCAACCGGATGGGACAAGCCCCATCCAAGAGGAACAAAAAGACGAGTGGGAGCAGGTTCTGCAGGCTGGGTTGAACGAAGCTCTGTCCAGTTTGGAGCAGATGCGCGCTCGTGAAGGTCTTCATCTGGCCAATGATCTGGAGCGGCGGATTACCCGTCTGGAGTCACTACACACCGAGATGCTTGCACTTGCACCCACTGTGGTGAGCGATTACCGCAACAAGTTGAGACAGCGTCTTACGGAGTTGCAGGAGGACGGCTCTTTCCCTTTTGATGAGCATAAATTGGGTATGGAAATCGCAGTCTTTGCTGATCGTTCCAACATTGAAGAGGAGCTTACGCGTTTACTCAGCCACTTTGGACAATGTAGAGAATTGTTGAAGAGCGAGGAATCGGTAGGCCGCAAGTTGGACTTCCTGATTCAGGAGATGAATCGCGAGGTTAATACGATTGGATCAAAAGCCAACCACTTGGCTCTGGTGAACCGTGTTGTCGAGATGAAAGCGGAGCTGGAGAAGATTCGTGAGCAAGCGGCGAACATCGAATGAACGGCTAAATTTCGGCAAAAGAGTCGCATGTATAGGGGGAAGAACCTGATTATGGCAATCAAACTCATTAACATTGGATTCGGTAACATCGTATCGGCGAACCGGATTATATCCATCGTGAGTCCGGAATCGGCGCCGATCAAGAGAATTATACAAGAGGCTAGAGATCGTCACATGCTGATTGATGCAACGTATGGAAGACGTACACGTGCCGTAATTATTACGGATAGTGATCATGTTATTCTGTCTGCAGTTCAGCCTGAAACGGTCGCCCATCGTCTTTCCTCGAAAGATGATGATAACGACGAATAAAATGGAGTGTAATATGTCTAAGGGATTACTGATAGTGTTGTCCGGCCCCTCTGGGGTCGGGAAGGGTACAGTATGCAGTGCGTTGCGCCAACGGGTGCCGAATCTGACTTATTCGGTTTCAGCAACCACTCGTCAGCCACGTTTGGGTGAAGAGCATGGAGTGAACTATTTTTTCCACTCTCATGATGATTTTTTGAGAATGATTGCCGAGGATCAACTGCTGGAACATGCAGAGTATGTGGGCAATTATTACGGTACTCCGCGTAATTTTGTGGAGAAAACGATCAACGAAGGCCGAGATATTATTCTGGAGATTGAGGTTCAGGGTGCACTTAAAGTGAAGGAGAAATTCCCTGAGGGAATTTTTGTCTTCCTGCTTCCTCCTTCTTTGGATGAGTTGAAGGATCGTATTCAAGGACGGGGCACGGAAAGTCAAGCGACGATTGATCACCGGATGTCTGTAGCAGTCGATGAGATCAATCTGCTCGAGCATTATGACTATGCCGTGGTTAATGATGAGATTGATTCGGCTTGCAAACGAATAGAAAGCATCATTATCGCCGAACATTGTAAGATCAATAAATAATCCCTTTTGCCGCCGCGTACAGCGATATTCATGGGGCAGTTGTCATATCATGTTAAGGTTGAGGTTCATTCTGGACTGCTGCTTCTACGTGAGGACACGCAACATCAGGTTCTGTCCGGCGGCAACTTGTGATTATACTAAAGCAAAGAGGTGTTTTGTTAATATGCTGTATCCTTCAATTGATGAAATGATGAACAAAGTTGACAGCAAGTATTCCCTGGTTGTTGCTGCTTCCCGCCGTGCGAGACAGCTTCGTGAAGGCGAAAAAACAGAGCTGAGAAACGCAAAGTCCCATAAACAGGTTGGCGTTGCTTTGGAAGAGATTTATGGTGATCACCTTGTTGTGATTAAAGGGCAGGACGAAGAAGAAGAGTAAGCCCCAGGGCTGCTCTTTAACTGCATACGGCGATAGCCGAAATCATTTTGACAACCGAAAGGTTGTTATTTTTTTACGAATAAGCCTTGATCATATAGATGAACTAGTATTGAACTTGTATTGATGTCTTAACATTATCGGGGGATATTGAACATGTTGAACGGTAAAAAAATCGTGCTTGGCGTAACAGGGGGCATTGCAGCTTATAAAGCAGCAACATTATGCAGCAAACTGGTGCAAAAGGGAGCGGATGTTCACGTCATCATGACCGCTTCGGCGACACAGTTTATTACCGAATTAACGCTGCAAACGTTGACCCGAAACGCAGTATATACAGATACATTCGATGAACGTGAGCCAGCGGTGGTCTCTCATATTAATCTCGCAGACATGGCTGATTTGGTGCTGGTCGCTCCGGCAACAGCGAATGTCATTGCCAAGATGGCACACGGGATGGCTGACGATATGCTAACTACGACCCTGCTTGCTACTACTGCACCAGTGATGATTGCTCCTGCCATGAATGTGCACATGTATGATCATCCGGCGGTGCAACACAATATGAATCTGCTGGCTGAACGGGGCACATTAATGATTGAACCGGGTGAAGGACTTCTGGCTTGCGGATATGTCGGCAAGGGGCGCCTGGAAGAACCGGAGACCATTGTGGATGTGGTGGAGCGTTTTTTTGCACAGCGTGATGCGGTATCGGTAAAACCTTCAGAACAGACCTGGTTTACAACTGTTGCACAAGGTGGTGCGCAGCCGGGAACTCAAGAGTCGTTGCACAGCGTGATGTTAGGACACGATTCGCTCTTAAATGGTAAAAAGGTCGTGGTTACCGCTGGTGGTACGATCGAGCGCATTGATCCGGTGCGTTATATTACAAATGATTCATCCGGGAAAATGGGATTTGCGATCGCCGCTGCAGCGCGTGATCTTGGGGCTGATGTGAAGCTTGTTATGGGTAATACACAGGCACAGCCGCCAGAAAATGTAGAGATCATACCTGTACAGTCTGCACAGGACATGTATGAGTCAGTATCCCGTGAGTGGGATGGTGCGGATATCGTCATTAAGGCAGCCGCTGTCGCGGATTATCGCCCGAAAGAAGTTTACATGGAAAAAATCAAGAAAAAAGGCGACACGTTGTCGCTCGAACTTGTGAAAAATATAGATATTTTGGAGACGCTGGGTAAAAGGAAAACCCATCAGTATTTGATTGGTTTTGCTGCCGAGACCCAGTCGCTCGAGATGTATGCACGTGAGAAACTGGAACGGAAAAATTGTGATCTGATCGTAGCCAATGATGTCACCCGTTCGGGAGCAGGATTTGGAACAGACACCAATGCGGTGCATATTTATGACCGTGATGGGTTGGTAGAGGAGCTTGAGCTGATGTCCAAGGAAGAAGTGGCACATCGTTTGCTCCGAATTGCGGCGGAGCGCATTGCCGGGAGGAATTAGAAGATGGAGATTGCCAAGGTCATTGTCGATGTGCCTGTGAAGCAGACCGACCGGCCTTTTGATTATCTGGTACCCGACTCCATGAAGGAATGGATTGAGGTGGGAAGCAGGGTAGGTGTACCTTTTGGACATCGCACCGTGCAAGGATTCGTCGTTGATCTGGTTCCCCGTACGGGAGAGGAATCGTTTAAATTAAAACATATTCAGGAGCTGCTGGACATTGTGCCACCGCTATCGAAGGATCTGGTGGAGCTGGCGGAATGGATGAGCGAGCGATATGCGAGCAATCGGATTTTGTCCTTGCAAGTGATGGTGCCGACGGCTTTGAAAGGAAAAGCGGAGCGCTACATTTCACTAGGAGATGCACTAGATGGACATGTTGGAGGTGAATCTTCTAACGAGGACGTTCTGTTTATGTGGGGAGAGGAATCGACAACCGAGAAGGTGCAGCAGGATATTATCCGTTTTGTCAAAAGCCGGGGGCAGGTTCCGCTGCAACAATTAAGCCGAAAATACCCCAACCATGCAGCCTTGATCAAAAAGCTGTTGCTCGGCGGTGTGCTTTTGGAAAGTCAGGCGATTAAGGATAAGCTGAATAAAAAAACGATGAAGTCCGTGAATCTGGCTGTGGATATCGCTGTCGCGGAAGAAGCGTTGTCTTCGTTCCCGTCAAAAGCACAACGGCAGAAGGAAATTCTTTCTTTTTTGCTGGAGATGAAGGATTTGCTGCCCATGCCTTTGAAGGAAGTATTGTCTACGCTTCAAGTTTCGGCAGCAACGATCAAAGGCCTAGAGGAAAAAGGCTTGGTTGTAACAGAGGATGTAGAAGTGTTCCGTGATCCGTATCAGGGCAGACGTTTTAAACCGACAGAACCACTGAAATTGACAGACGAGCAACAAGGCGTATACAGCAGCATCAACGGCCGGTTGCAGGAACAGCGTCATGGTGTATTTCTTTTGCATGGCGTTACCGGAAGCGGTAAAACGGAAGTATATCTGCAGACGATTCAACAGTGCATCAATCAGGACAGACAGGCCATCGTGCTGGTGCCGGAGATTGCTCTTACTCCACAGATGGTGGAGCGCTTCAAAGGACGTTTTGGTGATCAGGTTGCGGTCATGCACAGTCGTCTTTCCGGCGGTGAACGTTATGATGAATGGCGTAAAATCAGGGAAGGTCAGGTGAAAGTTGCGATTGGTGCCCGCTCTGCGGTATTTGCTCCATTCAGCCGTCTGGGACTGATTATTATGGATGAAGAACATGAGACTTCCTATAAACAGGAAGAAACGCCGAAATACCATGCGCGTGATGTAGCTGTCAAAAGAGCACAACAACATCAGGCCGTGGTGGTTCTGGGTTCGGCTACCCCTTCGTTGGAAAGTTATTATGCTGCGCGTTCGCAAAGCAATGATGATTTTGCTCCTCTCTTGCTTGAAATGCCTACAAGGGCGCTTGGCAACAATCTGCCAGCTGTACGAATCATCGATATGCGTGAAGAACTGAAGGATGGCAATCGTTCCATGTTCAGCAGAGCGTTACACAAAGGGTTGGAAGAGCGCTTGGAGCGCGGAGAACAGACGGTGCTGCTACTGAATCGGCGCGGATATTCAACCTTTGTGATGTGCCGAAGCTGTGGATATGTGGCGGGCTGTCCTGAATGTGACATCTCTTTGACATATCATCAACGTTCCAACAATTTACGCTGCCACTATTGCGGGTATGCTGAAGCGGCGCCCGAAACGTGCCCGGATTGTGGAAGTGAGCATATTCGCTACTTTGGTACAGGAACGCAACGGGTTGAAGAGGAACTGGCCAAGCTGTTTCCAGGGATACGGGTGATCCGTATGGATGTGGATACAACAACGGAGAAAGGCGCGCATGAGAAGCTGTTAAAACAGTTTCGGGAGAAAAAAGCCGATGTGTTACTTGGAACCCAGATGGTTGCCAAGGGGCTCGATTTCCCTGATGTGACGCTCGTTGGAGTCATCACCGCGGATTCAGCTCTTAACTTGCCTGATTTCCGTGCTGCCGAGAAAACCTTCCAACTGCTGACACAAGTGGCAGGCCGAGCGGGTCGTCATCAATTGCCGGGTGAAGTATTTGTACAGTCTTACACGCCAGAACACTACTCCATTGGACATGCAAGCCAGCATGACTATGTATCCTTTGTGAAGGAGGAATTGCTACATCGGAGAAATTTACAGTATCCGCCATACTGTCGTCTGATTCTGGTAACCTTCTCCCATGAACAACTTCCTGTACTGATTCGATTGGCTGAAAACTATACCCGATTGCTGAAAGAAAAGGCGAATGCTGCTGGATGGCTGGGCAGTCTGGACCGTTTCAGTAACGAAGCCTTTGATGTGCTTGGGCCTGTAGCTTCTCCAATTCCAAGGATCAAGAATAGATACCGATTCCAATGTATGATAAAATGGCGTGGGGATGTGGATGCCATCGGTCTGGCTCTGGCAACGGCCCGGCACATGGACGATGATGTTCAGGCCCAGAAGCTGCTCATTAGCCTTGATGTAGATCCGCAGATGTTAATGTAGACATTTTATAGCATTTTGATGCGAAAATGTGGATGTGAACAAGCGGTATAAACATAGATTAAATGAACAACGAAATAGAGATTATTGCCTAGAAACTATGATGAGAATTGGGAAGGTGCTTACAACATGTCGATTCGTATTATCGTTAAAGAACCAGATGAGGTGCTTCACAAAAGAGCCAAGGAAGTTACCAAAGTTACACCTAATGTGCAAAAGTTGCTTGATGATATGGCAGACACGATGTACGACGCAGAAGGGGTAGGTCTTGCAGCTCCGCAAGTCGGTATTTTGAAACGTTTGATTGTGATTGATGCAGGAGATGAGCAAGGGCTGATCAAAATGATTAACCCGGAGATCATTTCCAGTGAAGGAGAACAGTTCGGACCCGAAGGATGTCTGAGTATTCCTGGAATTAACGGTGATGTTCGTCGTTTTGAGACAGTGACCGTTAAAGGCCTCGATCGTGAAGGTAAAGAGTTGATTATTACAGGAAGCGGTTTGTTATCCCGTGCGTTTCAGCACGAAATTGACCATTTGGACGGTGTGCTCTTCACAGATATCGCTGAAAAAGTATATGAAATTACCCCAGAGCAAACTGGACCGCGTCGCAATTAAGGAGTGATCGATTTGAATATTGTCTTTATGGGAACACCTGAATTTGCCGTTCCTTCTCTGGATATGTTGATGGCGGAAGGATACCATGTGGTAGGCGTGGTAACACAGCCGGATAAACCGCAGGGAAGAAAAAAAGTGCTTACACCTACACCGGTTAAGGCCGCAGCTGAAAGCCACGGTCTGCCGGTGTTTCAGCCTGTCAAACTTCGTGATCCGGAAGCGGTAGCCCGCCTTGCGGAATGGAAACCGGATTTGATCGTCACTGCCGCATTTGGACAGATTCTTCCCAAAGCGGTGTTGGATATGCCGGTTCGCGGCTGTGTGAACGTGCATGGATCTCTTCTGCCTAAATATCGCGGAGGAGCTCCGATACAACGTTCTATCATTAACGGAGAATCCGTCACAGGGGTCACGTTAATGTATATGGCAGAAGGTCTGGATACCGGGGATATGATCTCTCGTGTGGAAGTACCAATCACGGATGAAGATACATCCGGCACGATGTTTGCCAAATTAAGTGAGGCCGGCTCCAAGTTGCTCCAAGCGGAGATGCCACGTCTCATCGCAGGCGAAACGACAGCTGTTCCACAGAATGATGAGGAAGCTTCCTATGCTCGTAATCTGACACGGGAAGACGAGAAGATGGACTGGAATCGTACATCCCGTGAATTGTTCAATCAGATTCGTGGTCTTGTTCCTTTTTCGGGTGCATTCACGATGTGGGATGAACAGGTATTTAAAGTTTGGGCAGCGTGCAATCCAGATCAGGTGGCGAATGAAGCTTCATCTGTTTCCAGTGCTGGACAAGCCGAGCCTGGAACCGTGTTGCAATTGAACAAATCAGGCATAGAAATCAAGACAGGCAATGGTTCTTTGTGGCTGACAGAAGTACAACCCGCTGGCAAAAAAGTAATGCAAGCCGCTGACTTTGCTCGCGGTGGAACATTGAAACCTGGTATGGTGCTGCGATGAGTACTTCAAGATCAGGACATTCTTCAGGAAAAGAACGCAAAGGGGCAGGCAACGGAAACGCAGGAGGCCCCGCGAATCTTCGTCAGACTAGCAAAGGTTCTTCTGCTAAGGGAAGCCAGACTCATGATCGTTCGCAGAAACCGAAGACATCTGCTCGTGCACTCGCTGTCAAGGTACTGAGTGCGGTGGAGCAGGACGGAGCATACAGCAATCTGGAACTGAACCGCCGCCTCAAAGAAGCAGATCTTAGTTCTGCAGATGCAGGACTCGCTACGGAACTGGTGTATGGAACGATTGCAAGGCGAAACACGCTGGATTATTATCTGGAGCGTTTTGTTGCCAAAGGAACAGCAAAGTTACAGCCTTGGGTGCGTAGTTTGCTTCGGATCAGTGCGTATCAATTGATCTACCTGGATCGAATTCCGGAACATGCCGTCGTCAGCGAAGCAGTGAACCTGGCTAAGAAACTTGGTCATCAGGGAATCTCAGGTATGGTTAACGGTGTGCTGCGGAATATGATTCGAAACAAGGAGCAGTTGCATGTTCCCTCACATCTGCCGGTAGCTGAACGGATCTCACTGGAGCATTCTCACCCGCTGTGGATGGTGGAGCGGTGGATTGCTCAATATGGGGAAGAGACAACTGAGGCCATCTGTCGTGCGAATAATGAACCTCCAGCAGTGAGTATACGTGTGAATACGACGATGACAACACGGGACAAGCTAATGGAGGAGATGGTAAGCTCTGGGGCTGTGGTTGAAGCTTCGCATCTTAGCCCAGATGGCATTCTGGTTCGAAGCGGCGGCAATATGGCTCTAACGTCCTGGTACCGGGATGGGCTTTTCTCGGTTCAGGACGAAAGTTCTATGCTGGTCGCTGAAGCCGTAGCGCCGGAAGAGGGACAAAACGTGCTGGATTGTTGCGCAGCGCCTGGCGGCAAGACAGCTCATATAGCAGAGAAAATGCGGGACCGTGGACGCATCATAGCTAACGATGTTCATGCACATAAACGCGAGCTTATTTTGGATCAGGCTGAACGTCTTGGATTAAGCTGCATTGATGCGGTAACCGGGGATGCGCTTGATCTAGACAAGCGATATGCCGAGTCTTCGTTTGACCGGATTTTGCTGGACGCACCTTGCTCAGGTCTAGGAGTCATTCGTCGCAAGCCGGATGTGAAGTGGACTAAATCCTCATCCGACATCGAAGACATCTCCAGTTTGCAACGAGAACTTCTGGATTGCGTTGCGCCATTGCTCAAACCGGGTGGCATTCTGGTATACAGCACGTGTACCATTGAATCGGCAGAGAACGAGTATATGGTAGCGGACTTTTTGGATCGTCATCCAGAGTATAAGGCTATCGAAACATCCGCATGGTCACAGCCAGGAAGCAGGGAATGGAAGGCTGTGAATGGTGGTGTGCAGATTTTGCCACAATACGCTCACAGTGACGGTTTCTACATCGCAAGGTTGACAAGAACGGCCAATTAAACGTTTAATAGAGCACTAAAGGAAGGCCGCCGAGGAAAACCCTCGGCGGATTTCTTTGTGAGAGGCGACTTGGTGATTACTAACTCGTTTATAAAACGATGTCAGGATGCGATGGCAATAGCGAGATGTTATAATGCATGAAGAACGGGTCTCCAGGGTATACATGGATGTAAAGTGCCGTTTATGATAGAATAGGACGAATGCAGTAAAACGATGCAAAGCAAAAGAAGTGCAAATGAAAAGAAAAAAGGAATAGGTGTTGAAAACAAAATGAAACCTTTTATATACGATTTTTCCCTGGAGCAACTGCAGCAATGGGCTGTGGAGAACGGGGAACCAGCGTTTCGCGGCGGTCAGATCTTTGACTGGATTTATGTGAAACGTGTAAATGATTTTAGTGAAATGACCAATCTCTCCAAGACGCTACGCGAGAAGCTCGCAGAGCAGTTTGAATTCGTAACTCTTAAGGAAATTACGAAGTTCGAGTCCAAGGATGGCACGGTGAAATTCCTATTTGGTCTGCATGATGATCATGCGATTGAAACGGTTATTATGAAACATAACTACGGGAACAGCATCTGTGTAACAACACAGGTTGGTTGTCGGATTGGTTGTACGTTCTGTGCATCCACGCTCGGGGGACTGAAACGTAACCTGACAGCCGGGGAGATCGTTGCTCAGGTTGTACAGGCTCAGAAAATTCTGGATGAGCGCGGTGAACGTGTCAGCAGCATCGTGATCATGGGTTCGGGTGAACCATTTGAAAACTATGAAGCAACGATGACGTTTTTACGGATTATGATTCACGAAAAAGGTCTGAATATTGGTCAGCGTCATATCACTGTCTCTACAAGTGGAATCGTGCCGAACATCTACAAGTTTGCAGATGAAGACACGCAAATCAATCTGGCTATTTCGATTCACGCACCAAATGATGCCTTGCGTTCGAAACTGATGCCGGTGAACCGTCGTTTCCCATTTGATGATGTGATGGAGTCTCTTCGCTATTATCTGGCTAAGACAGGCCGAAGAATTACGTTTGAGTACGCATTGATCGGCGGTGTAAATGACCAGCCAGAGCATGCGGCAGAACTGGCAAGTGTGCTCAAAAACATGTTATGCCATGTCAATCTGATCCCGGTTAACCATGTGCCTGAGCGCAAATATGTAAGAACATCAAGAAGTGATATTTTTAACTTCCAGAGAATCCTCTCGGAACAGGGAGTTAATGTAACGATTCGCCGTGAACAGGGACATGATATTGCTGCCGCTTGCGGCCAGCTTCGTGCAAAGCATATGGAGTTGAGGTGAGAGCGTTTTGATCAAAACAGTTCATGTGAGCCATATCGGACGAGTACGTTCGGTGAATGAAGATTCAGCCTGGATTCGGAATCTGGATACAGGATATATTCTGGGAATCGTTGCAGACGGCATGGGTGGACATCTTGCTGGTGATACGGCAAGCCGCCTTGCAGTGGAGACGTTGGTACAGGATCTGGCAACACTTGAGCCAGGTTTGTCCCATGCTTCCCTGTCAGCTGCGCTTAGCGATGCGATTCTTCATGCGAATGAAGTCATATTCCGCACAGCATCCACGGACGATAAGTATCATAATATGGGGACGACAGTTGTCGCCGCTCTGTTGAATGATGCGGAAGGTGTGATTGGACATATCGGGGACAGCCGTGCATACAAAATTGCAGGTAAGGAAGTATTCCAGCTGACCGAAGACCACACACTGGTGAATGAATTGTTCAAAAATGGTCAGATTAGCAAGGAGGACGTATCTCACCATCCACGTCGCAATGTGCTTACCCGTGCACTTGGCACAGATGCTGAAGTGAAGGTGGATATGGACGCTGTTCGATTGGAAGAGGGGGAAGTACTGCTTCTCTGCAGTGACGGACTCAGTAACCTGGTCAGCAATGAGCAGATTATTCAGGTTGCAGGCAATCTTGACCTTCCACTGGAAGATCGTGCAGATCGACTGCTACAGCTGGCATTGCTTGCTGGAGGAGACGATAATATCACTGTCGCTTTATTTGAGCCTCAGCAGCAAGACGCCCCACAAGTGGAAACGGGGTGTGAGTCATGATTGGGCATCAGCTAGGCGGACGCTATGAAGTCATTGAGCGTGTCGGTGGTGGCGGCATGGCTCTGGTTTACAAAGCCCAGGATTTGCTCTTAAACCGAAATGTGGCAATTAAAGTGCTCAGACAACAGTTTGTTCATGATGAAGAGTTTATTCGCCGTTTCCGGAGAGAGGCACAATCAGCTGCATCGCTCTCACATCCTAATGTCGTCAGCATCTATGATGTGGGTCAGGAAGATGACGTTCATTATATTGTTATGGAGTACGTTGAAGGCAAAAATCTAAATGAAATTATTAAGGAACGTGCGCCTTTGCAGGTCGACGAAGCGGTACACATTGCTTCCCAGATCGCGGATGCACTGGATCACGCCCATCATAATCAGATTATTCACCGGGACATTAAACCGCATAACATATTAATTGGCCGGAATGGCCGGGTAAAAGTAACAGATTTCGGGATCGCGCGTGCTGTTACCTCTACAACGATCACACAGACTGGCTCTGTCGTGGGCTCAGTGCATTATTTCTCACCAGAGCATGCCAAGGGTATTGTGACGGGGGAGAAGTCGGACTTATATTCTCTTGGAATTGTACTTTATCAAATGCTTACAGGACAGCTTCCATTTCTCGGGGAAAGTCCGATTAGTGTAGCTTTGAAGCATTTGCAGGAAGAGTTTGATGAACCACGCAAATTCAATCCGCTCATTCCGCAAAGTGTGGAAAATGTCATTCTGAAATCCATGCGTAAAAATCCGCAGGAGCGATATCAATCTGCGAAAGAAATGCAGCATGATCTGGAAACATGTCTCATGCCAGAGCGCCGCAATGAGTCCAAGGTTGATTTTCCGGATGAGGATGACATTGATCAGACACGTGTAATGCCAGCCATCAAACCGGAACCGCGTGGAATGAAGTCTACTGGAGCGGTACCTGTGATGGAAACAGATCAGGAACAGAACGCAGGTAAACCGAAGCAGAAAAACTGGAAAAAACCAACGCTTATTATATCCTTGACGGTTCTTATTCTGATCGCCATGGTCGGAGTGGTATGGTATGTCAAAGGTATGCTTGTCGTACCTGAGGTAACGGTGCCTAACGTAGTCAATCAGACAGAAGAAAAAGCCCGCCAACTGCTTGAGGAACAGGGCTTGGTGGTGAGCAATGAAGTCATTCGACAGTACAAAGAAAATGTAGACCCAGGCATTGTCTTTGACCAGAGCAGGAATGAAGGCGATGTGGTCAAAAAAGGTACTGAGGTTCAGCTAAGTGTTGGCGCGGAAAAAGAATTGGTGAAAATGATTGATGTTAAGCTGGAGCCTTATGCTGAAGCGGTCAAAAAGTTGACTGCGCTTGGTCTTAAGGAAGACCAAATCAAGCGTAAGGACGATTTCTCCAATGAAGTGCCTTCAGGTTCCGTCATTGCCCAGACGCCTGGTGTAAATGAAGAATTTGATCCTGAAGCTGTTGAGATTGAGTTAACCGTAAGCAAGGGAACTGAAACGGTCAAAATGCCTGATCTGAAAAATCATACGCGCAGTGAAGCGGAACAAATGTTGAAAGAAAAGGGACTAGTGCTCGGACAGGTACAGGAAGAGTCCAGTTATACGGTAGAACAGGGTAAAGTAACCCAACAATGGCCAGTAGAAGCGGGAACAGATGTAAGCCCTGGTGACAAAATTACGATCTTTATCAGCACAGGGTACCCTCCTGAAGCACTGCAGTATCCATTTAACATCAACGTATCACCAAAAGAAGTGGGTAAAAATAGTAAAATTCGTATTACCTATGAGGATGCACGCGGCAAAAATCAGGAGTGGGGCACACGTACAATCAATTCCGCTCAAGTCCTGACCATACCGCTTGTACTCGCACCGAATGAAAATGGCGCAGTGTCCGTTTATCGTGATGGTAAATTCCTGGATACGTATGTTGTATCCTACACTGACGCGAAGAACGGTACAGTGAATGTACCTTCCATCGACCCTGAACAGAACACGCAAGCACCGCCAGCCAATACCCCTGATCCAGGGAATGGCGACAATGAAGGCGGCGTAGATAATGGTCAGGAAAAAGAACCTGACTCCACCCCGGCTGATGGAGAAGGGGATAATCAGGAAGGCGACACTGCAGCAATGAAGACGGATAAAGGTCCAGGCAAGCATAAAGAGGATAAGAAAAAAGGAGTTATCAACGCATCAGGCCGTCCATAAGGACGGCTTATGCTGACATAAGGAAAGAATATTACTCATCTGAAGGAGGGCGACGGAGCTGTGCCAGAAGGTATCATCGTTAAAGCGTTAAGTGGTTACTACTATGTCATGCCGGTAGAAGACAACGGGGTTCCTTCGGTTGAAGGTTCCGCCGTGCAATGCAGAGCCAGAGGGATTTTTCGCAAAAGAGGCACTTCTCCGCTTGTTGGCGACCGAGTAAGCTATATGCTCACGGAGAATGGGGAAGGAACCGTTGATGAGATCCACAAGCGAGAGACCGAGTTAATTCGTCCGCCGGTGGCAAACGTCAGTTTGGCTGTTCTGCTATTTTCGGTCAAAGAGCCTGATATGAATCTGAATCTCCTGGACAAGTTTCTCGTGCATATTGAGCAAGCCGGACTCGATGCCCTTATCGTACTGACGAAACAGGATCTTATTGATCCAGAAGCTGAGGATCGGAATATCGTGGCTGAAGTGAAGACAATGTACGAGCAGATAGGGTATGAGGTTATTTCGACCAGTTCAAGGACTGGAGAAGGCAGTGAGCTGCTTAGAGAACGCCTTGCGGGCAAGATCAGCGTGTTTTCCGGTCAGTCTGGTGTTGGCAAATCATCGATGCTGAACGCATTGATGCCAGGACTCACCCTAGAGACGAGTGCAATCAGCATGCGTCTTGGGCGCGGGAAACATACGACCAGACATGTGGAACTCATTCCACTCGATAATGGCGGATTTGTTGCGGATACACCGGGATTCAGCCAGTTGGACTTTCTGGAGATTGGTGTGGAGGAATTATCCACATGTTTCCGAGAGTTTGCCCAGTTTGCTGATCAGTGTAAGTTCCGTGGTTGTACACATACGCATGAACCAGGCTGTAAAGTGCTGACAGCCAAGGAGGAAGGTCTGGTCTCTGAAAGTCGATACCAGCATTATGTTCAGTTCCTGACAGAAATGAAAGATAAGAAGCGGAGGTATTAATATGATTAAAATTGCCCCATCAATATTATCGGCTGACTTCGCCAAATTAGGTGCAGAGGTTGCCGAAGCACAAGCAGCAGGCGGAGATTGGATTCATGTTGACGTTATGGACGGGCACTTCGTTCCTAATATTACACTCGGTCCTGCTATTGTTAAGGCCATTGCACCTCATACAACATTGCCGCTTGACGTTCATCTAATGATTGAGAATCCGGAACGGTACGTGGAAGAGTTCGCTAAAGCCGGCGCAGCGGTGATTACAGTTCATGCTGAGGCGTGCGTGCATCTGCACCGTGTCATTCATCTCATTAAAGAGCAGGGAATTATGGCAGGCGTTGCTCTTAATCCTGGTACTCCAGCAAGTGCAATTCAGGAAGTACTGGACGATGTAGATATGGTTCTTGTCATGACGGTGAATCCTGGTTTTGGCGGACAAGCATTTATTTCCGGTACGATGAACAAAATCAAGCAGATTCGTACATGGCTGAACGAAAGAGGACGTCATGACGTACATATCGAGGTAGACGGCGGTATTGCTGCAGATACAGCTCCACTCGTTGTGGAAGCTGGTGCTGATGTTCTGGTCGCTGGTAGTGCCGTATTCGGACGTGAAGACCGCGCTGCTGCCATTGCCGAGATTCGTAGCAGTTACGAGGGTTAATTCATGACTTTTAAAGAGACATTGCTGACAATGGCGGGAAGCATGATTACGGGCTTGGTGCTTGCACTGTTTTCAGTTCTCCAGGCTCCATTTAATGCGCTCACGTCATTAATTGGGGTTGCCGTAGTTATCATGTATTTCCGAAAGTTTGATCGGAAGGGACATCGGATTACTTTTGTCATTTTCAGCATACTGTATTATCTCATGAGTGTTTTTATGATCGCTGTTTATCAGTACATCCCTACTCAAACGTAAATGGGCTGATCTCAGGCTTGTCATTGTGGAATAGGGACAGCAGGTTCCGCATAAATATGGTTACATGAGCAGGTTTCTCATGTAGCCTTTTTTGTCGTGTTTGGGTGAAAAAGGCCTGAAGCATAGGATACGGCGGATGCATGAGCATGATGGGGAGGGTGAAGTATGAAATTTTACACATTCAAACTGCCGAAGTTTTTGGGAGGGTTTGTAAAGGCGATCCTGAATACGTTTCAAAAGAACTGATCTGATTAACAGCACAGTTAGTCGAATACCGCCGTTGTGGCTCCACGCTCATCTGGAGAACCAGATCTGTATGATGTGCCATGCGGCGGCCATTCCTGTGTGTTGGACATGTGCTTTTTGGAACACCAAAAAAGCACCTGCAAGGAACAAGGTGCTTTTTGCTTACCCGATTTATAGTAGCTTTGCGTGATTATACGCGAGTCACTTTACCGGCTTTCAGTGCACGGGTGCTTACGTATACACGTTTTGGTTTGCCGTTCACGAGAATACGAACCTTCTGAACGTTTACGCCCCAAGAACGACGGTTACGGTTGTTAGCGTGGGATACGTGGTTACCGGTGCCCGGTTTCTTACCTGTCACATAACATTTGCGAGACATAGATTACACCTCCTATCCTAAAATAACCAGTGCCTTTGGGAGAGACAAACGTCATTCCATAAGGACTTAATTGTTCTTACCTGATCCTAAAGATCAGGCTTCAGTAGCTAATGGGTTGTTCAAGCCGGCGTGGCCGGATCATTTCCATTACTTAACCTGCATAAAACAATACTTAAATATAATATCATAATCAAAAAAGCTTCGTCAACTGATCCAAAAACTTTATTTATTTCTCTTGTCTAATATAGTACAATGTTGAATAGTCCATAATACAGCCATGAATAGGCTGTTGCCGCGGGAAGCCGGAGAAAAAACCGTACGTAGAGGTTGGAGGTTTGCTTTTTTGGCAACGCTGTGAGATGCGGCATTCCATCATTGGCACCAGTCTCCATGCGGCATTCATGTCGGCTTCTGATACCGGTGCATATCCCTATGCCCGCATAACGGGTTGCAGAGAATGCAGGATATTGGTAGCCCGGCCGCCCAGACCGTTTATCCGGCTGACATGTTGTATTATATGCCTGTGCCGGACAAGGTATGGACGAAGAATAACGCAGCCGCGTTAGCGCATGAACAGACCAAATTGATTCTTGGTGCAAGTTGTTCGTGTATCAAGCTAGGAAGGGGAATTCTCACTTGAGTATACGTTCTTTAAATGGAACAGATTTCACCGCAATGGTTCTCGCCGGAGCGGAACAACTAGGGCAGCACGCAGAACATGTCAATTCCCTGAATGTTTTCCCTGTGCCGGATGGTGACACGGGAACAAATATGAATTTGACAATGACTGCTGGTGTTGCAGAGATCAAAAGAAAGAGCTCTGCTTCCATCGGAGAAGCTGCCGCAATACTGTCGAAGGGTTTGCTTATGGGCGCGCGCGGAAATTCAGGGGTTATTTTATCCCAATTGTTCCGTGGATTCAGCCGTTCAGCAGCTCCTTATGAAGAATTGAATACGATTCAATTCGCAGCCGCCCTGCAAAATGGTGTTGACGCAGCATACAAAGCTGTAGTTAAACCTGTGGAGGGAACCATTCTTACCGTAGCTAAAGAAGCGGCTAAACATGCCAGCTACTATGCAAGACGGACGAATGATATCACTGAATTAATGAATGAAGTTCTATTAAAAGCAAAAGAAGCGCTGGCGATGACTCCAGAGTTGCTGCCTGTTTTAAAGCAGGTCGGTGTGGTGGATTCGGGTGGTCAGGGTCTTGTATATATTTATGAAGGTTTTATGGACGTGCTATTGAAAACAGACGGTAGTTCACGTGCCTCACTGCAAAAAGAAACTGCTTCTTCAGTAGCAACACCGGTGAAAACGCCTGCAATCGAGCCAGTTGCAACGAAGGCGGCACAAGTAATTACGCCCGAGATGCCTTTGTCAGCTCAGGCAAGATTGGAAACAGAAGATATTGAATTCCTGTACGACATGGAGTTTTTCATCAATCGTGAGCTTGGTGAGAATGCAGGAGCAACATTTGATGAAGAGTCGTTCCGTAAATCGTTGTCAATAAATGGAGATTCGATCATCATCATTGCAGACGATGAAGTGATTAAGGTGCATGTGCATTCCAAGACACCTGGTGATGTATTAAATCTGGCTTTGAAGTATGGAGAGATTACACAGATTCATATTCTCAATATGCGTGAACAGCACCGGGACCTGCTGAGCGCAGGCATGGATATTGCAGCTTCACCTGATCTCTTTGCTGACATTCCGCATGAGAAGACAAGCACATTGGAAGAAGCGGTGCTTCCGGCTGATGAAATGGCACCATATGGCTTTATTGCGGTTTCTTCCGGTGACGGTATTGCGGAAATTTTCAAAAGTCTGGGTGTAGATGTGGTGATGTCTGGTGGTCAGACGATGAACCCAAGCACAGAAGACTTTGTAAAAGCCGTTCGTTCGATTGCGGCGGATCAAATTTTTATTTTACCGAACAACTCCAACATCGTTCTTGCAGCTGAACAAGCTCGTGAATTGCTGGAGGATGAGCGTCGGATTACCGTTATCCCGAGCAAGACGATTCCACAAGGGATGGCAGCGGCATTTGCTTTCCAAGAGGATGAGTCTGCAGAAACGAATCGTGAACAGATGCTGGAGGCCATTAGCCGCGTGCAGTCCGGACAAGTGACACATGCCGTTCGGGATACACAATATGATGAACTGGATATCAAAGCCGGAAATTATATCGGGATCTATAACTCCAAAATTGTTGCGACAGATGAGAGCATGCTTCATGCTTGTGAAGGTCTGCTTGGGCAGATGATGGAGAGCGGAGATGAAGTGGTTACGGTTCTTGAGGGGGAAGAGGCTGACGCTGAGATTACTTCTTCTCTTGTTGCATGGCTGGAAGAGCAGTATCCTGACGCGGAAGTCGAGGTACATCAGGGAGGACAGCCCGTGTACTATTATCTGTTCTCTGTAGAGTCCTAATTGCGGTTGTTTCACAAGCCAATCACTATCGATTTTAGACGCTGGACGAATGACTTGTTAAACATGCATGATAGCACTTGATGTGAAGAGGAGGAGAGCCTGTGAGCCACAAGGTTGCGATTGTAACGGACAGTACGGCGGATATTCCTGAGGAACTGGTTCGTAAATACGGTATACATGTGGTTCCCTTGCGTGTGTTGTTTGGGGAAGAAAACTATGCGGATGGAGTGGAACTGACTTCGGAGCAGTTTTACGATAAGTTAAGGCAGAGCGCAGTCCTGCCTACGACTTCACAGCCTTCTCCTACCGATTTTATGGATGTGTACCAGCGTTTGCTGGACGAAAACCCGGACCGACCTATCGTATCTATACACTTGTCTTCGGGCATGAGTGGTACGTATCAATCGGCGATGCTCGGCAAGTCTCTACTGGAACGGGAAGCGGATCTAACAATCATTGATTCAAAATCGGCTTCCTACGGGTATGGTCTAATGGTTGTACATGCTGCCGAGCTTGCTGAACAAGGCAAGTCTGTTACTGAGATTGCAGTTGCTGTGGAGGCAATGCAACAATCCCGTAAACTGTTTTTTCTGGTGGATACGCTGGAGTATCTGCAGAAAGGCGGACGGATTGGCAAAGCCTCAGCGATCTTGGGAACGCTGTTAAATATCAAACCGATCCTGTCTATCGATGAAGAAGGCGTAATCTACGCCGTAGAGAAAGTCAGAGGTCATAAAAAGGCTATGGCACGTATTATTGAACTGTTCCAGAAGGATCTGGCTGGAAAACGGGTCAACCTGGCGGTAGGTCATACGGCCGACCCCGCGTCAGCAGAGGCTTGTGCGGAACAGTTACGAGGTCATTTTACATTGAATGAAGTGATCTATACGAATATCGGGGCGGTTATTGGCAGTCATGTGGGGCCCGGTGTTATTGCTATCTTTATGTGGCCTGTTCCGGAATGAGGGATTAGATATGAACTTGGAAGAAATATCAGTCAAGCAAATTAACGGCGTGAGTGCTCTCAAAGAGGGAGAGCTTCACGCCTTTGGCATCTCTAGTGTGAAAGACTTGCTGGAGTATTATCCGTTTCGTTATGAAGATTATCGTCTGCGTTCGCTTAGTGAGGTAAAAGACGGAGACAAAATTACGGTACAAGGTCAGGTTATGGGTGTTCCGGTGTTGCAACGTTACGGTAAAAAGTCCCGTCTGACTTGCAAGATTATGACGGAAGAGTGGATGATTACGGCAACGTGGTTTAACCGCCATTTTCTCAAAGACCAGCTTACACCCAACCGGGAAATTGTGCTTACCGGAAAATGGGAACAAAAGCGTATGCAGCTTACCGTATCTGACTCGGAATTCCCGGATAAAGGCGATGGACGTTCAGGCACACTGCAACCGGTATATTCCGTCACGGGCAAGGTCACGCAGCAATGGATGCGCAAGACGATTAACCAGGGGCTGACTCAGTACGGTGAGATGATTCCGGAGATTTTACCGCAGGGATTGATTAAAAAATATAATCTGATGCCACGCAAGCAGGCCATCGCAGGTATTCATCGTCCGCAGGATAATCAGGAAGGTCAGCGAGCCAGACAGCGCATGGTCTATGAGGAGTTATTTTTGTTCCAACTTAAAATGCAGGCGTTTCGTGCGTTAAATCGAAACCGAATGGATGGCATGGTACATACAACGGACAATACGACGATTCGAGAGTTTGTACGTAGTTTGCCGTTTGAGTTGACAGATGCGCAGAAGAAGGTGGAACTTGAAATATTGCATGATATGCGTTCACCCTATGCGATGAATCGGTTGCTGCAAGGCGATGTAGGTTCTGGTAAAACGGTGATCGCAGCCATTGCACTTTATACGACGGTGCGCTCCGGCTTTCAGGGGGCACTTATGGTGCCAACTGAGATTCTGGCGGAACAGCATATGCGTTCCTTGCAGAAGCTGTTTGAGCCTTTTGGTGTGACGGTGGGTCTGTTAACGGGCAGTGTTAACGGGCGCAAACGCAAGGACTTGATCGCCTCATTGCAGATGGGGATGCTGGATATTGTTGTGGGCACACACGCCCTGATTCAGGAAGATGTCTTTTTCCGGGAGCTGGGCCTTGTGGTGACGGACGAGCAGCATCGCTTCGGGGTGAATCAGCGCAGCGTTTTGAGACGTAAAGGCTATAATCCTGACGTATTAACGATGACTGCTACGCCGATTCCCCGGACACTTGCGATTACGGCTTTTGGTGATATTGAGGTATCGACGATATCGGAGCGGCCGAAGGGACGGATTCCGATATCCACGTATTGGGTGAAGCATGACATGATGGAGCGGGTGCTTGGTTTTATATCGAGGGAGGTAGATCAAGGGCGTCAGGCGTATCTGATCTGCCCACTGATCGAGGAATCGGAAAAGCTTGATGTGCAGAATGCGATTGACCTGCATGTGCAGATGCAGCAGAACTTCCCCAAATACAAAGTGGGCCTGCTCCACGGCCGTATGACCGCTGCGGAAAAAGAAGAAATGATGCGTGAATTCTACAGCAATGACATTCAGCTGCTCGTGTCTACCACGGTGGTAGAAGTCGGGGTCGATGTACCCAATGCAACACTGATGGTCATTATGGACGCAGACCGGTTTGGGTTGTCCCAGCTGCATCAGCTTCGAGGTCGTGTTGGACGTGGTTCTCATGCATCTTATTGTGTGCTGATCGCTGATCCGAAGACAGAGGTCGGGCAGGAACGCATGAAGGTCATGACCGAAACCGAGGATGGATTCGAGGTGTCGCGGCGTGATTTGGATCTGCGGGGGCCTGGGGATTTCTTTGGCACGAAACAGAGCGGGTTACCTGAATTCCGTCTGGCCGATATGGTGGCGGATTTCGCTATACTGGAGCAGGCCCGGGATGATGTATCTGCACTGATTGCGGAAGCTACGTTCTGGACGTCTGTTGACTATACACCACTGCGTGATTTTCTTCAGCAACAGCAGGTATTCAAGGGCGATCTGATCGATTAAACGCTGGATGTGTTTTAAGGCATGTTTTGTAAAAAGTGACAAGTGAACAAGCCCTTCCGACATATGAATAAGAAGTGAGTTCATTTTTTGGGAGGTGCTGTACGTTTTGGGTTACCAACAATATGGAATCAGTCCGCAGCTGGTGGAGCGGATCAAACTAAAGATGAAAAATCCTGCGGTCAAAGAGCGGATTAAAAAGCTGATTGATGGCGTAACCAAGGCAGATTTGCAGGATAAGGCAAAGGTCCGCAGGTTGATTAAATCGTCGGCAGTCATTATGAATGAGAACTTCTCGCCTGCACAGGAAGAGCAATTTGTTGCTTTTGTCATCGGGCAGAAGATCGATCCAAACAATACGTTTCATTTGATCAAATTGTGGGGCATGTTCAGGTAAAGTTGAATGTGAGGGGGTTACTTCAAAACATATAGGGGTCTACACGGGACACTCCGAGTGCAGTACCATCTTCCGAGCGCTGTTATCCCCAAATTTTTGGAATTACCCTTTATGAGGGTAAAATTCGTTGATAAAGGCGCCCGCTTGCGCTTCTTCAGATTGGTTCTGCTCTCTCCGTTATAGTGTAAACTTAATTTTTGAAAGACCACATTACATTCAAGAGAGATGTTAATGTAAAGAAGGGTGTTTCATCAGTCATACGTGACTTGATGAAATGCCTTTTTTGAATTTTGACAGAGGATCACTTTTGCTTTCCTCCGATAGGAAGGGAAGACTGCAACATACAAGTAGTGTAGACGTGACGTCACAGTACGAGATGCGAGATGTGTGACGGTTATCGGGCTCTGTTATTTTTTTGATAGATGTGGAGGAAGTTAGATTGGAAATGTTTAAGATGCTGAGAGCGCACCGGAGAGCTTGGTTTTCTAACGATCACCACGGTTCAACCCCTTAATATTGGACACTAGCTAGCTTTTTCTCAGATTGACGCATCATAACGTAATGGATTTGGGTTCTATGGTTCCTTCGTTGACCAGGCGCAGGTAATCTGTCGGCGACCAGTCGTGTAGACTGCCGTGAATACGGTCTTTGTTGTAATAACGGATGTATCGATCTACCTCGGAAAAGGCTTCTTCGTAGCTTTCGAAACAATGTCGTTGGTAACACTCACGTTCCAGAACACTATGAAACGATTCAATAAAAGCATTTTTATTCGGTGTTCGAACGGGTGTCCGCTCATGCTCTAAACCTGCTTCTTC
>NZ_FMVM01000012.1:149905-242617 GCF_900102085.1 Paenibacillus polysaccharolyticus | reverse complement strand
TTGAGAATCTGGTTCTCTAATTCTTTTGCGCCGAGAAGTTTCAAAGCTTCATCGTATTTCTCTTGTAATTCTTGATAGTTGGCTGCATCTTGCTGTATTTGTTGCGTTTCTTTTTGTTTTTTAGCCACCAGTTCCCCCACCTCATCTTCATATTGACGAACCCAAGTCGTCAGCGTTTTAGGAGACATGCCGTACTTTCGTGCCACGACCTCTGTCCGGAGGCCAGAAAGCACCTCTACGACATACTCCTTTTTCGCCTCAACCGGGCATCTAAATCGTCTTTTCATGAACACTCTCCTCATTTCATTTAGTGTATCTGAGGTAGCTTCGAGTGTCCAATTGGATTAGGGGGCTTTAAAGACCAGAGACGCTATTTCAGCGATTTCACACGTTTTTATTTTCTAACGATCCCAGGGAAGCTTATTTCAGTTGTTTGGCGCTAAAATGGGCTTGTTTCCTCTGTTTTTGTTGAAATAAGCTCTGTGGAGATCGTTACAATTTCAGAAGGTTCTATTTCGCTCAAATAAACTCATCTGAAATCGTTAGAATTTGGAGAGATACGGTGAGAAGTTTTTTCTGGGAGGCTTTGCTCGTTAGCTTTGTGATCATAATTGAAAATTAAAAAAATAACTTGTGTTAGCTAACGTTTGCTGCGGAAGAAAGGTTGTAGTGTTGACAAGTGTTATCTGAGGAAGAGAAGTTGGTCCATTCAGCCCAAGTGTGGATGGTGGGAGAAAAGCTGTATTTTTAGTCTAGTGTTCGCTGTGAAGGAGAAGTTGGTCAATTCAGCTAAGTAAGGATAGTGAGAAGGACGTAGTGTTGGCTGGCTTTATATGTGCTTGCCAAGTGTGGCTGCGTTAGCAGCGGTTCTCTAAACCAGTCTAGTATTCTCTGTGAATGAAAAGATGTAAAACCTCTGCACCAAGCAGGCATACCCCAAAGAATCAGGTCATCACTCGTGACCTGGTTCTTTGGTGCTGCACGTAACTTTGTACTGTTTCCGGAATTCCTCGGGGGTCAGTCCGGTCACTTTTTTGAATACGCGGAAGAAGTATTTTGGATTATCGTAACCAAGCTGCTTGGCAATGCGATAGACTTTGTCCTCGGTCAAGGTTAAGGCGCGTTTAGCTTGTTCGATACGCAGGCGGTTAACGTAATCTGTGAAGTTCTCGCCGTGTTTTTCTTTAAACAGATAGCTGAGATAACTTGGGTTCAGGTAAAAAAGGGAGGAGACCCATTCCAGCGTTAAATTTTTGGCATAATGAACATCGATATATTTCCTGACGTTGTCGATAACTTGATCGGATCGATAAGGATTATATTCTTGAAGTAGTAGTGCTGTCCCTGTCAACACTTTGTCCATATACTGACGAATGGATTCCATATCAAATGAAATGTCAAGCACGGCTTCGAGACTAGAGGAAGCGTTTCCGTTGACGCCGCTACCGCTTTGCAAATAATGTTGCAGCAAGCGTTTCGTTTCAGCCACAATGTCCCGGCACTGCTCTTTCAGGTGTGCTAGTAAAGCATCAGGTTGCTGGAGAAAGAAAGCAAAGAAATCAGCGATTAACTCTTGCACTTTGGATACGCTGCCGCTTTCGATAGAAAACAGTAATTCATGCGACCTGCTCCAGCGCAAGGAAGACAAGGTGTTATTCTCCTCTGTATAGGTATAACATTTACCGAAATCGGTAATGGAGCGTTGGTCGAGAGCTAAAATAGTCTGATGATGAGCATCACGAATACGACTTACATCGGATAAGGGAAGACTGATTCCGATACAACATTCCGCTGTTGTTGTTTCTGCAAGGATACGCTCCGCGTATAGAACGGCACGTTTTTGCAGTTCAGCAACTGTGTCGCCTGGATCACACATCATGAGAAAAACAAGTTGTTCTGATTGAGGATGCGGGATATAGAGACTTTGCGGAAAAGATGGAAGATGCTCCACGATGAAGGGTTTAGGACTATAGATCATCATAAAAAGCAGAAGTTTGGCTTCCAGAAGGACAGCGAATTCGCGGGAACGGAATATAGGGCGCTTCGCGGGCAGATGTGGACTCAGCACAACATGAAGAAAAGTCTGATGGTCAGCATCGATTTTCATTTGTTCTGTCTCCACAGTCAGCTGAACAACCTCTTGTTTCAGCGCGCGCTCCTGTTCAAGTGTTAGTATCGCTTGTTGCAAGGCACGTTGAACTTCGTCCCGGCTAAACGGTTTAAGCAGGTAATTGACTACCTTGGCCGAGATGGCCTCCTGCATATAATCAAAATCAGTATGGCCACTGATCACGATGAGTTTGATATGAGGAAAACGCTGGCTCACCGTTCGAATTAACCATTGCCCGTCCATCTCGGGCATGCGCATATCTGTGAAGACAATATCGGGGCTCAAAGATTCAATCAATTCTAATGCTTCGGCTCCATTGTCTGCTTCACCAACCAGCGTCATCTTATGCTCCGATGCCTCCAGTTTTTTTAACAGACCTTTACGAATCAAATGTTCGTCATCCACAACGATAAACGTATACATAGCGGTCACCCCTACTCTCAAAGACTTGGAATCTTTACGGTAATTCGGGTTCCTCGATGAACCTCACTATGGAAGGTCAACCCGTATCCGTCACCATAATACAGAACAATTCGTGAATGTACGTTTTTGATGCCAATGCTCTGCTTGAGCCTTTGACCAACAGAAATGAATTCTGGCGGCTGTGATAGCAAATGGTTGAGTTCATCTGCCTGTTCAGGAGCAATGCCTACGCCGTCATCGCATACCTCAAAGATGATCCGTTCATCTTGAACCTTGCCGGTAATCATAATCGTACCCTTTCCACGTTTGTTCTCCAGACCATGGTAAATTGCATTTTCCACGAGCGGTTGCAACAGCAGTTTCAGCATATAGTGGTTTTGGATCTCAGGCTCCACGTATAGCTCGAAGTTGATTTTATCTCCATACCTGATCTGTTGAATGGCCATATAATTTTCAACATGCTGTAGCTCTTCGCTGACGGTGACGCGTTCGCTATCTGTTTTGATGCTGTAACGGAACATATCGCCGAGTGACTTGGTCATAACGACAATGCTTTCGACCTCTTCAATCTCTGCAATACTGTTGATTGACTCCAGTGTATTGTATAAGAAATGAGAATTGATCTGTGCTTCGAGTGCTTTCATCTGTGAATCGAGTGTCAGGATTTTATTTTGATAGCTCTCCCGAATATGGGTATCAATATCCTTCATCATTTTATTGAATTCATGATAGAGGATTCCGATTTCATCCACATGTTTGCTTTTTTGCGGTCTGATCTTCACGAACTGATGTGATTTGGTCTTACGCATCATTTTGGTTAATTCAATGATCGGTTTGGTAATCAGGTTGGACAAGAAAAAGGATAAGAGTAGAAAGATTACAGCACAGCTTACAGCAACATACAAAAATAGCTTTTGAGAGATGTTGTACTGCTCGTATAAGCGTTCAAGAGAGATGTTGGCAATCACATTCCAGTTATGTCCAGGCACTTTTTGTATAACGGTCATCATTTTATCCTGAATGGTTTTATACTGTGAACTACTGTTCACTTGCTTCATTGCCGGATTAAAGCTGGCAGGAAGAGGATGTCCGATCTGGTCGCTTTCCGTGGAGTATAGTATTTTCCCCTGATCGTCAGCCAAATACAGGTTGGAGAGACTTGGCGCAGGATTCCGTTTCAGTCCGTCAAAAATGTTCATCCCGCAATCCAGCATGAATACGCCGAGAAACTCATGATTGTTCGGATCGTAAAGGGCTCTGGAGAAACCGATCGACTGTTTGGCATTGATAATATAAGGTTTAACGCCCACCTCGCCAACATATAAATCGCCTTTACGCTGAATGGTGTCGAGATACCATTCATCCTGAAGAGCAACGTAGTCTAGACGCAGATCCGTGCCACTGCTTCCATAACTGATCCATTTTCCGTCTGGTGTGAAGAGGTAGAGACCATTAATGTAATTGTATCCGAGCAAAATATTTTCAAAGATCAGCTTGAGCTTGCTACGTATCATAAAAATGTCATACTGATCATTCGTATCGTTCAGCTTCGTTAGTTCATCACTAACTGTGCTGTAAGCGGTTGCATTGGAAGACTGCTGAAGAAGAGTGACCGAAATCCGGTCAATGTTCTGCAAAATCTCTTCCATACTTTCGACCGAATTGCCGATTGTTGTGGATGTAATCAGAGAAGTCTGCTCATTCACCAGCTTCGTATAACTTCGGTAGGAACTCAGGGATACAACGATAATGGGTATGATCGACACAAGAACGAGGATCAGAAACAGTTTGGTTTTGATATTGAACAGAATCATACGTGCTCCCCCTGCGAATGTCAATTCTAAAAATAGTGCACCACACAAGCTAAAGTAAATGTACTAATGAACGCCGTATGATGAAAATGTGCACAAAGCAAGAATAAACATGAATCGGGGGAATGACAAGATGAAAAATAGAAAACAACTGTGGCCTTTGACTTTAGTGCTGCTAATGACGTTCCTTAGCGCATGTAGTTCTGCCAGTCAGGAACAGGGAAGTTCCGACAATAATGGGGGAGCCGGTGACTCTGCCAAACCGATCACGTTGACGATGATGCTCTCAGGAAACAAGGCGTCGGAAGGGGAGGACTTCGAACTCGAAACGTTGCCTCGTCTAGTCAAGGAAAAGTTTCCGAATATCACGCTGGAAGTGCAGAAGCTTCCTGATGATCAGTACAACACCTCGGTACGAACGAAACTGGCAGCTGGACAGGGGCCGGATATGTTCTGGATTTTCCCCAAAAATTCAGCAGGTGGAGTCGTTGATTTTGCCAAAGCCGGATTTGCCGCTGACCTGTCTGACCTGAAGTTCTGGAATAATATCAGTCAAGGTGCAAAGGATGATATGTCTGTGGACGGCAAGCCATACGGCGTATCGGGTGGTATTGCATTTCTGGGGGCTTATTACAATAAGGAACTGCTACAACAGGTTGGTTACTCCGAATTTCCGAAAGATTGGCCTTCGTTTCTGGAATTATGCCAAAAGTTGAAGGATGCGGGGATCACACCGATTGCTATGGGAGATAAAGATCCTTGGGTGATCCAATTTGGAATGTATCAGATTGCGGCCAACATGGTATACCCGGATGATAAGGATTTTGATGTAAAGCTGCAAAAAGGTGAGAAATCACTGACCGATCCAAAGTGGATTGAAACAATTTCGAGGTATAAAGATCTGTACGACAAAGGTTACATCGTGAAGAACTCACTGGGTATCGGCAGTGCACAATCAGCACAGCTGTTCATTGATGGCAAAGCAGCGATGACATTGACCGGTACATGGGATTACGCTTCCATGACATCCAAAGGGGCAGCCGACTTCACTCGCGGATTCTCTTCCCTTCCAGGCAATGATTCTGGCAAACCGGTATATGTGTCTGGTGCAACATCAGCCGGTTATGCACTCAATGCAAAATCAGCCAATCTGGATGCAGCGAAGCAAGTGCTGAATTATCTGTTTGACGGACAGTCAGAGTTGTTCAAAGCTTTTGTGGCTTCCAACAGTTCAATCAGTGTGTACAAAGGTGTGACATTGGAGAAGGAATTGTTCAAGGAAGTAAATGACAATTATCAACAAACAGGCAACTCTATATATTTTAGCAATCAGATGTGGCCTGCGGGAGTGTCGGATGTCATGCAAGCCAAATTCGCAGAGATTATCGCTGGACAAAAGACAACACCTGAAGAGGTCGCAGCTGCGATGGAAAGCAAATTTAGAGAGCTGTGGAAGAACTAGAGTGTGTCTGAAAACACTTGATCAAGAATTAGATGAAACTGTCTGTTGCCATGGGGAAGGGCTTTTCAGCTACTTCCCTGGCCGCATTCTTCTGGGAGAGGATGGAGCAAGATGAACTCGACTGTCATGAAAAAGTCCATGTACTGGTTTGCTGTGCCCGCATTACTTTTTTACCTGACGTTCTGGATTTTCCCGATTCTGCGATTATTCCAGTACAGTATAACGGACTATAACGGATATGCTCAGGCGTTTAGCTATATCGGATTGGACAATTACAAAGATTTGTTTCGCGGTGATGTGCTTGGTGTATCGTTGAAAAACACATTAATCTATACGTTTGTTACGGTTATTGTGGGTAATCTAATCGGTTTGGGGATGGCTTTGCTATTAAATATGAAAATAAGAGGAACCGGAATCTACCGTTCTTTGGCCTATATTCCTACGCTATTCAGCGCAATCGTTGTGGGATTTCTCTGGAGTTACGTATACATGCCGGATTACGGGCTGATTTCTTCCTTTCTGAATAAACTGGGTATTGCGAGTGAACTGAATTTTCTCGGTGATTATTCAACAGCCTTGTATTCCATCATTTTTGTGGAAATCTGGAAAACGATCGGGACTACGATGATTATTTTCCTGGCCGGTCTGCAAACAGTCCCGAATGATCTGTTAGAAGCGGGTCGGATCGACGGGTGCGGTCCTTGGCGGTTGTTGAGACATGTGAAGATACCTCTTCTGGCAACGGCTATCACCATTAATGTAACCCTTAGCTTGATCAACGGGCTCAAAGCGTTTGACTTTCCGTTTATTATGACCAATGGCGGCCCAGGTACAGCGACGAATACGTTAATCTTTTCAATCTATAAAATGGCATTTACCGAGCAGCTCTTTGGTAAGGCTTCAGCGCTTGGTGTCATATCTTTTGCTGTAATTATCGTTATTACGGCGGTATTTGTACTGAAAATGAACAAGCGGGAGGTGTCTGCATGACTTCTCGTAAATGGATGGGAAAAGGGTTTACTCAGCTCGCTGTCATTCTAATTATGGCGCTGAATCTGATTCCGCTGATTATTGCTTTTTCGACTTCATTGCGTGATCCGAAAGATAACACCAATCCACTCGTCCTGTTTCAAGGTATGTCTCTGGCAAGTTACAAAGCTGCCTTCGAGCGTATGCATTTTCTGGATGCTTTATGGAACAGCGTTGTGTTAACTGGGGTATCGGTCATCTTTGTGGTCCTGTTCGCAGCGATGGCCTCATATCCGATGGCCCGGCTGAAAACAAAGCTCAGCAAGTTTATGTATTTATTTTTTCTGTCCGGGCTCGTGGTGCCTGCTCAGATGGTGTTGATCCCTATCGTGCAGATGATTAATGCGCTGCATATTCCGACGAACCAGTATACTCCGATCTTTATGTTTATAACCTGCAGCTTGCCGTTTTCCACCTTCCTGTATACCGGATTTATTCGCAGTGGTGTACCTGAAGAGGTGGAGGAGGCTGCACATATTGATGGTGCCGGATTATTCCAGCGTTTCTGGACAGTTGTTTTTCCGCTGCTCCTTCCAGTGACGGTGTCCGTTATTATTACGCAGGGAGTATGGATCTGGAACGATTACTTTTTTAATATGATTTTCATTTCCGGAGCGGGAGATTCACCTTTACCTCTGGCGATGCTTGGATTTATGGGGGATCAGCAAAATCCGACCCAATGGAATGTATTGTTCGCAGCTTGCTTTCTGTGTGCACTGCCGCTGTTGCTGGTCTTTTTATTTTTACAAAAATACTTCGTTGGTGGTATGACGGTTGGTGCAGTTAAAGGTTAAGGAGGGGAACCTGACATGAGTGAAAAGATTATAAGTGAAACCAAGATGGGTGAACATATCATAAACGAATCATGGATGGATCAGTCGCAGCAATGGATTCCAAAGCTCCACGAGCAAACGGTATATCCCGAGCAGATCGTTCGTTCCATGTCAGATTCACATGCATTTCAAGGTTGGCGGATGGAGACGATAGGCCCGGCTTCTGTTTTGCCCAAGCAAACGCTATGCAAGGGAGACGAGATAACACTGGATTTTAGCCAGCATCTCGTCGGTTATGTAACCCTGTCACTGCTGAATGTCCGAAGCAATGCAGATGCACCTTTGAGATTAAAATTGACATTTGGCGAGATGCCATGTGAGGTTTCGGAAGACTTTTCCACATATGAGGGGTGGCTTAGTCGTTCCTGGTTGCAGGACGAGGTGCTTAATGTGGACGTGCTACCTGGCACAGTTACGTTGAACCGTCGATATGCCTTTCGTTATCTGAAGATTGAAGTACTGGACACATCGATTCGGTATGATATCCAGATCAAGGATATTTATTGTAGGGCGGTGACTTCCGCATCGATGGATGCTGTACCGCCATTGCCGGAAAACATCGATGAAGAGCTCGCACAGCTTGATCTGGTATCGATTCGTACACTTCGGGATTGTATGCAAACGGTATTTGAGGACGGGCCGAAGCGGGATCGGCGGTTATGGATTGGTGATCTGCGTTTGCAGGCCTTGGTCAATTATGAGACATTTGGCTGTAATGATCTGGTGAAGCGCTGTTTATATCTGTTTGCCGGATCCAGGTTGGAAGGTGGGCAAGTAGGTGCGTGCCTGTACGAAAAACCGGAGCCTTATGTAGATGACATCTACTTGTATGACTATGCCCTATTTTTCATCACTACATTATGGGACTATTACGAGGCAACGAAGGATCGAGAGACACTGGAGGTGTTGTGGCCTGTTGCCAGAGAGCAGATCGACATTGCCTTGAAAAGGCTGGATGCACGTGGTGTTGTACAGGATGACGAGACGTGGTATTGCTTCCTCGATTGGCATGAGCAGTTGAATAAACAGGCAGGTGCACAGGCGATATTGATCTATGGCATGAAAAGAGGACAATGGATTGCCCGGGAACTGGGGCTGTCCGCGCAAGAGGAACAGATTCAGATGCAGGTTCAGCAGGCGGAACGGGCTACCCTTCATTATTTATGGGATGAGGAACAGGGTTTTTTCATTAGTGGTGAGGAGCGTCAAGTATCGTGGGCATCGCAGGTTTGGATGATTCTGGCTGAAGTGGTGGATAAGGATGCGGCGTGGGCATTGTTGCAACGACTGATGAATCATAAGGAAGCAATTCCAATGAACACGCCTTACATGATGCATCATTACGTAGAGTCGCTGTTGCAATGTGGAAAAAAGGAAGAGGCCTTGGCGCAGATTCGAGCATACTGGGGCGGCATGGTAAAGGATGGAGCAGATACGTTCTGGGAGCTATATAATCCCGACGACAAGACATATTCTCCGTATGGCAGTAATCTGATCAATAGTTATTGCCATGCCTGGAGCTGTACACCAAGTTATTTTATTAGACGAATATTTGCTTCAACTGCTTGCTGATCCAAATGCAGTGGAACGAGGTCAACCGGATGTTCGGTTGGCCTTTTTACGATATTCACAGGATATCCTTTGCTTTCCTCCAAAGGGGAGGGTAAACTGTTGCATACGAGTAGTGCGGATACAATATCGCAGTGTGGGATGCATGAGGGTGATCTGGCGCTGTTATTGTTATTTTTTTCAGATAGATGTGGAGGAAGATGGATTGGAAATGTTTACGATGCTGCTGGGGCTGTTTGAGCGGGCGGCGCTGCTGATTATATTTTTGTTTTTTCTGTCGCGGGTGCCGCGGTTCAGGCAGATTTTGCAAAAGGGCAAGTTAAGATGGCAGGAGTATGCTGCGGTAACTATGTTATTCTGTGCGTTTGCCATCTTTGGTACATATACAGGCATCAACGTTGAAGGCTCACTTGTTAATGTGCGGATCATTGCGATTTTATCAGGTGGAATCTTGTTCGGGGCACCGGTGGGCATTATTACGGGACTTGTGTCCGGGGTGCATCGTTACCTCATCGATATGGATGGCATAACCGCGATTCCGTGCCTGATCACAAGTATTCTGGCGGGGCTGGTGTCAGGTTATATTCACAAATACACCCCAAAATCCAAACGCTGGATGATCGGTATTGGGGCAGGCATGATCATTGAAGCGCTCACGATGCTGCTGATTCTCTTATACTCGTATCCTGACCCGCTTGGAGCAGATATCGTTTCGAAGATTGCACTGCCGATGATTTTGGGTGAGGTGAACATTGGGCTGATCGTACTTTTGGTGCAGAGTGTGGAGGGGGAAAAGGAGTTAATTGCAGGCCGTCAGGCCAAGCTGGCTTTGGAGATTGCGAATAAAACACTACCGTATTTCCGCTCGATTGATGAGGATTCCCTGCGCAAAATATGTAAAATCATTCAAGAGGATATCCAAGCGGACGCGGTAGCGATCACGGATACACGGAATGTTTTGGCTTATGTTGGTTTTGGTGAGGAACGTTATCATATTGGCAATGAAATCATCAGCGAAATGACCAAAAAGACGATATCCAGCGGGGAGATTATGATCAGTAACGATGTAACGGATGAGAAAACCCCGGATATCCACTCGTTGCTGATCATTCCCCTGAAAGAACGGGGCGATGTGACGGGCGCGCTTAAAATCTATTATCGTAAAGCCTACAAAATTACGTATCCACTGCAAACGATGGCTGTAGGACTCTCGCAGATTATTTCCACTCAGATGGAGGTGTCTCGCGTAGAGGAGATTAAGGCTGCGGCGAACAAAGCGGAATTACGCGCATTACAGACAACGATTCATCCTCATTTTTTGTTCAATGCGCTGAACGCTATCGCTTCGTCCATACGCACCAAGCCGGATCGTGCGCGGGAACTTATTGTTAACCTCTCGGGTTACATGCGTTACAACTTGGAGCTGTCAGACGAGTTAATTGATATCCATAAAGAGCTGGAGCAGGTCCGTAATTATGTGGAGATTGAAAAAGCGCGCTTTGGCAGCAGACTCACGGTTATCTACGAGATTGATGAAGTGGCAGTGCATATTCCAAGCCTGGTCATTCAACCTCTCGTAGAAAACGCGATTATACATGGGATTCTGAAGGTTAAAGGCCCTGGAACCGTGCGGATTCAGGTGCAGGATCACTCTGATTTTGTACGTATTAGCGTGAGTGATACGGGATCAGGTATCAGCGCAGATATTGTTGAGAAGGTCTATCATGACCGTATGCCGGGCAATCAGATCGGGCTATATAATGTGCATCGGCGTGTGAAGTTGATTTATGGACAAGGCCTGATAATTAAAAGGTTAGAGCAAGGGACCGAGATTTTATTTGATGTACCCAAAGGAGATGTCATATCAAGGTGATGATGAAGCGATGAAAGCGTTAGATGAAGGCATGTTGAATAGGGTAGACAAAAGAAGGATGAGAGCCTTAGTTGTGGAGGATGAAATTCCGGCAAGCGAAGAATTGAGTTATCTCATTCACGAGCATAGCCAAATTGATGTTGTGGATTGTCTGGAAGATGGCCTGGATGTGCTTAAATTTTTGCAGGAGCAGGAAGTGGATGTACTATTTCTCGATATTAACATTCCTTCGCTGGACGGTATGATGCTGGCACATCATATTGGCAAGTTTGCACGTAAACCTTACATCGTATTTACGACAGCCTATAAGGAGCATGCGGCTGAGGCTTTTGAACTGGAAGCCTTTGATTATATTTTGAAGCCTTATGACGAGAAGCGGATCGCTGCCATGTTGCACAAGTTGGAGCTGACCTTCAAGCGGGATCAGGAGCAAGCGGAGAACTTGGATAGCCGAACGCAGAGTGAGAACCAGGCATATCGGCGCCCAGAGGGACATTCATCAACAAATGATCATGGGGCTCTGCGAGGATATGACATAAGAGAAGCTCCGCTTCATACTGGCACATCGCTGGCACATCAAGGACTGGAGCAGCGACCGATATCTTCTAATTCTCCATCACAGGCGGCGGATCATCTGACAGGAACACGGGTCAATTTGCTGCGCAATGACAATATCATTGTCACCGATTCGGCAGATATCTATTATGCAGAGGCTCAGGAGAAGGTCACCAAGGTGTATACCAAAAATGGAGAGTTCACGATGCCGGTCAGCATTTCCGATTTTCACAGTCGCTTGCCTCAGGATGCTTTCTTCCGTTGTCATCGTTCCTATCTTGTGAATCTTGTCCAAATCCGTGAGATTGTGCCTTGGTTTAACAATACTTATCTGCTTCGTTTGCGTGATCTGGAAGCCGAAGTGCCCGTAAGTCGTGGCAAAGTCAAAGAATTCAGGCAACTCATGCGCATATAACGGCATTTCATTCCGTATTTGATGCAACTCATGCTGCAAACGGCTCTATGAATCCCCTTTCATGTATGATGGTCTTGTGAACGCATTCAAGTATGTTTGAATGGTACAGAGAATGTTCAACATGTCACAGACATCGGCAAAGGGGAGATTACGATGAAAGCAGCTATTTCATCCGCTTCATCAGCATTGAATTCAACCACGACATCATCTTTATCCATGAACCGCTGGCTTATTGTACTGGGTACAATTATTGTACAAATGGGACTCGGCACCATTTACACTTGGAGTTTATTTAATCAACCGCTGTCTGATCGTTTCGGATGGGACGTCAGCTCGGTCGCGATAACTTTTTCGATTACGAGTTTTGCTTTGGCATTTGCTACCTTGTTTGCGGGCCGATTGCAAGAGCGCTGGGGGCTTCGGCGTTTGATCCGTGTAGCCGGGGTGGTACTCGGGCTTGGACTTATTCTTAGTTCTCAGGTGAGCTCGTTAACGCTGCTGTATCTGCTGGCTGGGTTTGTGGTTGGTTTTGCGGACGGAACAGCATATATCACTTCTCTATCCAATCTGATCAAGTGGTTCCCTGAACGTAAGGGTCTGATCTCGGGTATTTCGGTAGGTGCTTTTGGTACAGGAAGCTTGTTGTTCAAGTATGTGAACTCCGCGCTGATTAGTGCGGTTGGTCCAGCGGAAGCCTTTATGTACTGGGGCATGATCGTTCTTGTGCTCGTTGTTGCCGGATCATTCCTGATCCGTGAAGCGGTGGTTCGTGAACAGTCTCCGGTGAATGCCAAAGAGGGCGCGGTCAGTGAACCTGCAGAAGTCCATCAACAATATACAGTTAAAGAAATGCTTCGTACAAAAGAAGCGTATATGCTTTTCGGTATTTTCTTCACAGCATGTATGAGCGGTCTGTATCTGATCGGCATTGTCAAAGATATTGGCGTACAGCTCGCAGGTCTTAACGTGGCAACGGCAGCGAATGCGGTGGCCATGGTCGCTATTTTTAACACAGCGGGTCGTATAATTCTGGGAGCCTTGTCGGATAAAGTAGGACGGATGAAAGTCATCGCCGGAGCGTTGCTCGTTACAGCCGTGGCTGTCATGACGCTGAGTCTGGTGCCGCTGAACTTTGGAATCTTCTTCGCTTGTGTGGCAGTGATTGCCTTCTGCTTTGGGGGTAACATTACCGTGTTCCCAGCCATTGTGGCCGATTACTTCGGGTTGAAAAATCAAAGCAAAAACTATGGCGTGATCTACCAAGGGTTCGGATTTGGTGCTCTGGCCGGATCATTCATCAGTGCGCTACTGGGTGGTTTCCATCTTACCTTTATCGTCATTGCGGTACTCTGTGCGGGTTCACTGCTGATGGCACTGATCATCACACCTCCAGGTACAAGCCTGCGGGCACGTGATTCCCATAATAAACAGATGCAGTTCAACCCGTCATCGCGGGCAAGCTAAGTTGTAGTTATATCGTTGTACAGATCCATATATACGTATCACAACATCACAGAGACCTAGCGATTGGACACGGCATTGGGCTAAGAACGAATACCAAAAGTTAGATTAGATTAATGGCAAGCGGTCTCAGATGAGGCCGTTTTTACCTTTTTCAAAAGCTTCACAAATCCCAAAAGTCTTGTTGCCAAGTGCAAGAGCGACATAACCACGCTGACGTACATCCCAAGATGTGCATTGCTACCTTTGCTTCTGTTATACTTTAGGTGAATCAAAGCAAAACTGTACTCGATGACGCGCTATAAAATGATATACGGTATGCGACACGATGACATTGAAATGATCTATCCTGAGGAGGCATATTCATGAACTTTGTAAAATACACAGAACCGGACTTTGAACATTATTATGCACTCGTTTCCAATGAGGACGTCATGAAGCAGATTACCGAGCGGGCGATCCCGGAGCCGGAAGCGAGAACACAGTTCGATTCCATGCTAGATTATAACCTTCGTTCTTTATGCGGGCACTATCGAGTGACCACGCAGGATGATGCGGGTGTGGCCTACGCCAAATTGATTCTGGATGAAGATAACCCAAGCCGGGCAGAGATGGGGTATATGATTCTACCGGAGCATTGGGGCAAAGGTCAGGGTACAGCTATCGCGTCCCGCCTGATTATTCAGGCTCAGGCTGCAGGCATTGAGGTTCTATATGCCGTTATTGATCCTTCCAATGCGGCATCCCGTCAGATTTTGCTTAGACAGAACTTTGAATCAACATGGGTGGGAGATTACGACGGTTTGCCTGGGGAGATTCTGGAGTTGAATCTGCGTCCTAACAGATAAAGACGTTAGATACACATGAAAGTATATGCTTAAATATGTGCTTTGAATGATTTAATGGTTGTTCTTAACCTTTTCAGAGATAAAAAGTATAGTTTCATTTACATGCTGCAGCCGCTTATAAAGCGGCTTTTTTCTGTGCAATCTATATTAGATAGAGAATGGCCCTAAATTACATGTAAAAGGAGAGCATATGATAAAGTCATTGGAATGGATTACGCATCCTCCGTTTAACCCTATTCATGATAAGCTTTATTCTCCCTTTGAGTTGCTTAAGGGTTTTAATGTGGATGATGCACGGAGTCTATTAGCCACGCCAGATTTCCGGTGTTTTACATATTTTCATCAGCAAGGAGGTACAACCGTCTCAGATCCTTATGCTGCAATGATGGAGGCTGTGCATGATACATCCGTTGTACGCGAAATGAACGGATTTCTGGCAACGGAGTTACAGGCAGGCCGTCGTCCTGTTGCAATTATGGGAGGACATCGGGAGAAACGTGGAAGCGAAACCTATCGTAAAGTAGCACGAATTGCCCAGAAGCTATCAGAATCTGGCTTTATTGTCGTTAGCGGTGGCGGACCTGGTTGTATGGAAGCAACACATCTTGGTGCTCTTCACGCTGGACGGTCTGCAGACTGCCTTGAATCTGCAATAAATCGTTTGGCAGAGGAACCGTTCGCTGAATTCCCGCAAAACATGAGCGATATTATCGGTAAAGATGGGCAGACCTTTAATGAAGAACTGTTAAGCAAACTCCATAAATGGATGCTTCCCGCATGGGAAATAGCAAATGGACTCAAGGATCAACTCAGCCCACTCAATTGCAGTTTGGCACTGCCGACCTGGCATTATGGCCATGAGCCTTTTACTCCGTTTGCTACCCACGTTGCGAAATACTTTCTCAATAGTATACGGGAAGATGTACTTCTTACACTCGCTTCATGCGGTATCATTTTTTCGGAGGGGCGGGGAGGCACAATCCAGGAAGTGTTCCAGGACGCTGCTCAAGTCTATTACCGTGAGAATGACGCGTATAATAAGGCTCCAATTACTTCAATGCTGTTTCTTGACAGCCAGTTCTGGACCAATTCAGAGACCCCTGATAAAAGGCTGCACATGCCAGTGATGGGTTTGCTTTACCAACTTTTTGTCGGTACGAAAAATATGACAGAAGAGGAATTCAAACGTTATATTCGCGTTGTCGATGATGCTGATGAAGCCGTAAACATCATTATTGAAAATGCACAATCCGCGAGTCAGGTCGTGCACAAACTTGCCAGAATTGGCATTAGCAATATTGATTCGGAGCTTATGGCTGAAAGAGCGAAAGATTTTGTTAATCAGCGAGGAAACAATACTGAAATATGACTGATAGAATGTGCAGAAAATGAATGAACCGTTCCCATCGTAATCCATGAACAACCTGATTCAGAGAATAGAACAAAGTCCCCATAAAAGCTGTTACGCTAGCAGCTTTTTTGTTTTCCCGGTAGAAATCCGTGTAACTTCGCGTACCACAGGGTAATGCATAGGATAGAATAAGGAGTATAAGGTGTCTTGCCTGAGTACAGCGCTCCGTTGTATTGCAGGACTAGTATCTCGTGTAAGATACTTCTATAGATAAACGTGGAGGAGATGACATATGAGTGATTCAACGATGGAACGACTGAATGCTCTGTTGCCCGAGTGGCTGGAGACCAGCCGCCTGCATACGGGACAGGGGAAAGTAGCTTCCTATATTCCGGAACTGGTCAAAGCATCTCAGGATGATCTGGGAATACATATCATGGACGCGGAAGGTAACCATGTGTCTGCCGGCGATTGCGGAGTTCCTTTTACGATGCAAAGTATCTCCAAAGTGTTCACCCTCATTCTGGCCCTGATGGATCACGGGGAAGAGGCGGTCTTCTTTAATGTAGGAAAAGAACCCACCGGCGATGATTATGACTCCATGATCAAGCTGGAACTGGTTGAACCAGGTATTCCGTTTAATCCTCTCATTAATGCGGGGGCGATCACCGTATCCTCTCTTGTTGGTGGTGACTGCAAGGAAGAGAAGTCCCGCCGTATTCTCGAATTTTTCCGCAAGTTAGCGAATAATGAACGATTGGGTTATAACGAAGACGTTTTTCGCTCCGAATCGGAAAGCGGCCATCTGAACCGTTCTCTCGCCTATTTCCTCAAACATAACGGTGTCATCAAAGATGATGTGGAAGATGTGCTGGCAGTTTATTTCCGCCATTGTTCTATTGAAGTCACCTGTGCTGACCTGGCTCGCATGGCACTTGTTCTCGCTCATGATGGAACCGATCCGATTACTGGAGAAGAACTCATTCCCCGTCGTTATGTGCAGATCGCCAAAACCTTTATGACTACCTGCGGGATGTACAATGCTTCTGGTGAATTTGCCATCGAGGTTGGTTTGCCCGCCAAAAGTGGTGTTTCAGGTGGAATACTGACGCTTGTTCCGGGACAATTCGGCATCGGTGTGGTTGGCCCAGCACTTAATCGCAAAGGCAACAGCCTCGCTGGCGTTCATCTGCTTGAGCGTCTGTCCAAGGAGTTCGACTGGAGTTTCTTCTAATATTAAAAAAGCAACGTAATAGTTACCCTTCTAAGGCAGTGGATGAATCAGATTCCAGTTATTTTGCTTCTTTTGAACGAGGCAGAATGAACGGACATCGGTTTTATCGACTGCTCTTTTATGTTCTTAAAGTATAGTAGGGATACGGTCCTGCACAACGTGAAGCTGCTACATCTATCAATGGGTTCCCACTATGTCTATATGTGAAGAAATGCTCATTTTGCTACATCACTCACATGTTTATTCATCCATCCATTCACCTGCTGGAGTCACACCTGTAATGAGATTCATCTGAAGATCCCGATTCCCGTCATCGGTTAGCAGTCTGAGTGTACGGGCGGGGCGATCCAATCGGAGCACACGTCCAGTATAAGAAATGTCATCATGCTCGTGGAACAGCGTGATCGTAACGCGGTCGCCAAGTACCATGGAGTTGCTCAGCAAACGGGACATTTCATCTGCGGCCTGGGCATCCAGTGAGGGACGCGTGCGGGGGGCGAGCTGCTCCTGATGAAGAATATAGGCTTCCCGATGTTCGGGAAGCATCATGCGTGAGGACTCAAAAAGTCCGTTTTGTTGCAATTTTTTACTCATCTATAGTGACCTCCAATTTTATGAGAACGATCTTGCGCCTGAGCGGACGAGCACAGGGATGAGGCACGCATGATGGCGGTATCTCCGAACTTGCGCTTGATATCATCCGTTGCTCGTTCTAGTTCTCTCTTGCGTTCACGGTCGTCAAACCAGGACAGTTGTACTTCTGAATCGGGTACAAGTCCGCTTAGCGACACATGGATGCGCCTTATGGGTAATCCGTCCCAATGGCGCAGAAACAGAGCTGCCGCCGCATCATATACTTCATCTGTGATGTTGGTCGGTTCATTCACCTTCATCTGGCGGGAAAAACCGGTTGGCCGGTCGTAATCCTGTCCGCGACACCCGACCGAAACGACATGCCCCATGAGTGATTTGTCCCGGGAACGTCGGCTGACTAGTTCCGCGAGCTCCAGCAACACAACCTTAATCTCTTCCCAAGTCTCGTAATCCCGTGGTAGCGTCATCTGATGTCCGATCCCCTGCTGCTGGTGTGTGTATGTTCCGGGTTTTACCGGAGAATCATCTATACCACGAGCAATACGCCATAACACTTCACCATTTACACCCCACCGCTCCTTGAGCCGGGATAGCGGTGTATTCGCCAAATCACCAATCGTATGAACGCCCATTTTGTAGAGATGCTGTGCCATGCGTGAACCAACCATGAACATATCGCGTACAGGTTTTTCCCAGATCGTGGAGGGCATATCCTTCCTTGGCAGCGTATAGATGCCTCCTGGGACTTTTTTGGCATACAGGTCACAGGCCATTTTGCTGACGACTTTGGTATCGCTGATGCCGATTCGAATGTAAACGCCAGTTTCATCCATCACTTTGGACTGAATGCTGCGTGCAATTGTTTCGGGACTGCCGAACAGATCGAGGCTTCCCGTGACATCGAGAAATTGCTCGTCAATGCTGTAGGGTTCCACCAGATCGGTATAGGACTGAAGAATACGTGTAATATGAAGGGATACGCGGATGTATTCGGCCATTCTTGGGCGAATAACGACAACATCTGGACATTTGGCAAGCGCCTCTCCCAGTCGTTCTGCGGTTGTAATACCGTAGGACTTGGCGAGAGGACACGCCGCCAGAATGATACCTGAGCGCCTCGCCGGGTCACCAGCTACAACGAGGGGGCGATCCTTGTACTCGGGATGTGCAGACTTCTCCACACTGGCGTAAAATGACTGGCAGTCTGCCAGCATGATGACACGTCTGTCTTGGCGGGGCATGATGTTTCCTCTCCTTATCTGCAATTCTTGATGTTGCTCCTGTCGTCTGATCCTTGCAGAGAGCTGTTCATTTACAGTTTATTTACAGTATGGAACAAGTGTTCTTATTTTATAAGCATAAAGGACAATTCAAAATGCGGCAACCGGAATTATTTTGCAAATTGGACACAATTATACGATCGACAGATCAGAGGTCTGAAATAGGAAATAAGATGTGGCTTTTTACATTTAATGTGAGAGATCTGTGACCTACGGGTGATGACTGGTAGTTCATTTTGATTTTTGTAAAAGTGTCGTTCATGGACAGAGTCCTAGATAGGGGGACTGATGTCCTTTTTTCATTTTCAGTACTTTTCAGAAAACCTTGATAGGACGCGGATTTTCAGTGATGCGTTATCAGACTATAGTATCAATTTTGTAATCTTTATGGTTAATACTGTAAAAAACGCGAAACTTTAAAATGTTACTCGCGTTTAATGGGGTATATGTTTTTCGGGGGAAGAGTACCTGCATCCGCGTTGCACATAACAATATTACGTGAAGATGTGCAGGATAAGCAGGGCATTCATCTGTGCTTTTCGGCAGATCACGAATGTAAAAAGACCGCAAACGGAATTGTTGCCTTGGAGTGCTGGCGGGTGGCTCAACGGGCTGAGTATGGGCAGAACGTTCCATATCATGTTTGCTTCCATCAGCCTAGTTACAATGCAGAGGCTTAGCGCTATAGTGAGAACTACACCGCTGACATCTCTACCAAGCGGACATCCGAAGCGGAATGATCGTATGTTTCCTGCATGGGTTTGTGCAATGCATGAACCTGATCTATGGGGAAGCAGGATGCATACTAGAGAGGTGAGCAATCAGAAGTCATGAGCAGACAACGACGAAGACGCTGGTTACTGACAGCTTTGACAGGCGCATTGGTGGTGACTGGCGGAATACTTGCCGGATGGCATTACATGCAACCAAAGCTTGTTACGTATACAGCGGAGAACGGCACGGAAATGAAATTCAAGACCGATGGAGACCGGTTCATGCAATACGGGCCGGATGGAACGTGGAAGGAAATGTTCGTTAAAGGGGTGAACCTGGGGGCGACTTCGCCGGGACATTACCCGGGAGAGTTTCCGCTCACCGAGGAGGATTACCTGCGCTGGTTCGAGCAGATTCAGGATTTGGGCGCGAATGTGATTCGGGTCTATACCGTCCACCAGCCGATTTTTTACTCCGCACTGGTCGATTATAATCGTGGCCGGGAGCAACCGTTATATTTTATACAAGGCATATGGTCACCTGAAGAGGAATTGATTGAGAAGCAGGATGCCTACGCCGATCATATTGAACAGAGGTTCAAGCAGGAGATAGAAAAGGCCGTATCTGCCGTGTACGGTGATGCAGACATTCCTGCCAAGAACGGAGAGTCCAGCGGCAAGTACAGAACCAATGCCGGAAAATACTTGATGGCTTGGCATGTAGGTACCGAGTGGGACCCGGGGATGGTGGACAACACCAATAAGGTGCATGCGGATGTGCCGCAGTACAAAGGGGTTCACTTTTCCGGCAGTGCAGAAGCATCGCCGTTTGAAAATTGGTTAGCAGAGCTGCTGGACTACACGGCGGTTCAGGAGAAAAAATATGGATGGGAACATCCGATGACGTTTACCAACTGGGTTACAACCGATGTGCTGGATCATCCAGGCGAGCCGCTCTATGAAGAGGATCTCGTCAGTGTGGATGCACGGCATATTAAGCCGGAAGCATGGGATGGAGGTTATTTTGCTGCCTATCACGTGTACCCGTATTACCCGGATCTGTTCCACATTGATAAGACACTGCAAACCATCAAGGATGAAAAGGGCGAGTACAACACGTACAAAAGCTATCTGCAAAAGCTAAAAGCCGAGTTTTCCGATATGCCTGTAATGATTACAGAGTATGGTGTGCCGTCCTCACTTGGTATTTCTCATCTGGGCATGGGTGGTCGAAATCAAGGCGGGCATAACGAGGTACAGCAGGGAGACATCGATGCTTCGCTTACGCAGGATATCTATGATGAAGGCTATGCAGGAGCGATTCTGTTCATGTGGCAGGATGAGTGGTTCAAAAAGACCTGGAACACGATGCCGCTGGAAATTCCGGCAGATCGCCGGGCGTACTGGCTAAACGTGTTAACCAACGAAAAGATGTTTGGTCTGCTGGCCATGGACCCAGGGAAACAGGAACAGCTGACCATTGATGGCAAGCTGGATGACTGGGATAAGCTGAAGAAAGAAGATGTCACCGTCTGGCAAGGGCAAGTGAATGGTATTCAGGAGATGAAAATGACCCATGATGAAGCTTATCTGTATGTGGGCTTGACGCTGGATCAGCCATTTGACCCGGAGAAAACTGTACTTCGCATTGGGACAGATACTCTTACCGGCGGCAGTCAACCAAGCAACATGTTGCCAGGCAAAACGCTAAGTGATGGACTGGAAACGGTCATCACATTGGGTAAAGATAACGAGTCCCAGGTACAGATTGCGAAGGACTATGATTTCAATCAGCGTCTGTATGGCAAGGACGGGTATAACATGATCCCAGACGAGCAATTGAAGTCAGCCGATCCGTTCCATCCGTGGGAACTGGCTGTCAGTCTGAAGATGACCCCGCCAGATACACGTTCAGCGCATCCATTCATGGCGGAGAACGTGGGAACGTTAAAGAGAGGTACGACAGCTCCAGGACAGGCAGACAGCGATTCGTTAACAGCTTGGCAGTATAACGGCAATCAGGTGGAGATGCGAATTCCTTGGATGCTGCTTGGTTTCGGTGATCCGAGCTCCTTGCAGGCCATCGAATACGGACCGCTGAAAAACGGTCGGGAGTTTTCTACAACTACCGTTGAAGGTATCACGCTGGTTCCGTGGTTGACGGATCGTTCCACAAAACAGATATCCTGGCCTGGGGGCGAGCAATCAACGCTGGATTTGAAAACTTTACCCGTTTACAGCTGGAAACCTTGGGAGCAGGTCGAATATAGCGAAAGACTTAAGTTAAGCTATGAGAAAATGCGGCAGAGCTACGAAAAAATGCCTAGTTTTCAGATCGAATAAATCAGCATAGAACATCATAAGCGAGTATAAAAGGAGGACTTTTTCACATGTTCCAGAGTTTAGCTTTGGCCTATTGGTTTTTGATCGCCTGCATTGCACTTGTGATTGTAGGCGTCGTCGTTCTGTTTGCCATGAAAATGTCCCACAACGGCAAACGACGCAAAACCGCTATGTATGAAATGAAGCAACGAGACTATTTCACGTATCTGCAGACCGCATTGACGGAGAACAGCCCACTCAAGCTGCCGCCAGGCAAGCTTGCTCCACTAGAACGACGGGTTATTCAGGACAAGCTGATTGAATGGATTGATCAGTTCAAGGGAGAGTATCGTGACAAGCTGATCGAACTGTGCCGCGAGGCCGGATTCGTCGGACATGATCTGAAAGAGCTGGGCCGTCTGCGTTACGGACGTCAGATTGATGCAGCATATCGTCTCGGAGGCATGCGCTGTCCCGAAGCAGTTCCAGGTTTAATGGAGCTTCTCAAGGATGAGAAGCCGGGTCCGATGGCGATCATGATTGGACGTTCGATTGCGAGATGTACAACCCGGCATGGCGAGTTGAAAGACATGCTTACACTGCTTTTAACGAAAGGAAAATCGATTCATCATCTGGCTGCGGACATCTTATTGGAAGCAAACCTGGATACGAGTCGTGTGCTGATCGAATTACTTGAGGATCGCAACCCCGATTTTGTCAAAGTAGGACTTGTGGCGATGTGGGGACAAGCGGTGCCGGAAGTAATGCCTGCACTCCACAGACTCGTCGGAGCAGAGCATGAGGATGTTCGTGCCGAAGCAGTGAAGCTGTATCTCAGTGCAAGTCCAGCACTTAAGGATGAGACGATTCTGAAGTTGATCCAGGACACCGATCCGGAAGTTCGGGCGGAAGTGGTGCAGGCACTTGGTTTGAAGCATGCATCAGGCAGCATCCCGTTGCTGCGCAAGGCACTTCGCGATGAAGACTGGAGAGTTCGCTATAACAGCGCGGAAAGTTTGAGTAAGCTGGGCGAACCGGGATTCGAAGCTTTGTGTCAGGCAGCAGTGCAAGGAACGGGTGCAGAGCGCGAGATTGCCATGCAGCAGATCGAGAGCACGATGCAGCATTCGGGAACCGACCACAAGGCGGTAGAGCAGATGATTGCACATAACAAAAAAAGACTGCTGTACGAACGTTATTTTGGCCCGGTGCGCGGCGAAAACCGTACAACCAAGAAACGCACAGGCGTTGCAACAGTAGGAGGGGATTACACTGCTTAGAGATTTATTGCTAATCTACGGTATGGTCGCCATCTATTATGTGGTGTTTGTTAATACGCTTTATTTTTCCATACTGGCCTTATCATTTCGTAACATCTGGACGATCTTCCGGAGGTCACATTACTCCAAGTACAACACGTTATCCGGCTCGGAACTGGTTCCTTCGGTATCCCTGCTGGTGCCAGCGTACAACGAGGAACTGACGATTATTGAAAATGTAAACTGCCTCATGACACTGAACTATCCAACGTATGAAGTCATTGTCATTAATGATGGTTCGAACGACTCCACCTTGAAGGTGTTGCTGGAAGAATACCGGCTGAAGCCGGTGCCGAATACGCAGATTCGCGGAAAAATCTCCTGTCAGAAGATTCGCGGAATCTATCATAACCCGGACTTCCCGGATCTGTATGTCATCGACAAGGAGAATGGCGGTAAGGCCGATTCCCTCAACGCAGGGATTAATTTGTCCCATTATCCGCTGATCTCTTCCATCGATGCCGATTCACTTCTGGAGAAAGACGCTTTGATCCGCATGGCACGCATGTATATGGAGAATCCGGAAGAGACTGTTGCGATTGGTGGGGATGTCCGCATTGCCAACGGCTGCAAAATCGAAAACGGTGCGGTACAGGACGTATCCTTGCCACGCAAGATTTGGCCGATGTTCCAATCTATTGAGTATTTGAAAGCTTTCCTCGGCGGACGAATCGGCTGGAGTCACATGAACGGTCTGATCATCGTCTCTGGCGCATTCGGCATGTTCCGTAAGGATGCTGTTATCGCCGTAGGTGGATACCGCGACGGTTATCCAGGTGAGGACATGAACATTATTATCAAGCTTCACCGCTATATGCTGGAAAATAAACTCAAATACCGCGTCGCTTTCTGTCCTGAAGCGGTGTGCTGGACACAAGCGCCGGATTCGTACCGCATTTTGTCTAGCCAACGCAAACGCTGGGGCCGCGGGAATCTGAAAAACATGCTGGAAAATCGCGGCATGCTGTTTAATCCGAAATATAAGGTTATGGGTATGATTACCATGCCATATAACGTTATTTTCGAAGCACTGAATCCGTATTTCCGCATTACCGGACTGATCGCTCTGGCTGGATACGTGCTTCTGGACATGACCCAGTGGCCGATCCTCGTTTTGTTTGGATTGTTGAACTTTGTGAGTGGATATCTGCTGAGTGTTGGGGCGTTGATTCTGGAGGAGATTGCATTCAAACGATATAACAAGCTCTCCGATCTGGTCAAAATGCTGGTCTACTCCGCCCTGAAATTTGTGGGATATCATCAACTCGGCGTGCTGTGGAGATTGCAGGGACACATTCAGTTTTTGCAAAACAACAATTCATGGGGTACCATGACACGTCAAAGCTGGTCTGAGGAATCCAAGGACGCGAGCAAAGCGGCTTAATTGTAACAACATTATAGATGTTCAACTCCATTTTTACACGATGACGGAGAGGACAGAAATAATCTGAAAAAGCGTAGCGTTCACCTTTATCACTGGATTTTTCCCTTGAGAAAAGGGGATCAAAAAAATCCGGGGATAACAGTGATTGGAAGATTGTTCTGTCATCGGAGTATTTGTGTAAACGACTTGTTGAACTTGTATAGAACATGAAGAAGGGTGGAAAAGAACATGCCAAATACGGCGACATTGCAGCGTGAAGCTGCCGTTAATGTGTATCGCAATGTAGAACAGGGATTGAAGGAAACGGGTGCCGAAGCTTGTGGCTTAATGTTCATTCACTGTGCAGGTCAGGTTCAGCCGGAGCAGCAGGTCAGGACACATCTGGAGCAGGCGGGATATACGTCGTTCCAAGTATGGCAGGATAGTCATACACAGGCAATTGCTGTGCTGCTTCCAGGGCTTACGCTCGATGAAGTTCATTATGAAGGACTTCGTATCAAGCATGAGTTGCAAGAGAGTGCTCCTGGTGCTGATCCGCAGATCACACTGGCCAGTTTCCCGCCGGGGGAGCGCCCTTCGAAGGCAACGATTCAGCATATGGCCGAATCTTCGAAGCTTGTGGATTCATCGGAAATTCATATCTATACGCTGGAACATACGGCGGATGACCCTGAACGGATTCTGATCGTGGATAATGATCCGACGGTTCGAGAATTTTTGCAGCTGCGTTTGAAAATGCAAGGATACGAAACCTACGAAGCGGTGGATGGACTCGCTGCACTCGATCTGATCGAGAAAGTGACACCTGATCTGGTGCTGACCGAGCTGAATCTGTATGGCATCGATGGGCTTCCATTCATTCACCATATCCAGAAGCTGGAGATGGAGCAACCACCGAAAATCGTCGTGTTGACGGAACAGCGGGTGGAGCAGACGATCAGCCAATGTTTCAGCAGCGGGGTAGACGATTATATGACCAAACCGTTCTCACCTGTGGAGCTGGACGCCCGGATCAGACGCTGCCTGCACTAGAAGATAAGTAGATTAGAGTCACAACGCTTAATTACAATCACATCTATATGATTTGAACTAATTTTTTACACATTAACGGAGAGGACAGAAAAAACCTGAAAAAGCGAAGCTAAAAGCTTTCTGAAAGAAAGCTACATCGGAAGCATATGCTTCGCCTTTATCACCGGATTTTCCCTTTAACAAAAGGGAATCAAAAAATCTGGGGATAACAGCGATGGGAAGTTTATTCTGTCATCGGAGTGTCCGTGTAAATCCCCTTAGTTCAGCTCATATAAACAACATCAAATATATTGCGCGGAGGGAATATCATGGAGAATCAACAATTTCACACTTTACTGAACGCGATCGAAAATAAAGAAGCGGTACTGGGCGTTGTCGGCCTCGGTTATGTCGGCCTTCCCCTTGCGGTGGAGATGGTCAATCAAGGGTTCACCGTCATCGGCATCGACCTGGATGCTTCCAAAGTCGACAGCATCTACAATGGAGATTCCTATATTCACGATATTTCGTCCGACGAATTGAAAAAAGTAATGCAAAGCGGTCGCTTTCAGCCAACAACAGACTACAGCATGTTGCGTGTCATTGACGCACTGAGTATTTGCGTACCGACACCGCTCAGCGAAAACCAGGACCCGGATACCTCTTATATCGAGACGGTTGTTGATCAGATTAAACTGCATATGAAACCAGGTATGCTGATCACACTGGAAAGTACGACGTATCCAGGTACAACGGAAGAGTTGATCCAGCAGGAGCTGGACAAAATCGGACATGAGGCGGGCAAAGACTATTTCCTGTGCTTCTCACCTGAGCGAGTGGACCCATCCAACGGTCGTTTCACTACATTTAATACACCGAAGGTCATCGGCGGTACAACGGAAGCTTGTCTGAAACTAGGCACTGCGCTGTACAGCAAATATGTAGAGACTGTAGTTCCGGTATCTTCACCTAAAGTAGCGGAAATGTCCAAATTGCTGGAAAACACATTTCGCAGTGTCAACATTGCCTTTGTCAATGAAATGGCGATGATGTGTGATCGCATGGGTATCGATATTTGGGAGGTTATTGACGCGGCTGCGACGAAACCGTTTGGCTTTATGCCATTCTATCCAGGTCCGGGTATTGGCGGACACTGCATCCCGCTCGACCCGATGTATCTGTCGTGGAAGGCCAAAGGATTCCGTTTTTATAGCAAATTTATTGAACTGGCGCAATCCACCAATGACAATATGCCGTACTATGTACTGAATAAAACGTCAACAATCCTGAATGAATACGCGAAGTCTGTTCGTAAATCGAACATTCTCCTGCTCGGCATGTCGTACAAACCGAACATTGCCGATCTGCGTGAATCACCGGGACTGGAAGTATACGAGCTGTTCAAGGAAAGCGGCGCAAACGTTAACTATTACGACCCGCATGCAGAATCATTCAAAGACAAACATGGCGAAACCGTGCACAGCCAAGCCTTTAACCTGGAGCAGTTCAAAACGTATGATTGCATCGTGCTGATCACCAACCACAGCGACTTGCCTTATTATGACATTGCGGAACTGGGTGTACCAATTCTGGATACGCGTAATGCATTCCGCACGTACAATCACTCCCATATTTACAAGATCGGTCACTCGGTACAACATCCTGTGTTTGCACCAAGTGAAGCGGTTCTCGTCTGAGGCGACCGATGAGAATACAGGGCAAGTTGGCAGGTAAGGCGAAATGGGCTATTGTGGCTGTGGTGTTCTGCCTGCTGCTCCTGTCCTGGCTGTTCAAATGGTTTTCGCATGAGGAACACAAGGCAACCTGGCTGTGGGATACGTCGATCATTATCAAGCAGACACCTGAGATTATCGCATTCTCCAAGGAACAGGGCGTGGATACCATTTTCCTGCAAGTTCAGGATGAGGTGCCCGATGCGGCTTATCGCAAGTTCATTGCGGCTGCGACCAATGCCGAGATTGAAGTGCACGCGCTGAATGGTCATGCCGACTGGGCTTATCGCGAAAAGCGCGCAGAAGGACTTGCTTTTATTGAACGCGTGCGGGCATACAATTCTTCTTCTGCGAAGAATGAACGCTTTGAAGGCATTCAGCTCGATGTCGAGCCTTACCAGTTAAAACGCTGGGAGAACGAGCAGAGCAGTGTCATTGCCGAGTGGCAGAACAATATGGAGGTCTGGACGGAAGCCGGAAAGGCAGCAGGACTATATATGAGTGCAGCGATTCCATTCTGGCTGGATGCCCGGCAGTCTGCTGGAGGCAAGGAGACACTCAGTCGCTGGGTCATCTCCCGTTTCGATGCGGTAGCTATTATGGCTTATCGGGATAGCGGGCAGCAGATGTATGATCTGTCCAAGGAAGAGCTGGCTGAAGCGGATGATCTGGGCAAGAAGGTCTGGATTGGAGCAGAACTCGCGGATACACACGAGGGAGATCACTTGACCTTTTTCCGCAAGCCCATCAGCAATATGGACGAAGAGATGCAGAAGGTGTTTGAACTGGGCGCCTCACATTCATCGTTTGCAGGTGTGGCTGTGCATCATTATGAGGCTTGGTATGCGAAGCAAAATGGCATTCCGCTGGCGCGTAAGACCGGGGAAACGAAGGAAGAATCACAACATCAGAAACAATAACACAAGCTTTAACGTTTAGTTGATAATCCCTTCTGGGCAAAGCAGCAGGTATTCGTTCCTACTGTGTGTAGCTCAGAAGGGATTTTAATATTAACTAGAGGATGTGAAAGTGTAGAAATGGAGGTTTCTCTATGTCGAAAAGAGTGAAAATCAGTTTGATTGCTACTTTAGCGTTAGTTGTGGTTATATCAGGTTGGTGTACTTCAGTTTATTCGGTAATCCAATTCAAATGAAAGATGCTGAAGAGAAAGTGAGGGCCTACTTAATTCAACAAAAAAGGGTATACACCTGAGGAAATTATAGATACAACGGGGAACTATTCCTTTACAAGCTCAGAGGCTCCATATGGCGCTTCGGTAACATTTGCTGATGAGCCTAATAATAAATATCATTACATCCTTTTTAAGGACGGGCACATTGAGCAGTACAGTTATACGAGCGATGATCCTATACATCTGGAGTCTCGGATTAGATAAAAGTTGTCCCAACTGGTGCGCTCGTTCCCCGTTTTGGAAACATTCTACCTTTGTGAACAAGGTGTAGCGTAAGTTACTCTTTACTCACTTGTACCGTTTTCGTCTGAGAGTTATAAGAAACATTAATGTCGTAGACCGAAACGATATCTTTTAGCGGAAAATAAATGCGGTTTTGAATCAAAAGTACGGGATCACTCAATCGAAATGACTCATCATTGTGCTGGAACGTATCACTTCCAACTTTGAACTGTAATTCTGGGGTAGGAATTGCAAAGTCTTCATTGAGTACCTTAAACGTTTTGGTTTCGGATTGAAAGGATAACGCTTTGGAATTAATTTGGAACGGAAGGCAATTCACGAATCCGTCGAGATCAACGTAGGTGTGCCCTTTAATAATCAGACCTGTAAATGATTTTTCACCCAGCACATCGGATTTGATGTTCACCGTTGAGCCGGAAGCGGGGGGAGAAGCCGCATTTACGGATGAACTGAAGCCAGCCATAGCAAGAGTTAGCCCAGTCACCACTAAAAACTTGGAAATACGCATGATATCCACTCCTTTGATATTCCTTTGGTATATTCACTAGGATTAACGTAAGAACCGGTACATAAGTTACATATGTTAGGAGTAAGTTTTAGGAAGTGCAAGATGAGATTTTTTCGTACTGAATAAGGCAAATCCCGATCACTCGCATAGTGAAGGGGCTTGCCTTATTCAGGTTATTTTTGCGCTTGAGAACAGGAAAGTGTCCCCTTAGCTCGCCGGTTCTCTTAACCAACTCAACTAATCTAATCACTCTACTGTTCTGTTGTCGTCGTTCGGTAACGGTTAGGAGGCAGACCGACTTGCTTTTTAAAGGCTTTGGAAAACGAAAATAAGTCCGGGTAACCCACCGAATGAGCTACCTCCGTTAAGCTCAGCGTGGTCTGTACGAGCAGGAGCTTGGCTTGCTTCATTTTGAGCTGCTGAATATATTGCACAGGGGACAAGCCGTAAGCTTTGCGAAACTGTTTGGCAAAGTGGGTTCGATCCACTCCTGCATGGGCAGACACACCTTCCACCGAAATGCCGCCTGCAAAATGAAGTTCAATGTACTCTTTCCCTTTTTGAAGCCAGGGGGTGGCTACATCCGGTTGCAAGTCTTTGGTCGCCGGAGAGCGTGCAATGCGGTCGAAAAGGCCGAGAAACCGGATCAGTCGCCCCAAATCACTGGCACTGTCCCGCGGTTTACGAACGTCCTCCATAAATGAACGCATGTTGCTAGCTGTTTCGGGCGTGAGTACACCTGAACGGTACGGACTCTCAGAACTTAAGCCAATTCGGGAGAGCAGTTCAGCGGCATATGCTCCGTCAAAGGCGATAAATACTTTTTGCAGAGGATGGTTGGGATCTGTCCAGTACTCATGGGTCACATGAGGAAGCAGACAGAAAGCATCTCTGGCTCGCAGGGGATACTGCTGTCCGTTCTGAATAAATGTACCTTCCCCCTCCAACACAAATAACAAGTAGTGATAAGGCGTAGTTCGAGGACCTATATGATAATTGCTTTTGGCAATGTTATGGCCAATGCGTAACGGCCATGCACCGCTGGCCTTCTCAAATTCAGACGGAGTGAAAAATAGAATATCCAAAAACTCGTGGTGGTCCTCCTTCATGCGCTCAAGCTCGGTCACCAGGAACACCTCTTTATTGTATAAGTATCGTCGATATCATCTAAAAGATTCATTTATAACCTATTATACAGGTGGGTTTTATATAAATTCAAGATCAGGTAAACCTGAATTCGGAAAATGACCACAAAATGACAAAAATAAATTGCCGCGAAATGACATTGATCACAGACAAATCAATTGATATGATGTCCATACCTATTAAACCAAGTTAATTAATCGGCTTTTAGATGTGTACTTTACAAAACAATTAGAAATTAGGCGCACTTTAAAAATAGGGTTTAACGAGTGCGAACATAGTGGAGGGGACGAAATCGATTCTGAAGAAACGTAGTGTTCGCCTTTATCTCCGGATTTTCCCTTTGGAAAGGGAATCGAAAAATCTGGAGATAACAGCGATCGAAAGAACGATTCGTACCCGGAACGGCCATGTTGCACAACACCGATCTTATTTTTAACATGAGACTTTATTTATCCATAGAAGGGACTGACGTGAATGAGTGAACAGGAAGAGATGAAATTTGGATGGTTTTTACCCACCGCTGGAGATGGGAAGTATGTAGGTGTAGAGCCGGAGCGTGAGCCAAGTCTGGATTATCTGGTGCAGGTGGCACAGACGGCGGAAACGGCCGGATTCGAATTTGTACTCATTCCGACAGGGGGAGCCTGTCTGGACGCGTGGGTGGTCGGCTCGGCGGTAATGAGTCACACCAAGACATTGCGTCCCCTTGTAGCGATTCGCCCGGGGCTTGTGACACCCGTACTTGCGGCTCGCATGGGTGCGGCACTGGATCAGCTGTCTGGCGGTCGCGCCATGATTAACGTAGTTACAGGCAGTTCGGTTCGAGATCTGGAAGAACTCGGTGATCCGCTGGCACATGCGCATGATGAACGGTATGTTCGCGCAAGCGAGTATATGGAAGTCATGAAGCGTTCGTGGACACAGTCGACAGGCTTGAATCTGACGGAATTCGCCGGAAGTGGCGCACAATCAAGCGAACCAAATCCTGAATTCAACGGTCAATATTACAACTTCAAAGGCCCGGTAGGCATGCCGGAGACGGTACAGAAGCCATTCCCTCCATTCTATCTTGGAGGAAGTTCTCCGATTGCCAAGCGAGTGGCCGTTGAACATGCAGATACCTTCCTGATGTGGGGCGAGCCGTATGACTGGATTCAGGAACAGATTGAAGAGATCGAAGTCATTCGAGAGCAGGTAAAAGAGGAGACAGGTCAAGATCGTCAGCTCCGTTACGGTATGCGTGCTCAGGTGCTCATTCGGGATACGGAAGAAGAGGCATGGGCAGCGGCATGGGAGATCATCAGCAAAGTACCGCCGGAAGCGATTGAAAAGGCCAAAGCCGCCTTTGCCGAGACGGATGCCACCAACCAACGCAGACAAAATGAGCTCCGGGAACTGTCCGAGAAGCAACAGTTTGTCGTTGGGCCGAACCTGTGGACAGGTTTGTCGGTGGTGCGTTCCGGGGGAGCCATCCTCATCGTGGGTACAGCAGAGCAGGTTGCAGAACGTTTAATGGAATATGGAGACCTGGGCGTGACGACATTTATTCTATCCGGTTATCCGCATCTGGAAGAAGCCGAAATCTTCGGCAAGACCGTGATGCCCATCATCCGCGAGAAATGGAAAACAAGACAGAAACAGCAGTCTATTACTGCTAACTTAGGAGGTCGTCTTTCATGAAAAAAACGAAAAAAATGATCCTGCCGCTTGTCAGTATGCTGGTGATGTCCATCCTGCTGTCCGCTTGCGGCGGTGGAAATAATGCGGCATCCGGAGAGAACGGCTCCTCAGGTTCAGGTAAAGTGACCATTAGCTTCATGCACTGGCGCGGCGAGGATTCCGAAGCATTTAACAAGACGATCGACGCGTTTGAAAAAGAAAATCCGAACATCCATGTGGAGATGCAGACGCTCCCTTCGGATCAATATCAATCCACCGTGCAATCCAAAATCAGCGACGGCTCCACAGGGGATGTGTTTGCGTCTTTCCCGGGCGCTCAATTCCAAGCGTTCAGCAAAGCCGGACTGTTTACGGATCTGACGGGATCATCCTTCCTGTCGGCTTATAATCCGAAACTGATTGAAGCTGGACAGCATGATGGCAAACAATATGCGATTCCGTACCAACTTGTATATAACGATCCAATCTATAACGTCAAACTGTTTGAAAAGTACGGCCTGACCCCACCGAAAGATTGGGAAGGGTTCCTGGCGCTGTGCCAGAAGCTGAAAGACAATGGCATTATTCCGATTGCCTTTGCCGGAGCGGACATTGGTCCGGGTCAATTCATGAATACGATGGTGATGAACAATGCGCCGAGTGACGACATTTTTACCAAAGTTGAAGCAGGCGAAGCCAAACTGACAGATGAGTTCTGGGTAAAAACGTTGACGCAAATCAAAGAACTGAACGATAAAGGATACTTCCAGCAGGATGCACTGGGTACGAAAGACCCGGCAGCAGGTGCACTGTTTATTCAGGAAAAGGCAGCCATGCTCGCAAGTGGATCGTATCAACTTGCTCAGAACAAACAACAAAACCCGAATCTCGAGCAAAAATTGCTCGCACCGATTACGGTAAGTGCCGACCAGGCGAAATATGAGGGAGTGCATACGACCACATTCATGCTTGCGGTAAACAGCAAATCGAAACACCCGGAAGAAGCGAAGAGATTCCTTGAATTCCTGAGCAAACCGGATGTAGCTGGGGCATACGCCAACCAAACGGGACAGAATGTAACGGTGAATGAAGTGAAGTATGATACACCTGAGCTTCAGGTTGCGGGAGAATGGGCGAACAAAAAGACCGTGTTCCAGCCACGGTTTACCATCCTGAACGGAGATAACCAGAAGGCGGTAACCAACTCCATTCAGGCCGTGTTAAGCGGTACTTCTCCAGAAGAAGCCGCACAGCAAGCACAAGCGATCATTGATCAGCATATCGGGAAATAAACGATGAAAAACCGTATTCAGCTATCCCTGTTTCTGTTACCCGGATTGCTGCTGTACGTTGGATTGTTCGTATTTCCTACATTGACGGGGCTGTTCTACTCCTTTACGGATTGGGACGGGGTATCCCCGTCGTATGCATTTGTAGGGCTGGATAATTACAAGGACAGTCTCAGCAGCATCGTATTTCGCAAAGCCTTCGGCAATAACGTGGAGTTTATGTTAACCGTTGTCATCGCACAAACCTTTATTTCACTCGTTCTAGCCCTGCTTCTGGTACGCAATACCAAGACAAAAGTGGTACTTCGGGCGTTGTATTTCCTACCTGCGATTCTGTCGTCGGTATCCGTTGGTCTGATCTGGGCGTTCATGTATGACCCGTCCATTGGACTGATCAATTATGGACTAAACGAGGCGGGCATGAGCAGCATGGCTCGTAACTGGATCGGTGATCCGAAGATTGCGATTTTCTCTATCGCTGCGGTGCAGGTTTGGGCTCACGCAGGACAGATGATGATTGTGTTCATCGCAGGTCTGCAAGGCATTCCAGCAGAACTGTACGAAGCGGCACGTATGGACGGCGGGAGCAAATGGCAGGTATTCCGTACCGTGACCTGGCCGCTGCTGGCTCCATCGGCAACGATTGTGGTAGCCTATACGACCATCCAGTCGTTCAAGGCCTTTGATCTTATTTTCACGATGACGGACGGAGGTCCGAATTACGCCACTGAGATTTTGACTACCTATATTTATCATACGGCCTTCGGGAGTTATTCCTTTGGTCTCGCTTCTGCCGGTTCGATGATCTTCCTGGTGCTGCTTGCGCTGTTGACATTGTTGCAGTTCAAGGCTTTGCGTGCAGACCGGGTAAGCTATTAACGGATAAACGATGGCTTCTTTTCGTCAGCGTTATCGGCGAGATATGGCAAGTCAAAATGTATACAAGAGTATGTGAAAGAGCCATTGTAGAGAATCGAGAGATGTGTTCGAAAAATACGAGCTAGTTGATGCTAATGTTGAATGCAGAGAGTAGTTATAAGTGTAGGTTAAGAAGATGAGGAAGGAGGGATTTTTTATATGGTTTTAAAATGGTTCAATCGACTGATTCTGTTTGTGTACGCACTACTGATCCTTGTGCCGTTGTATTTTGTATTTGTATCTTCGTTCAAAACAAGCAGTAACTTCTTCACCAGCCCATTCAGCTGGCCGGAGCCGTTTACGTGGGATAATGTGACGGGTTTGTTCCGTAATCAGCCGATGTGGCAGTACTTCGGGAACAGTATGATTGTGACGCTCGGCACAGTTGCGATTGAACTGTTGCTAAGTAGCATGATTGCGTACGCCATTGTACGCTGGGGTGGCAGTGTAGGCAAAATAGTGTTTGCACTCTTTGTTGCTGGTCTAATCGTACCGTCCCAGGTCAGCATGTTGCCGATCTATTCCCTCACACGTACGCTCGGATGGTCCGACAGTCTGACAGGCTTGATTATCGTGTCGGCGGCCATGCTGATGCCCGTTTCTGTGTTCATGCTGACGGGGTTCATGCGTATGCTGAATTCGGAAATTTTGGAAGCAGGTAGTATGGATGGCGCAAACGAGTGGAGACTCTTCACCCGAATTGCTCTGCCACTCGCAGCACCTTCACTGGCGGCAACGGCAACGTTTCTGCTGGTGATGGTGTGGAATGACTTGCTCATTCCGATGCTTATGCTCACCAGCAAGTCAAAACTGACCTTGCCACTTGCCCTGATGCAATTCCGCGGGGAGTACGTGACGAATTATCCGATGATGCTGACTGGCGTTCTTGTGACAGCGATCCCGATGATTGTGCTGTTCTTGCTACTTCAGCGTTATTTCGTCGCAGGTCTGACCGCTGGTTCCCTTAAAGGTTGAGGGTCGAGAAGAAGACTGAGAGATCCTTTACAAAATCGAGTTCGTTTTATATTCGTTGTAAATTGGCGTCACGTCGTATTTTGCATTGATTTCTGGTGCATTCTGCATAATAATGGTTTAGTGTCAGGATGACTACATAGAGATCAAGGGAGCTATTAATCTGATGAGTAAATTGGAAGTGTTGCGGAATCCCAAGCAGCGCAAGCTGCTGTTCAGTGCCGGCATGAGCTGGCTGTTTGATGCGATGGAGGTCGGCATGATCTCCTTTATCGTAGCTGCACTCGCGAAGGAGTGGAGTCTTAGTCCCGGACAAGTCGGGGTGCTGACAAGTATCAACTCTATCGGGATGGCACTAGGTGCCTTGCTCGCAGGTGCACTCGCAGATCGTTTTGGACGAAAAGCAATTCTGATGTGGACGTTGCTGATCTTCACGATTGCAAGCGGTCTATCTGCACTGGCGACTGGCTTTGCTGTGTTGTGTGCACTACGTCTCGTTGCAGGGATCGGTCTTGGCGGCGAGCTGCCCGTAGCATCTACGCTGGTATCGGAATCGATGCCTACAGCGGAACGTGGACGTGCGGTTGTGTTGTTGGAAAGCTTCTGGGCAGGGGGCTGGATTGTATCGGCGCTGATTGCCAATTTTGTAATCCCTGAGTATGGGTGGAGAATTGCATTTGCCATTGGAGCTCTTCCGGCGTTCTACGCGCTGTATTTACGCCGTGCCATCCAAGATCCTCCGCGGTACAAGAATCACACGAAATTGCACAAAATTACATTCCGCGAGAAGGTTGCCACGGTGTGGTCCGCACCGCATCGCCGCACCACATTAATGCTATGGATTTTGTGGTTTACCGTTATTTTCTCGTATTATGGCATGTTCTTGTGGTTGCCTTCGGTTGTGATGGCGAAAGGCTTTACGTTGGTCAAAAGTTTCCAGTATGTGTTGATCATGACGATCGCACAGTTGCCAGGTTACTTCACTGCTGCGTATTTCATTGAACGTTTTGGCCGCAAATTCGTACTTGTCGTGTACCTTACTTTGACTGCGTTCAGTGCGATTGCCTTTGGATTGGCAACGACAGAAGCAACTATTTTAGCCGCTGGAATCTGCTTATCGTTCTTCAACCTGGGAGCTTGGGGCGGATTGTACGCTTACAGTCCAGAATTGTATCCAACATCCGTGCGTTCCACAGGCGTTGGACTGGCTACATCGGTAGGCCGGATCGGGGGCGTACTTGCACCATTTATGGTAGGTATGCTTGTTCAGAAGGCAGTTCCAATCAGCCTGATTTTCACCATTTTCTTCGTGACCATTCTCATTGGAGCAGCTGCTGTGCTGTTCTGGGGCCGGGAAACGAAAGGGCAGGAACTCGCCGAGTAATGTTCAGAAAATTTTAGCGCAACTTTTGTGCGGGTCTGTTTGCCTACGGAAGTGGAGGCTAGATTAGCGGTAAAAGGTTGATATAAGAAGAGGTATGACCCTGATACGACCATGGGCTCATGCCTCTTTTTGATCTGTGCAGGACTCATTTTTTCATGCTCCATCGGTCCGATAGACGGGCAATTTTTGATATCCTATAATGACACTCGGGATGTCCATCCGAGAGGATTCAGGGGGAAGCCGTATAACTGGATTCAGAAAAATGGAGGGTTAAGGAAATGACGAATAAGAAGAATACAATGAGCGAAATGCATATGACGAGTGAACAGCATAGCGTGTACGAAATGGTGCGAGTTGATGAAGAGGCAGGGATGAATATCATATATGGGTATTCTGATCCGAATGATCTGCGCACGAGTGCAGACGATATGAAACCTATTACCGTGAGTCGTAAAGTCACCCATCGCAGGGGTAGAAAGACGAACAAAAGAGCAGGCCGAGTCAGTATGCTTCTTGGGGCCTGTGCAATGACGCTTGGACTTACCGTTGCCGCGCCTTCGGCTGGGGCACAAAAATTGGAGCAGGGCATTCGCAGTGAACATGTGGTGAAATTGCAAGAGCAGCTGAACGAGTTAGGATATTTTGACGCTGGAGTGACAGGTTATTATGGTACGATTACCAAGAGCGCCGTTCGCGAGTTCCAACAAGCGCAGGGACTAAGCGCCGATGGTGTAGCAGGGCCTGTGACGCTGAACAGGCTAAACCAAAAAGTCAAAGCCGAAGGTGAAACGCTGCGTCAACTGGCGAAGCTGATCCATGGGGAAGCACGTGGGGAATCTTTTGAAGGACAAGTTGCTGTAGGAGCAGTTGTCTTAAACCGGGTACAATCGGGAGAGTTCCCGTCATCCATCTCCGAAGTCATTTTCCAGAAAGGCCAGTTCACAGCGGTGGACGATGGTCAATTTAATCTGAAGCCAACCGCAACCTCGTTCAAGGCTGCACGCCAAGCTCTCAACGGTGTCGACCCAACGCATGGCGCGCTATTTTATTATAATCCGAAAATTGCCACGTCCGAGTGGAGCAAGAGCAGACCGACACTGCTGACGATTGGTCAGCATGATTTTACGAGATGATGCAGGGAAGGCAGATAGATAAATACTGAACTTTAATAAATAATAAACCCCGGCTGAACGTTTCTTTGGAACTGTTTCGTCGGGGTTATTTGTAAGGGTATTAGGAAAAGGTGTGGTAAGACAAGAACAGATGCAGTTCATAGTAGCTAATCTTGAATTGTGAATCGAATAGTCAACAAAGTCGGATCTAAAATAAATTACAACGCTGCTGTAGAATAGACATATCCGATTATAAAGAGAAAATAATCAAAGTCAGGGTGAATAAAGATGAAGTTACTAAAGACCTCATTGGCTGTAGTGGCTATAATAATTATTGCTTCTTTTGCATGGTACGGATCTTATAAAAGTGATATGAAGAAGCTTGAAGATGAGTTGAGGACGTATTTAACGGTTGAAAAAGGAATAGATGAGCAGACGATCACAAGTATCACAGCTCGCCGTAGTAAAATGCCGATGTATCCTGTTGTTGTTAAATTTAAGGACAATCCGGAGGAGCATATCTACTACTATAGAGAAGATGAATGGATTCAGCTTGCGCCTGATCCGAATTCGTAAACTTTTGTGAAGACGTAAGCTTAATACGCCTCACGATTGGATTCATCTGCCTAATCCTGTACAATGAATAACGACATAACAACGGTAGATTAAGGATGGATTAACACGATGCGAATTATTATATCACCAGCCAAGAAGATGAAGGTCGACACCGATCTGATGGCTAGCGCACAAATGCCGCAATTTATAAACGAGTCAGAACAACTCCTGAGTCTGCTTCAGACGTTATCCTATGATGAGCTCAAAGCGCTCTGGAAGTGCAACGACGCTATCGCGGAACTGAACATGGAGCGGATTCGGAGCATGAATGTAAAAGAAAATCTTACACCAGCCATCTATTCGTATGAAGGCATTCAGTATCAATATATGGCGCCTGGCGTTTTTCAGCAGGAAGAGCTGGCGTATCTGGAGCAGCATTTACGCATATTATCCGGTTTTTATGGCATGTTGCGGCCTTTGGATGGGGTTACCCCTTATCGGTTGGAGATGCAAGGCAAGCTGCAAGGCCCAGGGTTCAAATCGCTCTATCAGTTCTGGGGCAGCAAGCTGGCAGATCAGCTTCAGGCAGAGAGTAACTGCATTCTCAATCTGGCTTCCAAAGAGTATAGCAAGAACATCACTCCTTTTTTGAAGGAGAAAACCCGGTTTGTCACTTGTGTATTCGGACAAATGGTTGGTGGGAAACTTGTGGAGAAGGCAACCCGCGCCAAAATGGCCAGAGGTGAGATGGTACGTTATATGGCAGAGCGGAAGCTAACAGATGTGGAAGATATCAAAGGATTCGATCGGTTAGAATTTGTTTTCTCGGAAGAGATGTCGGATGAGAGTACTTATGTGTTTATTTATTCAGAGGAAAAGTAGTAATGGAGCTTATTTAATATGTAAGAGAGTAACAATCTGTTTTATTCTATCCAAGAGTCGCCATTTGGCGGCTTTTTTTGTTTTATTTACACCCTTAAAAGGAAAATAGTCCCTAAAATCAAGGACTAAATAACTATTACCTAAATTAAGGAAAATGACGATACTTATAATTCGACCATCTTTATCTCTTTTAAGGGATGAATTGGAAGATGAATATAAAGGAGGAAAAGAAATTTCATGAATTTACGAAAAGGCTTTATTATTTTTTTAGTTTTCTGGCTTGCTATTGGAACCATGCTTCCAACCAGCGGTTATGCACTTTCAGATCCATCAGCTTCAATAATAACGTCCGAAATCACGGGTGATGATGTTAACCGTTCTACGGAGGATGCAGTGCTGTTAGGGCAGGCGGATGTAGAGGGTTGGGATCCAGATTTCTATGAAGAACCTGAGGATGTAAATGAAGGTGAAGAACATATGAAGGAATCAGACCCGTTTACGGTGACGGATGATACATACGGAGAGCACATGTTCACTACCCAAGCAGCGGCTTTGGCGAACGAAACACTAGTCATGAATCCGGGAGAATCATATACATTCACCAATACCGGGACCGTTGCCAGGAGTTTAAGTATCAATGCATCAACCTCAAGAGGCAGTGCATATGATTATGCCAATTATAGACCGGACGGAAGTATTTCAGGTGATAATTTAGACTTTACCGGAAGTATAACGGTAAATTCAGGCTACACGATCGTCATTACATCAAGCGGGAAAAATCCTTTCACCGTTACGGTTCGACCGGAGTTTTCCTATGGTGTGTCCACAAACCCTGCGATGCACCGAGTTACTTTGTCCAAAGGAGAAAGTTACCGCTTCTTCAATGAAGGATCACAGTCAAGAGTTTTAAGTGCGGATACTTCCACAACCCAGGATAAGAAGATAGATTACGCTGTTTACAAAGAAGATGGTAGCCTTGTAAGTTCAAATTTTCAAACTACAGGCAAGCCTTCGGTTGCTGGAGGAAATGAAGTTATTATTACAGGTGCAGGTTCACAGCCTGTTAGTGTTGGTTTTCCCTATGAAGTATACACGGGTGACTGGAGTGACGAGCCGGCGTATACACGAGTAACTTTGAATCAAGGAGAGAGTTATCAGTTTACGAATATTAGTTCCAAATCGGATGCGCTTCAGAGTGATGGAACCTCTAAAGATAAACATGATTACGTTGTTTATCTTCCCGATGGTACAGAAAGTACGACCGGGACCAATTCAACCACAAAGCCGACGATCGCTGCGGGCCGAACAGCTGTGGTGACACTGGTAACCTCAACACCTGTAACTTACGGTGTACCATACAGAACTTTCGATGTTCAGAGAGCTGGCGGAGATGCGATAACAAGAGTGACCGTATATCCTGGCGAATCTGTTATTTTCCGGAACAATGGATCATTAGCCAACCCAATTAAAAACAATGCGAGCAGCGCCAACGGAGCTGTGTTTGATTACACCTTGTATACCTCGGAAAATGTTGTGCATTCTGACGGCTTTAACAAAAATATCAATCCAATCATTCGATCCCAAGGTTACGCCGTTGTATCCGTTGTAGGACAAGTTCCGATTGAGTTTAGTTACACGGATGATTTTTCCTTTGAATACAGCCTGGAACCATCCCATCACCGTGTAACGTTGAACCAAGGGGAAAGTGTGACATTCTGGAACTATGGTAAAAGTCAGGAATATCTCGACAGTGATGCTTCATCGAATAACAAATCTCGTTTATTTGATTATGTAACTTATTACCCCGATGGTACGGAGCGCAGCACCAAAAAATCAACCTCAACTGCTCCGGTAGTATTTTATGGGAACAAAGCCGTAATTACAGGTGTATCTTCACAACCTGTTACAATAGGTGCCATTTATACGATTTTTGATGTAGAGGATCGGCCTAATGAAGCATTGAGTAAGATTACTGTTGAACCGGGACAATCGGTGAAATTCCATAACGGAGGTTCACTTTGGAATCCAATCCGTAGTAATGCGAAGTCGGTGGCCTCACTCTATGACATTGTTGTATATAAATCAGATGGCAAAGCATATAGTGACAAATTCAATAACAATGGTAGTCTCGTTAACATTCCATCTGGCGGTGAAGCCATTGTTACCGTCGTAGGAAGCAAACCTGCGTTATTTGAATATACAGACGATTTCTCCGTCGTGAATAGTCAGGAACCCGCTTATTTACGTGTAACGTTAAACAAAGGTGAGAGTTATGCCTTTACAAATATAAGCTCCGATTCCAAGAGAATCAGGACGGATGCCTCTAGTAATCAACAGAAAGTCTTTGATTATATCATCTACAATTCAGATGGAACGGAATCATCCAAGAGAACAGCGGTTGCTTTTGATCCCCTTGTCGTGGGGAGTAAAAAAATTGTCGTTACGAATATTTCCGAGCAAGCGATAACGTATGGAGGGATTTATCGTATTTTCCGTGGACAAGACGACGAAGTCCCATCACCTGAAACGGAAATTACGGTAAAGCAGGGACAGAGCGCAGTCTTCACGAATCCGGGTTCAACGACGGCTCTAATAAATCGGGTAGGAACAAACAGTTCCATTGTTGATTTTGTAGTTTACGAAGGAACCGATAAATTCTTGCATCTAACGGCAGGTTCGGACTTGGATGCTTGGGACATACCTGCTGGCGGAACACTCGTGATGACTGCAATATCTTCTGAGCCAGTAACGATTCAATACAGTGCACCTGTGATAGCTAGTCCCAGTCAGGAGCCTGCACTCCTTAAACGAAATTTGGAGCCGAACACCACGGCGATATTCTCTAATACATCTTCTTTCTCATCCGTGCTCTTTACATCTCAATTAGGAGGATTGGTCTACGATTACGTAATCCGTAATCAGAACCAAGTCGTTGTTAAAGAAGGGGAAAATGCAGTAGGACCGCAACATGTACCTGGAAGATCGGATATTCAGGTGCATAATGTGTCAGACCAAACGTTGAAATTCGTAGCTCCATACCGCAATTTTACGGTCAAGCAAGTGGAAGTAGAGTTTATGACTTTGTATGAGAACACAGAGACAGAGCTTCCCAAAGTGCAACAGGGGAATGTCTACTATCGATTCAGCCCTTACAACTCAGCCAAATATCGTATCGCGATAAAAGAATCAGAGGATTTTTCCATTGAGCCGCGGATTGAATTGTATGAGGACAAGGAACTCAGCATACCTCTAGTTGCTTCAGTAGATCAGGAGCAGGTGTATGGCGAGCAATATACGGTGCTTGAATGGGATCTGCAGGGTGGGAAAACATATTATCTCAAACTGAGTGAGAAGAATGGAAAAACGATAAAAGGAAGTATAAAAGCGGCTACTATGCGAATCCGCAATGATAACAGCTATGAATACGGTTATGCGAATCAGCTACTAAAAGTCGTGCTGTATACAGGAGATCAGATTGTATTTGAGTATGACCGTAACGGTAATTTAACGAAAAGAACAAAGAAAATTTTCCCATTTAATTAATGATTGTTAATACTAGGTTGAGGTGATGAAGTGTTTAAGAAAATAACATTGATATGGTTATGTGCGATATTAGTTTTTAGTGGGCTTGGCTCTTTTGCGTATGAAGGGCAGGCTGCGGCGGCATCGTCGTCAGAAGGAAGAGATACTCTTCCTTCTGCTACCTATATTACAATTCATAGTTTACAAGAGCAGTTTGGTATTCAAAAGGAATGGATCAGAGCGAAACTGGATCAAGGTTACTCCTTGTATCAGTTGTATAAGGCGTTACAGACAGATCGCTCAGGCGGTGCGGCTGCCGAGAACTGGCTTCAAACCCAGAAAATCAGCGAACCGCTTACAATGGAGGGGCTACGCCCTTCCTCATCTACACCGTCGGATTCATCTCAGCTCAAACCATTTTCAATCCTTGCCGTTGACGATGAAGTTCCAGGTACAGGAACAACCGTGGATCAAACAGGGCTTGATCATGTCGATCTTCGGGATGAAGCATCCCGGTATATGACGTCTTATGGAGCTGAGTCCATCTCAACCGCTACAGGGGAGATGACGATTCAAAGTGCCGATCTGTCCCTTCCGGGTTTGATTCCCTTCGAACTGACACGTATTTATGATACAGCTAGAGCGAATGGACAGCTTGGTGTGGAGTATGACGCAGCGACTCAAACGTATTCTAATGCGGTAACACCGCGTAAAGAAACAGCTGCGGGCCTTGGGCAGGGCTGGCGTTGGGATCTACCTTTTATGGAACAACGTGGTGAGAACCAGTACATTTATGTTCCAGGTGTGGGCTATTATCGTTTAAACGCAAATTTGGAACTAGTAGGTTATGTGTGGAATGACATTTCACTGAAAAGAGATGCGACTGTAACGGTGGATGGAGTAGCCAGCAGTTATCGTTTGTCCATCCGCAACGGGTACGAGTATTTGTTCACACAAACGGGAGAATTGTTGCAGATTACGGATGCCTACCGAAACACGGTGAATTTCATATATACGAATTCAAATGGTAACCGTGTTATCTCTCGTATCGAAAATAGCGAAGGTCAAGCGCTGACATTTACGTATAGCGATCTGAAAATGACTATTCAGCTTGCTGGAACGGATCGGAAAGTGACCTATACACAGCGTGAGGACGGAGATATTCGTATTCTGAGAGAGTTTACGGATGCGCTGGATCGAACAACGACCTATACGTATTATTATCCGGAATCCAAATTCAACTTTTTACCGGAGCTTCAACAAAATCAGAGTGCACATGGTGTGATGCATACGGCGCTGCTGTCGCGTATTACAAGCCCATCCTCAGCGATAACAGATTATGCGTACATACCGGCTTTGAAACAGGTTGGAACGTCTTCCGTACATTTTGTATACAAAGTAAGAGAGCGTAAAAGTCATTTTAGTTCAACAGATGGCAAAGGTGATCTGGACAAAGTTAATTTCGAATACTCTGGAGAGGATCTGGAGTCATACGGTCAATCCGCTTCATGGACGACCGAAGTGAAATCAGGAAATACGGTGGATACATGGAAGTTCTCCAAATCATTCGGTGCAGCTGCACAGCCGGATTTAATCCGGGTGGACAAGCATGAATTAAGTGCAGATGATGTCGTCTATAACACAGAGTACAAGTACGATAGCCAAAATAATCGGAATCTGCCGACAGAACAATCCGAATGGACTAGCGAAAGTGGTCGTACAGGAGATAAACTGACTACTACGGTGACTTATGATACGAACGGAATGGTTACTTCCGAAAAGCAAAGTACGGGACAAGAAACGACTTATGCCTATGAAACCGGGAAGTCTCCGTACTTTTGGATCCAACCTATTCGTACTACGACTAAGATTAATGACAGGTTAGAAAGATACACGGAAACGACTTATAATGGACAAGGATCTGTATTACGAAGTGTAACCAAAAACGGATACGGAGGACAGATATTATCCGACTCCGAGATCAAACTCGACGCGAAAGGCAGAGTTGTCACGACAACGGATAAAGGCGGTTATCTGGCTAAAGACCGCGTGGTGACGCTGAGTTATGATGCGAATGCGGGACATCTAGTTCAATCGAAATCAACCATTGTCAATGATATTGCCGGGAAGGCAACTCCTTACGTTGATTCATATGAATATAATGGTGCTAGTGAACTGAAAAAAGTAACCGATGCTTCCGGTGAAGAAGAAACGTATCAGTATGACCAAGCCGGACGGGTTCTTCAAGTCACCCATGCGGATGGCACAAAATCAGTCACTACCTATGATGATGTGAGAAATATAATTACCAACACCGCCCCGGACGGTATGGTTACCAAAGAGCGGTATAATCCGTTAGGTCTTCTGGCAGAAGAACAGACGGCAGAGGCTACCTATAAGTATGCCTACGATCGTGAAGGAAATGTCACTGCGGTTGAAGATGCTGAAGGAAATGTAACCCGATTCGTCGTAGATGCGTTGGGCCGAACAACCAAGACTCAATACCCGGATACGACCACAGCTAACACAGCGTATAACGCTGTAGATCGAACGGTAACGTATGAAGATGCCGCTGGCAACAAAACCCGTGAAACAAGAGATGTACTGGGCCGCGTGACAGTGATGGAAGAATATCAGAACGGTGCATACGTTCCACTGCAACAGAAAGAGTATGATCTGGATAGTAATGTGACGACATCCATTGATGGTAACGGCGAACGGACAACGTATACGTATGATGCTATTGGTCAAATTGCAACGGCAACAACACCGAAGCAAGAGACAAGCCGGTATTTCTACAGCTATCAAGGTCAGACGACTCAGGTCGTATCAGCGAATGGTCAGACGGTTACCAAACAGTATGATGAACTGGGCAGGCTGATTAAACAGACTCCCCCTATTCAGGATGGCTCTGCAACCAGTTACTACTATGATAAACGAAGCAATCTGATCAAAAAGCAGGATCGACTTGGAAAAGTCACCGAATACACGTACAACAGTGACGACATGCTCACAAGCATGAAGGCACCAGATACGAGTGTATCGTATACGTATGATGCTGTTGGGCGCAGAACCTCCATGACCGACGACCATGGTAAAACGACGTACAGCTATCAGCAATCAGATGGAATGTTGGACGGATTAACATTTCCAGACGGAACACAGTTGAGTTATGAAAATAATACACAGCAACGTCTGGGATACACGTTGACCGATGTAAAGGGACAAGCCCTGCGTATTCACGGCGAGCTCGATGCGATGAATCGGGTCACTTCCATGGATATTACCTCGGGTACAGGAGGAGCCTCTGCTCTTGCTTCATCGGGAACAACACCGGTAGATCGTATGACGTTCAGTTACAAACCGAATAGCTTACTGGAAAAACTATCATTTGGTAAAGGGCTCAGTACGAGCTACCAATTTAACGGATATGACCTTTCAGGGGTTACGATCTCTCAAGGGACTTCCGCAGTTCAACAGTTTAGCTATGAGTACGACGGTAACAAAAACATGACGACCCGTACCCAAAACGGAAAAACGGATCAATACACTTATGATGAATTGAGCCGGATTCAGACTGAAACGGGCACGCAAAAAGAAACGTACACCTATGACCAGAACGGTAACCGATACAGTACCGGAAGCGGAAAAATATACGGTCTGAAGGATGCACAGTATACGTATGACAGTCAGAATCGTATGGTTAAAGCTACCGGAGAAGGTAAAACCGTAAGCTGTAGCTATAACGGCGATGGATTGTTGTACGAGCGTACCGAAGGCGAGCAAACCATTCGGTATTACTATGACGAAGAAGCCAAACTGATGGCTGAGGCTGTAGTAACATCAGGAAAATCAGAGCTTGCTTACGTTTATATCTATGACTTGTATGGGCAGCTATGGGCTCGTCAGGACAAAAAGACGGGCAAACTGGAGTACTACCAGTTGAACGGACATGGTGACGTTGTTGGCCTTGTGGACGATGCAGGCGAAGTTCTAAACAGTTACACATACGATATCTGGGGCGGACCGTTAACCAAAGAAGAAACGGTACCGAATGTACTTCGATACGCAGGAGAATACTGGGATGACACCGTAGGTCTGCAATACTTGAGAGCTCGCTGGTACGACCCAGGCATGGCCCGTTTCATCGGTGAGGATACGTATGAAGGGGAACTCAACGATCCACTGAGTTTGAATCTGTATTCGTATGTTCACAACAATCCGTTGAAATATGTGGATCCGAGTGGGCATAGACTTTTTCCTACAGGCACGGGCTACACAAATCGTCAGATTATAAATCATTGTACGAATGTTGGTATAAAAACTTGCTGGAATGAGTTTTACTCTGGTACGCTAAAAGCATCTATGGCAGTAGCGAATTTTATGATTGTGGATGATATCAACACAATTCGTGATGCAAATGCTTCAACTTTCAGTAAAACCCTTGCTGCTGCTAACTTTATACCTATATCTAAGTTTGTAAAAGGTGGAAAGTTGTTTTATAAACTTGCCTCATCATCAGGTAGGGAAATAGAAAGAGCAATTGAGTTTTCAACTTTACTCTCTAGTAAAAAAACGGGTCATATTGGAGAACTTCTGAAGGACTCTGCCCAGAATCCGAAATTAAAAGAGGTAATTAATCAGCTATGGAGACCTGAGAAACCAGGTTTTATAGGTAATGGTGGTACAGCTGATTTTGTTAGGAAACAAATTAGATATGGTTTATCGCTGGGACAGACAGATCATATCAATAAAGCTAAAGAGAGACTAAGAAATCTACAGAAGATTATGGCTTCTGGTAAATTGGATGAGAATGATTATGCTCTTGCAAATGCGATTTACAATGATTTGAAAAAGGCTTTGAATGCAAAATAGGAGGATGGCAAATGGAAAATGACATTTTAGTAAATCATTTTCTGAAATTGTTCCCTGAATTTCATGATTGTTATATAGAGCACTTAGATTTTAATCAAGAGTTTCTAGCACATGTGTTTTTTGGTGATGAAGTATCTAAACATGTTGAAGATTTGCTTCGTGAAAATAGTGATATAAAACAAATTGAGAAGTTTTTCATTTTTTTTGAATGGATGGCTACTCAAACGGAAATTTATATTGTGCAAGTATTATCCACTACAATATTGTATAATATTGGTGGTGATATACATGTTTTGGAGCAAGCGAAGCGTTATATGAAGCCATATACTAAAAAGCTGTCTCAAGAAATAGAAGATCTGCATTCAGGGAAATATTTTTCATAGAGAAGAGTATAAGTTTCACTTAAATATTATGATTTATGTTGTTGATTTGCAAATTATAACTAGTTTTAATCATTGGGGAATTCCAAGGAATTCCCTTCTTTTTTATGTCATAGTAGAGGATTTGAAGTATGTTTGAGGTTTAAAATGGAGAAGCATGTTTTTTTTAGCAATGGTTTATAGCTTGCTTTATGATAAGAATGGTAATTTTAATAGCGTAATAGGGTTAAAAAGATCAGTATATCCAGATTCCAAATGATCTTATATAGAAATACTATTTAAATATAAATATACTTAGAATACATTGTTCACGACCCTTTTATCATTGTAAGAAATTTAGTAAATCCCTGTCTCAACAACTTGGTGGAAAGATATACAGTTTAAAGGATGCACAGTATACGTATGACAGTCAGAATCGTATGGTTAAAGCTACCGGAGAAGGTAAAACCGTAACCTATAGTTATAACGGCGATGGATTGTTGTACGAACGTACCGAAGGCGAGCAAACCATTCGGTATTACTATGATGAAGAAGCCAAACTGATGGCTGAGGCTATAGTAACATCAGGAAAAGCAGAGCTTACTTACGTTTATATCTATGATTTGTATGGTCAGCTATAGGCTCGTCAGGACAAAAAGACGGGCAAACTGGAATATTACCAGTTGAACGGACATGGAGATGTCGTAGGTCTTGTAGACGATGCAGGCGAAGTTCTGAACAGTTACACTTACGATATCTGGGGTGGACCGTTAACGAGAGAAGAAACGGTACCGAATGTACTTCGATACGCAGGAGAATATTGGGATGATACGGTAGGGCTGCAATACTTGAGAGCTCGCTGGTACGACCCAGGTATGGCCCGTTTCATCGGTGAAGATACTTATGAAGGTGAACTGAATGATCCGCTGAGTCTGAATCTGTATTCTTATGTTCATAACAATCCGTTGAAATATGTGGATCCGAGTGGAGAATCAAAAAGACCAGCTAATAATGCTCATTTAGGTTTGGAAAGTGGTAGTGGCAGTTCCCGTGGGGGACGAACAGTTCCAGGAGGAAGCATGGGTGGCGGTGGAGGTAGAGGAGGTAGCAGTCCTTCTTCTAAACCATCCAAGCCGTCTAAACCGTCTAGCAGTTCAAACGTCACATCTCCTAAATCCACAAATGTTAGACCCGAGGCAGCAGTTAATGGTACAAAGAAACATGGAGTTAAGTGGAAAGAAGGCCCTGCTAGAGCAAAAAGTACTGGAAAACCCCAAGGCCAGTGGGATAAGTATGACATTGATTATGCAGCCAAAATGGCAAACACTCTTAAGCCTGGGGAAAGTAATTTTTTTGATCTTCCTAAGTTCTCAAAATCAGTTGTTCACATGCCAGATGGAAGCATTGTCCGTGCGACAAAAATGTGGCTCCGAAATAATGGAACAGGAACTTGGCATGGGTATCCGATGCCATAATTAAAGGAGGATAATAAAATGGATTTTTGGATTCAATCAAGTGCTCCGAATAGTCTAAAAGTGTATGATGAGAACGATGAGACTCTCTGTGACGCAATAGAAACTGTATTTCCTATGTTAACTGAGAATGCAATAATAGTGTGGAAAACAATCCACATTCCGCTTAGTTACAAATATGATTTAAGCTGTATGATTCATGATATTATAGATATGTTAAACTCTCTGCGTACAGAAGATTCAGGTACAATGATAATACATTGGGGTTCTAATACATTTTCTAATATTTGGGACCTTAATTGGGGAAATAATAATTTGACGATTAATGCTAGGTGGAATAGCGTTCTTGGACACACTGAAGATATATTGAATGCTACTGACCCTCTTTATTGTTCGATACAATCATTTAGAGCCGAGTGGAAGAAAGTATTATATACACTCTTAGAAGCTCTAAAAAAAGGAGGATATGACCAGAGTAATACTCCTGATATAGAGTTTTTGGAATTAGAATATAACTTAATAAATTCAAATGGAATATTGTACGAATAGAACGACTTTAATACCCCTTCTCGACAGGTTGTGAGAATATAGATTGTATTTCTATAAAATCACTACTGAAGTCTCGGGGAAAACTCTCAAAGTAGCCCGTTCGCATTTTCATTAGAACTCAATTGCATTGAAATGGTCTACTATTTTACTGATGAAGACAGCAACTGAGTAAATTCAATGAAAACTTGGGGGATTTATTGTCCCTCAAGTTTTTTTTGTTGATGAGATAAAGAGGTTAAAGCCACTGGAGAGGGTAAAACCGTAAACTATAGCTATAACGGCGATGGATTGTTGTACGAGCGTACCGAAGGCGAGCAAACGATACGTTATTACTATGACGAAGAAGCCAAACTGATGGCTGAGGCTGTAGTATCGTCTGGAAAAGCAGAGCTTACTTACGTTTATATCTATGACTTGTATGGGCAGCTATGGGCCTGGCAAGACAAAAAGACAGGCAAACTGGAATACTACCAGTTGAACGGACATAGAGATGTCGTAGGTCTTGTAGACGATGCAGGCGAAGTTCTGAACAGTTACACGTACGATATCTGGGGCGGACCGTTAACCAAAGAAGAAACGGTACCGAATGTACTTCGATACGCAGGAGAATACTGGGATGACACCGTAGGTCTGCAATACTTGAGAGCTCGCTGGTACGACCCAGGCATGGCCCGTTTCATCGGTGAAGATACGTATGAAGGTGAACTGAATGATCCGCTGAGTCTGAATCTGTATTCTTATGTTCATAACAATCCGTTGAAATATGTGGATCCGAGTGGGCATCGTAAAACATCGACGTATTATGAAATTGAAAAAATGTTGGATGCAGCAATGAAGGGGGATAAATCTTACAAGTCTAGCCTAAACAAAGTCTTTACTAAGGTCTATGGTGATAAAGGTGTTAAATTTGCCAATCTCTATGCACAATTAACTCAAACTAGCGGTGCGTTTATTAATTCTCCATTTTATGCGAATATGGCTAAAGGACAGTTGTTGTCAGCTTATGAAAGCGGACAAGATAGTTATGATGTTAAGGTGGCATGGACCGCAGTAGCCGGTAGTTTTTTGTCTGGACGAGTGGATAGCTCACTTGGGATCAGCGGATCATCTTCATTACTTCTTCCCTCATCTCGTTGGATAGCAAGGCCTACCTTTGATGCTCTAAGAAAACTAGGTTTAAATCAGCAGTTCGCTAGAGCAATGCAAAAAGGGGTGGCTAATGCTAGATTTGGAGATAACGGTATTATCCTCCTATCACAGGCTGAGCAGATAACTCATAAGGGAAATTTATACATTGTTAAATTAAAAGTGGCTAAAGCTCCAAATCACGTGAGAGTATACGGCAGAATGGATGAAAAAGGAAGTCTGATCTTTGATTACCTCAAAACTGGAAAATAGGAGGGGTTATATGGACCTAAATGATCTACAAAAATATTTCAATGAGGCGTATCATTTTGAAAAACTAAAGGAAAATTCAATTATATTCTTCAAAGAAATGATTGATAATTGTCAAAATAATTATTTAAAAGAAGAAGATGATCATTTACCTGATGGCCTAAAATTAAAAGATCTTATCGTGGAGTACAAATGTATTGAGTTAATAATCAATGACCGAAATAGACTTTATCCTTTCTTTAGAGTTTGTCTTGAATTACTTCACCCTAAGACAGAGATCGCGGAATATTATTATGACATTGAGTACACCATTGAAGGGGAACTATCTGACGAATATTTTGGAAATAAGTTTCCAAGAATAGCTAAAAGCTAGAACAAAGAAATATTAAACAAACTAATTTAGCCACAAGTGAGATTATAAACTCCTTGTGGCTCTTTTGACATATAACTTTATATAGAAATTAAAGAAATCAATTCCTGTTCACCATCTATAAGTTGAATTACGACCATCTTGTAGGGTGATTAGGAGATATCTGAAGTGCCTATCCAAAAAAAATTAGGAGCGTGTCTTATTGAATATGTTTAATAAAATAAAATTCTATGAGAGTAATGAAAATGGCGCTATTCATACCTTAGTATCCTTTATAGATATTGAGGTTGAGGAATACTCAATTCAAGATATAGTTAACTTTCTAACTCATTCTCTCGTTGGAGATAAGTTAGAATTAACTGATCATTTTATAATTAAAGAAAGTGAATTTGAAGTGGTTATATTAAATGAAACCAATGAAATGTTCGTAAAGAATCCAGAAAACTATAGAGCAAAAGTAGAAATTGAATCTTTAATTTATCTGATGAATGAAAAAATGTTATACGGATTGAGTAAGGTTAAATCGACCATGAAAATTAAGTGAAGATGTGAATAAGAAATCAAAAAAGTCGCAATTTTTGTGGCTTTTTTTGATATTTTACACTTATTAGTATGGAGTCCCCTTAGAGGTTAGTGTATGTCTTTGGATCGAATCAAAAATACAATTAGGGATAATTACTTGGGCGATATTTTTCTAACAGGACTTTTATGTGAACATTGAATCAACAGTTTTTGGCAAAGAAACCTTTCCGATTGATAAAAAGGATTGGAAAAAGTTAAATATCAGATCCAATATTACATTTTATATGGACTATTGGAACCACAACATTGAACTACTATAAATGGATTCGATTCGTAATAGAATTTTTATAAGGGAGGTTGTATCCAATACACACTACTATCAAGGATTTATTAGATGCAGAGAGGTTCGAGGAAGCAATGACTCGGATTGCTGAGCTGGGAGAAAAAAGAGATCAATCTTCAGTTGAGTTTCTAATTGATATTTTGACCGAAGCCAAGAATGCTCTTGTCAGAAATCAAGTGGCGATCGCACTAAAAGACATTGGAGACAATAGAGCGGTTTATCCGCTAATTGAGGCTCTGTCCAACGCTCAGTTGAGAAGGAGCAGGGGCACTCTGCTATACGCAATGGAAGAAATGCATTATGAGCCTCATATCGAGATCATTGTGGCATTGATTGGAGATACGAGTTTGGAAGTAAGGCTGCAGTCATTTCTATTGTTTGAAAAGGTGGCGGACAAATTAAGCGAGCAGCAGAAGCAGGTTTGCAAAAATGTTATATTGCAGTGCAAAGCTGTAAGTCCAAATGAGATGTTTGATGAGGCGTTGGCTTTGTTAAAGAAGTAACTTAGAGAGAAAATGAGATGGCACATAAAAGTGAAATATCTAGATTGTTTTTAGAAGTATTCCCCGAGTTTGAAGCGGCCTATCAAGAACATATCTCAGAATACAATGAGGAGCTAGCCCATGTTTTTTTCGGCGATCATGTCACTAGTGAAGTAATTAATCAATTGAAGTTGGAAGCATTCAACAGTAAGGCTGTTAAATATTTTGCATTTTTCGAGGATATAGCGAAGGAAGCGGATCTCTATAGTAGACAAGTTCTAACCACAACCATTTTAACAAGAATTGGTGATGACATCACTATATTTAAAGAAGCTCAAAAATATATGGGTGAACGAACCAGACAATTATCGGATGAAGTAGAGTTATTGATTGGAAGGAATGATACTACCAGATGAGACAAAATGTATAAGTAAGGAGAATGATGGATGGAGAAAGATATCTTAATAAGTCAATTTCTAAAACTGTTTCCGGAATTTAATGATCGATATATTGAGCATATGGAGTTTAATCAAGAGTTTCTAGGACATGTATTCTTCGGAGATGAAGTGTCTACTCATGTGGAAAGATAGCTTCAGGGACATAGTGATATTGAACAAATCAAAAAGTTCTTCCTTTTTTTGAATGGATGGCACTACAGAAAAGGTTCTCAGTAGAAATAGAAGATTTACATACTGGAAAGCATTTTTCATGAGAGTGAAGCGAAAGAAAAGGATGGAATGCTGGAGAATGTGGAGGTGAGTGTGTGTCGTGTTGGATCAAATGGATTTGGGGTGCTGCGGTTCTCGTTAATCTAGCCATATTTATTTGGTTTTTAGTTGGTGCTACTTCTAATTTTCAAAAATCACTCGATTTGGTCGGCATGCCGATCATGCTTCTTTGTGGTATACCATCGCTCATGATTAATATGATTTCAGTAGTAATTTTAATAAGGAAATGGCACTCTTCCTTAAGTGTAAGTACCATGATCTATGGCGGGGTATTCATTTTGATATTAATGTTCTGTACTCCAGCGTTTATAAATGCATTAGAACATTCAGTGAAACCAGAGCGAGTAGAAAGTGATCCTGTCAGCCGCACATCGGATCAGAAGTACGAGTACAATCTGGAGATAATCAACATGTCCCAGCGAAATAATCAGGTAAATTTAATTGTAAAAGAGGTCTCTGATCAATCTGTTAAGAAAACGATCCCGCTAGATCTGGATGCGAAAGAGATCGCGGCCATCACAACGGGCCCAGGATCAGATTGGCAGTGGACTGTTCTAGAACCTACAGAAAAACCTGAAATATACAAGCTAACCACTACCGAAAAATTAGGCATGCATAAGGTCTATAGGATTGATGTTGCAGAAGGGCTAACACAAGAAATGAAGTGAATGTGGAGCCGATGTAGGACCCCAGTATGGAAACTCCGCATTGTGAGAGTGGATTCATGAATTGAAATCAGGAAGTTAGCCGGATGAAATTGCCATTAAACTTCTGCTAACATAGATATATCATACACAAAATAAGCGGTGAAATCGGATGAGTACAATCAAAGTAACACCTGAGCAGTTACATCACGTATCCAGTCAGGTGGATCAGGCGAGGCAGCAATTGGAGCATATTCAAGATAATCTCTCCAGGCAGATGATGTTCCTTCAAGCCATGTGGATGGGTGTGACACAGGAGCGCTTTTATGATGATTTTGAGCGGTCGCGTCCCGTACTACAGAAAGCACTGGAGAGTATGGTGTATACTTCGAAAGAGTTAGAGGATATTGCGACACGGTTTGAGAATGCAGATGCGGAGAAAGGGAGTCTGGGCGGTATTATTGGTGCTGTTGGGGCGGCAGCAATGATGAAGAGTTCAGCAAGTGATGCGAGTTCGGGTGATAAGGGCTACCGGATGGCACAAGTCAATATCTATGGTCGGCTGATGTGGATGCCTGTAAACGAAAATGGTGTTCCCGATCAGGCATCTCTGCAAGCTTATGAGAAGGATCAAGGGCATTTGGATATCAACAAGATGCAAGCAGCAGGTCATGTAGAAGAGCCGGGGGAAGATATCAATGCGTTGCAGATTAAAGCTTTTGAAAATCGAATCCATCCTTTTACAGGTGAGCCTGTATCCGATAAGTATGCTCAGATAATGCTGACTTCTCTGAAGTTCAGCCAGATATTTATGGCTTTTCAGATGGTTCGCGGAAGTATGCCGGGACGCAAAGGGCCGTTTCGCTTACCTGCTTCTGATCCGGCTGTGGCAAAGATTAAAAAGAATTTGGAAGCGGCTGAAGCGAGGAAAGGAAATGGTAAGAAGGAAGGTGCCGGCGTTACCGGACAGTCTTCTAATGTTGGTAGTTTAGTTAAAGAAGGAAACAAAACGAAATATACTAATCCAGCTGGTAATGTTCTGCATTGGGATGATCAGCATCCCAAAAATATTAATCGAGACATTGATCAATTGTTAAACAGTAAGGACTCAGGAAAAGCAACTGAAGCCAAAGCAGCTTACGCTGTAAGAGAAAGTAAGGAAGTTACAGCCTTCAGCCAAAAAATTCAAAGGGCTGATGGTAATCCTGCAGGGGATTTTGACGTAGTAACGAAACATGAAATTATTGAAGTTAAAAAATCATTGAAAGCTATCACAGATGTGGAACAGTTTGATAAATACGTGAATGTAAAGCACCAAGATTTCTTTAACTATGAACAGAAGAAGGTCATTTTATATATTGACAAGCCATTGACTAATCCACATCCGAATGATCTGATAAAATTGGAATTAATCAAATCTAAAGATGTTACTGTTGTGAACTCTTTAGATGAACTCAAGGGGGTATTGAAGTAAAATATGGGTACTTCAGCTGTTATTTTAACGAACAAAGATAAATATTCTCCAGAGCAACTCTTGGCTGATACTATTGTTGCAGCTTTTCATTCCGACTCTGCTCTTTATTTCTATAACAACAAAACGTATACAAACGAAGGAGAGTTTTTGTATACAACGCTTAATATCAACCGTAAGTCATTCACAGGGGATAATGAATCCTCATTAATTTTCCATATTCACAGCATAAGTAGCTCGAGTACTGAATTTTATTATCACGAAGATTTAGGTTTAGATACTAGTGAATCCCTATGCCAGGTTGGGCATATTGAAGATATCTATGGTAATCAAGAGTTAATACTTAACTTTATCCATGAATATCTCAAGCTCAATCCTGATGATTATTTTTGGATAGCGGACAATGATTGGGTATACAGCTTGGAGGACATACAAAAACTGAAATCTTTACCGTATGACCCGGATTGGTGTTATCAGAATCCAAAAGACTTACTTTCGAATGATCATAAAAATAATAAAGAATATTGATTAACGTTGCCCAGAAGAGGGAGAGTACATTGGCGATCAGAAAGTGTGTTTTATTGGAGAGCCGCCAGCATATGATGAAGATGTTATGGCAGTGATGGAGCATGATGAATTTTATAACTATTTGATGATTTAAAAATTGAGAAGTATGTGGAGGAGCACCCAGAAGCTAAACAGGAGATTTATTATTTATTAGATAAGTTTGGGTTTACATTCTTAACTCACTGATTGTGAATCATAATTCATTTGCGAGGAACAACGAAAGTTCGTTTATCTTATACGTCCATGGTATTCATAGCCCAAGTATTGGCTGTACAGTTGGGAAGATATACAAGCACTAAAAACATTACCGTATAACCCCGATTAGTGTTATAAAAATCCGAAAGCCACCTTGTGAAAGACTTACGCCTCTAACAACAAGGTGTACCAATAAACGACCAGGCTAGACATTTACTTTCGAAAGCTCTTTCCAACCTGGATGTTGTAAGGAAAGAGCTTTTTTTTCTTACAGAAAATAAACAAAGAAGGTGAAATGATAGTTGATGAAAGTGCTGAATAAAGTATTGCTGGCTACAGTGATAGCCCCTCTCGGGATTCATATGACAGATTGTCGCACTTGGTTTAACAATCTGTCGTATAATAAGAATGTAGTTTGTTAGGAATATTGTTATTGAAACAACTTTTCTCGCAGTTGGTGCTCCAATAAAAAATATATTTTTCGAAACTTTACTTTAAATAGGACGTAGGCAGATTGTAAAACTCCCTAATTAGACAAACGTATTTTAAGTTATACTGTACGTATGTTAAATTTAGTATGATGAAAATAATGTACAATAATTTCCATTGGAAGGGATATTTTTTTTTATTAGAAGTTTCTAGCAACATGAGAATTGGTTGGTGGGAAGCACACATATATGAAAGGAGAACTTGAATGAATACGGAATATAACTTCAAAAATCGAAATGATAGTATACAGGAGGATAGATTAAGATACAAAAGAACTCTAGAAGATGAAATTGATTGGAAAATTATTGATCAACTACATAATGCAACTTTAAATTTTTCAACGAAAAGTTTAGAAATTAAAAAAATGTTTTTAGTATTTATCGGTATTTTGATTCCTGCAATATTGAAATTATCCAACGATACTATGAATTGGTCTATTGTTATAATTATGTATCTTTCTATTTTATCTTTTTGGTTAATTGATAGCTACACTTATTACTATCAAGAAAAGCTAAGAGGTTTGATGGATAATAGATTTATAAATATATCAAAAAGAAATGAAAGAGAATTAATCATTAAAGAAAATATAAAAAGTGGTTTTACTATTGAGCCTAACAGAGTAAAAAAAGTGAGCAAAGTAAAATCAATATTCAATGCTTCGCACTTAATTTATTTTATCATGCTAATTCTTAATATAATATTTCATCTTTTATATTGGAAAGGGTTTTTTTAGTGAGAAAAATTTTCGTTAGTTATACAACTAGGAGTAGTGAAATTAATATAAAAAATTTAGAACTTATAAAAGAGAAGTTAGAGAGATTTACAAATGTTTATGTATATATTGAACTTCTAGACAAAAATAGCTCTAAGAAGCAGGAAAATGTTATTAATGAACTAAGTACAAGTGACTATCTTTTATTATTAGATACTGAATATATAGATAAGTCGATTTGGGTCCAACTCGAATTAGAATATGCTTTAATATTCAATATACCAGTTACTAAATTAAAACCATCTTTTATTTTAGAAGAAACACAAGAATATATACATACAATGAAGAAAATAAAATAAAAGAACTGATGACTAAACTGGTCATACAGAAAATTAAGATTAATATATCATTCTCTATGATGGAGGTAGTATAATGTCACAGTTTAATTGGCTAAACATAAGAAGCTTTAGTAATTCTCAAAATAATGCCTTTGAAGAATTGATATGTCAACTTGCGCGAGAAGAAGATATTTATAGGAAAGTCTCGTTTACTAGGGTAGGTGCACCTGATGGAGGTGTAGAATCATATTGTAAATTAGAAAATGGGGAAGAGTATGGTTGGCAAGCTAAGTATTTTAATTCAATGGGAGACTCCCAATGGAAACAACTAGAAAAATCTTTTAAAACAGCTTTTTTGAAACATCCAAAACTAACAAAATACTATATCTGCATTCCATTAGACAGACAAGATCCAAGAATCGACAATCAAAAATGGTTCATGGATAAATGGAATGACTACATTAGTGAATGGAGTGATTTTGCAAAAATTCAAAGTAGGAATATTGAGTTTGAATATTGGGGAAGTTCTGAACTATTAGCAAGATTATCTCAAGAAAAGCATGCTGGAAAAGTTAGATTTTGGTTTAATGATGAAGAATTTTCTCAGCGGTGGTTTGGTGACAAATTACAGCTAAATATAGATTCTTTGGGACATAGATATACTCCTGAACTAAATTATGAGTTAGAGATTGCGAAAGTTTTTGATGGTGTTGCCAGAGGTAGTGGGTTCAATAATCAGATGGATGAAGTATACAACGAATTTCAAAAAAGAATGAAAAAAGCTATAAGCTTGGTAAGAGAAGAAAGTCTGATTGAATTAAAGAATGAAATAATGCAAATTTATACAAAATTGAACGATTATTACTACGGTATAAACTTCGATGAGATGGAAGATATTGATTTAGAAATGATTAATGATACTTGTAATGAAATTGATAATTTGATTTGGGAGTGTATCGAAAAATTTGAAAAAATAAATTTAAAAGAAAAAGGAGAAAAAAAACAGGAAATAAATAGATATGCGGAAAATAACAAATTTAGTTCAGAAATTAATGATCTAAAGCAAGTTCATACTGCAATAGGTCAGCTTCGAAACTTTGTGGATTCTCCTACGGCTTTGATTGCTAATTCGGGAGTTTTAATTTTAAAGGGTGATGCGGGGATTGGGAAATCTCATCTTTTGGCAGATGTTGCAACAAAAAGAAATGCGGACGGTAACCCTGTTATTCTTTTACTGGGTCAACATTTTATAGATGATCAAAATCCTTGGACGCAAATATTACATAATCAATTACGATTGAATATGAATGAAGAAGAATTTCTTGGAGCCTTGAATTCGAAGGCTCAATCGATGGGTGTAAGGTTATTATTTATCATTGACGCAATAAATGAAGGCCGCGGAAAATATTTCTGGAAAGATCATGTAAAAGGTTTCATAAGAACAATCAGTAAATATAAATGGCTTGGATTAGTTTTAAGTATTCGAACATCCTATGAAAAAGCAATTCTCCCCCTAGATTTAATTACAGAAAAAGAAGCAGTGAGAGTGACTCATTATGGGTTCACGGATGTTGAATATGAAGCTTCCAAGATGTTTTTTGACAACTACAATATTCAGCAACCCAGCATACCATTGCTCCATCCTGAATTTCAAAACCCTTTGTTTTTGAAATTATTTTGTCAAGGACTATTTAAAGCTGGCCTGAATTATATACCAGATGGTTTTGAAGGGATATCAAAAATTTTGAATTTTTTTCTTATAAGTGTTAATAATCGATTAGGTGAACCTAATAGATTTGACTACTCGAATAATATCAATCTTGTACAAAAAGCCATAATGGCAATTATTGCTGAGAAATTGAAGAAGAATTCTCAATACCTACGATTTGAAGAGGCAAATGAAATTGTATGTAGTGAGGTTAAAGAATATACAGAGAAGTGGAGGCAGTTTTTAAACGAACTAATAAATGAAGGAATACTAACTTTAAATCTCTTTTATGTTAGTTCTAATGAGTATGTTAATGGTGTTTATTTTGCTTACGAAAGATTTGATGATCACATTACAGCTTCTTTTCTTCTTGACAAACATTTGAATATCGAAAATCCAATGGAAACTTTTAGAGATAATCCGAATCTAAATGAATTAGTAAAAGATGAAACATCGTGTTACAGAAATAAAGGTCTTATTGAAGCATTTTCAATACAAATTCCAGAAAAGATTGGAATGGAGTTTTTCGAGATAGCTCCGTTTTGTAAATCTTACTATCCAGTGATTGATGCATTCGTGAATGGACTATTGTGGAGAAAAACAAATACTATAAATGAAAATATTATTCCTTATATTAATGAACATGTCTTGAGGAGAAGAGGGACATATGAAACTTTTTGGGATACAGTTCTTCAAGTTTCGTCTAATCCTAAACATTTTTTTAATGGTTATAAGATACACGAACACCTGATGAAGTTCTCCTTGGCTGATCGAGATGCTGAATGGACGCAATATATAAGTCCTCGATTCTCAGGTAATTCTGCTATAAAAAGATTAATTGATTGGGCTTGGACAGAGGAAAATAGAATCTACATTTCTGATGAGTCTGTAAAATTGGCTGCTGTGACTATATCTTGGTTCTTAGTAAGTCCAAATCGCAAACTAAGAGATTATTCTACAAAAGCATTGATTTGTTTGCTTAGAAACAGAATAAACGTGCTTGTTGATGTATTAAGAATGTTTGAGAAGGTCAATGATCCTTATGTATATGAAAGACTTTTTGCGGTTGCATATGGATGTGCCTTAAGAACTGAAAAAAAAATGGATCTTGAGGATCTTTGTAATTATATTTACAGTACTATCTTTGACAAAGAATATATTTATCCACATATATTACTCAGGGACTATTCAAGGGGTGTTATAGAGTATGCGCTTTATTCGGGGATACAACTTAATGTTGACCTCAAAAAGGCAAGTCCTCCTTATAGGAGTGAATGGTATATCAAAAAACCAACTATTAAAGAAATAGATGAATACGATTATGATTATGAATCAAAAGACTTTAAAAATCATTATTGGGCTCAGAAGAATATATTAGACTCTATGACAACTGAATACGGGAGAGGTACTGGAGCCTATGGGGATTTCGGTCGTTATATATTTCAAAGTGCTGTTTCGAATTGGGAAGAACATTTTGACCCTCAAGAGCTAAGTAACATTGCAACTCAAAGAGTATTCGAGCTTGGTTATAATGTTGAAATTCATGGGAAATATGATTTTCATGAAGTTGGAAGTTCGGATAGACATGAGCATTCTAATGAGAGAATTGGGAAAAAATATCAATGGATTGCTTTTCATGAACTTTTAGCTAAATTAACAGATAATTACTCAATGAGTGAAATTGATTATGGTTGGCATGAAGAAAGTGATGATGATTTTGATTTGAATGATTTTGATATAATTGACTGGATAAAATCTTTAGAATCCCTTCCTATACAGAGTTTAGAAAGTGAAAGTGAAGAAGAATTATACCAAGAAAATCAGAGCGAAACTAGTATAAGGTGCAAGAGAAAATATAAAAAAATGGATTATAATGGACCGTGGAATCCATTTGTACGAGACATTGATCCAACTGTATTAATTACTCAGACCAACAAAAATAACAAAAATTATTATTCAAATATTTATGACCTCCCTGAAATTGATTTAGATAAATGGGTGCATGATTTCAAAGAGATTCCTAAACTCAATAATATTTTCTTCACAAGTCAGAATGGAAAAGAATTTATATTGTTAAGTTCTCATATTAAGTGGTTGCGACAAAAAAATGAAGAAGATTATAAAAATAGGCAAGAGTTGTTTGTCAAAACTACAGCATTGTTAGTACCAACAGAGCTAACCACCCAATATTCGGAGAGTAAAAATGTTCACGATTATTCCTACAAGAATCACTGGGAATCAGATTATAAAATTTTTGCTAGTGAATTTTATTGGCATCCAGCATATAAGGAGTATCGTTCTGAAGCGGGAGAGCATCTTGACATAAGTTCGGAAGTTAAAACAACTACTTTTGAATATCGATGGGAAAAAGGATACGATAGATCAATTATTGACTCTGTTAGCTTCTTAATGCCAAGTGAATTTATAGTAAATGAATTGGGGTTATCCCAACATAAGGAAGGGTACTGGTACAATGGTCATAATGAGATCATATGCTATGATGTTGCTTTGGAAGGATACAACCCAGGTTTGTTAATTGAGAAAAATTCACTTGAAAAGATACTGGTTGAAAAAAATATGTCAATTATTTGGGATGTTTATTTAGAAAAAGTGGCTAACAAAGAACTTCATGAATGGAGAATGGTTACTGCTTTGATAGATGGACAAATTACTATTAAAAATATTTATGATGAAGCAAATTGGCCTTTACAATACTGAGTATTTTTAAATTAGAGAGAGATTTCTCCTCAATTAAATATCTTACCTTAATTAATACTCTGCCCAAATTCAACCGAAGAGATGATGCCTCATGACAACTCAAAGAGTACCTAATAAATTAGCCAAGGAAAACTCACCGTACCTGCTGCGACACGCACATAATCCAGTGAACTAGTTCCCTAGGTGGGAAGAAGTTTTTGACAAAGTTAAACAGGAGAATAAACCCATTTTTTTCTATTGAGTATAGCTAATTGTTGATTCACACGTACCTTTCATTTTAGATTCTTTGAAAAAAAGAAAAAAATACTAGCGGGTTTCCCGCTAAATTCCCATCTCACCTCTTCCCATGAGTTACAATCTTCCTGAGGTGGCTATAGCATGAAGGATAACATGTCAAACCTGATCGAAGATTTGTTTCACGGGAACCTGCGGTTGGACGAGTCGATTCACCCTGAACAGACCGAGTATCATAAAATTAACAGCCAAATATCGGACATCATGCAAAACTACAAAACAAGGCTCCCAGATACAGAATACGATGCCTTGGAGCAACTGATCGACTTGATCGGACAGTCCACATCCATGTACGTGGAAGCGGCGTTTGAGCAAGGTTTTCGTACAGGATGCAGACTGATGATTGAGGTTTTAGCCAAACCGTGAGTATCTATCTACCTTATGAGCCAGTAGACAATACACGGCAATTCAAAAATCCCCTTCTCCATTACCACCGATCAGGCTGGCATGGGGGAGGGGATTTTGCTTTGTAAATTATTTTTTTATCTTACCAACCCACAGCTACCGCGCTCCAATATTCTTCCCCGCTGGCGTTCCCGACCCAATCAGGTCACTGCCACCTGCAAGCTTCAGGAAGTTACCCAATACAGGGGTGCCGTCTGCGGCACGGGTTACCGAAGGCACGAGGGAGACAAAGTCGGCTGCGCTGGCGAGCAGGCCTTTGTCGTTAACGCTTTTTTTGTTTTTCCACCAGACGTTAGTACTGCTGACATCGGTTCCGCTGGTTTTGTCACTGGCGCCGCCCTGGAAGGACAAGTTGTTGATGAAGATGTGGGTACCTTTGTCAAAGGCAAAGTTGCTTTGTCCGTTGTTCCATGATGTATTGTTGTTCATCTGAATCGAACCCGGGTTGCTGTTATAGGTAAAGCCATGCTTTTTGTTATTAAACGCAATATTGTTCTCGACAATGTGATTCACGGCAATTTTCTCGCCGCCTAGCTTGAAGCCGTTACCATCACTGTTGGAGGTGGAGGTTCCATCAGCGGTGGCTCCGTTACCGTATGCGATACTGTTGCGGATCGTCACTGCACCGATGGCGCCTGTGTCTGTTTTGCTATAGAGATCCCAGCCATCGTCTACGTTATAAGCGGCAATGCAGCCGTCAAAGACGTTCCCCGGACCGACCGTCAGCTTGGCGGCAAAACCGTCCGCATCCTCGCCGTCATCCGGGTCATAGTTGTTGTGAGAGTAGGAACGAATGACTTCGTTATACGAAGGCCATTCACTTTTGGCAGCCGTTGAAGCATAACGCCCGATCTGAATGCCGGTGTCCCTGTTATGATGCGCTTCGATCTGCTCCAGACGGTTGTAGCTGCCACCGATGAAGATACCGTTATCGCCCGCACCTTTGACTTCAAGACCCTTGACGAACCAGTAGTCTCCGAACATTTGCAATCCCCGATTCGTGGAAGCGAAGGTTTGAGCCGAGAAATCGAAGACAGGTTTTTCCGATCCGTAGGCGACCAGATTTTTGCGCTGTGAGGCGGTGCCGCTGTTGCCGCGTTCAATCGTAATCGTTTGCGAGAAGCTGTAGGTTCCGCCGCGCAGATAGATCGTTTTGCCTGGGGCGATCTGGGTCAGAGCGTTAGCGAGTGACGTTGGACTGTTGATCGTTCCCGGATTGCTGGCAGATCCGTTAGGGGACACGTACAAATCACCCGCAGCCAGCGTAAGATTGGAACTGTTCACCACTGACTCTGATTCTGAGGTATTAGGCAATCCACCTTCCAAAAGTTCTGCGGCACCCACCGAACCACCGCTTAGCAGTAATAGAGGGAACGCAGCACTGAGACAGATGTTAGTCATTTTGGATTTCAGGGAACGCTGGGATCGTGCAGATGCATGAGTAGATGTGGAAGGGAATAATTTCATGATGCAAGCCTCCTTGGTTAATTGGGATAAAATATCGAGCTGGCGGGTAACCGGGTATGGACTGAACAGAGCAGAACAGAACAAGCAGAACAGAGAGTACCTTCAATGAAATCACAATATGATACGTCACTTGCTTCGTCCTACCTGGCTCACTGCCTAAAAGGTATCCACCCGGACACAGCTTCATGGTAAATGTTGTAAACGCTCTCATCAATAATCATTTGATCAGGTCGCGTTTAAGGCAGGCGGGGCAGGGTTAACTGCTCCGAATCCTATCCCTTCCAAAAGAAAAATGTAATCCGATCATTGGCTGATCGCCTTTTTTTAACGAACCATCGTCCGAAATGAACGTGAATATGCCTGTTTTTCCTGAGCTGATCACACGAGACTTATCCCGAATCCACCGCTTTGAACCTCATTTTCTCCAAAATCAACAGCTGTCACGTAACAAAAAGCCCCATAAGCGGCTGCCAACACTGGCACCCAGACTCATGGAGCGATGCTTCATCTAACTTTTTAAGCAATAATTCTCATCCAGTTATGGATAATACTCGTTCAGCTCATCTAATTCCAATTAATTAATACCCATCCGTCTCCCGACTACGTTTTGCAGCCTGCTCAACGCTCGGATCATACTTCGGCTGCACTGTTTCACTATCGTCTGTGGATACAGCAGCCAGTCCTTCCGCCACACGTCGCCCGTAATCCGCATCCGCTTGGGTAAAATAAGAGATCATGCGCTCCCGGATATCCGGTTTGCATTGGGCCAATGCGCCGACCATGTTGCTGATTAACTCATCCCGCTCCCAGTCCTCGAACGCCCGGTACGTATCCCCGGCTTGCCCAAAATCATTCGTACGCTCAATTTTCTCCCGCACCAGATGGCCTTCCACCAGCGGTTCATGCTCCTTGCCGCGCGGTTGAGCTTCCGTTAATCCCCCGAGCGAAGAAGGCTCGTAATTCACATGTGGATTTTGACCCGGTGCCCGGTCCACTTTATACTGCATCTGCCCGCCGCTTTGATTGGTGGCTACCCGGTTCTTCGGCGCATTCACGGGCAGTTGCAGATAGTTTGCACCCACCCGGTGACGCTGGGTATCCGAATAGGAGAAGGTACGTCCTTGCAGCAGCTTGTCATCCGAGAAATCAAGCCCGTCCACCAGCACACCCGTCCCGAATGCGGCCTGCTCCACTTCATTAAAATAATCCTCGGGATTGCGATTCAACGTCATTTTACCTACAGGCAGAAACGGAAACTGATCCTGCGGCCACAGCTTGGTCGGGTCCAGCGGGTCAAAGTCCAGCTCCGGATGTTCGCCATCCTCCATCACCTGAACGCATAGCTCCCATTCCGGATAGTTACCCTGTTCAATCGCATGATACAGATCGAGTGTGGCGTGATTGAAATTCTGGCCTTGAATTTCACTAGCGTCCTTCTGCAGCAGGTTGCGAATGCCTTGTTTCAACGGTTCCCAGTGGTATTTGATGAGCACACCTTTGCCGTCCTGGTTCACCCATTTGTATGTATTTACGCCTGACCCCTGCATTTGCCGATAATTCGCCGGAATGCCCCACGGTGAGAAGAGAAAGGTCACCATATGTGTCGCTTCGGGACTGAGGGAGACAAAATCGAAAAACCGCTCCATATCCTGTGCGTTAGTCAGTGGGTCGGGTTTGAAGGCATGCACCATATCCGGGAATTTGAGCGGGTCGCGGATGAAAAAGATTTTCAGATTGTTGCCGACGAGATCCCAGTTGCCGTCTTCGGTATAGAATTTAACGGCAAATCCGCGCGGGTCCCGCAGCGTCTCCGGGGAATGCCCGCCATGGATGACGGTCGAGAAGCGTACGAACACGGGCGTTTGTTTGCCTTTTTCCTGAAAAAGACGTGCTCTGGTGTACTTCGATACGGGTTCATTACCAGCCGTTCCATACGCTTCAAATACGCCATGAGCGCCAGCCCCACGGGCATGCACGACCCGTTCCGGGATACGCTCGCGGTCGAAGTGTGTAATTTTTTCGAGAAAGTGATAGTTCTCCAGTGTGGTCGGTCCGCGGTTGCCCACGGTTCGTACGTTCTGATTGTCGGTAATCGGATGGCCCTGCCGATCCGTCAACGTTTCGTTGGATGGGTCTGAGGAATGGCCGGATGGTGAAGAATGTTTATCCATGGAGCGGTATACCACCTTTCCTAAAGTTGGATTCATGTATATTTTTTCCTAGTGGTCAACATCTATACATAGCCCTATCCAAGCTTCTCCGTTAACCAAGTAAAAAAAAGCTTGTCTCCTGATCCATCACATGCGATAATTAACTTTTGCCCTGCGGACTTTTTTGAACGGAAAAGGAAAGAGGACCGCGTCTAAGAATGGAGGCTGACCCAGGATTGTCTACACAACGTTACCCTTTTGCATATGATCCGGCTGAACCTTTTGTATCCCGTCTGGGAGAGTGGGTGGCCGATGTGTTTTATGATATTTTGCCAGAGTCCGGCTTCGAGGTACGGGACGAACAGATTTTTATGGCGTACCAGCTCGAACGGGCCTATGGAGATAAAAAGACGATTATGGCTGAGGCCGGCGTAGGAACAGGTAAAACACTCGTTTATCTGCTCTACGCGGTTTGTTATGCACGTTATTCGGGCAAACCGGCGGTGATCGCCTGTGCCGATGAGTCATTGATTGAACAGCTGGTGAAGCCGGGCGGAGATATTGCGAAGCTCGCTGAACATTTGGATTTGCAAGTGGATGCACGTCTGGGTAAGTCGCCAGATCAATACGTCTGTCTGAACAAGCTGAGTGCCGTCCGATTCGCCGATGAGGATGCGCCAGTGATTGAAGAGGTGTACGAGAGCCTGCCGGAATTCGTGAACACGCCGGGAACACTTCAGGCGTTTCATCCGTATGGTGACCGCAAACAGTACCCGCATCTGAACGACCGCCAGTGGAACAAGATTAACTGGGATCCGTTTCAGGATTGTTTCGTGTGTCCAAAAAGACAACGCTGCGGCCTGACGCTGTCGCGTGATCATTACCGTCGTTCCAAAGACATCATTATCTGTTCCCATGATTACTACATGGAGCATGTATGGACCTATGATGCGCGCAAGCGTGAGGGACAACTGCCATTGTTGCCTGACCACAGCTCGGTTGTATTTGATGAAGGGCATTTGCTGGAAGAAGCCGCATTGAACGCTCTAAGTTACAAGTTGAAACACCGCATCTTCGAGGAACTGGTCACGCGTCTACTCGAAGGGGAGATTCGTGAAACCCTTGCCGAGCGTGTAGATGAAGCAATTGAGAGCAGTGAGCGATTGTTCCGCCTGCTGGATACGTATACGGTGGCGATTCCCGGCTCGGAGCGGAAGGAAGTTCGGGTAGAAGCACCACTGTTGCAAGAGATCGAACGGTTGAACAGTGTGCTGGATGCAATTGGCGAAGAGCTGGTATTCGAGAGTGGATTATTCTCGCTGGACGGGTACCAGATGCGTGTCGTGGAAGAACATCTGGATATGATCCAGACAGCGTTGTCTCTGTTCCGCAAGGCGGATGGTTATATCTGTTGGGCGGAAGAGAGCGAGGATGAGACTACGTTATCCATTATGCCGCGTACCGTGAAGGAAATCTTGAACGAGCGTGTGTTCAACACCGGTATTCCAATTGTCTTTTCATCGGCTACGCTGTCCGTGGACAACTCATTCCGGTATGTGGCAGGTAGTCTGGGGATTGAGGATTTTGTATCGTTCTCGGTGGCTTCTCCGTACGACTACGCAGATAAAATGCAGATGAAAATTGCCGAACAAGCTGTCCCCGGTCATGCAGAGAACGAAAACCGTTTGCGTGATGCGGCGGCTTTGCTCCAGGAGAGCGGCGGTCGGGCATTGATCCTGTTCCGTACGATGGAGGAGCTACGCGCGTTCAAGCAGGATATCGTGCATGTTCCAGAAGCGCAGGGATTGCGTTTTATGTATGAAGGGGATCGGGAGATCAGTGACCTGATCGCGGCGTTCCAGCAGGATGAGGAAAGTGTGCTGTGCTCTGTCAATCTGTGGGAAGGTCTGGACGTTCCAGGGCCATCGTTATCCAACGTGATGATCTGGTCGCTTCCGTATCCACCGCAGGACCCGGTATTCAATGCCAAACGGAATGCATCAGCTTCGCCATATGAAGAGATCGATCTGCCGTATATGCTACTGCGTGTGAAGCAGGGTCTTGGACGTCTCATTCGCACAAGTAGTGATTCCGGTTCAGCCGCGATCCTGGATGAGTCGATCTATACCCAGAAGGAAGCCAAAGACCGCATTGCCGCTCTGCTTCCCGAAGGTGTGGAATGGACAACCTTGGCACATTAATCGATGTAGATCACATATAGATTTCATACGAAAATAAAAATAAGCTCCTGTTCACTGGGATACATGATCCGAGGTGAGCAGGGGCTTATTTGTTTTGATTTTCTATTCGGTTATTCATTTGGTTCTCGATTTTGTTATGCAATATGGACTAAGAGCTTGAGTAGATGATGCAGAGAAATAATAGATTGTCGAGTTAAGGATCGTTGCCTTCGGCCTTGTTAAAAAATACCCATGCTCAGATACCGTTCCCCGGTATCCGGCGCAATGCAGAGCACCCGGTGCCCCGGCCCCAGTTCCTTCGCGATGCGAAGGGCGGCCCACACCGAAGCGCCAGAGGAAGGGCCGAGTAGCAGCCCTTCCCGGGCAGCAAGCTGCCGCATCGTATCCAGTGCGTCCTCATCGGACACCTGGATGATGGCATCCCATACGTCGGTATTCAAGATGTCCGGAATGAAGCCCGGACTTGTACCGACGAGCTTGTGCGGTCCAGGCTCGCCGCCGGACAGCACCGGGGAACCTTGCGGCTCCACCGCATAGATGCGGAGGGCGGGGAGCTGCTTGCGCAGCTCTTCGCCTGTTCCGGTGATCGTGCCGCCGGTTCCGGCTGTAGCGATGAAGGCGTCTAGCCTGCCATCCATCTGCTCCATAATCTCGGGTGTTGTCGTGATCCGGTGAATATCCGGATTCGCCTGATTCTCGAACTGCTGCGGAATGAAACTGCCCGGCAGTTCAGCATGAAGTTCCTTCGCTTTGCGAATCGCTCCAGGCATCCGCTCCGCAGCAGGCGTAAGTACAACCTCAGCACCGTAAGCCTTCAAAATGTTGATCCGTTCCTTGGACATGTTGTCTGGCATGATGAGGATCGCTTTGTATCCTTTGGCCGCAGCATTCATCGCAAGGCCAATTCCGGTATTGCCGCTGGTCGGTTCGATAATGGTTGCCCCAGGCTGAAGCAATCCGTCTCGTTCAGCCTGAGCGATCAGGTTGTAGGCGGCACGATCCTTGACGCTGCCGCTTGGGTTGAAATACTCCAGCTTGACGAACACGTCAGCGGAGTCACTGCCTGTGAGCCTGCTGAGTCGAACCGCAGGGGTCTGGCCGATCAGTTCAGTCACATCTGAGGCTACGAGCGGATGTGGATTTGTATTATTTTTCAAAAATGAAGGTGAATGCGAATTTGAACTTCTATTCATAAAGTACAGCTCCTTGATTGAAAAGACGTTTAAGTTATATCCGTTTCCCATATTGGAATGGTTGGATATGTCTTCTCCATCTTAATGACAGAGCACGCAATGGTCAACCTGTTCAGCAGTCACTTGCCTGGAATATGGAGTCTCGGCAGAGCCTTGCTTCTTTCATCTGCTGGCTTGGGAACCAATCGCGCCTCCATACCTCGGGAACCAATCATACTCAAGTTTGGGTCAGATCCATCTGAAGATGGCGACTTAGCTCTTTTTTAACCTCATTACGTGCAAATGTCCAGAGCATATAGAACCGCTGTCCGTATCCTCTGCACAAATAAACGGTTTCGATGCCATCCTTTCCCCGCGTTTCCTCCAGAACTTTCACGCCACGGGTTCTCATTTGTTTGCGCAGTCCGAGCATCTCCTGAAGTACCTCATTCTGAATACGGGTCAGCGACAGAATATAGACCTCGGGCATTTTCAGAAGCAGCGTATCCAGTGTTCGAATATCCCGTTCCAGTACATCCAGCAAAAGGGTGCGTACGACCATACCTTTGATCAGGCGGTGATCTTCATCGGAAGGGGTGGGGGCGGAAGTAGAAGAGGATGTCATGGCAATTCACTTCCTTAGCCTATAATTGGAATTTAATGTTTACAGAACATGTGTTCCTATATTATAATCAATATATGCAAAAGATAACCGTTATACAACCGAGAAATAATGGAAATGAGTTTGCTCTCCATTTTTAATCGTTTATATAGAAACCCAAGTTGTAAGGCGAATGCATCATTCATCTCAATGAAGTCTAATTGCCAAGTAAGAGCACATGATTTGTGTTACAACATCTATGATGTGTTAAATTGAGAAGTTTGTGGTTTTCAAATGGGTGGATACTTGCTAAAAACGGACAAGCTGACTCCAAAATTTAGGTATAATTTATGGGTTTTGCAGGAAACCTAAGGTCAGAAGCAACATCAACTTGGTCAAACATATATTCAGAGCTAACGTTCCTTATATGCGAATATTGTAATTAGAAATAACAAAGAAAGAACACATTGAGGAATTTGCAAAAGAGCATCAAAAAAGCCCTGCCTTGGGGGCGGGGCCTTGAGTAAATGCTGCCGATACAGCGGCAGTCTAAATGTTAGATGTGTAATGGAATAAAATAGAAGCATCTTTAACAGTAAATAAACAACTAAAACTAAAGTCTGCAGCAGGTTGTTACCCAATTTTAAGCAAGATATTGAGGTTTCTCGTAATATGCTTCTTTTTCTAAAATGACTTTGTAAGGCCGCTCCTTGCCCTTCAGTGATGGGCCGATGGTAACGAGCGGTACGGCCGGTTTGTGGAAACGATCCTCTTCCTTGGGTTCCGGAACCGGTCGTGATGAATCAGGCGCAGAACTAAGGCGAACTTTCTTCTCGCTGCCCCAGCGCTTGCTTATTTTTTTCATTTCCGGTCTCATTCCGGTTCGCCTCCTAACAGATCGTTGATGGCGTTAAACAGTTGACGATTTTGCAAGTCAATGTGCTGAAACACCGCCTCATCCGCTTCAATATGACCAATAATGTGAACGGTAATTACATACCTCTTGGCTACAGGATAGCACAGCAGATACTCTTTCTCAAGGTAATCGTCGTACAGATTTACTTTGATTTTGTTTTCTTGATATGAATCGACAACAAGAATGCGTTTGGGATCGTCCGGCGGTTTGTCATCATTGGCGGACAAGTCGTATTTTCTGCCGGGTTCTCCAACATTACCACATAATTGCTCAATGTAACCATTACCATCTGTACGATAGATCGCAGTGCCGCGTACAGTGAATGGCGGATGTGAAACAAAGGCACTTCGCAGTGCGTCACTCATGCGTTCGAGCATCTGGGCATCTGCTTTGCGTGTACGCAGCAATTCCCTAAAGAAACGTAGCAGTTTGAATAATTGCAGTCTTGCCTGATCTTCGGAGCGCTTATGATTCTCGATGATACGCTCAGCTTCGGGATCACTCCAGCGTCCTTGTTCTTCAATGCTGTCTGCGATCTTGGAGCAGGCTACAGATACGGCGGGAGCCCATTTTCCGTCAGAACGAATCTCATATACCAGCGGATTCAATCCCAGCAGATCGGTGGGCATCCGCAATCCTTCGACTTTGGCAGCATCCTTGATGTCCGTAATATCTTCAGGAAGAATGAAAAAAATACGCTTTCGTCCCAGACGGCCCATAAATAGACCCATTTCAAGCATTGTATTATCCCGAACCGATGCGTAGTACTTCCCGCGAATTTTGGATATGTCATCCGGATGGAAGATAAAAATGGCAAAGTCCGTCGTGCGTACCTCAGCTTCCAGATCGTCCATGGTATAACTGCTTGGATTAAATACCCCCGAGTACCACGGGGTGACTTCGGCTGAGAAACGCAAGTTTTCGTGCACAGCGGCTGCAATCGGCTTCGCTTCCAGCGAGCAGCCAATAAAGACTCTCGGCTTTAACGTTTTCATCACTCCGCCTCGCTTAAACGGTAATGGGATTCAATTGTTATATTATACCATAAACAGCAGAGTAAGTCTGGAAACGTTTGAATTGTATTGGCAATACCGTTCGCTATAGTGTATGTGCATAAGGAAAAGGATTCCTTTGCTAACGACCAGAAAATAAAAAAAAGCCCGTAATTGTCACAGTTAGGTGACTGCACTGTTATATTTGAAAGCTTCGGTCATAGAATAAAGGAGCAGGTAGCACCATTCGTTAGCTTTGCTGATACGGGTGTGCCTGTATGACGGCTGGAGCAGCCCAGAGGCTGTTTTATGCGTGTTTTTGCTGGGTTGCTTGTTTAGACCCGGTCACATTGGTGTTATATAATAGAAGTACAAGCAAGTTAGCTTTGATGTTTAAGCAGAATTGAATGATTACAGGTTTGGAGTCACGTTTGAACTTATATTCACACAGGAACGGAGAGTGCAGAACCCATCTGTAGAAGCAAAGCGCTCGCGTTTATCACAGGATTTTTCCTTTTGAAAAAAGGAATCAAAAAAATCCGGGGATAACAGCGATCGAAAGAGGGTACTGCAATCGGAGTGGTTAGGTGTGAAACAAGGTGTTCAATGTTGTGCCTCTGTAAAGTTTCAGTTCGTTTAACCAAGCACAGCTAACCACAAAACACAGAAAGGATCAGGATACCATGAGTCCCCGAAGGACAATCTCCCCAAGGACAATCTGGAAACGTTACGATCTCTCATACACATAGCGCCCCTTGTAGAGTAAACCAACCGGTTCAACAAAACGGCTGACTCTGCGAAAGAGGGGATTGGGATGAATATTCGAAGGACGTACACGATGATTTCTTCCAGGCTTACCTTTTGCAGGGTACGGTCGGTCTAAAAAACCAACTACAAACTGCGAGGGAACCTGTATGAAGAGAACATCGTTAACCGTACAACACGTTAAGACAGAAGCGATCAAGTTTGCAATTATGTTACTTGGTACATTTATTTTGGCATTTGCTTATTATCACATTAACTTTCAGAATCATTTATCGGAGGGCGGATTTGTCGGTCTGGCCCTGCTCGGAAAATATGCAACGGGTTTATCGCCGGCGATCGGCATGTTGCTACTCGACATTCCTGTCATGATCCTGGCCTGGTTCATCAAGGGCTGGAAATTCATGATCCAAGCACTGCTTGGTGTGGGTGCATTTTCCCTATTCTACGACGGCTTTGAGCGTTACTCCACACTGGTGATGAATTTTAACGGAAACCTGTGGATTCCTGCAGTACTGTCCGGTGTATTGACCGGGGTTGGTGCGGGAATTGTACTTCGCTTTGGTGGAGCGACAGGTGGAGACGATATTCTCGCTGTGCTCGTCAGCCGCTGGAAGGGATGGAAACTGGGAACGGTTTTCTTTGTCAGTGATGCGTTCGTTTTAGGATTGTCACTCTTCTTTCTTCCGGTAAAAGAAACTTTATATACAATTCTGGCTGTATGGATTGCCAGCAAAATGATTACGTATGTGGTCGGCATTCCGGCTCGCGGTACAGTGGTTACAACATCTGCTGTAAAATTACCGATTCCATCGGTTGCCGCCAAAGCGGTCAATGCAGCTACAACACGGACTTCCGTGGCACAAGGCGTAACGCATTGAGCAGGCATTTCAGAATAACCCATAGCTTATATGGCATAAAAAGTATTCGAGCTTTATCAAGCTTTGACTGGTTTGAAGCAAGCTCTGATTTAGAGAGGAATCCCTTTTGTCTGCAGACTCTGCAACAAGAGGGATTTTTTGTTATGCGTTAGGAATGCTTTTAAATAAATGTCCTTGAACATTAGTGTGATAGATGCACATTAGGATTTAAGAGAACGAGCAATTTGTCCATCCTGATTATGAATAATGGCTCGAATATGATGTTTGGTGCTCCATGCTTTAGCGGCATCAACAGCCTCCACTTTGGTATCGTAGGTGGAATGGTAATCGGATGTGCCTTCTTGTTTAATGGCCCAGCCCGATTCGGTCGGTACAACATGAATGTTGTGATGGCTCTTGGATGAGGAGACAGGTTCGGAGTGGCGCCGATTCCGAGAAGAAGATTCTGAAGAAGAAGACTCGTCAGGTTTTTCTGATGATGTACGAGAAAACGAATCGGAGCCTGACGCCGTATGATCAGGGTGATTCTCATTCCACTCCTCCGCTTTGGCCGTTGCGATGGCAATTGCCCGTCCTTCTTCATAACCGTCATCAAGCAGAGCGTTGGCAATGTCGATGGCTTTATGCCGAATCCGTGGCTTCAGATTTTTCATGGATACCGGGTAGTCGCTTTTATTCCATGGCATATGTTATCCCTCCTGAAATAGTATGGGTTAGTAGTATATTACCCCCAGGCATATCAGATAAACGCCAAACGGTTTCTCATTCCTTTTCTATACTTCGGGGGAGATAAGGCGTATAATACGTTGGTGATAAAAATTGGATAAAATCAAACATTAGAACCAATATAAAGGAGAACGTACATATGTTCAGTCTAAGTCTCGCTCTTCCAATGATATTTACGATGCTGATCCATGCAACAGATAGCTTGTCGTATGCACTTCGTCTTGGCGGGTTGCGTACGCGCCGGATTGCTCTTGCGATATCACTCGCAGGCATTTTGCTACTCGTCTCTCGTACGTCCAATATGGCACAGGGCCCCATGATCGGTAGTCTGGTGGACTCCGCCACTCGTGGAGCCAACCTGCACTTTGCAGCACAACTGCATTGGTTGATGGGGGCAGCAACGGTAGGAACGGCATTAGCCATACTCTGCTTCCCGACAATGGTCAAACTCTCATCGCGAATGGTTGTACATTTTGAAGCGGCAGGTTCCATTCCTGGCATGGTCCGGCAACTTCTGAAGCGGAGTAAGCTTCGTAATGCAACGTATTACATCACTCCGCCATCTTGGGAAATGGCCAAACGTTTGGTACAACACGGCATGCCAAGACGGTTAATGTTGCTCAATGTAGCCGTAACTGCCATCTATACTACAGGTGTTTTGTCCAGTTTATACGCAGCGTATCTATACCCGGATCAGGCTGTGGCTGCATCTCAGTCGACAGGATTGATTAACGGTATGGCAACCATTTTGCTTACAATTCTGGTCGACCCGCGGATTTCACTCCTGAGTGACCGATCTTTGCGTGGTGAAATCCGGCTGAATCGCATGAATCAAATTTATGGCTGTATGCTGATCTCTCGTCTTTTTGGCACACTGGTGGCGCAGTTACTGTTGATTCCTCTGGCCTACTGGATTGGCTGGATCGTAAGTATGATGTGATCATTTTTTCACAGTGCTTACGAATGAGTGAGAAGGGATGCCTTACTTCTATCGATTGACAGAAATTAGGGGTGCATGCTACTATTAGACCGAATAGTCGGTTTTTTGTAGGGAGGGTATATTTATCGAAGTCAAACGGAGAAAAGACGTTGCTCAGATAAAAAAAGATATTGTACGTAATACCAAAGAGCTTTTTGCCCAGAAGGGGTATGGAGCCACTTCGATGGAAGACATATGTACGATTAACAATCGAAGCAAAGGTAGCATTTATTATCATTTCAAAAGCAAAGAAGAGCTATTTATGTACCTGATCAAGCTGAACAACGAAGACTGGATGGACGAATGGCTTGAGAAGGAACCTCAATATAAGACCGCTACAGAGAAGTTGTACGGACTCGCTGATCATTATGTCGATGACATGGCGAATCCGCTGAATCATGCGATTAATGAATTTGTCTCTGGTCAGGTGGTTAGCCAAGAGATGATGGATGAGATGCTTGCTCTGATTCGGATTCCGTATGCGACCTACGAGCGTATTTTATCGGAAGGTATGGAAGCTGGAGAGTTTAAACAGGGTAACCCGCAGGACATGATGCATATTATTTACGGCCTGCTTAGTGGATTAAGTACACTTTATTTCGAAAAAGATGTGCAAGAAATCCGGCGCCTGTACCATATCGGGATCAGTAGTTTACTGACAGGCATCCAGCAACGTTAATGAGAACAAACTGATGAAATATCAGTTTTTCTTTTTAAACAATAATAAACCGGACAGTCGGTTTAAAAAGGGAGATGGAATATGAATACGTTATTCAGAAACAGAGCTTTTCTTATCATCACCGGATCAGATTTGTTGCAAAACCTTGCGATATGGATACGCAATATGGCAATCCTCTATTACATTATGGATCAGACGCAAGGAAACCCGGTGGCAATCTCCCTCATTACTGTTCTGGAATATGCTCCAATCTTTATATTTTCCATCATAGGCGGTGCGCTTGCAGATCGGTGGAATCCCAAACGAACGATGATTATCGGAGACATTCTAAGTGCTATATCGATTGTCATCATCATGGGTATTCTTAGCTCTGGTTACTGGCAGGTTCTTTATGCAGCAACCCTCGTTTCCTCCATCGTCAGCCAGTTCTCTCAACCCTCATCTGTCAAAATAGTTAGACGGAATGTCAAAAAGGAGAATGTACAGTCAGCAATCGCCGTAACGCAAAGTGCAAACTCCCTTTTCCTCATTTTTGGGCCAATCGTAGGTACTTTTATATATACTGCTATGGGCATTCAAACATCCATGACGGTGTTGCTCATCTTATTTGTCGCTTCTGCTATTTTGCTAACGTTTCTGCCCAAGGATCAAGCCAAGCGGGAAACCGGTACTTCTCTCTTCGCTGATATTAAAGAAGGATGGAATTATGTCACTCAGTCTCGTTCACTTCGCATGTTGGGTCTGGTTTTTGGCTGTGTTGGCCTATCCGCGGGCCTAATCAATCCACTAGCCATTTTCCTAGTTACGGAACGATTGGGATTGGAACAAACCGCACTACAATTTCTGTCGGGAGCATCCGGGCTTGGTTTGCTCATTGGCGGGGGGATCGCTGCAGCTGTCAGCAACAAGTTGAATCAAACGAAAACATTAATGATCGGGCTGTTGTGTCTGGCTGTTACAATGTTAGGTGAGGTCCTATCCAGTTGGCTCTGGTTAACGATGGGTCTGACGTTCCTGAGCTCCATAAGTCTTGCTTTTATTAACATCATTATCTCTTCCTATATGGTCAGCCGGATTGATGAGCACGTCATTGGCAGGGTGAATGGAACCATTATGCCCTTATTTATGGGAACGATGCTGATTGGTTCCTCACTCGCGGGTGTGATCATGAATCAGACTTCCTTGATTTTTGTGTATGTGATATCGGTCATCATCATGCTTCTGAGCATAATTCCGGGTTTAAGAGTTCAGTTTAATGATCACGAGGCCACGGCCGAGAGTGGAGAGCAGGTAGAAACGAAAGAAGTTCTATCCAACTAAGCCTGATAAAAGATGTAATGAACATTTTGAATCATGGGGATATAAAAAGTAGATCGGACACTGTGGCTTGAAGGTTTCGAAGCCGATATGTTAATTCAAATAAAAAAGAGCAAAGGGATCAACCCATTGCTCTTTTGGCTTAGTAAGAGGGTACTTTTGCTACATTTATTGCTTCCGCCCAGACTTATTCGAATAAAACGTGGTATTCGCCGTAGCCTTCTTTTTGCAGATCCTCTTTAGGTACAAAACGAAGTGCCGCGGAGTTGATGCAATAACGTAATCCGCCTGCTTCCGTAGGGCCATCCGGGAATACGTGTCCCAGGTGGGAATCCCCTTCACGGCTGCGAACTTCGGTACGGATCATGAAGTGGCTGAGATCTGTTTTTTCCTTCACGTTGTAGTCTCGGAGTGGACGAGTGAAGCTTGGCCAGCCGCATCCCGAATCGTATTTGTCGGTAGAACTGAACAGCGGCTCACCCGATACGATATCCACATAGATGCCGTCCCCGTGATGATCCCAGAATTCGTTGTGGAACGCGGGCTCCGTGGCATTGTTCTGTGTTACCTCATATTGAAGCGGAGTCAGACGCTCCTTAAGTCCGCTTTTGTCCACACTACCCGACCAGTTGCGCTCAATGAAGTCCTGACGGCCTGAGCCTTTGCTGTACCGTTTGTAATGAGCAGGGTTTTTGCGGTGATAGTTCTGATGATGTTCTTCTGCTTCATAGAACGGTTTGGCAGGCAGGATTGGGGTGAAGATCGGTTTGTCAAAACGTCCGCTCTGTTCCAGTGCAGCTTTGGAAGCTTCAGCAATCTGGCGTTGCTCCTCACTGTGGTAGAAGATAGCCGTCTGATAAGATGATCCGCGGTCATGGAACTGTCCACCGGCATCTGTTGGATCAATCTGCTGCCAGAAGAGCTCAACCAGTTTCTCATATGGGAAAATGGATGGATCAAACGTGATCTGCACCGCCTCCACATGACCTGTTGTTTCCGAGCATACTTCCTCATACGTAGGATTTTCGGTATGTCCACCTGTATAGCCTGAAACGATCTTATGAATACCAGGCAGTTCTTCAAAAGGGGATACCATACACCAGAAGCATCCGCCTGCAAATGTTGCTTTTTCCAATGACTGTTGTTCCATGCTATATTCACTCCATTTCTGATTTTCTGATGAAAGAATCGGGCGCTTGCAGTTGAACAGGGCTATGCAATATGGCATGCATTTGCCCCAAAACATCCGCTCCCGTTCAAAGAGAGGCTCGAACTATCATCGTTATATTTGAATTTCTAAATATGAATATTAGGCTTACGCTTCTATTATATCCCGAATGGTCAAGTCAACCAAGCGGGATCGCGCAAGTAGGCATGAATCAGACTGGAAAAATTGTATCAGTACAGCCTCAAGCCTTTTTACGTGACCGATAGCGGAACAACATGAAAATCATAGCCATAACAATCATATATCCCGCCAGTACTCCCAAACTCAGCCAGATCGATGAACCGGCCTGTGCCCCTGCGTAGGCAAATACAAAGATTGCAGGCATTTTGCCAATCGCTGTCGCGGCCAAGAACACCCAGAAGGGGGTATACGTAATGCCGGCATAGATGTTAACAGCCATCTGGGGAACCACGGGCAGTAAACGCATCGTCATCACACCCATGAACGGATGTGCCTCCATCCAGGCCGTGAACCGATTCAATCCACGGATACGTTCAAGATAACCCCGAGCCTGTTCCCGAAAAATAGTTCTTGCACCAGCATAGACGAGGATTGCCGCAAGCGTTGTGCCGAGCCAGCATATCCATGCAGCCATGGTTATACCGTAGCTGTATCCGAAAGCAATAATAACAAATTTGTAGGGAATAACAGGTACAAGGGCAAACAGTGTTGCCAAAGAAAGTAACAGCGGAATGGACTGATGATCCTCGGCCCATGCCAGCAGTTCATATCTGTAAATAAACGTGACTCCGGCAAGTAAAACATAAACGAGGAGCCAAAACCATTTTCGCAAAAGCCAAACGCTCCTTTCAATTCAGATCCTTGGAGACTCAGAGTCTCATCCGGTTCTGCTATCCTTTATAAGTTTACCACGACAGGCCATCTCGTGAACAATGTAGACAGCTATTACTTCGGATCACTGGCAAGTTAGAGGCGGAGAGGTTACACTATAGGACGGAGAAAGTCATAGGCCGGATTACAAATGAAGGCTGACGAATGAATATAGCTGAAGGTGGAATGCTCATCATGGAAACGATCAAGCGCACCCGAATTGCAATCATCGGACTCGGGGGAATCGCACGTAAAGTATATTTGCCACTGCTCACGGCCCATCCGCAAGTAGAGATTGTTGGTATTATGAACCGGTCACCTGAACCAGTAGAGAAGATTGGTCAGGCGCATCGCATTGAGCGGGGCACAACCGATCTGAAAGAGCTGCTGTCCTGGGATTTGGATGCGGTATTTGTACATACGGCAACAGAATCTCATTTCGAGATTGTGATGGCATGTCTGGAGAAGGGACTGGCCGTGTATGTAGACAAGCCATTGTCCTATACCTTGCGGGAGTCTGAAGAGATGACTGCATTCGCAGAAGCACAGGGCTTGCTACTCGCTGTTGGATTTAACCGCAGATTCGCACCGATGTATCTAAAGGCAAAAGAATGGATGCAGGGCGGAAAGGGGTACGAAACACTCACCCTGACCAAACATCGGACAGGTCTACAAGATCGCCCAGCCGCTGAGACCATCTATGATGATCTCATTCATATGCTCGATCTGATGTTATGGTACGCAGATAACGATGTACAGCTTGTACATCAGTGGCTTCGCCGAGATGATCAAGATCGTTTGCTACACGCGGCTGGAACAGCCAAGCAAGGTAAAACGGCACTCGCCCGGTTCGAAATGATTCGTGCCGCAGGCGCTGATCTAGAAAAGGTAGAAATGCACGGCGGAGGAAGATCGGTAGAAGTCGTGAATATGGATACAGCTTACTATGCAGAACAAGGGGAACTGGATACAAAAGAGACATTTGGAAGCTGGGATACCGTACTGGCACGCAGAGGTTTTGCCGGAGCTGTAGATCATTTTCTTGCCTGTCTGGATACACCCGATGACTGCCAGATCAGTGCTAGTTATGTTATGGACAGTCATGAGCTGGCTGAGAAGCTGATTACCGGATAAGTAAATACAGTGTACAGTTGAATGAGGTAAAGTAAAGGAGTGCTAACAAAGCATGGATGAGTATCAAAAGGAACGCAACAAACAGATTGAGGAAACCGTCATTGAGTCTTATAAGCAGGAAGAAGAGATGATGATCTTGGTCTTTGCTCAGTGGTGTGTAAATAACGAGCTGGACCCGGAAGAGATGTACCGACAAGCGTATCCCGAGCAACAGAGCAATGAGCGTTTGCAACAGGTACAGAAGCTGATTGTATCCAAGGAGGAAGCTGGAGATATTCCAGACGATACGGTTCTTGGTGTACTCTCCATGTTTGGCAACGAAGACCTCGCTATGGTTGTGTCCGAGGCCATCGCCGCGCGCAAATAAGTGTATAAGACGTATACTACTGTATCACCAAAATGGTAACCAATTTGACATTCAACAGCGTTTAACGACACCATTACATCTGTTCCCGGTGAATCAGGCGGAATTCTTTTGGTGACATGCCAAACCGGGAACGGAATACACGATGGAAATATGTATAATTGTTAAAACCGGATGATTCAGAGACTTGTTCGAGGGTCATTGGACTAAAAATAATCCGTTCTCTGGCCATATTAAGACGCACATCTAGCGTATATTGCATAATGCTTTTGCCAAACGTTTCTTTAAAAAGATGCACCCCTCGTGAGACGCTGATGCCCAGATGCGTTGCCACATCCTCCAGTTTGAATAGAGAAGAAGCATTTTCCTCAATATAATTTTTAATTTCATAAGCAACATAATTGGTTTTCGTATGGGTTGGATGCTCGGATAACAATCGATCCACTTCCAGACATAATATACGCATGTAATAACTCGAAATCTCGGGGTAAGGATTGGAAAGGCGACGTTGCTCCAGAATCAACTGTCTGAATAAAGTTAACAGACTCTCGGACAATTCAACCTTGATTCGAGTCGGCCGTTTATGGTGTTTCCACCACTCATCCACCCAGGAACCGTTGAAGAAAATATGATAGTCCCCACTCTCCACAAGCCGTTCTCCCATAGGATTGTACTCATTGTCTATTCTCAGTTCATAAGGCTCATCCGGGTCAAAAAGAAGCAAGTCTCCTGCGTCAACCCTGGACATGGAGCCATCAATGCGAGCACGGCAGCGTCCATCCGTTTGAAGCCGCATCAAGTAATTTTTTACCCCGTCCAGTTGAACCATGCTGTAAGGTTTACGATGGAATGAAAAGCCAGCTGTAAGAACTTGGCAGGAAAAGTCTGTTGGCATAGGTATACTCCTTGTGTGAATTAGAAAATTATGACCAGATAGTTCATGTTTCAATCATATTATTCATTTTAATTGAAGCGCAAACAGAATACCATAGACTTAGAGTTGAGCAACATAAACAAACTATGGTTTCAACAAGCATTTTAAGCAAATGAACATGGTTCTTACATGCGTAAGGAGATGAACATCATCGTGGAAAAAATGAAAGCAGGCATCATTGGCTGCGGTAATATCAGTGCGATTTACTTAGAAAATCTTAAAACAAATCCTTATATCGAGGTTGTTGCGGTCGCTGACCTGATCCGTGAGCGTGCTCAGGAACGGGCAGATGAATTTAATATCGCAAACGTTTACAATGTAGATGAGTTGTTACAAAATGACGAGATTGAGCTTGTGCTGAACCTGACGATTCCGGGCAGTCATGCGATGACTGATCTGGCTGCTCTGGAAGCAGGCAAGCATGTGTATGCCGAGAAACCGCTGGCCATTTCACTGGAAGATGGGCGCAAAGTAGTCGAGCTTGCCGAGGAAAAGGGACTGTACGTTGGCTCTGCGCCGGATACGTTTCTTGGATCAGGCATCCAAACTGCTCGCAAAGCCATTGAAGAAGGTTTGATTGGCAAGCCGATTGCGGCTACTTCCTTCTTTATGGGCGGGGGGCCGGAGGCATGGCACCCTGATCCTGAGTTTTTTTACATGGCAGGGGGCGGGCCGATGTTTGACATGGGGCCGTATTATTTGACGGCTCTCATTACGCTACTTGGTCCGATTCGCCGGATCAGCGCGTCCGCAGGTATTCAGATTGCTGATCGCAAGGTTGGTTCAGGTCCCAAAGAGGGAACTACGCTTCGTGTCGAAACACCAACCCACTTGGCTGGAACGATCGATTTTGCGGATGGAGCCATCGTAACGATGATTACAAGCTTTGATATCCGCGGAGCTTCTGATCTGCCACGTATCGAAATCTATGGTACCGCTGGCACGCTTAGTGTACCTGACCCTAACTTCTTTAATGGAGAAGTCAAGCTTCGCCGTTATGGTCAAGACACATGGGAGACGGTTCAGCCAGCCTTCGAAAGTGGCCACAATGAGAGGGGCATTGGACTAACCGAGATGGTGGAGTCCATTCGTGCCGGACGCGAGCACAAAGCAAGTGGTAAACTGGCATATCATGTGCTTGAGGCCATGCATGCATTTCAGCGTTCTTCTCTTGAAGGCAAGCACATTCATCTGGAGAGCACCTATGACAGCGTTGTAACAACCAATGCCAGTCCATCCGAAAATGAAACAGTTGAATCTCATTAATGGATAATGGAGCTTCGAGTTTGAAGATCCATGAGTGACAACGTTGAATTTTCGGGATAGAATCATGCTTGTTTTTCCACAATAACTAAACAAGCATGAGAACGGAACAAAAATGCAACAGCGACAGGTTTGATAAACTATATCGTTTGAACATTTTATTTACACAGCAACGGAGAGGACGGAAAAAACCTGGAAAAGCGAAGCGCTCGCCTTTATCACCGGATTTTTCCCTAACAAAGGGAATCAAAAAAATCTGGGGATAACAGCGATTGGAAGGTCATTCTGTCATCGGAGTGCTCCGTGTAAAGATTTGGTTCAACATATATAGGAGAGCAAACACAGCAATCATACACTATCTAAATCAGGGAGGAATTGCACTTGAAACTCGGCGTATTTTTGGTACTATTCGGTGGACGTAAATTAGAGGATGCCCTTGATTATGTAGCTTCCAAGGGACTTAAAGCAGTAGAGATCGGAACAGGTGGACACCCGGGGAACGCTCATTGTAAGCCAGATGAATTGTTAAGCAATCCTACAGCACTTAAAAACTTCAAAAATGCGGTGGAATCACGCGGTCTGACGATCAGCGCTCTTAGCTGTCACGGCAACCCGTTGCATCCGCAAAAAGACATTGCAAAAGGCTTCCATGATGATTTCGTAAAATCGGTAGAGCTGGCTGAAAAGCTGGAAGTACCTGTTGTGAATACATTCTCCGGCTGTCCGGGAGACCATGAGGATGCGAAGTATCCAAACTGGCCTGTGGCACCGTGGCCTAATGATTTTCAAGAAATTTTGAAATGGCAATGGGAAAACAAAGTGATCCCTTACTGGACGGAGTGGGGCAAATTTGCTGCGGATCGTAATGTAAAAGTAGGTCTGGAGCTGCACGGTGGATTCTCCGTGCACACACCTGCAACGTTGCTAAGACTGCGTGAAGCCGCAGGCGAAGTCATTGGTGCGAACCTTGACCCAAGCCATATGTGGTGGCAAGGCATTGATCCGGTTCAAGCGATTCACATTTTGGGTCGTGAAAATGCAATTCATCACTTCCATGCCAAAGATACAACAATTGATCCGGTGAACGTGAATAAACACGGGGTAACAGATATGCAGGATTACACGAACATGTTGGATCGTGCTTGGCAGTTCCGCTCCGTGGGTTATGGACATGATAACAAAACGTGGGCGGACATTATGAGTGCCCTGCGTCTGGTTGGATATGATTATGTGGTAAGTATTGAACATGAAGACGGTCTGATGTCGGTTGAAGAAGGATTCTCTAAAGCCGTACAAAATCTCCAGCAAGTATTGATCGAGGAACCGCTGGGCGATATGTGGTGGGTTTAGAGCTATACTAGGGGGAAATTGAATATGATTAACGTCACCATTTGGAATGAGTTTGTCCATGAGAAAATACATGATGAAGTAAAAGAAGTATATCCGGACGGTCTGCACCGTGCACTTGCTGACGGACTTGGCGGCGAGGGATTTGCGATTCGTACAGCTACATTGGATCAGCCTGAACACGGTTTGAGTGATGAGGTACTGGATTCCACAGATGTGCTTATATGGTGGGGACATATGGCACATGATCGCGTTAGCGACGAGATTGTACAGAAGGTAGTGCAACGTGTATTGAACGGTATGGGTATGATTGTGCTCCATTCGGGTCATTTCTCGAAGCCTTTCAAAGCGTTAATGGGCACAAGCTGTGATCTCAAGTGGCGTGTAGCAGATGAGCAGGAGATCGTGTGGTGTGTCAATCCGTCTCACCCGATTGCAGAAGGCATCGACGCCAAGATCGTATTGGAAAAAGAAGAGATGTACGGTGAATTCTTCGATATTCCAGTACCGGATGAGCTGGTGTTCGTGAGCAATTTCCAAGGCGGAGAGGTATTCCGCAGTGGATGCACGTTCCGTCGCGGCGAAGGCAAAATCTTTTATTTCCGGCCCGGACATGAAACGTACCCCACGTATTACAATCCGGAAATCTTGAAAGTGATCAGCAACGCTATAAAATGGGCTTACCCTGCCCGCAGCTCGAAGCCGCAATACGGCAAGAGCGAACCCGTAAGACCAATTGGTGGCGTGCTGGTCTAAGCCGCAGAAGCTTTAGCTTTACTCATGGATATTCATCATTAAAATTGATTAGGTAATACGGTAATACCGGGAACCCTTCTCCAGGTCGTCTGACTGTGGTAGAAGGGTTCTTTTTGGGTAATATAAGGATATCAGTTGTTAAACGATATTTCCCATGGTTACCTGCCATAACGTGTTGTATACTGAAGGTATACTGTATCGACAGTATTGAGTTTTGTTTTTTTAATGTAAAGTTTTTTGCGGCAGACGTTTTCTTTAAAGCTCAAATGTGTTATTATGAAATATACTAACAAAACGTAAGTTGAGTGATCTCTAAAGAGGTGATAAAAGTGGAAGATCAAGATATGCGGATGTGTCCGCGCTTTGAGACGGCGTTTTCTTTTTTGGGCAAGCGCTGGAATGGGTTGATTATTCAAACGTTAATGAGTGGTTCAAAGCGATTCAAAGACATCTCCAATCTGATACCATCCATGAGCGACAAGATGTTGTCTGAACGGATGAAAGACCTGGAGAGCGAAGGTATTCTGGTGCGTCATGTGTACCCGGAAACGCCAGTGCGAATTGAGTATGAGTTGACCGAGAAGGGCAAGGCGTTACAGCCTGTAATGAGTCAAATTCAAGACTGGGCCGAGCACTGGGTAGAATAACCAGCTGATGCTGTGTGCAGAAAGTACAGAAACTCTTGATTTCCAGTGAAATCAAGAGTTTTTTGTCTTATGTGACAGCTTACATGGGACTTTTTCGCTTATCCGTTGCACATGTTGTCATCAGATGTAGTATAATCTATAGAAAATGGCCGCAGACGGCCGGAGCGAAGGAGGCCACTTGTCATGAGAGAAGAAAGCTTATCCCGTGAAATACGCTACGGCAAACAAGATATTGCAGAACTTGAGAGCGCATCCATTCAGGTTCATCTGATTTATCAGAAAACGGCAGAACTGTTCAAACGCTCGGTTGATTCACCTTCGGGTAGTAATAATCCTGTCCACACAGACGTGGATTGGATGAACAGCGCTGGCTCAGGATCGTCTCCGGCGGTGCTGCAAAAATGGATCCAAGCGCCTAGTGGCTGGAAATGTATCGGCTGTGAACTGCGGTTACCAGATCGTGTGTCTCATGCAAAACAACAAACTTACAATGACCGGCTCTGTCTGAAGGCCGGAAACGGGAAATTGGTTCAGATCGAAATGCTCATTCAGGCCGTGGTTTGGTCACAATACGAAAAAATCCGTATGTTTGCACCTTGGCTTGGTGATGAGCCGTTCTACACTGCGGAAGAACTAGAAGTTATTGCACGATATATTGTTCCGACGTATTTCTCGGATCGCCCATTGCATGAGCAGGGCAAAGTGTTCAAAATTCATCAGCCCTACGGTCATATTCCGTTGTATCAGGAATACGTAGATGCTCCGTCCTGCTGCGTACAGGTAGACGGTGCATTACTTGAAGGTCGTTTGCTTACTGGTGTTTTTGTATCCGATACTCAGACGTTTGGCCTTAATCCCTATGTGAAGGACGGCGACGGAGGTCGTACCTACATGCAGGCTTTTGTTCAATAGTGGTCGGGTCAAACGTATGGCTAATGCAGTATAAGGAGGGTCTGCTTGCAGGCTCTCCCTTTTTTGATGGTAGGTGCTTAGACAGGGAAAGGACAAAAGTAACGGCTTTGACACTGTTTTTTATCAAAGAATGTGCCATAATAAAGGGTATGGACAACAGGGTGAATGATTTTACGCAGGGTGGTGTTACCTACATGATGAAGAAAATTCCCGGTTACATAGGTCTATGTATGCTTGTTCTCGTCATTTTGACGGGGTGTACCAGAGAGACACAGCCTTCCGAACAGCCGGTTGTCTCAGAGAAAGATTCAGCCAATACGATTACGGTTGCCATTGATGGCAGTACTTTTTTACCTGATGCGACGAAGTCCATCAAGCGAGATTTCAGTGAAGGCTTGACGCTCAAAAAAGCTTTGCTGAACAGCGGGCTGGTTGATTTTACGGCAGACGGAAAACGGATCCAGTCTGTGGGTGAGGTTTCTCTTGATTCGTCTCTGAGTTGGGCAGTGAAGCTGAACGGTAAGGATATTGCTCCAGAAAAGTGGGATACCGAGCTTCATGCTAAGGATGAAGTCATTATATACGTCAAAGCTGCTGACAGCGGGGGAGAAGGTGTCGCATATCAGACAACCCTGCTTAAAGTGAGCGGTGGTAGCGTGGAACCAAATCTGAATCGGCAGTATGCCGGTATTTATGTGCAAGAATGCACTGTTCGTGACGTATTAAAATCCAGTGGAGTTGTGCGTCTGTCGGAGAATAACAAGTTTGTTGTTGCCGTTGAGAATGTTATGCCTCGGACGAATCAGCGCTGGGTAATCAAGGTCAATGATAAAGAGTTAATGGAGAATGGATTGGATATGAAATTAAATCCACGGGATGCGGTGAAGCTTGAACTTGTCAACGCATCCTGAGCACATACAAGGAAATACGAAAAGCCCAATGTTGATAATAATCAAATTTGGGCTTTTTACTGTATGATGAACTCTTTAAACAGTCGTGACAGCAAGTGAAAGGCCCGCTACCTGAGGTCAAGCTATTCATTTAACATGACGTCAAATGCGGCAAATTTCATTCGGGCACAATTCGCAGTGGCAAATGCCCTGCAACATTTTCAGGTCTTTGATCACAATCATACCATTGTCATATTCAATGGCATCTTTTTTGCGAAGGTCACTGAGCATGCGGTTTACACTTTCACGGGTAGCGCCAATCATATTGGACAGATCCGTGTGGGTAATTTTTTTATGAATCATCACATGATCTCCGTGCGCCTCTCCATACGAATTGGACAGCCTGATCAAGGTAGAACAGAGTGCCCCAGGTTTACCGTACAACATTAGATCTCGGAACTTTGTTTGAGTCAAACGATGATGAATGCCCATCCACTTCATGAAATCAATCGCAAAGTCACAATGCTGACAGATCAACATTTCCAGGTCCTTGTGTTCCAGCACACCAATCTCGCTGTCCTCCAGTACTTCCGCCGAGAAGCTGTGTCTGGAGCCAAAGAAAGGATCGGCCTGACCAATCATATCGCCTGTCTGGTACATGTACATGATCAGTTCCTTGCCCTCGTCGGTGGATTTTGTGATCTGTGCACGTCCCCGTTTCATATAATAAAGTTTGTCAGAGACGTCACCTTCCCAGTACAGATGTGTTCCTTCCGGGTAAGTTCGGTCTTTCATCGTTACGAGCAGATGATTAAAATTCACTTCCGAGAAACAGTTGGTGTTTCCGCGTTTTTCCAGTACGTTTGTTAGTTCTCCCATACGTTGATCTCCCCTTTATCTCCCCGGTCTGGCGAGTGCAGCTACATGTTGCCCCCGAGGTTCGCCGCAAACTGTGCCATCCTGATCTGGGCATCTCGGCCGTGTGGAGGTACGGTACAAATTGCGGTGGTTCAATTTTTAAGTTCAGTATATACCTAATCTTACCGTTTGAGGGGCATGGAAAGCATTTAAAAATGGCGAAATTTCAAACATTGTGATTAAATTCACTTTTCGAGGGGAAGGATGAGGCTGTTGGTCTACTATTTTAAATAGAAACTGAAATATGACTTCTAAGGGGATGTTAAAAACTTAACTAAAATTTGTCATACTTTGTGAAAAAAATCACATAATATATCTTTTCCCCATGGTACGATGTGCATGTAAAGAAGAGAGACAAACCAATACGAACCTTTAGGAGGATGAGGGAGATGGCTGTAAAAAATGAAGTCGCCCCAACAAAAGAACCGACAGCAGGTCAGTATATTCAAACGTTAATTGATAAAGCGAACAAAGCACATGCAGCATTCATGTCCATGGATCAGGAGCAAATAGACCGGATTGTGCAGGCAATGGCGCTTGCGGGACTGGATAAACATATGATGCTCGCCAAAATGGCCGTGGAAGAAACCGGACGCGGTGTATATGAAGATAAAATTATTAAAAATATATTCGCCACAGAGTATGTTTATAACAGCATTAAATATGAAAAAACAGTAGGCGTTATTGAAGACAACGAGTATGACAGCTTCCAGAAAATTGCGGAGCCAGTTGGTATTATCATGGGGATCACACCGGTAACCAACCCGACATCAACAACGATGTTTAAAGCACTGATTGCCATCAAAACACGTAACCCGATCATCTTTGGTTTCCACCCTTCCGCACAGAACTGTAGCCGCGAGGCCGCGAAAATTTTGCTTGAAGCTGCTGTGAAAAACGGTGCTCCAGCCGACTGTATCCAATGGATTGATGATCCATCCATGGATCGTACGAACGCATTGATGAATCACAATGATGTGGCTCTCATCTTGGCGACAGGCGGATCAGCGATGGTACGGGCAGCGTACAGCTGTGGTAAACCGGCACTGGGCGTAGGACCAGGTAACGTGCCTTGCTTTATCGAGAAAAGTGCAGATATCAACCAGGCGGTAACGGATTTGATTCTGTCGAAGTCTTTTGACAACGGTATGATCTGTGCGTCCGAACAAGCGGTCATTATTGAAGAACCCATCTTCGATCAAGTGAAAAAGAAAATGATTACGAACGGCTGTTACTTTGTGAACAAAGAAGAGGCAGCCAAATTGACAGCAGGTGCAATCAACGCAGAGAAATGTGCGGTTAACCCGACTATCGTAGGTCAGTCCGCTGTGAACATTGCTAAAATGTGCGGCATTGAAGTACCGGCAGGCACTAAAATTCTGGTAGCCGAGATTGAAGGTGTAGGCACCAAATTCCCATTGTCTGCAGAGAAATTGAGTCCGGTGCTGGCATGTTACAAAGTTAAATCTGCAAAAGATGGTATTGAGCGTGCGGCAGAAGTGGTTGCTTTTGGTGGTATGGGTCACTCCTCTGTCATTCATTCGAACAATGAAGAAGTGATCAATCAATTTGCGGATCGCCTGCAAACCGGACGGATTATCGTGAACTCCCCTTCAACACATGGCGCAATCGGAGATATCTATAATACCAACATGCCATCGTTGACACTGGGTTGTGGATCGTATGGACGTAACTCGACATCTTCCAACGTAACTGCTGTGAACCTAATCAATGTGAAAAGGGTGGCTCGCCGTACCGTGAATATGCAATGGTTCAAAGTGCCGAACAAAGTCTACTTCGAAAAAGGGGCAACTCAATACCTTGCCAAAATGCCGGACATTACTCGCGTAGCGATTATTACAGATGCCATGATGGTCAAACTCGGATATGTGGAAAAAGTAGAGCATTATCTGCGTCAACGTCAGACACCGGTAGCGATTGAAGTTTTCTCAGAAGTTGAGCCAGATCCATCAACAACAACAGTAGACCGCGGTACAGCCATGATGGAACGCTTCCAACCAGACTGTATTATCGCACTCGGCGGCGGGTCACCAATGGATGCTGCCAAAGCGATGTGGTTGTTCTATGAATATCCGGATACAGAGTTCAACAACCTGAAACAAAAATTCATGGATATCCGTAAACGGATTTACAAATACCCAAGACTCGGATCAAAAGCGAAATTCGTAGCCATCCCGACAACATCAGGTACAGGTTCGGAAGTCACATCGTTTGCGGTAATTACGGATAAAGAGCATGGCAACACCAAATATCCGCTCGCTGACTATGAATTGACACCAGACGTAGCGATTGTAGATCCAGAGTTCGTATACAGCTTGCCAAGAGTCGCAGTAGCCGACACCGGTATGGACGTATTGACTCACGCGATTGAAGCGTACGTATCCGTTATGGCAAATGACTACACAGACGGTCTGGCAATCAAAGCCATCCAACTGGTGTTCCAATACCTGGAGCAATCGTCACTGCAAGGTGACAAACTGGCACGTGAGAAAATGCATAATGCTTCCACGATTGCCGGTATGGCTTTTGCCAACGCGTTCCTGGGCATTAACCACAGCTTGGCGCATAAATGGGGCGGTCAATATCACACTGCACATGGACGCACCAATGCCATCTTATTACCACACGTTATTCGTTACAATGCGAAAAAACCGACGAAATTTGCATCGTTCCCGAAATATTCGCACTTTGTGGCAGATGAGCGGTACGCCGAAATCGCACGTATTCTCGGATTACCAGCACGCACAACCGAAGAAGGCGTGAACAGCTTGATCAAAGCCATCCGTGATCTGAACAAAAAACTGGGCATCGAGGAATCGTTCCAAGAAATCGGATTTGACGCGAAAGACTTCGAATCGCGTGTAGACTACTTGGCAGATCGCGCCTTCGAAGACCAATGTACAACAGCGAATCCAAAACTGCCGCTGGTCACTGAACTTGCCGATGTGTATCGCAACGCTTTCTATGGCAAATTTGAATAACAAGCAACATAAATTACAACTTAGCACTTCAAGTTAAAGCAAGTGATTCAGGGGTTCTCCACATTGGGGAGCCCCGATTGCCGTATAGTTGCATAGCCGAAGGAAAGAACGGAGAGATAGGAAAGGAGGTGAGGCAAAGAGGGCAGAGAAACGAGAAACGAAGCCCTTATTTATCAGTAACGCTAGACAGGTCTTGTGCAAGGTCGAAGCGGACCGTCCGTTTTCAGGAGCGATCTAGTCTCATGCATGAACGAGGTCACACGAGAACGCACCAGTAGGGTTGTAGCAAAATGTA
>NZ_FMVM01000012.1:0-149675 GCF_900102085.1 Paenibacillus polysaccharolyticus | reverse complement strand
ACGCACCAGTAGAGTTGTAGCAAAGTGATACCCGCGTAAGCAGTAGAAAAAAGATGGGCAGAAAAACGGAGAAGCGAAGCGTCCGTTTTTCAGGAACCTATATCATGCCCTTGGTTGCTCCGAGCATAGCGGAGCAATGGTTCCCCAAAATGGTAGAAACAAAGGGGGCGGTGGCTGTTTGCACAGAGAGGTTCACACGATAACGGAGCGGGCAGGACAGACGGAAGAAGCGGAGCGTTCGCCTTTATCACCGGATTTTCACTTTGGAAAAGTGAATCGAAAAAATCCGGGGATAACAGCGATCTGAAGTTGTTCTGCCCGCGGAGTGGTCAAGTGTGAACAACCGTGGCGAAGTGCAATAAGACAACATCCAAAGTTTGTGATAAAAATCACAGATGGTGTGACTTGCTCGACGTATACTGAAAATATAAGAAAAACATTCATTCCGCGGTTCCGGTTCCCCAGTAGAGAGAACGTGTTCCGGATCATGTGAAACAATTCACATAAATCGCGGCTTTGGACACATGATGATACGTCTATTGCAACAATATAATGTGTCCAGAAATCCAAAAAAGCGGAGGGATTACGATGTCGGTGATCGAAAAAGATGTTAAACAACAAACAGGCTGGAGAAACTTTACCAAAGGAACATGGACCAAGACGGTTAATGTGAATGATTTTCTGGAACATAACCTGTCCCCATACTATGGCGATGAGGCGTTCCTTGCAGGTGCAACCCAGAATACTAAAGAATTGTGGGATATTGTATCCGACCTGACCAAAAAAGAACGGGATAACGGTGGGGTGCTTGATGTTGATGTGAATACGCCTGCAACAATTACTTCCCACCAACCGGGATATTTGGATCAAAGCAAAGAGCAGATTGTCGGAGTTCAAACAGACGCTCCGTTCAAACGTTCCATTCAGCCATTCGGCGGAATTCGCATGATGATTGATGCTTGTGAAGCATACGGGTTCGAAATGCCACAAGGTGTCATTGATATATTTACAAATATTCGTAAAACGCATAACCAAGGTGTATTTGATGCTTACACTTCCGAGATGCGTGCAGCACGTAAAGCGGGTATTATCACAGGTTTGCCGGATGCTTACGGTCGTGGCCGGATCATCGGTGACTATCGCCGGGTAGCTTTGTACGGAGTAGACTTCCTGATTCGTAACAAAAAAGGTGAGCTCAATGCACTTGAAGTTGATGTTATTGATGAAGATGTCATTCGTTTGCGCGAAGAGTTGTCCGAACAGATTCGTGCACTGCAAGAACTGAAACAACTGGGCGAGATGCATGGCTTCGATATTTCATTACCAGCAACAACGGCTAAAGAAGCATTCCAATGGTTGTACTTCGGCTACCTTGCAGCGATCAAAGAACAGAACGGTGCTGCAATGTCCCTTGGACGTGTATCTTCATTCCTGGATATCTACATTGAGCGTGATTTGCAAGAAGGTATTCTGACAGAAGAACAGGCTCAAGAACTGGTTGACCACTTTGTCATGAAACTGCGGATTGTCAAATTCCTGCGCACGCCGGATTACAACGAATTGTTCAGTGGTGACCCAACATGGGTAACGGAGTCTATCGGCGGGATGTCCGTCAACGGCGAAACACGTGTAACCAAAAACAGCTTCCGTTTCCTGCACACACTGCACAACCTGGGACCTGCTCCAGAGCCGAACTTGACTGTTCTGTGGTCCACGAAGTTACCTGAAGCTTTCAAAGATTATTGCAGTAAAGTATCGATCGAAACCAGCTCCATCCAGTATGAAAATGATGATCTGATGCGTCCAATCTATGGCGATGATTATGGTATTGCCTGCTGTGTATCTGCAATGAAGATCGGTAAACAAATGCAGTTCTTCGGCGCACGTGCCAACTTGGCGAAAGCATTACTGTATGCCATCAACGGTGGACGTGACGAAAAATCGGGAGCACAGGTTGGTCCGGAGTATCCTGCCATTACAAGTGAGGTACTGGATTATAATGAAGTGATGAAACGCTTCAAACCGATGATGGAGTGGCTCGCTAAACTGTACATGAATACTCTTAACGTCATCCACTACATGCATGATAAATACAGCTACGAGCGGATTGAAATGGCGCTCCATGACCGTGACATTCTACGTACGATGGCTTGTGGTATCGCGGGACTGTCGGTAGCAGCGGACTCACTCAGTGCCATCAAATATGCCAAAGTTAAACCGATTCGCAACGAACAAGGCATTGCCGTTGATTTTGAAATTGAAGGTGAATTCCCTTGTTACGGCAACAACGATGACAGTGTAGATAGCATTGCTGTAGAGCTGGTAGAAAGCTTCATGAGTATGATTCGCAAGCACAAAGCCTATCGTAACGCAATGCCAACGCAATCTGTACTGACCATCACTTCCAACGTGGTGTACGGTAAGAAAACAGGAACAACACCAGATGGACGTAAAGCAGGCGAACCATTTGCACCAGGGGCGAACCCAATGCATGGACGGGATAAAAAAGGTGCACTGGCATCGCTCGGTTCTGTAGCAAAACTGCCTTATGAACACAGCCTTGATGGTATTTCCAACACCTTCTCTATTGTGCCAAAAGCACTGGGTAAAGAAGATGCTACACGCAAATCCAATCTGACTGCGATGATGGATGGATATTTTGGTCAAAATGCGCATCACTTGAACGTAAACGTATTTGATCGTCAGCAACTGATTGATGCAATGGATCACCCGGAACAATATCCGCAATTAACTGTACGGGTGTCCGGTTACGCAGTTAACTTTATTAAACTGACACGTGAGCAACAACTGGATGTTATCAATCGTACGTTCCACGGTTCGATGTAAGTTACTTTTCCAGTAGTCCAGTCAAGTATTCTGATTCAACATAGAAATGAACGCATAGCGGATGCGAAAAGAAAGGAAGAGGCAACATGGTTAACGGACATATTCATTCACTCGAAACTTTCGGGACGGTTGACGGCCCAGGTATCCGCTTCGTGCTTTTTATGCAAGGATGCCTGCTCAAATGTCAGTATTGTCACAACCCTGACACATGGGCACTGGATGGTGGAAAAGAGATGACATTAGAGGAGGTACTGGCTGAAATACAGCCGTACCTGTCCTACTATCGTAGCTCTGGCGGTGGACTTACTATATCTGGCGGAGAGCCTACCCTGCAAGCTCACTTTGTCGCAGAAATATTCAAGGAAGTCAAACGTCGCTGGGGGCTTCATACGACACTGGATAGTAACGGGTTCAATGAACCGGATCGTATTCATGATCTGCTTGACCATACTGACCTTGTATTACTCGACCTGAAACATATCGATGACGAGAAACATATCAAACTGACAGGTAAATCCAATGAACGTACGCTGAAGACTGCAAGATGGTTATCCGATCATGGTCGAAAAATGTGGATCAGACATGTATACGTGCCTGGCATTCATGATCAGGAAGAAGATTTGTTGAATCTCGGGCGTTTCATTGGCACGCTAAATGGAGTAGAGAAGTTCGAAATTCTTCCTTATCATCAAATGGGAATTTACAAATGGGAAGCACTGGGTAAAGTTTATCCGCTGGATGGCGTACCTTCACCAACCGAGGAAGAAGTTGAACGGGCATATCGCCTGATTGAGCAAGGTCGTGCAGAAACAGCCAGCGTCATTTGTTCAGGAAAGTAAGCGGTAAGCGAACATCTATTCACAAGCAACCTTTACGAATATTATTTCGTAGAGGTTGTTTTTTTATTTTTTTATCTGAACGGTTAACTGGAGCTAGGTAAATCTTTAGATTAACTCATACAGCTTGTTTATATTAACAGATAACTATTTTCATAGTTTTTCACTTCTATTAAAAGTTTACAATTCTTATTCATTATTTTTAGCAACTTTTCCCGTTTCTGAGCGTCTAATCATATGACTTTTAGAGGGGATATTAATAAAATGGGAGCAGAAGGAGCCAAAGACAAAGAATGAATTTGAAGAAGAAGTTGTCCATACTCACCGCTTTTGCTGTTTTTCAGGCCTTTGCAGTTATTCCTGCGAATGCACAAGCAGCAGATTCAAGCGAATCTACGCCAGTGAATACCGCAAAAGTGAAATCCGTTGAGGTTGTAAAGAAAGAACAGCCAATTGCTGAGTCCGAAGTAAAATCAGGAGCAACGACTGATCCTGCTAACAATCCATCAAACAACTCACAACCTGCCAACAATGAAAGCGCCATAGAACCCAATCAGGGAACAACAGATCCTTCTGGAACAGAAGCTACACCTGTAAATCCGGCAACAGGAGCAAACGGGGAACAAGGAACAGGCGAAGAAACAAACACACCAAACACACCAACACCTGCTGAAGTAGAGCAACCAACGACTGGTGGAACAGCTTCGACTGTGCGATCTGCCGGAGACCTGACACTTTATATGAATAGCAACAAGATGGTTCAGGATGGAAAAACGTATCTGGCTGGACAGCCGATGGCTGTAAAAAATGGTGTCTCCTATGTAGCCATTCGTGCTCTGGTTGATCGGGTAGGTTACGACGTAAAATATGATAACCAAACCAAAGAAACGATCATTCTAAGCGGTACGGACGAACTTCGTTTCAAAACAAACAGCAAAGTGTATACCGTTAACGGAGAATCCAGAACGATGAAAGGCCCCGCTTATCAAGAAAAAAACACGTTTATGATTCCATTGACGTCCATTACACAAGCGCTGAACATCACATATACCGTGAATCAGCCTGCGAAGACGGTAGTATTGAAGCTTAACACTAAACCTGTAGCCAGCTTTACGGTACAAAAGGAAATTTTTGCAGGAGATCAAGTGATCTACACGACTAAAAACAGTTCGCCGAACGGCCTTCCGATTGTGGATGAGCAGTGGACTGGACGTCAAGATTCCTTTGATCAGCCAGGCGTTTATACGGTGACTTATACGGTTCAAGATTCCAGTGGCCAGTGGAGTAACCCTTATACGCTTACGATCAAAGTGGAGCGTCCGAATCTTCCCCCAGTAGCGATGTTTACAACGGACAAGGAAGAATACAAAATGGGTGAAAAAATTTCCTACACTGATCAAAGTACAGATGATGAGGATGCAATCGTCAAAAGAGACTGGAGCAACAATGCACTCGCATTTTTCCTTCCGGGACCGAAGACGGTATCACTTACGGTTACAGATCAGCACGGTTTGAGCAACACCTATACGAAAGAGATTATGATCACAAGCGAGACGCTTTATAATCAGTCTGATTTCAACAAATTGTTCGTACCAGTAGGGGACAAATTTACATTCAACGGCGGAGAAGTTCCTGGCATGGAAAAAGTTCCGTTTACGTACACGGATGAACCAAGCCTGCTTATTCGTAGTAACAGCCCTGAGACCGTTAACCAGGAAGGCATTGTCTACAAGGAATCTTCCTTTGGACAGACGCGTTTCATGATTCACCATGTCAATAATACGGGCAAAAGAGTAAAAATGTATGTGATTGCAACCAATAACAATCCATACACAGCTGTATTCGATCAGCAAAATATGGGCTTTGCAGGACCGACGCCATTTGCTACCGTTGCGGGTAAATTGTCCATCGATAAATGGTTCAAATCCATGCAAACGGGGGCAGATTCGAAGAGAGTATACATCCAGCCAGGAGAAAGCAAATTGATTCTGACGGAATTGAACAATATTTCGATGAAAGAAGGGCAGGTCATCTCCCTTTATTCCGACGCTTTCAGTGATTATACTCTTGACTACAACATTGTAATGATCGAAGAAAATAAAGATCCGATGGCCGTGTTGTCCTCATTGCCAGTTCTGGACCGTGACGGCGTTCATAACCGTGGGACTTATCCAAACGCAACACGAATCATTACGTACGATCAGGAAGTTGGCACGAAGCCTTCCCGTTTGCCACTCGGGGATAATGCAAGTGATCCGAATCTCGACGGCACAGACCCGATGGCCTTCACAAGCGCTTCTAACGCTGGTAACTTCGGTGTACTGTACAAAATCACCCTGAACAATGTTGCTCCGCGTACACTGATTTCGTTTAATCCTCGCGGAGGCAAGTATTACGGTTCAGCACTTGTGAATGGACAGCTGGTACAGTTGTCGAATAACAGCCAGTCTCTAAGTGCGCCGAATGAACAAAATGTGCTGTATCGCACAGGTTCTTACGGTGAGAGTGTTACCATTGTTTTCTCTGCTGCCCCTGGTAGCAACTTGCCGGTAAACATTCTGTTTACCCCACTTCCAGCTGAGAAGTAATATTCAAGTGAATCAACCGTACGGTTTGGAGTGAAAGCTTATATTTTATATACCCGTTCACCCCAAAAGTCACCTGTATGACCTATATTCTGAACCGTCAACCGAAGGACTCCATACTTATGGGGTCCTTTGTCTTTAGTTTAAGTTTTTAGTTTAAGCAAAACGCCTATACTTGCGTGTAGGGTTCCGTTGACTCTGTTCTTCATTTCATGCATTATTAGAGGTATACAAAAAGAGCAGAAGCAACGGTTTTTGCCAAAAGATTTTGTCGCATGATGAAAATGCAAAAGGTTTGTATGACAGGAGGTGCTGTAAATCATGCTGTCGACGGAAGAGATTATATCAACTATGTCCTCACAGGGACTTCGTATAACTGATCAGCGCAAGACACTTGCACGGTTATTTGCCGAGTCTCCGGGGTATCTTACACCCAAGGACGTCTACGAATATATGGGTAAGACTTACAGCGGATTAAGCTTTGACACGGTGTACCGAAACTTGCGTGTAATGCAGGAACTAGGCGTGCTGGAGCAAGTTATATTCGAAGATGGAGTGAAGTTCAGAGCACATTGCAGCGAAGGCCACCATCATCATCATATGATCTGCCTGAAGTGTCAGAAGACCTACCCGATCGTTTTTTGTCCGATGCAACTTGCTGATGCTCCCGAGCAATTTCAGGTTGTGGATCACAAGTTTGAAGTATTCGGATACTGCAAGGATTGTGCTGAACATGCTCCAGCGAAGAAGTCATCTACACATCAGCATGCACACAGCCACGGGAAGAATTGAAGATGAAACTTTCGCGTAGAATCGTGCAAGCTCCCATCCGGGTATACCGCAATTATATCTCTCCATTAAAACCGCCGACCTGCCGATTTTATCCTACGTGTTCGGCGTATGCGATGGAAGCAATTGAAGTGCATGGTGCACTCAAAGGTTCCCTTCTAGCGGCGAAACGGATTGCCAAATGTCATCCGTTTCATCCGGGCGGTGTAGATTTGGTTCCGCCTAAGGTGGAAAAAAATGTAGTGATATCCGAACCGTAATGTGCAGAAGAGCCTGATGTTCATTTTTGCTGATCAAAGTGTTATAGAGCAGGTAGCTGGAACCCAGAAGCTTGGTTCTATTCGGTGGTATACTTGACAACAAGGTCAGCATTTCAGTATATTTTTTGTATATGATTTTCCAGTGAAGGGATAAGTACAGACACACCCCCAGTGCAGAGAGCCGGAGAAGCTGAGAACCGGTCTGGGAGGAGGATGGAAGATGGTCCCGGAGGAACCTCTTTCGAGCGTGCAATCAGCGACTTGTCGCTATTGTCGTAAGCCTGAGGCGTGATCCAGCGTTAATGGGCGGTCGAAGGACCGGAAGAGCCTGCGTTTTGTGAAAAATGTGGGGAAATTGGGTGGTAACACGTGAGAGATACTCTCGTCCCATACAGGGCGGGAGTTTTTTTGTGTTCATTTTCGGATCAGGAAGATGGTTCCATTCGAGCGATTGGTATGTATTCGTTAGAACAATTGAAGGAGGAGAAGTCATTCATGACGGATCAAAAAACATTTTATTTAACAACGCCGATTTATTATCCAAGCGACAAGCTACATATTGGGCATGCGTACACAACAGTAGCAGGTGATGCAATGTCTCGTTACAAACGCTTGCGTGGATACGAGGTGCGCTATCTGACAGGTACCGATGAGCATGGCCAGAAGATTGAGCGCAAGGCTCAGGAGAAAGGATTGTCTCCACAGGCCTTTATCGATGAGATTGTCGTAGGCATCAAGGAACTGTGGAACAAGCTGGACATCTCCAATGATGACTTCATTCGCACAACCGAGGAGCGTCACAAAACCGTCGTACAAGATATCTTTGATCGTTTGCTGAAGCAGGGTGATATCTACAAGGGTGAGTACGAAGGCTGGTACAGCATCCCGGATGAAACTTATTACACTGAAACACAGCTGGTGGATGTTGAAAAAAATGAGAAAGGCGAGATTATCTCGGCTAAAAGTCCGGATAGCGGACACCCGGTTGAACTCGTCAAAGAAGAATCTTACTTCTTCCGTATGAGTAAATATGCAGATCGTTTGTTGAAATATTACGAAGAGAATCCTGGTTTTATCCAACCGGAATCCCGCAAAAACGAGATGATCAACAACTTTATCAAGCCGGGTCTTGAGGATTTGGCGGTATCCCGTACCACATTTGAGTGGGGTGTCAAAGTTAAAGGCGATCCGAAACACGTCGTTTACGTATGGATTGACGCGTTGTCCAACTACATTACAGCACTGGGCTACGGCTCTTCGGATGCTTCATTGTACGACAAGTTTTGGCCAGCGGATGTTCATCTGGTGGGTAAAGAAATTGTTCGTTTCCATACGATTTATTGGCCAATTATGCTCATGGCGCTGGATCTGCCATTACCGAAAAAGGTATTTGCACATGGCTGGCTGTTGATGAAAGATGGCAAAATGTCCAAATCCAAAGGAAATGTAGTAGATCCTGTAACCCTGATCGATCGTTACGGCCTGGATTCGCTTCGTTACTATTTGCTGCGTGAAGTACCGTTTGGTTCCGATGGTACATTTACACCAGAAAGCTTCGTAGAGCGTGTGAACTCCGATCTGGCGAACGATCTGGGCAACCTGCTGAACCGTACCGTAGCGATGGTGGACAAATACTTTGAAGGCAAAGCTCCTACGTTTGCTTCCAATGTAACGGAATTTGATGCTTCGCTGGAAGAAGCAGGACATGCAACGGTGGAAAAAGTGGAGCAAGCGATGGAGAACTTGCAGTTTTCTGTGGCGCTTACAGCGATCAGTCAATTTGTTAGCCGTAGCAACAAATATATCGACGAAACACAGCCATGGGCTCTTGCTCGTGATGAAGCGAAACGGGATGAGCTGGCATCCGTAATGTCCCATCTGATTGAAAGCTTACGTATTGCCTCCATTCTTCTACAGCCGTTCCTGACTCGTGCGCCGCGCAAAATCTGGGAACAGCTAGGTATTCAAGAAGGTGAGCTGACAGCTTGGGATTCAGCGAAACAATGGGGCATCGTGCCTGCTGGCAACGCATTGCACAAAGGCGAGCCGATCTTCCCGCGTTTGGATGCGGAACAGGAAATTGCCTATATCTCTGAAGCGATGACAGGTGGACAAAAAGCAGCACAGTCCGATGCAAGCCAGGCAGAAGCAGGAGCCGCTACTCCAGCTTCAGCAGAACCGGTAACAGCACCTGAAGGCAAGGAAGAGATCGGCATTGATGATTTTGCCAAAGTTGAGCTACGTGTGGCACAAGTCATCGCTTGTGAGCCTGTTAAAAAGGCAGATAAATTGCTTAAGCTGCAACTGGATCTTGGTTATGAGCAACGTCAGGTTGTATCTGGTATCGCAAAGTTTTATTCGCCAGAAGAGATGGTTGGACGTAAAGTCATCTGTGTGACCAACCTCAAACCAGTAAAACTGCGTGGAGAGCTGTCCCAAGGCATGATCCTGGCAGCTTCTCATGGGGATCAGCTGACCCTGGCAACCGTACCGGACAGTATGCCAAATGGCGCGCAAGTGAAATAAAAAGTTTTTAAGTATAAGACAAGCAACTAGGGTGTTCAATCGTACAGAGATTGTCACAAGTTTGAACCAAGGGTGGTCCGAAGTGATTCGGACCGCTTTTTTATGCTGAAAAAAGAGCTGATAACTGAAGGACAAGCATATATTGTTATGAACTCCGTACTTCGGGAAAGAATGAATAGGACATGAGCCTTGACAATTAGGAGCAGGTTACCTATAATTCTTTCAGTAATATTTACGATTAAGTGATGTGGAGTGAATTATATATGACATTTATTCAAAAGAAGAGACAGACACGATTAGATCGATCCAGCAAACTTGGCAAACGGAGTATAATGAAGCTACTTTGGAGCGGTCTGCTCATACTTAGTTTGCTTGTATTGTCTGCATGTGGGCAAAACAACGAGAATACAGCCAAAATTGTTGAAGGCAAAGTTAATGTGGTGACCACATTTTATCCGGTATATGCGTTTACTGCAGCGATTGGCGGAGAGGATGCCAATGTTATTAACTTGCTGCCTACGGGAGTAGAGCCGCACGATTGGACACCCAAGAGCCAGGATATTGTGAATACGTCCAAGGCACAGCTTTTCTTATACAATGGTGCGGGTCTGGAAGGATGGGTGCCGAACTTTTTGAAATCACTGAACAGTGATACAAAAGTGAAATCCGTGGCTGTCAGCGAAGGTGTCAAGTTGTTAACAGCAGAAGGAGACGATGGTCACGGACATGGTGAAGAGCATGAGGATGAACATGCCGATGACCATGCAGACGAGAGTGGCAATGAGGAACAAGTAGCCGACCATCATATCGATCCTCATACATGGGTTAGCCCCAAATCCGCAATGATCATGGCGGAAAATATCAAGAACAGTTTAGTAGAAGTTGATCCTACACACAAAGCTGGTTACGAGCAACGTTATAAGGAGCTTCATACCAAACTTGAAGAACTGGATCAGCGTTTCACGAATGAATTAGCATCCGTAGCAAAGAAGGAAATTGTAGTGTCACACCAAGCGTTCGGTTATCTTGCACGTGATTATGGTTTGAAGCAACATGCCATCATGGGACTGTCCCCGGATGCAGAACCAACTGGACAGGATATTGTAAAACTGGCTAAACTGGTTAAAGATGAAGGTATCAAGTACATTTTCTTTGAAGAGCTTGTATCCGACAAATTAGCCAAAACACTTGCCAGCGAAGCAGGGGTAGAAACGATGGTGTTGAACCCGGTTGAGGGTCTGACGCAGGAACAGGTGAAGAACAAAGATGATTATTTCACCTTGATGGAGAAAAATTTGCAAAATCTGCTGATCGCATTAAAATAAGAAGAATGAAGGTAAACATCCAGAAGTCTTTGCTGTTCCATCGGCGAAGACTTTTGGAATGTTAAGCACGATATTTACGTATTTTTATTTATTATGAAGGGCGGCTTTGCCATGCAGCAAATCATGCCATTATGTCATGATCCGATTATCCAGATCGAGAATTTGTCTTTTTCCTACGGGGATCAGCGCGTGATTCAAGATCTCAATTTTATGGTTCAACAACGTGACTTTGTAGGTATTATCGGTTCAAACGGAGCAGGGAAAACAACGTTGCTTCGTATGCTGGTAGGACTACTTCCTCCTGCGCAGGGGGATATCAAGTTGTTTGGAGAGTCGATTCGTAAATTCAAGGATTGGAACCGGATCGGGTACGTGCCACAAAAAAATGCATTTAATCCGTTGTTCCCAGCTACGGTTCGTGAAGTTGTTATGTCCGGGCTGTATAACAACAAAAACATGTTCCGCCGCATCTCTCGTCAAGGCCAGCAACAATGCATCGATGCGATGAAGGTTATGCGAATCGAGGATATTGCCAACAAACGTATTGGACAACTGTCCGGCGGTCAGCAGCAACGTGTTTTTTTGGCCCGTGCGTTAATTAATCACCCTGATCTATTGATTCTCGATGAACCTACCGTGGGGATTGATGCAGAGTCACAAGCCAGTTTTTTCGAACTGATTACCCATATGCATGAACATCATCGGATGACGTTTCTCATGGTGTCACATGATATGGATCGCATGGAGAGTTATCTTGGCGCGGAAGCGGCGCTCACGAATGGCAAGATTCATTTCCATGTGCGTCATTCGCATGAGATCGAGGATTGTGCAGAAACCAACCTGCAGCATACAACCGCGCAGGTACGCTAGCTATGTATGTGGGCCACTAGATGATAGGCCGAAGGAGTCGTGTTAGTTTTGGAAATATTATGGAGTGATTTTTTTCAGCGTGCACTTGCAGGTGGTTTGCTTATTGGTATCACTGCTCCGCTGATTGGACTTTTTCTTGTACTGCGCAGACTCTCGATGATCGGAGACACCTTGTCACACGTAACGATCGCAGGTGTAGCGCTTGGTTTTCTGATCGAGGTATACCCGATCGGTGTTGGGTTGATTTTTGCGGTACTCGCATCGTTTGCTATTGAAAAGTTGCGTAAAGCATATAAGAGCTATGCTGAGTTGTCCATTGCGATTATTATGTCTGGAGGCGTAGCGCTGGCTTCGCTGTTTTTTACACTGGGGAAAGGGTACAATGCGGATGTGATGAGCTATTTGTTTGGTAGCATCTACACATTGGACGTGGCGGATCTGAAGCTGGTGGGTATCGTGACGCTAATCGTTGTTATTGTAGTGGGCTTCCTACATAAAGAGTTTTTCCTGCTCAGCTTTGAGGAGGACGCAGCTGCAGTGACCGGATTGCCAGTTAAAATGCTGAATATGTTAATTACAGTGATGACAGCATTGGTGATCAGTACGGCGATCAAGATCGTGGGTGCTCTGCTTGTATCCGCCTTGTTGACCATTCCTGTCGCCGTCAGCCTGCTCATGGCTCGAAGCTTCAAATCAGCCATTATTCTGTCGGTGGTCATCGGAGAGATTGCGGTTGTGATTGGACTAGTTACAGCGGGGATCTGGAACCTGGCACCCGGAGCAACCATTGTGTTACTGCTCATTGGTATGCTGATCCTAACGATGATTGCTAAAAAAGGGTTCCGAGCCTGATTTCTGACTACTACACTTATCGTTTGAAAACAAGTACTTAAGAGCAAGTGAGCACCAGGAAGGGAGACATTGCTTCATGCCTGATGTTAATGTATGGCTGGCTTTTGTTGCTGGCCTCGCTTCTTTTATATCACCGTGTTGTCTTCCGTTATATCCTTCGTATCTCTCATACATCACGGGAATGACCGTGCAACAGTTGAAAGAGGATCGGAACCAGCGAGAGGTACGCTTGAAGACGTTAACGCATACACTGGCGTTTATTCTCGGATTCTCTGCAGTATTTTATTCGCTGGGTCTGGGTGCAGGATTATTTGGACAATTTTTTAATGATAACCGGGATTTGATTCGTCAACTGTCCGCGATTTTAATTATGTTGATGGGACTGTTTTTGTTAGGTATCTTCAAGCCGCAATTTTTAATGAAGGAACGCAAACTGGATATGAAATGGAAGCCGGCGGGGTATTTAGGTTCCTTTGTTTTTGGGATTGGTTTTTCGGCAGGCTGGTCGCCTTGCATCGGACCGATTCTGACGGCGATTATCGCCATGGCAGCGAGCGAACCTTCAACTTGGCTGACACTGATTACAGGTTATACGGTAGGCTTTGCTTTACCCTTTTTTGTTCTAGCGTTCTTTATAGGTTCGACACGCTGGATTTTGCGTTATTCAAACCTCATGATGAAGATTGGCGGAGCTTTAATGCTCTTAATGGGTATTTTGCTATTCACGGATCAGATGACCCAAATCACAATCTGGCTGCAGCAAATTACACCCGATTGGATGATCAACTTAACATGAAGCATTTTTCTTCTTCAGCAGAATAAATCATTGAAAGCAGGCTGCAGGAACCAGAACTTCTCTGGAACATGCAACCTGCTTTTTATCTGATGATATACGAGTTGAATTAGGTAAAATAGTCAATGTTGGCTAAAGGAAAGTGTTCGAAAATGCGTTCTGTAATGAATTCACGCAGGGCATCTTGCTGGTCATCTTTATACACATATTTGTACTGACCCCAGCGACCCCATTTCATTTTCCGTTTCTCAATATCCATCTCCAGCTTGGTTTTTGGATATCTTTTTTCAATGGTCGCTTTAGCCGTTTTGGTGAAACGGTGCTGAATCATTTCAAATGTCAGGTCTTTGGTAGCCTCTTCAGGCAAGGTATCTGCCAGCTTTTGCAGTAGCTCAGCATAACCTTCTTGCCAGCCATCGTACCAAATAATCGGAGCAATAATGAAACCGAGTGGATATCCGGCATGCGCTATTTTCCCAGCAGCTTCAATTCGCTCTTCAAAGCGTGAAGTGGCGGGTTCAAAGTTTTTGATAACATAATCCGAGTTCACGCTGAACCGGATACGCGTATGGCCATTATGCTTGATGTTAAGTAGCGGATCGACGTGATGATATTTTGTCACAAAGCGTAAACGCCCGTATTCTTCATCAGCCATAAAACGAATAAGGTCGCTCAGGTTTTCCGTGATATGTTCCAGACCGACGGGGTCGGAGGTACAGGCTGCTTCGAAACGGGTAATTTCGGGTTTGCGTTCCTCGATGTAACCTTTGGCAGCCTCAATGATTTCTTCCGTGTTTACGTACACGCGAACGTATGGTTTTGCACCTAATGTGGTTTGAAGATAACAATAATGGCAATGACCCATACAACCTGTCGAGATAGGGATCGCATACTCTGCTGATGGTTTGGACTGGTCAAATTTCAAGGTTTTACGTACCCCTACAACCAGAGTTCGCTTGGCCATCCGGTATTTTTCTTGCTCTGTCTCACCGGGGAGGTTGGTGATTCGATTGTGTGAAGTGGTCATCTGATAAGGAATGTTTTGGGAGGTTACCCATTGCATAATCCGTTTTCCTTTTTCATATTCAAGCGCACCTGGTTCAAAATACACCAAATCGGGAATAAAGGGTTTAGTACCCTTTACTTTTCTAACAGGGGGCTGGGCCACGCTTGTGCTCACAGAATCACTCCTTTCAATACGAAACTGGACTTAGTTTGCCTCAAATGAAGAGAAGTCACGCCTGCCAATCCTTGTGTAAGGCGGATCGGAATCGGGTAGGACTTGCCAATGCGCATTGATAACATGTATCATTAGAAGATAGGGACCAGGTACGTAGAACCGGTCAGAGAGAAGAGAGGGAAGCAGATGCCAACGCCCAGTATGGAAGATTATTTGGAGCGTATATACAAATTGATTGATGAAAAGGGCTATGCTCGTGTGTCTGATATAGCTGAAGGACTGGAAGTACATCCTTCATCCGTGACGAAGATGATCCAAAAGCTGGACAAAGACGAGTACCTGATCTATGAGAAGTACCGCGGGCTGGTACTAACGCCAAAAGGGAAAAAAATGGGCAAACGGTTGATGGAACGCCATCATCTGCTTGAGCAGTTTCTAACGACGATCGGTGTTCAGGAAGAGAACATATATAACGACGTAGAAGGTATTGAACATCACTTAAGCTGGGACTCCATTACATGTATTGAGTCTCTCGTGGAATATTTCCGTCAGGATGAGAGCCGTCTGCAAGATCTAAAAAACATTCAGGAAATCATGAGTAACACGGACTCTTGAGCCTTGAATTCATATGTTGATAAATAAAGGATGCTTCTTGCCAATGGAATGGCGAGGAGCATTTTTAATTTCAATATTTTAATTCCAACCAACATTTGGTCAATTGCGCAACTAAACCCGTCTGCCATGCGTCTATTAAACTAGTAGAATTTACCGCAAATTTAATGATGTTGGAGGATTGTATTGATGAAATTGCGTAAAGGATTGTTGCTACTGCTCATTTTTGTTCTTGGATTACAGTCAGTCGGTATGACCGCTCAGGCAGCAAGTTCAAAACAGATTACTATTTTTCTGGATGGTCAGCGTCTGGAATCAGATGTGTCACCCTATATCATGCCCAAGGTGAACGTAACAATGGTGCCGTTACGGGTCATCAGTGAAGGACTGGGGGCTTCTGTGTTATGGTCCCAGGCAACCCGGACGGTGACGATTCAGAAATCGGATTCAACGATTACGATGACCAGTGGACGTCAGCAAGCGACAGTGGACAATACCGTGGTTGATCTGGATGCTTCCGTGCAACTCAAACAAGGTCGCGTGATGGTTCCAATTCGTTTTGTAAGTGAAAATTTGGGAATTCAAGTGAACTGGAATCAGGCGGCTCAAACCATTGATCTGTACACCGGAGCAGAACCTACGCCAACGCCAGAACCAACGCCAGCTACACCAGCAGAACCGGGAGGAAGTGTAACCCCACCAGCAACGAATGAGATGCGCGGAGCCTGGATATCTACAGTTAATGGTGACTGGCCATCTTCTGGCGCGAAAGGCAATGTAGACAAACAGAAGCAGGAGTACACAAGTCAACTGGATCAGTTAAAAGACATGGGGATCAATGCTGTGTTTGTACAAGTTAGAGCAAATGCAGACGCCATTTATCCATCCAGTCTAGTGCCTTGGAATAGTGTTCTGACAGGAACCCAGGGGAAAGATCCAGGTTATGACCCACTGGCTTTTATGATTGAGGAAGCGCACAAACGCGGGCTTGAATTCCATGCCTGGTTCAATCCGTTTCGGGCAACGAACTCAGCAACAACAGCCAATCTGGCGACTAACCATGTATCCAAGCTACATCCGGACTGGATTGTAAATGCATCGGGTAAACTATATATTAATCCAGGTGTTCCGGAAGCACGTCAGCATATTATGGATACCATTATGGAAGTGGTGAACAACTATAACGTGGATGGAGTGCATTTGGACGATTACTTCTATCCTTCTAACGTGACCTTTAATGATGATGTTGCTTACAAAATGTATAACACGTCAGGTTCAACAGACCGTGCAGCATGGCGCCGTGACAACATTAATCAGTTTGTACAGCAACTTGGACAACGTATTCATCAAGCGAAAGCTAATGTAGAGTATGGGATCAGTCCATTTGGTGTATGGCGTAACAAAGCAAATGATCTGACTGGCTCAGATACCAAAGCGGGCGTAACTGCTTATGACAGCATGAATGCAGATGTTCGGACATGGATCAAACAAGGGTGGATCGACTACGTTGCACCACAGGTATACTGGAGCATGACGCTAAGTGCAGCAAGATACGATAAGGTCGTCGATTGGTGGGTTAATGAGGTAGCCAATACCAATGTAAAATTGTACATCGGCCATTCTCCTTATAAACTCGGAACGCCAGAGATTGGGTGGCACACATCACAAGAAATCATTGATCAATTGACATATAATCAGAAGTATCCATCTATTGGCGGAGACATTTATTTCAGTTCCCAGTATCTTACGAAAAACCCGCTCGGTTTGATTGAACGACTGAAAGCTTACTATGGATTGTAGGGTCTAGTCTAACGTTAATTTTTCTATGTTAATGATCACGGATTCTTCAACTCATAGTTATATGACCAACCCCTGTTCTCATACAGTGGCAGTAGAAGTATGGCTGCCTGGAGAACGGGGGTTTTTCGTTGTGTTAATTAATGGCGTTTTTGAAGGTGGAGGCGTAAAAGGGGTTTCCCTTGCAGGAGCTGTACAGGGAGCACAGGACTGCGGAGTGCAATTCAACCGAGTTGCTGGCACATCATCCGGTTCGATTGTTGCTGCCCTACTGGCTGCGGGTTACCGGGCCGAGGAGATGAAAGAAATCATTGAGAGTACGCCGTTTGCTTCGCTTCTGCAACGGTCGCCTATATTTAATACACGCTGGATTGGTCCAGCAACAAGATTGTTTTTGAAAAAAGGGTTATATTCAGGTGAAGCACTGGAATCATGGATACGCAAAATGCTGGCACAAAAAGGAATCCGAACCTTCGCTGATTTGCCACCTGGAAAGTTGCTCATTACCGCATCGGATATTTCTAACGGAAACATTCTCGTCTTGCCCGACGATATTCGGCGCTTTGGGATTGAACCTTCGAAGCTTGAGGTTGCTAAAGCTGTACGTATGAGTTGTAGCATTCCATATTTTTTCGATCCTGTCATTATTCGGAAATCACCGATGATGTCCAAGGGGCTACCTTTCCAAGATCAGTTTGTGTATGTCGTGGACGGAGGGCTACTGAGTAACTTCCCACTGTGGTTGTTCGATGGAGAACGCTCTGAATCAGGGGGAGAGATCATTCCAGTAGTCGGTTTTAAAATGGTAGGTAAGACAGAAGTAGAACCTGCAAGAATTAAAGGGCCTTTGACCATGTTGCAAGCGCTTGTCGAGACCATGTTAACAGCTCACGATGAGCGTTACATTGAGCAGATTAACCGATTCCGTACGGTCAAAATTCCTACGCTGGGTATTAAACCGACACAATTTAATCTCTCCGTTCAAGACAGTACGAACTTATATCGTTCAGGCGTGGCCTCTGGTCTGGAGTTTTTCACCACATGGAATACGAAGATGTACAACGAGCAATTAGAAAAGCAGCGAAAAGAAATGCGGAAGAAACAGGCGGATTCGCCACCGCTGGTTCCCATATAGAAACGTGAAAAAAGCAATTCTCCGGATGATGGAGAATTGCTTTTTGGGTTTTATTTTACATTTTACTGTGAGAAGAAAACAGAGATATCACCGGAAGGACAAATCAGTGATACTTGGGAACGTCCTCTTCGTTGTTTTTGCCTTTCTGGCCCTGAATGACCTGAAAAGGATAGTCCTTGCGTTTCTTGGACGAACTGCTCTTTCTTGCATTGACATTATTTTGTGCGTTCACTTTAGCCATCGTTTTTGCCGAAGGTTTGATCTTTGGTGTTTTGGCTTTTCGTGACCAACGGGCAGGCGGGAATTTGTACAGCAGGAACACAACTCCGAACACGATCAGAGGGATGAGAATACTGGACAACGAAGCTCTAGTCATAAAACTGATAACCCCAAGAGCAGCCAGTACAATGAATGCCCAAAATACAATAGCCTGCTTATTCATTTCATTCACCCTTTCACAGGATCAAGTGTTGCTACAGGAACTTCCGTTGCGGTCGAAACGTTGGCAAGTTTCGCATCCAGTTCAAGCATGCGATTGAAAGACGCAATGGATACTTCCACTTGAGCGTTCGTAGGTTCTTTGGTCGTAAGCAATTGCAACCACAGGCCAGGGTATCCCAGATAACGTAAGACAGGAATATCACGAAGCGAATTCGTAATCTTGAGTAGTTCGAACGAAATACCTAGTACGACTGGCAACAAGAGCAAACGCTGTCCCATCCGTTCCCATAAATTATCGTATGTGAATACGGAGTATAAGAAAATACCGATGATGACAGTCAACATGATAAAGCTACTACCACAGCGGTAATGTAGCCTGCTGTACTTCTGAACATTTTCTGGTGTAAGTTCTTCGCCAGCTTCGTATGCGCTTATGACTTTGTGCTCTGCACCGTGGTATTGAAACAGGCGTTTAATCATTGGTGTCTGTGAGATTAGCCACAGATAAGCGAGTAACAGGATCAGTTTGATGACACCTTCCAATACATTATGCAGAAATTGATTGTCGAATACATTTTTAAATAAGAAGTCCTCGATCACGACAGGAAGCAGCGTCAGTACAATTTTGCCGAAAAGGAAGGAAAGTATGGCTACCGCAGTCACACCGATTATCATGCTAAGGCTCCAGCCAGTTCCTTGTTTCTCTTGTTGTTTGGCTTTTTCTTCAGGTTCGAGCTCATCATCAGCATAAGCGTCAGCAGAGTAATTAAGATGTTTGCTACCTTTGACACTTGAATCTATAATGCTGACAATTCCGCGTAATAAAGGAATCCGCCGCAATTTCATGACCCAGGTCTTGTCTTGCTTGGGAACTTCCAGATACGTAATTTCGCCGTCTTTTCTACGAACGGCCGTAACATTGACGTGTTTACCGCCAAACATTACGCCCTCGATGACAGCTTGCCCCCCGTAGCTGACAGGCTTGGATTGTTGAGGCAAATTATTCACCTTCCTATTCTGTTCTAAGCCTTTACAATCAAAGGCAGTTTAATATCCTTATTGTATCGAATTTTGAGAGCAATTTCTAGTTTACGAGAGAAAAGGCAAGTGCTGCTGTTAAGATTGTCCTGATTTGAACATACTACGCCCTAGAACTGTGAGAAAATATCTAGCATGCTTGCGAGATCATCTTGCGAAGAAGGGGACGTTTATGATGACAGATCATACTCATGAGGACGTATTAACGAATCATAATCACGAAGGTAAAACGGATCAGCGCACAAATCGGCAACGACCGCGAGAACGTGACGAAAACGTGACGAAACGGCGCTCCGTGCCAAGGCAGGGAGATGCGCACTATTTCACAAATCCGTTTTCCTTTGCGCTGGAACTGGGGTTCTTTGCCGGGCTAATCTGGGGAGGAATCCACTGGCTATTTCATTTTCTGCATTTTACCATTGTACCCGTGGGTTTTCTGGCGGAGCCTTTTTTCAAGCATAAATATATTTATACACCGGCAGGTCACTTGACAGGTTGGTTGTGTTTTATCGTGTTTTCCATCTTTGCGTCACTGTTATATACCTTTACCATCCGCAAATTAAAAGGGCCGTTTCCCGGTATGGTGTATGGGATCGTCTGGTGGGTGATCCTCTTTATCCTGCTTGGGCCTAAACTCGGAATGATGAAACCGTTAAATCAATTGACATGGGATTCAATTTTCACGGAAATTTGTTTCTTCCTTCTTTGGGGGCTGTTCATAGGTTACACTGTAGCGATGGAGTACACCGACGAAAGGAAACGGGAGCCAGAGCACGCAGGAGCCTAGACGCAAAAAAGCTTCTCAATCCGGTAACGGCTGTGTTAAAATAGCAGATGGTTATTTGCAGAGAGGGTGGAGCAGCGATGAAACGAATTATTGTGATCAATGGCCCGAACCTGAACATGCTTGGTGTTCGTGAACCAGGTATCTATGGAACGCTTAGTCTGAAGGATATTGAAGACAAAATTCGCAGACAGGCTGAAGAATTGGGCGTCTCCATCGCTTTTTATCAATCCAACCATGAAGGAGACATTATTGACCGCATTCATGCCGCAATGGGTGAGGCAGACGGGATCATGCTGAATGCCGGGGCTTTTACTCATTACAGTTATGCGATACGGGATGCAATCAATGCCGTGAAAGTTCCTACCGTGGAGGTTCATCTATCCAACATTCATGCACGCGAAGCGTTCAGACATCATTCAGTGCTAGCAGCAGAAACGATCGGGCAGATTGCCGGATTTGGCGAAGTAAGCTATGAACTGGGATTGCTGGCTCTCGTGCGTCATCTGGACAAACAAACCTGAGCCGGGAACCCGGGAATGTGAGAGAAAGAAGGGTTACCGATGGAAAACAAACGAGTACACAAGTTACGTGAGGCCATGGCCGAGCGTGAACTCAAAGCAATGCTGATTACGAATCCGATTAACCGCCGTTATATGACGGGATTTACGGGTTCGGCAGGATATGTGCTTATTACTGAACAGGAAGCTTATTTGCTTACTGATTTCCGTTATATGGCACAGGCATCCACGCAAGCCCAAGGTTTCAACGTGGTAGAGCACGGTGTAAAACCGATGGATTCTGTACGTGATTTGCTGGTTGCAGCGAACATCAACGAAGTTGGCTTCGAACAGGATTCGGTTACATTTGGTACGCACGCTTCTTATGCGGAATCGTTGCAATCGGTTAAACTTACAGCAGTATCCGGTATTGTTGAGCAGCTTCGGATGTTCAAGGATGCTGACGAAATTGCAGTGATGCAGCGTGCTGCAGATTTGGCAGATGCCACATTCAGCCACGTTTTGCAATTTGCGAAACCGGGTATGACTGAACGTGAAGTGGATCTTGAAATGGAGTTCTTCATGCGCAAGCATGGGGCGACCAGCTCCTCCTTTGACACCATCGTCGCTTCAGGCGAACGTTCTGCTATGCCTCACGGTGTTGCAAGTAGCAAAGTAATTGGACAGGACGAACTGATTACGTTTGACTTTGGTGCGTTGCTGGACGGATACTGTTCAGATCTGACACGTACGATTGCAACAGGTAATCCTGTACCTGAACTGCGCAAGATTTACGACATCGTACTGGAAGCACAATTACATACGCTGGAGAACCTGAAACCAGGTATGACCGGACGGGAAGCGGATGCACTTGCTCGGGATATCATTGCAGGCTATGGATATGGAGAACAGTTTGGACACAGCACGGGCCATGGTCTGGGTATGGAGGTTCATGAAGCTCCGCGTCTGTCCAAGCTTAGCGATGATGTGTTGAAACCGGGAATGGTGGTTACAGTTGAGCCGGGAATTTATATTGATGGACTTGGCGGCGTACGAATTGAGGATGACGTTGTGATTACCGAGTCAGGTATTCATATTCTTACGAAATCGGACAAAAAGTTCACCGTTATTGGCTAACATACCCAAACACTTTTTACTTATATCAGGAGGGATCTTTTGTGATTTCAGTTAACGATTTTAAAACAGGTTTGACCGTGCAAGTAGACAACGATATCTATACCGTGCTTGATTTCCAACACGTAAAACCAGGTAAAGGCGCAGCTTTTGTACGTTCCAAGTTAAAAAACCTTCGTAATGGTAATACGGTTGAAAAAACATTTCGTGCAGGTGAAACGATTGGCCGTGCAATTATCGAAAACCGTGGAGTATCTTACCTGTATGCAAGTGGTTCTGAGCATACGTTTATGGACAATGAAACATACGATCAATTCACACTGACTAGTGATCAACTGGAGTGGGAACTGAACTTCCTTAAAGAAAACATGAACGTGAAGATCGTTAGTTACCAAGGTGAAATCCTGGGTATCGACTTGCCTACAAGCGTTGAGCTGAAAGTTATTGAAACAGAGCCAAGCGTTAAAGGTAACACAGCACAAGGCGCTACGAAGAACGCAAAAGTGGAAACAGGTCTGAATGTACAAGTTCCTTTGTTCATCAATGAAGGCGACGTGCTTCTGATTGATACACGTGAAGGTAAATACTCTTCCCGTGCGTAACTTTCACTTGCTGTAAGCTTTAATGCAAGAATGGAAACCCTTTGCCATGAATATGGCAGAGGGTTTTTTTGAAAAAAGATTAGCCTATCAGACGCTTTCGTAATATACTGGGTTAAAGTCATTTCTCGTAGAGAATAATGACGAAAGATATCAATTGATGCATACTGCACAAGGTAGGGAGTGGATTTGCGTTGTCATTGTACGTCATGAAATTTGGGGGCAGCTCGGTCGGAGATACAGAACGCATGAAGCGTGTAGCCGGACGTGTTGTAGAAAAAGCGGATGAAGGACATCAATGTGTCGTCGTGGTTTCGGCCATGGGAGATACTACAGATGATTTGATTGATCAGGCGAAGCTGCTAAACAGTGATTTGCCTGCTCGTGAAATGGATATGTTGTTGACAACAGGGGAACAAATTTCGATCTCCTTATTGTCCATGGCCATTCAGGCACTTGGACGCAAGGCCGTATCCTTTACAGGATGGCAAGCCGGTTTCCGAACAGAACCGGTTCACGGTAAAGCCCGGATTCAGGATATCCGTCCTGAACGTGTCAAATCTGCGCTTGCTGAAGGCAATATCGTTATTGTCGCTGGTTTCCAAGGCATGACGGAAGACGGCGAGATCACTACACTGGGCCGCGGCGGTTCGGATACAACAGCTGTTGCGCTCGCAGCAGCAATTCAAGCGGACGCTTGCGAGATCTATACGGATGTGGACGGAATTTATTCCACAGATCCGAGGATCGTCAAGGTAGCGCGCAAACTGAAAGAAATATCCTACGACGAAATGCTGGAGCTTGCGAATCTGGGAGCGGCGGTATTGCATCCACGTGCTGTAGAGTACGCGAAGCATTCCGGTGTACCTTTGATTGTAAGATCAAGCTTTAACCATAATGAAGGAACGGTTGTGAAGGAGGAAGCGGCAATGGAACAAGGAGTAGTGGTAAGTGGAATCGCGTATGACAAAAACGTAGCTCGCATCAGTATTTTGGGTGTTCCGGATGTCCCGGGCGTCCTTGCCGAAGTATTTGGCGAACTGGCTAGTGAGCAACTGGACGTCGATATTATCGTGCAGAGCGGGGTTCAGGACGGCAAAGCGGACTTCTCCTTCTCGGTTGCACTGTCTGATCGCGAGAAAGCACTTCGTGTCATTGAAGGTCTGCACAGCCGGTTGCCTTACCGTGAAGTTACCTCCGAAGAGAACCTGGTTAAAATCTCGATTGTTGGTGCAGGTATGGTGAGCCATCCAGGTGTAGCTGCTAAAATGTTCAAAGTGATCTCAGGTGAAGGCGTAAGCATCAAAATGGTCAGCACTTCCGAGATCAAGGTCTCCTGCGTTATCGATGGAGAGAAGCTTCATGACGTGATTAAAGCTCTGCACACGGCTTACGATCTGGATACGGCTGAGCAAGCCGTAATCGGTGGACCGCAAGTTCGCAGATAAGATTGCAAATGATGCGTAAAATAAACGTATAATTAGGAAGAGGTGTACCGTTGCCACTAGGCAGCGGTACACCTCTTTTAGCTGTGACTATAGTCGTCTGCACATGTTGCCTCCTCTTACTTTACGGTAAGGTTTTAGCTCGTTCCCTTCCCTCATCTCTGGTACACAATCCAGCAGATTCAATTGTGAACAATAGGTAACATCATGCATTTTCCCTAGTTTATCCAGTCTGCGTGCACTGGATGATGTGCGAACCAGATCTGTAATCTGGTCATGACACTGAGACACAGCCTGATGCAGAATAATACCAAGATCGTTCAGTTGCAGTGGCGAATGGGTCTGACGATACAACTCTTCAATAATACATCCGGCACATAGGCCGTCCTCCAGAGCAAACTCATCCTGCTCTCCGGCACATAATAACAAAATATCCCGTTGTAATTCCAGTAGAGCGGAAGCAACCGCTCTAACATTTAAGAATGCTCCCGCAAGTATATGTCTGGCTCTGGATGCTTTAATCAGAGCTCTTGTACCATCTGTTGTGGTGAGGATAATGACTTTTTCCGCAATGTCACCACTCATATATTCATAGGGAGAATTACCCGCATCGAATCCGGTTATTTGTTTGTCAAAACGTTCCCCGCCCCGAATACTGTTTCCTACCAACATCTGTTTAGCTTGCGGAACAGTCTCCGTAGCTATAACCCCCGCAGCATGATGAGCAAGCGCGGTCACAATTGTGCTTGTTGTTCGCAAAACGTCAATGACGACCACACTTCGCCCTTCAATATCTATCGTTCGTACTTCATTTACATTACCTACAACGTCGACACGCACACCCCACAACTCCTTTTAGTTCCTCGGGATCGAGCATGGATTTCTCAGAGGAACAGTCCATTCTGTCTGCAAGCAATATATGCATGAATGTCTAGACAGGTGCCTAGAACAAAAGATGTCTATGAGTTTTGGCTCGCATTCATCGTCCTTGAAGAATTGATAGATTTCAGCGTCATAAAATGAATGTACAGGCATAAACTTGAGATATGAACAAGCATCAGAGATGAAATTAATCAAGTTGGAGGAGCCTACTCATGAAAGTGAAATGGAGGGATCTTTTTCCTGAACCCATCCGAACCATTCTGGGCAGAATGCCGCCCGCCTTATTGGAACAAGTAGAGGAAATCCGTATTCGAGAAGGCAGGCCGCTGGAAATTAATGCAGGAAACAATTATCACTTCCTCACCCCAGAAGGTGTACCAACGGGAAAACCAGAGGAAGCATATGTTCCTCTGAAAGAAGTAACGCACAGACTGCTTGATCTCATAAGCAACCATTCGCTCTATACCTTGGAAGAAGAATTACGAAAAGGATTCATCACCATCCCGGGAGGGCATCGAATCGGACTTGCTGGCCGGACGGTGCTCAGTGGAGGGCGTGTAGAATATTTACGGGATATCAACGGATTTAACGTCCGTGTTGCCCGGGAAGTGCAGGGCGTGGCTGACCCGATTCTTCCATACCTGCTAGATATGAGGAACGGACAGGTGATGCATACCCTGATACTATCTCCACCGCAGCAAGGCAAAACAACGTTGCTGCGAGATTTGGCAAGGCAGATCAGTAACGGCACGAAACTGACAGCCGGTGGTGAACTGAGGCAGGGGATACGCCCCCGACTAAAAGTGGGCATTGTAGATGAACGTTCTGAGATAGCGGGAAGCTATAAAGGTGTGCCTAGCTTCGACGTAGGGCCGCGCACAGACGTAATGGATGGATGCCCCAAGGCTGAAGGCATGATGATGATGCTTCGTTCCATGTCACCGGACGTTCTGATTGTGGACGAGATTGGTCGGCCAGAGGATGCGGAGGCAGTTATGGAGGCTCTGCATGCAGGAGTTTCTGTCATTGCCACGGCTCACGCACGGGATCTGACTGAACTATCTGCAAGGCCTGCCTTGAAAACACTGATTGCCGAGCAGATGTTTCAGCGTTATGTACAGCTGCAGCGGACGAGCAGAGGCATGAGCTTTCGACTGTCCGATGGCAAGATGAGAGGACTGCAACAGACCGGGGCAGGAGGTGAAGCCTTTGCTTAATATGCTTGGCGCGGTGCTGATCCTGTTCGCAAGTACTCTCGCTGGTTTTTACAAGGCGAGGCAATATGCATTGCGGCCAAGGCAGCTACGTGAGTTGATTGCAGCACTACAGCGGCTGATGACAGAGATTAATTACGGCTTAACGCCGCTGCCTGATGCGATGAACAAGATGGGGGCCCAGACCAAAGAGCCGGTGAGAACTCTTTTTTTACATGCCTCCACACAGATGGAACCTCCACATGGCCTTACAGCCAGGGAGAGTCTGCAAGCCGGTGTCGAGGAGGCATGGGGGAAATCAGCGATGAAATCAGACGAGCGGGAGGTCATGCTACAGTTGAGTTACAGCCTTGGCACCAGTGATCGTCAAGATCAGACCAAACATATTTCGTTAGCCATTCAGCAACTTATGCATGAGGAATCCCGCGCACAGGCCGATCAAGTGAAGTACGAACGAATGAGCCGCAGCCTGGGGATGCTTGTCGGAGCGTTAATCGTCATACTGATCTTCTGAAATAGCCGGGATAGCGAGGTGCCAAGGTCATGAATTTAGAAGTGAACGCAATCTTTCAAATTGCGGGCATTGGAATCATTATAGCGATGATTCATACCGTATTGAAACAAATGGGAAAGGAAGATATGGCTCACTGGGTGACCGTAATCGGATTTGTCGTTGTACTGTTCATGGTTGTTCGAATGCTGGACAGCCTGCTACAAGAGATTAAATCCATATTTCTTTTTCAATGAAATCGGTCATGAAGCCGGATGGTGGTGACCCGTGGAGATTATTCAAGTTGTTGGTCTGGCACTCATTGCAACCGTATTGATTTTAGTCATTAAGGAACAAAAGCCGATGTTTGCCTTTCTGATTGCGGCAGCCACTGGTGTAGTGATCTTTATGCTGTTGATTGGCAAAATTGGCACAGTCATCGAAGTGCTGAAGCGACTTGCTGAAAATTCCGGTATGGAGAGCATCTATCTGAAAACGGTATTGAAGATTATCGGCATTGCTTACATTGCCGAATTCGGTGCACAGATTGTCAGAGATGCAGGGCAAGAGAGCATCGCCTCCAAGATTGAACTCGCTGGCAAAGTGCTGATTCTTGTACTCGCGATTCCGATCATTAGCATCATTATCGAAACCGTGATGAAACTGATGCCAGTGTAGAAAGGGCGGGCGGATAACTGATGAAATTGATGCATAACAAGCCGCGCTGGCGCCTCATCATTGTGCTGATGATATGTTTCATGTTCGGTGTAATTGGACAGGTTGTAGCCACCACGCCTTCAAACGAGTGGATAAAGCAGCAGGCTGATGAGCTTCCGAAGGATCAGGTCGAGAAATATTGGGATCAACTGATGAAACAGTACGGTGGTTTTTTTCCAGAAGGCAAAACACCATCGTTCATGGACATGTTAATTCCCGGGAATGAAGGATTCAGTCTGAAATCGGTATTTTCGGCAATTGGCACGTTTATGTTACATGAAATTTTATATAACGGCAAACTTTTGGTCACGATCGTGATGTTGACAGTGCTGAGCATGATTTTGGAGACACTTCAGACTGCTTTTGAGAAGAACAATATTAGTAAAATTGCATATGCCATCTGTTATCTGGTCATCATTATCATCGCAATCAACAGCTTTAGCGTAGCGATTGGTTATGCAAAAGAGGCTATATCCAGCATGATCAACTTTATGATGGCGATGGTTCCACTTCTGTTCACACTGCTCGCTTCGATGGGTAATGTCGTTACCGTTTCGGTGACGCACCCGCTAATTATTTTCATGATTCATCTCGTAAGTACGCTGATCCATCTGCTGGTGTTCCCACTTCTCTTCTTCTCGGCTGTGCTGCATCTGGTGAGCTCGCTTTCGGATAAATACAAATTGACACAAATGGCTGACCTGTTGCGAAACATCAGTGTAGCCTTGCTGGGCATTCTGCTGACGATGTTTCTGGGGGTTATTTCGGTACAGGGAGCTTCGGGGTCGGTTGCGGATGGTGTCAGTTTGAAGGCAGCCAAATATATTGCAGGAAACTTTGTACCCGTTGTAGGGAGGACATTTGCAGATGCAACGGATACCGTGATCACGGCATCGTTGCTTGTCAAAAATGCAATCGGACTGACAGGTGTCATTATTATCTTGTTCCTCTGTGCGTTTCCGGCCATTAAAATTCTGGCGCTGGCCTTGATCTACAACGTGACCGGAGCGATCATGCAACCTTTGGGAGAGACGCCGATCGTAGATTGCTTGCAAGCGATTGGTAAAAGCATGATTTATGTGTTCGCGGCACTGGCCGCCGTTGGACTCATGTTTTTCCTGGCAATTACGATTCTGCTGACCGCAGGGAATCTGACAGTGATGATGCGTTAAATATCTGTCTGCAGGAAAGGGGCTGGATAGGATGGGGTGGCTGAGCAACTGGCTGCAGGATCTGATCATGATCGTTTTACTGGCAACGTTTGTAGATATGCTACTCCCGAATCGTTCCATGGAACGGTATGTCAAGCTTGTGCTGAGCCTTCTCATCCTACTGACCTTGTTATCCCCCATCACGAAACTGTTGAAAAGTGATCCGGTAGGGGAACTAAAACGCGCCATGACCGCAATGGATGCACCTCCTGACCGGCAAGCCACACTGGAGCAGATTCTGGCTCAAGGGAAGCGAATGCAGGCGAGTGAACAACAACAGTCCCTAAAGTGGACGGCGAAGGAACTCGCTAACGTTATGAAAGGTCAGATTGAAGAGACAACTGGCGCAAAGGTTCAGTCGGTTGAGGTGCAACTGGCGATGAAGAAATCAAATTCGGATACCCAAGCAACCACTTCTGTTGAACTGCCTGTCATTCAGCATGTGGAGGTGCAACTAGCAAGTGGAAAGGGTGATTCGAGACAGGATTCGGATGTGGCTGAACTTGTGAGCAGCAGCCCGATGACAGAAACCAAAGATTCGTTAGAACATGATGAAAATTACCCGAGTACTCAACCTGTGGAGATTGATCCAGTTGAAATTAAGAATATACAGATTGAGTCAAACGGCCAGCGATCCGAGCAACCAAAGAGAGATCAGGTAGCTTCTAATCAAGCATCCGAACCCTCCGTTACCTGGAATGATAGTGAAGATTCAAACGTTAAGCAAACTAGTGTTTCACGGTCTGAACACGCAGTACAAATTATCACATTGCTCAAGGAGAAGTGGGAAGTTGATGCGAGCCAGGTGCGAGTGACGGAGAGAGAAAATGCAGAAGTGCTCTGAAAAGGAGGCGGTCCGATGAAACACTGGTTCAAAAAGCTGGAAAGCTGGATGGGTGGCGGTGAAGGTGGTGCGAAGCGCAGTCAAACCTTACGGTGGTTAATCATTTTGGGACTGATCGGTGTGGGCATCATGCTCTTTAATTCCTTTGTCAACGTCAAAAAGATCGATTCTGAAAACATCGGTCGTGAACCACCAGAACAAGCTACTTCCATGTCGACGATGCAAAATGGTTTGTTGGAAGAAAACCCTTTTCAGGCGATTGAAGTGGCATTCGAAGACAAGATCAAAGGCGTGTTGGAAAATATCGTTGGTGTAGGCACTGTGGATGTGATGGTTACCGTGGATTCTACGGAAGAACTCGTGGTGCAGCGGAACGTCAAAGATTCACAGCAGCTTACCGAAGAGACGGATGCCAATGGCGGTAAACGGCATATGACGCAATATACCCGTGACGGTGAGATCATTACGTATGAATTATCAGGGGATCAGACACCCATTGTCACGAAAAAGCTGAAACCGCAAATCCGCGGAGTGCTGGTGGTGGCAAAAGGTGCAGAGAACAAGGTTGTGAAAGACCTCATTACAGATGCCGTTGAAAAAGGTTTGAACGTAGCGGCTTACCGGATCTCGGTTGTTCCGCGCAAACAGGATTAAAGCTTTGAATGATGATAAGAAGAGATGTGTTGTCAGAATCAACCCTATTTTTGAGGAGGAACTTCTAAATGAATAACAAACGTCAAACAATATGGCTCGTTTCCATGCTGAGTCTAATGGTTATCTTGTCCGCCTATTATCTCTTTACTGAAGATTCCGGGCCCGTTAATCCCCCTGTAGCAGACAGCCAGCAAGTAGATGCGATGAAACAAGGCGAGGCAAAGGAAACTGCTGGTATTCTTGATCCAACAGAAGGTCTGGTGATCAACGAGGTCGTGAACAGCGGAGAGATTAAGGGTGATTCCGGTGCGGCGACCCCGGCTGAGAACACTACTGGCGCAGAAGGTAAGGAAGCCGGAAGCACAGAAAAAACACCTGCTACTGAACCAGGCAGCAAAGAAGGAGAAACGGATCAAAAGTCAGAAAGTAGTGCGGAAAAAGGAGCGGTGACTACCCCAGCAACGGAAGGGAAAACAGAGGGGACTGCTGCTAAAACAGATGAAGAAGTGCTAAAAGAGATGGAACAGCAAAATACGGCTGTGTCGGCAAGCAGTCAGTTCCAGAATTACCAGTGGCAGCGTGAAGAGAGTAACAACCGTAAGTACGAGGAATTGATGACCATTGCAGGAGATCTTAGTAAAACACCGGAAGAAAATGCAAAAGCAACAGAACAGCTCCGGGTACTTGAAGATAAAGAAGCCAAAATTACAGGCATTGAAGAGACACTTTCCCAGCAATTCGCAAATGCAGTCGTTCAAGAAGAGGCTGACAAGTATAAAGTGGTGGTTCTGAGTGACAAACTTGACGTTAAACAGGCGGTTTCTATTGTTGATCTGGTTATGAAAGAATTGTCTGTATCACAGAACAAAATCAGCGTGCAATATGTCACAGAACAGTAATCGGAAATGTGATAAGGAAGCCCCGGGAGCCTGTTCGACTCTCGGGCTCTTTCCATTTTTAATGATTATGATATAATACTAAAAGCCATATGACCGTCCTCGTGAGACTGGCATGATGCCGAAGGAGTGAATAATGGAAATGTTTAAATTGAGCGAAATTAAAGAACTGATCAAATTGGTTGATGAAAGTTCTGTTCAGGAATTGGAAATTGAAAATGAAGGATCACGTTTGTCGATTCGCAAACCAGGTAAAACGGAGTTCGTACAGGCTGCTGCCGTACAACCGCAAGTGATTGCTGCTCCTCAGGTGCAACCTGCTGCTACCGCAGTGGTTAGCGAGGCTGCCCCGCAAGCCGATACAACAAGTCATTTACATAAAATTGTATCTCCGATGGTAGGTACATTTTACAGAGCTTCCTCACCGGAAGCTGGTTCTTTTGTGAGTGTGGGTGATAAAGTTGTTGAGAAAACAACGGTATGCATCATCGAAGCCATGAAACTGATGAACGAGCTTGATGCGGACATCAAGGGAGAAATCGTTGAAGTGCTGGTTGAAAATGGACAGCTTGTCGAATACGGACAGCCTCTGTTCCTGGTAAAACCGGAATAACGGTTTACAGGTTTATAGCAGCCGCATGAGCTTCGAAGGAGGACAAAGACGAAATGAAATTCCATAAAATATTGATTGCCAATCGTGGTGAGATTGCTGTGCGCATTATTCGTGCCTGCCGCGAGCTTGGCATTTCGACAGTGGCTGTTTACTCGGAAGCGGACAAAGATTCCTTGCATGTCCGTCTTGCAGACGAGGCCTACTGTATCGGACCAACACTGTCTAAAGACAGTTATCTTAACTTTACTAACCTGATGAGTGTAGCTACTTTGACGGAATGTGACGCCATCCACCCTGGATACGGCTTCTTGGCAGAGAATGCTGATTTTGCGGAAATCTGTGATTCCTGCAACATTACATTCATTGGTCCTTCACCGGAAGCTATTACCAAGATGGGTGACAAGGCTGTAGCGAAACAGACGATGAAGGATGCAGGCGTACCTGTTATTCCTGGATCAGACGGCCTTGTAGAAACTACCGAAGAAGCGATTATGATTGGACGTGATATCGGGTATCCTGTCATTATCAAAGCTACCGCTGGTGGTGGGGGTAAAGGGATTCGGATCGCTGAAAACGAAGAGCAATTGGTAAAACAAATCACGGCTGCACAGCAGGAAGCTCAGAAAGCATTCGGGAACGCCGGTGTGTATCTGGAGAAATTCCTGACAGGCATGAAGCACGTTGAAATTCAGATTATGGCTGACAAACACGGCAATGCCGTGCATCTTGGCGAGCGTGATTGTTCGGTTCAGCGCCGTCGTCAGAAGCTTGTTGAGGAAGCACCGTGTCCTGTGATCAACGAGGAAGTCCGTACGCTCATGGGAGAAGCTGCTGTGCGAGCTGCACTTGCGGTGAATTACTCCGGAGCCGGTACACTGGAATTCCTTCTAAGTCCAAACGGGGAGTTCTACTTTATGGAGATGAATACTCGTATTCAGGTTGAACATCCGGTTACCGAGATGGTAACGGGTGTCGATCTGATCCGTGAAATGATCTCTGTTGCCGAAGGTAATCCGTTATCTTTCCGTCAGGAAGATGTGGTTATTAACGGATGGTCCATTGAATGCCGAATTAACGCTGAAGATCCTGACCGTAACTTTATGCCTGCACCAGGCAAGATTGGTTTTTACCTTGCACCGGGTGGCCCTGGAGTTCGGGTAGACAGCGCAGCGTACCCTGGTTACACAATCTCACCATTCTATGACTCCATGATTGCAAAATTGATCGTTTGGGGCGCAACTCGTGATGAAGCGATCGCCAAAATGAAGCGTGCTTTGGCAGAATTCGCGATTGAAGGCATCTCAACAACGATTCCTTTCCATCAGAAACTTCTGGAGCATCCAACGTTTATTCGCGGAGATTTTGATATTAAATTTCTCGAGGAAAACGAGATTTAACAGTCATATTGGACTTGTTTGTCATAATCTAGCCCAAATGATATAGTATGTAATAATAAGAGCGCATGTCTCCTGCATCGGATAAGCCCGCCTTCTAGCGGATGGTTGCAGGAGCTCCGGTAAAGCCGGACCGGAAGGGTTCTGAGTGTTTTGAAAATGAACCGGCACCCTGACGGATGGCCGCAAACTTATCTCGCGAAAGGTGTGTTGAACATTTATGAGTACACTACCGACAGAATTTGAACGCACGGATATCGGTGAAATCCAGATCGCACCTGAAGTTATCGAAGTGATTGCTGGACTTGCAACTGTGGAAGTTAAAGGAGTAGCTGGGATGAGCGGTGGATTCGCAGGTGGATTCGCGGAATTGCTCGGCCGCAAAAACCTTTCAAAAGGAGTTAAGGTTGAAGTAGGTCAACGCGAAGCTGCAGTGGATGTTTCCGTTATTATTGAATATGGATACCGTTTGCCGCAGGTTGCTACTGAAATCCAACAAAACGTGAAGCGCTCCATTGAAAACATGACAGGATTGAACGTAAATGAAGTGAATGTTCACATTCATGACGTTCAGTTCAAGAGTGCTGAAAAGGTGGAAGAGATCGACCTGAACACGCAACGTGTAAAATAATAAGACAGATTTCCCCCGGCACTTCTGTCGGGGGTTATCCCGTCTTGGACGGGTCTTTCGTTATGCACTTGAGACGGACAAGGTGATCAACGTTAAGCTTTTCAGCAGTTAAGCAATGTGAGTGAGCAAGGGAGGCTGTGCAGTTCGTGGCTAAAATACTGGATCGGCTTCTGTTGTTTATATACAGCATAAGCGTAGGAGCAATATCGGCAGCGGTAATCTTACTGATTAGCGGTGTGCTGCCATACGAATTGAATTACCAGCAGGAACAAAATGTTATTGTTGCGTCCATTGTCGCGGCAGCGATTTTGTTTGTCCTGAGTTTACGTTTTTTCTACATCTCGATTCGCCGCGAGCGTGGCTCGTTACCTTCTGTGGATCAACGTACCGAGTTCGGGGATGTTCAGATTTCAATGGAGACAATTGAAAATCTCTGTTTGAAGGCTACTTCCCGTTTTCGTGGAGTACGTGACGTCAAAGCGCGCATCCGTGTGGTGGAGTCAGGACTGGAGATTAAGATTCGGGCTGTTGTGGATGGGGAGACACCTATTCCGGCGCTGACTACGGATCTGCAAAAGGCGATACATGATCATGTGCAAGAGATTACAGGAATTCCTGTTTCTTTTGTAACCGTATATATCGCTAATGTGACCCAGTCGCCTAACTACAAGAGTCGCGTGGAATGAGGTGAGTTTCACTGATGTTGTGGAAAGAGCTTTGGGATAGCTACAAGGGACGTATTCTAGGCGTTGCCTTTGGTATTTTATTGGGATTTCTTTATGTTTGGATCGGTTTTTGGGATATGTTGTTCTTTGCACTTTTGGTGTTCATCGGGTATACATTTGGCAGACGAAGCGATGAGAAGCTAGGCTCGTTCATCCCTTGGGGAGAGTTACGACAATGGCTTGGAGATCGCTGGCGTCCGTTCAAATAAGCCTATCAGAACCCTGCAATATGTTTCTTCCGAAAATAGAACTGTAGTTTGAGTTGCCCGATTTTTGGAGGAAACGTGTCGCAGGTTTTTTTGTGAAAAGAGATCGCAATATCAGAGAGGAGCCATGGGTATCCTGTATAGGGTAATGAAGTGGTTTCTTGAATTTTAAAATAAGCATGATGACGCTCGGGATTGAGCGCTGCAGGAGGCAGGACATGAAAAGACGTTTGGCAAGGGAAATTGCAGTACAGAGTCTGTATCAAATGGAAATGAATGAAGTAAGCGCGTCTGAAGCGGTAAATATGCTGATTAATGAAGCGGCTGAGGAAAATGAAACGGAAGTTGAAATCCGTGATGAAGAAAAAATGCGCAGCTACGTTACCGAAATGGTGCAAGGTGCGTGGTCTCATAAGGAAGCGATTGATGGTTTGCTTGTGGATTATTTGAAAGGCTGGCAACTAAGCCGATTGTCTCGTGTAGACCGCCAAATTTTGCGCTTGTCCACCTATGAGATGGTATTCCGTGATGATGTACCAGCAAAAGTTTCTGTCAACGAAGCGATTGAACTGTCGAAGTACTTTGGTACAGATGAATCAGGCAAATTCGTCAATGGTGTTCTTGGCCGCATGATTCAGGAAGTGGATAGCATCAAGCAAAAATTATCCTGAGGGAACATTCTGATGGAGTAGAGTATACAAGCCAGCTTTTCTGTAAGGATGTATCTAGATCGTTTTATCTAATATATGTTCATATAAGGGAGAGAGACTACAATGACAGCATCTATTATTAACGGTAAAGAAGTATCCCAAGAGCTCCGCGCAAGCATGACCGCAGAAGTAAAACAACTAAGCGAACAGGGAGTAGTGCCGGGTCTGGCTGTTGTGCTCGTGGGGGAAGATCCGGCTTCTCAAGTTTATGTGCGTAATAAGGAAAAAGCATGTCATGACCTCGGCTTTTACTCTGAAGTACATCGGTTGGATGCAAGTACATCGCAAGCGGATTTGCTAGCTCTCGTGGACAAGCTGAACAATCAGAAGTCCATCAATGGTATTCTTGTGCAGCTTCCACTGCCGAGCCACATTGAAGAGAAAGCGGTAATCGATGCGATTGCTGTAGACAAAGACGTAGATGGATTCCACCCAGTGAATGTGGGGAATCTGGTTATCGGTGATGACAGCTTGCTGCCATGTACACCTGCAGGTGTCATTGAATTAATTAAACGCACGGGTCTGGAAATGTCCGGTAAACACGCTGTCGTTATCGGTCGTAGTAACATTGTAGGTAAACCGGTGTCCTTGTTATTGCAACGTGAAAATGCAACCGTAACGATGTGTCATTCCCGTACGGCTAATATGAAAGAAATTACACGTCAAGCGGATATTCTGGTCGTAGCGATCGGTCGTGCCAATTTTGTGGATGCCGATTATGTTAAACCAGGCGCTGTTGTGATCGATGTCGGCATGAATCGTTTGGATAACGGAAAACTCGCAGGGGATGTAGATTTTGAAAGTGTAAAAGAAGTCTCTGGCCCAATTACACCTGTTCCCGGCGGCGTGGGTCCAATGACGATCACCATGCTGATGCAGAACACTCTGATCGCGGCAAAACGCGCTCACGGATTGGCCTAGGTAACTGTCTGTGGCAGAGCAAAAAATTTACTCTATTAAAGACCTGAACCGATATATCCGGATGAAACTGGAATCGGATCAGGTTCTGTCGGACGTCTGGCTGCGCGGAGAGATATCCAATTTCACGCATCACTCCAGCGGCCACATGTATTTTACGTTAAAGGACAAGGACAGTCGGATTAAATCCATCATGTTTGCATCGCATAATCAGCGTTTACCCTTTGTACCGAAGGAGGGTGCAAGGGTTATTGCGCGTGGTAACGTTTCGGTATATGAACGCGACGGGCAGTATCAATTTTATGCGACACATATGCAGCCAGATGGTATAGGCAGTCTATATCTGGCTTATGAGCAGCTGAAAAAGAAACTGGAGGACGAAGGATTATTCTCTCCTGCTCGCAAAAGACCCATCCCAAGTTATCCACAAACGATTGGTGTTGTAACATCTCCTACAGGAGCGGCTGTTCGTGACATTATAATCACACTGCAACGAAGGTATCCATCGGCTAAAGTTGTATTGTACCCGGTGCTTGTTCAAGGCAAAGGGGCTGCACCATCCATCGTCAAGGCAATAAACAACTTGAACCATATGGCTGAAGCAGATGTGCTTATTGTAGGACGGGGCGGTGGATCACTCGAAGAACTGTGGGCTTTTAATGAAGAAATTGTAGCTCGAGCCATAGCAGCTTCAACCATTCCAGTGATCTCTGCGGTTGGTCATGAAACGGACTTTACGATTGCAGACTTTGCTTCCGATTTACGTGCTGCGACACCAACAGCGGCAGCGGAACTTGCTGTGCCGAATCGTGCAGAGCTGATGGAACAGATTGCACGAAGACAGCGCCAGTTACAGAACAGTCTGAAGCAACGTGCCGTATATCATCGTGAACGCCTAACTCGTCTTCAGCGCTCCCCCGTGCTGGTGCATCCGCGCAGAACGTTGATGCAGCATACAGAACGTCTGGATATGTTACATCAACGCTTGCAACGAAGTGTGGATACACGAATGAAATGGACGGGAGAAAAACAAGAACGGTTGCGGACAGCTTTACAGCGGTTTAATCCTCGGGAACAAGTGAATACAGCACGCCGGGATAATGCAGCCGCTCGTAAGCAACTTGAACTTGCGATGAGATCAATTACACGTAGCAAGCAACAAGAGTGGAAGTCACTGGTAAGGCATCTGGATGCACTCAGTCCGCTGAAGGTAATGTCACGTGGTTATAGTCTTGTCTACGATGAGCAGGAACAGCAATTGATTAAATCCATAAATGATGTACAGCCGGGCGACTCGGTGAAGATCAAATTAGCGGACGGACAGCTGGACTGTCAGGTCTGGGGAATGAAGGAGGACAACAACATCCATGGCGAATGAACCGGAACTGAATTTTGAAGAGGCAATGGCGGCATTAGAAGACATCGTAGGTCAGCTGGAGCATGGGGATGTTCCTCTGGAGCAAGCGATTGATTTGTTTCAGCGCGGAATGAAACTTTCCCAGTTATGTGGCCTGAAGCTGGAACAAGTGGAACGTAAGATCGAGATGATCGTAGAAGAAGATGGGGAGCTTCGCAAGAAGCCTTTTGGCACGGCTGACGAGGAGAGCGGTGAGATCAATGAGTAACCGTCTTTCATTCGAAGCGTATCTTCAGGAAGTAACTGGAGATGTTACGGAAGCGCTGAAACACACCCTTCCCGAGCATTGGGATGTACCTCGTTCGCTCACGGAATCGATGCAGTATTCATTAATGGCTGGAGGTAAACGCCTTCGTCCACTTCTGGTCGTTGCTGCGGCGGAAGCCTTCGGCGCGGAGCGTACAGCTGCGATGCCGGTAGCCTGCGCCGTGGAGATGGTTCATACGTATTCGTTGATCCACGACGACTTGCCTGCGATGGATAATGATGATTATCGTAGGGGAAAATTAACGAATCACAAAGTATATGGCGAAGCGACAGCCATTCTTGCGGGAGATGCACTGCTGACCCACGCTTTCTACAGCATTGTTCAGACAGGACGTCAAAGCGGAGTGAATGCTGATGCTCTGTTAGCTATTGTCCAGGATTTAGCTGAACTTGCAGGAGCCAGAGGCATGGTTGGCGGCCAGGTTGCTGATATGGAAGGCGAGCAAGGGTTGACCGATTTGTCTCAGCTTCAATATATTCATCTGCATAAAACAGGTGATCTGATTGTCTTCTCCCTCCTTGCAGGTGCTCGCATCGGCGGGGCTACAGAAGGACAGTTGGAGGCGCTGAGTGTATTTGGGCGGGATTTAGGACTTGCATTCCAGATTCAGGATGACATTTTAGACCTGACGGGTGACGAGCAAAAGATGGGAAAAAAAACGCAAAGTGACGTGAATCAGCAGAAGGTAACTTATCCGTACTTTATCGGAATGGAAGCTTCCGTTGCAGAAGTAAAATCCCTCACACAATCCGCTAAAGATGCACTTGAACGAGCGCAATTGCCGGATGCTTCAAGGTTAATGGAGATTGCCGATTATCTGATGAGCCGTGACCATTAACATTTAACTTAGGCAGCTGATTCAATGTGAAATGAACAGTGTAATGATAGTAATGGCTTCTTTATGCCAATAAACGAAACGAAAGCTTCTTTCAATGATTGGAGAATACATAATTACAGAGCTTCGGATATGAATCGTAAGCGAACGACTCTTGATCGGCTGAAGCGGGCTGTAAATTATGATTCTTGTTCATTTATGGTATAATGATTCAATGTTATTCAATCCATTACACTCAATAAATGATATATATCTAATAAACAACAACATTCTAGGAAAGCGGGGAGATTCTCGTGCTGCTTCCACAAATTAAACAACCCAGTGATCTAAAGGTGATGTCCCAGGATGATCTTGTCCTTTTGTCGGCAGAGATCCGCCAGTTTCTGATTGAGAAGCTGTCTGCTACAGGCGGGCATCTTGCACCGAACTTAGGAGTGGTTGAGCTCACCGTGGCCCTGCACTACTGCTACAACAGTCCAACGGATAAAATGATTTTTGATGTGGGGCACCAGGCTTATGTGCATAAAGTTTTGACGGGGCGGATGGATCGCTTTGATACGTTGCGTCAACAGAACGGATTATGCGGATTTGTCAAACGGAACGAAAGTGAACACGATGTATGGGAAGCCGGACACAGTAGTACTTCATTGTCTGCTGCCATGGGTATGGCTATGGCTCGTGATCTGAAAGGTGAGGATAATCAGGTTATCGCCATCATTGGAGACGGAGCGCTTACAGGCGGTATGGCGTTTGAAGCACTGAACCATATCGGACATGAACAGCGTAAGCTGATGGTTATTCTCAATGATAATGAGATGTCTATCGCACCCAATGTGGGAGCCATGCATAAATACTTGAGTAAAATTCGTTCAGATCGTCATTACTTGAAAGCTAAAGATGATGTGGAAGGTATTCTCAAAAAAATTCCGGCCATTGGTGATCGTCTGGCGAAATCGGCGAGCTGGATTAAGGATAGTGTCAAATATATGATGGTTCCTGGTGTTCTTTTTGAAGAACTGGGTTTCACGTATTTGGGCCCGATTAACGGGCATGACATCCCGCAACTGATTGAGGCTTTCAAACAGGCTGACAATGTGGATGGTCCTGTAATGGTCCATGTGCTTACAACCAAAGGCAAAGGTTATCAGCCTGCCGAGGCGGATTCGCATAAGTGGCACGGAATTTCGCCATATAAAATTGAATCAGGTCAAGTGCTCAAAGCTGTTGGAAAACCGATGTACACCGAAGTATTCGGTCAGACGCTCGTTGAACTAGCGAAAGAGGATAAACGTATCGTTGCGGTTACACCTGCAATGCCTACAGGTTCAGGTCTAATTCCTTTCAGCAAAGAGTTTCCGGATCGCATGATTGATGTGGGGATCGCAGAACAGCATGCAGCTACGATGTGTGCGGCACTGGCCATGGAAGGGTTAAAACCGGTTTATGCGGTATATTCTACGTTCATGCAACGTGCATATGATCAGATCGTTCACGACATCTGTCGTCACAATGCAAATGTTATATTTGCAATTGACCGCGCTGGATTTGTTGGACCTGACGGTGAGACACATCAGGGAGTATACGATGTTGCGTTTATGCGTCACATTCCGAATATCGTACTTATGATGCCAAAAGATGAGAATGAACTGCGCCATATGATGAAAACGGCGCTGGATTATAACGAAGGTCCGATTGCGTATCGTTACCCGCGTAACAATGTGGTTGGCGTACCAATGGACGATGTGTTAGTTCCGATTCCAATTGGTTCCTGGGAACAGCTACGTCCAGGTGAAGGATACGCGATTATCGCCTCAGGTTCCATGGTTCAGCTGGCTGAAGAAGTAGCAGATACGGTGAAACGGGAAGGGATAAATACTGGAGTTATCAATGCTCGTTTCCTCAAACCATTGGATGAACAGATGCTTCGTGATCTGGCTGTCCGTGGAACAAAGCTGATTGTGCTCGAAGAAACCTCGCAGGCAGGCAGCATGGGAAGTGCGGTGTTGGAATTCTATGCTGAACAAGGTATACATGATGTTCATGTGCATCTGATGGGCATTCCTGATCGATTTATCGAACATGGCAGCATCAAGGAACAACGTGAAGAGGTTGGTCTCACGGTGGAGAATGTAAGTGCCGAATTGCGTAAAATGGCCGTTCAATCTTCATACGGAATGTCCAAAACACGTTTCCCTTCCTAACATTAGAATGATTAGCGGATAGGAGAAAGACATGTCACTCCCGAAAGAACGAATCGATGTGCTGCTGGTGGAACAGGGCTACTACGAAAGCCGTGAGAAGGCAAAAGCTGCAATTATGGCTGGACTTGTATATGCCAATAATGAACCGATTGAAAAAGCAGGCATGAAAATTCCAAGGGATGCTCAGCTGAAGGTAAAAGGTTCAGTGCATCCTTATGTAGGCAGAGGTGGACTAAAGCTTGAAAAAGCGATTCGTCATTTCAACCTGAATATGAATGATCTTGTCATGTTGGATATCGGTTCATCCACTGGTGGTTTTACGGATTGTGCTCTTCAACATGGTGCATCCCATGTATACGCCATTGATGTGGGGTATAATCAACTGGACTGGTCACTGCGTAATGATGAGCGGGTCACCGTGATGGAACGTACGAATTTCCGTTACGTCACGCCTGAAGATCTGAGTGGACCTGTGCCAAACTTTGCAAGCATTGACGTATCCTTTATTTCGTTGCAAATTATACTTCCGCCGCTTCTGGCTCTGTTGCAACGGCCTGCGGATATTGTGGCTCTAATTAAACCACAGTTTGAGGCGGGACGAGATAAAGTGGGTAAATCAGGTGTTGTCCGAGACCCGAAGGTACACAAGGATGTATTGCAGACCATGCTTCATTTTGCCAGTCAACTTGGATTAAACCTAAAAGGCCTGACCTTCTCACCGATTACGGGTGGGGAGGGGAATATCGAATTTCTCGCACACTGGCGTCTGGAAGCACCAGAGGCCGCACAACCAGAGAACGACGAGGCTTCACTTGATGGGCTTGCAGAGCAGGTCGCCAAAGAAGCCGCTCATACTTTTACGGGAAACTCATCATAGGATGGGTTTCTTTTCGCTGGAAAGATATTTTGGGACAAAGGAAAACGGGTGTTCGATCTCGAATATATCACTGAGGTGAGCGGTAATGGAGGGTCAATATGACACAATCGTTATTGGTGTGTTTGCTGTCTGTTTAATCGTATGGTTGTTTCTCGGACTGCGTAGCTGGCTGAATCGTCCGATTCCGGTAAGCTTTACCGAGTTGAGACTTAATGAAAACATTCAAGATTCTCCTGCTCTGACTTTACTTGAGGCCAATGGATACGACGTGATTGGCGGGAAAATGAAAGTACCTTTAGCCTTTGAGGCCGATAATTCCGTTTTATACAGCAGGTTGTTTATTGATTATGTTGCTGAGCGGCAGGATGCAAGGTATTTAGTCAAAACTTCCCGTCGCAGGCAACCGCTTGAACGAAGCGGACCTGCTATAAGGGACCGCTTTCTTCCCTATTTATTATTGTACCCCGGATGTGAAGGATTGCTTTATGTAGATCTGGATGATTCCGATATAATGGTAATCAGGCTTATGGATTATCAAGAAGACGTGTATGATGGAGAGGATCTGGATTAATATATAATAAGTTTGAAATATGGCATGATACAGCATTGCATTAAAGGTCAAGACTGCATCTTTGCAATACATTTTTAATTGGAGGCATGTATGAAAGGACAACGACATATCAAGATTCGTGAAATAATTAGTCAAAATGAAATAGAGACCCAGGATGATCTGGTTGAAGCATTGCGACAAGCGGGTTTTCAGGTGACACAAGCAACGGTATCGCGGGACATCAAAGAGCTTCTTTTAATCAAAATTCCAATGGATGATGGACGATATAAATATTCATTGCCAACCGATCAGCGCTATAATCCGATTCAAAAGCTTAAGCGCGCGCTCGTGGATAATTTCCTGCACATTGATCACACCAACAATCTTGTAGTGATGAAATGTTTGCCGGGAACAGCGAACTCCATTGCAGCATTGCTTGACAATATCGAGTGGACTGAAGTGATGGGCACGATCTGTGGAGATGATACAATCCTTATTATTTGCCGTACAGAAGACAACAGCGTCACTGTCATTGAGCGCATCATGGGATATATTGCTTAAATCAGCCGGAGGTGTTTTTGCAGATGTTAGTTACATTATCAATTCGCAATCTCGCCGTGGTGGAAGAAGTCGATGTGGTCTTTCATCCGGGATTTCATGTGTTGTCCGGGGAAACCGGTGCAGGTAAATCCATTATCATCGATGCTCTCGGCTTGATCGCGGGAGGACGGAGTTCAGCAGATCTGATTCGGTACGGATGTGACAAGGCAGAGATGGAAGCGCTGTTTGAGATGGAGCCTAGTCATCCGGTGTGGAATACGCTGGAGCAGCTGGGTATTCACTGTGAGCCTGAGGAACATCTGGTGATTCGGCGTGAATTGAACACACAGGGTAAAAGTACATCACGGATTAACGGACAGCTTGTGAATTTGACAATGCTACGCGAAGTGGGCGAGAAGCTGATCAACATTCACGGTCAACATGAGCATCAGAGTTTGCTTCGTGCAGAAAGTCATCTCGGGTTGCTGGATACGTATGGCTCCGATATAATCGGCCCCGTCAAAGCTAAATACCAGGAGCGCTACAGCAAATTTATTGCAGCTGAGAAGGAATTGCGGGCGCTACAAGAGTCAAGCCAGCGGGCTTACCAACTGCTTGATATGTACCGTTTTCAACTGGAAGAAATCGCTGCGGCTGGTCTTACCCAAGGGGAAGATGAATTACTTGGCGAAGAACGGGTCAAACTATCCCATAGCGAGAAAATGATGGACAGTGTTTCGGGTGCATACGATTTACTGAGTGGACAACGCGGATTAGAAGCGATAAGCATAGCTTTATCACAAATTGAAGATATCTCTGGATATGACAGTAAAAGATTGCAGCCGATTGTGGAGCAACTGCAGTCGGCTTTTTACCAATTGGAAGACGTCACCTTTCAACTGCGGGATTATCGGGAACGAATCGAATTTAATCCCGGCAGACTGGAGGAAGTTGAACAACGATTAAATCTGATCTCTGGACTAAGACGCAAATATGGAGATAGTGTAGAACTCATTTTGAATTATTATGAACAGATCAGTCATGAGACCGACCAGCTAGAGAACAAAGATGAGCGCTTGGAGAAGCTTCGTACGGAGCGTGACAAACTGCTTGTGCTTGTGATGGAATCGGCTGAGGAGCTAAGCAAAGTGCGTAAACAATGTGCGGAGGAACTGGCTGCTCAGGTAGAAAGTGAGCTCAAGGATCTGCAGATGGAAAGAACGTCACTACGTGTTCAGATCGTGCCTGCTGAAGATCCAAAAGGCATTGAATGGAATGGACGCCGTATCAGGTTCAGCCGCCAAGGTGCCGACAATGCGGAATTTCTGATCTCTCCTAACCCGGGTGAGCCTCTTCGGCCACTAGGTAAAATCGCTTCAGGCGGAGAATTATCCAGAATCATGCTGGCGATGAAGAGCATATTTGCTCGTCATGACCGCATTCCGGTATTAATTTTTGACGAGGTGGATACAGGGGTTAGCGGCCGGGCGGCACAATCCATTGCGGAGAAGCTTCATCGTCTGTCTTCGACGTGTCAAGTATTCTCAATAACACACTTGCCACAAGTAGCTTGTATGGCGGATCATCAGTATTTGATCGAGAAACATGTTTACGACGGACGCACGATGACTCAAGTGGAATCGCTGTCCGAGGAAGGCCGAGTGAAAGAATTGGCACGTATGCTCGGTGGTGTGGAAATTACAGAAAAAACATTGCATCACGCGCAAGAAATGCTGAATTTGGCGGAAGCCAAAAAAGGGTGAAACGGACGGCTGGCGTAATGTTTGACAGTAATAAAAGCCTGGGGGCGGGGTTATCTTATAGGTACGCAATTGGCGACCACCTTTCGTCAAGCGAAAGAAGCAAAGGGAGTGTGACAGCCATTGAATTCCCCCCTCAGGAAAAAATTGCTAGGTCTTTTATTTGCCTTCTTTCTATGTGTACTTAGCCAGGTTGTACAGCCGATGCAGAGTTATGCTTCTCTGCCTGATGAAGTGCAGGTCTTTGCGGGCAGGCAAGCAGACGTCAGGCTTGCAGTACCAGCCGCTTCAAGCGCTGTCGTAGATCGGCCGGATATCGTTGGACTGGATCATCAGTCTGCGCTCAAGGTTACTCGTCAGGAACCTTTACATCTTCATCCTCAGCAGACGGGACATGCTAAACTAACCTTGAAGCTATGGGGGAAAATTCCCGTTAAAACGGTTAATGTAAACGTAATTCCTGATCTGCGTGTTGTTCCAGGGGGTCAAACGATTGGCGTCAAAGTTAAATCTGCAGGTATCCTGGTTGTTGGGCATCATCTCGTTCGTTCTAATCCGGATGAACAAAAATCACCAGGTGAAGCGGCTGGGATCAAATTAGGTGACTTGATTACACATATGGATGGCAAACGTCTGGATGGTGTATCGGGTGTATCCGAGGCCGTAGAACTTGCTGGTAAACGTAATCAAGGTATTGATGTTGTGCTAAAACGGGGGAATGAAACCATCAAAACCAAGTTAACCCCGGCGTATGATGCAGAAGATAAAGCATGGAGACTGGGATTGTACATTCGAGACTCGGCAGCTGGTGTAGGTACGCTTACCTTCTATGCACCTGATCAAGGCGTTTATGGGGCGTTAGGTCATGTCATCACGGACATGAATACTCAAACCTCCATCGTTGTAGGCAGTGGACAAATTGTACAATCTAATGTTACATCCATCTCGAAAAGTGAAACTGGTGATCCTGGTGAGAAAAGAGCCCATTTTCTTAAAGAAAGCAAAATTTTAGGAAACATCGAGCGTAATACGGCTTTTGGTATCTTCGGTAAGATGTCTCAGAATCCGGAACATAGCTTGTATTCGCAAGGAATACCTGTCGCTTTTTCACATGAAGTGAAGGAGGGACCGGCTGAAATTTTGACTGTGGTCGATGGGCAACAGGTCGAGCGATTCACCATCGATATTGTGCATGTTGCCGATCAATCGGAGCCAGCGACAAAAGGGTTGGTATTGCGTATTACAGACCCTAAACTGATCGATAAGACGGGTGGCATCGTTCAAGGAATGAGTGGTAGCCCGATCGTTCAAGATGGCAAGCTTATTGGAGCAGTGACTCATGTCTTTGTCAATGATCCGAAATCCGGTTATGGATGCTTCATTGAATGGATGCTCCAAGATGCTGGTGTAATGATGAAAAAAGGTCAAGCGAAAAACCTTAAGGCTGGTTAAACAGCTTTAAGGTTTTTTTGTCGAAAGTAAACATATTATATCGTATGCTGAAATAAAATATTTATTATAAAGGATCGAGAAAAAAAAATAAAGAAAAATAATTTTCGACAGAAGGAATTTCACTTGGCGTGTCGAAAATTTAACGTGTAAGGAAATGTACGAAATTGTAAAATACGAGGTTTTAAATAAAAGGAGGATACCGTTTTGCAAAAAATTGAGGTATTGCTGGCCGATGATAACCGTGAATTTACGAATTTGCTCGCCGAATATATATCCGAACAGGAAGATATGGAAGTGACCGGTATTGCATACAACGGTGAAGAAGTATTGCAATTGCTGGAACAAACCCGGGATGTACCGGATGTGTTAATTCTGGATATTATCATGCCTCATCTGGATGGACTCGGAGTGTTGGAACGCCTGCGCGGCTTGAATCTGTCTCCGCAGCCCAAAGTAATTATGCTCACCGCATTCGGCCAGGAAAACATCACACAGCGTGCTGTGCAACTCGGAGCTTCCTATTACATTCTCAAGCCATTTGACATGGAAGTACTGGCGAATCGGGTACGTCAGCTTGTGGGCACGCAAACGACAATGTCTACAAGCAGCGGTTCTTCTTCCTCCATGTATATCAATAAATCTAATGTTGTACCGATGGGCAAACACAAAAATCTGGATGCCAGCATCACGTCAATCATACATGAAATCGGAGTTCCTGCGCATATTAAAGGATATCAGTATTTGCGGGAAGCCATCACGATGGTATACAACAATATCGAAATTTTGGGCGCCATCACCAAAACGTTGTACCCGGCCATTGCAGAAAAATTCAAAACAACGCCGTCTCGCGTCGAACGTGCCATTCGTCACGCCATTGAAGTGGCATGGACACGCGGCAACATCGACAGCATCAGCCACCTGTTTGGTTACACCATCAACATCAGCAAGTCGAAACCGACGAACTCCGAGTTCATCGCGATGGTCGCTGACAAGCTGAGAATTGAGCATAAGGTTAGCTGAACTGATGAGCTGTAAGATTTTGAGGGTATTAAGGATTACAGTTTAGTTGCGGCTATAAAAAATAAGGACGTTTTGAGCCGATAATATCGAATAAATAATACAACAAAAACCACTTGTTTATGGGATTTCTACAATCACATAAACAAGTGGTATTTCTTATCGACAAATTTATGCTTTGTATCAGTTCGAAAAATCTTTTCCGCAAGACATCGGCTTCCTTTGTTTGGCGTATGATTTACGAAATCTGGCGAAGGTCAAGCCAAATCAAGTCTATATTTATTTCAAAAAAAGAGGAAATTCTCAACGTAAATTAAATAAAACTGACACCGTAAGATTAACGACGTCAGTTCGAGACATAAATGTTTTACAATGTTTTGAATTGAGATATTAAAATCAGAATTCAATGAGATGTTCTTTTCTTCTTATCCTTGTATCCATGATGTAACAGCAATGGATGATGGCTTTGGTTCAAGATATGTTGCTCCACCCAAAAGCGTATCGCCGAAGAGCCCTTTTTGATAAACTTGACCATACGTTGATTTATAAATTGGATAGCCAACTCCTATACCTGTTTTACCTCCAGGGACATTCATAGGAACCATAACGGATGTGGATACGCCAATGTGTTCATTAAGACTACGACCAAACTCTGCCGCAACAAACTTTTTAACTCCGATGCTGAGAGAAGTTTGTACCTCTACTGATACACTTTCGTTTGCAACTATCGAAATTTCTACACCATTGCATAACTGAGTTTTCGGTTTATTGCAAAAGTATTTGCCTCTCGCAATTTCAGTCCAATCATCAACACTTTGGGTTGGACTTTTTACAAGTTTGAAACCCCAAATGTTCTGTGGACTAATAGAGTCATCTTGCTCTTTTACAAGATCTCGAGGGTTATCAGATTCATTGTTTACTATTTGAATTGAAACTAACTTTGCGCTTTCGGAAGGCTTTTCAAGTCCGTATTTCTCAATAAGTTCTTCCTGATTAATTTCTGTAGCGTAAACAGTGGTGTTTTCTTTAATTGGTTCCCCATTTAGGTAAACATAGCCAGAAGTTTCACCAGAATCTACGGGGATCAACTCTTTTTCGGAAGCACTAGCGAGACTATAAAAAGTAGCATATAAAGCCAAGACTGAAGAAGCGAGGACCAGAGATAATTTCTTCTTCAATTTTTTAGTCCTCCTTTTAATATTATGTACTAATAATATCCAATTGGAATGGTATATTCAAGATATATTTGTAAATATAATTAATCTTTTGGAAGTAATAAGAGTCAACTATTAAGTTTCATTTTAAAATGATTTTTCCACATGAATATATTGGCTAACGTTAAGTTATATAGAAGTGTATAAACTGCTACCCAGCTATTGCCGAAAAAATTCAAAATGATGCAGTTCACATCGAACTTGCGATCCGTCACGCCATTGAACTGGCATGGACTCGAGGGCATCAGTGACAGCATTAGCCACCTGGATGTTTTGCTAAAGCCCAATAAATATCCGAATTTTTAGTGTATTTCTATATTTGATTTAATAGACATTACAAACTAACATTTTGAACAACACGAAAAAGTGGAAATGTGACTTATTACCTAAAAAGTTTACAGGTTTAAGCAAAGCATTGGTGTTTTTCGAAAAAATTTACCTGAAGTTAACGCTTTTTTAGGTAAAAAGTGGTACGATGTGACCACGGATAGATCAAAAGTGACATGGTTGACGATATGGCGAGGGGTTGATTTATGTGTTTACTCAAATAGGTGAAATTGCTGAACCGATTCCAGTCGTACTGCCAGAGACCAAGTGTGATGCCTTATATCAACTGTTTAAATCCAATCCAAATTTGGAGGGGGTAGCGGTTGAAGGGAAAAAAGGAATTTCATTGATGATGCGAACACGTTTTTTTCAACAGATCGGCTCACAATATGGTTACAATCTCTACATGGGGCGTCCTGTGAAGCTACTTATGAACGTAAACGCACTGGTCGTAGATTATTCGGAACAAATTACAGATGTCAGCGTGGCGGCGATGAAGCGTGAAGAAGCGGATCTGTATGATCTAGTTCTGGTAACATCTGGAGGTCGATTTCATGGGGCGGTGAGTATTCGGCGATTATTGCTAGAGGTTGCGGATGTTCGAGCGGAAATGGCGATATTTATGAACCCGTTAACAGGGCTTCCTGGCAATCGGATCATAGATGACCGATTAGTTCAGGTGCTTAAACAGGATCAATTCAGTGTTCTTTATATTGATCTGGATCAGTTTAAATCGTATAACGATAGTTATGGTTTCAAAATGGGGGATGAGCTTATCCAAGCAACGGCCAATTTACTCCGTGAGCATTTTGGGGTAGCAGAGGCTTTTCTTGGACATATCGGCGGGGATGATTTTATCGCAATCCTGAACCACCATCAGTATAAGCGGGTCTGTGAAGAAGTCATTTCCCAGTTTGAAGAGTTGAAGAAGAATTTTTACAATGAACAGGACTGGAACAATCAGTATGTGATGGGTGAAGGCCGCTCGGGATTGAATCGACCCATTCCTTTAGTATCGGTATCCATCGCAGTTGTAACCAATCTATATCAACGATATGAAAATATTAATCAGATTATTGATGAAGCTACACGTGTGAAAAAAAGCTGCAAATCCATCAATGGCAGCATCATTTGTTCGAATGACATGGAGGGGGAGGCTGTGCGGGCCTAGTTGTACCTAAACTTAGATACTAAATAGGTTAATGTTAATCGTTTAGAAGAGAAGTACTCATATTGAATTGAAGCTTAAATACGTGCAAACCAAATGAGCCTGAGTCACTGTCAATGGTGAATGACAAAAAAACGCCGAGATTTGGAGAATACGTCCCAAAAAACAGCGTTGTCTAATTAGATCTTTATAAATAATTCACAGTCACATGTGTTAAGTAATAAAAGATCGTTTCGTGATAGAAAGGGAATATTAAACCCATCTCACAATATGTATATTTTCTTTACAGGTCTACATCCGTTTAGGTCTAACCATAATTCACCTTCCTTAGATACGAATGTCCACAGAAGAATAAGCCGAAGCAGCAGATTCACTTGCTTTGTTTGGTACAGAGCTGCTTACGCGTCCCTGTTCTGATTTTTCCTCATCGGGAGCACTGTCTTCCAACTTAGGTACCGCCGATTTTCCTCGGTCAATCTCTTGGGATTCTTCTTTGCGCGAACCTACAGATGAGGGAAACTGTCCCGAATCGTGACGTCCAGGCTTATGAATATCGTCTGCCAACTCACCGAGCTTATGATTCGCTTTTCTTATGTTAGACTCTAGATCCTGCACTACTTCTCTTTTTTTCTGAAAAACCGTGCGTTCCGCGTTTTCAAGCATCTGCGTTTTGCCAATATCGCTGTGTGTGTCGTTCTCCAACACAATCCGGTCAAACCGGGTTTCCCCCTCAATCGTATGAATTGAACTTTGCATTTTGTCCCGTAAACCAACCAGCTTTCCCATCTGATCATACGTCTGACTATGCTTGATAAGATGATTCATTGACGGAGTCTGTTGTGGCTCTTCAGGCTTCGATTGTGGTTGCTTCGTCTGATTCATCTGTTGTAACTTGTTCTTCTCTTCCATCTCTTCTGCTTTGATCTGCGCGATGTGACTATCAATCTGCGCAATGGAACCGGTTAAGGATTTTATGCGTTCTGCCTTAGTTTTGATATCAAGCTCATCATTGGATTTAACAATATGGATTTGTTCATTTAATTTTACTTTCTGCTGCATCAACCCTTGAATTTCTTTATCTCGGTTTGAGGTCGGGCTGGCCGGTGGTGTGAAGCTGCTTTTGGTTGCAGGTGAAATTGAATTCATTTTACCTTCTCCCTCTTTAGTATGGTAACGGTCTTTTATCCATATATCGGTTGATGAGGGAGAAGAATGAAGGTTCTACCTGTTCACTAAAAATATACTTATGTAAAGTATTGCGAACTTTATCAGGATAATTGATAATGGTTATCAATGAGTGTGTGGTTTTTAGCGGTCATTGTTTCAGAAGAAACGGAGATTGGAGAGAAATAATGCAATTAAACGAACAGATGCAATATTGGAATTATGCGGCCGTGAAGGTGCTGGATATACGCCGCATCGTCTTAAAGAACGAAATACAACATGGATCATATACACTGCCTGCTGCTTGTTTTATATATTCGATTCGAGGGTCGGCCGACATTCAATTGAACGGAAATAAGTATAAATCAGAACCATTTTTTTTAATTCATGGAGCCAAAGGATCATTATTGAATATACAGGCCAATGAAGATTTCGAATATATTATGTTGTATTACAGAGCATTTCGAGCATTTCCAAATTATCGTAAAAGGTGGTTACAAGGACAGGTTCTAGGTGCTCCGTTTTCCTTACAATATGGATTTACACCGAGGAGTCCATTGAACTTGTTAAGGTATTTTAATGAGATGGAGAAAGTATGGACGCAACCAACCAATTTGGACCTGCTTTATACGAAGAGTCTGTTTTATCAATTCATTCATGAACTGATGGTTCAGCTAGCTGCACAAGAGGTTCAAACCGAAGTTGTTGATCCGGTGAAACAGACGCTTGAATACATTCATCAGCATTATAGAGAACAGGTTACACTTGAGTTGCTAGCAGAACAATTCAATTTTAGCTCGCGTCATTTATCTATGCGATTCAAACGAAAGACGGGTTACAGTCCCATCGATTACTTAATTCAGACGCGAATCGGCAAGGCTCAGGATTTACTTGTACGTTCAGATGCAAAGCTTGGTGATATCGCTGCAGAGGTTGGTTATTCAGATGTATATTATTTTAGCCGAATCTTCAAGAAACATGTGGGCATGTCTCCAACCCTGTATCAAAAGAAGATGAAGGAATTGGGCCGAATAGAAGATCGTCCATTGCACGTATCCGAATCGTCCATTGGCTGGGCATTGAAGTCAAGATATATTGATTATGATAATCATTATCGATATATAAACGGAGGGTCCACACCAATGAAAAGAAAAAATTCAAGTTCCAGCATGATCATGATTGCAATATTAAGTCTAACGATGCTCCTTACGGCCTGTTCTTCAGGTACCGCCAATACACTTTCAGCTGGAGAAGGAACGGGTGCTAATTCGACTAACAGTAGTTCATCAGTAACATCAGAGACGGGAAGTCAAGTAAACAAAGATAAAGAAACACGCACGGTCTCGACCATAAAAGGTGATGTTATCGTTCCGGCTAATCCGAAAAGAGTTGTTGTGCTGTATCTTCAAGGTGATGTTGTTGCACTTGGAGTCAAGCCAATCGCTACATCAGATGTATACGACGGGGCTGCTTACAAGAGTGAGCTTGAAGGTGTAAATTCACTCGGTACCTGGTTCGAACCGAACCCTGAAGCGGTCATTGACCTTGATCCAGACCTGATTATTGTTCCGTCGGAAGAAACATATAACACGTTGAAAAATATCGCACCTACGGTGTATATTCCGTACGAGAAAATGACAACGGAAGAACGACTTCACAGCATAGCCAGCATTTTTGGCAAAGAGAAGGAAGCTGAAGTCTTGATTAACAACCTTAACAGCAAAGTGGAAGAGAGTAAAAAAACTCTTGCAGACGCTGGTATATTGGATAAAACCATTTCCATTATTGAAGGCGGACTAAAAGGTATGGTCGTTGTGGAGAGCAAGCAATTTGGTCGGGGTTCTCAGGCAGTCTATGAGTATTTGGAGATGAAAGCTCCTAAAGTAGTACAAGACAAAATCGATGTCGTATCAGACGAAGATGGCTCTACAATCTCAATGGAAGTTCTTCCAGAATACATAGGTGACTATGTGTTCCGCTCTGTGTATGAAGGGGCAGATGTTCTAACGGATAATCCGATATGGCGTAACATCAAGGCGGTCAAAGAAGGTCGGTTAATCGAGATTGATTTTGATTTCTTTTATTATTCAGATATCTATTCCATCAATAAACAACTCGATTTTGTTGTAGATAAACTTTTGTCTGCTCCAAGAGCACAATAAATGAAGAGGAAATCGCGCACATAAAGTTACGCAGGAGGCGAAAATGATATTGGGATTGTAATTTGAACCCATTTCCATTAGACTTAAACGATAATGAGAATCAATATCACATAATTAATTACCATAGTCGAGTGGATGGAGGTCCTGTAGAGATGAATCAAGAAATAGAGCTTTATGATGTGACGATTATCGGAGGCGGCCCGGCAGGCATGTACTCTGCTTTTTATAGCGGTATGCGAGATATGAAAACGAAATTAATTGAGGCACGCGACAGATTGGGTGGACGGATGCTGTTTTATCCGGAAAAGATGATCTGGGATGTTGGAGGGGTAACACCCATCCTGTGTGAAGATCTGATTAAACAGTTGGAGCAGCAGGCGCGCACATTTGAACCGACACTTGTGTTTGAACAACAGATTGAAGGATTTGAACGTAAAGCGGATGGCACCATTCTGCTAACTTCTGCTACAGGTGAGCAACACTGGACACGTACTGTCATTTTGGCAATAGGATACGGGATATACAAAATGGCGAAACTGGAGCTTGAAGGGGCAGACCGCTATGAAGTATCCAATCTACATTATACGGTGCAAGAGCTCGAGCCTTTCCGCGGTAAACGAGTGTTAATCTCGGGTGGGGGAGACTCCGCTGTGGATTGGGCGAATGAGCTAGAGAGCTTGGCTCAGCAGGTAACGGTCGTACATCGACGTGATCACTTTGGAGGACTGGAGCGGAACGTGTCGCGTATGAAAGAATCTTCAGTTGACGTGCGCACACCCTACGCAATTGAGAAGTTACACAGCATAAGCGGGGATATGATTGAACAGGTAACCGTTACACATATGGAAAGCGGAGAGACGGAGATGCTTGAAGTGGATGCGGTGATTGTCAATCATGGCATGAAGAGTGATTTTGGTCCCATTCGTGATTGGGGATTAGACTTGGGTGAATGGCATGTGAGCACAACCGAAAGATTGCAAACGAACATACCTGGCGTTTTTGCCGCGGGTGATTTCGTCGATTATGGAAGCAAATTGTATCTGATCGCGGGTACATTTACAGATGCAGCTCTGGCCGTTAACAGTGCGAAGTTATATATGGATCCGGAAGCCGAAAAAGTAGCTTATGTCTCTTCTCATAACAGTCGCTTCAAAGAAAAAAACAAAGCGCTTGGTGTTGTGGAGTAGTTAATATTAAGTCGAAACAAGACTTGAACTTAAAATAACTTCGGAAATTTTCCGAGGTTATTTTTTTGTATCATGCGCGTATGAAGTAGTTAGAATTGCACAAGATAGAACAGTCTTTGAACAGGTTTTGGATTGAAGATCAGCTCTAAACCGTCTATAATCAAAATCTACAAGAGGCTTGCGGGAATAATAACAAGTTTTCACGTCTTGCATGCTAGCCTAGGGACTCAAAACCGGATTACATTTCGACAAGGGTGGAGTACAACAATGAAAAAAGGTTCATCATCCGGACAACAAAATACGACTTTCATTCAGAGATTGCTTCAACGTGTGAATGTGAAACGAGTGAAATGGTCCGAGGTTTATCTTGCTACAGCCGGAGCACTGCATCATTTATTGGTCGAGGGCCGACGTAAACGTGCCGCTGTAAAAAGGCAACAGCAGGATATGCCTCTAAGTGAATTAAAATCGTTGAAGCTTGAGCCAGGGGACATCGTCTATACGCCAAGCTCGGAATCAACTTATTATGCCGGGCATATGGGCATTATTGGTCTGGACGGAAAGGTGTATCATGTGCATCCTTACGGGCCGGTTTTTGCGGATACATTGGACTGGTATCTCACTCGCTTTTATGAAGGAGATCGCTTCATTGTGTTCCGTTCCAAGCTCCATCAGGTGGGTATTCGGGCAGCAGAATGGGTTCAAGAACATTATAAGCAGGTAAAATTCTACCGCTTGCAAACGAACCTTCTAAGTGTCGAGCGAAATTATTGTTCCAAATTCATATATCAGGCTTATAAGTTTACATCCGGACTGGATCTGTGGGGACGAAAGTTTGCTAAACTGAAACAGGGGTTCATCTATCCTTTTCGCATAGAGCGTTCATCGGATCTCGACGTACTGGGCACATTTTATAAATAAAACGATGACTGAAAAAACCGATTAGGCCGCTGTTTCTCGGGTGTAGAGAATACAGGTGTCTACGGTTTTTTTTAATATGTACTGAGATTAAAACAGGAAAAACACCCGAAACGTCGAATAAAATATGAGATCGGCACGCACAACTTGGAATCGTATACATAACAGGTGGCGCGATTTTGCAGGCCAAGGAAAAAACGATGACAAGGCTAGCGCATAAGAAAGAGTGAAGCGAATATGAATTGGCTAGGTTTTTTACGGAGGTTTCGGCGGCAGCAAAACGTAGTGAAGCTATCGGACTACACTCCAAAAAAGGAAAGGAGGAACTACTGTTCCATTTGCAGGAAACATGTGAAAAGGGTCGTGTATTATGCTGCTCCACAGGGAAATGTTACAGGTGTATGCAGTTCTTGTAAGACAATAGCAGATGAGAGAGGTATGTTTCCCATTTAATAAGAAGAAATGCGCTCAGGAAACAATATTTTTTTGATTTATGCGCGTTTTTGTAGTACATTAGCAAATGTATTCGAAGGAGGATTCTAATGTACTCAGGAAGACAAGACGATACTTTATACATCATGACCTACACCTTAAATAGCGGTATCAAGGGTACGGTTCCACTGTCTAATAAGCAGATTGTTGAATGGCTCGATTGTTATAGAAATGAGAGACGCTTCGTAACGGAGATCGGCAAAGAGTTTTTTGGGTTAAATGCAGGTTTGGTCGCAGACTTTAAGGTTCAAAATCATTTATCCGATTATCAGCAGACGATCATGCCAACACAGCAGCAGGATAACCTGGAACGTCTGTCCAGTGCTTATAAATCCACCGAGCTATTGATGAAAATTGATTGTAAATGCGGCACGGCCTACGTCACAGAATCTCCTTATAAACGTACCAAATGGTATTGCACGAAATGTAAAGAGATTGTATTCCTGGATGCCAAAAAAGGAATGGTAGAAACGTCACGTGGCGACGCATATTACATGACCAACAAATATTTTGTTTCCCGTGACTAGCGGGAAGTGATTTGGAGAGCATCGCACACAGCGGTGCTTTTTTGTGCCTGTTCTGTTGCTGGCAATAAAAAAAAGCCCAATTGGGCTTTGGTTCTGAGTGTATCTTAGGACGGGCATTCCACTTTATGAGGAGGAATAAAGCAGCAACGACAGCGGGGCTCATAAGCCTCCGAATCGCCGATCATGACAACTGGACCCAATGTAACAGGCTCTCCGTTGACAATTCGCTGTGTAAAGGCAGCATCCGGGCTGCCGCATACCGCGCAGAATGCAGAAAGTTTCTCAATATCATCAGCCATGGCAAGCAGGCCACCGATATATCCGAATTCTTTTCCGCGATAATCCATGTTCAGTCCATCCACAATCACATGTTTGCCACAGTAAGCCAGTTCGGAAACGAGTTCCATGATGGCACTGCTGAAAAACTGAACTTCATCAAAGGCAACAACATCGGCATCTATGGTTTGATTCAGAATGGTCTCAACGGATTCCGGCGTTAATTGCCGGGGAATGGAATGGGCAGGAAGTCTGTAGCCGATCCGGCTTACGATCTCGTCCTGAGCGAATCGATCATCCTCGGCTGGTTTGTAGGCAACGACCTTTTTACGGCCAAATTGAATAAGTTTCTGACAACGGCGAATAAGTTCACCAGATTTTTCACTGAACATGGGTCCAGTAATTACGGTAATACGTCCAGTTTGCACGGTGCTGCTACCCCTCTCGCATACGGAATTCAAAAAAAGCGACCATTACAGATTACCACATCTTCTTTGGAAAGAGCCAGAACTAATATAAATCGGTTTGTGTTACTATATGGATGGTTACGATGTTGGTTCCGAAAGCTGGAGCCACTAGAGTTATCTGAAAAGAGGTGTTACCAATGAACGAAGCATTAACCTCACTGAAGCAACGATATGAGGAGCTGAATAACCAAGGCAAGCTGGATGAAGCTGCGCAGGCATTATTTACAGAACTACTGACAGAAGCAGAACGGCTACAAGCCAGCAATCTGACATTGCGCAGAACGATTCTGAAATCATCTTCGAAAGAGTCACGCATGTCCACTAAACTTCGAGATGCCTTGTATGAATGAAGCATCTCTAATCATGCGCAGAAAACAAAAAAGCCCGGAATCATGAAGTGCTTCCGGGTGTTTCCATCTGTTCTGACTGTTTTTTGGAGCGAAAACGTGGTCCTACATAATTGCGTTTGCGGTCGCGAAACAGAATCCAGCCTCCGAGAAAACTCATGCCTGCCGCAAAAAGCACGAGCCCACCCAAGAAGGAAAGCCACTGGAATCCGGGAGCGATCAGGTCGTTTCCGTGCTCCGCGTAATATAGAAATAAGGCATCTTTCATCATGAGGAAGCCCTTCATGGCCATTAAGCCTGGGATAACGAGTATAACAATTGCGAGAAAGCGCGCAAAGACTATTTTTGTATTCATGAGCATTATACCCTTTCTGCCAGTGTAGACATAAAATAAAGGTTACGCTTACAGGGAATCCCTGCTTATATCATAGCTTGGAATGTACAGACTGTCCATGCGAGAATGGGTCAAATTTTGAGTTGACCACGCAAGGAGAGTACAATGATATATAGAGGATAAGAAAAATGTTAAGGTACCATCGGTCATTTTATTAATATTTATTTTCAAAAAAATGAGCATATAGAGGAGAACATAGAGATGCCAATACCATGTGATGTTGCTGTATTAGGTGGAGGAACGGGCGGATATGTTGCGGCGATCCGTGCTGCCCAGCTAGGCAAAAAGGTCGTTATTATAGAAAAGGACAAGCTAGGTGGAACTTGCCTGCATCGTGGATGTATCCCAAGCAAGGCGCTGCTAAAAAGTGCCGAGATGTACGCTGAGATTCAGGATAGCGAGAGCTACGGCATCGAGACAACAGGAACAACGCTTGTGTTCCCGAAGGTTCAGGCGCGTAAAGATGCGATTGTGGAGCAACTTCATCAGGGCGTTCAATATTTGATGAAAAAAAATAAAATCGAAGTCGTGCACGCCAAAGGACGTGTGATCGGGCCGTCGATCTTCTCACCACAGAGCGGGGCTGTAGCGGTGGAGTATGAGGATGGCGAGATGGACACGGTCGTTCCAACGAACCTGATTATTGCTACGGGCTCACGTCCACGTGTGCTACCGGGTCTTGAACCGGATGGACGATACATCATGAGCAGTGATGAAGCGCTTCGCATGGACGAATTGCCAGCTTCAATCCTCATTGTGGGCGGTGGTGTTATCGGTCTGGAATGGGCCTCTATGCTGAATGACTTTGGCGTGAGTGTTACGGTGGTTGAGACAGCGGCTCATGTGCTTCCTGCAGAAGACGAGGATATAGCAAAAGAAATGCAACGTTTACTTGGTAAACGAGGCGTGCGTTTCTTGACTGGCGCTAAGCTGATGACCGACAGTTACCACACCGATGATCAGAACGTGAACATTGACGTGCAGCTTGCGGGAGATAAGGTAGAAACGCTGACGGCTGAAAAAATGCTGGTGTCTGTTGGGCGTCAAGCTAATGTTGAAAATATCGGACTTGAGAATACCGATATCAAAGTGGAACGAGGTTTTATTGCGGTCAACAAACACCTGCAGACTGGAGAAGGCCATATCTATGCGATTGGTGATTGTATCGGCGGGTTACAGCTTGCTCATGCCGCAAGTCACGAAGGCATCCTTGCAGTCAATCATCTTGCTGGTGAGAGCGTGCATCCGGTTGAAGCACATCGGATTCCGCGCTGCGTGTATACACGCCCGGAAGCTGCCAGCATTGGATTCACCGAGAAAGAAGCTAAGGAACGCGGATACGAGATCAAAACCGGCAAGTTCCCATTCCAGGCCATCGGCAAGTCTTTGATTCACGGAAGTCGCGATGGATTCGTGAAGGTTATTGCGGATGCCAAAACGAATGATATTTTAGGGGTACATATGATTGGCACCCATGTTACGGAATTGATCGCTGAGGCTGCATTGGCACAAATGCTGGATGCAACGCCATGGGAAGTCGGACAGACCATACATCCGCATCCTTCATTGTCGGAAATTATGGGCGAAGCGATGTTAGCCGTGGATGGAAAAGCGATTGGAATGTAAGTCAGACAACCCTGAGTGAGAAAGGTACTTTCCTTTTTTGGGCAAAAGGGATTATAATAAGGTTAAGCCAAGTCTTAGTACCAGGTTATAAGATCGGGTAGTAGGACTTGCAAAAGGCTTTGATTAAAAGGAGGTACCTCATATGAGTTCACAAGGTACTGCAGATGCGGTTCATCGACATCAACAACTGGGACTAACTGATGGAGAAGTTTTAGATATGTACAAATACATGCTGCTTGCACGCAAGTTTGACGAACGTTGCTTGCTCTTGCAGCGGGCGGGCAAAATTAACTTTCACGTATCCGGTGTGGGTCAGGAGGCAGCGCAAGTCGGGGCGGCTTTTGGTTTGGACCGTGATCATGATTACTTTTTGCCTTATTACCGCGATTACGGTTTCGTTATGGCCGTAGGTATGACACCGCGTGAGCTGATGCTGTCTGCCTTTGCCAAGGCCGAAGATCCAAACAGTGGCGGCCGGCAGATGCCAGGCCACTTTGGTCATAAGAAACTGCGTATCGTTACCGGGTCCAGCCCGGTGACTACACAAGTTCCTCATGCGGTCGGATTTGCTCTTGCTGCCAAAATGCAGAAGAAAGAGTTTGTTTCTTTTGTTACCTTTGGGGAAGGTTCAAGCAACCAGGGGGATTTCCACGAAGGCGCGAACTTTGCAGGTGTGCATAAGCTGCCTGTCATCATTATGTGTGAGAACAATCAATATGCAATTTCGGTTCCTATTCACAAACAGCTCAGCGGCAAAATCTCTGATCGTGCACTGGGGTATGGTTTCCCGGGACTTCGCGTAGATGGCAACGATGCACTCGAAGTGTACGCGGCTGTGAAGGAAGCACGCCAGCGCGCTATCGCCGGCGAAGGTCCGACACTGATTGAAGCGATGATGTATCGTTTGTCTCCACACTCGACTTCGGATAATGACTTGGCCTACCGGACGAAGGAAGAAGTTGAGGAGAACTGGAAGAAAGACGGCGTACTTCGGATGAAAAATTATTTGATTGAATGCGGCATCTGGGACGAAGCCCGGGATGCGGATCTGGCTTCCCAGCTTGCGCTGGAAATGAAAGAAGCAACTGAATATGCAGACAATGCGCCATATCCCAAACCTGAGGACACGCTGACGCATGTCTATGCAGACAGCGAAGAAGGGGGACGGTAATCATGGCTATGATGGAATATATTGATGCAATCCGTCTCGCAATGAAAGAAGAGATGGAACGGGACGAGAATGTTTTTGTTCTTGGCGAGGACGTCGGTGTAAAAGGTGGCGTGTTCACCACAACCAAAGGGTTGCAGGATCAATTTGGCGAGATGCGTGTCATGGATACGCCACTATCTGAATCGGCGATTGCCGGTGTGGCTATCGGTGCAGCAATGTACGGCATGAAGCCGATTGCGGAAATGCAATATTCGGACTTTATGTTGCCGGCAACAAATCAGATTATTAGTGAGGCGGCCAAAATCCGCTATCGCTCCAACAATGATTGGAGCTGTCCAATTGTGATTCGAGCGCCAATCGGTGGCGGGATCTTCGGCGGCTTGTACCACTCCCAATGTCCGGAATCCATCTTCTTTGGTACACCGGGACTCAAAATCATTGCTCCTTACTCGGCGTATGACGCGAAAGGTTTGCTGAAAGCGGCTGTCCGCGACCCGGACCCGGTACTCTTTTTCGAAAATAAAAAATGTTACAAGCTGATCAAGGAAGATGTGCCTGAAGATGATTACATCGTTCCAATCGGTAAGGCCAATGTGCTTCGTGAAGGTGCCGATATTACAGTTATCGGGTACAGTCAGCCATTGCATTTTGTTATGCAGGCCGCTGAGGAGCTGGAACGGGAAGAAGGTATCACGGCACACGTACTGGATCTGCGTACACTGCAACCGCTCGACCGTGAAGCGATTATCGATTCTGCCCGGTTGACAGGCAAGGTGCTGATCGTGCACGAAGATAACAAAACCGGTGGTGTAGGCGCAGAAGTGGCGGCGATCATCAGTGAGGAATGTCTGTTTGATCTGGACGCCCCTATTCAGCGTTTGTGCGGTCCAGATGTACCAGCTATGCCAATCAGTCCTACGCTGGAGAAATTTTATATGCTGAGCAAGGATAAAGCCAAAACAGCCATGCGTGAACTTGCAGCGTATTAATCGATAAAGATAGAACAAAGTTTGGAGTGATAAATCAATGGCTGAACGTATGAAATGGATCGAGGTCATTATGCCGCAGCTCGCGGAATCTCTGGTCTCGGCTACCATAGCCAAATGGTTGAAAAAACCGGGTGACCGTGTGGAGCAGTACGAGCCGATCTGCGAAGTCATTACGGATAAAGTGAATGCCGAGATACCGTCTACGGTGGATGGCATTATGGGTGATCTATTGGTGGAAGAGGGTACGACAATTGCTGTAGGTGAAGCCATCTGCCGCATGCAAGTCGCTGCTTCGGATGAAGATACAGCTGAACAAGTTCCACCTGCTGCGAGTCAGGAGGAACCGATTCGGCAAGCTCAAGCACCGCGTACTGGAGGCCAATCTCCTGTAGCAGCTACAGGATCAAATGCAGCAGCATTTGATCCGAATCAGCCGATGCGTCATCGGTATTCTCCTGCAGTACAGTCCTTGGCAGCAGAGCATGGACTGAATCTGCAGCAGGTTTCGGGAACAGGGGCTGGCGGTCGAATCACACGTAAAGACGTACTTGCCTATGTTGGGCAAGGTGGTCAAGCGAATGCAACATCAGCGTCTGAACAAACATCTGTTGCGGCCAATCAGGGAGTACAGTCGATATCTTCTTCACCGTTCAGTGGAATCAGAGATACAGGTTTGAATACAGGTTCGGTAGCTTCTGGTGGCGTGGCAGGACAGACACTACCTGCATCCGATGCAGGCGTTCCTGTGCGTCATTCCGGAATCCACCTGACCGAAAGTCCGAAAATTCCACAGATTGAAGTGGAAGGCGGCGGACAAGGAAGATCAGAATATTTTATCGATGTTACCCCTGTGCGTAATGCCATAGCGCGTAACATGCGTCAAAGTGTATCTGAAATCCCTCATGCGTGGACCATGATTGAAGTGGATGTAACCAACCTCGTCATGTTGCGCAACAAATTGAAGGATGAGTTCAAACGGAAAGAGGGCATTAACCTGACCTATCTTTCGTTTATGATGAAGGGTGTCGTCAATGCAATTAAAGATTACCCGATCATGAACTCAGTATGGGCTGTTGATAAAATTATTGTGAAGCGGGATATTAACTTGTCCATGGCTGTAGGTACAGAGGATTCGGTGCTTACACCGGTCATCAAACAGGCCGATCAGCGTAATATCGCGGGTCTCGCTCGCGAGATTGATGATCTGGCTCGCAAGACCCGTGAAGGTACGCTGAAGCTGGATCACATGCAAGGCGGTACATTTACAGTGAACAATACAGGTTCATTTGGTTCGATCTTGTCCCAGCCAATTATCAACTATCCACAGGCCGCTATTCTTACCTTTGAATCCATTGTGAAGAAACCGGTGGTCATTAATGATATGATCGCGGTGCGGTCCATGGCTAACTTGTGTCTTTCTCTGGATCATCGGATTCTGGATGGCGTCATCTGTGGACGGTTCCTGCAACGTGTTAAGGAGAACCTGGAAGGCTACAACATGGAAACGAAAGTGTATTAAGTTTATATTATAGAAAGACGGGAAAGTGTATGTGCCTCGGGCCGTGCACTTTTCTGGCTGTCTAGAGACGGATGTATCTTCATATATTAAACCATGGGCAGAAGGATGTGAGGAAACATGGGCAAACCGCTGAATGTGGCATACATACCGATGCTGGATTATGAAGCGGCATGGAATCTTCAGAAATCAATTGTGCAGCAACTGGACGAAGGTGAAGGTCCTGAACAGCTGTTGCTTTTACAGCATCCACCAACCTATACCATTGGTTCACAGAACCATCCGGAGCATCTGCTGTGGAGTGAGGAAGAGCTGAAAGCGCAGGGCATCTCTTTGTTTCAAATTGATCGCGGCGGTGATATTACTTATCATGGACCGGGTCAATTGGTAGGTTACCCTTTGTTAGTACTAGGTCGGGATGAGGAACTGGATCTGCATGCTTACTTGCGTAAGCTGGAGCAGGTGATGATCGATTATCTCGCCGATCAGGGCGTTGAATCCGAGCGCAAAGAAGGATATACGGGCGTATGGATCGGTGATCTGAAGATTGCAGCCATCGGCATTAAGTTTAATCGGTGTAAGCATCGACGTGGATTCGTGACGAGTCACGGGTTTGCTTTTAACATTACCTCAGGCATTCAACATGCTGGGTTTCAGGGTATCATTCCATGTGGAATTGAACAGTATGGTGTGACTTCTTTGGAGGATATCACGGGGAATTCATACACAGTTGAGCAGGTAGCCCGGGACATTGTTCCTTATTTTCAGCGTATATTCCCATATGATCTGATGTGGAGTACAGAAAAAGAAGCTCTCCAGCGTCTGTAGACAGCGCGTTGGAAGAGCTTCAGGTCAGGATGACTATCCAAACAGCAACGGTTCCAGTGCGATGAAAAGAGTGGAGCCAACCATAGCTGCCAGCATGAGATAGATCACAATTTTGAACCATTTCTTATTTTGCATGAAGAGAGAACTCCTTTCAGAACTTTTGAACAAGCCATAGTACCTGTATTGTACCGTATCTACGATAGGGAGGAAAGTCTAATGATTAATGAACAGCGTGTGATTCAGCATTTTATGGATTTGGTGCAGATTGATAGCGAAACAAAGAATGAACAGAATATATCCAAGGTGTTAAAGGAACAATTCGCGGGTCTTGGTCTTCATGTCTATGAGGACGATACAATGAACGAGACAGGGCATGGAGCAGGCAATCTGGTCGTTACACTGGAAGCTGAAGGTGTGGCAGGTGTAGAAGGTGTAGAGCCGATGCTCTTCACATGTCACATGGACACCGTAACCCCCGGACAGGGAATCAAACCGGAGCTTGGTGAGGACGGATGGATTCGCAGTGATGGCACAACAATTCTGGGAGCGGATGACAAGGCGGGCATTGCGGCTCTGTTTGAAGCCATTCGTGTTATTCAGGAGAACAACATTCCGCATGGCAAAATTCAGTTTGTGATTACGGTCGGAGAGGAGTCGGGTCTTGTCGGTGCACGAGCAATGAATCCGAAAGATATCGATGCTTCCTTTGGTTATGCGCTGGATTCTAACGGAGCAGTGGGTACGATCTGTGTGGCTGCTCCAGCAAGAGCAGAGATTGAGATGAAAATCTATGGCAAGTCGGCGCATGCCGGAGTGAATCCAGAAGATGGAATCAGTGCCATTCAGGTTGCAGCCAAAGCGATTGCGGCGATGAAGCTTGGACGCATTGACGACGAAACGACAGCGAATATTGGCAAATTTCAAGGTGGCTCTGCACTGAACGTGGTATGTGACTTTGTTCAGATCGATGCGGAGGCTCGCAGTATTGTGCAGGAGAAAATTGAACAGCAAATTGCCCAAATGCGTGAAGCATTGGAGACGACATGTCGCAAATATGGCGCAACCGCAGAGTTCCGCAGTGAGATTAAATATCCTGCATTTGGCTTCCATGATGACCATGAGGTAGTGCAACTTGCCCAGCGTGCGATTCGAAGCCTGGGTCTGGAAACAAGCACGTTTGCTTCTGGCGGTGGCAGTGATGCGAACATTTTTAACGGGTTCGGCATTCCGACGGCGAATCTGGCTGTAGGGTATGAAGATATCCACACGACCAAAGAACGCATTCGCGCAGCAGACATTGTGAAACTGTCCCAGGTCGTTATCGCGATTGTGCAGGAAACGGCAAAAGGCAAATAAGTGATTGGGATATTTGATAGTCTATGAGATGATATAATTGGAGCGTTTTGAAAAAAGAAATGAAAGTCCGAATTCGGTGCAGACCGGGTTCGGACTTTTTGAACAATGGTGAAGCTTCTAGCCTTTGCGTCCCGCAAGCATGTCGCTGAGTTTGGTTTCAGGGCCCCATTCACGCATCCACTGTCTAAGGATAAGCTGTACTTGTCTGGCTTGTCCGACCACATGCGCAGACTGAGGTGTGAGATAACTTTTCATTTAGTGAATCCCCCTTGGTTCTCGCTGTACGCATTAGACTTGTACACACGATTAAATTCTTATAGGCTCACCATATGCCTGAAATCACAGTTATATACTACATCTCAGTTCAATTGAACGAATTTTTTACACATCAACGGAGAGGACAGAAAAAAACTGGAAAAGCGAAGCGGTCGCCTTTATCACCGGATTTTCTACCTTTGCAACAAGAGAATCAAAAAATCTGGGGATAACAGCGATTGGAAGTTTCTTCTGTCATCGGAGTGTCCGTGTAAATCAACTCGGCTCAATTGAACCATCACAAATGAAAAGGAGCTGAAGTACACATGAAATCCAAAACATCTGCTGCATCCATCTATGCACCTCAACCTGCGAATCCCAAGCTTGACGAAGTGACGGTATCCACCAAGCCGATCTTTGAAGGCAAAGTGATTTCACTTCAGGTAGACACAGTAAAGCTACCTAACGGACAGACGGCGACCCGAGAGATTATCAAACACCCGGGAGCGGTAGCGGTACTGGCATTGAGGGGAGATCGTATGCTGGTCGTGGATCAATATCGTCAGGCGATGGGACGTACCGAAGTGGAAATTCCTGCGGGCAAGCTTGATCCGGGTGAAGAGCCGGAGGTGGCTGCAGCGCGTGAACTGAAGGAAGAAACGGGATATGAAGCCAAGTCGCTCCGTCATCTGCGGTCTTTCTACACCTCACCAGGCTTCGCGGATGAGATCATTCACCTGTATATCGCCGAAGAGCTGGAAGCTGGAGAGATGGCTCTGGACGAAGATGAGTTTCTTGAAGTATCGGAGATCACGCTAGAGGAAGCGTACAAGCTGATGGACGAAAATCGAATCAGTGATGCCAAAACGATGATGGCTGTGTATGCCTGGGATATTTACAAAACGACAGGACGGTTTTAATCATGCAAAATCAAAAGGCAACGCTACCGCTGTGGGAGCCATGTTATGCGGATCTGCATATCCACATCGGACGCACGTCCCGTGGTGAGGCAGTTAAAATCAGCGGCAGCCGTGACTTAACTTTTGAGAATATAGCCAGGGAGGCCTCCACTCGTAAAGGAATTCATTTGCTTGGGGTTATTGATTGCCATTCTCCGGTTGTGCAGAGGGATATTGAGGATCTGCTGGAGAACGGTACGATGTCTGAGGTTGAGGGCGGCGGTATTGCGTATCAGGACACCACCATTCTGCTCGGAACCGAAATCGAGCTTCGCGAGCCTGAGATGCGTGAGTTCCACATGCTCGCCTACTTCCGAGATCTGGGTACCATGAAGTCTTTTACAACCTGGATGGCACGTTATATGAAAAATGTAAATCTCAGCTCCCAGCGGGTATATGTACCTGCTCTTGAGATGCAAGCGGAGATCAAGGCACGCGGCGGGTTGATTGTACCCGCTCACGTGTTTACACCGCACAAGGGCATTTATGGTAGCACAGCGCCACGTATGGCGGATGTGCTGGACACGAGCCTTGTGGATGCGGTTGAACTGGGTCTAAGCTCTGATTCCTCTATGGCGAGTTACATTCGGGAACTGGATCAGGTTCCGTTTCTAACGAATTCGGATGCGCATTCGCTAGGTAAAATCGGGCGGGAATACAATGAGTTACAGATTGCATCGCCTTCTTTTGACGAATTCCGTATGGCATTGCTAGGGAAAGAGGGAAGAAGGATTGCGGCCAATTATGGTTTGAATCCAAGACTCGGTAAGTATCACCGGACCTATTGTGCAGCATGTGGTAGCGTCATGGATGAAAAGGATCTGTCTGCTGAACGTTGTTCTCTTTGTGGTAGCCCCAAGCTGGTTCAAGGGGTGCTGGATCGTATTCTGGCTATTGCTGATCGTAAGCAACCGGAGCTTCCTGCAGAGAGGCCGCCATACTATTATCAGGTTCCGCTTGAGTTCATTCCAGGGCTTGGTAAAGCCAAGCTGCGTCAACTGCTGGATCGTTTCGGAACAGAGATGGCTGTCCTGCATCGTACAGATGAAGCTCAACTAGCCGAGGTCGTTGGTCCGGTGCTCGCCGAATTGATCGTAGCGGCTCGTAATGGTGGGCTGACATTGTCCTCTGGCGGTGGGGGCACATACGGTAAGGTCGCAACCAAAGAGCAGACATCTCAGAAAATGTAGAACGAGCATGATGTGTAGAGCGGGTTGTTATAATTCGGACAAGAAGTCATACAGATGAGCCCAGGTTCATAAGCTGAATCATAAGGATGATTAAGTCTAACGTTTGATATGTCTTATATCTCCTTGCAGCAGGATAACCGGAAAGGGGACTCGTACCTGTATGCGTTCTTCTTATTTTACGTTCAAAGGGCAAACCTCGTTATATGTATTCGTCGCTGTCTTATTTCTGGTCGGTGTCATCTTTGGCGCATTGATGGTCAACGCTCTTTCCTTGGAACAGCGCCAGGATCTCGAAGCCTATTTGGGCAATTTTTTCATGACGGTGCAACATAGTTCGCAAGGGACAGAGCACACTGCCTATTGGGATATTGCCATGCTTCATCTAAAATGGGTCGGTTTAATCTTTATTCTCGGTTTGTCTGTTGTAGGTTTACCAGGCATACTGGTTCTGGATTTTTTAAAAGGGGTATTAATCGGTTTTACCGTAGGTTATCTCGTCGGACAGTATTCGTGGAAAGGGCTGCTGTTTGCACTTGTATCCGTAGCGCCGCATAATCTGTTCGTCATCCCAATCCTGCTGATCTGCAGTGTGGCTGCGATGACGTTCTCGTTATATATCATACGTAATCGCGTTTTGATGCAACGCGCACCAGGCCGTCAAAGACCGTTTGCTTCCTATGTTATTTTGACGGTGGTTATGGCGGTATTGCTGCTTGGGGTGGCCTCTTTTGAAACCTGGATAACCCCCGCAATGATGCGCTGGGTCACGCCGATGCTACTTCCTGTCTAGCTTGTACTACATGTCCTAAAATGTTGACTTTGATATTGAACTCCCCCTATAATGAAAAGAGTGGGTTAAGTTGCAGTGTGCAATGATTTCCTAGGGGGAGGGAGAAAATGGAAGCACGGATCGATAAAATTAAGCAGCAACTACAGTCCCAAGGTTATAAATTAACGCCCCAGCGGGAAGCCACCGTAAGAGTACTTTTAGAGAATGAAGAAGATCATCTGAGTGCAGAGGATGTATTCATGCTCGTTAAAGAAAAGGCTCCCGAAATCGGTCTGGCAACCGTGTACCGTACCCTCGAACTATTGAGTGAGTTGCATGTTGTAGAGAAAATCAACTTCGGCGACGGTGTAGCGCGTTATGATCTGCGCGGAGATACATCCAAGCATCACCATCATCACTTAATCTGCGTGCAATGCGGAAGTATGGATGAAATACGTGAGGACTGGCTTGGACCGCTTGAAGAACGACTGGAGCGGGAATTTAACTTTTCGGTAGTAGATCACCGACTGGACTTTCATGGAATTTGTTATCGTTGCAAAGCTAAAAATGAACAAAAGCCCAAAGATGAAGAATAACATAGCCTATCTTCAAGCTCTCACCGGCGGTTTTGACGGGGGAGCTTTTTTGGTCACGAACCTGGCTTATGGTTCGCTCGTCAAGGCATATTCCCGGACATTTGGACATACCCTGTTTCAAGAACGATACTGGACTTGAAATATGGGAGGGGACAGTTCCAATGATTATATCTGTGCGGAGAGGGCTCCGTTTTATACGATTTATTGTATTTTTTGCTGCGCTGGTGTATCTTTTCTACCACGTACTCGATCTGTTTAACGGCTGGATTTCACCTGTGGATCAGTATCAGATGCCAACGGGCAATGCGGTTAAGGTATTTCAGGAAACGGATTGGCCAGGCACGGGAGAAGCACGTCCTACGATGGCGGAGCGCCTTCGTCTCTTCTATTGGTACGGTGAGTAGCTGCAGGCGTGGAGAGTAGCTCCGACAGTCAGGGATGCAAATACGGAAGCAGCCTGCCGTTTGGCATTGCTGTCAGATGAGGAGTGTTGTACATGAATCAGACCATACACGCCTATGCTTTATACCTGGAAGAAGATAAAGGAATGTCTAGTAGCACACTGGAATCTTATCTTCGAGATGTGGACAAGTTCGTGGAATTTGTGAAAAAGGAATATGGAATCCGCGATGCAAGTGAGGTTAGACGAACACATGTTGTGTTATTTGTGGGTCAGCTCAAACAGGACGGCCGTGCGAATGCAACGATTGCTCGCAGCATCGTGTCTTTGCGATCGTATTTCCATTTTCTGATGCGGCGTGGCGAGATTGTACAGGATCCTACGTTTGATGTGGAAGCACCCAAGGCCGACAAGACACCTCCCCAAGTTCTTACGATTCCGGAGATCGAACTGTTGCTTGCTTCTCCAGATGTCAGCTCGCCCCAAGGCGTTCGAGATCGAGCCATGCTGGAGTTGTTATACGCTACGGGCATTCGGGTGTCGGAACTGATTGCGCTGGATGTACGGGATGTACAGCCTGGGATGCGCTTCATTCGTTGCGGCGGAGCGGGTAAAGAGCGCATTCTTCCGATTGGTGCACCGGCTGCCCACTGGGCGAGCGTATATATAGACGAGTTCCGTGAACAATTGCTTAAAGCAGGAACGGACGAGCAGGCATTATTTGTGAATGTATCCGGCAGACGATTAACCCGTCAGGGATTCTGGAAGTTGCTGAAAAAATCTGCTGTGGACGCGGGGATCTCGGGTGAGATTACACCGCACACACTTCGCCATTCATTTGCGGCTCATCTCATTGCAAACGGAGCTGACACTCGTGCGGTTCAGGACATGCTTGGTCATGTCGAACAGCCCGGACAGCAATACAGTCAGCATGGGCGCAAGACGATGAAAGAAATTTATGAGACCCATCATCCACGTGCAAAATAAAGCTTAACGCATGGTTTGCACCTTTAGCGTTTTAAGTTAACTTATATTTGAAACCAACCAACGCCGTTATACATACGCGGGTTGCATGTTAAATTACTGATTTCTTACGCCAACACAGGCGTAGACATGACAACCTTGCTGAATCTTAAACGGTTCGTTACTACTCAAGGAGGAACAACATCTTATGACAACACTAAACCAACAGATGATTGCAGAGGCGGCAGCCTACATTCAAAGCAAAAGCTCCATCAAACCGGAAGTCGGTTTGATTCTCGGGTCAGGGCTCGGCGTTCTGGCTGAACTAATTGAGGATGGCGTTAACATTGCGTACCAGGATATTCCGCATTTTCCGGTGTCCACTGTAGAAGGACACGAAGGCGAACTGTTGCTTGGTACGATTCAAGGCCGTCCGGTTGTGATGATGAAAGGCCGCTTTCATATGTACGAAGGATACGGCCCGGAATTAACGGCATTCCCGGTACGTGTCATGAAAGAGCTGGGCGTGAGTAGTCTGCTAGTAACGAATGCAGCTGGTGGCGTAAATACTTCTTATCAAGCAGGTGACTTGATGCTCATCTCCGATCATTTGAATATGACTGGCAAAAACCCGCTAATTGGTCCGAATGATGCTGCGCTTGGCGTACGCTTCCCGGATTTATCCGAAGCCTACAGCCGTCGTTTGCGTGCACTTGCTAAAGATACAGCCGCAACTCAAGGTTTTAATGTGCAAGAAGGTGTGTATGCAGGTCTGCTTGGCCCTAATTACGAAACTCCAGCAGAGATCAGAATGCTTCGTACCCTCGGTGCCGATGCAGTAGGCATGTCCACCGTTTCCGAAGTGATCGTAGCGCGTCATGCGGGCATTGAAGTGCTGGGCATTTCTTGCATCAGTAACATGGCAGCGGGGATCTTGGATCAGCCTTTGTCTCATGATGAGGTAATGGAAACGACGGAGCGTGTACGTGAAGCTTTCTTGGCGCTCGTGCTGGCAGTTATTCCTAAGATGTAATGTTGAACTGAAGATGAACAAAAGCGATCCTTAGTTTGAAGGACCTAATAAGGAACAATTCATTGAATGATGTTTGCTCAATGAGCTGTTCCTTTTTTTATAATATTAAAGATGAGAATGATGATATTCACTTTAGATGGATAGCAATGATTGAATGCTTGGTTCAATGTCAAATGGTTCCGTCGTTGTCTCAAATCTTCCTCGTACCTGACCGTTCTGATCAATTAAAAATTTAGTGAAGTTCCACTTGATCCCATCACCCTTGTAGATATCAGGGAATTTTTCGTTTAGAAAATGGTCCATCCATTCTCCGCTAGCCGTTTCGGTGTCAAAGCCTAGAAATGGTGCTTGTTCGGTTAAAAATTGAAAGATCGGATGAGCGTTCAGCCCCCTGACTTCAATTTTTTCAAATAACGGGAACGTTAACTTCAATTGATTTTCACAATGAGCTTTCACTTCAAAATTGTCCCCTGGCTCTTTCTCATTAAACTGGTTACACGGAAATGCTAGAATCTCGAGTCCATAACGCTGGTACTTTTCGTACAGCTGTTGAAGTGTTTCAAATTGACGAGCGTAGCTACACTTACTGGCTGTGTTTACAACAAGCAGTACCTTTCCTCGGTATATGGTGAGATCAGCTAGCCTGCCATCTATGAAATGGACTTTTTTATTATAAAAAGACATTGGAATCATCCTCCTAAGTTATTTCAATTGTGACATATACATCATAATCTGATATCACTCATAGGGGAAATATATATAAATGATAAATAACATAGGTAAATCCTATAAATAATTTTTTTCTTATATAAGTTGAACTATTCTTTTACACAATAACGGAGAGGACAGAAAAAACCTGAAAAAGCGGAGCTGAAAGCTTTCTAAAAGAAAGCTACATCGGAAGCATAGGCTTCGCCTTTATCACCGGATTTTCCCCTTTGGAAAAGGGAATCCAAAAAATCTGGGGATAACCGCTACTCTCCAGGTTATTCTGTCATCGGAGTGGACCGTGTAAAATTTTTAGTTCAACTTATATAGTAAAAAAAAGTTAGGGAAAACCTGCTGAGATTGGAATAATTTACTTCAAACCCGCCGACAATGGATAGCAGTACATGCGAGGACTTACCACCACGCTATTCATTTGAGGAGGGAATCTAGTGAAAAAAAGAATAATGGCATCGTTCATGACCCTTTGTATGCTGCTACCCGTAATGGCATCTTCTGCTTTGGCTGAGGAAACACCCAAGGCTGCTGGCGGGGCGGATTTGGCTCCATCAGCACGTTCAGCCATTCTGATGGATGCAGATACGGGAACTGTTATTTATGAGAAAAACAGTCATGATCAGTTGCCTCCGGCGAGCATAACGAAAATTATGACCATGTTGCTTACCATGGAAGCGATTAGTTCAGGCAAACTGAAGTTAACGGATAAGGTAAGAACGAGTGAATATGCGGCGTCTATGGGGGGCTCACAGATCTTTCTGGAGCCTGGGGAAGAGATGAGCGTGGATGATATGTTGAAAGGTATTGCCATGGCCTCCGGCAATGATGCATCTGTAGCAATGGCCGAGAAGCTTGCTGGCTCGGAAGAGGCTTTTGTACAGATGATGAACGAGCGTGCGCAGGAGCTGGGTATGAAGGATACACGTTTTGCCAATGCGAACGGACTGCCGGTGGATAATCATTATTCCTCTGCGCACGATATCGCGGTGATGAGCCGCGAACTGCTAAAACATCAGGGCATTACGAAGTACACGGGTGCATATCAGGACTACTTGCGTAAAGATTCCGAAAAGCCGTTCTGGCTCGTGAATACCAACAAACTGGTGCGTTTCTATCAAGGGGCAGATGGTTTGAAAACGGGGTACACTTCCGAAGCGAAATTCTGTCTGTCGGCTACAGCTTCTAAAGATGGGCTTCGTGTCGTTGCGGTAGTCCTTGGTGAGCCGAATACCAAAACCCGGAACAGTGAAGTTTCCTCTATGTTTGATTATGCATTTGCTCAATACACGATGAAGGCACTGTACAAAGCAGGTGATCTGCTGGGCAGTCTGAAGATTGAAAAAGGTGATGTCGCGGAGATGCCGCTGAATGCTGCACAAAACTACAGCGTTCTGATGCGCAAAGGAGCCAAGTCGACAGATATCCGGCATGAGCTGATTGTAGCCAAAGAAGTGAAGGCTCCGATTAAGGCTGGTCAGAGTGTAGGTAAACTCGTCGTATATCAAGGCAACGAGGTAATTAAAGAGTTTGATATTCAGGCTCCGCAAGACGTGGGTAAGGCAGGCTGGTGGAAGATGTTCAAGCGCACAACATCGAACTTGTTTGATTAAGCGGCAGGAAGCGCCATTCTCCTTGGGGCTGGAACGGTTTTTGTAGTTAAATAGGGGTTTTCTTCTAGTTTTGTCGGGGGGCAGGAAAAGCCTTTGGCAACGTAGAAAACCTTGTTCTAAGACAGGGAGGAGAGTGGGCAAACGTGAATTTGAATGTGGACATGGAGCATCACCGCGGGATTTTGATTGTGCGATTATCCGGGGAGCTGGATCACCATACAGCTGACATGGTACGTATGCAGATGGATGAAGCGATACAGCGCAGACAATGTGAACATCTGGTGCTGAGTTTGAAAGACCTCGAATTTATGGACAGTTCAGGCCTAGGTGTTATTTTGGGAAGATACAAGTTGATCAAAAATAAAGGCGGTAAAATGGTCGTCTGTGATGTAAATCCGCCGGTATACCGTTTGCTGGAAATGTCGGGATTGTTCAAGATCATGCCGATATACGAAAATGAGGGCACTGCTCTCTCAGGTCTGGAGGTCGTCTCATGAATGAAGGAACAGGGGCAAATTTCATGAATCTGCAATTTGCGGCCAAGTCGGAGAACGAATCGTTTGCACGGGTTACCGTTGCGGCTTTTATCTCTCAGCTTGATCCCACTATGGACGAGCTTAGTGATCTCAAAACGGTTGTCTCTGAAGCGGTGACCAATAGCATCATCCACGGATACAATAACAATCCTGAAGGTGTTGTGACGATTCAGGCCGAGATTCGTGACGATATGATCACGATCATTGTAGAGGACCGCGGTGAAGGCATCGAGGATCTTGAACTGGCCAAACAGCCGCTGTATACGTCCAAACCCGAACTTGAGCGGTCGGGCATGGGATTTACGATCATGGAAAATTTTATGGATGAATTCGAAGTCAGCAGTGAGCCCGGCAGAGGCACCTCCATCAAGATGAAAAAAAGGATTGAATCCAAGAAAGCATTGTATAATTAGGGGTTGGTGTTCTTATGGATGCTGAAGTGAAACCATCTTCACAGACCTATTTGGACGATGCCGAGGTCAAACGGCTGATTGCGCTCAGTCAGTCGGGTGACCATGAATCACGGGATACGCTGGTGAACTGCAACATCAGACTCGTCTGGTCCGTCGTGCAGCGTTTTATGAACAGGGGATATGAACCGGAGGATCTGTTCCAGATTGGTTGTATCGGCCTGCTCAAGTCAGTGGACAAGTTCGATCTCAGTTATGACGTGAAGTTCTCGACGTATGCGGTACCGATGATTATTGGTGAGATTCAGCGTTTCCTGCGGGATGACGGAACCTTGAAGGTCAGTCGTTCGCTGAAAGAGATGGCCAATAAAGTCCGCAAGAAGAGGGACGAACTCTCGAAACATCTGGATCGATTGCCTACAATTAAGGAAGTTGCCGCTGAACTCGGGGTTACCCCGGAGGAAGTGGTATTCGCACAGGAGGCTAACAAACCGCCAACCTCCATTCATGAGACGGTATTCGAGAATGATGGTGATCCGATTACACTGATGGATCAGATCGCGGATGAGTCTCAGGAGAAGTGGTTCGACAAGCTGGCGCTGAATGAAGCAATCGGCGGCCTGAGTGAACGGGAGCGGCTTATCGTATACCTTCGGTATTACAGGGATCAGACTCAATCCGAAGTGGCAAGCAGACTGGGGATATCCCAAGTGCAGGTCTCACGGTTGGAGAAAAAAATACTGCAATCTATTCGCGATCAAATCGCGCAGTGATTCAGGATTGATTCAGGGATGATTCCATCCACCGGTATGGGTATGGATTCATCATGATACGACAACTAACAACCTCAATTCGCGTTATTTGGCGATGGGGTTATTTGTCGTTTTAATATTTTGTGCGGACACGGAGGACGAACGTTTGAACTGTAAAAGAACAATTAAAAGGATAATACAGCCAGTACCTAACCATTGATAGATACCGAAGGGCTCATTCAACCAAAGAACTGTGGTACCCACTGCCGCCAAAGGTTCGGCGCTCCCTAACAAGCTGGTCTCCTGAGGCGTGAGGTATTTCAGGCTGGCAATGTAGAACCAGAATGCGAGTAACGTTCCAATCAATATGGAAAACAACAAATAACTACAGGTCTCTGATGTCAGCAGTGTAAGGTGGATCTTCCATGGTGCATGAACAAAGCTCATACCCACTCCACCAATCACCATGGCCCAGCCAACGACCACGAGAGAATCAAATTCGTTAAGTAATCTGACCGCATACAATGTATAAAATGCAGCAGATACACCAGATAACAATCCCCAGATCACTGCTGGCTGCGAGACGGATAACTGATGCAGAGAGCCATTTGTAAGCAGAAGAAAACATCCCAAAAGCGCCAGAGCAGCGCAGATTATAAGTTTGGCTGTAAGTGGGGATTGTTTGCGCAATACCATATATACCATGATCATGACAGGAGAAAGATATTGCAAAAGTGTGGCGACAGCCGCATTGCCGTGATCAATGGAAGCCATGTAAGTGTACTGTACAGCCAACATGCCGACCAAGCCAAAGATAATAAATGGCAGGGCTGTTTGTTTCGATTTCCAAACTTCAAGAATCTGTGAACGGCTAGGTGTAAATAATTGCAGTAAAAGGAGAAGGATGCCGGCACATAACAATCGCACGGTTACATACCAATTAAGATTGATATGGTGCATTTGAAATAGATTTTGAGCCACCGTTCCTCCGATACCCCAACAAGTAGCTCCTGTCAAAACCAGAAGTATACCTTTGAACTTGGGTGTTGACACTATTGATTTCATGTTTATTCGCCTCGCCTTAAATATAAGAATAGTGATATAGTAAGACAGAATTGATTTGATTAATATCAATATTGCACAAAAAAATATAACAACATTGAGATGAGAATATTGAGGAAAATAAAATTTGACATCAATCAACAGCTAAAGGAAATGACAGAACATCGTACTGATGATCTGTCTATCGCTTGTTACAAGACAACTATATCCGAGCATGTACAAGGGTACATTCCTTTGCACTGGCATGATGAATTGCAGTTTGTAGCAGTGATTCAAGGTGAAGTATTATTTCATATTAATGAACAGCAAGTAGCGGTTACAGAAGGAAATGGGGTATTCATTAACAGCGGCATGATGCACATGGCAGAGGATTGGAGTACGGGCGATCCGAGCATTTATCTCTGTTTGAATGTGTCCCCGCAATCACTGGCCCCTGCCGAACTTTACATGAAATACGTACACCCGTATGTAACAGCAACGAATTTGCCATATCTCATGATCGAAAAATCTGACTCCTGGGGAGAGCAGCTTCTTCAGAATATCGCTCTTGTGAGACAAGAAATTGAAGAGCAGGCTCCATATTATGAACTGAACATTGCAGGAGCTGTGCTGGAGATCTGGAAAAGGTTAATTATGAATGGTTACTCACTCGAACATAACGAAACAGAGATGATCCGTAGCAAACGTATGAAGCATATGCTGATGTGGATTCATCAAAACTATGCCGAGCCGCTCAGGCTGGACGATATCGCAAAGGTAGGTCAGTTAAGCCGTGCGGAGACCTGCCGAAACTTTCAGCAAATACTGCGTACAACCCCCATGCAATATGTGCTGGATTATCGTATCCGAAAAAGTACAGAGCTTTTGCGTTTCTCACAGCGCAGTGTCACCGAAATCGCGTATGAGGTTGGGTTCAACAGTACCAGCTACTTCATCGAACAGTTCCGAAAAATGATGAAAATAACGCCTTTAAAGTATCGAAGGGAGGAGCAGAAGGGGAGGCATGATGAGAAGAATGAGATACGTAGTTAGTGTTTAGGATTCATGAATTGTCCGACAGGAGCATCACCTAATGGATACAACAAATACGATCTGGCCAAGTATATTTAGAGGAGGGCGAGCTGAAGTATATTGGCTTGCCTTTCTCATTTCTTCCTATGCCGATCTCATTTAGAGCGCCCGATACCGATCCATCCCGGAGCGTCCAGGGCCCCTATGTTTTTTTCTTCGATGCACCAGCATACATTCATCCCCCTGCCCACCCCCGCAAGTTTCTTTCCTTTGGTTTGGAACAAGAGGGAGGCAAGCCAGCGGAGGGAAGGAATCGGTAAAGGAGCGAAGCGAGCGCGTTTATCACGGGATTTCCTCCTTGAAAAGGAGAGAACGAGAAATCCGGGGATAACCAGCGCCCGATATCGATCCATCCCGGAGCGTCCAGCGCCTTCCATGTCTTTTCCTTCATCCCAAGGAACCTAGCCTACATGTTTTTCCCCTCAGCGCACCAGCTTTCAGTCTTTCCCCTGTCCTCCCCCCGCAAGTTACTTCCATTTCGTTGGAAAAGAGAGGGGCAGGCCAGCGGAGGGATGGAATCGGTAAAGGAGCGGAGCGAGCGCGTTTATCACGGGATTTCCTCCTTGAAAAGGAGAGAACGAGAAATCCGGGGATAACCAGCGCCCGATACCGATCCATCCCGGAGCGTCCAGCACCCTCCATACTCTTTTCATCCACGACCAGACTTCCAGCTTTTATCCCCCTGCCCACCCCCGCAAGATTCTTACATTTCGTTTGGAAAAAAGAGGGAGGCAAGTCAGCGGAGGGAAGGAATCGGTAAAGGAGCGAAGCGAGCGCGTTTATCACGGGATTTCCTCCTTGAAAAGGAGAGAACCAGAAATCCGGGGATAACCAGCGCCCGATACCGATCCATCCCGGAGCGTCCAGCGCTCCCTCCACACTCTTTTCCAACTTAAATGTAATAAATTTGCACATTCTTCAAATACTAACCTAAATTACGCAGTAAAGGAGTGCTGTGGATGTCCCAGACACCCACTCCCACGGTCTACGTCCGCATGCGCAGCCGGATTCGCATTCAGAGAGGGCGAGCGGTCAAACTGCGGGATATTGCCCACGTACTGGCCTCATCCGAGGAACAGGAAAACAGGCTACTGGAACTTGAACTGCTGCAGCCCGGACCGGAGGACGGCAACCTGATCCTTATTGACATCTTGCAGATTATTCCCCGGATTCGGCAGCTTCTGCCGGATGTGAATGTGGAGCTGATGGGGTCCGGGCATACGTTAGTTGAAGTAATGGCAGGTAGTGGTAAGGCTTCGAAATCCTTGTTTATTCTGGTATGGTTGCTGCTGTTCTTCGGTTCAGCACTGACCATTATGAATTTTCACGCAGACGTAAATATGCAGGAAGTACAGATTCGCATCGTAGAGATGCTGACAGGACACCGGGATGAGCATCCGTACTTATTTCAGCTTGCCTATTCCCTTGGGATCGGCTTCGGCATGGCGGTATTTTTCAACCATCTATTTAAGAAAAAGTGGAATGAAGAGCCAACACCGCTCGAAGTGGAAATGTTCCTTTACCAGCAAAATGTAGACCAATTTGTCGTCATTGAAGAAACCGAACGTATGCATAAGCAGAATCAACGGGAGTTGAACGACGATGAGCGTGCTTAACGGAGCGATCAGCATTGTGCTTGGCATTGCCGGGGGAATCGCTGTGGGGAGTGGTGTTATTGCGCTTATTCTTGTACTCGACATGATTCCGAGACTGGCTCAAGTGACACAGTCCTATGACAAAACGCATTGGTACGAGGGTGCTCTCATTGGAGGTTCGCTACTGGGCACGGTAGCCGATTTCTGGCATTGGAAAATGCATGGCGTTATGTTGCTCAGCCCGATCGTTGGATTGTTCTGCGGCGTTTTTATTGGTCTGCTGGCTGCCGCTCTGACAGAAGTATTAAACGTGCTACCCGTTCTGGCTAAAAGGTTGGGCATGCGGTCATATTTGTTTGGACTGTTGCTGGCGATGATTCTGGGGAAAATGACAGGCTCACTGTTTGACTTTTTCGTTTATCAGCGGTAAAGCAGCATGACAGGTTTAAGGAGGATGGACATGGACGAACATAACAATCAAGCGGGTCATGAACAAGAAGATAGCACTACGGAAGATATGATGCATAAGTCTGCTTATGAAATCCAGAAGGAAGAAGAGAAGAGGGAATATCAGAAGAAAAAGCAAAACGAGATGTCTGACAGTATCGAGGAATCCGTGCACTATTGGCAACACAATGACGACATCTCTCCTCGCATGAGTGATAACAAAAACACATTGAAGCAAGTGCTCGGTCTTGGCGAGTCTTTTGATGTTACGCTGAGGGAGATGGTGCTTGGTGGCAAACATGTAGGGCTACTGATGTTGAGTGGTTTTGCCAAAGACGAGATTTTGCTTGAAGTGTTAAAACGATTAACGTATCTCTCACCAGATCAAATATCCGATCACGCGCTTAAATCTTATTTTGAATGTTACATTCCTCATATCCAGGTAGAACGAGTAGAAAAGATGAGTGCCGTCATTAGTAAAGTACTGACTGGAATGAGTGCCTTTTTTGTTGAGGGCGACCGATCTGTTCTCATTATGGATACTCGGAGTTATCCGGTTCGCTCCCCCGAGGAGCCTTCGCTTGAACGTGTCGTTCGCGGTTCACGGGATGGTTTTACAGAAACTCTGCTTACGAATGTGACGCTGGTGCGCCGCAGAATACGTGACCCTGGGCTGAAGTTTGAGATCATGCAGGTTGGGCGAAGAACACAAACCGATGTATGTGTGGTGTACATTGACGATATTGTGGATAAGGTGCAGGTCGATTCGGTTCGTGAAAAAATACTGTGTATCGATATCGACGGCATTCCGGCAGCTGATAAACAGTTGGAGGAAGCGATTATTAATAAAGGATGGAATCCATTCCCCCTGGTTCGTTATTCGGAACGTCCTGACGTTACAGCTTCTCACTTGCTGGAAGGACGAGTCGTTATTTTTGTAGATACTTCCCCCAGCGTAATGATCTTGCCGACGACCTTTTTTGATCTATGCGAACATGCGGAGGAGAACAGGCAGACTGCTCTTATGGGAACCTATTTGCGCTGGGTGCGTTTTGCAGGCATCCTGATCTCTCTGTTTCTGTTGCCACTATGGATGCTGATGGTCATCGAGGCTTCGCTGAAACCCGTCGGTTTGGATTTCATCGGCCCACAGGAAAGCGTGAAACTGCCGATTATTATTCAGTTTCTGCTCATCGAGCTGGGTGTAGACTTATTACGGATGGCTGCAGTTCATACCCCGACCCCTCTGGCTTCAGCCATGGGTCTGATTGCGGCTATATTGGTCGGAGATATCGCGGTAAAAACGGGGTATTTTGTCAATGAGGTTGTGCTCTACATGGCTATTGCGGCGATCGGAATGTTTGCTACACCAAGTTACGAGTTAGGACTGGCGAACAGATTGGTCAGATTATTGCTACTGGTTGCAGTTGCGATATTCAAGGTGCCGGGTCTGGTCGTTGGAACAACGTTGCTGATTGTGGCGTTGACCATTCACCGTTCATACAACTCCTCGTATCTGTGGCCATTTATACCTTTTAATGCAAAGGCATTTGGCAACTTCCTGTTCAGGGTTCCATTGCTTGTCAGCAAGAAACGTCCATCATTCAACAAAACGCGTGACAACACCAAGATGTCTGAGGATCCCGACGGTGAATTGCGAAAAAGTAAAAAACACAAATGATGTGCCGAAAAATCCATTCATCTCCCGGCTTAATTTGATATACTGGTGTAAAATCAATGGAATAGTAACTGTTCCAGTATACAAAAAGTGAGGAATGCAAACGATGTATTTACACGGTACAAGTAGAATAAATGAGCAAGGTCACCTGGAGATTGGTGGAGTAGACGTTACGGATATGAAAGAGCAATTTGGAACGCCGCTCTATGTTGTGGACGAGCAATTGGTTCGCGAGCGCTGCAGAGAGTACATGGAAGCTTTCCGCGCTTCAGGTTTGGGCTTCCAAGTTGCATATGCAAGCAAAGCATTCTGTGTAATGGCGATGTGTGCTCTTGCAGCAGAGGAAGGTCTTTCTCTGGATGTTGTCTCTGACGGCGAACTGTTCACGGCATTGCAAGCAGGCTTCCCGGCAGAACGCATTCATTTCCACGGCAATAACAAAACGATCGAAGAGATCGAAATGGCGCTTGACGCTGAGATTGGATGCTTCGTAGTAGACAACTTTAACGAGTTGCACCTGCTCCAAGCTGTCGCAGCGGACAAAAACCGTAAAGTAAACATCCTCCTGCGTGTAACGCCGGGTGTTGAGGCGCATACGCATGAATATATTTCGACAGGACAAACGGACTCCAAGTTCGGTTTTGATATCGGCAACGGTACAGCATTTGAGGCGATTGAACTTGCATCCAAACAATCCAACCTGGTATTGCTTGGTGTTCATTCTCACATCGGCTCCCAGATCTTTGAGGTGGAAGGGTTCCAGATGGCGGTTCAACGTGTTGCTGAATTTGCAGCAAGTGTATATGAGCGCCTGAATGTGGCATTCAAAGTCGTAAACCTGGGCGGCGGATTCGGAATCCGTTATATTGACGGTGACACGCCGCTTGAAGTGGCTCAGTATGTGAAGGCCATTACCGATGCGGTAAAAAATCATTTTGCACAAATCGGCTATGCAGTGCCTGAAATTTGGGTTGAGCCAGGCCGCAGCATCGTAGGTGAAGCAGGTACAACGCTGTACACCGTTGGAACGAGCAAAGACATTCCAGGCGTGCGTAAATACGTAGCTGTAGACGGTGGTATGACGGATAACCCACGTCCTGCATTGTATGAGTCCAAATATGAGGCTGTACTGGCAAATCGTGCAAACGAAGCGGCAACAGAAACGGTCTCTGTAGCGGGTAAATGTTGCGAGAGCGGTGACATGTTGATATGGGATCTGGATCTGCCAAAAGTGGAGAGCGGTGATCTGCTTGCCGTAGCTTGCACAGGGGCATATAACTACTCCATGGCAAGCAACTACAACCGGATTCGTCGTCCGGCGGTTGTGTTTGTCAAAGATGGTCAAGGCGATGTGGTTGTACGTCGTGAGTCATATCAGGACATTATCCAAAACGACCTCGTGCCAGCGCGTATTGGCAAACAGCCAGTTACTCGTTAATTCAAGTTCCTATAGCGCTAGATGAGGACGGAAGGGGCTTGCCCCTTCCGTCCTTTGTCATGGACATTGTAGCTATTTGGCACGCTTGAAGGCTTGTATTTGAGAGTAGAAAATCAAAAATATAGCTCTTTCTTTTGCGATTCGGCCCTTTTCGGTGTACACTAAGAAAAGTGCTGTAATGCTTGACCACAAGTTTGGTATTGCATCACAATTACTTTTGCTCAAAATTGAAAGGAGTCATTTACATATGGCGAAACAAGCGAAAATTAAATTGGCAAACGGCGGAGAAGTTCTGATTGACCTGTTCGATCAAGAAGCTCCAAACACCGTAGCAAACTTTGAAAAATTGGCAAACTCCGGTTTCTATAACGGACTCGTTTTCCACCGTGTAATTCCGGGCTTCGTAGCTCAAGGCGGATGCCCTAGTGGTTCCGGTACTGGCGGTCCTGGTTACACAATCAACTGTGAGATCAACCCGAACAAACACGAGCGTGGAACACTTGCGATGGCACATGCTGGCCGCAACACAGGCGGAAGCCAGTTCTACATCTGCTACCAACCGCAGCCACATTTGGACGGACAACATACTGTATTTGGTAAAGTAAGCAAAGGTATGGAGTTTGTTGATGCATTCGAAGGCCGCGACAAAATGGAAACTGTTGAAGTTGTAGAAGTTTAATTTCAACTGAATCTGCTCGGCGGCATCAAGTTAACCCCTGGTACATTCCTATTACGGAAGTACCAGGGGTTTTGTGCATTGTACAACTTTTTTGCGTAATTGCCTTGCAAAGTGTTATCAAAAATAAGCTTAAAGGAACTGGCGGGACGAGTTGAACGTAGGTTATTCTAGCTAGGAACAGATTGTTGAGACCGAATACATGAGGTTTGACAGCGCACGGATATACTGAGCATGCATGTTTTCAGAACTACTGTGAAAGGATGTTGTTACTTTGACTTTAGATGTTGTACAGCAACTTAAATTACTTCAACACATTTATAGTGAGAGCACGATTTGGGACGAGGAGTTGCGCGCTTCAAGACACAATGTGCCAGAGGACGTATCGGCGGAACAATTACAGGCACTAGAGGCTACCGGACATGAGCCTAATCACTTTGAAAGACCGCAACATGAGGAGACAATCCGAGAACTGAGAACATTGGCTGAGCGTTGGACGCTTCAGGAGGCTGCTCAGGCGTTTGTGGCTTCTCTCTGGTCAGCGCCAATGATCTGGCGTTCACTTCTTACAGGAAAACTGATCGCAACCAGTATACCTGATCATGAATATGATCCATATTCTTCCAGTCATAAGTGCCAGATCTGTGGTTTGGATGTGAATGACGGAGTAGATACTTCGCTTCAGTGGTACTGGCGAATAACCAACGGCACACCGCTCGATGGAGATATATTTGGACATGTACTCGCTCTGAGAGAAATGGCCGCTTCGCAGGAGCTTCCTGTTCCGTGTGAATATGATCGCTGGACGCTGCGCGCCGTGTTAACGGTGCTGCGCAATCTGCCACCCAAGACTCGGTACAGCAAGGCAGCGGATGCGCTCAAAAAAGAACAACTGCTACCAACGAAAAAGGTATATGTTTACCGCGACCTGCTTGAAACGCTGGCGCTGATCGGCATTCTGGAAACGCCAGAACAGCCAGGAATGATTACAGCCTTCACCTCATATGCAGAACGCGACAAGAGACCTAATACACGCGTTGAGGTACAAGCTCCCTTGGCATGGTGGGATTCATCTGTAGGAATCAACGAGCACAATTTGAACCTGATCTTTGGTGAATTCGATTGCAGTGATGTATCGCTTGAGAACAAGCCTGAACCGAAACCACTGGCGAGTGAGACCGTTATTGGTGCATTTGAAAGCAGACGAGGTGTAGGTACCAAGGCGAAGGTGCCGAAAAAATCTCCGGATGCCGGTACAGGTGAAGTGCAGCCTGGAGACGTATATGCAGTGAAAGTACTTAGTGGTTCTTGGGTTACTGTATATTGTCATGAAGTGAAGGACAAACGTACCATTGTTGAATATCTGGATGGCGTGTTCCCCGATATGCCGGGAAAAGAAGACCTTATTCTGACCGTTCGTCCAAGGCCGGATGAGCGCTGGCAGTGTTCGGCCATTGGAATCGACTCGACCAGTTGGGTCAGAAGAGTAGCCCGCGATATGCCAGCACCTAATGCTTCCCAGCCCAAACCTGAGAGTGTTCCGTTCCATGCTGCAAAGGATTTGAGGCACATGGCAAGCTGGTGTTTTCCAGACCTTTAGAATTTATTTTCCAATATTGATGAAGTCCGTGTCTCGTCTGAGATGCGGATTTTGTAATATAAATGCTTATTAAAAGTTAGTATGTGACAAAAAGAAACAAAAATGAATTGATTTTTTGACATTAAAGTGCTAACATCCAATTAATAACGAAAGCGATCCTTCAGGGCAGGGTGTAATTCCCTACCGGCGGTGATGCGTGTTGGGGATTTATTTTCCACCGATATGGCAAAGTCCGTGACCTGTCTGCTTATAGCAGATGGCTGATCTGGTGTAATTCCAGAACCGACAGTATAGTCTGGATGGGAGAAGGAGTGGGTGTAAGCCGGTGTGGTTGCACTCCGCAGGAGTGATGTCGCATAGCATTCAGCTCGTTTGGATGATATGTGTGGAAGGCTTGTTTATAATGAGTTTTCTAATACATAATACCGTTATATAGAACTCTTCACCTGATTTTTTGTATATCATTCTACAGCTCGAATGGGTATGCAATAAGGTATGTGTTTGTTTTCACTTACCTGTTAACTGGTTTTGGTGAAGTGTCGGTATTGGTGTGTTTCATCTCTCCTGCAGATGACAGTAGTCTTCCATCATCCCTACCTGAACAGATTGTTCGGTGGGGATTTTTTAGTTCGAGATTATAACCGTGGGGTGAACGGATATGGAAATGATCAATGATGAATTTTATATGGCGTTAGCACTGGATATGGCAGAACGGGCACAAGGACAGACTGGAATTAATCCTGTCGTAGGATGTGTCGTTGTTAAAGAAGGACGTGTTGTTGGTCTAGGAAGCCATCTGAAACGAGGTACAGGCCATGCAGAGGTGCATGCGCTGAATATGGCTGGAAGCGACGCGGAGGGTAGTACCGTTTACGTAACGCTTGAACCTTGCAGTCATTATGGCAAAACGCCACCCTGTAGCGAACGTTTGATCCATGAGAAGGTTAAACGGGTGGTGGTTTGTTGTGAAGATCCGAATCCGCAGGTTTCTGGTACAGGCATTAGTATGTTGCGTCAACAAGGCATCGAAGTTGAAGTGGGTGTTTTGCGCGAACGCGGAAGACGTATGAATGAAAAGTTTATCAAGTTTATTACAACAGGCCTTCCTTTCGTTACCCTCAAAACAGCTTCTACGCTGGATGGAAAAATTGCTACGCGTAGCGGGGACAGCAAATGGATCTCCAACGAACTGGCGCGTGAGATCGTGCATGCGCTTCGTCATCGTCATCAAGGCATTATGGTTGGCGTGGATACGGTAATCGCCGATAATCCGGAGCTGACTACCCGCTTGCAGGTAGAAGGCATCAGTCCGGTACGGATCGTTGTGGATTCCAAGCTGAGGTTGCCTGTAGGCTCCAAAATGGTCAAGGATGGACTTGCGCCAACTTGGGTGCTTACAACCGATGAGGCTAGCCAGGAAGCGGCTGAGCGACTCGAGGCTTACGGTGTTGAAATTATTCGCTGTGGGCCTGGACCACGCGTAGATTTGCTACATGGGCTGAGCAAACTGGGAGAGCGGGATATTGGTTCGATTCTGCTGGAAGGCGGCGGTACACTAAATGGTGCAATGCTGGAAGCACGGCTCGTAGATCGTTTACTGATGTTTATCGCTCCCAAGATTGTGGGTGGATATGATACTCCGGGAAGTTTCCGTTTTGAAGGCGTAGAGCGCATGAGTCAGGCAATCCAATTGCATCAGCTGGAAATTGAGCAAGTTGGAGATAATATTAGCATTGGCGGTATTCCGATTTGGCCAGAATAGGAGGAAGATAGCATGTTTACGGGTTTGGTGGAAGAAGTCGGTCAGATCCGGCGCATTGGCCGTAAAGGTGAGGCCCTAGTTCTGAACATCGCTGCTTCTGTCATTATGGACGATCTAAAAATTGGTGACAGTGTTGCGGTTAACGGGGTTTGTCTTACCGCGACCACGCTGGAAGGCGGTGGTTTTACCGCAGACGTCATGCCGGAAACGTATCGACACACCAATCTCAATCAGCTTCAGTCCGGCAGTAAGGTTAATCTGGAGCGGGCCATGTTGTCCGGTGGACGATTCGGCGGTCATATCGTGCAGGGACATGTGGATGGGACTGGGGTTATCGGTAGTATTACTCGGGATCAGAATGCAGTTGTTTTTGAGATCAGACCGGGTGACCATGAACTTTTCAAATTTCTAATTCCAAAAGGTTCGGTCACTTTGGATGGGATTAGCTTGACAGTGGTACAGACGACTCAAAGTTCCTTCACGGTTTCGATTATTCCCCATACGATTGGGGAAACGGTTTTGAATGTCAAAAAGACAGGAGATACCGTCAACATTGAATGTGATATTTTGGGGAAATATGTAGATCATCTGTTGCAATACGGCAAGAGCCATGCGGAAACGAGAACAGGCAAGCCAAGCAGTCTTAGTGAAGAGTTTCTCTCCAATCACGGGTTTGCATAAACATAGGAAAGACAGGGATAAAACATAGAACTGGAAACAGGAGGTGCGGCTGATGTCAGAACAATCCGAGCGATCCATTCTGGACTCAATTGAGGCAGCTATTTATGATTTGATGCGTGGTAAACCCGTAATTGTGGTCGATGACGAAGATCGGGAAAATGAAGGGGATTTTATTGCTTTGGCTGAAAAAGCAACCCCTGAGGTCATCAATTTCATGATTACCGAAGGTCGAGGACTCGTCTGTGTTCCCATTACGCAGCAGCGGGCAGATGAATTAAATTTGAAACCGATGGTTCAGCAGAATACGGATTTCCATGGGACAGCTTTTACGGTCTCTGTGGATCACAAAGATACAACGACGGGAATCTCGGCGCATGAGCGTTCCATTACCGTTAAAGGTTTGATTGATCCGAATGCGAAAAGCAGTGATTTTCGCAAGCCGGGTCACATGTTTCCGCTCATTGCCAAAGACGGCGGTGTGTTGCGTCGTGCCGGACATACGGAAGCGGCAGTTGATCTGGCGATCATGTGCGGCTCTTACCCCGCAGGTGTCATCTGTGAAGTGATCAAGGAAGATGGTACGATGGCCAGACTTCCTGACCTGCAGGAGATTGCACGTAAGCATGATCTGAAACTGATTAGTATCCAGGACATGATTCGTTACCGGAATGAGAAGGAGAAGCTGGTGCAACGTGAAGTTTCCGTGCGTATGCCGACGGACTTTGGCGAATTCCAGGCGGTGGCGTATACGAACGCCGTGGATAATAAAGAACATGTTGCCTTGGTCAAAGGGGATATTGACGGGTCCAAACCTGTATTGGTTCGTGTTCACTCCGAATGTTTGACTGGCGACGTGTTCCACTCTCACCGTTGTGACTGTGGCCCGCAGTTTGATGCGGCGCTGAAGCAGATCCATGATGAGGGTAATGGCGTACTGCTCTATATGAGACAAGAAGGCCGTGGGATCGGTTTAATCAATAAACTCAAGGCTTACAAGCTGCAAGAAGAAGGTCTGGATACAGTGGATGCCAATCTGAAGCTTGGTTTTGCTGCTGATCTGCGCGATTATGGGATCGGTGCACAAATTTTGAAGGATCTTGGCGTTCGTCAGATTCGATTATTAACGAATAATCCACGGAAAATTAAAGGCTTGGAAGGATATGGTCTGGAAGTGGTAGAGCGTGTACCGATTCAGATGCAGGAGAATGAAGATAATACAGCTTACCTTCACACCAAGCAAGCCAAATTGGGCCATATGCTCAAGTTTGATGATATCGAGCAGAATGAACAGTGATTTCAGTTACTCGCGATAATTTTCTGATATGTAAATATTGGAGATTTTACATGTTCAATTGCAGCACCTATAACATTATATATCGACAGGGAGATGACGATAATGCCTAACTATTTTGAAGGACATTTGGTATCGGAAGGTTTAAAATATGGCGTGGTAGTTGGACGTTTTAATGAATTTATTACGAGCAAGTTGCTTAGCGGGGCGCTGGATGCGTTCAAACGTCACGGTGTGCAAGATAATGAAGTAGATGTAGCTTGGGTACCGGGAGCTTTCGAAATCCCGCTTATCGCTCAGAAAATGGCCGAAAGCGGCAAATACGATGCGGTCATCACACTCGGAACGGTTATCCGTGGGTCAACAACACATTATGATTATGTCTGCAACGAGATGGCTAAAGGGGTAGCGGCAATTAACCTGAAAACAGGGGTGCCAACTATCTTTGGATTGGTTACTACGGAGAACATTGAACAGGCGATCGAACGTGCTGGAACGAAGGCAGGCAATAAAGGTTGGGATGCTGCTACAGCTGCAATTGAAATGGCGAACTTGACGAAACAGCTAAAATAGTGCTTATTTAATAGTAGTGCCCTGCTTTGCGCAGACGAAATCGGGAGACCGGTTTCGGACGGCTGGCAGGGTTTTGTATTTTTCTGGCGGGAGGATTCGTCTAGTGACGGTAGTTACATACAAACTGGAGACTTTTGAAGGGCCTTTGGATCTGTTGTTGCATCTGATTGATAAGGCTGAGATCGACATCCAGGATATTCCCATCAGCGATATTACCGATCAGTACATGGCGTATCTGCATTCCATGCAGGAGCTGGAACTGGATATAACAAGTGAATTTCTGGTGATGGCAGCTACGCTGCTGTCCATCAAGAGCAAACTTTTACTGCCCAAACCACCGGTAATCGAGGATTTCGAGGATTATGATTATATGGAAGATGAGGATTATGATCCGCGTGCCGAACTGATTGCACGCCTTATCGAATATCGCAAATATAAAGGAATAGCGCGGCATCTGCATGAACGGGAATGGGAACGCAGTCTTATTTTTTCCAAAGAGCCCGAAGATTTGCGACCTTATATGCCTATGGAGGAACAAACGAATCCGGTGCAAGGTCTGCATACTTCTGATCTCATCGCGGCGTTTCAGAAAGCACTTCGAAAGGCTGAGAAGCGTACAACGGTCACCCGGATCAAAAGGGACGAAATTTCGGTCAAGGACCGCATACGTGAAGTTATTGGTGCCTTGGAGCATTTAGGTCCTGGGGGGCGGTTGTTATTTTCCAAGCTTATGGATGATCAGATATATCGCCATGAGATCGTGGTTACGTTTCTAGCAGTGCTGGAGCTGATGAAGATGAAGCAGATTGTTTGTTACCAGGAACGGTTGTTTGAGGATATCGTTATGGAGTGGAGAGGGGAAACAACGAATCATGGATTTTCCGAAATTGAAGTCGATTATTGAGGGCCTTTTGTTTTTGTCCGGAGAAGAAGGTCTAAGTGTCAAACAGATTGCTGAAATTGTGGACCAGCGGGTAGAACTGGTTACGGATGCCATTGAGGACATGATCGGCGATTTTGCAAGGCAAGGGCGAGGTGTGCAGATTCTGAAGATTGCAGGTGTCGTGCAGCTCGGAACGTTGCCGGAACATGCGGCCTATTTTGAGAAGCTTGCTTACTCTCCTGCACGTACATCGTTATCCCAAGCGGCGCTTGAAACTTTGGCCATTGTAGCTTATCGTCAGCCCATTACACGGGTGGAGATTGAGGAGATTCGTGGCGTAAAATCGGAGCGTGCTATCCATACACTCGTGAACAAGGATCTCATTGTTGAAGTGGGGAGAGCGGAAGCGATTGGACGCCCGATATTGTACGGAACAACGAAGTCATTCCTTGATTATTTCGGACTAGCTTCGATTAAAGATCTTCCCGAACCGGGTTTGTTTGAAGATTCGGAAAACCTGGAGGAAGAAACGCAGTTGTTATTCAACAAGTTGGACATGAATCAGCCGGATGTTTCGGATACTGACGTACAAAGCGTTTTTGATTTTGAAGAGGAAGCAGCATTCCCGGAAGAAGATATCGCTGTAGATCCAGAGGATGATTCTTCGGGTTCCTCCTCCTAATAAATGCTAATAGTTAAAGCCATATAAGGACAATGTGGAGATCGATCCACGTTGTCTTTTTGTATTTTCTCCAGAACAGCGGTGAAGTTGTCTGGAATGATGTATACGATATCGGGCATTTCGATGGTGCATTTCGGCAAAAATTGGGGGATTTCATGGCATTCGTGAATTTTTTCCAGCAAGGAATGCCATACTAGACATGATAAGAATTGAGGGCTTGGAGGTAAGGCCTGTGTGGATCTGGCTTGGAGGAATCGGTTTGTTCATCGCACTGCTGATTGCCGCAGTCCTCATCTCAAATGTTCATGTTCATGTTATATTTCGCAAACATAAGAGCGATGACTACGCAAATATCAATGTTCGACTGCTGTATGGCTTCGTGCGGATGAATTACGAAATTCCGAGCATTGTTTTCCGAAATATGAAAGAAGGCTTCTTGCTTAAAACAGAACAGTCCATGAACCATTCCCGAGGAGAAGTTTTGGGTAGCGAGCAGGTGAACAAACGAAAAGTAAAAAACTGGGCAAAAGAAGTCAAGGTGATGCTTCGAGCAACAGAGGCTCTGAAAGTATGGGTCAGACAGACGCTCAGACGAGTATATATAACGAATCTGTTCTGGTCTACTGCGGTTGGTGTAGGTGATGCTGCTTACACAGCAATGCTAACAGGTTGGTTATGGAGTATTAAGTCCATGATTGTTGGCTTCTTAACGTACCAGATGCGTTTCAAAACGGTGCCTGACCTTGAGGTTCTTCCGGTATGGTCCGACGAGATGGAATTTCGAACAGAACTGGATTTCAAACTGCGAATCCGCATGACGACCATCTTAATTGCTGGAATCAGACTGCTTACCCGCGTGCTGCAGGTCGAGGGTGGCTGGCGAATGTGGATTAAACTCCTTCGGGAGCAACGCCGCAAATCAAAGCAAAAGAAGAAGCATAGGCACATTGCGGAAAAGGAAGCTCGTTAAAACAGAACTTAACTAGTCTGAGATTGAATCCACTGTATTGGTGTTAAGGTTCTGCGACGAGAACATGCGATAACGATTCCCTGTATTGATTACATAAGTCCTGCAAGTTTGGGGATGATATGGTTAGATCAAAAACCTATATAAGTTGATTAATCATTGACACAACTTGTTTGTGTTAATCTGCTTAAGCTCAACGGATATAGTTTATTATTGAAACTGGAGGGAAGTCACATGTCAGATCATCCAATTCAAGGATTAATGGAAACTGCAATGGAAAATATCAAGGGCATGGTGGATGTCAATACAATCGTTGGCGATCCTGTAGAAACACCGGATGGTACGGTTATTCTGCCGATTAGTAAAGTTGGATTTGGCTTCGCGGCAGGCGGAAGTGATTTTAATGTAAGTGATGGAAAAGGTAACAACGCATCGAGCACAACGGAACATGCTCATTCCGCAAAGGTTGCTTCCCCATTTGGCGGTGGTAGTGGTGGCGGTGTATCCATCCGTCCAATCGCTTTTCTGGTTGTTGGCAAGCAAGGTGTGCACATCGTGCCGCTTGACAATTCGACGCACTTGTTCGAAAAATTGATTGATTCAACACCTTATGTACTCGATCGCATTCAGGAAATGTTCCGCCACCGTAATCATGGCACAACAGAACATGATGTGCGAGTGACAACGGATCATACAACGTATAGCTGAGTCATATGATTAATTCGTAATCCCTCTGGCACTTTAAAAGTGCAAGAGGGATTTTTGCTGTTTGCATAACGACAATTTATTGTATTTTAGGATGATTCCATTTTAGATGAGACAGAAGTCTGTGAACGGCCTAACCTAAACATCAAATAGATCTGAAGGGGGAAAGGCAGTGCATAGAGATACAGTATTTATGGTTATGTTTGGGTGGGCGTTATCAGCTGTCGTTTATTTGGTAGGTGGAATTAATCACCTATTGATTGCGGTGACCATTTTTGTGGGACTGGATTATATGACAGGTGTGATGGCGGCTTGGTATAAAAAGGAGCTTTCGAGCAGGATTGGATGGTGGGGACTTGCACGTAAATCTTTAACTTTTGTTTTCGTGATCATTGCTCATCAACTTGATATTGTGGCAGGCAATGAAAGTGATTTTATGAGAGATGCGATGTTAATGTTTATAATTGGCACGGAAGGCATCAGTATACTGGAGAATATGGGAAAGTTAGGGCTCCCTGTACCCAAATTTATTACATCTGCGTTGTTTAAACTCCGGGGCAATGATCATCAGGATGAGGATCGGGGGAATACATAATGGTACAACTTGTCGAAGACTACATTCCTTTAAATAAGTACAGCAGATCTGGTCTGAAGTTAAAAGCAAAGCGTGGGATTGTTTTGCATTACACAGCATCTCCGGGTGCTTCGGCAAAGAATATAAGCAAATATTTTGCGAGTCTTGCCAATCAAAAATCTAGCGATGGTGATAAGGGGCGTTATGCAAGTGCCCATTTTTCAGTGGATCGTACAACGATTTATTACAGCCTTCCCGATGATGAACTGGCATATCATTGCGGTAGTAAAACCTACACCAAGCAAGCTTTGCAACTATTGGGGAGTTACCCGAATAACAGTACGGTAGGTATTGAGATGTGTATCGAAAAGGATGGAAGCATTCATGAGGATACGTTCAATCAGGTTGTTGATCTGGCTGTGTATCTCATTGAACAACGAGGTTTTCCAGAAGTCTTTTTCACTCACAAAGAGGTCGTGGGTTGGAAGGAATGTCCATTACCATGGATTAAGCACCCGGAAGAATATGAAAGGTTTAAACAAAAGGTACATCAAAGGTTATATCCAATGCAAGATCAAGCGGTTACGGAGGATGAAGAAGATATGGATAAAGTGTTGGCTTATGCAGAGTGGGCATGGAATGAACTGGACAAATATATTGGCGATGCGTACAACGATCAAATCATTCATGAATGGACATGGGTGGAAAAGGTTCGGAAAAGAAAACTAACCTACGGAGAATTGCTTATGCTCAAGGTACTCATTGATGAGCGCAGACGTAAGGGGATTCAGGGACAGGGTCAAAGTAGTTAATCCTCGATTCTGGAAGAACCGAGCAAGGCACTGCGTGCTGGGGGTTGCACGCAGTGTAAATTAATGTTCAGTTACCCAAGCGTTGAAGTGAGCTATGTCCTTCAGAAAATAAAATTCTTGTATAATGACAATCCTCTCTGGATGCTCCAACTCATATTGAAGATGAAGGGAAGAGGAATCCACCGATCCGACCAAGGAGGTAGAATCCATCAACGACCGCTCATCCGGTATCATGGAATGCAATAGTACGATCAACCTTTCTGTGTAAAATTGAATCTGATGTAGAGCTACTTGAGATGAAATCAAGATCCTTTGTTCGTTATACGATTTCTGTTCTTCATGGTTAACCCCAAATTTAAAAAAGCAGAACCCTACGTCGATGTTGACGCAGGGTTCTGCTTTTTCTGACTTGAACGATGTGACAATAATGCTTTCTAAGAAAGTGGGACCTCCGATTGTGCAAACGTAGCTAGATCGTTATCCGTGAGTTCAAGATTACCAAAGGCTTTGCATAATTGTTGAAATGCTCTGATCGTATTCGTCTCATACAGAATTTCCATAGGATCGAATCCTAACATGACCAGCGAATCTACAAGTTCTGATTGATCTACTTCTTGATACTGAAGAACTTCGAACATGGTTTCTATTACGGTTAAATATAAAATAGCTTTGTGAACGGGCTCGATGACGTTTCCCTCCTCTGGATTGTATCCCATATGCGCCTATGATTTCCTCGCATATGATTAGAGTAAGTCCAGGGAGAAATAAACTAACAAAAAGTTGATAGGGGACGGTGTGTCATGGATGAATTGGGTTATAAATCTTGTGTATTACACGCGTGGTATGTACGTTTAATCCTATTCGCTGACTTCCTGAAGGATGGAATCAATCAATTGATCATCAATCAGCGTGCTTGCTTTTTCCAGAGCTAGTAAAATGCCCTGAGGCTGTTCAAAAAAAACAGTTTGAAGAATGGGAGCTACCTCATCCAGTTCAATTTTTTCTGCTTTTACCATACTAATCAAGGCAACGACGATCTCGTGCCCTTCTACATTGCCTTCCATAAATCTTGCCCTTAGATGATTAGCCACGGTTTCGGTCTTTGACTGCGAGTACGCCATTATATTTCCCTCCAACAGTTCGAATATCTTAGCAGAACTCCCCCAAATGCAAGTCTAAACCAGGTTAGATTAGGAGTCTTAACAATAATAAGGCAGATGGTTTATTTTATCAACAGATTATCGGCAGAAGGATGGGCGACACATAGTGCTGTTTATAGACCGAAAAAAAGACCCTTCTACGGGTCAGTTCTGGGGCCGGCCTTCCCAGTAATCGGGGAATCCTTGATAATCCCACGCGTTCAGGTTTTCTCTATCGGCCTGAATGGCAACATCTGCCCCAGAACCAAAGTCCACACCTACGGTATGTAGTTCCTTGGCTTTCACCGTAAGTACTTTACCCGGAGCACCTGCGCATACCAACGCAAGTTTCCAAGGAGATTGCTGATAGAGCTGTTCCATTTGCACACATGCTTCATCCACATGAGACCAGGAGGCACAATCAATTGTTCCTACAATGTTGCTCCAACCATATCTTCGTTGCAACACCTCTCTGTACAGATCGGCCTTGGCTCCGCAAATCAGAATGGGGACGGTTTTAAATAATTCATAGAATAACGGGTAACGAGCAATATAGTTGTTCTCAAATGCATAGAACGTTTCAGCCGGTTCTACCTTGTAATAGGCGAGACACATGGCAAATAACGGTTGGAAATACCAATGCTCAGTCTGTGTTAAATGCCCCACGTAATCGGCTTGCCTCAGACAGTGCACCAAGGTCTCCCGCGCTTCTGCATGAGGTAGGGTAATTCCGCAATATGTGGGATCACTAAGCCACCCATAATGGGACCTAATGAAGTCCATAGTCAGCACAGCATCGTGAGCCAAAATGGTATTGGAGGCGTCCCCGAACCTGACGGTAGCGTGTGCCTCCCCATCAACAGCCTTCTGATGCCAGCTTCGAATTAAATCTACACTTCCTAGCAATATTCTCACCTTCTTTTCATGGATTGTTTAAAGTAAGCAGGATCATATCAACTCGGGTTTAACCTGTTCACCCCTTTCAATTCTAGGATAGGGGGAAAACAGACTTCTCTCTCTGTTTTGCTGAAAATGAACATTTTTATCATGTGGGTGCAAAGAATCTAAACAATCGGTCTACTCTATGTAAAAGGAGAGAGGGGATAATTGTGAGTAAAGTATTGATTGGCAGTCCTGTAAGAAACCGTGCCTGGGTGCTGGAACGACATCTGCAATCCCTTCACCAACAGGCGGTTCACAAACAATTCAGGTATATCTTGAATGACAGTGAGGATCACACGGAACATATTCTTCAAGAACATCGAATTCCTTATTTGACGTACGATCTGGGGAAAACATACGGACACCTGCGCGGGCAATATGCTTATGCACATTTGGCAAAGTTGCGAAATCGGCTGTTGGAGGAGTTTTTACTCACTGACTGTGATTACTTGTTCTCTGTAGATACGGATATTATTGTGCCGGAAAACAGTCTGGAGCAACTCATGCATAACGACAAAGATATCTGTTCGATGCTGATCCGTAATCACCCGCAGATCAAAGCGCATAATGCCCTCATCCGAGGACAACATGTTCCTGGATTCAGCGAAGGTGTAATTCCTGTTGACTTAACAGGGGCGGTATATTTAATTAAGCGAGAAGTGATTGAAGCAGGTGTGCGGTATGCGGACCATGCCTCAGGGGAAGATGCCCCTTTTTGCGAGCAAGCCAAATCATTAGGTTTTGAACTTTTCGTGGATACACGACTTCGGCCAGTTCATGTCTACGCGGAAGGAGTGGAGTTGATTGCTCAATTGGCTGCTTCCTAAAAAGAAGGTACAAACAGGTCAGATCTTCCAAAGCATCGAAATGACTATTATTTATCCACCAGCACTAGATTGGAACTTGTTATTTCAGCGTCCGCAACAGTTAATGACGGCGTTCTCCAAGATCAAGGGAGTGCGGGCCATTTTTATTAATCAGGAAACATATCGTAAGCAGGAAAGACCCATTGAGAAGCTGAGTGAGGACCTGTTTCTTGTAAAGCAAGGCATTAATTATGATCATCTGGTCAAGGGTAAAAAGGTACTTTGGTTCTCCAGTCCAGCACAATATGATTATTCGGATGCAAAAGATTTTGATTTCAGAGTATTTGATTATCTCGACAATTCAGCAGATGAGTTTGCAGTGTGGAAGGATTATATTCCGAGGTGTTTCAATCGGGCGGATTTGATCTCAACTACGGCAAAGATCATGTATGAAGCCCATAAACATGATGGAAAACCGATATTTATGTGTCCTAACGGTGCAGATTACGATCACTTTGAAAAAGCACAGACGCTACTTCCCAGACCATCCGATTTTCCTAAAGTAGATGAAGGCCAATACATCGTCGGTTTTCACGGAGCCATGGCTTCCTGGGTCGATTATTCGTTGATTACAGATATAGCTGATTTAGGCTACCATGTTGTACTCATTGGTAACAATGCTTTATATCAAAAGAGAATTGTTCATCCCAACATTACTTGCTTACCACATAAGGATTATAGGGTTCTTCCCGCTTATATTGCCCAATTCGATGTATGTATTGTGCCATTTAAGCTCACAGAGATGATTCGAGGTTGTGATCCAATCAAGTATTATGAATATTTGGCAGCAGGCAAGCCCGTTCTGACTACATGTATGGACGAGATTATACATAAATACAGCCAAGTGACTTATTTTATAGACCGATATAATTGTGGAAAGATGCTCGCAAAAGCGATTCGTGAAAACGATCATCATAAAATGGCAGCTCGCACGCAAGTTGCCAGAGCCAATAGTTGGGATGGCAGGGCAAGGGATGCTGTTAAAATGATAAATCAGGTGATGGGAGAGTAATGCAACATGATTAAGATATTTAAAAGATTGTTAGGTAAACAAGAGCAATCTCCTCCAGTGAAGGAATTGGAAGCGACTGTGCCTCTTACAGATGACATTGCCGTGTCCAAGGCTTACGTGCCTGTTACCGAAACAACGATAGTCTATCTACCTGCTATTGATTTTCATAGTGAACGATTTGGAAGGCGTCCTCAACGATTGTTAAAAGCACTTGCTGAAGTGGGCTACCACGTTATATACCTTAACTCCAGTGATGAGTATTATCAGGTGGACGATTTCGAATATCCCTATGAGAATCTGCCTCATTTTGTCGTGGCCAGAGCAGGGCAGTCTGTGCGCCATTTATTTGGTCATAACCGAATCGTGTATTGGGTCAATGATAGCCGGCTAAGTGACTCGGTGGAAGCAGCGTATCCCCATCTGGTGATCTATGATTCTTTAACCGACCCGGATCATTATGAGAAACAGAAACATGCTATGGAAGCTGTCGCGGATACCGTTTTTATCACGCCTGAACGAATCTATGAACACGGCAAGCACTGTGCGCATGTGCATCTGATTACTGCTGAAGAGTTTGAAATACAAGAGCGTGCAGAACAAATCGCCAAGATAATCGATCATCTGCCCAACAGACCGGCTCCTCTGATGTAATGGAGGGGTCTTTTTACTATAACTAAAGGGCTCTTTCTGGAAAAAACGAAAAACTATTTCTTGCTAAAGTTGATTTATTTTTAGTAATCGTTAGTGAATGTTGAAATGGTTCTACACTATATACACAGAGAGGATAACAAGCAGCCTGGTCGTAGCTTGGATCTCCCGACCAAATAATGGTACGGCCACGGTTCAGCTTATCCATGTCTCCGTAATCATAGATTATATACCTATTTAAGGAGTGGACAAATTCATGGCAAAAAAGATGATTATTAAAGGTGTAGGCACATTTATGGCTAAACGTTATCCTACAGACCCGATGGGTGCGATTGAAGTTGTTACCCTGGGAACACTCCAGGATCTGAAAATTGACCTGAACGTTGAGCTAGAAGATATTTTTGGTGGTGACGGTCTGTTCGCGATTGATGTACTTGTGAAATCCAAATCCATTGAGGTATCCGCTACCGATGCCAAATTCGATCTGGATGCCATTCAATTGATGATGGGTTCAACGGTACAAGAGCAAGTCAAGTCCTACGTATGGGTTCTGAATGAGCAGACGATTGCTACTACGGGAACAGCAAATTCCGGATTTGCCGAAGCGAAACCAGCTTATGCAAGTACCATCTATGAAAAAGATGCGGGTATTGCCGTTCGTTTGAAAGAATCCAATACATTGCTGAAGCAACTTGCATCTAAAGGTTCTACGATTAAGCCGGATGAGTTCTTCTATGATGCTGCTAACGGTGTAGTGGTCCTCAACGCCGTACATAACGACAAAGAATTCGTATTGAATTACAAACGTGATGAAGTGGTCGACATGGTAGATCTATTAGTGGATGAAGTGCCGTTCCCGATCTCTGTAATTCACCACGGTACGTTCCAACAAAAAGATGGCACATTTGCGGGTGTGGAAACCGAGTTGTACATGTGCCGTGCCAAAGGAACGTTTAGCATTAATGCTCAACGTGCTGCTGCATCTGCATCGGCTATTTCCTTGCAAATTCTTGATCCGGAACGTCCGGATGGAAAAATCGGCAGCATTAAACGTTTCAGTGCGAAAAGTAAAATCTAATCCAGATTCATGATGATTGCTCCTGGCAAGGTATTTCAATGGCGGCTGTGTTCTCCCCTTCACAGCGCCTTGCCTTATCAGGCTCTTTTATATTGTGGGGAGAAATGTAATGTATTGAGGGGGCGTAATCGATGGAAACAGATCAAGAACGGGCTGAGCGTGAGCTTGCGGAACGTTTGAATGAAGAAGCTGCCAGCAGAATCAAGCATGATCCTGAGAACCAAAAAGCAACATTTGAAGAAATTGAAGCAGCAGAGCGTGCATTTTTTGAAGATGATGAGATTGTAACCCTGCGGGATCGGCGTAAATATAGAATTCCCCCATGTAATCTGAAGGATGCCAGACGGCTGATGCAATTGCTGAAAACGGTGAATATTGATGCCATCATTCTAAATTTTATCCCGACGGACAATGACGAATTGGATCAGCGGCGGCAACAGGATTTATTTGATGTGCTCGGTATCGCTTTTAAAAATTATCCGCATATTGTGACAAAAGATGACCAAGGTGAATATATCATTAATCGAGATTATTTGGACGAGTATCTGGATCTCAATACAGCTCGCAAAGTCATTGATCTGATGATTGGTCTCAACGGACTAAAAAAGTAGAACGCGCCGAGGGAGAGCCTTTGGAGGGAACCGAAATCCGTGATACGGAGACACAGGAACCCGTGCACTGGGGAGAGATCTTCTTCACCCTCCATAAGCATTGTGGATTGAACAAATGGGAGATTTGGGAGTACACCCTCCCTCAGGTTGCAGCGCTGTGTAAGTCAGCCGAGAAATATATTCAGTTTGAGGTTGAACTCATAACAGCACCTCTTCGCATGTTCGGTAGTGGTGGAGGTGAGGAAGCTGGAGAAGATGGCACTGTTAAGCGGACCAGAACTTTTGAAGATGAGGAGTATACCGAAATATCGGAAGAGGATATTGGTCTGCTCGCGCAAGCGCTTGGAGGATAAACAAAGAATTTCCCGTTTTGCCTATGCGAAGGTGGAACGGGATTTATGCATAGAAGGCGGTGAAGATGATGGATGAACAAAACAAGAGTACACACTCTTTAAGAGAAGAAATGGTTAACCAGGTCAAATCCAATACGGGTGAGAGCGATGCACCAAAACAGCAACATGTTACCGGTATCCGCACGTTAATCAATAAAGTGCATACGATGAGGGACTCCATGCAGGAGCAGTGGATCGAATCCTTAACGGTGGATCTGGAACAATTCTACCTTGGGGCATTTCACGAGTTGAATTCCCTTTCTGTAGCTCAATCCCTGGATATGGAAAATTCTGTGGCACATATGATGAAGTATTTGTCGATGGGGCAATGGAAGGGATTCTCACCGTCGAGGCTAAAGCGCTCACTTGAGTCCTCACGTCAGCTTGAGGAACAAGTTGCCAGAGCAGAGCAGAATTTTGAAATCAAATCTACCCGGCAAAGGAATCTGACTGAACCGGAGACATCAAAGCGAGATACGGTTAACCAATTGCAAAATATTGCAATGCAACATGGGATGAATCAGGAAGACGTAGGACTAGCCTACCGTATTGGATCAAGGAAATATAACCGTTCTTCGGAAGCCGTACGTTTTGCTACAGAAACGGCCAAAGTACAAGCAACAGGCCACGGCGATGTGGAGCAAACTGCATCAGGTCTTGAAGAGATCTCGTCCTTGTGGTCAGCAGCTATTTCCGAACTCTCCAAAATGACAGACATGATCATTCAAGCTTCATCCATGCTTCAAGTAAGTGCGCATGAACTTATAAGAGAGCTTCAACAAACAAGCATTCAGTCAACAAGTCAACCGGAAGCCAATCTCAGCCGAGATGACCGAATGGCGAGTTGGATCAGTCAGGCAGCCTGGTCCGTTCACACCAATTCAGGTATGGGTAACGATCAGACCAACTCGTCTAATCGAGTTAGGGTGGACATTCTGGCAGAGCAGCTGAACTCAGTCGTTGAATCAGAACTTAGCTCTGCGCAGCTGGGTTCTACAGATCATATGGAGATACAGCAGAAAAAATGGGAAACGATATTTCAGATTTCGACGCATCGTGTGATGCAAAGCCTGAACGAAGAATTTGCTTCATTTGGAAACGTTCTGCTGGGCATGTTGCGATTGATTGAAAATCAAGCTGGTGGAGTCGTGGACCATATGGATCTTCTCAACCGCATTATGGACAATGTAGGTGTTCAGGTGGACTGGGAGAAGGTAGGCCACTTCATGGATCAAGCTGATCAGAAACGATATGGTCAAGCGAGATTGAATAGTGATAGCTCCGAAAACCGGGATGCAAGTTCAATGAATCAGATTCAGAGCGCTGATATCCAGCGTGCGGGTGCGGTACAAGAGATGAAGCAGCAACAGAATCGTATGCAATATTTCCAACAGCAAAAAACGGAACTGTCGAATAAAACGTTGGGGAAACAAACGGACCTGACAAATGCCAAACAGAGTCGGGACAATCATAGCGAAAAGCAACATCTCGCGTTGCAACAAGGGAATTCTGTGGCGACTGCCTTGTATGCAACAGAACAGCAGGAGGCTGAGAAAAAGGTAAGAACCTATGCAAGGGAGCTCTTTTTACTCCGCGAAGAGATGGACGCTTTGGATACCCAGATCGCCAAGACGAAGCGGAACCTCCAGTTTCTAAGTCGTGAGGTAGATGATACGGGTACATCAATCATGCAACTTGAACATCAATCCAGAAGATGGTTAATGACGATGAATGATATGGACCTGGAGGCTGTGGAGCTTCGAAACAAGTTGTACTATCTAAACACGGAGCTTCAATTGGGTGCAACCGACATTCAGCGTTATGAATCTGATATGGAAAAGCTCCAAAGACAGTCTGACATACTGAATAATGCTCTGAAGAAGTTGAGAAGTGAAGTGAATGAGTTAAACATTTCCTTTAGAAAGGGATTAACAGATGCGTCTGCCTACATTGCTAAGCTAAAGGAATTGGAAAAAGTTCAACTTGGTATGATGATGAATGGCTCTGGAGGTATGTTGGTTGCCCCTGGAGCAGGGACTGGAACCTCACCCGCAAAAGAGGAAAAGAAAGAACCAGAGAACAAATCCTTTGTAGCCCGTCATGAAGACCTGATCAAGGATGTTATGAAAGATGCAATTATGGATGGGGTAGATTACGGAGGAAAGAAAGATAACAAAGTCAAAAGGAGAGGTCTCCTATCCCGATTCAAGGATATGAAAGACACGGGAAATCGCAAAGCCTTTTTTAACAACCATGCGCCTCTCCGGGATCCAAGTGGGACTATTCTAAAAGACAGACATGGCAAAGTTATTACAGAGCATGCCATCAATGCAGAACGTGCTGCCAGAGGTATCAAAGTTCCAGGGAAATTATCCAAACTCGTTAAATTTGGCTCCCGATTGGTAAGGCCGCTGAAAGCTGTTCCGGCTCTTGGGGGCGCCATGCTTGCTATGGATGTTATTTCAGGTTTGGTGGATCCGCTTAGCAATATGGGTAAGTCAGAAGCGGAGAAGCAAAATATCCGAGCAACAAATAAGGAAGAATTGGCGAAGGATTTTAAAGATATGAAGGATTCCTCCTTTGTGGGGAAGGTCTGGAAGGGATTCAATCTGGGGATGGATGCGGTAGTATCCGGAACGATGAGCTCTCTTTTTGGCAACAGTGCTACCAACAATAAGTTCGGAGACTACAAAGATGGGTTTATGGCACTGTGGACGGAGAAAGATGGAGCGGCGGTAGAGAAGAAGCTGGCGAAGGAATACAACTATGAGAAGGAGAAAAAAGAGTCGCAGCTTCAGATGGACAAAGAGACTGGCAAAACTCCTGAAAATGAGAATGGGCCCCAGTCTCAAAATAATCAGCCACAGATACAATACATACCGGCTCCACAGTATATTCCAGCAGCTGGATCAATTGGATCTATTGCAAGTGGAGCAGTGCCGCAACCTAAGAGCAATGGCGTCGAAGAGATGATTGCCAAAATTAACAGGCAGCTGAGCAATTCCACAAGTAAAAATGAAACAAACTATCAGGTAACACGTTCCCGGCTACTCATTAGTGGAGTTCGTGAAGACTCGGGTCAGATGCGTGCGTTGATGGAAAAGTATTTGCAAGAAAATATCAAATTTTTTGATAAAGCTATTGCAAGCTTGCAGAAAACGTACGACAAGTTAGCCGAAGGTAAAGAAAAAGAAGATTTAGGGATGGAAATTAACGAGAAGAAACAACAGAAGGCTCAATCCGAACTGGAATTAAATAGTGTTAAAAATAGTAAAATTGACGAGTTAAAACGCAAGATGAGTGATCAATTGGAATTAACCCAGATGGATTATGACAAACGGATGTATGATCTCCTCGCTGCCAATGGGGGCAGGGAAGATTCGGCTGAAGTGACATCACTCAACAAGGCTCGTGCCCAAGAGATGAATGTCAAGATGGGCGAATACAAGCTGCAATGGGAAAATCTGCTTAAAAACGGCGGATTCAATGTTAATTCTGATGAGTACATGACTATTCTGAAGGAATTAAGCTCGATCGGAGTGGAACAGTCCAAAAATCTGGCAGAAATCAGCAAAAAGATGGATAAGCCTGTATCCACATTTAATCTCCCGAGAGGACTTAAAGTGATGGACTATTTTGACTACATGACGGCAAGTAATACCCATAAAAGTGTAATGGTTGGGTCAGGAGATGTCACCGTTCACGTCAATATTGATAATATGACAGGCAGCACCAAAGATGTGGAGAAGCTCACATCCGCTCTGGATAAAACATTGAGACAAAATAACCCGGGTTTAGTGAATCGGATGGCTAGTAACGTTGGTGCAGGAATGGGAAGCACGCATATTCCAAGATAATAAACGAGTAATGAACGAAGGAGGGATTCAACTATGCCTCAGCGAGACCCATTTGGTTTGGTTAACGACCGGTACAAAAGAGCGCTTTTTGTCGATACCGGTATGAAGTTCGAGCCTGTAGCGGGAAGAATTATTGATCCGTATTCTTCCCCCTCACCCAATCCGCAGGTAAGAGAGATTAAAATGATTAATGCTCCCTCTCATTTTCATCAAATGGGTGTGTCCTCTTATAAAGCCATCATTAATGTGTTGTTTCGAGATAAAAAGTCATATCACGACTATGTGATGTATGTAGGCTGGACACATAAATTTTATGATGAAAAAGGCAATATCTATGTTGGTGTTGTTGAGTCGATTAAAGTGGACCCGATCTTCTATCATCAGGATACGATGGATAAAGACCAAAAGGGATACAAAGTTGAGCTGACAATGACGCTCATCAAAAAGGACGGCTATGATCGCAAAAGCGCTGTTCAATTTCAAGATTTACAGACAACTGAAGGTCAAAATCATTGGGCTAAAGCGTCTATTGAACGTTTAGCTGACCTCGGTTTGACCGTCGTTACACAACTGGATGGGACACCCATTTTGTACTTCCGTCCGAATGATTTTATTACCAGAGCAGAATTTGTTACGTTCCTGATGCGTACCAAACGTCTACTGGAGCGAACAATTCGAGAGTAGGGTGACCTACTCTTTTATTCTGTCTATCCTAAATATAGGAGGTGTATCATGCGAAAATGGGTTGACGTTAATGAAGGCGATTGGTTCTATAACGATGTCATGGAAGCGACGAATATGGTGCTCGAAGATGGGGAAGTTTTTGTAGCCGGAATTAACTATAACAAGTTTAAGGAGGGAAAACCTTTTGTCTACGAAGAGATCAAAGGCACATCGGGACAAACCTCATTTAGCTTGCCGGTTCTGATTGAACCGACGGATGAGAATCCGTTATACGTTTTTATTGATGGTGTGCAGACGATCTATAAATCGGCAGAGAAGAACAATAAGAATTTAACAGATGTTGAGCTGTATACAGGTGTGAAAGCAGGACAGGTTGTATCTTTTTGCAGTTACGGGGAACCACTTCTGGATGAGAAATGGAAAAGACCACCCGTTTCCTGGACTGGAAATTTACCACGAGCAATTCTAGGTGCTGCTACCACGTATTTTTATGATCCGTTTAGTCGGAGTCATCAGGAATACATGTATGCAGGCGGCCAGCCGCTTCGCAGACTTAGTATTCCTTCCGAGATATGGGCGGATAGCATGGGAGATGTAGCAGCGGTAACGAAGATTGCAACCAATGCGATCGGTTATCGCACAGATGTGTATTGTGTTAGTCCGGGAGGATCGGTTTTCCTGCCTTTTAACTTGAACGGGGTGACTTGCAAGTTTACTTATTGGACGAAGACTAGCGGCGGGGCATTTAAGTTCATGAGTGAGGAGATCAAGGCCAAGTCAGACAATCCTACCTATAACAACTGCTTTTTTCCGAATGCCATTATCCAACGTGGGGAAGCTTTTCATCTCATTAACAAGCTGCGCAAAGTATTTTATGCCAGATTTACGGATATGGATGCGCCGACAAGGGGTATCGATCAGAAGATTACAGCTTTTCAAGGTCAGCGTGTCTTTCGATTGAATGGTAATTACCCGTCGGGAGCGAAGAAGTTGCAGGTAAGCGTGGAGTTGAAAGATAAGAAACACACAGTGCCGGGTTATACCGAGATCGACAATCATACCGTTGTTTTTAATGGACCTTTGTCTGAGGGTGATGAGGTCATATTTTATTATCTCAAAGAAGCAAGTGAACGATTTGCAGATATAGGAAGACCTTCAGCGATTTATTATCAAAACAAGGGTGAACGGGTGGAGCAATCCAAAGATGCATTCTGGAAAATCGCTGTTTCTGAGATGGAGGATGAAACCTTTTCCAATAATGATCCGCTAATTATGGGTATCCCGGTGAAAAGAAAATTAAATGGCGCAGCGGTCGTGACCGATATGGGGACGCCCGTCAATGGTATTGATCCGGAGGAAACCTGGTTCTTGGGAAATTCCGCCATGACGCGTGCCGAGGCAGCAGCTTTTTTGGATCGTTTTATGAAATGGACGATTGAGCGATTTAAGTAAAGGAGGTGGACATTAATGATACCAATTTCGGATGAGGTTTTAAGCGTGTTGTCTGAGCGGTTAAAGCTCGGAGAGTATGCCCTCCCCAATATCCGAGTCGAGGTGGACAGGCTTGCATTTATTCCAGGGAGAACAGAAGAATTCAGGCATATGGTTTCCGAAGCTGTTCCGATTATGAATACACAATCGGCATGGGTAGATGAAACAGCCAATGGTACATATAACGGCTCAACGCAAGCGAGTTCGCAGGATATTTGTTTTCCGGTGAAGGGAAAGACAATGAATACCATTAAAGTTACAGATAATTTCGGGGCTGCAAGGTCGAATGGTCGGACACACCGGGGGATTGATCTCTGGGATGAGATAGGCACACCGATTTTAGCGGCCTGGTCAGGAAAAGTGGTTCGTATCTCGAGAAGTAAGACAGAAGGTGCAGGGAATGCCGTAAATATCAGGCATGCTGGTGGCATCATTACGAAATATTTTCATCTGAAGGACATTCACTGCTCTGTGGATGATGAGGTGGCACAGGGGGATGTCATTGGAACATTGGGCAATACAGGCGGCGTTTACACAAATGGTCATAAAGTATCGGCTGCTGAGCGAGCGGCTGGTCGAGGGAGACATTTGCATTTTGAAATTTGGGAAGGCGTTAACTCAACGACCAAAACGGGTGAAGGCGGCAAGGCGGTTAACCCCAGATTGTATTTGGAAGGCAAGCGTAAATTACATGGTAATGCAAAGACCACGTTTCGTGATGTTACACCAGTAGATGTCGGAGGTTACCCGGGAGAAATCAAGCTGAATGAAAAGTTCGATAAACGTAGCTGGTATGAGAAAAGTGTATACAAGACAGGCTTGAAATTTACGGATTACGCCAAGATTGAATCGGGCTGGACGCTGTCTGATTCGGGAGGAAAACTCGTGTATACCTTTGACAAACAGCAGGTCGTCGTTGAGTTTGAGATCGATGTAACCAAGCTGAGCATGCCTACACAAGGGCTACTTAGCATCGGATTAGGTACTAATTTTAGTGGGTCGGAAGGGGACTCCTTCACGGTAGTTATCGATGGCAAGGCATATGCATATGTAAACTCGTTTTCCGGTGCTTATGATCTGACGAAGCTGACGGAATTGAAAAACATTGTGATTCCTGCGAAGGCTAAACGTATTCAGATTAAGGTTACATATGGTGGGAAATCCAAGAATGCTTCTTCTCCAGATACAAGTGTGGCTTTTAAGAACAAGTATAAGAAATTGGCCATTGATTATATTCGCATCCAGGAATTGTTGCCTGCTCCTTTGAAGAACAAAAAGGCTGAAGAGGGACTAGACCCTTCCCAAGGTTATTTTCAGACCCATAGTTATGAGAGTTTTGTAATGAATAATCGTCCGGAAACGGATGTTATTCAAGTTGGATCTTTTGTATACATGGACACTCAGGTACTACCCAATATCATTGCTGCAGAGATTGACGATGTATTTGATGCAGAAGCAAGGGAAGCGAGACTAACAATCTCCAATCCCCGAGGATTTTTTTCCCCGGATTACAATCCAGCTTATTTCCCGGAGCTGGAGGGCACACCGTCACCTTGGTCGTATTACGCTAATGGTTTTCATGTCGGGGTGTTGAGCGAGAATACACCGATACGTATCTATATGGGATATGGTCAGCATATGATGCGCGTTTTCACAGGATTAATCGATAAGATCGACATCAATGGCGAGGACTCTACGCTTGAGATTACGGCAAGGGATATGTACAAGCGGGTGATCGAAAAAGTTATTTCTGAGAAAAAGGCTTATCCCGAAGTCGATGAAATTGACAATGTACCTGATCCGCTTCCTCCTGCTGCTATTCAAACAGATCGGACATCGACTATTATTCAGGCCGCTCAAGTGCAAGCGGCAGCTTATGGTGTCCCGGATCACAAATTCTTACTTGCTATTTGTAGGCATGAAACGGTAATGGGCACTCAGGGCAGGGGCAGAGAGGCTAGCGGGAGCTTCATTCTAGGATATGGAATCCCTGATAAGAAATATAGTGGCATTCAGGAGCAGATGAAGCGCGGTGCAGAACGAATGTCTCGGGCTCTTGCATCCAAAGGCAAAAAAGTAACGTCCAAGGCGGATGTCCTTTACTTCCATCGAGGTGGAGATATTGCACCTATGACTTGGAGTGAAGATGAGGACAACTGGGTGAATCGAGTGTGGGCGTATTATCAAGAGATGTTGGCCGACCCGACAAGCTGGAGCGTCACAGCTACATCTGCTGCATCGGTTGCTCCGACATCCCCTCAGCCAGTAGAGTTTGAAAAAGCAGCCTGGGTGAAATCAACCGTCGTACTGGATCTTATTAAACATGCGGGTTTGGTCGGGTGGAGAGCTACGAGTGAAGATCGTTCGTATCCAGATTATGTGATTGACGAAACGTACTTGGTTGAAGTGAACCAGAAGACAGGCAGAGTTATTGTTCCAGTGCCCGGCCAAGAAGGCGAATTTGAAGTGAAGGATGCAAGTACAGTTCTCACGCCAAATGGTTGGTTGAATCCGTTCACAGAGGAATACGGTAAAACATTTGAACAATGGTCTGCAAAGGTGACGGAAGCGGTTCAGGAGATCATCTCGGAAATCCCTTATCGAAGCTACTGTGATCGTTACGGTACGTATCGTTTGGAACGTATCAATTACGACAAGCCGGTAGTTTCGGAATTTTCGGAATATGACAATCTGATATCGATTACCAAATCTACCGATTGGTCCAGGGGCAGAAGTCATATTGTGGTTGTGGATGCGAACCGGGGACAGAGTAGTTTCGTTGATAAAGAAATTTTACTGGAGCTTAAAGGAGAAATACGAACGATGGTACTAAATGTACCTTGGGCGAAAACAACAGAGGCCAAACGCCAAGTTGCAGAGCGAGCTTTTTTCGACATGAAACGTATGTGCCGTACGCTGCAAGTATCCATTCCGGCAAATCCTGCACTTGATCTACTGGATAACGTTATTGTAACGGATAAAACAACGACTACACGGTCGATCTATACGATAAAGAGTATTAAGACCACATATTCTGTGGATCGCGGTATGCTTCAAGTCATCGATCTGATGTGGGCTAGAAAGGGAGTAATGGTGTAATGGCAGGTATCGTAAACGAGAATATCGTATTTCCCGTTTTGGATCTGATTCATCGAGAGATGCGCAAATTCAGCAGTGCAAGTCATTCCAGTCTTTTGCCGCTTGAGGGAGAACCCTCAGTCTCCTTGTATCGAGAGCACACACAGGACCCCGACCGTGTAACTGGGGCAGACTTGTTTTATGAATCGGAATGGAAGGTTTCCATCTGGATGAAGTTTGGCTCTGAGGATGAGGAAAACTTCCCTTCAAGTGTAGGCTACGATCATCCGGATTATGAGTATTACAAGTATTATCGTTTGACCCAAGTGACGGCTCGTACGTTTGATGCAGGAGGCGAAGAGATGTCCTCTTATAATATCGTTCTTAATTATGATGACGAAGGACGCTTAACTGGCACAAGTGTACATCGTATATAACTTACAGGAGGTGGTTTCATGGCATTTAATGTATCCTACATCGCGGGTGGCGTCATCGACAAAGTGCGCGAGCTGCCGTACCCACACTTCAGCAAAAAAACAATCCCGTTCATTCGGGGACAGATGTTGGACATTCCAGCGGCAAAGACCACCAAGTCTGATACGTTCACACTGGCGTATGACACAGAATTCCTTAGCATTGCGTTCGCGGCAAGTCAATACTGTGTGGGCGATTATTGGGAATTGACGATCGGGAAAGAGAGAATTTGCAATACGATCTATACGAAGGAACTTCCCGAATCGGTATCAATGGGGAATAGCTTCGGCATCGTATACCCGATCCCTGCAGGAACCACAATCAAGTTTGACTTCGTAAGTGTGGTGCCTGAAGCCAAAACGGTCTGGTACAACATCAAATTTTTGAAATAAGGAGGGTGGACGATGGCGCAAACAGTTCCATTAACAAAATTTAGTGCATTTGTGTCAGGTGAAAGTAAGGCAGAAGATATTATTTTTAATCTGACGGATGCCATTGCGAGTGCGAAGATACCTGCTGCAGATGGTTCATTTGTTGAAAATAAGTGGGAGAAAGTGTACGAATCCAGAGCGGATTTGTGGGTGACTTACCAAGAGCTGAAGCGTTCAGGTGTGCAGGGCAAATACAAACACACCGATGGGAAGTTGTATGATGTATTGAAGATAGCTTCTAGTCTACCTGAGCTTACCAAAATGGAAGATGAATCCTCTCTGATTGATGAAGAAGGTTATCTTCGCGAGGTAGATTCAGCTTTTGGAAATAGGGAGACTGGCAAGAAAATCCAAGTGCGTTCATTTGATTATGTTGACAGCGAAGGCTCAACCCAATCAGTCACGGTACCTGGAAGTCTTATTGCAATTATTCCGGATCGAGACACTCGTTGGGGAGTAAAGGTCTATCTATTGAAACAAGTTTATACTAAAAAGAACGGCGTAAAGGTGGATAATACCGACTGGAACGAGTTTGAGTTAATTACAGAGATGCCTAGAGATTGGGATTATGCACTTTCTCTGTCAGGATATAAGTTAAGAGTTGAGAGAAATAGAACCTATACCAATGGCAACTATAATTATTATGACCAACAACCAGTCCTAGCATCAAAATATAGCTTCACAGAGCGTTATTATGTGGCTGATCCAACGAACTATACGACACCTAAAGTAGTATTAAAAGCTACCCCGGATGTACCTGAGGGTATCTCTGCGCGAAATTTCTTCATTATGTTTACTCAACCACAAAACTTTCGTGGTGGAGACTACAACTATTTTGATTGCCAGCACGGCGTAGGTTTTATAGGTCGATTAAGCAAAGGCGATCCTTCACTTACATACAAAGGAATTTGCAATCCCTCAACCGTTTCACCAGGTTCCACACCGGTTGTACTTGATCAGACGGCAGCAGAGGCCGTGTATGAACAATGGAATGATCCTGAAGCATCCCAGCTCTATACTCCACCAATGATTTCATGGGAGAAAGACTATGACGGTGTTACAGAATTAATTAGTCCGGCCTCACATTTCTTTTACGGACGTAACTCAACGGTGAAGTGGTTACCAAATAAAAAACGAAGACCCGATTATCTTGTAAACTATCATATTTCAATCAATAATGACCGTGCTGCTGTGGTTATTGAGGGTGACCCCTCACCAAATATCCATGGGTATTACCGCAACTTTGGCTATTTTGGTAAAATTGTACCTTTTAATGACCATGATCATATCGGAAACTTTGGCTTAACTGTGGGTATGGGAGATTTGAACCAAGAACTAACAGGGTATACGAAAACTGATATTTTAACCGAATTGAATCCTGGAAAATATGCACAGTATGGGGAGTATACTTCCAACGGCATGGATTCAGTATCTTTACTTCGAACCCGAGGTAACGTGCTCTATCAAGCGCACTATCCTGCGTTTATTACTCAACTTCCCAATTATCCCAATGTTGGAAGTATTCCGAGAGAGCTGTCGAAACTCGTACTGGACAAGGATGGTTTTCAAAAGTCGCTATGGACCGGAAAATATCATGCAAGCCCAGTTTATTTAGTACATCAGGCAGAAGGTTACCGGGGCTACATGGATGGAGTCGTTGCAATTTATGATCAAAATCTGGTCAATCTGGATGAGTTGATTGTAGATACCGAGATTCCCAAAGACAACTCGAACCCTGCAGCGGGTAACTGGACAGAAGTGTACAAGTTTTTCAGTATCAAGTCACCAATGAATTTTTTCAAGCAGTCTCCTGCACCTGACCAGGTTACGATTGCAATTCTGAAGGAAATTAAATAAGGGGGATTCAAAACGATGACAAACTTTAAATATGTAGAAACGATTACAACTTCGCAGGATCTGTTAAATAAAATGAAAGAAGAGGTAACTTCTTTCGAGAAATACCCATTCGAATCCACGGCAGGGGAGACGGCTGAAAGTAACTCCTGGAAAGTATTTTACGAGGAAAAGGATGCGGAGAATCGTATCAGTCTGCTGATTCTTCAAGGTACAATGAGCATTGGAACAACCGATAAACCACTGACTAAAAAATATTATGTACAATTCACGAACCATGCAATTGTACCGCGTGTCATCACACCAACACCTAAATACGTAGAGCACAGTACACTTACAGTGCAATTACTTGAAGGACTGGAAGGAGAAGAACCGGCTGCGCTGCCAGTGAAAACCCTGCCGACGTTCAAACTGACAGGTCACCCGGTACTGTATCAGTGGGCACTGGAGAGTCACACGCCAACGGATCGTAATAAAGAAAAACCGGTCTACATGTACATCAATGTGATGAATAATCGTTTGGCTATGGTGCTCGTTGCTGATCCAGCGGTTAACTTCCTGGATTATAAAAAATCCTTCCTCTATGTTGGCGCACTGAAGCCGTTCAAATATAATCTGAATGATGTTGATGGAAATGTAATGTTAACAGCAGGTGCAGTTATTGCTGAACCGGACATTGCTCAGATCGCCAAAGATGAAACTTACTACTACGGTCAATACACCTCTGCAGGTAACAACACGTTGCAGATGCTGAAAACCAAATCAGGTATTGAGTTCCAGAGTCATTATCCATCATTTATTACTCAAGCACCTCCGGTCGGCAAAGCGTTTGTTGATCCTGAACTTGGCGATACGGGTCTTGAATTGGAACCGCAAGGTTTCCAAGCCTCCAAATGGACATCCAAGTATCACCTGTCACCGATTTATGTTGTTCACCCGTATGAGGGATATCGTGGCCAGTTTGATAACTGCATCGCGGTAACGAAACATAATATTCTTCATCTGGATGAATTGATTATCGACGTGGAAGGTAAACCTTGGCACCAAGAGGTCTATCGTTATTTTGATACAGATACTCAACAAAACTTCATGAATCTATCAGCTAACCAGCGGATGGGTGTTGCGATTCTGAAAGAGGTACGTTACTCCAGTAAACAAGTATAGATCTGAATCGTATAGATTCAGGAGAGGGAACCCTGACTCCGCTCAGGAGTTCCCTTTTCATTTGGAGGGGGTGATGCCGTTGCTCACAACAAACGAATATTTTTTTAGTATTCGCGACATTTTCCAGACTTCTCAAGGTTATTTGCTCATGGTAGGCAGTTCGGGAAGCAGACCTTTGGATTATAAGTTCGTCTACATCCCTTATAGTCGATATGCCAGTATTTTAATGCTGGATTTCTATTTGGCTCGAAATGAAGCGGACCATGTTATCAATGAAGAATTGATAAAGTCCATCAAGAATGATCTGGAAGGAGAAGAACAATTTATTGTTCTTTCCGATAAATCATCAAAAGAATCGAATAATATGCATTCTGTAATTAACGGTGACAAAGAAGATTCGCTTCATGGTGAGATCAGCGAAGGTATGCGTGCCATGCGGGAACGATTAAGTTCCGAGATTGAAGAGCAATTGCATGACGGTCACCTAGAAAATACAAGAAACGGTTTCTTTGAAAATGAACTTGATCGGAATCTGGCTGGACGAAAACAAGATTTACAGCGTGGTGTTCAACATACAGATCATGCCGCATGGCGGATAGATGATAACAAAGAGTTGAAGATATTCAAGAATGTTGCTGTTGCACGTAACCTGTTGAAAAACTTGGACAAAATCCACCCCTCTCAATGGGCACTTCGTTTATCAGATCAGGATGTCATGCTGGATTATATTGAAGATTCGGAGCGAAATACTAGCGTCGAAGTCATCGTAGAGCGCATCTTGGAATCGGCGAGAGAGCAGGGAAAGCATACTCAAAATGAAGTATTTCAAGTGGCTAATCGAACCATTTGGATGCTTACAGATCGCATGGTGACCGACGGGGCAGTAAAGGAAATAGAGCGGGATAGTTTCATTGAGAGAACTTTAATGAGTGTTAAAGAAAGACTGAAGGATACCTTTTTGTCCCAATTAGTGGCCTATTCAACGTATACTCAACGTGAACTCTATCAATTCTATGAAGAGATGCTGACAGGTAACAGAAATCATCATCGAGATATTGTAAGAACTGGAATAGAGGGATTTTCACGTCTTCAGCAAAAACAAACAAGCAATGAACTGAAACAATTCGACGCTACTCCTAATCGAACTGTACGAGAGAGTTGGTTGGAGATTTTTCATAAGCAAATTTCAGCTTCTGTTCATCACCTGTTTGAAATGGACTTGCATGATCTTTTTTCTTCTGACCGAACCAGTCAATTCGGCGGTCATTTGAACGCACATACGAAGGCTTCACGCCAAGCCAAGTTTGAAGCACAGACGAATGATGACAATCAATGGGGCTGGCGCAAGAGTGATGTATCCGAAATGGTAGTGTCCCAGGGAATCCAAGGGAAGTTGAAGACGCGTCAGTTTCCAAGCCTCATTCATCAGAGTGTGTCATCAGAAAGAAATGCAATACATGACGTGTTGCTAACCAAATCAAAATTATATAATCGTGCCATGGAGCATCATGTTTCCTCATTCCGAAACAATGGAATTATGGACGGAATAAGAAGCGACCAAGAAGTTCCTGTCATCATTAATAAAGGTTATACATGGGGAAGTATGGATAGACGGGTCCAAACAGATATAGATAGACCAATCACGGACAGCTATCACCCACTTTCCGCATTAAGAGAGTTTCAAAGTGATTATTGGTTCATTCCAACAGAGTTCCCGGAAGCCGGACGGATTATAAGTAATCATTCAGTTCAAATCAATCAGGAGTTTCCGAAGAGTAATAGAATTATACATCATAATCCTGTTTATATTGAGGATGTCACCACTCAGCTGAAAGCACATCGTCTCATTGTTGTGCTTGGAGCGTTAGAAGATACGGATAAGCAAATGGTTGCTTCAAGAGAAGCAACGGAATTAGGCTACCTTTTCAGAGCAAAGCCCGATGCATACCGCGAAGATGTGGAAGTGGCACACGTTGAGAGGGATAAACCTGAAAGTACACGGATCGATAAAGAAGCCGCACATTTGCTAAGGGAGTATTCCGAAGGACGAAGAATTGATAAGTTTGAAGCTATGGTGGAGGAAAAGTATTACAAGGGTAACGTTGGACCAAGGTCTTTATATCTACCCAAAATAGAAAAAGAAGCTAAACGGATTCATAAATCAAGTATGGAATTTCAATCTTCCAGACTGGGAGGGCGAAGTTCCGAAACAGAAATATGGGTACCTCAACATATACGTGCAGAACGTGAAGAGAAGCCTTTAACGATAGAAGATACCATTTATGAGGTCTTAAAGAGCAGAAATCATAAACAACTTTTTCTCAATGATGAATTATATATAGGTCATAAAGGTCGAAAAGAGTTAGATATAGCACGTCTTGGGACATCACAAAAAAAGATGACACAGAAATCTATGGTCTACATGGATGAAATGTTGAAGAAGTTTATAAGTGATGGTGGAACGATCGGCAACAAATTGTATCCGGGTCATTTGGAAGATTCACTGCTCGCCGCCGAATTGTTGGATCGCCCTGCGATTGTACTTGAGTTGATGATTGATGCGGTGTATCAGAACGACGATTATGCATTTCTTGATGAAAATCTCCTAGCCGGGATTCGAGATCGAATAGAAGCTTTAATTGAAGTAGGCATTCTGAGTTCAGGAAAACAGAGTAGTGATGGACTTATTACATTTAGTTCTGAGGGCATATTGGAGTTGCACCAGGGAATCATTCACTCGGATATGCCAGAAGCGTCACCCTTGATAGATAATGCGTGGAACAATACAACATTCATTGCTGCAGACCCAATGGTTCGTGAAGCGAAAACAGAGGATACCTTATCCGAATCCACCAAGGAGAAGGATAGTGATTACACGCAAATAGGGGTGTTGGATGAACAACACGTAGGTTCCAGATTGGATCATCGTGGAGAGACGATAGAGGTTACCTATGCGGATTGGGATGCAAAACCTATTGTTTTTAACAAGGACAATGCACTTGGCTTTGTTCAAGCATCCGCTGCTTATTTTAATGATAACGTCTCCGATATTCATGCTTCACAATTACAACAAAGAGGTGGACTTGAAACCGAAACGATTGAGGCGAAGAGTCCATTCAGAGAAGGTCTAAACCGTGAGAAAGAGTATGAGATAGCACATACCCTTCTTCGGGCAGGAAGTTCTCTTAATCATTATGATGCAGGTTCAATGGATTACCGTGAGTTCGACGTTAGTGAAGAGTACTCGACTGGTCTGCGTTTTATGCAACAAGCAGAGGTCAGTGAGATATACAACTTAGGTAGTGCAGTGAATCGCGAACTACAGGAGACAGGGGGAATCCTCTCTGTGGATAGTTCGCAATCAAGGAGAGCACATACGATCCATCTGTATACTTCAAGTACATCCGGGCTTCGTCAGGCACGTACTAGCGAAGGGTACGAATGGGGATCAACCCTTTTACGCCAGGCTCTTTATGATGATAATCAATATAGTCAAGGTTATAGAGATTTGCACGGGATGGAGTGGGTCGCAGAGGACGTCGTAGCTGAAACTTATACTCGCGACGGTGAGATCCTGAAAGAGTCGTTTTCTGCTCTTAGTAACCTAAAACAAGCCATGTTCACTGATGATTCTGTATTTGGAGAAAATTCGAAGCGATTGGGCGAATTGGAGTTTTTAGACTATGCCATTCAAGAGAAGTACTCAGAACGTTTAGAACAGATTTTTGGGATTCAGATTAAACGTGGTCATGAAGAATCGTCTTGGAATTTAGCACTAAAAGAGAAAGATTCTTGGATAAACGAAGATGTTCAGGGACAGGTGTACAAACTTGGAAACCTGGAGGAACAGTGGACAGCGAACAAGCCTCAAATAGGTCAATTGGAAGTCCAATGGACTGCCAGCAAATATCAGTATGGACTGATTGATGAGGAACTTAACGGTGGAGATAAACCAAGATACGCAGATGTGCCCGTGGAATCTATAGGAGGTCTACCGCTTAAATATGGACAGATTGAAGAGGAGCTACAGGCGTCCAAACCTCAATATGGAAATCTGGAAGAACAGCTTCTTGCCATCAAGCCACAGTACGGAACTCTGGAGGAAATATTCACTTCCATTAAACCGCAGTATGGAAAGTTTGAAGAGCTACTTTTGATGTACAAGAGTGAGAGAAACTCTGGACTTGTCTTTGATGTTAGCGGCGATAAGCTGGGACGAGATGCGTACACGGTAGAACAAGAGTACGGAAGTAAAGGACAGCGTCTCTCACATATTGAAAGCGAGATAACGGGTAAGCTTAATCTGAATGAAGCTATAATTGAATCATTGCGGTTTGGCGTTAAACCAGAGGTCAAGGGTGAATGGCAGGAAACATTACTAAGCCGTGAGACGCTCCGTTTCTCTACTTTGAATGCTGTAACTGAAGCGTTAAGTATCCATCGGGCTGGAGAAGTGGGACAGCAAGTTGAGGGCAGAAAAGACGATTCTTCCATGCTCCTGCTCGATGAGACTGCAGGCTTGCGGAAGGTTATGGATGGTGAACTAGACAGCTTCACATGGGCTGGATCGAGTAATCATCGAGACGCTGAAGCAGCAGCAGAATTGGCAGGAGGTTACGATGCCCGGGAAACTTCACTTCCATATCATATGATGATCTCTAGTAAAGAGATTACGCAGGCAGAGTTTGATCAAGAAGAGTCCACCACATCCATAAAGTTAAATGGCATGGGGCTAACGGCTGATGATTTCTCCTATGCAGAATTTGAAGAAAGAATTGCTTTGGTTCAGCAAGAGAATATTCAGGGTGATCGAGATCATGAGTGGAATTCTCATCATGAATATCAGACGGAAGAGGCTTCTCTGGCCAATGCACGTCTGTCCGAGATGCAAAATCCGGAGGATACATTTGCTACATTTGAGGAACGATGCGCTCAGGTTATTACAGGATTCATATTTGCGGAGCGGCCTGAGATGAGAGCCGAGTATTTGGAGCAGCTGTACGCATTTCTGCCGGAGCGGACAGCCCACTTGATGAAGATCTATCATGTAGCCAAGACAGAAGGTAGATCATCTGAGATCGAGATCGATTCGGTATTAGCCTATCGGGACCGTATTACTGATGGCTACCTGCCTATGATGGATACAATGGCACAAGGACTTGTGTTCGATTATTCTGACAATTTACTGGATCGTGGTATGAACCCCGAGGATTGGGAAGGCGGATTTGGTGTACCGGAAGAATATGATCCGCATGATCCGTTCAACGTCTACTATCCATATTCAAAAGAAATGGATGCACTTGAACTTGTCCAGTCGGATGAGTGGCTGTCGTTTGGAGGTGGCCAGTGGAAACGTGATGAACAAATTGGCAAATTTTATAGCGAGTCTGCTATCCCTGAGATGAATGGCTGGTACCGCAATAACTTTCTGGGAGAACGGTATAAATTCTCTGTCGACTTCAAGGTGGATGGTAGCGAGAAACGGGACGAAGGTGTGGGTATCATTTTTAAAATGAAAGATATTCATAACTATTGGATGTTCATGATTAGTGGCGGTGATTCCGCTAATATGCTGGATATGAGAACACCCATGCAACTCTATCAAGTGGTGGGCGGGAGACAGGAACTTGTCGGATCGCCGATGCAACCTTTCAAATGGGAGAAGGACAAGTGGTACACCCTTTCGGTATCGGTGCTGGAGGGCAAAATGCAAATCTATACCGATTCGAAACTGCAATATGATCTGATGGACACTGATTAACTCAGTGTTCTTTTTTTCGTATAGAGGGAGTAAGAGGTGATTTTTGTGGGTCATACATTTGGATTATTTACAAAGTCCCAGCAAGGTGTATTATTTGCCAATATGAGAGCCAGAGTTGCGAACCAGAATGATTACGAAAATCCTAACCATCCGAAGCATCTTCCGGAAAGCCCCAACGCACCAAGGAGTGAGACGGAACGACATGGTGATGAAAAGAATCCGATTCTCGGTGACCCGGGCTTCGGGCAGATTGGGCGATGGCAGACGGTTCAACTGGATGCGCTGGAGAATAGCATTGATCAGATGATTGAGCAATATTTGCAAGATAAATCATGGTATGCAAGTGTCAGATGCCGTGAAGCATTATGGAACATGTATCGGCGGATTGAGTGGTGGGTAGAACAGCAGCATCCACCCGACAAAACGCAGTATCAGCGTGTACTTCAGATGATTAAAGACTGTATTCACAAGATACTTGAAAATGCTCAAGAGCCTGGTGGCAGCCATCATGGCGTATCTCTACCCGTGTGTCCAGCGCCATATTATCATCATTTTAGCGGTAAATACTTCAATCATTTTGATGCCAAAGTGTACGAAATTCCGCTATTTTCAATGAAAAAGGATGTTCCATTTTCGAACAAATTTCCGGACTTTTTCAGGTATGTTTCATCCACCGAGGATCAGGAATGGGTCACTGTTCACTCTGTAGGTAGAAATGAACAGTCTGGATCGGAAATGATTTTGAAGCTGAATTTGGGTCTGTTGCAGATCGGAAATTCATCCAAAATCACATTTAACTGGCGCGTAAAACGGTATGGACAAATTCGCTTCAAATACATGGTCAGTGCCAAACGTGGCAATGGCATGTTGTTTTATATTAACGGACAACAGGTAGGCGGCGAATGGAGCGAAAATACAAGTTGGCAGGAAGCTGCGTTCACCCTACAGCCTGGACAAATGTACAAGTTTGACTGGTTAATTCGCAAAATGCGGCCCGAAGTATGGCAGAATAACGGGATTTATATTAAGGATATTGAGGTAGTTGAAATTGTGGATACCCGCAAGCCGCCGGCTCCTTTGGATTACGATCTGGATGGGGAGCATGTGTATGAGGAAGGTAATTGGGTGGTGAGGTCACCACAAAGTATTGCACAGACGAGGTTCCAAGGTCAGTTCATTTCAGATGAGTACCGAAAAAAAACGATGAAAATGAATCTCGAAAATGAGTGCGATGGCTTGATTTCATTTGCCTACAAAATGGGTGTCGATGAAATACCTTATCCCGCTGAAGATTATAATTTATTTTTTGACGATGAGATGTCTCAACGAATTCAAAGAGGGGAAGGTAATCACGGGAGCTATGTTCAATCCCTGCACGGTGCAGAATGGATTTTAAATAATGAATACTCAGAAACAAAGGGGAGTCGCTCAACAATAGAATATGAAGTTGTTGCCGGCTCGGATTCGTCTGTTGATTTAAAGGGTGTGGTTGAGCTTATATGCCCACCATATGAGCTAGATCATTGGAAACCATATCAGTTTGGAAAAGAGATTGATAGCTTTCAGTGGCAAATATCAGGTAGCCCTCAATGGTTAAAAGCGGGGAATGTCTTAAGGTTGGATGAACCGAAAGAAGGTGACATGATTGCTGAAACTGAGGTGAATTTGAAAGATGAAGGCTGGTTTATTTTTAATTATTCCCATCAATTGAGAGTCACAGAAGCATTTGAGGTCACGGTAAACGGCATGTTGGAGCACTATACAACAATGCAGGGTCATGGTGAGCAGATTCGTATCCCCCTAGAACAAGGTTCGAACATTATACAGTTCTACATCCGAGATAGATTGACAGAGGAGCCTTATATACATCAGATTGAGAAGTTGTTCACCTATGGAAACAATACTGGGAATACCTATCGTACCTCGACTACCTTGGGGTCATATGTTGATGTAACGCGAGGCTGGGATGTGACAGATGCTGGAGCTAGAACAGAAAAATCTGGAGATACGATTATATATAATGCTGAATTGAACCCTGGTGCTAAATTTACAATTCAAGAGCATATGCGAATTTATCCTGCAATGGACTCCTCATACAATCCGGTATCTGGTGAAACGAGGGATTTTAATGTTTTCGAAGAGTTATTTAACGATGAGGGCAAATATAAAAAAGAACTGAAGTTTACGGGCAATTGGGTTTGGAAAGAAGTCACGAGTGGCGATGGGGTCATGTGGGCACAGGGACATAATCAGGAGTTTATATGTGATTTCGAAGCCCATATGGAAAATTCGGGTTACATCTGTTGGCAATATGGAGGGCAATTTGATCCGGGGGAGAAACTTGAGCTTCAAATCGATGGTATCTCTGTATGGACAGGAAGCCGTTCAGATGATCAAAAAGGAACCGATTGTATGTACCCACTACCTCCGGGAAATCATCATTTCCGCTGGAGATACCGAGATGGTAAAGCATACAAACCAAGCAAGAGTAGTACAAGTGAGTCTGAGAGCAATTTAGGATATTCTTCAGAAGAAAGTTCAATAAATAGACAGACTACTCCAAATCCATATGGAGAGAAATGTTACCCTGGGGGATTTAAAACTCACTATATACCTTATGGTCAAAAAAATTATTCAGGAAAATCGGGAAGTTCTGCTTGGTGGAAAGCAAACAATGAAGGAAAAGTTTACTTTGCGTCAGGTAACGCACATGCCTTGGGTGTTATGAAAAATAAAAAATCGATTGTGCGCAGTTTCACTGTTCCGAAAGTTGGAAAAGTAGATTTTTCCGAATTGCTTACCGTATATCCTGTAGAGAAAATAAAAGTGCGTGGATTAAGAATGCTTAACAAATCTATTTTTCGGAATGACGATAAATCAGTTTCATATGCTAAGTCTAGAAGTTCAGATTTTTCAATGGATGTTTTTAATACCAGTCCAGGAACGCCGAGCTCGGATTTCAAAAGCGTGCATACAAAAAAAGTTTACGCAGAATTTTACTGTGATCGCTCGTTTAGAATAACTTTCAATTACATGTGTTATTTATATGACGAGAACTTAAAAACGCAAACAGCTAGATTCCGAGTTTATTTTTACAAAGGGAGACAAGAGGAGTCTAAAGGCGGAAAAGTAATTTTAGATGAGTCTAAGAACTTTGGCTATAAAAACGGGAAAATTAAATATTGGGAAATAAAAGATGCACACTGGAAAGACTCTGAATATTTTAAAGATGATATAGATGTTAAAGAACCTGGTTACTACACCATATGTATTGGACTTACAGATACCAACGATGACAAAGATCAAGATAAAAACCAAATACCGTATCATGCATCCATAAAAAATTTACGAATTCAAACTACAGATCTTAATGGAATTAATGGAAGCGATCTGGCTACAATTGCGCGGGATAATTCATCTTTTGTAGACGTTCAATGGAAAAATATAACGACTGGTAAAAAGTTCACTCCAATTAGAGTTAAAGTTGGAAATGGGAAAACAGAAAAATATATTGAACCTCCTGAACTCAAACCAGGGAATGAATATAAAGTAACGTACACACTAAATAAAAACCAGAGTTTGACTGGAGCTAGCGGTCTTGATGCTGGGGGATTCACACTTAGTAGTGGTAGCTTTACTGAAGAATGGGATCCATATTGTGTAGATGCAAAAGGGAACATATATTACAAAAGCCAGTCCCCACATCCAAGCGAAGAAACATGGAATCCTCCAGCTCCGGAAGTTACTGTTCCAGATGGTGGTAGCCATGCATGGTTAGACGTTATTCGATTGTACAGAAATAACCATAATTTATGCAATGGAACTAAAATCGTGATTGAGACTTTCGAAGAAGGAAGATTTCTCAATTCCCAAGATGTGAAGAACGAAGATGACAAAATTATTTCAATTGAGTTAGAGAATACTTCGAATGAAAAAAGAAAATATGAGGTACGTGTTCGTTTTGTACAAGGATGTCCCGGAGATGGTGCTATGATATGGGGCGGCCAACTGAGAATAGATGATATAGACAAAGTCGATCCATCTTGGGCTGAGATTACGCATTTCGAAGTATGGGAAAATCAAGAAGTCTGGATGGGAGGCTGCGATAACAGTAACATGCAGGTGAAAATCACCAGAGAAGATGGAAAAGTGCTTTTGAATGAAAAGTATTATGGTGATGGTTATCATGGTTTTGAACTATATGATTTGGCGCCAAAACCCTTTAGCAAATATAAGGTGGAAATTACAACGGATCAGCGGGGAAAGATCAGTCAAGTGACCGGCAAGCCGTATCTGACTACCTTTAGACTGCACGACTTTAAAGCTTATGAAAGATGGATATGGGTGCCCGAACCTTTTGATTGTCAGCTGGATTTCTTCATCGACAATACTTTAATTCAAACCTTTACTCAGGAAGGTGGGTACTATACGTTTTCACATCCGGTACCCAAAGGGAAACATGAGTTCAAATGGGTGTTTACTTCCATGCAGGAAGAAGGGACGCGTAGTTATGAGTATGCCAATCTGGACTGGATGGAGCTAACCAACTGGATATGCGATGACGTCTATGTTATTCCATATTGTGAAGGTGGCGGTGGAGATCAGTGTGTAGAAGCGTTGATTAAATGTTTACTTGAGGTGTGGAAATCAAGACCTAAAATGTGCGTGATCGGCAAGCGGATATGGCTGTTTACGTAATGAAAGGAGGTTGACCATGGGGATTTTGAGAAAGCAACAAACGGGCTTGATTTATGAAGATCATTTTAGTGAATCCAACCTTCACTTGGGATGGGAAGTGCTATCGGACGATCCGGATCGCTATAGTATCGAAAAGGGAGCGTTGGAACTGAAGCACGGAGATTCGCCGTTATATATGTTCTTTTCCACGTTGACCGGCATCGAAGAATTTGTGATGGATATTCAAAATGAATATAACCCCACGACATCAGGTGATACCGGTGGCATTATAGTTTATGTGGACGATGATAACATCGTAAAGCTGGAAGAGTACTTTGATTCAGAGAAAGGGATAGCCAGAACGTATCCATGGATTCGGTTGGTACGGAGTTTTCATGTGTATTCCGCGTACTGGTCTGAAGACGGCAAGATCTGGAGATTCATCGGTAATCAGGAGGTGATCTCTTCTGTGCCGAAGATTGGTCTTTTCCTCGAAACGGGCTCTGAAGGAGAGCCTTTGATCATCAATTACATCAGAATACAGAGGGGTTCTAGGGTTACGATTGATAATTTGAAACAGGACTATCAGGTGGAGCTTCGAGATGCTTCGAATAAGTTGCTTGAGAACAAGGTATGTAAGTACGGGAATACTTCCGTTTCGTTTGATCTCCAGAGATATGGTTATCCTTTATTGGGCAGCTTCTGTGTAGTTTTACCGGAAAACAACCGGTTTGAAACGTCGGATCAGTGGAACGTATTTGGTGGAGATACCTATTACTTTCAACCTAGAGTAGATCTCTACTACCGTGAGTTCACCAGTACGGGGGAGTATGTCGACGTGCGATTGCAGGATAATCAGGAACGTTTTCTAGGATACATGTCCTCTGGTCAATCCGTCACCGAAAATGTGCTATTCATCGCCCAAAATACATTGAAACATGGTGTGTTTAAAAATGTACATTTTGAGCTAACGCCTTATCGTGGAGATCAATATGAGAATGCAGTACGGTTGGCACCGGATGTAAAGGGTGAACCAGGTGCATGGAGTATGCAAGTCAATGCGACTGAAATTATGCCTGAACAACCGTTTTATTTTTGGGCCCAAGTCGAACGACTCGATACAACAACCAATTATGAGGCCCAAGTCACATTCGGAATCAAAGTGTCTTCTACTTACATATGATGTTTAACTTTGAACTTCCGATCACGTATAGACTAACTAGGGGTTGAGTGGAGGTGAGAATATGTCTGTCCGGTTTAAGGGGACAAGTTCAGGGACGAACGTAGGAAAGCTACTAGATCACAATAGTTTACTGAACAAAGGGACCCGATCCCACCAGGAGATTGATGAACATCTTGCTGAACTGGAGGAAGCCCGAAGTAATTACGCTAATCTTCCCGAACGTTTAGACGAGATGGAACGTGTAGGTGAAGAGAATGACTCCGTTTTGGAAGGTCAAAAATCTCGTCTAGCAGTGCTGGAGCCTAAGGTGCTTAATCAGGGAATATTACTTGAAGACCTGAAGTCCAGATTGGGAAAGAATGAACAGGCCGTAATCGAAATACACACAGATGTAAAAGAGCAAGATAATCGTTTATCTCAAGTGGAAATCGAGATCGATGAGGCACGTGGAAAACGGGAGTCACTGCACGAAGTGATTGAGCAGCTTGAAACGTCTATTGATGATCTGAAAACAACACCTTTATCTGATCTAGCAATAAAAGAAGTGAAGATGCAAACGAGTGGTCAGCTTCAGCTTCAGTTCAACGGTGGGTACGCAAGCATCAACAGCACAATTGTTCACAAAGAGGACTCTAACTATTCCTTTCTTGCTGAAACGGATTCAAGATATTATATATTTCTAAAAGCTGACGGAACATTTGTACATCTGAAAAGTTCAGATGAGCCGGATGATGCCATGATTCTGGGGGCGGTTACAACAGGTGCGACGGCAGATACCGTGTATGTGACGGATTATCGTTATTATTTGACCAAAACGGTGTCTACCGGAGATGTTCAAGAACTCCGAACCCGAATGACAGAAGCGGAATCTCGGCTGGGTACATTGGACGATGAAGTAAACACATGGATCGATCACACCAAGGATTTATATACACAGGTTGACAAGTTGAGTGAAACGCAGATTGAAGTGTTGGATTCCAGAACGGACAATAATGGTGTTATGTTCGACAAGCTGCCTGATCGTCTGAACCATATGCAATCCAAGCTGGAACTAGCTGCATCCAGAGGAACGGTGGAGAATCAATCCGTATTTCGAATAGAATATCCACCCGATATTAGGTCTTCAGAGCAACGGAGTTTTCAGTGTCCCAAGTACAGCATCGGCTCTGATGGTGTAGAAGTACTTCTCGACGGCATCAGGGTAACCCCGGGCGAGGATTATATTGAATATACAGATACCGAAATTCGCTTTCTCTATGATGTTCCTGTGGATTCACGTGTGACTTTGCTTAGTCGTGGTTCGATCATCAACACATCAACTACATCAGAGTACGAATATGATGGATCGGGTAGAATTAGCCGTGAAAAGATCAAGGGTGGTATCAACCGGGTTGTCGATTATCGATATGATGAGCAGGGCAATCTTGCTGAGGAATTGATCACCGAAAGTGATGGACAGATCAAGACGATAAAGTACGAACGTGAAGATGGCAGGATTATACGAAAATCCAATAATGGAGCGATGTACTTTTACTTGCAAGGCAGCAATGTGTATGACGATCGTTCAATCAAACAACGTTTAACCATGCTTGAAGATATGGAAGAGCAGGATATTGTATATGAATACGATGCAGAAAGTGGTTTGATCACCAAAGAAACGACGTATAACAACGATGAAAATACATCTATTATTAAAATTTTGGAGTATACTTACAATCCGGACGGTAGTGTAGACACCGAGAGTGTGGAATGCAATGGAGCGAAATTAATCAAAAAATATGTCTATGATTCGCAAGGAAATATTCTGCGTGTCCAAAAAAGAAAAGGAGGTGTGTGAGAATGCAAACGCATTTCTCCATGACCCAAATCAAAACGGGCTTTCGTCCGTTGTTTGACAAAATGGTAGGTACAAGCGAGACACCTGTCTCTGATGAAGAGGTAGAGTTACTGAAGTTTATGCTGAGCAGCGATATCATTTTCGACGGTATTGGGCAACAGTACATTGGAATGTTTGATGCATTGGGTGATGTGACTTCTCTTAATATTAGTGAAGAAGTCAGCCAAGAGCAGATTGATCAAGATCTGGAACGACAGGAAAAAGAACGCCAGATGCAGATTCGGACTATATTTTTGATCGCGATGAAAGAGTCTATGCTTCAGGATCTGAAAGTACGATATGGCATCTAAGGAGGTGGCAGTATGACAGCAACAGTGGTTCAGGGGTTCAGAAGGTATGAGTTTACAAGTTCAGTAACGAGTTTCTTAAGTAATTTAGCAAGAGAAATGAATACTTTCCCGTACGTAGATCCAAATTGGAAAGTGACTTATTTCCCAGATGATCCCAACTCGCAACCTAGGGCATACAACAACAGAAATCAGACGTATTCTTCTCCTCAAGGAGCTGTTTCCATTGAAAATGTCAATAATGATTCATTATTTTTTTCTTTGTGTTTAAATCTCCCATATCAATATAACTCTTCTGGTTCCAGTTATATACAAGGTTATCAATTAAAGTGTGGGTTGAATAGATCAACGAATGGCAATGCACCTTATCCTGATATAGCGTTAAATATGGGTGAATATACAAATGTTCCTTTTAGTACTAGTGCTACTGGCTCCAGTAATAATTATAACATTTCGTATAAATGGACTATATTTCCAATGAAAGAATCTATCTTTATCTTTGGAGAGGCAACGAACAATCTGGGTTATGCCTATCCTTTTAGACTCTATATGGGGAAACTTTTAACGCATGATAAAGAAGACCCTGCTGTCGAAGGTGGTTTTATTGGTATCTTCTCTCATGCTCCCGTTGAAAGTAGTAGTGAGTGGACAAATAATAGTCTCTTTAATGTTGGCAGGGGAGTTGTGAAGACGTCACGCAACAATAAAAAATATGAACTTTATAACTTTTGCACCAGCGCCCAAGCGACCTCCCCAGGTGCAGGGAATAGATATTTCATATCTCCATGGTATGTTTATCAACCCAAAGAAGGAGTTAGAGGAGAGTTTCAACAGATGAAATCAGTTGTGTTCAAAGATGCCAGATCATATCCCGATGGTTCGATGATTGACTTGGAAGGCAAGAGATATCATGTATTCCATGTCAATGATCAGCAACAACCAACAAACTATAAATACTGGATAGATATCTCAGGTCAAACTCGATATATCCAGCCCTACTTCTTTGACAGCAATACTTTGCTGGGAGACGGGCAAAGAGCAATTTTATTTGAACTACCAACGGAGGTGTCTAATTAATGGCAGTACCTAAACGATACTCTTGGGTAAGTACCATAACTGAATTTGCCAACAATGTGGAAGCACAAATGAGTGGAGATGCATGGTGGGAAGTGAAGAAATACGCAACAGCTGCAGTGACCGGAGGGGGTAATTGGGGCAATGTCGTTTTTACAAATTTAATGGATCGAAGTCTTGCTTTCACTGTGGCAATTCAGAGTGGTAACGGAGCTACAATTCGCTGGGGAATATTAAACAACTCCACACCAAAAGCTGATGTACATCTGGATTCTCCAGATAAGCAGATGACAGATACACCATTTACATCGGGTGCAAATAATACCAATACAACTTACAAGTGGACCGTTTTTACTACGATTAATGGTATTTTCGTTCATGGTGAATATCAAAATAACACTACTTATGCTTATCCAATAAGAATATACATGGGCAGACTAAATCCCCTTGAGCAAGAAGATCCAGCCATTGCTAACGATTTTGTTGGAATTTTCACACATATGCCTTCAAATATAAGCAATGCTAACTCTGCCACGTATGGAGACTACAATGTAGGTCGTGGTATTGTAAGAAAATCTCGTAATGGAACGAAGTATGAATATTACAATTTTACAACAGATGCTCAACTTACGTCTCCTGGCGTAGGGGGGAGGTATTACGTAAATCCATTCATGGTATTTAACCCGTCTGAAGGGGTAAGAGGACAGTTTGCAGATGTGCATACAGCATGTTTTAAAGATGCCTCACAACACCCAGATGGATCAATCTTGGACCTTGGCGAAAACAAATACTATGTATTTCATGTGGTAGATCAACCTATGCCTTATAACGGGAATTATACTCTTTGGTATACCTCGCTAGGCAACGCACGTTATAGTGTCCCTTGTTTCTTTGGCAGCAACAACGTTATGGGTGGGCAACGCGTTATTCTATTTAAAATTTAAGGAGGATGGGTACATATGTCATTTTTTAGCGGTAAGGTCAAAATGAATCTGTTATTTCAAGCTTTAGTCAATGGCTTTAAGGGAATTGCATCCTCGCCCTGGTCTATCTATTTCGAAACTTCCGATAGTTTAGTGATTAAATCTGCCGGATCGACTGGTAAAGATAAGTTGTTTATCAAATTCGAAAAAGGCAACACCAAAGATGCTAACGGTAACTACATTACAGTGACTGTAGCAGAGGATGTCGCTCTGGCGGACGGTAGCATTCCCGATGGGAAGATGTTTAGCACCAGAAATTTTTACTGTCATACAGCGGTAGTTGACTCCAATTTGTTAACAGATTATCAAGTATCCGTGACCGCAGATCGTGTGATCATGTGGATGGCAGGGGATGTGAACTCGGTAACGGGGATATCCAATCTGGGATATTTCGGTCTGATGTATCGTTATTCTCAGGAAAATCATTCAGGTGCCCAAGGGATCGGTGTAAGTTATCTGGGGTTTAATGGAATTCGCACCGTTAAAGATCTGGATAACATCCAGACTAACAACGTGTATAAGTCGTATGCAGCCATGGTACCAACCAACCCGGGTTGGGGGGGGCTGTATCATCTTTCACCTTGTATCATGGCCAATAACGCGGAGGGACCACGAGGTGAGCTGCATGATATTTACTTTGCACCAGCTGCAGGAGTGAGTCATGGGGATGAAATCACGGTGAGTAACAAAACGTACAAAGTATATTCATTGACTACAGGTGGTTCAAGCTTCCTTCCGGGTAACACGGTAGCTGTATTGATGCAGTAAGAGGAGGGGGATTATGGCCGCAGCAGGGACAGAACAATCCATATATACGCCTCAACGAGCAATAAAAAAGCGAAATACTGGAGTGCTCTATACATACGTTAGCAGTTTATATTATTCCAACAGAACCATAACAAGCAGTACCTATATTCCCGAGATGGCGGGGAGAGAAAAGTATACAGGTATACGTTACGAGTATAATCAGGGGCAATATCAAACAAACAAAACACAAGATTTGTCATTGTATACAAGCAAAAGTGCAGGTACATCAGGGCAATTAAGATTGGCGGGTGTTCAGCATTGGTTCAGGACGGGCGAATTACACCATCGGAATTCAAGCACCACGTCAGAACAACATATCTATTCCATTTGGGGATATGATCAAGAAGATCTTCCGCAGTTGTACAAAGGACGTTTCATGCCGACAGATACACATGGTGTAATCATAAGCCACAGTCATGAACTTAGTTTATATAACAATATAGGCTACCTTCCTCTACACAACAAACCGGGAAGTAGATACACAGGAAGAATCAGTGCTGAGGATTACTCTGGTACTCTAACCCAACGGGGGAACGGCAGTTGGAAGGTTGTGACGGAGGTTGTGCTACCCTCCAGACGAGTAGCAGGTGGGATTATACGTTCCTTTATCTCTGGACAAAGAACCCTAGCCTCTTCTGGTGATATAGTCATGCAGTATATTTTAAAGCATACCCAGGGAAATGATTCGATGACTTTAAAAGGACATTTTTCAGGTCAACCTGGGAATATGTCTGATCCAGAAGTCTCCAATCATATACCTCCACGAAGGTATCCTGCTACGTATATCCCTGTTCGAAGGAGGTCCTTACGATGAACAAAACATGGCAAGTGTTACAGGAGATAAAGGAAGCTTTTAAACCAGTTGAATTATCTTATGTTATTGAGGAGATGGATGGTGAAGGAGCGGCAGTTCAGGTGTCTATTCCTATGAAAAGCCCACGTTTTCTGATCAAGACCGTACGTGTCATTCCCACTCAGGAAACCAATGTGGAGCTGCATATTTTGAACCGGGCGAACAAGGAAGAAGCTCACATTATTTATTTTAATACAACAGAGTATAGTACGGGAAATTATGTTGATGGTATATACGATAATGTAGATATCCCATATGAAGATAAGGATGGCAATGCTCATTTTCATTTTGAAATTATTAATCCGGGCTCTGTACCTTCGGGATTCACCATTGAGGTAACAGGTTTGACGGTTAGATAGGAGATAAAGATCATGGATATCATTACATATGGTAAAGTGGTCAAACTTTCCAATGAGGTTAAGGATGCCAGGGAAGGTAATGTAACACTCGATGCACGTTTGGACAAAATCGAATCAGGCACCATAACCGTTGTGAACGATAAACAAGGGCTTCCAGTTCAGGGTGTTTTGCGTACCATTTATGCTGTTATAGCAGATGAAGATCATCAGAATATGCCAATGTTATATACTTGTGGGCCTAATGGGTATGTGCCACTTAAAGGTGTGAGTATTTCATATAAGTCGAACGGTATTCTTAACATTGCAGGGGAAGACATCACAGTATATAAGCATCCCGCTTCGCATAGTGCTGACATATTGAACGATGGAGAGTTAAACAAAGTTTTCACGGCTGAAGAACGGTTGAAGCTCTCCGGTGTAGAAGCTAATGCCAATCACTATACCCATCCTGACACACACAGTGCGGATATCATCGTTGATGGCGAAACTCATGTGAGTATGACTACGGCAGAGCGAAAAAGGTTAAGCACGATAGATCCTTGGGAGATCTATAGTGATCTGGTGGATTACGTAGATGTTGTCACTTATTTTGCTTTTGATGAGGAAGGAAGAATCATTAGGCAAGTTGTAACTGACAGTTACACGGAGCAGTCCGTTATGGAACCGATGTGGACGATACCATCTTCTACCGATTCATATGCGGAGAATGATGCATTTCTGTTGATTTCCGTGGGCGAGGTCTATCGATATGATGGTAACGAGTTTGTTCAACTGCCCGCAATACTTGATGCCATTTACGAATACGATGATGAAGGGCGGATGATTTCAAAGTCGATTACGACTATGGGATCAACACCGATAAAGACTAATTATACATATGTGTACGACTCCTCAGGCAATCGCATAGCTGTAAAGAAATATCAAGGATAGTTTAGGCTATCCTTTTTTCAGTTAACCTTGTTTGTATCGTTTCGTATAGAGAATAGTGAAGAGGAGGAGTTACAGAATGAACATTGAACTGACTGCACATTTCTACTTTAAAGGCAGCGGGAAAAAGAAAACGGTAAGTTGGGTAGAAGATAATCCCAGATTGCAACAAAAGGAGAAAGATTCCGATAAGGTTGTGCGCGAAATTCCGTTAACAGCAGACGAAGTGAAGCAGGAGTACCGCCGACTTTTTACGAAACATAAAAACGAAGGTAAGTCGATCACACTTGAAGATAACACAGGGATGGTACATATCATTGATCTAACAGATATACGAAATATCGAGCTGACTTCGAGGGAGGTAGAAGCAGATGCTGTACAGACTGACCTTTGCGCTGAATGAAGAGGAGATCGTGACTACGGAGATGACTTCGGATAAAGAAGATCTGGTTGGAGCAACGGAAGAAGCATTTGAACAAATCGAGCAAGAATATGGACCTCAGGCTGCTCTAAATCTGGTCGCATTCAGTCTATTGAAACTGGAAGGTTTGAAAGGCATTTAAGTTACGAATAATTCAGTTTGAAGGAATAGGACTCAGCCTACATCTGGGGTCTATTCCTTTTTCATGTAAAGATAAGCGCTTGCTGGATCATTGATTCGCAGGAAACTTGTCTTGCATAAGGACTTTTGATTAAATTAGGTTGAATTCATATATTCAGGGGTAGTGCAAGGCCGGGAGGTTAGGCAGGAGGCGATGGGAACATTGAGATAAAGGACTTGGAAAGAGAACTCGCCAAACTGGCATCGAGAGTCAGAAAAAACATTACGGAGCGCGGGCCGGTAGATACCAGGGTCTCCATCATGAATCATTTTATCATCTTAAAATTTACAGCAAAATTCACGAGTCCCGAAGCTTTCATGCTTGAACATATGTATTCACACTCAAGTCAAGTTTTCACGGATTATAAAATGAAGCTTGCACTCGTGCTGAAAGAGAATTTCAATCCTGTCTTTTCTTATATTCATATGGGGTTGCAGATTGAAGACATTGAAACCACATTTTTCGGACATGAATTTACAGAGCAAGTGACAGTCTTCAAAATGAACAAGGATATTGAACTTTTGCTGAAAAATGATGAGATAAATATGCCTTAAGAACTACACGGTTGCTTGTTCAACCACATTTAGGTTCTGGGGAACTATTTTTCTTGTTGACATTATCCTACATATTTCCTTATACTATCCTTATGGCGATTGGACAGATTAATAATCTTGAAGAAGCCTATATTCGTATTATGTATTGTAGACCATACTCTCGGTAATTGGAACGAAATAAGAAGTCAGACCAAGACCGACACATTCCACCCTTCTGGATTTTTCCAGCGGTGTGATCTGTGTTGGTCTTTTTAGTTTTATTCCAAGTTTCTTTACCTTAATTAAGATGTTTCGTATATAGGGTGTAAAAGAGGCAGAGGGCGATGACATAAAAAATAACTTGCGAACAAGAGTTCGTATTTGTTATTCTAAATGTAATAAATGGAAGAGGGGGCTTTGAATAGGTTGGTATTAAGTAAGCTGAGGAAGTAGATATATCGGTTTGAATGTTTTGGAGATACACAACTACATAAGTTTGCAAGAGTGGATGGTCAATTTTAGCCTGATTAGATTTATTTTTAGAATGGTCGCTAGGTAGAGTTGGGGGAACTAAGGTAGTGGATCAAGGCCTGTTTTTTATTAATTTATTATATGGGGGAAAAGTATAATGTCTGCTACAACAGCTATGGGGTTTGATGCATTGTTCGAAATCGGGGATATGGATATGTTCCTGAACAAGGCTCAGGAGAAATGTCGTCACAAACTGAGAGGCAAAACGTTCGCCGGGATGGAAAAGGAGGATGTTACACAAGAAATTTTGATCAAGCTAATGAGTTCATTGGATAAGTATGATTCGGAGAAAGCGAAAATGTCGACGTTTGTGGATCATTTAATTGATAATAAGATCAAAGATATGTATCGCAAATGCATGTCCGAAAAAAATCTCAGTGTCGTTAACGCAGCTCAGATTATGACCACCGATCATGGTGGGGATGAAAGTGATGGCACAGATATGGCTGTGGTGTTAGGGCATACAGGTTTTGCATATGAAAACTTCGAATTTCTTACTGATATTATGGAGAATATGAGGCTGAATGATCGCGAGAAGCATATTTTCAGACTGCGAACGTCCGGTTATGAATTTGTAGAAATTGCAGCTATACAGGGAGTATCCAAAGCACGAATATCACAAATATGGAAAGGCATTCGCGCCAAATACGAAGCCTTGTAATATCATAGTTATAGTGGCAATAAATAGCCTTTAGATGTAATGGAGCTACGGATAGTATCATTATTTAGATTTAATACTTACATAGAACGAAGAGCACCCTTAACAGGGTGTTTTTTTATATCGTATAGAGAATGTATCATGAAACTTCGACAAAGATTGGAGAGACAGAAACATGCTTAGTGTCATTGTACTTGGTTTTAAGACAGAGGAATTGATTCAAATTCCTGAAATTGCTTGGGCATTCCATGATTCTTCCGCATCTGCCGGGTTGAGTGGTCGAGAATATGCATTAATTATTGAAAAAATGGTGGATCGATCTGATGCTATTTTGGTGAATCTGAACGTTGAGGTAATGTCCACTGCAGAAATTATAATCATGCACCGGGCTTTCAAGACGAACAAATTCATATTATCTGTCGGTTCCAATATCTCTGATCCATTAATTCATTCTCTACCCACGCAACAGGTAAACGACTTGAAAGAAGCATTGCAGCATATGCAGACACATTATATGTTGATAAGTCAGGGGTAACCTTATCTGTATCTCGGTCTTTACCTTGTTTGAGTTACCGCGTATAGAGCATGTAACAGAACATTATTTAGATAAGGGGAGGCTTTTCATTGTGACTCAAGTGATTAAAGCAAAATCGGATACATTAACGGAAGATATTGTAACAAGCATGATTGGCAAGTACGTTCACGCACCCACGAATATACACGAGGTTCAGACTCCAACGGGGGCAATGACCAAAGCAAATGTCTGGTTTGCCGGTAAGGTTGCTGGTTACGAAAAGGCAGTCATTGGATTCAACTATGAAGATGGGGAGTTCAGTGAACAACCGGAAACGTTCTTTAATGTACATTTAACGGATGGTATGGGGTATATTCTTACAACGGCTTTTGAACTTGAGCTACTGGAATTAAGTAAAGAGGAATTTGAGCAACTTATAGCAGATCAAAAGAAAGAAGATATGGAACATTCCCATAACAATGAAGAAGTGAACGAAATTCTTTCATTAGACTATGCAAAAGAAGATAGCACACGAGATGATAAAGCATGCAAGTAAACAATTATGCCTCTGATTTGGCTGTAAAGACGTTCGAATCTGCTGAAACATCCGATATCGAACAACAGATTAATATCTGGATGCTGGCTTACCCACATATGTTTGTGACAGGGATTGAAATAAGCACCTCCATTCATCCGCAAACACACGAGACTCAATATATAGCCGTAATCGTTTATCAGCCAAGTGAACAAAATGAAATTTGATCAGGGAATGAAGCTTTAGTTCTCGTATAAGCAATTTTGAACATATATAGATCAGTTTAGTCAGGATATAGATTGTGAATGAATTAAGATACATACATAGGGAGATCCAAATGGGAAAATATTCAGAACATATTCTTAGCAAGTTAAAAGAAAACAAGAACTATTATAGTATGGACGATAATTCTAATATAGAACGCTGTCAGACGGATGAACATTTTCTCGGAGAATGCATTTTAGTCAATGAAAATCTGATCTGGCACTCTGTGCACAAGTACATTGGCAAACCTGAACTGTTGACTAAAAATCACTGTGTGGAGAAAGATGACATTCTTCAATTGGGCCGATTGGGATTCCTGAAAGCTGTTAAAGCGTTTGATACGTCCCGGGGTGTGAAGTTCAGTTCGTTTGCAGTCACAGCTATCGTTAGAGAGATTCGTTGTTTTCTGAGAGATAGCGCGAGTATTATTCGTCCAACACGTACAGCCACGGATTTAATTCACCGTATCAATCGTTTGGAACATGATATGGGGTATCTTCCAGTTGCGCATGAAATTGCATTTTTACTTGATGAGGAAGAAGACAAAGTAAACAAGGCACTTCAGGTGGGCAAGGGTGTCAAATACCTGGATGAGCCCGTAGGGGCAGATGATCAGCATCATCAATCGGTCACATTGATGGACACCATCTTTAGTGGAGAAGATATGGAAGCGAATGTGTTGGACAAGATGTATGTTGATGCTGTGCTTGATTCAGTGAAACGTAAGCTTAGTGAACAAGAAGTCACGGTGTTGAAACATCGTGTAGACGGACTCAACCAGACACAGACAGCCGATCTGGAAGACATCAGCCAGATGAGAGTATCCAGAATTATGAGAAAAGTAGCTAAGATGCTGGATCAATCTAATAAAATGTATATGAAGAACGACAATAGATGAATAGATGTAGTTTGAATGACGAGGTCTTACATAACGATCCCTCTGGCACTTTAAGGTGCAAGGGGGATTTTTGCTGTTTTTTCCTGTGCGGGACATACTCCGGGTTGTCCAGACATAGGATAGTACAAGATTCCAAGCGACCCGGAGGAATGTGGATGCGAAAATTAATAAAGGTTATTGTAGGTACGCTCTTGCCTGTACTGTTACTTTCAACTATGGGTGCATCGTCAGTTCAGGCGACCATTGCTGGACCGTCTACTCATGCGCAAAGTGCAGCGCTCATCGATGTGACATCAGGGCGAATTCTGTATAGTAAAGATGGGGACAAAGAGTCGCGCATCGCAAGTTTGACTAAAATCATGACTGCCATCGTTGCGATTGAAGAAGGTAAGTTAGATGCAAAGGTCAAGGTTACACCATCTTCTTTTGCCAAAGAAGGATCTTCGCTATACCTTAAACTGGGCGAGGAGATGACACTAGAAAATATGTTATACGGTCTTATGCTTCGCTCAGGTAATGATGCGGCTTCGGCAATTGCTGAGCATGTCGGCGGTTCAGAAGAAGGTTTTGTTTTGCTTATGAATAAAAAGGCAGAGCAGATCGGTTTGACTCGTTCTCATTTTATGAACCCACATGGTCTGGATGCCGAAGGTCATTACTCTACCGCAAACGATCTGGCGAGGTTAACGGCTTACGCGCTCCATAACCCGGTATTCAAACGCATCGTGGCAACAGAAAATAAATCCGCCCCCAATCCGAATGAAAGCTGGGAGTACTCCTGGCATAACAAAAACAAAATGCTTCGCTTGTATGAAGGTGCGGATGGGGTGAAAACTGGATACACCAAAAAGGCATTCAGATGCCTGGTCAGCTCAGCGACTCGTGACGGGCAACAGCTGGCCGCGGTGACACTTAACGATGGCGATGACTGGAACGATCATGCAAAGATGCTGGATTTCGGCTTTGAACATTTCCCACTAATCGAGATTGCCACACAGGAACAGCCTGTTCAGAACATGGAACTCGTAACAGGGCGTGGTTTTAAATACCCGCTCGCCAAAGGAGAACAGGAAGACATAACCAAGACATTGGTTCTGCTGGATAAACGTACACAGGACGCTGTGACAGAGAATAAACAATCAACAGATCCTTCGTTTGGACTAGCCGGGCGAATTGAAATGCAGTTGAAAGGCGAACCAATCGGCTCGATACCTGTGTATTACAAAGGTAGCTATATTCCGCCAGAGCCACCCATCGCAGATGCTACTATAGGTGGAATAGGAGAGGTCACGAATTGGGTTTCCGCGTGGAAGGCAGTGCTAAGTCGACTGTTATCACCTTGATTTTGATTTAAGGATAGAAAGATCGCTCTTGTGCTTGCTGTTACTGGGAGGAATGATTCCAATGATCAATCTGATCTGGTTAATGATGATCTTGATCGGCTTTGTTTTTGCGGCAGTGAACGGGAAGATTGAAGTGGTCACCCAGGCAGCATTTGATGGTGCGGCAACCGGTGTGACGGTATGTTTCGGTCTGATCAGTGTACTCGTATTCTGGATGGGAATGATGAAAATGGCCGAAGATGCCGGCCTTCTTGGACGGATTGCAAAACTTCTTGGCCCGGTGGTCGGATTTCTATTTCCCGATGTACCCAAAAACCACCCGGCTATGGGTTACATCTTATCCAACATGAGTGCAAATTTGCTTGGACTAGGGAATGCGGCTACGCCCATGGGAATCAAGGCGATGCAACAATTGCAGGAACTGAATCCTGACAAGCAGACCGCATCCCCTGCTATGTGTACACTGCTGGCGCTGAATACCGCGAGTATTACGATTATTCCAACAACGCTGATCGCGATCAGGTTGAACTATCATTCTGCGAACGCCACGGAGATTGTAGGCACAACTTTAATGGCTACCATTATAGCTACGCTTGCTGCCATTATGGCTGATCGCTGGTATCGAAATAGAACTCTCCGCAGATCGCCGCGCATATCCAAGAGCGGTAATCCCGGCATGAAAGGATGAGCTACCTTGTTAACCTTCATTAACTGGATATCTGTCTGGGCCATTCCGGTTATTATCGCGTTTGTTCCATTATATGCGTTTACCAAAAAGGTCCCGGTCTATGAATCCTTTGTTGATGGGGCCAAGGACGGCTTCTCGACTGCAATCAGCATCATCCCACATCTGGTGGGAATGATGGTTGCCATTAGTGTTTTTCGTGCCTCGGGAGCACTGGATTTTGTGATTCAGTTCTTCACTCCTCTCGTCTCGTGGATGGGTGTGCCTGGAGAAGTCCTTCCGCTAGGGATATTACGACCATTAACAGGGACAGGCTCGCTTGCATTTACAACGGATTTGATCAAAACGTATGGCCCTGACTCCATGATTGGCCGGATGGCCTCTACCATTCAAGGCAGTACGGATACAACGTTATATGTGCTAACTGTGTATTTCGGAGCAGTTGGTATTCGGAACGGACGGTACGCGCTTAAGGTTGGATTGTTTTCGGATGTCGTTGGATTCATAGCTGCACTTGCCATTTGTTTGATCGTTTTTGGTTAAACTATTACTCCTTTCCTACCGATATACTAGTTATGCTAGAATAATAACGGAGGAGAGTGAGACATGCAGAAGAGTTGGAAACGAATGCTCCGTTACGGGTTGACAAGTATGCTCGCTATAACGATGCTTGCAGGTTCGACAGGGTTAGCAGGTGCTCAAGCTGAACAGACGATTCATTTTACAGGTTATTTTGACAAATCATTACGTGCTCAAATGGCGACTACGGCCGATTCTTTTCCGGTTGTTAATGTGCGTTTGGTTAAAGCAAATGAACCGGATATGGTTTATTATGACGTGGGAACTTCGATTCTAATATCGAAAGATGAAGTATTAACCAATTACCATGTTGTTCAGGAATTCGCTGAGCTGTCTGGCGGAGATAAAGGGACTTTGACGGTTGCGAGCCCAGGTGCGCTCAATCAGGCGGTTAAAGCTAAAATTGTTAAAACTGATTCTGTAACGGATATGGCTTTACTCAAGCTGGACAAACCGATTGACGCTGAACCGGTGAAGTTTGCTGATGCGAGGGACAATCAGGTTGTTTATACTATTGGATTTCCTAAAAACCCATCGGGAGATCTTGTCATATTAGATGATGATTTTCCTTTGACATACAACACTATAGCGAAGAGTCGGGTATTTAGTGCTCTGGCGAGTGAAGTACCGGGAAAAGTAGGCATTGGAAGCATCGTCAAAGCAATGGCTCAAGGCAATTCAGGTGGACCAGTGCTTGATCAGAATAAACAGGTCATTGGCATGATGACATTTGTATATGGTGGACGGACTTATTTTATTTCTTCAAAGACATTGCAGACATTTGTGAAAGAAGCAGCTGTTCCAGCGAAAAAGCCGGTTGTGGTGGCAGGCAAAATTGCGAATTAGAAATGAACTACGAATTAAATAGATGATAAGGGTTTACCTTTGCGTGGTCTGAACGAAATCAGCCGTGGCGAGGGTAAGCTTTTTTTGTATATCGAGACTATAAAATATCTGTTCTACAACGCATAAATTAGCGATAAAGCTCGAACGTTCACAAAAACATTGGATAATCCTTGTGATTTCCCGGTTGGATGGGTATCATTAGTGTGAGGTGACATGACAAACATGGAAAGATTACAAAAAATTATCGCGCAGGCAGGCATTGCATCCCGCCGCAAGAGTGAGGAACTGATCCTGTCCGGCAAAGTGGAAGTTAACGGGGAGGTCGTAACCGAACTGGGTACGAAAGCAAACCCCGAAGAGGATATCATTACGGTCAATGGAAAATCGATCCGCAGTGAGAAAAAAGTGTATTTGATGCTGAATAAACCTAAAGGGGTTATTACAAGCGCATCAGACCCGGAAGGCCGGAAAATCGTATCGGATTATCTGAAAGGCGTTAAGGAACGTGTTTATCCGGTAGGACGTCTTGATTATGATACCGAAGGGCTGCTTATTCTGACCAATGATGGCGAATTTGCGCACTTGCTGACGCATCCTAAACATCACGTACCCAAAACGTATCTGGCAACAGTTAAAGGTGTACCACATGGTACGGAATTGGAAAAGCTCAAAACTGGAATTATGCTTGAAGATGGTATGACAGCGCCAGCAGAGGTCGAGTACAAAGATGTGGACACAGCAAACAATGAGGCTGTTATTTCGATTACGATTTATGAGGGACGAAACCGTCAGGTAAGGCGTATGTTTGAGGCAATCAATCATCCGGTAACACGTCTGAAGCGGATTTCGTTTGGAGGCATTTTGCTGCAAAATCTGAAAAGAGGGCTGACACGTAATCTGACCAAAGAGGAAGTTAACAATCTGATTACGCTCGCAAAATCGGAACCCGCCAAAAAAATGAAAAAAAGGTAATGTGAGGACACATAATTTTCATAAAACCGCCGCAGATTTGTGACGAAATTCGCTATAATTGTTCATAGAGTGTTCACAGTTTCTATAACAAGAAGGCAAATCAATAATATCGTCACTTTAAAGGGGAGCAGCACATGGGAAAATCAAGAAGAACGGTGCAAATCGTTATTTTGTGCTTGATCCTGGTGTTGGGTGGATACGCGATTACAACATCGGTATCCGGCTCGAATGGCAAGCCAAAGGAAGGGGATCAAGCCCCTTCTTTTGAACTGCTGGGCCTGGATGGTCAAGTTCATACGTCTGATGAGTATCAAGGAAAAGCGATGGTTATCAATTTTTGGGGCACATGGTGTGAGCCTTGTGTGAAAGAGATGCCTGCTCTTCAAGCGCAGGCTGACAAATGGAAAGATAAAGGTGTGCAATTTGTTGGAATCAACGTTGGAGAAGATCAGATGACGGTAGATAATTTTGTACGGCAGGTGGGTGTTACATTTCCGATTATGTTAGACCGGGATAAAAACTCCGTTCGAGACTATGGGATCTCTCCGATGCCAACAACGTTTTTCGTATCTGAAACGGGAAAAATCTCCACGATTCATATCGGGCAATTGGATTTGGACACACTTGACGCTCAAATCTCACAGCTGGCGAAGCAGCCCTGACAGGAGGTCTACTTGTGTTCCAAAATACGAAATGTGAGTGTGGTCATCAGAATCCGGTAGGAACCGTATTGTGCGAGGCGTGTGGTAAGCCGCTTCTGGAGGAAACCGCTCAATCGAATGAAGTGTTAGAGATGCGTTATGATGGGATGGCTCGGCGTTCACAGCGAAGTAATCCCAATATTATTGATCGCATATGGAATTTCTTTTCATCTGTCAAAATTGCAGTTTATATGATTGTGCTCACGCTCGTTGGTTCCATGCTAGGTACGATCTACCCGCAAGAAAGTACATTTCTGAATATTGATCCTTCGGTTTATTACAAAGAAACCTATGGTCAGTTAGGCCATATTTATTATCTTCTCGGACTGTCTCATACATATGAATCCTGGTGGTTTATTCTACTGCTGGTGATGATCGGAGCATCGCTTGTGATCTGTAGTCTGGATCGTGTGCTTCCACTGTACAAAGCGCTGAACAAGCAGCGGATACGGAAACATCTGCAATTCCTGACGCGGCAGCGACTTGTGTATCAAGGTTCTATTGAAGAGGCACCTGAAGAGTGGATTAAGAAAGCGGTTACGCCGCTTCGTAAGAAAGGATATCGTGTTCACACACAAGGGGATGCTTTGCTTGCGGAGAAGCAACGTTTTAGCCGCTGGGGTCCATATGTGATTCATATCGGACTTATTATTTTTCTGCTCGCTGTACTCGCTCGCGGACTTCCAGGTCTGAATCTGGACGAACATGTTGCTTTTCCCGAAGGGGAAATTAAAAAAATTCCAAACACGTCCATGTATCTGAAAAATGAGAAGTTTAATGTGGAGTTTTATAGTGACGACGAGGTTCCTGAGCAGTTCAAAAATTTGAATAAAACAGTTCCCAAGTTGTTTGAAACCAAGGTTGTTTTGTACGAATGCACAGCCGATTGTTCGGATCTCTCCAAAAAACCTCAGCTTGCAGAGGTTGCAAGACATGACGTACGGGTGAACCAGCCACTGAATTACCAAGGTCTTAAGGCATACCAGTTTGACTATGATCTAACCCCGACGATTCGCTCGGTGACACCGGATCTGGTCAATGTGAAAACGGGTGAAGTATACGGTTCTTTGAAGATTGACATGATGGACACACAACGCACCTTTGAGGCAGGACCATATACATTGACGGTGAAAGAAAAATTTATGGATTTTGCTCTGGATGATAAGGGAGCACCAAAATCAAAATCACCTTCACCCAATGCACCTGCATTTCTTTTTCATATTGAAGGTCCGGATCTGCCAGAGAAGGGGATTCAATACTTATATTTTGCCAAACAAATTGACAAGCAACGTTTTCAACAGGATGCAATCAACCGCCAGCTTGTAGGAGGGGAACTTCCATTACAACTGGAGGTCGACAGTATGGACAAGGTAGATCTTATTCAATCGGTAAGCTACCTGAATATACGTGTGGACAAAGCGATGCCTTTTGTATGGGTAGGGGCAGGCATTGTCATGCTGGGTCTTGTCATGGGCTTTTACTGGCATCATCGCCGCATTTGGATTCGGTTTGACGATGAGCGTATTACGCTTGGCGGGCATACCAACAAAAACTGGTTCGGCTTCAGACGAGAAGTTGCTGGCATTTTGAAACAGATGAATCTGGAAGTGGATGAGAAGTCGTTGGATAACGGGGGGAACCAAGCATGAATATACTGGATTTCAGCAGCGACGCATTTATCGTATCTTTTTTTCTGTATTGTGCTGCGTTTTTATTATATGCAGTGGCCGTCATGGGCAAGAAATGGAGTAACCGCGATCCGATCGATCATTTGAATCGTTGGGGTAAACGGGCGTTTATCGCATCTACGGTCGCGTTGGCAGCGCATTTGGTTTTCTTTGTAACCCGCTGGATTGGTGCAGGCCATATTCCGGTAAGTAATATGTACGAATTTATGTCCTTTTTATCCATGATGATCATGGTAGCCTTTATCGTTGTGTACGCAATTTACCGCAAATCTCTGCTGGGCTTGTTTGCACTTCCACTCACGATTATCATTATGGCATATGCAGCCGTATTTCCACAGGAAGTTCAGCCATTGATTCCAGCATTACAATCGATTTGGTTGAAGATCCACGTTACGCTGGCTGCCTTGGGTGAAGCTTTTTTTGCAGTAGGTTTTGCTGCGGGATTTATGTATCTGCTTCGTACCGTTGATTTTAGTGGAAAAGACAAATCTTCTCGTCGTCAGCGCGGCTGGGTGGAGTTTACGCTCATTACCATCGTTGTGGTGATCGGATTTATTGGAACCGTGTTTGCCTTCCGTGCATCCGGTTATGAGGCCGTTTTTGTACAGAAAACAGTCACCATTGACACAAAGGGAGAAGAAAATAGTACAATAGAGAAAGTGATTTATCGCATGCCTCCTATTTTTGCTCCATATAATAGTGAAGTGGAGAGCTTGAAACCGTTCCTTGGAATGAAGGAGCCGTTGCTTGAGACGCCTTCATGGATGAATGGCGTGAATGCAGGACGTAAGCTGAATACAGTCATCTGGTCAATCATTACGGGTCTGATCTTATATGGAATCATTCGTTTAATTGTACGCAGACCGCTTGGACAAGCGTTACAGCCGATGATGAACGGAATTGACGCGGATGACCTTGATGAGATCAGTTATCGCGCTATTGCGATTGGATTCCCTATTTTTACGCTGGGAGCTCTGATCTTTGCTATGATCTGGGCACAAATTGCCTGGAGTCGTTTCTGGGGCTGGGACCCTAAAGAAGTGTGGGCACTGATCACTTGGCTGTATTATAGTGTGTATTTGCACTTGCGTTTATCCAAAGGATGGCAGGGACAGAAGTCCGCTTGGCTTGCTGTGCTCGGTTTCCTGGTTGTTATGTTTACACTGGTTGGTGTAAATCTGATCATTGCAGGATTGCATTCCTATGCTGGAGCAGACTAGTAAAGTCAGTTAAAAGTAGTGGCAAAACAACGGTAATTCATGATATATCCGTTCCAGTAAAACGGGTATTCAAATATTGTTCGCAAGATCGAACATAATAGAAGTGATGAGGAGTATTGTAAAGGGGCTTGAGTGGGCATGTCAGAACATGAGAATCGTATATTGGTCGTGGATGATGAAGAAAGAATCCGCAGACTGCTTAAAATGTATCTTGAAAAAGAAGGTTATGAAATTGATGAAGCAGAAGATGGCGAAACAGCACTTCGTAAAGCAACGGCCGGAGATTACGGTCTGATTTTGCTGGATGTTATGCTCCCGGGCATGGATGGTGTTGAAGTGTGTACCCGACTTCGTCAGGTGAAATCTACCCCTGTATTAATGCTTACCGCAAAAGGGGAAGAGATTAACCGTGTACAAGGTTTTGAAGTAGGGGCAGATGATTATGTGGTAAAGCCATTCAGTCCGCGTGAAGTGATTTACCGGGTGAAGGCTATTCTGCGTCGCTCTTCGGCAACGGCGTATCTTTCCAAAGAAAGCAATTCAAGCAACAATATTGTATTTCCACATCTTGTTATTGAGCATGATGCACACCGCGTAACTGCGGGTGGTGAAGAGATCAGTTTGACACCTAAAGAATATGAGTTGTTGCATTACATTGCAACATCGCCAGATAAGGTTTTCTCCAGAGAAGAATTGCTTAAGGATGTATGGAACTATGAATTTTTCGGTGATCTTCGTACCGTGGATACCCATGTGAAGCGTCTTCGCGAGAAGCTGAACAAGGTATCACCTGAATCGGCTGCGATGATAACAACCGTGTGGGGTGTCGGTTATAAACTGGAAGTACCGAAATAACTTTGCTTTCTGGAGATCACTGGTTGGAAAGTTATGGATTACAATTATATGCCTTGTGGGCTGTGTGCTGATTGCGCTGGGGCTCTTTCTGCTACCCTATATCGATACCAACTTTGCTGAGTCTGAATCTAGGGATATCAAAAGGCTGTTTACTTATATTTGCATTGTTGGATTCAGTCTAACAACGTTTTTTGCATTATTTCTGTTCACCAAAATTACACAGCCTATGCAACAATTAATTCAGGCAGCTAATGCCATCCGTAAAGGGAACTATGGCACGAGACTTTCTCTCCGTACCAATGATGAAATTGGTGAACTTGCAAATACATTTAATCACATGGCTGTTCAACTGGAAGATACCATTCGAAATTTGAATCATGAGAAGGAACATTTGGCGAGCGTTCTGCGAAGCATGACGGATGCCGTGATTACTTTTGATGGTGAAGGCAAGGTCATTTTGACGAATCCGCCTGGTGAGAAAATTATGCAGGCCTGGTATGCTCTAGACTGGGCTCAGGAGGATGAGGGTTTGGATGGTCATCCTTCTGCGAATCCGTCCCGTGATGTTCCTGAACCGCTTGTACCCTTATTCAGACTGGTGATGGAGCAAGGTGGGGACCAGAGTTCCAATGTTCATGTGCAACAAGGAGTATGGTCTGTTCAAATGGCCCCTTTGTATGCAGATAGTGTGGTACGGGGTGCGGTGGCTGTCTTGAGAGATGTTACCGAAGAAGTGAAGATGGAGAAGATGCGCCGGGACTTCGTTGCTAATGTATCTCATGAAATTCGTACACCGTTATCAATGATGCAGGGATACAGCGAGGCTTTACTTGACGGGATGGCAACATCGCCCGAAGAGAGTGAAGAACTGATTCAGGTCATTCACGATGAGTCATTGCGGATGGGTAGACTGGTCAAGGATTTACTTGATCTGGCCCGTATGGATGCAGGGCATACTGACATGAACATGAAGGAAGTTGAACTCGGTGAACTTCTCGAACGTATTTATCGCAAATTTATGGTGCGCTCGAAGGAACAGGGGATTCAACTTCAATTCGAATGCAAACAGCAGATGATCTCACTTCAACAAGCAGATGAAGACAGGCTGGAGCAAGTATTCACGAATTTACTGGATAATGCATTCAGACATACACCTGTTGGTAAAAGTGTGAAAATTTCTGCTGAGCTTGTCACTAACTTGCGTGCTCCTTTTGCCAGAGTGAGTGTAAAAGATCAGGGTGTGGGTATTCCTACATCAGACCTGCCTTTTATTTTTGAACGTTTTTATAAAGCGGATAAAGCTCGCGTTCGGGGAGAAAGTGTGGGAACCGGGCTTGGCTTGGCGATCGTAAAAAACATCGTAGATGCTCATCAGGGCACGATTCATGTCAATAGTGTGCTTGGTGAAGGAACGGAGTTTATATTACAATTTCCGGTAGAATCTTCGAAATAGGTTGATTTTAAACAAAATGTGCCGAAACACCCTCTGATAGAGGGTGTTTTTTTGTTGAAGTATTCCGTTTAATCTTGTTCAACGTGGAACAAGGTCGTATCCTTTTTTGTCCGCAAAAAAATGTCCAAGATAATTTTTGAACTCCTCCTTCATAAGATTGAAAAATAAGATGTCTAAGGAGGATTGATTAAAGTATGTCCGATGGACGTAAAAGAGTAAATATTAAAGCGTTTTTGGAAGGGAGATCATTCCGGGCAGGTTCGCCGTTTATACCCATGACAGCTAGTGAACTTGAGCAATATGAGTCGATTCTTCGTTCTCTTGCTGTAACCATTCCCGGTGCAATTAGTCAGCCGAGTGCATCAAATATACTTGCGTTGCAGAACGGATTACGTCAATTACTTACTTTTGTTAATGAATCTGAGTTCCGAGCTGGGGTAAAAGCGGAGCTTCAAGCTGTATTAGAACTGACCATTGCTTCTTCTGAAGTCATCCCTGTTGCTTTAATTAATCTCGCAGGGAATTTGCAAAATCTGTTGGATGACTTGTTAAGTTTAACATTGCTTTTGGAGGTACCTCCCGAAGTAAAAGATCGGTTAGTCGGATTAATTCGTTCCATATCTATCTCGTTAAGCAGAGCCACAACGACTTTCGGTACGGGGGGGATTACAGGTGCTGCAGGTCCTCCCGGTGTTCCAGGCGTACCAGGGGTCCCTGGAGTTCCTGGATTAAGAGGAGCTACTGGTCCAACAGGTGCAGCAGGGCCAACTGGTTCTGTGGGTGCTGCGGGTGCTGTCGGCCCTATAGGCCCGCAGGGTCCACAAGGACCACAAGGAGCGACAGGAATTCCAGGTGTAGGGTTAAACAATATTACAACGTTTAATCCTGCAGCTGGATCAACTTATGCGCAAGGCCAGGTAGTTAGTTATGATGGAAGTCTTTTTGTGGCTAACGTAAATGGCCCGGTAGGTTTACCTGGAAGTTCACCTGATTACACGCTTTTGCTTGCAGCTGGTTCTACAGGTGCAACCGGGGCAACGGGTGTAGGACTTTCTGGAGCTATTCCTTTTGATGCTGCGCTTGCGCCGGGATATGCTGCAGGTCAAGTGGTTACTTATAATGGCAGTACTTATATTGCCAGTGTAGCAGGTCCGACAGGGACACCGGGTACATCTTCGGACTATACATTGATCGCTGCATCAGGAGTGACAGGAGCTACTGGGGTGGGCCTTAACGGTGCTATCACCTTTGACCCGGCTCAAGCGCCAACGTATTCAGCAGGCCAAGTGGTGACGTTCAATGGTAGTACGTATATTACCAATGTCGCTTCACCGACAGGCACGCCTGGAAGTTCACCTGATTATGCATTAATCGCTGGTGCAGGACCGACGGGGGCTACCGGCGCTACAGGTGTGGGGCTCACTGGGATTGTACCGTTCGATCCTGCTCAAGCGCCAACATATCCAGCAGGTCAGATTGTAACGTCTAATGGTAGCACATATATTACGAATGTCGCCGCGCCAACGGGTACACCTGGAAGTTCACCAGACTATTCGTTGCTTGCTGGAGCAGGCTCAACTGGAGCAACCGGAGCAACAGGTATAGGTTTAGAGGGAGTTATACCATTTGATCCGGCTGTTGCCCCGACGTATTCAGCAGGTCAAGTGGTCACATTCAATGGTAGTACGTATATCACCAATTTGGCTTCACCAACGGGTACACCTGGAAGTTCACCAGATTATACATTACTTGCTGGAGCAGGACCAACAGGAGCTACAGGATCGACAGGAGCTACTGGTACAACTGGAGCGACGGGTGTAGGGTTGAGTGGAATCGTCGCGTTTGACCCAGCAGTAGCTCCGACGTATCCAGCCGGTCAAGTAGTGACATTCAATGGTAGTACGTATGTCACCAATGTGGCCTCGCCAACGGGAACGCCGGGCACCTCGCCGGATTATACGTTATTAGCAAGTGCAGGAGTCACAGGAGGAACAGGTGCTACTGGGGCGGGTGTAACCGGTAGTACGGGAGTAACAGGGACCACGGGAGCAACCGGTGTAGGATTAAGCGGAATCGT
>NZ_FMVM01000011.1 GCF_900102085.1 Paenibacillus polysaccharolyticus | reverse complement strand
TCAAAACCTCTCTAGCCTTCGGCATGCTGTTCAGCTGCGCTGCTCTCTGAACTGTATACACTTTTATTTTCGAACATGCAGCTGCGTCCTAAATCCGAGGTTACTTTTCCGCTTGGGTTTGTCCCTCTTCTTCCTGAAGCATTACTCTCGGGGCCGCCTCGGCATCCAAACGTTTCTCCAATGCGGCCATATCTGGCGGCAATGGAGCCTGGAATGTCATACGTTCCCGGAGGATCGGATGTTCGAATATCAGTTCACACGCATGTAGCGATTGGCGTTCAATCCACGTATCCCGTTCCTCACGAACAGCCATTGTCTGCTCATCCACGTTATGCATTGGCAACGTCTTATACATCTGATCACCGATCAACGGGCAACCGATAGACGTCATATGTACCCGGATCTGATGGGTTCGTCCACTCTCCAGCTTCAAACTTACAGCACTGGCACTTCCATCATCCCACCGAGACAACGTTGTGTAGAGCGTTCTGGCCGCATATCCGTCTGGTGTAACGATACGGCGATGCGGTTCCTCGGGATCGCGATCAATTGGCCCGTCAACCGCCCCCTGTTCGGGAACAGGGCTGCCATGCACCAGTGCGATATATTTTTTATCCACAGTGCCGGCGATCATCTGCTCTGATACATGCTGGTGCACATATGGGTTTTTGGCAATCGCCAGCACGCCGGATGTTTCCTGATCTAATCGGTGGATTGGACGGAAGCGGAATTTCTCGCCTTTTTGTTGCCAATAATGCACCACACCATTAGCTAAAGTACCTGTGTAGTGCCCATGGGTTGGATGCACGATAATTCCGGCATCTTTATTCACGATCAGCAGATGTTCGTCTTCATACAACACAGCGAATGGAATATCCTCTGGCAAAATATCATCGGATTCCTCTCGCTCCATCCGAATCTCCACCAGATCACCTGCACTCACTTTGACACTGATATATACCCGTTCACCATTCAGCATAACACCTTGTTCGGTGAGTTTGATTTTGGATAAAAGCTTACGCGAAACCTGAAGCCGCTTTTGAAGCACGGCTTTTAGCAGCCAGCCGTCCTCTACTTCGGTCACCGTGTAGGCAATCGGTGCATAATATTGGCTCATTCTTTGCGGCGGAATACTTTTTTGCTCCGCACATATTCAATATCCGCAACTTGTTGTCTTGCATTGGCTGTCCGTGCAACAACAAAGAAGTAATCCGAAAGACGGTTCAGATACCGACGCACCGACGGATTAATATCCGTATGCTGTCCCAGCGTAACGGTACGGCGCTCTGCCCGGCGGCACACTGTGCGGCACACATGTAGAGCAGATGAGAGTTGACTTCCGCCAGGGATAATAAAACGTTCCACTTTAGGATTTTCAGCATCATATTGATCGATCCACTGCTCCAGACGTGTGACCATCTCATCCCGTACTTTGTACTTTGTCTCACTTATTCGCACAAAAGCCAGATCTGATCCACAGTCAAAGAGCTCCTGTTGCACTTCAAGCAAATGTTCGCGCAAATCCTCAAATTCTCCGTTAGCAGAGTCAATCAAACTGATTGCTTGACCCACAAAGCAATTTAATTCATCAATCGTGCCATAAGCCTCTACCCGATCATCATCTTTGATAACTCGGCCTCCAATGACTGAAGTCTGGCCTTCATCACCGGTTCGTGTATATATCCCCATCATAATCCCTCCAATTGTGCATCAATCATTTATCAAACGCTGAAATATCTTACCCGATTACCGAAAGCTCGTCTATCCTTCATCTTCATAACGCAAATGCAGAGCTTTCAGATCAATCGCAAGTCCAGACACCAGCATAAACATCTGTTTTGCATTAGACTGCAGAATCCGGTTCACCGAAGCCATTCTCGCCGCAAAAATACGTTCCTCTTCTGACGGATGTAAGCTACCATGCATCTCATTTGTAATGATAAGTATTTTTCCCTGATAGGATAGCAGTGCATCTAGTAACTGTTGTGTTTCCACACGTTGCAGATCCAGATCGGTTGCTTCCCTGAAACTGGCTGCCATCCAGGACGTCAGGCTATCCACAATCAACATGCGTTGATCCGCCAGAAAAAGATTGGATTCCCGATTAATCTGGTTCACCACTTCAGCAAGCTTCGGGCCGTTCCCCACCTGAATGGCACGATAATGAGCGGATGGCAATTCGGGAATTACGGAATCATGATCACCAGTGGACAAATATACACCTTCCCGGCTCATTTGAGCCGCATATTTCAGCGCAAAGCGCGTTTTTCCGCTGCCCATACCGCCTGTGACCGTAATCAGCAATCCGTTCCCTCCTCCCATACCTGTTCTAGATAGATGTTATTCTGTCAGCGCTTTGAGCACTTTTTTCGACTCTTCAATGTTAGCCGCTGACAATGGAATGGTAGCGAACAGATTGCTTGGGGCATAGTTTACATCCTTGAACATCTGCATATTCTCCAGCGGAATACCGTACAAGTGGGTTTCTTTTTTCATATCAGATCCATCGTCGCCCTTCCCTTTTTCAACCAATACAGATCCCTCAAATACACCACGTTCATATTTTTTGGGATCAAATGTATCATCTAGCGGGACATTCGAGCCGTTCTGACCATACTGTTTCATATCATTTTCAGGCAAAATAAAGATATCATGGCTGCCAGCGGCATATTCAACCAATATTTTTTGAACATCATACATCGCACTTGTAATGATTTCTACTTTTGGTTCTTCACCAAGCTTTTGCTGCAGATTTGTTTGTAACTGTTCCGAAATACCCGATGGATTACCCTGGTTATCAATAATAAACACCGTAAAACCATCTTTACCGCCACATCCGGCTAATATAAAGATTAATGAAATTATTGCGGTCAGTCCCCAAAATCTCCTCATTCCAGTTCCCCCTTTAGTCTCCTAACTCCAATATATCACAATTGTTCCACGCAAAAAAATAACCCGTATTCGACATTACATTAAAGTACATAACAAAAAGGAGATCCTTTCGGACCTCCTCTCTGCCGTGTTACAAATTATATCATTCTACATGTTCGTAGCATATATCCATCAACCCGATATTTACTTCGGTTTGACCGGATTAGCCTTCATGTATTCGTTAATTTTCAAGTCCAGCAAACTGCTGATTTCAATCACAATGTCGGATGTAAATGATTTCTCTTCCAGAAAAATCTGTTCCATCTTGCTGCGAAGCATGCGGATCTCATCTTCCAAGGAAATGTTATGCAAGGATGCGTCATCAGGGTTCACCGACCATCGGTCGCCATGATCGCTTTCTGCCAGAACGTGTCCACGATTTGTCGGTAAATCATATTCAACACAAAACAAAGCTAACCCCTCCTCAGAAAATAATTTTCCAAATATATGAAATCCTATTTCAAATTGAAATTATATCATAATATTTTGTAAAAGAAAGTATTTTTTTGGAAAAGTACCAAATGCCTTATTTATACTGTAGCTCTTCTTTGTATTAACCCTCTTTTTGAACTTTGTAAACAAAATTTCCGATACGTTCCAAAGCTTCGTTTAACTGGGATACTGAGGTCGCATAAGAGCAACGTAAAAATCCTTCTCCTTGCGGCCCAAACACGTTACCTGGCACCGCAGCCACCTTGTTCTCCGTTAACAATCGTTCAGCAAACAGATCGGAGCTGAGGCCTGTCTTCTGAATACTCGGAAAAGCATAAAACGCTCCCTGAGGTTCATGACAATCCAGTCCAATATCACGGAACCCCTGTACAATCAAACGTCTGCGCTGGTTATAGGATTCGACCATTCGGTCTTTTTCACCCAGTCCATTTGTCAATGCTTCGAGAGCTGCTACCTGACCCATTGCCGGCGCACACATTACCGTGTACTGATGGATTTTGAGCATGGCTGCAATGAGTTCAGGATGTCCACACATATATCCAATTCGCCATCCCGTCATCGCAAACGCCTTGGAGAAACCGCTCACCAAAATCGTGCGATCTTTCATATCGGGAATTGAAGCGAAGCTGACATGTTTCTGATTATAAGTCAACTCAGCATATATTTCGTCAGCAATGACGATCAAATCATGTTTTTTGATGACCTCTGCAATCGGCAGCCAGTCTTCGTAGGTCATGATCGCCCCTGTTGGGTTGCTTGGATAACATAAAATAACAACCTTCGATTTCGGTGTAATGCTAGCTTCCAGCGCTTCAGCCGTTACCTTGAACTGATCCTTTGCATATGTCTCTACCCCGACAGGGATACCTCCACCGATGGAAGCAATAGGAGAGTATGCGACATAAGATGGCTCTGGGATCAGAATTTCGTCTCCGGGCACGATCAATGCACGCAAAGCAAGGTCAATTGCTTCACTTCCACCTACGGTGACAATAATCTCATCTTTCGGATCATACTTGGTATCAAACTGCGTATCCAGATAACTGCTGATTGCCTCACGCAACTTCGGCATACCTGCATTCGATGTATAACTGGTCATGCCTCTCTCGAGAGAGTATACACAAGCTTCACGCATGTGCCACGGTGTTACGAAATCCGGCTCGCCTACACCAAGCGTGATGATATCTTTATTGTCGCCCACCAGATCAAAAAACTTGCGGATGCCGGATGGCGGGATCTGTTTCACGAGCGGAGCCAAATATGAGGACATTGTTTTGTTATTCCCGGTTGTCTGTTCATTCACTATCATGACACATCTTCCTTTACGGCGAGATCATGAGACGGTTGTCTTCCTGATGGTCTTCAAAAATAATCCCGTCCTGCTTATATTTTTTAAGAATAAAATTCGTCTTGGTTGACAGTACTGAATCAATCGGAGACAGCTTCTCCGATACAAAGTTAGCCACTTCACGCAGATTACCACCCTCTACTTCAACAAGCAGATCGTATGCTCCTGACATGAGGTAAACCGACTTTACTTGCGGATAAAGATAGATTCGTTCGGCAATCCCTTCAAAGCCACGCCCACGCTCAGGTGTAATCTGAACTTCAATCAGGGCCGTCACTTTCTCATCATCAATTTTGCTCCAGTTCACTACCGTTGCATATTTTACGATGACGTGTTCTTGTTCAAGCTGCGCTACAACAGCTTTGATTTTATCTTCCGACTCCCCCAGCAGCGTTGACAGCAGTGCGGGAGTCCTTCTCGCGTCTTCCTTCAACAGATCCAGAACTTTAAGTTGCAGATCGTTCAACTCTTTCATCGTTTTCCCTCCAGCGTCATCCAGGTTCCTAAAATGAATTAATACTTATATTACATGAATTCAACGTTGGTGCATAGACAAAAGACCGCCTGCCTTCAATTCAGGCAAGCGGTGGTATGGTCTTTAAGCATATGCTTCAAAACCCTTATCTACAGGTTACATGTAATAAGGGTTGCCGTAATTCGGTTGACGCGGAGATACATTTGGCACTTGACCATAAGAGCTAGTTTGTACAGTTTTTTCTTGCACGAATTGCTGACACTTCTGCTGTGCCTGGTGTGCAGACTGAATCTGCTTGTCCAAGTCCTGACGCGGTGCTTTAGCAGAAGCGGAGTACATGTTGTTCTGCTGCATCAGGTTAAACAGTTCTCCTTGCAGGCGAAGTGTATCATTCGTCAAATCATTGAACATAGTGCGAACCATCGGACAGGAAGATTCTGTTGTAGCCGTTGTGTATTCGCGCGAAGTTCGTCTCAGGTCTGCAAGAATGGTTTTTAACAAATCCTGTTCTTGCATAAAAGTTCCGGTTTGATTATACATGTGTGTTTTCCTCCTATGTGCTGATTTATTGCTGTGGGTTGCTTGTTGATGTTAATTATTGTGATTGGGAAGGTGCAAGAGATTGATGCTGATGCAATGTTTGAATCAATGTGTTCATATGTTGCTCATGAGAGCGAACATATTGATTCAATGCCTGTTGAATAGCCGGATGTGTGGATATGGAAGCTGTAGCTGCACATTGCTTGATCAGCATCTCCTCGTTGGAGATGGAATCGGCAATATAGTTCAATTCTTTTGGACTCAGGGCTTGCATTTGTGAATGTTGCATGTACGTCGTACCTCCTAGATCTATAGTTTATGCGAGTTTATTGTTACCTTGAAATACAAAACTATACCAATGTGAAGACAAAGGAGCTGGTTCAATTGGATCTTGTATATGGCACACCTTACTGGCCTTCAACTTATAAATCGGATGTGGATTATCCCTCTTTAAATGGCGACATCTCTTGTGACTGCTTGATTATTGGTGGCGGTATGGGGGGTGCACTGACTTCAAGGCTGCTTGCAGAGCGTAGATTCGATACGGTTGTCATTGACAAGCGAAAAATAGCACATGGAAGCAGTTCAGCCAACACCGGACTGCTACAATATACCAATGACAAAACGTTGACATCGTGCATCAACACATTTGGAGAAGCAAAAGGGGTACGCTTTTATCAGCTGTGCCGTGAAGCCATGCAGCAGCTTTCCGAAATTGCTGGGAGTCTGAAGACCGATCCGTGGTTTATTCCGCGAAACAGCTTTTGTTTTGCCAGCAGCGAAGAAGATGTTTCTTTGCTAGAGGAAGAATATCAGACCTTACAAAAGCATGGATTCGAAGCAGAGCTATGGAACGCAGACCAAATCAAAAGCCATTTTCCTTTTGTGAAACCAGCCGCCTTATACACCAGAGGAGATGCGGAAGTAAATCCGTATCGGTTTGTGCAAGGGCTGTTTGAGTCGGCCGTTCAACATGGGGCACGTATCTACGAACAAACAGAAATGATTCACTGTGAATATGACGATGAAGGGGTCTTGTGTTATACTCCCCATGGCAAAATTCGAGCTAAGCAGATCGTTTATGCAGCCGGTTATGAAACGCAAGAGATCAAAAAAGACCGGGGAGCGTATTTGAAAGCAACGTATGCTATAACAACCAAACCTCTGTCTGATCTGAGCTCTTGGCATGAGCAAGCTATGATCTGGGAAACGGCTCGCCCTTATCTATATATGCGTACCACGCCAGACAACCGCATTATCGTGGGTGGACTTGATGAAGAAACACCGGACAAGGATCAGCGCGAGCTCCGTTCCAAAAATCAAGGCGATGTTCTGTTAGATGAGCTCAAAACATATTTCCCGCTTGATCAGCTAGAGGTGGATTATGCTTGGGGCGCTGTATTTGGTAATACACATGATGGCCTTCCCCTCATTGGTACGCATCCGGATTACCCACATTCATACTTTGTCGAAGGGTACGGTGGGAACGGAACGGTGTACAGCATGATTGCGGCCTCACTGATCGCAGATGCCATTAGCGGCGTTCAGAATGAAGATATGAAGCTTTTCTCCCTAACAAGAACGAGCAAACCATCTCCAGCCTAAACGCAAAAACACATTGGATGACATACGGTTTCGTCGTATGAAAAACAACAAAAGGGTACGGCTAAGGGATAACTTCCATTCCCTCGCTGCACCCTTTTTTTCAGTTATAAACTTTCATGAATCGCGAGCTGTCGTGTTGATCAGAAGTTTCCTCATAAACATCCAGCCAATGAGCGGAAAAACCCCAAGGATGATAATGAGCCAGATTAACACTTTAGTTGATGGCGAGTTTAACACAGTAATCATAAATACGGTCAAGCCAAAAAGCCGCCCGCACATCAGACTGAGTTCCCTCAATACGACAAGTTCAACCCTTTTCTCCACATTTTCGCCGCTTGTGCCCATCATGTCGAAACCTGCGGAGATCATCGGCAAAATATATAGCGGCATCGCTATAGCGCTTCCGATTCCCATAAAAAGCAGTGTCCCATATGTCACTTTCCAGAGTAGTGGTAACAACACCAGAAGTAACAACACGGAACCTGTAAACATCCCTTTAGATCGATAATGAGGTTTAAACCATTTTCCTGCTGCCCAGTAACTGGCGAGCGCAACAGCTGAAGTAATAAGAGAGAATTGTCCAAGCTTGTACTCCTGGCTTGTCGCCAGATAAACCAGCAGTGCAATCAAAAAGGCAAATACCCCTTCCCGAACGCCTTGGGCAAACAGCCCCATGGAAAGCGGCCGCCACGGACTCTTTGGGGTGGACAACTGCTGGATGGGTTCTAACCAGCAGTATGTCCCGCTAACTTTTCGTTTTTTCAGAAAAAAACTGAAAATCACTGCAATAATATAAATAACAAGAGATACGGTGAATATAAGCCGATATCCTGTATTATCTGCCATACGTGAAATAATGAGGCCCGAAAACCACGGCCCAACAATGCCTGTCATGGAGCCTAACAAACCAACCCAGCCATTAAACAAGTCCCTATTTTCCCGATCCGTCACTTCGAAATAGACGACATTAAAGGCAATCCAGAATAGCCCCAATGCACATCCTAGGAGCAAACCTAACGGCCAGATCCAATCCACAGCACTCTTGCCAGTCCACAGAACAAGCATATAGAACATACCAGATAATGCTGTCCCAAGCCTCAATGCACTCATTTTATTATGTTCCTTGACCCACTTCCCCGCGAGCCAAAACGTGATGCCAATAGCCAGTTGCTGACTGATGGTAAACCAGCCGAGCATGGCGTAATCTGGACGGCTTTTCCATAGAAACACGTTCAAAAACGTACCGGACAAGGCTCCGGCTAACGCAAACAATCCATTCACGCCTAAAAGCAGAATGGATTGTCTTCCCAAAGTAATCTTCATCTGCCCCTCCTCCATGACCTGAATCCAACTTAACTTGAACAGGTGGCTCTTAAGGCTTAACGTACCCCAAGCCGGAGGAAAACATGATGAATCTTTGATGTTGTATAAAATTGGTTTTCAAACCAATGTGATCTATTCGTGTGCACTCAGGTTCTGAATCAAACGCAGACGGTCATCCTCAGACAAACTGTATTGAACCTGGAAGCAACCAGAGCACACGTAAGTCAATACCGTAAATGGAGATGACAAGACAACACCTTTTCCAGAAGCAGCATTGGCCACTGGTGTGAATGTATCCTGACTCGCTGTCTGCGTACCAGCTAGAATCATGAATTCCCGACAATTCGGACACTCTGGTACTTCCTCTTGCTGATCCAGTTGCTTTTCTACACCTTGTTCATATTGAATCAGATCGTTGCCCTCATCTGCATATTTATTCAATGTCCGGAGTTCTGGCAACTTCAGTTCCACTTCATCACCCCAAAGCGAAGTCAGGTCCGAGATTTGCTCTTTATCGTTTGAAATGTCCTTCATGTCGAACTCTTCTTCGCTATCATCATTCTCTTCATCACCAATGTTAATGTTCAGTGTACGGTAACCCTTTAATTCATTATGACAATACGGACACTCTTCTTCCGGACCCAGTTCCTCATCCCAAACAATCTCTGTTTGACACCAAGGACATACCGTTGTTTCCATCATGTATCAACCTTTCTCTTTCATATAATTACGTATTTAACACATAGATCACACCGATGGCAAAAAACACAATCGACGCCGCAAACAAAATCCGTATCAATATTTTCATCATCGATCCCCCTAGACAATGCTTGCGCCAATAACAAAGGACAGTGAGACAGAAATGATCATGGATATTAATCCAACTGCACGGTTATCTGCTTCAATCTCCCGGTCAATTGAAAACACTGGCGTCAGGAACTCGAACAAAAAATAAGCAATGAGCAACAAAACAAACCCGACAAATGACCATGTCATCGCTTCATATACTGAAGATTTTGCTTGAATGCAAAAACGGAGTACGTTGCAAATCCCAAAGATTTTCCCGCCTGTAGCCATAGCCACAGCCACATTGCCTTTTTTGATCTCCGTCCAGCATTTATATTTGGTCACCAGTTCGAAACATGCCAGAAAAACAAGCAACTCCATAATGGCAACCGAGAAGAAACCGAGGACCATCCCGAGCGGATGAGACAGCAGTCCGTCAATCGCTTCTTTCACTCCCATTCTCCTTCCGAACCTGCTATCCACTTGACTGAACAGCAAGTATGTTTATTCATCTTGAGGCTATTCAAGTTCAGCGACGGTTACACCGTTGCCTCCCTCTCCGTAATTGCCTAGACGATAACTTTTAATATGTTTATGCTTCCGCAGGTAATCCTGAATACCCGTACGCAAAATTCCTGTACCTTTACCATGGATAATATACACTTGACCCAAGTTGGCAAGGAATGCTTCATCGATGAAACGATCCGCTTCCATCAGCGCCTCTTCCAGGTTAGCCCCCCGCAGATCCAACTCACTCTTCACGTTATCATCTCGGGTACGCTTCATGCCTGTGACTGGTTTTTGCTTTGGCTGTTTTGTTGCCGACGCTGTCTGTTGCAACTCCAAATCATCCAGCGACACCTTCATTTTCATAATGCCGAGCTGTACCACAGCATCCTTGTTGCCTGCCATCTCCACGACATGCCCCTTCTGATTCAGACTATAAACCAGAACTTCATCACCTGGTCCAATCGCACGTGCTTTCGGAGCGGCTGTCTTTTTCACCGTTTTTTTACGTTTTTCCGGTTCTGCTTCATCCAGCTGCTTACGAGCAGCGATCAATTTATGCTCCTTGACAGAAGCCCCCTCTTCCAGGGCCAGCTGACGAAGATCCGCAATAATTTTCTCTGCTTCTGCACGGGCCTTATCTACAATGCTACGCGCATCTTCCTCCGCTTTTTCAATCCGGCGGTCACGCTGTTGTTCCAGCTTTTCCAGCTCGGCTTGATGGCGACTGCGCAATTTCTCCATATCCTGACGAAGCGTTTCCGCTTTCTGGCGCTCTTGTTCAGCTGTTAGACGGTTCTCTTCGAGCGAAGCGATCATGTGTTCAATCCGCTGATCTTCTTCTTTCACTTCACCGCGTGCATAATCCAGAATGTAACCCGGAAGCCCCAAGCGCTCTGCAATCGCAAAAGCGTTACTCCGTCCCGGTACACCGACAAGCAAACGGTATGTTGGACTCAGTGTATTAATATCAAATTCCATACTGGCGTTAATAACGCCTTTACGCTCGTACGCATAAGCTTTCAACTCACTATAGTGAGTCGTTGCCACCATGCGGCAACCTGTCTGGTGCATATGCTCCAGCATGGAGATGGCGAGCGCAGAACCTTCTGCCGGATCTGTCCCTGCTCCAAGTTCATCCAACAGGATGAGACTTTTCGGCGTCATATTTTTCAAAATACGAATGATGTTGGTCATATGGCTAGAGAACGTACTCAGATTCTGCTCGATACTCTGCTCATCACCAATGTCGGCATAGATCGCATCAAAGACACATAGCTGACTGCCGTCTTCGGCTGGAACAAACAATCCCGACATCGCCATCAAACTTAATAGACCGATGGTTTTCAACGTTACCGTTTTACCACCCGTATTCGGTCCAGTCACGATAATAGAGGTGTAGTCGTTGCCCAGCTCTACATCAATTGGAACGACATGTTCAATCGGAATCAGCGGATGACGTCCTTTTTTCAGCTTCAGGAAACCCCGATCATTCATCCGAGGCAGAGTTGCTTTGAGTTCACGGGCTAAACGTGCTTTGGCAAAAATAAAATCAAGCGATGCCAGCAAATCGACATCATATAACAGCCACTCACCCTGCTCACTGACATGGGCCGTCAATTTTTGCAAAATAATCTCAATCTCACGTTCTTCCCGAATCCGGGTTTCGCGTAATTTATTGTTCATAGCCACGATGGATTCCGGCTCAATAAATAGAGTCGCTCCTGAACCAGACTGATCATGAACAATGCCGCCGAAATAAGAGCGGTACTCTGCTTTGACCGGAATCACAAATCGATCCCCACGAATCGTAATGAGCTGATCTTGCAACATTTTGGATACCGTAGATGAACGAATCATTGAATCCAGCTTTTCCCGAATCCGTGCTTCTCCCCCGCGCAGTTCACGGCGAATCTGTGCCAGCGTTACACTCGCACTATCTGCAACCTCCGCATTATCATCAATACAGATACGGATCGCATCTTCAAGCTCCTTCTGCTCGGACAACTGGTCACTGATATAGAAGAGCGATGCTATCGGCTCGTCCTCATGCAGCGTTGCAATCTGACGTTTCAATCGTCTGGCCGCATGTGTCGTTGTGGAAATACCCAGCAGTTCATGCGGGTTCAGGGTGCCTCCAATCTCAGCACGTTTTACTGAAGCCGTGATGTCTACAATCCCGCCAAATGATGGGGAACCTTTGAGACGCTCAAAGGTGAAAGCTTCATCCGTTTGTTGAAGTAAACGTTTTACTTCTTCAAGATCACTATTCGGTTCAAGTTGCTCCGCTTTTTTCTTGCCCATTGACGTTTGAGCAAAGCCAATCAATGTATTTAGAATTTTGCGATATTCTAATGTGTGTAATATTTTCGTGTCCAAGTGTACAACTCCTTCCAAACTATACCTGTATTATAACGAAAGAAACGTTGTTGCGCTATTTAACGAATCCTTCCACACATAACTTGGGGTATGACGCCACAAACTACATGTGTCAGGATTGTGCTATTCATTTTACTCCCTTAGAGTTCCCATGTTTATGCCCAATCCAATCTGAACAAAGGAGGTAACCCCTATGAATTTTCTGGGCCATGTCGTACGATTTATTATTGCAGCTATCGTCTTAATGGTTGTAAGCTGGATCGTTCCCGGTTTCGCCGTTGGTGGTTTCTGGAGCGCACTGATGCTTGCATTGGTCATTGCCTTGCTGGGCTGGATCGTTGAAGGCATCTTTGGCAAAAGAGTGAATCCTTTTGGCCGGGGAATCGTCGGCTTTATCGTAAGTGCACTGGTCATTTGGCTGGGTCAATATGTGGTTGATCACGTTGAGGTCAGCCTGCTCGGTGCCATTCTTGCCGCATTGGTCATCGGGATTATCGATCTCTTCATCCCGGTATCCACACCGTTTGATGCCGGACGAAGCTCCAAAAGCTAAAGACTGACTGTCATTCTGCTAGCGCTCTAACAAGACACCTAAACCTCGGAAGGCCGTTGGCCTGAAGAGGTTTTTCTTTTTGCACATCAAGTGATCAGCAACTATCGATAAATTTCAATAAAACGACATACCCCACATGTACAGGCATCGCCAGATTGCGGTATGATGACTTGAGAAATCATTCAAATTTTATCCATCCCACACGTCTGAAGGAGGTACATGATGAAGAAAGGTATAACATGGCTTGCCGCGTGTATGTTAATTCTTGTTCTTGCTGCATGCGGTAGTCCCAAAGATTCAGCATCCGAGCCAGAGATTACAGCCAGCGAACAACTGGTGATCAAGGCAAGCAACTACGAATTCGATCAACCCGAATATCGACTCAAAAAAGGTGTGCCTGTGAAGATTGTTTATGAAAACGTCAACGGAAATCACGGTTTGCTCGTGCCTGAGTTCAATCTTCGGTTAGACACTCAAAAAAGTTCCAAAGTCATTGTCCCCGAAAAAGTCGGCGAGTTCGAAATGTCATGTTCCGTTTTTTGTGGTTCTGGACACAGTAGCATGATCTCCAAAATTATAGTAGAAGAATAACACTTCAAGACAAGAGCCCCCGTAGCGACGGGAGCTCTTTGTGTATTATAACAAATTATGCAAGAGTTCGCTGGTCAGCACATCGACGAAAAGAGTCATTCGTTACGTCTGATCCTGCTCAATCAATTCAATCCATTCGTTATATTCCGTCTGTAACTTCGTATATTCATCATGCAACTGACGATATTCCGTATTCAGTTGCTCCGCCTTTTCTTGTTCCATCTCCCGCTCAACCTGCATCAACCGAAGCTGGTTTGCCGCCAGTTCATAACGTTCACTTATTTCTCGCAGTTCATTCTCCATGATCTGCTTCTCCTCATCAACCTCCACTTGATGCTGTTCCCGCTGTGAACGTTCCCTGAGCAACTGGTCTCGTTCTTGTACCAGTTCTTCCAGCTTCTCGGAACTCGCTGCACTCTCTCGTTGCCACGCTGTCAATTCACTCTCCAGCGCTGTCCAGCGATCCTGCCATGCCTGCTCCTGCTCCGCCCATTCGTCAGCACGTAGCTTCCATACCTGTTCGTTCTGTTCTGCCGACTGAGTTGCCTGTTCCAACTGTGAGCGAAGCTCTTCTTCACGTGTCATCAGTTGCTGGATACGAGAAGACAGTTCCGCCTGGTTGGCCGACAGATCCTCATGTTTAATTTGCCATTCGAGAGCTTCCTCTTCCGTCTGCGCGAGTTGATTCGCTTGCTCTGTATAACGCTTGGCAAGCTGCTCAGCGGACTGCCTTGCTTCGTTCAGCGATTGCTCCAGCGCATTCTTCTCCGCTTCGAGTTCACTCATTAGAGAACCAGCATTTTCTTCTCGTTGGAGAGCATCACTATAATCGTTACGGATCTGCTTGTATTGTTCTTGCAAACGGCTTAATTCCTCTTGGGCACTATGCAATTCATCGCGAGTATCAGCTAACTCCTCATGATTATCATTTAGTTCACGGCGTGTGCCTTGTAATTCCTCATCCAATTGCTTGAGTTTTTCTTCCAGGACCTCGTTTTCTTTCTCATAACGAACAGCCTCTTCATTGTAGAGACGTGCTTCTTCCTTTACAACGGAAAGTTCATCATGTAAGGACTGTACACCAGCCTCCAGCGTTTCATTCTGATCGGCCGCTTCGAGAATCTGATTCTCCAAATCGCCAATATCGGCGAGTCGCTGTTCAGCAAGATCTTTCCAGGATTGTTCACTCTCCGTTAGTGTTGTGATCTCATTTTGCAATGTACGTACAGCCGCATGTGCCTGCTCAAGCACCTTGTGCAATCTGCGCTGTTCTTCTTCTGACTTCGCTTCTGCTTCAAGCAAATGCTGCGCATCCTGTTCAAGCTGGGTATGTTGTTCCTGGAGTTTACGCAGTTGAGCTGTGAGCGCTGTTTCACGATCCACTGCTTCATTATACAGATCTTGCAACTGTTGCTGAGAGTCCTGTGTCTGTTTCAACGACTGCTCCGTTTCACGAAGTTTGTTTTGCAGATCATTGCTGTCTCCTCTCAATTGCTCCAATTGCTGCTGAAGCTCCGCAATTCGACGTGTCTGAGTCTCCTGATCCTGAATACGGATCTCGTGCTCCTGTTGCAACGACTCCACATGGGTACGTTCCGCTTGAAGCAACTGTTCTTGCTCAGACACCACTTCCTGCGCATGTTGAAGCTGACTCCGAACCTCTCCCAGTTGTTCATTGATCTCCGTTATGCGAGCATTTGCCTGAGTGCGTTCTTCCTGCAACTGACGAGCCAGTTTACTCCGCTCCTGCTGTAGCGTTTCTTCAGCCGCAGCCGTTGCCTCAGCTGTACGGGTAGCCGCTGCTTCCTGCTCTTCTTTCAATTGTTCTTCATAAAATGCCTCTTTCTCCATCCATTCCAGTTCGGATTGCTCGGAAAGAGCTTTAAACTCAGCCTGCAATTGCTCCAGTGTAGCCTGATGCTTATGTTCAGCTTCAGCAATCCATGCTTCACGCTCTTGTTTCGCTTGTGCTTGGAACGCATCCGCCTGCTTCTGTGCATTCTGCTCGGCTTGCTCCAGACGTTGCTTCATTTGATTTTCAAGTTCGCTGTATTGGAGGGTTGCCTCCTCCTGCACCTGTCTCAATTTGACTTCAGCCTGTTCCAGTTCAGAGAGGATCGCAGCTTCTGCCTCTTCTTTGGCCGCTTGTACCTGCTCTGCCGCCTGAACCTGCAGTTTTTGGCGCTCTGCTACTGCCTTGCTTTCTACTTCCTTCAATTGTGCCGCAGTTCTTTCCTGCAACTCCTTGTACTCAGTTGCGGCTTTGGCCCGCACCTGCTGTAGCTCAGCTGCCGCACGGTTCTGTGCTTCTTTAAGTTGCGACGCAGATTGAGCCTGTACTTGTTTGAGTTGGTTTGCTGCCTTTTCCTCTGCTTCCTTTACACGTGTATTAGCTTTCACTTCTGCCTCTTTGAGTTGTGCCGCGGCTTGCGCTTGCATCTTCTGGATCTGATCCTTCATTTGGCTGCGCTCTTGCTCCAACATCGCATTCAGTTTGGAGATTTCAGCCTGCTTGTCTGCGGTGAGCTTTTGCAAAGCCTGCTCCGCCTCAATCTTCTGCTGACGAACCTCAGCGAGAGACTGATCTCGCTGTTGCAATTCTTTTTGGTGTTCGCTCTGAATGGCGTTTAATCGGTTCAATTCATTTCGAAGTTCTGTACGTTCTCCCGTGAGCATCTTGAGCTCATTTTGGATCTCCTGCGTCTGAAGAGACTGCTCAGCCATATGTACGGCCGCAAGTACAGCAATACGCGGCGTGTCCAAACGGGAATGACTTTTGGAGATGGCGCTCATACGCTCATCTACCAGATTAGCTACTTGTTTCATATAATCGGCACTGCTGCCGACCAGTTTATAGGAAGTCCCGTAGATCTCTACGGTGACGCGTGTACGATCAGGTGTAGTCACAGTTGTGCCCTCCTTCAAGTCTGTATGTTGATTCTAAGCTGTAATGACAAAAAAGTCACATCGATCCTCTATTGCTAAGGATTCGATGTGACTTCGAGCAATTCCTGCTAATCTTTGTTCAAAAAATTGACTTCTGTCTTATTTGCGCAGTTCTGCGTTGAATTGCTCTTCCAAACGTGTTACTACCCGCGCATGAGCTTCGGTAACTTCCTCGTCTGTCAACGTGCGTTCACGGTTTCGGTATACCAGAGCCATGGCCACACTTTTCTTGTCTTCACCCAGCTTGCTGCCTGTGAATACGTCAAATACCTGTACGTTCTGCAACAGTTCACCCGCACATTCACGGATGGTACGGAGCATGTCGCCAGCTTCGATATTCTTGTTTACCACCACAGCAATATCCCGCTCTACTGCCGGGAAGCGCGGAAGCTCACGATAACGAATATTCGCATCTGCTTCCTGATATATCGCTTCAAGAGCAATTTCAGCAACATAAACATCATTCAGATCATATTGTTGCTGTAGTTCTGGATGCAACTGACCGAGAGTACCGATCAATGTGCCTTCACTTCCATCTTTGCCATCCAGATAGATGGAGGCAGAACGCCCTGGATGGAATCCTTCCGGACTGTTCGCCACGAAGCGAATCCGCTGCTCAAGCCCCAAATAAGCAAACAAGTTCTCAAGTGCACCTTTGATGTCAAAGAAGTCCACTTTCTCTGCTCCTACATTCCATTGTTGCGCTACACGGTCACCCGTAAGCAACATGGAGAGTACCGGAATTTCATGCGGTTGCTTCGTCAGCTTCTCTTCCTCCGTGAAGAAAACACTGCCTACTTCAAACACAGCAAGCGAATCCTGCTTCCGATTCATGTTGTATACAGCAGCATCCAGCATCTGCGGCAAAATACTCGTACGCAACACACTACGATCTTCACTCATCGGCATAGCCAGCTTAACCGCTTTGCTTCCTTGGGTCAGCGCAGGGAACAGCACTGATTTGTCCGGATGAACAAAGGAATAACTGATCATTTCCTGCCAGCCGCTACCAGACATCAACCCACGGATCGTACGACGAATGGCTTGAGGACGGGTATATGCTCCTGGTGTAGTCGGGCCCTCAATCCACGTTGTTGGAATGTTGTCGTACCCGTATAGACGGGCAACCTCTTCGAACAGATCCACATCTATCGTGATATCCCCTCTGCGAGTAGGCACTTCCACATCGAGAACACCCTGCTCCGCATCACCACATGCAAAGTGCAACCGGGCAAAGATTGTTTTCACCTCAAGCAGAGAAAGATCCGTTCCCAAATAACGATTAAGTCTGTTCAGAGACATTTGAATGACACGTTTCTCGGAAGCTTCAGCCCCAGCCTGCACAATCCCTTGATGTACTTGGCCTGATGCATAACGCTGAATGAGTTCAGCCGCACGATCCAGAGCCGTAATTACAGCACCCGGGTCTACTTCTTTTTCAAAACGCAAGCTTGCTTCGGAACGTAGCCCCAGTTGGCGCGACGTCTTCCGAACCGTTCCGCCATCAAACTTGGCGGACTCCAAGAGCAGATTCACGGTGCCTTCCGATACCTCGGAATTTTCACCACCCATAACCCCGGCGATGGCAACAGGTTTCACGCCATCGGTAATAAGCAGCATATGCGGTTCCAGCTTACGCTCCTGTCCATCCAACGTCACAATCGTTTCGCCTTCATGTGCCATACGCACTTCAATGCGGCCGTTCTCCAGCTTATCTGCATCAAACGCATGCAGCGGTTGCCCATATTCAAGCATGACATAATTCGTAATATCCACGATATTGTTAATCGGACGTACGCCTGCTGCCATGAGACGGTTCTGCATCCAGAGCGGGGAAGCCCCCAGCTTGATTTCAGTCACATAACGAGCCGCATAATGGCTACATTGCTCCTGGGCTTTGATCTCTACAGAAATATGGTTAGCCGCTTCATCACCAGCTTCAACCAGTTGATCTTTCGGGTTCGGTAACGTCACTTCGCGTCCCAGGATCGCACCCACTTCGTATGCCGCACCGCGCATACTCAAGGCGTCGGAACGGTTCGGCGTCAAGTCGAGCTCCAGCACATGATCATCCAGACCCAGCACCTGGCTGATTGGCGTACCGATCTCTGTGTTTTCCGGCAGAACAAGAATACCTTCCTGTTGCTCTTTAGGTAGCAATTTGTCGTTCATGCCAAGCTCCTTGGCCGAACAGATCATACCAAGCGATACAACGCCGCGCAGCTTCGCTTTTTTAATATCCAGCCCGCCTGGAAGCTTTGCGCCAACAAGGGCTACCGCTACTTTTTGACCCGCATCCACATTTTTCGCTCCACATACGATCTGTAGCTCTTCCTCTTGTCCTGCATCAATCACACAGACATTCAGTTTATCAGCGTCCGGATGTTTCTCCTTGCTCTTCACATAACCAACAACAACTTTGTTTACCCCTTGGTTGCGGTTCTCCACAACATCAATTTCGATCCCTGCACGGGTGATTTTTTCTGCCAGCTCCTGTGGGGTTACACCTTCAAGGGCAATATAATCAGACAGCCAATCTGTCGATACTCTCATGCACGTTCACTTCCTTAATCTTTGTATTAGTTTGACGTTCATTGACAATCAATATCATTACAGACGTCCGAATTGTTTCAGGAAAGTCTGATCACTGTTATAGAAATGACGAATATCATCTATGCCGTACTTCAGCATCGCGATCCGTTCTACACCCATACCAAAGGCAAAACCACTGTATTTCTCCGGGTCATATCCGCCCATCTCCAGCACTTTCGGGTGAACCATACCGCCGCCCAAAATTTCGAGCCAGCCTGTTTGCTTACAGACACGACATCCGCTACCACCGCATTGTACACAAGTTACATCCACTTCCGCACTTGGCTCGGTGAACGGGAAGAAGCTTGGACGCAGACGAATTTCCGTGTGAGCGCCGAACATTTCACGCACAAATTGCAGCAACGTTCCTTTCAAATCACTCATTCGAATGTTTTCACTGATTACAAGGCCTTCGACTTGATGGAACTGGAAGGAGTGTGTCGCATCGTCGTCATCACGGCGATATACTTTACCAGGGCAGATGACTTTGACAGGCACCTCACCTTTCATGCTTTGCATCGTACGAACTTGTACTGGAGAGGTGTGTGTACGCATCAACAGATCCTCAGTAACATAGAAGGAATCCTGCATATCACGCGCCGGGTGGTTCTTCGGCAGATTCAGAGCTTCGAAGTTGTAATAGTCCATCTCCACCTCAGGACCTTCTGCTACGCGGTATCCCATACCGATGAAAATATCTTCGATCTCCTGCACCACTTTGGTCAATGGATGCAATCCGCCTTGACGTCCGCGACGCCCCGGCAAGGTTACGTCAACCTTCTCGGATTGAAGACGCTTCGCAGTCTCTTCCTTTTGGAACTGCTCCTGCTTACTGTTGATCACATCTTCAATCGCTCCACGAACTTCGTTACCCACTTGCCCAATGACTGGGCGTTCTTCGGCACTTAGTGAACCCATGCCGCGCAGAATCTCAGTCAGTGCCCCTTTTTTGCCCAAATACTTTACACGCAGATCAGCCAGCGTCTGCGGATCGTTAACGCCCGATAGCTGTTCCAGCGCTTCGATCTTTAATGCTTCCAAACGTTCTTTCATGTGTAATTGCCTCCTTTAAATGCTGTTATTGCAACAAAAAAAGGCCTTTTCTCCCCAAAAGGGACGAAAAGACCGTGGTACCACCCTTGTTAGACTCCCGTTGTCACATTGCAAAAAAGCTCTGCAACACGTTCTGTCTCACTTTGTACGGAATAACGACCGTTAACCGTTTGCCCCTACTGTCGTCTCTGTGTCTGCACACATCATCAGGTTCAGGGAACCGCTCCGGAGTGAATTTCGGCAGCCTGGTTCTACAGAAACGCTCTCAATCTACGGCGCTTCCTCCCTGTCCAGAGGCACTGCTTACTTGTCTCCATCAATACGTTTATTCAAATGAACATAACCTATATCGATACCAATGATCGACGATCGTTCATTATTATATGCAAAATACGGTGAAATAGCAAGCATGCCCAATTGCTAATTTGCAGATGCACCTTGATTTCTCAGCTCTTTCAATCGTTGCTGAATGACACGAATCTCGGCTGATTCCGCCCCCATCTCTGCCGCAGACTCCGTGAGCGAAAAGCGTTCTCGTTCCGTTCCTGCAGGACTTGCGGGAGAAAGCAACTCAGACAGTCTCATCTCCAGCCGCAGACGCTCATCATCCGAATCACGTGTGTCCAGTGCAGACTCCCGTAGTTGCACCGTTTGTTCCCAATCGGCTACACCGCCTTCGAAGAGCGATGCTGTTCCATCCGGCTTTAAGTCGCACAGACGATTCGCCAAAGATCGGGTCAACATCCGGTCGTGGGATACGATAACCAGTGCGCCGGAGGCTTCTTTTAACACATTCTCCATCACTTCCTGGGTGTCGATGTCGAGATAATTCGTTGGCTCATCCAGTACAAGCAGATTAGCACCGCCGAAATACAACCGTAGAAAGGCTACACGGCATTTCTCCCCCATACTTAAATCTCCAATACGTTTAAACACATCTTCTCGTGAAAATAAAAAACATCCCAGGATGGTTCGCGCGGCACTTTGCGTCATGGAAGGAAGAACCAGCAAACTGTCCAGCAGCGTTGCATCCTCAGGCAATCCCTCCAGTTCTTGTGAAAAGTAACCGATGCTAAGCTGGGGATGACGGCTGATCTTTCCCTGTAAAGGCTGAAGCTCTCCAATTATTAATTTCAGCAACGTGCTCTTGCCCGATCCGTTTGCCCCACGCACGGCAAGCCGATCCCCACGCTCGACCGCAAGCCGCAATTCATGAAGAAATGACTGCTTTGGATCGTATGAAAAACTCACTTCTTCCAGCGCAAGAAGTTGACGTGCACCGAGTGAAGTCATTTGTAGCTCCATATTCAGTTTCGTAGCTTCCCGTGGTTTATCCACTCGCTCATTTTCGAGCCGCTCCAGTTGCTTCTGTTTGGCATGATAACGCGAAATATTTTTGTTGGCTCTGGCCTTGTAGAAGCTCTGGGTAATCTTCACCTCTTGGCCTCCTGCCGAGTCATGAGCTTTATGGAACCACTGCTGATAATTACGAATGGTCTCCTCCAGTGCTTTACGTTCCAGCTGTTGCTTGCGATAAATCGTCTCCTGTTCCTTCAGTTCCCGCTCTTTATGGCCTTTGTAATCGGTGTAACCGCCCTTATATTTGGTTAGTTTCTCTGCATTAAATTCAATTACACTGGTCGCTACCCGGTCAATAAATGTCCGGTCATGGGATACAAACAGCACCGTTCCCTCGTATGCGGATAACCAAGTCTCCAGCCAACGCATACTCTCTTCATCCAGATGGTTCGTTGGTTCATCCAAAATCAGAAATTTGGGATTGCTGACCAGCAGTCCTGCAAGTCGTGCTTTCGTTTTCTGACCACCGCTGAGTGAGTGATAAGGCCTGCTCCAGTGTTCTGTAGTAAGCCCGAGGCGGGTTAATACCTTCTCCACCTCTGTTTCCCACATGTAACCGTTCAATTGCTCATATTCCTCCAAAAATCGGGCATACTCGTTCAGCAAAGCGTTATCTTCGGTACCATCAGCATCGCTCAATCGGCGCTCGAGTTCTTCCAGCTTCCGCTTGATTTCATCAATACGTCCACTCTCCCGCCTTACTGCATCCAATACATTTATTCCACTCGGCACCTCTGAACGCTGACGCATGAAACCCCATTCTGACAATGGAAGTTGACGATCAATCCGTCCACCTCCATCCTCCTCGCCGAGTATAATCCGTAAAAGTGTCGTTTTACCGCATCCATTGCGGCCTAGTATGGCAAGTCGTTCGCCCTCGTTAATTTCAAGGTTCAATCCGGCAAACAATTCATTACCGTTCCATTCTTTTGATACTTCATGTAAGCGCACCAATGTCGTCATGAGTCCTCATCCTTCCTGAACAAAAAATCCAAAAAAAACCGCTGGCATCAGCCGGCGGTTTAGCAATTTTGAATGGATTAACGCGTTCAAAATACAGATATGAGGCTACCATAGCATGAACAAAGAAACCCTGACGAGGGCCTACGCAAGCCGAAAAACTTGCTTCTTCCATACTATTCCCTATAGCTGAATTTGGACACACGAATCCCCTCATTGCTCAGCCGCTCGGCTGACTGCGTCATATAACAATCTGCAGTTAACTGGGGTTCACTTCATGTGTCTTACTTCATGGGACGTATGGTTACCTCTCATTCATGTGTAGTATCAATTCTCCGTTATTGTACCAGATCATTGAAAAAAAGCAAAGGTCAAGATGTCATTGTCTATATCTATATAAGTTGAACTAAAGAATTTACACGGCCCACTCCGATGACAGAATAACCTTCCAATCGCTGTTATCCCCAGAATTTTTGGATTCCCTTTTCCAAAGGGGAAAATCCGGTGATAAAGGCGAACGCTCCGCTTTTTCAGGTTTTTTCTGTCCTCTCCGTTATTGTGTAAAAGAATAGTTAAACTTATCTAAATTCAAAAAAAAAGAAAAACCCTTGAACTTCAAGGGTTTTCCAGGTAATGCTGTTAAGCGGGTGATGGGAATCGAACCCACGCTATTAGCTTGGAAGGCTAAAGTTCTACCATTGAACTACACCCGCATAATGAACAATCGGGATGACACGATTTGAACATGCGACCCCCTGGTCCCAAACCAGGTGCTCTACCAAGCTGAGCTACGTCCCGTTAAATTCCAAATGGAAGTTAACAGTGATTTTACAAAACCTAATATACCACGATCCGCACTAACGTGCAAGGCATATCAACAGTTTTTTCCTAGAATTGGATACCAGAAAGGCAGGAACGCTCTCGCGACCCTGCTACTCCTTATCCCGCAGGCTTGTCAATATCTCTAAGGAACCTTTGCTCAAAGTCCGCCGCTTCAATCGGTTTACCGAAAAAATAACCTTGTGCCTCATGACAATGCTGATTGCGAAGAAACATCATCTGTTCCTCGTTCTCAACACCTTCTGCTGTAACCTTGAGTTGTAAATGGTGTGCCATCGAAGTAATCGTGGATACAATAGCAGCGTTATTGCTGTCTTCCATTATTTCATTCACAAATGATCGGTCAATCTTGAGCCGGTCAATCGGCAGATCCTTGAGATAATGTAGTGAGCTGTATCCCGTGCCAAAGTCATCAATACTGATATGTACACCTATCTCTTTAATTTTATGAAGCTGTTCAAAGGCCCGGTCTTTGTCAAACGTCATGCTCTCCGTGATCTCCAGTTCAAGCCATGCCGGTTCAAGTCCCGTTTCTCTGAGAATACTGTTGATGCTGTCGAGCAGGTGGGAATGTCTGAACTGTCTCATCGACAGGTTAACGGACACACATAACTTGCGATATCCCGCTTCCTGCCATAGCTTGTTCTGTGCACATGCCTCTCGCAGCACCCATTCTCCGAGCGGAACAATCAGTCCACTCTCCTCAGCCAGCGGAATAAACTCTGCCGGTGACACTGAACCGCGTTGCGGATGATGCCATCGCACAAGTGCTTCCATGCCTACGATCAGTCCGCTTTGCAGATTCACCTGAGGCTGGTATACCAGATAAAACTGCCCCCGAGCCAGTGCTTTGCGCAGATCATTTTCAAGTTGCAATCGTTCCTGAGCTTTCATCTGCATGGCATGTGCGTAGCGGTTGAGTTCAATTCCCTGCTCCTTCGCACTATGCAGAGCCGTATCGGCATTCTGAATAATCTCTTGGGGAGATTCTCCATCATAAGGAAAGATCGCCATGCCTATGCCCAGCGTAAGATGATATTCGCTCCCATCCACCATAACGGGTTTCTCAAAAAGTTGCAGAATGGACCGTGTCCGGCGTAATGCCGTATCTGTACTATAAAAGTCCGTCATGGTCAGCGCAAATTCATCTCTACCTAGACCAAACACCTCTTCTCCCGGAAGAGATGAATGATTCAATCGCTGTCCAACCTGACGCAGAACCCGATTAGCCGCTTGTTGTCCCAGGGAGTCATTTATGGTTTTGAAACGATTAATGTTGAGTACAAGTACACCGACGAGCTTTTCCTCCACAACAGCATCATCCAGCATGAGTTGCAGGCGTTGACTTAGGCGACGGCGATTTGGAAGGCCGGTGACGTCATCATGGTGTGCGATATAATTCATTTTGGCCTCAGCGGCCTGTTGTTGCAGGAAGGGGGTATCAACTACAGATGCATAGAGTCCTTTTTGAATGAAAAAGTAGCCCAAACAATTGCTTAGCATACCAAGCAGCAGATTGAGATCGTCCACTACACTTGCAGTCACGAAATACCCCTGACCTAGCAGAAAACAGAGTATACCGCTCAGGATAGGTGGTAGATCGGCGTTTTTTGTCTTTTTCCACTGCACATACAGAACGACAGCCCCAGTAACATACAGCAGACCTGCAACCCAATGCAGGCGAGTGAATACTTTACCAAGCAGATGACCATCAAGCATCTCAGGTAGAAAACTCCACTCTTGGATAGAACAGATGTACAAAATCAGAAAGGTACCAAGGGTAGCGCTGAACAGAAGAAATTTGCGCGGTAATGCAACTTGCTTCTCGTGTACGCTATATATAAATAACAGTCCCGCAGAACAAACGAGTGATCCCATTGTTGACATCATTAATGAAAAATCGGATTCCATCATCGCTCTGTTAGGAACTTCTTCTGCAAACGAAACGATGTGCACCAGTTCAAATAGACCTAACATTAAAAAGAGTGTTGTCATTAACACTCTGCGTAGCGTCAATTTTTGAGTTTGAAATAGCCAACTTTGATTATAAATACCGATACAGGCGGCCGTTGCAGCAAATCCACCTAAAAGTGTTATCACCGGGTAACCCGAATAATTCAGATCATAGCCTGAAGAAGAACGAAACCATTGACTTACGAGGAAAAACAATAAGCCGCCGATGGCGACCCAACCTATTTGACTCTGACCTTGCGTTTTAAACTTCATGCCATGTTTTCCTTCCCGGGATCACTATCCTGTAATACGTGTACAACTGAATTCTATTGATCTGATTCACCAAGTATATTACACATTTCGACAAAAACATATATTGACCACTGTTTAATTTAATTATCCATATATTCTATCTGGTACATAATAACATTTAAATCCCTATTCGTGAACTAAAAAATAGTTATAAGTAGGAATATCTATTCATGGAAATGAGTAAAAACAAGGCACAAAGAACTAAAAAAACATGGACCTCGAGTAAGAGGCCATGTTTTTTTAAATTTACAACTGTATTTAAGACTATTTTTATTTATCGAAGTTTACTTCAGGCGTTGTCAACTTGTCATAGAAGTCAACGACTTTGTCTTTGTTCTCCGATGAACGAAGTGCCATAGCCGACCGTGGATGCTCATCCAGCGTCCCTGTAATCATGTAAGGCAGGATATAACCCCATTCTTCTTTTTCTCTCAGTGGAACCATAAGCTGTTCCAATACTTCAAGCACTGGGCGTAAATTATACTTGGTTCCTTTCAAATGTGCTACCAGCAGTTCTGTTGGGCAGTTTCCTGCCGCGCGTCCCATACCGTATACAGAAGCATCCAACAATTCAACTCCAAGTTCAGCGGCTACGAGCGTGTTAGAGAACGCAAGTTGCATGTTGTTATGCGTGTGAACGCCAAGACGTTTGTTCGGAAGATGCGTTTTGAACTTCTCCACCAGATATTTCACATCGTTATGATCCAGACTACCGTATGAGTCTACGATATAGACAACATCAACGGAGCTCTCCTTGATCATTTCGAAAGCTTCCAGCAATTCATTCTCCATCACATTCGAAAGTGCCATAATATTCAGTGTTGTTTCATAACCGCGATCATGGAACGTTTGCACCAGTTCAAGCGCCTTGTCCACATCTTTACTGTAACAAGCGACACGAATCAGATCCAGCATACTCTCACTGCGCGGCAAAATATCGTTCTCATCTACACGTCCTACATCCACAAGTGCAGACAGTTTGGTGTTGCCTTTTTGCGGAATGACTTTACGAAGAAAATCATCATTCAGGAAGCGCCAAGGTCCGGCATCTTCGGAGCCTTTAAGCAACTTCGGCGAATTTTTGTAGCCAATTTCCATATAATCAACGCCAGCTTCATTCAGCCCTGCATACAGCTTTTGAACAAAGTCGACGCTAAAGTCCCAATTATTCACCAATCCACCATCACGAATGGTACAATCTACAATTTTACTATGATTTGTCTTCATTAAATGTCTGCTCCTTTTCTGACCAACTTGTGTATTCCTCTCATGATACTTGAACGTGACAAGAAAAGTAAAGGGATTCCGGGCTTATTTACTGTAAGATTTCCAGATTCGGTCCATCTCAATCATATCCGGGTTATGTTCATCTTTCTTCCCGTAGCGCACAGCATTATAGACTTCAGGAAGCCTCGTTGCCAACTCTTGCTCTGTGCCCTCTTTACTCTTAAGATAACTCTCTTTAATGCTTTCCGCTGTCTCTAGTGGCGTATAAGACTTCTCAACCTTTACTCCCCGATCCATCGCATTGCTTACCCATACCCGATAATAGTATCGAATACGCTCTCCAGCCTGAGTGGGGACAGGTTCCTTTTTGCGGAACCATCGTTTACGAACCTTTGTGGGCACCTCCAGCGTTTCGCTGATATCGACATACTCCGTTCTCGGTTCTTGTCTTTTTTGCCCAGGCTGTAACAATCCTTTGAAACGCTCCGCCAGTTTGTCCATGATGGTTCTGCCCAGTTTGACCAAAAGCCATAAAATCACAGCTGCCGCTGCCCCAAAAACGATCCAGCCGAGGATTTCCCAGAATAAAGAAGGATCTGAAGGTGGCTCTCTGAACTCATCCGGCAGGTTCATCGGCTCATTCGGCATCTCAGGTGTAAGTGGCGGTTCCTGAGGTGAAGAAGCTCCGAACAGACCTCTGATCCACGCAAGCAGACGATCCCGCAACGGTGCGAGCCATGCAGCAAGACTCGGAAAAGCACCGATACCTGCAATAATAATTAACATCCATAGGATCCGAAGGTGGTTTGCTCGTGTGAATTCCCGCAGTACCAATCTGCGCTTGCCATCATTAAGTACCGCACGATCCAGTTGTGCCCTGTATTGTCCCACAATCCAACATCCAAAACTGATGACTCCAGCAGCATAGATGTATCCCGTGTACATCTGCATCGGTAGCATGAACTCAATTTGCATTGCCGCGATCGTGGATACAATGGCACTGATTACACCCACGAGTTGCAGGCGCCACAGCCTGCTCGAATAAAAAGCAGAATCAAAATTCAAACCTGTGAGTGCAGCAATAAATAAACCTGCTCCAAGTGTAATGATTGCTGGGAGTGAAAGCGTCAGTAACATGCCAGAAACCCATACGAACAAAATACAGATAGCAAATGCCATTACACCTCGAACGAATGAGCTTTTCTCAATAACGCTCGTAAAACGATGCTGAATCCATAGACCGAACAGGCCTGCCATAACATATAAGCCGAACAACAGATATGGAAAATAAGCACGGGTATACAATGATGTGATCGTAAAGATTGGAAACAAATATATGCCTATTGAAAGAACAGCCAAGATGGATATGATATGCACTCGCTTTATTGCATCCTTTTCACTCATGCGCCCACCGCCCCTGTATCACGCTTTAACTGCTCTACAGGCAAAACCGTTACCCGATGCCCCTGCTCATGCAAACGTTCGATTTCATGTTCCATGGCAACCGAGACATATGATGTAATCAACAAATAACTGCGAATCTGCTTCTCTTCTTCATTCAATCGTACTTCATCTTGCAAAAACTGCTCCATCGGTACCAGACACTTTAATTCAGTTTCAGCCATAGCTTCCAGTAACATCTCCAGATGAGGTGTGCCGTAATCCGGTTCAATACGAAGTACATCGCGTCCCCCGCCTACATGGTAGCCGTTATGTGCAAATCCAGCAGGCAAGCCTCTTCCAATAGCCTCTACCGCTGCAGTGGCTGCGTAGCGGAGTGCCTGCTCAATCAGTTCAGGCCGAGTAACCACACTCCACATCTCAGCAGAGTCCTGTATATTTACAATAATCCATGACTGGGGATCTGCCGTCCAGCCTTGCTTGTACACCTGAAGTTCTCCTGTCCGCGCACTTGCTTTCCAGTGAATACGATTCATTGGATCACCAGCCCCATAAGGCCGCACCCCCAGGATTAGAAACGGGTCTTCCACAATCCAGCGAGAAACTTCCACCTCTCCTTGCCACACTTGATAGATGGCTGGCATATCTTCCGTGTTAACCAATGAAGGATATACAATCATCGTCATCTGCACAGGAATCGGCTTTGAGGAACGCCATACTCCAAATAGATCTCCACCGGTCATGGTAGTTGTATCCATCGTGTACACACCCCGCTTGGAGCAGACAAACGGATGAGTGCGTGTAATCCGATTATACGGTTTTAATGTGAAAACACTTTTATGGTTCTGATAAATATTACCTTGACTAATATCCATACCTGAACCTGAACGAAACACAAATGAAGCAGGCATCATTGCTTCAAGTCTAAGCCAAGGTACAGAAATTCGTTTTTCATTGGATATCGTTTCGATCATCTCCAGTTCATCACCAGCGTAACACCTTGTTTTGCTGAACTGTCTACTATACTTGAGATTTCGCAACACAGGCCGTCCAAACCATATGCCATGCAACACAATCACTAAACTCCCGACAACGACAAGCCATAGAAGTGCCATAAGCTTAACGTCCGCCTGTAGTAAGTGTCTCGGTTGGCACCTCGGTTTCGGTCAGAATCTGTTGAATGATGAGTTCCGCAAGTCCTTCTTGCTGTCTGATTCGATTACGAAACACCAGGCGGTGAGCCAGAACAGGCTCTGCCAGTAATTTAATGTCATCAGGTACAACATAATCTCTACCGTGAAGTGCCGCCCATGCCTGACTTGCTTTTAGAAGCGCCTGAGCCCCCCGTGGACTCACCCCAAGTGACAGTTCAGAATGTTTTCTCGTTGCTTCAGTGAGTTGTACAATATAAAGCAGGAGGTCCTCGTTTATGTTAACCGTCTTATACGTTTCCTGTGCTCTCAGAAGTTGCTCGCGCGAGATAATAGAAGACAGATCATTTACTGAGCGGCTAGCCACCGTCCTTCTTAGGATCTCTACACTTTCTTCATCAGTTGGGTACCCCATACGAATCTTCATCATAAACCGGTCCATCTGAGCTTCGGGTAACGGAAATGTTCCTTGATTATCAATAGGATTCTGAGTCGCGATAACGATAAACGGCCGCTCAAGCTGTCTTGTTGAACCATCAATGCTGATCTGGCGTTCTTCCATACATTCGAGCAAGCTGGACTGTGTACGTGGTGTTGCCCGATTGATCTCATCTGCCAGTACAAGATTCGCAAACAGCGGTCCGGGCCTGAATTCGAAATCCCCTGATTTTTGATTATAGAAATGAATACCCGTCAGATCGGATGGTAACAAGTCGGGTGTAAACTGTATCCGCTGAAATGTGCAGTCCAGTGAAGACGCCATCGATTTGGCTAGCATTGTTTTCCCTGTACCAGGCACATCTTCCAGAAGTACATGACCTGATGCAATGATCGCTGTCAACATCAGTTCCATCGTATGCTCTTTACCCACAATCACTTTGCCTACATGTTCCATGAATTGTCCGTTCATTTGCTCCATATCTTGAATATTCAAACAAATCCCTTCCTTCCGCGATGCTTATGTATTCGCATTCATTTCTAACTATAACCCTTATCCTGCCAACAAAAAACAAAGGAATCGGCAAAATACCGATCCCTTCAGAAAACGTTTGTGTCAATTCACCAGTGGAAGCTTGATCATAAAGCTGGTGCCTTCACCCTTTTTACTATCCACAGAGATGGTACCCCCATGATTTTTAATAATACGGTAACTCACGGAAAGTCCCAAACCCGTGCCGCTTTCTTTTGTGGTGAAGAAAGGATCGAATAAGCGTACCAGCGTGTTATGATCCATACCTCTTCCATTATCCGCAATCGTAATTTGCACAAAATTATTTTCCGTAGCTGTTGTGATTCGGATCAAGCCTGTATATTCTTCACCGACTTCTTCAATGGCGTCCATTGCATTTTTGACCATATTCAGAATGACCTGTTTGATCTGTTTCACATCAATGGATACATTAAGCGGGGTGTCATCCACCTCAAGCAGAATTTCGCATCCTTTCATCAACCCTTCACTCTCGGTCAATAGAACGACCTCTTTAAGCAAAGATTCTACGGTCATGACCGTTTTCTGCGGAGCCGAAGGTTTCGAGGAGTTCAGAAATTCATAGATAATGTCATTTGCCCTGTCGATCTCGGTGAGTATGATTCTGGCATACTCGTCTTTACCCAGCTGTAGCAGGTGGGGCCGAAGCAACTGGATGAATCCGCGAATGGCAGTTAACGGGTTACGGATCTCATGAGCAATTGATGCGGAGATGCGGCCAAGCATAGCCAGTTTATCGTTTTGATAGGCCGTCTGCTCGATCTGCTTATAATCCGAAACGTCCTTGACACTAAAAAGAAAATCGCCATCCATCTGATCACCATACGTCACGGTCACAAGCCAGTGCCTTCCATACTCATCCGTCAGTTCATGATAACGCTTACGATGAAAGATCGTTTCCCGATAAATCCGTAAAATTTTCTTTTTCTTAAATCGGCTCATCTGGGGCAGACGCAACATCTGCATTAACGTGCAACCGCTTAACAGATCTCTCGGCAGCTCCAGCAGCTTAGCCATCTGAACGTTAATAAACGTCAAGACCCCATGATTATCAAATAACATAATACCGCTATCCATGTGTTCTAGTACATTTTCATACTTATTGTTATCCAGATGTACTTGAGGAATCACATCCGTTGGTTGAGGCGCTATATCCTGAAATTCACGAATCACTTCAGGTTCCTCCTTTTCACGTAAATGATAAACTTTGCCGTTCGGACATCATATCATCACAGAAACAGGAAGGGCCGATTTTTTATTGATTACCGGGTCCCTTTCATTAGGGGGCTGAGCCGAAAATAGGATGGCATGTCCGGAACTTAAGCTGGTCTAATCCGGCTCATTCAAGAATGTCCGGAAAAATCATTTACGTTTTGTTCCTTACTAACCTTTTCCAATTCCCAAACGAAAACCCTTTATTTTGCTCCGCCTCTTTTGCAAGTCTGCTTTTATCATAGACAAGTTTAGGGAATAGAGTCAATCGGAGAAAGTGTCGAATGGAAATTATTTTGCAAAAAAAAAGAAAAGATCACTCTAAAACACAAAAAACGAAGCCTCCTCTCCATAAAGGGAGATCAGCTTCGTTTCATATTGCTTATTACAGATATAGACATTGGTCTATCCATGTCACATCTCACTGCAATCTATAGCCCAGTCTTGTTATGCTGAATTTTAAGTTTTCGTTGACTCATGACGGCAAGGCGGCGTTTCAATTCGCTCTCCCATTTCTCATCCTTCATTTCCTTGGCGAGCCGTAGCAGATCAAGTGACATATCAATCTGACGCTGAACAATCACCATTGCATCTTCACTTTCACGGTTTACGCAATTTTCGAAGATGGCATCCTCGTCTTCTGTCACATAGTCTTGAAAATCAATCTCAGAAGCCCCATCGCCATGCGCATATTCAGCAAGAATTTCATATTCATTCTCAACCTTGTAATGCACCTCAACCCGGTGACACACCGGACAAAACAGCAGGGGAACATTATGAACCTGGGTGCGGTAATGCTTCAGCGTGCCCTTCGTTCCCACCATACTTGCCCCACAACAGTAACTCATTTTTGTTCACCCTCCTTATTAGGTGCCGGGAATTTAGTCAATATACACCCGTGCACTTGAAAGACCTCCGAAAGGGAATCGTTCAAACAGTGTATCACATTCATATGCAAATTATAAATGCGGATTACCGGAATGACTTAAATTACCGGGTTTCCATACCCTATTCGCCTTACAAGCCTTCAATTCCTCTTTCTTTTATAAAAAAGAAGATCTTCTTCTATTACATTATTAACACGTCTGACAGCTTGTTCAAACACCTTTATTAAGTTAACGGTATATCTTTGAAAAAGGTTGCAAAAAGCCCTCAATCCCGAGGGGGATGAGGGCTTGAACATCAATCGTTCAAGTAAACCGGCTTACAGATTGCTGTCGCCTGGTTTCCAGTTCATTGCACACAATCCACCGGATTGAAGTGCTTGCAGTACGCGAAGTGTTTCTTCAACACTGCGGCCTACATCGTTGTGGTTAACGACTTGATATTTCAGTTCGCCTTCTGGATCGATGATGAACAGACCGCGCAATGCTACTCCTTCTTCTTCGATCAGAACGCCGTAATCTTTAGCTACTTGCTTCGTAATATCGGAAGCAAGCGGGAAGCTCAACTGACCAAGACCGTTGCTGTCTTTAGGGGTGTTGATCCATGCTTTGTGACTGTGTACGGAGTCTACGCTCACGCCAAGGATTTCTGTATCCAAAGCTTTGAATTGCTCGGAAGCATCGCTCAAAGCTGTAATTTCAGTTGGGCACACAAATGTGAAGTCCAAAGGATAAAAGAAGAATACGAGCCATTTGCCACGGTAATCGGACAGTTTAACGGAACCAAAATCTTGTCCGTCTCCTGATACTGTTTCCATTGCGAAATCTGGTGCTGGTCTACCAACCAAACGTTCTGCCATAACTAAAAATTCCTCCTTTGGGATTATGTAAGCATCCATATGGATTGCTCATCATCAGGATGCACACAGGGCGCTTGTCCTGTCATTAAATTGTTGATACTTGTTCTCAAGTACAAATAAAATGTTATCATCCGTACTTCTCAAAGTCAAGATTATAAACGTTATTTTTTTATAATAATTATAAATAAGAAATTTTCGTGCCGAATTCGAGTTGTAAATGAGAAAGGAACAGCCCTTTGCATTCTCCACTATTAGAAACCAAAAGACGGTCTACTAGGGCATCAAAGGGCTGTTTCTTATACGAACCACAGGACTGTAACCTGAGATCTGTTAATGTCTCAATAAGTGGACAAGGCTAAAACGAAACTTAAGCTTTTTTCTGAATAGCTGCAACAATCAGATCGCCCATCTCGGTCGTGCTGATCGCTTTGCTCTTATCAACAGCGATATCACTTGTACGGTGGCCCGCATTCAGCACGTTCGCTACCGCTTCTTCAATCGCATCTGCACCTTCTGCATAGCCAAACGTTGTACGGAACATCAACGCGAGTGACAAGATGGTAGCAATCGGGTTAGCCAAGCCTTGACCGGCAATATCCGGCGCTGAGCCGTGTACCGGTTCATACAGACCGAAACTTCCTTCACCTAGCGATGCCGAAGCGAGCATACCGATGGAGCCTGTCAGCATAGCCGCTTCATCACTCAATATGTCACCAAACATATTCTCTGTTACGATGACGTCAAAGCTTGCCGGACGACGCAGCAACTGCATCGCGCAATTGTCTACAAGCACATGCTCGAGTTCAACATCCGGGTAATCTGGAGCTACACGGTTAACGACTTCACGCCAGAGGCGGGAAGTTTCCAGTACGTTAGCTTTGTCGACAGAAGCCAGTTTTTTACGGCGACCTTGAGCGATCTCAAATGCTTGACGAACGATGCGCTCTACTTCCGCAACATTGTAAGCACAAGTGTCCACTGCCTCTTCACCTTGGGCACTTTCACGTCTGAACTTCTCACCGAAATAAATTCCGCCCGTCAGTTCACGAACAACCATCAGGTCTGTACCTTCAAGTACTTCCGGTTTCAGCGTGGATGCGTCTTTCAAACAGTCAAACACAACGGCAGGACGCAGGTTGGAGAACAATCCAAGCGCTTTACGAATACCCAGCAGTCCTGTTTCAGGACGCAACTCTTTACTGTTATTATCCCATTTCGGTCCACCTACTGCTCCAAGCAACACTGCATCTGCATTTTTACATACAGTCAATGTTTCTTCCGGAAGCGGCGTGCCCTTCTCGTCAATGGCAATACCACCAAACAGTGCGTGCCCTGTTTCAAAACGATAACCGAACACTTCCTCCGTACGTTTCAGAACTTTTTCCGCCTCGGCCACAACTTCAGGACCAATTCCGTCACCTGCGATTACTGCAATTTTTTTCACGTCTGCCATAGGTTGTCCACTCCTTCATTTTCATTCATCACTGATCCGCCCATGTTAGCGTTTCTGTGTAAACATCGTCTCATTAATAACTCTCTTCTTTGTATCATATTCTACGGTCATTTGACCAAGATATACAATCTATGACTTTAATAGTTTTTGCCTATAAGAAGGATCATTACAAGCACTTCGAAGTTGTTCGCCAGTTCAGGGTAAGGTAAAATATAGCTGAAATCAAATCAGGTATGCTGGAGGGATGTTTAACATGCAATATTCGTATTTGGGTAAATCAGGCCTTAAGGTCAGCCGTATCTGTCTCGGTACGATGAATTTTGGACCAGCCACGGACGAGAAAGAAGCTTTCCGCATTATGGACGCAGCGCTGGATGCCGGCGTTAACTTTTTTGATACCGCTAACATTTATGGCTGGGGTGAAAATTCCGGTCTCACCGAAGAAATCATCGGACGTTGGTTCAAACAAGGCGGAGGCAGACGTGAAAAGGTCGTGCTTGCCACCAAAGTCTACGGTTCCATGCATGATGAAACAGATGGCCCTAACAATGAAGCCGGTCTCTCCGCCTATAAAATCAGACGTCACCTTGAAGGCTCTCTTCAGCGTCTGCAAACCGATCATATTGAATTATACCAGATGCACCATGTCGACCCTGTTATCACATGGGACGAGTTGTGGGGTGCATTTGAACATGCAGTATACCAGGGCAAAATCGGATATGTCGGTTCAAGTAATTTTGCCGCGTGGCAGATCGCCCTTGCTCAGAGCGAAGCGAAAAACCGCCACTTCCTCGGCCTTGTATCTGAGCAACATAAATACAGCCTGAACTGCCGCCTGCCTGAACTGGAGGTATTACCGGCGGCTAAAGCCCTCGGGCTTGGCGTTATTCCATGGAGCCCGCTGGATGGCGGTTTGCTCGGACGCAATGCCTTACAGAAACTTGAAGGGACTCGCAGTGGAGGCATTGCAGAACGAATTGAGAAACATCAGACGCAGCTTGAGGATTTCGCCGCACTTTGCCGTGATCTTGGTGAGCCACAGGATACAGTTGCACTTGCCTGGGTAGCTGCCAATCCAGCTGTTACTGCGCCAATCATTGGTCCGCGCACACTGGAGCAATTCGAGACCGCCTTGAAATGTCTTGACATGACGCTCGATGAATCCACTCTTAACCGTTTGGATGAAATCTTCCCTGGTCCTGGCGGACACGCCCCTAACGCATACGCTTGGTAAATTTACAATAAAAAAAGTCTGACCCTTGTTGGACTGTACTCATAGATAGACTTCATCACGTCTACACTAAAGGTACATTTGACTCCAGAAGGGTCAGACTTTTTCACATGTTCGGCTTTAGCTTTACTATACCGACTATGGCTCTACTATACCGACCTAGTTAGCAGGTTTGTAAATTTGTACTTCAAGCACACCGTGCAGTACTTCTCTACAAATTGACGTTCACACGGTTGGTGTACGTTTTACGTTTCTCAATGAGTTGGTTCAAGCCGTCAACATACGCACGAGCGCTAGCACCGAGAATATCTGTGCTCACACCGCGCCCTTGAACAGAAACTTGATTTTGGGTAAGGACAACATGTACTTCACCAAGTGCGTCTTTACCGTGTGTTACGGATTTGATGGAATAGTCCGATAGCGTTACTTCTTCTCCGCTCACCTGATCAATAGCGTTATAGATCGCATCCACCGAACCATTACCTTCTGCCTGTTTTTCCACCGTCTCCCCATCCAGCGTAGCAATACGAACTTTCGCTGTAGGCACGGATTCATCACCGTACGTAACAAAGATCGATTCCAGTTTGTACACCTCAGGTGCATCCTGTAACTTTTCTTCGATTACGGCAAGCAGGTCTTCATCGGTAACTTCTTTTTTCTTGTCTGCCAGATCTTTAAATTGTGCAAAAGCACGGTTCAATGCTTCATCATCCAGCTCATACCCAAGTTCAATCAAGCGTTCACGGAACGCGTGACGTCCGGAGTGTTTACCAAGCACTAGCTTGCTCTCTTTGAGACCGATCGTTTCTGGCGTCATGATCTCGTAGGTTGTTTTTTCCTTCAACATACCATCCTGGTGAATACCGGATTCATGAGCAAAGGCATTAGCTCCAACGATTGCTTTGTTGCCAGGAACAACCATACCGGTCAAACGGCTAACCAAGCGGCTGGTACGTGCGATCTCGGACAACTGCAGTGTCGTTTTCGCCTGGAAAAACTCCTGACGTGTTTCGAGTGCCATCGCAATTTCTTCAATCGCGGTGTTGCCTGCACGCTCTCCGATGCCGTTAATCGTACCTTCAATCTGATCAGCGCCGTTCAAAATGGCGGCAAGCGTATTCGCTGTTGCCATCCCCAGATCGTTGTGACAGTGTGCACTCAGCTGAACTTTATCGATGTTATGAACATTTTCTTTCAGATGTTTAAAAATATTCCCGTATTCATATGGGCTCAGGTAACCGACCGTATCTGGAATGTTAACGACAGAAGCACCCTCTTCAACTGCCATATTTACCATTTCCACGAGGAAATCATACTCGGTACGTCCTGCATCCTCCAGGGAAAACTCAATCTTGGAAAATGTCTTCTTCGCATAACGAATCGCAGAGCGAGCCGTGTCCAGAACCTGCCCTTTATCCATGCGCAACTTGTGCTGGCGATGGATTGGCGAAGTGGCCAGAAATACGTGAATGCACGGGTCTTCTGCACCTTTAAGCGCTTCTTTCACCGCATCAATATCCTGCTCTCTGGAGCGGGACAAACCGATCACCGTAATATTTTTAACCGCTTTCGCTACGGCGTTAACTGCGGCCAAGTCACCCGGAGATGCTGCTGGGAAACCTGCTTCCATCCGGTCAATGCCAAGACGCTCCAGTTGATGGGCAATCTCCACCTTCTCGCGAGTGTTCAGATTGACTCCTGGAGATTGTTCTCCATCACGCAGCGTTGTGTCAAATACATAGATTTTACGCACCTTCGCACCCCCTGCATATTATTCATTTCTGTAAACCAGAATAGCGGCTCACGCATAAGCACGGCCGCTATTTCCAGTTCACGCTGTAAGTTGCTCGAATTCCTTAAGATGCTTGTTCAAAAAGTGAACGGAATCGTTGCTTACTTTTTGATCCAGTGCATCATTTCACGCAATTGTCCGCCAACCACTTCGATTGGGTGTTCAGCTTCGTTACGACGTGTTGCTGTCAAGAATGCACGGCCGGATTGGTTTTCCAAGATGAAGTCACGTGCGAATTTACCTTGTTGGATATCGGAAAGCACTTCTTTCATTGCTTTCTTCGTATCTTCAGTAACGACGCGAGGTCCAGTTACATAGTCACCATATTCCGCAGTGTTACTGATGGAATCACGCATGCTTGCAAGACCACCTTCGTACATCATGTCAACGATCAGTTTCAATTCGTGCAGACACTCGAAGTACGCCATTTCTGGAGCATATCCAGCTTCTGTCAACGTTTCGAATCCAGCTTTAACGAGGGCACTTACACCGCCACACAGAACCGCTTGTTCACCGAACAAGTCTGTTTCTGTTTCTTCACGGAAGGAAGTTTCGATAACACCTGCACGTGTACAGCCGATTCCTTTAGCATAAGCGAGACCGATGTCTTTCGCTTTACCAGTCGCATCTTTTTCGATCGCGATCAGACCAGGAACACCGAATCCTTCTACATAGGTACGACGTACCATGTGACCAGGGGACTTAGGAGCTACCAGCAATACATCGCTGTCTTTTGGAGCAACGATTTGGCCGAAGTGAACGTTGAAACCGTGAGAGAAGAGCAATGCTGCGCCTTTTTTCAGGTTTGGTTCGATTTCGTTTTTGTATACAGAAGCTTGTGTTTCATCCGGCAGCAAGATTTGAACCACATCTGCACGGCTAGTTGCTTCAGCCGGAGACAACACTTCAAACCCATCATTTTTAGCAGCGTCAAAAGATTTACCTTCACGAAGTCCGATGACTACGTTCAATCCGCTGTCACGCAGGTTTTGTGCCTGAGCATGACCTTGGCTACCATATCCGATCACCGCGATCGTTTTTCCTTTCAATACGCTAAGCTCTGCATCCTGTTCATAATAAGTAGTTACTGGCATGTTATAAGTCCTCCTTTGTATTGTAAAGAACCCTTCATTAATGAGCGGGTGTCTCAATGGACCGGTCAACCTCACATTTTTTAAAAAATTACCTGATCAATGCTGATTATCGCCGCTTCTGATCCGATCCGTTCAGACACCCGCTCGTTAATGCGGGGGTGTGGCTCTCTTTTCAAGCGTTACATCACTAAAATGTTACTTTACAGCAGTTACTGGACTGACACATTTGGATCAGATAGCATTTATTTTACGCTAACTGAGCATTTTCACAAGTAAATCATTGTGTTCATGTATGGATCAGCCCATCTTGATTTCATTATACCTCTATACGTTGCCTCGTACCAATGCTGTTACGCCTGTACGGGACAATTCACGAATGCCATATGGCTTGAGCAGTTCGATCATCGCATCAATTTTGTCTGTATCACCAACGGCCTGTACCATCAGACTTGCTGGGCCTACATCGACAACCGATGCACGGAAGGTTTCCACCACACCCAAAATTTCCGGACGCTCCGAGGGCTCTGCCTTCACCTTGATCAGCGCGAGTTCACGAGCAACCATCGGTTTCAAGCTAAAGTCAACCACTTTGATAACATCAATAATTTTATACAGCTGTTTTTCAATCTGTTCGAGTGTTTTGTCGTCACCAATCGTAACAATGACCATTCGGGAAAGTCCTGGCTCTTCAGATTGACCTACTGTAATGCTTTCGATGTTATACCCGCGTCGACCAAACAATCCGGATACACGCTGAAGGACACCTGGCTGGTCATTAACCAATATCGAAATCGTATGTCTTATCATTCTTCAGCATCTCCCATCAGCATTTGATCGATTGTTGCTCCTTGCGGAACCATTGGATATACATTCTCATCCTTACGTACAACGAATTCTACAACTACTGGCCCTGGCGTATCCAAAGCTTCCTGCCATGCACGCTCGGCTTCTTCCTTGTTCGTTGCCCGCAGTCCCTTCACTCCATAAGCTTCAGCCAACTTCACAAAATCAGGGCTTCCTGCCAGATCAATGTGACTGTAGCGATTTTCGTAAATCAGTTCCTGCCACTGACGAACCATACCAAGTACTTCGTTGTTAATAATTACAATTTTAACTGGAATGTTATTGATCGCACAGATTGCCAGTTCCTGAGAACACATCTGCATCCCGCCGTCCCCATTAATGGAGATTACCAGTCGATCCGGATTAGCCATTTGTGCACCGATCGCAGATGGGAATCCAAAGCCCATTGTTCCAAGTCCACCTGAAGTAACCCATGAACGCGGTTGATTAAATTTGTAGTATTGTGCTGCCCACATTTGATGTTGTCCAACGTCCGTTGTTACGATTGCTTCACCTTTTGTGGTGTCGTTCAACAATTCAACAACCCATTGCGGCTTTAACACTTCATCCGAATCCGTGTAGCTATACGGCTTTTCCTGTTTCCACTGTTTGATCTGATCTCTCCAGGCATCTGCACGTTCAGCACGTCCAACTTCCTTGTTTGCAATCTCCAGTACTGTTTTCACATCGCCTACAATTGGAATATCAGTCGCAATGTTTTTGCCGATCTCTGCAGGATCAATGTCGATATGGACAATTTTCGCGTGTGGTGCGAATCCGTCCAGCTTACCCGTTACCCGGTCATCAAATCGTGCACCGATGTTGATGAGCAAGTCCGATTGCTGAATGGCCATGTTCGACGTGTAGGTTCCGTGCATTCCCGGCATTCCAGTCCAAAGCTCATGTCCACTTGGAAAAGCTCCAAGTCCGAGAAGTGTTGTTGTGATCGGGATGCCCGTCTTCTCCACAAACTCGAAAAGCGCTTCGTGTCCGCCAGAGTAAACTACACCGCCACCTGCAATAATCATTGGTCGCTCTGCTTCCTGAATGGCCTGTGCCAAGCGATCCACCTGCAGTTTATTCGGTACCGTGCGTGGATTGTACCCTCTCAATATAACAGGTTCAGTGCTCGGTTCAAACAACGTTTTGTTTGCCGATACATCTTTTGGAATATCGATCAGTACAGGTCCTTTACGTCCGGTATTAGCAATATGGAATGCCTCATGAATGATGCCCGCCAGGTCTTTTACATCTTTCACCAGATAACTGTGTTTGGTGATCGGCATTGTAATACCAGTGATATCCGCTTCCTGGAAAGCATCCGAGCCGATTAAGCTGGAATTGACATTACCCGTAATGACAACCAGTGGTACGGAATCCATATATGCCGTTGCAATTCCTGTAACGAGGTTCGTTGCACCTGGACCGGAGGTCGCGATACATACGCCGACTTTTCCACTTGCTCGTGCATAACCGTCAGCCGCATGAATGGCACCTTGCTCGTGACGAGTTAGAACGTGTTTGAAATCTTCAAAGCCATACATCGCATCGTAAATGTACAATACCGCACCGCCCGGATAACCGAAGACACAGTCCACACCTTCAAGCAGCAAACTTCTTAGCAAAATCTCGGAACCGCTAATGACCTCCGGCTTCATCCATCTTTCACGTAATTCATCTGTCGATCGTACTTCTGGAATTTGAGCTCCCATTAGTCATCCTCCTCTCGAAATTTACACCATTCTGACATAAAAAGGTACAAAAAAACCTTCCATCCCTGCAAACAAGTTCATGCTTGCGAGGGACGAAAGGTTATCGCTTCCGTGGTACCACCCAACTTTGTCCGAAATTTCGCAATAACGGACCTTACCAGGTATAACAAAACGATGTACAAACGACGTAGTCGTCTCCCATACCTGTTGTCTGTAACGCAGACTTACGATTCCCCCTAATACGCATGGATTTGACGTTCCAATGCTTTTCAGGAAAACAGCTCCGAGGTGAGCTCGTATATAAGGGGTAATGGTGGTGGTTTCAGCAAATCCATCCACTCTCTGAGCAAAAGAGCCCTTAAAACTTCGTCCTCTTCATAGCCGATGAAATATTCTCGTTAAATGTTAGGAACATTATATGATTCCTCTAACCGATAAGTCAATACCTGTTTTTGATAAAAATATGCTAACCACATTTACACACGCTCTCCACTCTATGATTGCCTCAATGTCCGGCCTTCATGCAGTCACCTTTTATCACGCCCCAGGCATAAGATATACAGGCCGCACGACTGGCCTTGAAAGGAGGCCCCGCATGATCATTCGTCAGCGTTCATCCAAGCTGGATGACGGAGCAATTATGAAGCTGATTGACACACAGCTTGTTCCTTTATCACATATGAGCGAGAAGGAAATCCATAAAATACGCAAAGAAATACCCCTGCGAATGAACAGGGGCATGACCTTTGTAATCTCGCCGGAGCCAAATAAACCTGCTGTGGCATTCATTCATTTTCTCATGCATGGAGAACTGCTTTACGTAGATATGATGGCCGTTAGTTCGAAAGAGCAACGAAAGCGTTACGGACAGACGTTACTGCATGAAGCAGAGAACTTTGCAGCATCCCGTGGTTGCAAAAAATCCAAAGTCATGGTGGATGAAGGCAATATCAAGGGGAATCAATTCTATCAAAAAAATGGATATCAAAACCTGAGATATATCCTGATCAGTCGCTGTTACGAAATGGAAAAAAGACTCTAGTCGTTTTTAGAAAAATCCAGGCGGTCTCGATCCGGGACCATAAGGACCATATCCTGGGCCTGGGCCGTAACCCGGTCCAGGTCCATAACCAGGGCCGTACCCTGGGCAACAATCAGGTTTCGGACCTGGACCGTAACCAGGGCCAAATCCAGGGCCTTGGCCATAAGCGTAAGGTAAGGTCGCAATGGCCAGCAGATCAAATAATACCAAAGGCAAGATGGCTTTGGTACGTACTTTTTTTCCACCTAAACGCTTGAGAACGAGTTTGTTACCTGATACTTTTAACAGTTTCCCCGTAACCCGAGTACCGTCTTTTTTGACCGCAACTATGTTTTTGCCTATAAGTTTCATCGCTTCAGTACGCGTAACCTGTTTTCTCATACTATCCCTCCTCCTCGGATCATTCAAAACAGTGTATTCGTCCATGACCGAATTCGCCTGTTTCTTTGTCCCTACCGAAAAAGTTGGGTACTACAATGGAGCGCACAAAAAAAAGACCCGCTCAAAATCGCAGGTCTTTTCTCGAAATTATGTTTTGGAAACCAGATGATATCCGGTTTGCTAAAGTTACCTTTTACCAGGATCATACGGTTCGCCCAGCGCAGATGGAGCCGAAGAACGTCCAACCGCAGCCACCAGAACGATGATCGTAAGCAAATAAGGCAACATGAAAATAATTTCCTGGGGAATACTCTGTGACCATTCAAACAATTGCACATAGTTACGGATCGCTTGAGAGAATCCAAAAAATACAGCCGCGCCGAAAGCACCGATTGGATTCCATTTACCAAAGATCATCGCTGCAATCGCAATGTAACCTTGACCGGAAACGGTATTATGCGAAAACGTACCTGTTGTTGTCAATGTAATGGCTGCTCCGCCAATCGCCGCAAGCGCACCACTGATCATAACAGCAACGTAACGGTAACGACGAACTTTAACCCCGACAGTATCCGCCGCGCTTGGATGTTCACCTACAGAACGCAGACGAAGTCCAAACGGTGTTTTAAACATAATGTAATATGTCAGGAATACAAACAAAATCGCTAGGTAAGTCGTTGGATATACATTTTTGAAAAATGCTTCTCCAAGCAAAGGAATGTTTTCGAGAAACGGCACATTAAATTTGCTGAAGCCTTGTACCAAAGGTGAATCACCTGAACCTTCAAACAGCAGTTTTACCAGATACAGTGTACTTCCTGCCGCTAAAAAGTTAATGACGATACCACTGATGATCTGATCAGCTTTAAACGTAATGGATGCTACCGCGTGAATAAGTGAAACGAGTACACCAAGCACGATGGCAAGCAGTACCCCCATCCACGCCGATGTTGTCCCGCCCATACCCGCTTCTTGGGCATAGTGAGCACCAATACCGGCCGCGAACGCACCAAACACCATGAAACCTTCAAGTCCAAGGTTTGTTACCCCAGATTTTTCCGAGAATATCCCGCCAAGGGAAGCAAAAATCAATGCCGTAGCAAAGACAAGCGTCGTATTGATAATTTGCCCGATTGTCAACAAGTCCATCTACAACACCTTCTCTTTCTTGCGCTTGGAATAGAACGGTTTAAGTACCCAGCGCACGATGCCTTGTGCGGCAATGAAGAAGATAATCGAACCGATGACAATCCGAATAATCTCAGGTGGTACATCCGCAGCAAAGCTCATTCCTGCAGAACCGTAAGTAAGCGTACCGAAGAGCAACGCACCAAGTAACACTCCAAACGGATGATTTAGACCAATCAAAGCAACTGCGATCCCGTCAAACCCGGTGCCTGGAGAACCTGACATTACGGTCTGATACTGGAATACCCCGAGAACCTGGAATGCTCCGCCAAGCCCTGCGAGCATGCCACTGATAAACATCGCTTTGACGATATTCCGATTAACATGCATACCTGCATATTCCGCTGCATTCGGGTTATAACCGACGGCACGGATTTCATATCCCTGCTTTGTTTTCCACATGTAGATATAAAAGAGCACTGCCATTACAAGAGCAATCAACGTTCCCATATGAACACGTGAATTGCCCATCAACTCAGAAAGCCAAGTCAGACTGATAGAGGCCGACTCGCTGATATCAACGGAGCGGTTCTCCCCTTGCAAAAGCAAAAATTGACGCACGATCAGATTGGCTAAATATAAACCAATCCAGTTCAGCATAATACTACTGATAACTTCATTGACCCCGCGTGCAGCTTTCAGGTAACCAGCAATTGCTGCCCAGAGCCCACCAAATACCGCACCCGCAATTAGCGCCAGTGGTGCATGAATATAAATAGGCAGACCAGTAAACTTCACACCTACAAACGTAGCTGCTGTCATCCCTACGAGAAACTGTCCTTCGCCCCCGATATTAAACAACCCGGCACGAGCCGCAAAAGCAAAAGCAAGGCCCGTCATAATGAGCGGAGTCATTTCCCGCACAGCTTCCCCGAAGTTGTACATGTCACCAAATACTTTTTTGAATAAAGCACCGTATGCTTCAAACGGGTTATATCCACCAATTAACATAACAATTCCGCCGAGAATAAGTCCCATTAGAATTGCTACAACAGGCAAAATAAACGAATCTCGGGTAAACCATTTTAACACTTTATTCATGCACAGTACCTCTCTTTTGGGTGCTGCCCGCCATCATCAAGCCAAGCTCCCTGTCATTGGTTTCTTCCGGCAGCACCTCGCCAACGATCTGTCCTTCATAGATAACCGCGATGCGGTCTGAAACGTTCATAATCTCATCGAGTTCGAACGAAATCAATAAAACAGCCTTCCCCTGATCGCGCTGAGCAATCAATTGCTTTTGCACGAACTCGATAGCCCCTACGTCCAATCCACGTGTTGGCTGGGCAGCAATCAGCAATTCAGGATTTTTATCCACTTCACGGGCTATAATGGCTTTCTGCTGGTTTCCTCCCGACAAGGAACGTGCTTTCGTCTCGATACTCGGTGTTCGCACATCGAATGCTTCTACCAGCCGCTTGGCCTGCTTTTTAATCGCATCAAAATTCAGGAAACCTTTGCGCGTATACGGCTCCTTGTAATATGATTCCAGAACGATATTTTCACTCACCGAAAAATCCAGAACAAGCCCATGCTTATGTCGATCCTCCGGAATATGAGCAACGCCCGCTTCTGAGATGTGACGAGGAGAGTGATTGGAAAGCTCTTTTCCTTGCAAACGGATCGATCCGCTATCCACTTTGCGCAAACCTGTCAAGGCTTCAATCAATTCACTTTGACCGTTACCGTCTACCCCGGCAATACCAACAATCTCTCCAGCACGCACATTTAAGTTCAGATCGTTCAGAACCGCGATACCTTCTTTATTTTTGGCCATCAGCTTGCTGACCTCAAGTACATTGGCTCCAGGTGTGGCAGGCTTCTTATCCACTTTAAACGTAACGTTTCGGCCAACCATTTTTTCTGCAAGTTCATTCGGATTGGTTTCCGAAGTTTTGACCGAATCAATGACTTTACCACGACGAATAATCGTAACCGTATCCGAAATTTCCATAATTTCTTTCAGCTTGTGCGTAATCAGAATGATCGACTTACCTTCAGCGACAAGCTTTTTCATGATGACCATCAGCTCTTTGATTTCTTGTGGTGTCAGTACTGCTGTTGGTTCATCAAAGATCAAAATGTCCGCACCGCGATATAGCGTTTTAACAATCTCAACACGCTGCTGCATGCCGACAGAAATATCGTGAATTTTGGCGTGAGGATTTACTTTGAGTCCATATTGCTCGGACAAGCGCTGTACTTCTGCAGCGGCCTTTTTATAGTTAATATTGAGACCCTTAGTAGGCTCGGATCCCAAAATAATGTTCTCTGTTACCGTGAACGGCTGCACAAGCTTAAAGTGCTGATGCACCATACCGATGCCAAGATCGATCGCCCGGTTTGGACTGTCAATGATGACAGGTTTGCCATTCACTTCAATGGAACCTTCATCTGGCTGATAGAGACCAAAAACAATGTTCATCAATGTTGACTTACCAGCGCCGTTTTCGCCCAGTAGAGCATGAATTTCGCCTTTCTGAAGCTGAAGGCTGATGGCGTCGTTGGCAACAATGCCTGGGAAACGCTTCGTTATCTGTTTCAACTCAACGACGGGGGTTGCTGCACCCATGTAATCACCCTTATAACTGATATAGTTTGGTTCCGCAAACGAAAGAAAAGCTCCTACTCGGAGCACTATTGCAATGGTTAGATTGTACAAATGTTATAATGCCTTGATCAAATGTTCCTGGCTTTACAATCACAAGGCCGGTCAAGACCGGCCCGGATGATTATAATACAGCAGATATCAAAATGACTACGAATTCGTATTACTCAGTAGGTACTTTGATTTCGCCGCTGATGATTTTTTCTTTGTATTCGTCAACTTTAGCCAGAACTTCTGGTGATACATTTTTACTGGAAGTATCCGCAATGCCAACGCCGTTTTCTTTCAGCGTCAGATTCTCAGATCCACCCGCGAATGTACCGTCAACAACTTCTTTATTCACGCGTTTAACCGCTTCGTCTACTTTTTTGATCATGGAAGTCAGTGTCACTTCATCGCCAAATTCAAGGGATTGGTCTTTATCCACACCGATAACCCATACATCTTGACCTTGTTTTTTACGAGCAATCGCTTCATTGAACACGCCGTTACCTGTTGCACCGGAAGCGTGGAAAATGATGTCAACGCCTTTGTTGTACAATGTAGCTGCAGCTGCTTTACCCAAGTCAGGCTTGTCAAAAGCACCTGTGTAGTTAGAGATGAATTCAGCTTTAGGGTTTACTGCTTTAACCCCTTCTCTGAAACCAACTTCAAACTTTTTGATCAGTGGACTATCCATACCACCTACGAAACCAACTTTGTTTGTTTTGGTGCTAAGACCAGCAACAACACCAACAAGATAAGAACCTTCTTCTTCAGCGAACGTTACGGATTTCACGTTAGCTGCATCCACTACGCTGTCGATGATCGCCAGTTTAGAGTCAGGGTTTTGCTCTGCTACCGTTTTGATCGCATCAGCCAGTTGGAAACCAATACCCCAAGTGAGATCATATCCACCTTTAACAAATTCGTTCAAGTTTGGAATATATTCTTCATCGGATTTACTTTGCAGATATTTAACTTTAGCACCTGTTTCAGTTTCGGTTGCTTGCAGTGCTTCCCAAGCCGATTGGTTAAAGGATTTGTCGTTCACGCCGCCTACGTCAGTAACCATACCGATTTGAACATCGGATTTGGCTTCAGTGGAAGTTCCACCATTGTCTCCTCCGGCATTTGTTTCTTCTTTTGGTTTGCTTCCGCATCCTGCGAGCATAACCGATACTGCCAGCAACATTACCAGAGACAGGCTAAGCATTTTTTTCATTTCTCTTTTTCCCCCTTAATAATATGTCCCTTTCAAATCTCGTCTGCATTGCACGGATCAACAGATATAAAGAACAGGTTAGAAAGCGAAATGTTTCGCCAATGGCTCACTAAAAGCGCATTCTTTTGCTCGATGCATCTGTTCATCTGTCGAAAAGCCGAACATTATGACCCGAAAAGAAAAATTTAGGACTGGCCTACTAGAGGTGATTATACAATCAACCAGTGTTAAAATCCAGATGTATAATCACCAAAAAGCACTTATTTTTGTACTTTTTTTATTGAAAGCGCTTAATAATTTAACGTTTTAATACACTAACGTTACAACGATGTGATGTTATATAACAAAAATATCACACCTACTTCTAAATTTTCGTAAAACCACTCTAATTCATTTGTATTATTGCACCGTTCGTGTTTTATGTAATGCCATGCTGTGTTATTCACCAACGGCGCTCGCACTCTGCTATCACTTCCAGCTTTTGCGATAAGTTTAGGTTGTTCTTCCTAAGCCGTTTTTATTCTCCAGTCCGTAAAAAAAGCCGCCATAGGTACGGCGGCTTACTTCATACAGATTTAAGCGTTGATTTTACCTTTAGCTACAGTAGCCAAAGAGTTGAACGCATTGATGTCATTAACGGCCAGATCAGCCAGCATTTTGCGGTTCATGTCTACACCAGCAAGTTTCAATCCGTGGATCAATTTGTTGTAAGACAAACCGTTCATACGTGCTGCAGCATTGATACGAACGATCCACAGTCTGCGGAAGTTACGTTTTGTGTTGCGACGGTCACGGTATGCGTATACCAGGGATTTCATTACTTGCTCATTAGCTGTTTTAAAGATACGGTGTTTGGAACCGAAATAACCTCTTGCCAGTTTCAAAACCTTTTTATGACGACGACGTACTACAAAACCGCCTTTTACTCTTGCCATATTAAAGAACCTCCCAAATAAATATAAATGTATCCGTGGTATGTGTATGGCCGAAGCCAATCCCCCGTACGGAATCTACTATTTTGAATTAACCTTTCAGGTTAGCCAAACCTTGTTTCAAACGTCTCACGTCACCAGCAGCCATTACAGGGTTGCCGTTCAGAACGCGCTTAGCACGTTTGGATTTGTGAGAAAGCAAGTGGTTTTTGTGAGCTTTGTAACGAAGGACTTTACCGGAACCGGTAATTTTGAAGCGTCCTTTCAAACTGCTGTGTGTTTTCATTTTAGGCATGTTGTGTTTCCTCCTCCAATGTTATCAGGCTTTAGGAGCCAAGATCATAATCATACTGCGGCCTTCCAGTTTCGGTTGACGTTCAACGGTACAAAGTTCTGCAACTTCTACCTTAACGCGTTCCAAAATCCGTTGACCAATAGACGCATGTGCAATCTCACGTCCGCGATAACGAACGGAGCATTTCACTTTGTCGCCTTCTTTCAAAAACTTAACTACATTACGAAGCTTCGTTTGATAATCGTGCTCCTCAATATTGGAACGGAACCATACTTCTTTAATGTCAACAATTTTCTGGTTCTTACGGGCTTCTTTTTCTTTCTTTTGTTGCTCATAGCGGAATTTGCCATAGTCCATGATGCGGCACACCGGCGGTTTAGCCTGTGGGGCCACATTAACCAGGTCCAAGTTCAGGTCAATTGCCATTTGAAGTGCTTCACGAATGGGAGTGATCCCGATTTGTTCTCCTTCAGCTCCGACAAGGCGTACTTCCTTCGCCCGAATCTCGTCATTAATCATGTGATCTTTACTAATAACCGTCCACCTCCAGGTCATTTTGAATATCCTGTTACACAAAAATAAAAGGGATGCCGGTCAAGCTACCGACATCCCTGTAATCAACACAATTCTTCATGAGTATACACTTCATAAATTATTGGGATCGTTGACCAGCCAACGTATGTTGGTCAGGTGAGAAGTCGGACTTCTGCTTGTGATTCCATTTTGCTATTTGTTTAACGCACTTGAATACTATAACATCTCCCAACAAACATTGTCAACATACAAAACACTTTTTTTTCAAAACAGTGTGACAACATTCATAGCTAGGCAGAGGTTCACCAATTAATCTATCCAAAAGTTAGCCTTGTTTGCTCTGTACTTCGTCCAGGCGTACAACCCGTGTATGTTGCGTGTGGCTCCATTGTTTGTTGTTTTGCGTAAAGAACGCATAAAACGTAATTGGATACCATGACAACAAATAAATCGGGAAAAGAATCAGATACAGATACACTTTAGCAAACTTAACTTTTTCGAGCGCCATGGACAACAGAAACGTTAACACGTTCATGCCGATCGCTATGAATCCAACCCACAATGGGAAATATCCATAAATGTTAGCGATATGTGGGCCGTCCAATACGTAAATATCAATTGACATGACAGCCGTCAACAGGAAAGTGAGCAACACCACATACACATTGGCACCATACACAGCAAGGTCAAACTTCACGAGACTTCTTTCTTTAATGGACTGCCATAACAATGGGAAGAAGTATCTTCTTGCTACCGTAAAGTGCCCTTGCATCCAGCGCAAACGTTGTCTAGCTGAAGCTTTAAATGTCAATGGTTTCTCATCGAAAACTTTGGCATCATAGTTAAACACCGGATACACATTACGCTGTACACTTCGCATCGTAAACTCCAGGTCTTCTACAAGGCTTGTAGCGCCCCAGCCAATTTCTTTCAGCAGATTGGTCTCGAAGCACATCCCTGTACCGCCGAGGAAATTCGCCATGTTCAGGTTGTGACGAGACAACTGCCATAGACGGTTGATATACCAGTACGATACACCATAAGCCGCAGTGATCCATGAATCTTCAGGATTTTTCGTATCGATGTATCCCTGAATAACGCGTGCTCCATTGCACAAGTCATTGTTCATTTCGAGCAAGAAGTTTTGCTCAACCAGATTATCAGCATCAAGCATTACAACCGCATCGTACTGACGCGGCAAATCCCACAGGTATTTAAGCATCCACTCGATGGCGTGCCCTTTACCTCTCAAGTCTGGATTCGTACGTACACATGCATTCCAACCATGCTGACGAACGATTTCTGCCGTGCTGTCTGTACAGTTGTCACAGATGACAAATACATCGTACAGATCTCTCGGATAATCCAGTTCCTTCAGGTTTTCCATCAACGCACCAATAACTTGTTCCTCATTGTGTGCAGCAACCAGCACAGCAAATGATTTTGTTGCAGGATAATTTTTCTTTTTCTTTTTCTTATACAGACCGAACAGCGAAAACGTGAATTGGTACACGGCAAGCAGTGCCAAAATGACCTGCAGCGTGACGAATATAGCGTCCAACATCGTTCTCTGTTACCCCCTTTTAGATAAAACCCAGATTACTTTAGCATTTTCTCTTCCTGATTCTGCATTTTATTTTTTTTGTAATTGCAGAATATGACCCTGTGCTTTTGTGTACTACGTCAGTTATTCAGACAATGTTTCAAATCATGGCTGCGGCCAGTTGGCTGCTTTATCGATTCTGTATTCTTTTCAGCAATTTGTCAAAACCCCAATTCCACTTTCTGAAGCAGAAATGTGAACTTTAAACGCTGAATAGCCACTCCGTGATGCCACAACCTCGCATTCATGCCTGATATATCTTATTTTCAGCCGTTTTCTTGATTTTTATTTCTAAAGTCCCTTCTTTTTGATGTGGCTTACTGCAACTGAACCGTCTCTCTACATCAAATAACGTAAATGGCCACCAAAAAGTTTAATCTAAAACTCACATTTTTTTACCTCATTTCAGCCATGTTGAATCATTGTATCTTTTTTAGCGGAATGAAGTCAAAAAAGACCATTGGTTTTTCATCCACTCTTTTACATGAATTTTACGTTCTTTACATGTCTTCTTCTTGAAAAGGACAACATTTAAAAATATGATAAACATATGCCTGAAATAACCTCAAGACCTTCAAAATCGGTTATATACTTAACAGGTGGCACACCGACACGGGTAACTTCCCGGAAATACTGCCGTCCTCGGGACGGCCTAACTGGCAGGAGGCCAATATGAGCCGTTTTTTCTTAAAGTTTCAAAAGTACGATCGTAATGTGTTTATGTGGATTAACGGCCGGCTTCATAATCGTTTTATGAATTTCTGGCTGTACTATTTCACCCATCTTGGTGGAGCAACTTCTTCCATTGCAGTATCTTTGTTAATCTGGCTACTGGCCCCGGCTCCATGGAGTACGACTGGACTTCAAGCCTGTATCGCATTAGCGGTAAGTCATATTCCTGTAGCCATTGCCAAAAAATTGTATCCTCGCATTCGACCTTATCTGGCCTTGCCTGATACAATAACGTTTCGCAACCCGCTGACAGATCATTCGTTTCCGTCGGGGCATACAACCGCTATTTTTTCGGTCACAGTACCCTTTATGACTACTGAGCCTTTTCTATTGCTGACTTTGCTTCCTGTGGCCCTTATTGTCGGATTCTCTCGAATCTATCTGGGGCTACACTATCCGTCCGATGTTTTGGCAGGAGCCACAATCGGTACTTTAGTCGCACTTGCTACAGTTGCATTCTGGACTTAAAGCCGATATGTTAGACTCAGGAAAACCTAGCAGGAACAGGTGAAGCAAGCGTGGAGAAAAAAAGAATCTTACTATTATCTGAGGGCTTTGGCGCAGGGCATACCCAAGCTGCTTATGCATTGTCCAGCCACTTACGAAAACTGTCGCCGAATATCCAGACCAAAGTGCTTGAACTCGGAAGCTTTCTTAACCCGAAAGTAGCACCACTTATCCTTAATGCATACAAAAGAACGGTGACCAATCAACCCAAACTTGTTGGATACATGTACAGACAGCAATATAAAAAGCCATTGAATCGGTTAACAACTCTTGCACTGCACAAAGTGTTTTACACCCATACCCGCAGTGTGGTGCGTCAGTTGCATCCGGATGCTATTGTCTGCACGCATCCCATTCCAAGTGCGGTTATATCCAGGTTAAAGCGGTTAGGTACGAAGGTGCCTTTATGTAACGTTTTAACGGATTATGATGCACATGGTACATGGATTAGTCCTGAAGTGAATCTGTATCTCGTCTCCTCAGACGAAGTTAAATCCAAGTTGATGCAACGAGGCGTATCCGTAGAGAAAATCAAAGTAACCGGTATCCCGGTGCACCCAAACTTCTGGGAGCATCCCGTGCACGACGAGATCCGATCCAGATTTAACCTAAAAAAAATGCCTACCGTGCTTGTGATGGGCGGTGGTTGGGGAATGCTCAGTGACAAAGTTGTTCACCAATTGTTAGCACGCTGGCATGAAGATATCCAGATTATTTTCTGTCTCGGACGTAATGACAAAATTCGGATTAGCATGGAACAGGACCCACTGTTCCAACAAGAAAATATCCACATTATCGGGTATACAACGGAAATTGATAAATTAATGGAAGTCTCTGATCTACTAATTACAAAACCAGGCGGAATGACTTGCAGTGAAGGTTTGGCAAAAGGTATTCCGATGCTGTTTCATAATCCGATCCCGGGTCAGGAGGAAGAGAATGTACATTATTTTACGGCCAGAGGATTGGGTGAACGAATTACCTCCCTTGATGTGGTTGTAAAATGGATGAACAAACTGCTTCATCACTATCCTGAGGTGCTTCAGAAGCGAAAACGCCATCTGGCCGAGATAGCCAAAGTACATCCGATGGAAAGCGCGCAGTCTATTATGAATTTGTTACAGGATATGCGGCCTGTATCATCAGAGTCGACCCGTTTATAACCTTGTATAGTTAGAAAATTCCGTCCTTCTTGTCTCTTATAACGAAGAGAAAAGGTGCCTTCGAAACTGAAGGCACCTTTTTTTCTTAAGTCTGCAGAATAACCACACTGCTTATTGTATACCAGCAGATTTTAGATACTCCTGCCATTGCTTTGTATACTCGGACTGAATTTTGTCCAGACCGGCTTGTTTTGCTTTTTCCATAAACGTATTCAAACCGCCCTCTACATCCGCAACAAGGCCTACGTTAAGTGGATACAGATATTGCTTCTCGACTTGCTCCAAAGCCGCCTTCTCAGCTTGATAAGGTGTCCAATCCTCGGCAAAACCAGTGAAGATATCCGGTTTTTTGATCTTATCAAGGTCTTTAAACATAGCGAGAACATCATCAAAGCTCTTGTCATACAGCATAAACTCCGGATTACGCCATGCCCAGCCATTCATACCTTCACGCGGGAAACCATTGCTTTGTGCATCGCCAATCATATGATAGTATCCATCTTTTACTTCAAAGTTTTTGCCTTCCACACCATACTCGGTCAGCCAGTTGTAACGTTTGTCGGTTACAAGCTTCTCGTAAAATTCCAGGGCTCTTTCCGGATTTTTACTACTACGCGGAATAGCAAAACCGTTGTGAATCGGATGTACCGGCTGTGCAAAACCTTTCGCATTCGGATATGGGAAATATCCGAGTTTCCAGTCCGGGTGAGTGGACTGAACCTTGATCACATCAGAATTGAATTTGTTCGGATTCTCCCCAGCGAGAATGACAGCTGCTTTACCATTTTGCAACAGGGAATTGGATGTATCCTTCACATTCAGTACGTTTTTCGGGAAAAAGCCTTTATCCATCCAGCGTTTGTATGTTTTCAGATCTTGTAAATGCTGTGGTGAGCCCCAATAGGACGTCACTGTTGATGGTGTGTCATACATAATATCCAGGCCATATGGAAGCTGACCCGCCGTATTTACCAGCTTGGAAGTCAATTGACGAACACCATGGGTATGGTTTGCATTGCTGTCTGCAATCGGAATCATGTTGGGCTCATTCGCCTTGATGCCTTCCAGGTACGCTTCAAGCGTTTCCATCGATTCCGGCTTCGGCAGATTATACTTCTCACGCAGGTCTTCACGGTATGCAATACCTTCCGTTACGTATTCGATCCACGTGGATGGAACCGTGTAGATTTTATCGTTAATCTTAACCGCATTCCACATATCATCCGGGACATGAGATTTGAGCTTTGGTGTTTTTGCCAACAGTTCATCCAGCGGCAGGAAAGCACCTTTCTTCGCATAAGACTGGTAGTTCGTCCAGTCTGCTGTAAAGATTAAGTCAATCGGCTGTCCGGAAGACAGCAGCAATTTATATTTTTGATCCCAGTCCGTCCAAGACGTAAAGTTGAATTTTACATTTACATTCAGATCGGCTTCAGCCAGCTTGTTAATCTCCGACTCAATCACAGGCAGGTCTTTCGGAGCATCTCCAAGCATGTAAAATTGCAGGGTTACTTTTTCGCCTTTATTATCCGTTGAGCCCCCCTGAGCATTACCTTGCGCATTCCCTCCAGAACCACCACCGTTACAAGCGGCCAGCACGCCAGCAAATAACATCAGAACAAGTACCATAGACAGGTGCCGAATCATTTTTTTACGCATATGCATCCTCCCTTTTTGTGTTAAACCTATATGTTAGCGCAGACCCGCTATACATCAGACCATTCATATCCTCAGTAGCCTGACGTCCCCAGCGTGTGTACGTTCTAACCTTTTACAGCTCCAATGGTGAGTCCTTTGACAAAATAACGTTGAACAAACGGATACAGGAACAAAATCGGGCCTGTTACGATAATCGCCATCGCCATCTTGGTCGACTCTGTTGGAACGTCTTGACTGAGCGTTACCCCCGTACCAATCGCCATCTGGTCAATGAAGGTAATCGTATTCATCGTGTTGTACAAATAAAATTGGAGCTGGTACATATCCGGGTTGTTGATAAACAGGGAAGATGTAAACCAGTCATTCCAATAGCCCAAGGCAAGAAACAGTCCAACGGTTGCAATGCCCGGCATCGCCAGTTTTAACACAATGCTGAAATAGATCCGGAAATCGTTGGCACCGTCAATCTTCGCCGATTCGATCAGTTCATCCGGCACCGCGGAGCGAATAAAGTTTTTCATCAGAATGATCAGAAATGGTGTCATTAACCCTGGGAAAATGAGTACCGTATACGTATCCGTCAGATTGAAGTAGTTCGCCAGCATAATGTACCAGGGCACAAGACCTCCGCCAAACAACGTTGTGAAGTAAATGAAAAAGGAGAACGTGTTCCGGTATTTGAAATCTTTACGCTGGAGCACAAATCCCGCCATCGTGATAAAAAACAGGCCCAGTGTTGTTCCCACAACCGTTGTGAACACCGTAACGCCATACGCTTTGAGTACCTGTGTGGGGAATTTGAATACCATTTTGTAACCTTCCAGAGAGAAGTGTGTTGGAAAAAGATGATACCCATCCCGCACGATCGATTCGTTGCTGCTGAATGAACCTGACAAAATGAGCAGGAATGGCAGCAGACACATCAATGACAAAACAATGATGATACCATAGGCAATGAGCTGAAAAGCCAAGTTGAATTCCGAATCTTTGGCACGGGTCCGGGTCCGTATCCGTCTTTGGGTATGCGTTTGTGTGCTCATAGTTGTTCTCCCTTCTGCCCTATAGGCGTGCTTATTCTAGAACAAGGCGTAATCTTCGTTAATTTTGCGGATAATGTAGTTGACCGTCATAATGAGAATGAACCCGAATAATGATTGGTACAAGCCAGCTGCTGTTGCCATACCGATATCAAAGGTTACTTTCAGTGAACGATAGACATACGTATCAATGATATCTGTAGCGTTGTAGAGCACGCCGTTATTCCCGATCAATTGATAGAACAGGTCAAACTGTCCTTTCATGATGCTGCCAAGCGAGAATAACAGGAGAATGACAAACGTTGGTTTGAGCATTGGCACGGTGATGTACCAGATCCGCTGAAAGATGTTCGCCCCGTCAATGCGCGCCGCTTCATAATACTCGTCACTTATTCCCGTTATAGCGGCCAGATAGATGACCATGCTGTACCCGAGGTTTTTCCATAAGTAAAAGATAATGATCAGAAACACCCATATCCATGGTGTGTTGTAGATATCCACCGGCCCTGCCTCAAAACGTTTGAGCACGGTATTCACAAACCCAGATTCATAGTTAAACATATTGTAAGCGATTACACTTAATAGAACAAAAGAGATAAAGTACGGCAGGAACATGACGGACTGGGTTATTTTTTTGAACAACTTGCCCCGAATTTCACTGAGCATGATCGCACAAAAGATCGCCAGACCGTTCCCCAGTATAATGAAAGCCAGGTTATACCCTACGGTATTGGTCGTAAGTTTTAACAGCATTCCCGATTGCCAGAGAAATTTAAAGTTGTCTAACCCGACAAACGGGCTTCCGAATAATCCTCCTGCAAAATCATAACTGGTAAATGCGTAGTAAATACCGACCATCGGAAAATACGAGTTAATGAGAAAAAAGATCAGCGTGGGTAGCAGCATCAGAAACATGATTTTGTTTTTGTTCAATTCTTTGAGCATGGCTCGATCCCTCCCAAAATGTAACGGTGAAGCTCTGAATTCATTGTAGACTGACTTCTTCGTTAATGAATACTGAAGCTTCCTCCCATTGGTGAACGATACTGCGAATTAAGAAGTGAACAAAATGTACTAATTATGAAATGAACGCATGTACGTTCACAAAAGTTGATATCGTGCATAACTCCAACCGAATGAACAATCCCGCGAAAGTTGAACTTTATCTAGGGAAAAGGAACCAAAACGCTTGTCCACCATTGATGTAAACGCATACATATTATATAATTCAAGTTACCTTGTACTTCTGTTTTGCTACATATGAAATTCAGTACTTCTTATGAAAAATACATAAGTTCACTCATATCAGAAGGTTCGAGGGGGAAAAAAGAATGCGCAAACGTTCAGAGGACAGCCAGAAAGTGTTCACGCGGATTCTGATCGGTATTATTATCAGCACCGCCGCAACGCTACTTGTGGCATCAGCCATTTTATACGTTAACTACAATCGAATTGCTCTCCGTCAAGTCTATCGTACCGATGTGAATAGCCTCACCCAGACCAGCCGTGAAGTGGCCAAAATGACGGAAAGTGCCAAGTCTCTCTCCTACCAGATTTATCAGGACTACACGATCTCTTCCTTAATGCTCTACTCTAAGCCCAGTATCTATCAGATCACTTCGGCCATGGAGCAACTCGATAATTACCGTATGTCTCTTCCTTTTATTGAATCCATCTATGTATATAACTCTAAAAGCAGTGAATTTTTTATCAGTTCCGACGGGGTTCGCAATGGGCAGCAGTCTATATCCGAGATCGATGACCAGGGGATTAAACATATTCTGGATCGTTTCCATGACTATAAACCGTTTGTACCTATTCCGAGAACGTATAAGGTCGGCTCAACCGAAGCCAGTGAGGTGAACAGCTACACTTACCTGTGCTACGACACCATTAACGACAACGCCAAGCTCAATTACGCCGTTATCGTCAACATTAAGGATGACTGGCTTAGCCCCAATATGAATGCGGCAGACCAGCCTGGCAAAACCTTCATCGTGAATGAACAAGGCGACTTGTTGTCCGATTTTGGTGATCGCCCACTGCTTAACAATCTCGCAAACGAAACCTTCATGCGTCCAATCATGCAAGATACGGAGCATTCTGCTTATTTTACTGAGCAAGTGGATGGGGAAAACTCACTTATCACCTACACCGCCCCAGACAGTCTAGGATGGCGTTATGTGCGAATCACCCCCTATGACGTGATTACAGCCGATATTCGCGGTATGCGCACGCACACCCTGTTATTCTGCCTGGGGTTACTGGCCGCGGGTCTGATTCTCTCTTATCTTGTATCGCGCAAGCTATATCACCCGATTAACAACGTACTTGTCCGCATGCGTGTGATGGAAGCCGAACGCCGGGGTAGTCTGCACTTGCTCAGACAGGATTTTTTACGAGGTGCGCTGCAAGGACGGGAAACCGTAACCTGCAATATGCTGGAAGAGCGGATGAGGTTCTACGGTTCCCCCATTGATGTACATCAACCCTCAAGAATGGTGCTTTTGCGTATCGACCATTATACCGAATTTTGCGAGACTTATCGGGATGATACCAAGCTAGTCAAATACGCAATGATGAACATTTGCACCGAAACCGCAGATATTTACTATTATGTTGAAGCTGTGGATATGGGCGGTGACCTGATTACGCTTCTGTTTAATGAAAAATCGGAAAATGATTCTTTGTCAGAGAATGAGGCTTCGGCTTCGCATCAAATTGAGGAATTGCTACGTATGATGCAGGCTGCAGTCATGACCCATCTCAAATGCTCCATCTCCTGTACGCTGGGTCCAGAGGAAAATTCACTGGAGGAATGTATTGAAGGTTACGCTCGTTCCGCTGAAGCATCGCTGCATCGCCTGTTCATGGGGCCAGGTTGCTTGATTCATACCGCAAGCATTATGGCGTATCAGAGCAAAGAGTATACTTTTCCCGCAGGCAAAGAAAGACAGCTTGTGGAATGCTTAATGACCGGCAAAACTGAGGAAGCCAAGCTAATATATGCAGATATCGTGAGTGAGACGGCCGCCTATCCGTTCACCGTCTTTCAACTCGCTCTGTCCCATCTGACGATGACCCTTAATCATGTTCGCAATACCCTTAAGAAGAATAATCAACTTACACTGGATTCCGTTTCAGGCAGTTTGATGCTTCCAGTGAAAAATGCTGAGGATCTCAGCGAGGTGCATGAACATTTTTATCGGATGTTTGACGAACTCGGCTCCAAGGTGGAGGAAAAACGCACACTTAAGCATGAGGAACTCATTCGGAGAATCAACGATATTGTTGAACGGGATTACGCTGACCCGAATCTGTGCTTGACCTCAATCGCAGAGGAATTAAGCATGTCGCCAATCTACGTCAGCAGGTTATATAAACAGCTCACATTGAAAGGACTTACAGATGTCATTAATGAGACACGCATTGCTAAAGCACAACATATGCTCGTGCAGACCGAAAATTCCGTTGCGGATATCGCCGAGCGAACCGGTTTTACCAACAGTTCTTATTTTTATCGGATGTTTAAAAAGTTGAACGGCGTAACCCCTAACGATTATCGCCGTAAAGAACTTCATTCTGAGCATCTGTAACCTTTGTTTATAAAAGAAAAAGAGCGGTACCTTGGAGCAATGCATTTGCCCTTGGATACCGCCCTTTTTATGCTTCGTCCTGATCTTCACCAGACTCGTCTGTCGCTTCACGCACTTTGTACTTATCCAGACGCACTTCATTGTACTCTCGTAAAGCCTCTTCCCCTACAATCACTTCGACCCGATGAATGTTCATGCCTTTACCCATGAATTTTTGTTCATACTCGGTCATGACATGCTCTTCATTTAAACCCTCACGGTGCAGATTCAGAGACAAATTCGTCATCTGCAAGCCAAAATCAGCGATTGAGTTCAGGGAGAACTCAAACAACGTTTCTGAATCCGTTTTAAAATGAATCTGTCCTTTGGGATTCAGCAACTCAATGTATTTTTTCAAGAAGCGTGGGTGTGTCAACCGGCGGCGTGCATGTTTCGCTTTTGGCCAAGGATCACTAAAATTCAAATAAATGCGTTCCAGTTCCTTCGGATCAAACACCTCTTCGATCTGTTCGATGTTCGCAAGCGCCAGCTTCAAGTTCGGGGGTGTCTCTACCTCAGCTTGACTCCAGGCGTTACGCGCCTTCTCACTGGCACGACGAACGAGCTCATCATACATATCGATACCGATAAAATTATATTGTGGATATTTATAACTCATTTGGCTGATAAATTGACCTTTACCCATGCCAAACTCGACAAAGATCGGATGATCATTGCCGAACAGCTCCGCCCACTTGCCTTTGTGTTGCTTTGGCTCCAGTACAACAAGATCCTCTTGCTGCTCCAGATTTTCTCTAATGCCTTTTCTACCACGTAAACGCATGTTATTCCTCCGTTTGTCCATACTTGTCCTAGACTCATTTTGCCCAAGAACCGGCAAATTGTAAAGAGCAATGAAAAAGGAATCTCCGGACCTGCCACGTTGGGCAAATCTCAAAGATTCCCTTCTCGATTTATTTGGAATTGGGGTCCAACTACTTTAGTAGTTCATAGTCTACCTTATCTTGGTGTGAAAAATCAAATGTCTTTTCGAAAGCATCGCGAACTTTTTGTCTTGCAGCCGCTTTCACTTTCGGATTTCCATTAAAACGAACGCCTGTCAGGGCCAGCGCCTCTTCTGCCGTCAGTTCAACAGATACATGCTGGAATTCGTTATTTTTAACTTGGGAATTCATTCATATCACCTCACGGTATAGTATGATCCATGACGTCAACATTCATTCAAATGCCACGATGAAAACTACTCACTGGATGGTGTCTGACGCTGATTTAAATATAACACAAGGTGTAAACTATATCAAGTAAAAAACCTTGATTTGGCGGCCTTTTTTTTCGTTTGCATTCCCCTTTTTTTCGGATTTTTGGTACAATAAATGACGAAAACCGCACAGCATCTGCATACCCTGCTCAGGTATGATATTACAGAATAAGAAATGAACCAAAAAAGGATTACATTTTAAGCCATAGACCTCAAAGGAGTACCTTGAAAATGAATGCACCAGCTACACAAGCGCCACTAATGTGGGGGGATAAACGGTTCCATACCTGGAATTATGAAATGCGAGATCAATTTAACAACAAAGTATTTAAAGTGATGCTGGATGCCGGGTTCACCTGCCCGAATCGGGATGGCTCCATTGCCAAAGGGGGCTGTACCTTCTGCAGTGCACGGGGTTCAGGTGATTTTGCAGGAAGCAGACGTGAAGACCTCGTCAGCCAATTCAATACGATTCGCGACAGGCAGCATCTGAAATGGCCTTCGGCTCACTATATCGGTTATTTTCAGGCGTACACCAACACCTATGCACCAGTCGAAGAACTGCGTGAATACTTTGAAGAGATTTTACAACAGCCCGGCGTTGTCGGTTTATCCATTGCTACTCGCCCGGACTGTTTACCGGATGACGTTGTGGAGTATTTGGCAGAGCTTAATCAGCGAACCTATTTATGGGTAGAGATGGGACTGCAGACGATTCATGATTCCACTTCGACTTTGATCAACCGTGCACATGATACGTCGTGTTATGAAGAAGCGGTAGAAAAGCTACGTAAACACAATATTCGAGTCTGCACGCACATTATCTATGGCTTGCCGCAAGAAACCCACGAAATGATGCTGGATACCGGTCGCGCGGTGGCAAATATGGACGTGCAGGGCATTAAGATTCATCTGCTTCATCTCATGCGCAAAACGCCGATGGTTAAGCAATATGAAGCGGGTCTGCTTCGTTTCCTTGGACAGGATGAGTATATCAAGCTAATTGTAGATACCCTCGAGATGCTCCCACCGGAAATGATTGTACATCGTCTTACAGGAGATGCCCCGCGCGACCTGCTTATTGGCCCCATGTGGTCATTGAACAAATGGGAAGTTCTTAATTCAATCGACCGAGAACTGCGTGAACGCGATACATGGCAGGGTAAGTATTGGAGGGAGGCATAAATGGGCTTTCTATCGGTTCTCAGCTGTGCACATCAATGGATTGGTTCCCGTCTCCAGCCAGGAGATTTCGCCATTGATGCCACGGTGGGCACAGGTGCTGATACCTTGTTTCTCGCAAAGCAAGTAGGCCAGCGTGGTCAGGTCATCGGATTTGATATTCAAAACGAAGCGCTAACACTGGCTCAGGCCAGGATTCGAAAGCAAGCTGAAAGCAGCAAACTCGGCTCTATTTCCATGATGGAATTAAGCCATGCACGCATGGCCGAAGCCGTACCGGGCGCCTGGATTGGTAAAGTAGGAGCTATTATGTTTAATCTGGGTTACTTACCTGCTGAAGGGGCAGATGCTTCTATAATCACAGAAACAACCAGCACAATCTCAGCACTTGAAGCTGCTATAAAGTTATTGCGTCCACGCGGTATAATTACTGTCGTGTTATATCCGGGTCACGAAGGTGGCGATCAGGAAGCTGATGCTGTATCTACATGGGCAACCGCTTTACCTGTCGAACAGGCTCAGGTTGTGATGTACCGCCAGTTGCAACGTCAAACTTCACCTTATTTAATCGGCATTGAAAAAAAATAAAAAATAATTCTCTTTGTTCACCAAATGAAATACACTGAACACATTGACTGGACAAGCCTTTGCTGGTTCACTCAACATCGCAGTTGCCACCTACATGGTGCAACTGTATTCTGTACATGTTCATCTACATCTGCATATGCCGATCGTTAGAGGGCCTGAACTGGTTAAAGCGAATCACCATTTCATATACTAGAGGAGAGATATCCATGTCTACGCCATACCCGCTTCAATTCCAACCCGAATTCAAAGAACGTGTGTGGGGAGGCCGAGCGCTCGAGCAATTTGGCCTTACACCCCCTGAAGGACATATTGGTGAAGGCTGGATGATTGCAGATCACGCCAATGGTACGACCAAGGTAATAAATGGACCACTCGCTGGCAAAGGACTTGATGAGGTTCGTGAACAACTCGGGACATCCTGGCTGGGAACCAAAGGCGTTTCTGAAAAAGGCGGACGCTTTCCTCTGCTAATCAAACTGCTTGATTGTAACGATGACCTATCCGTTCAGGTTCATCCTACAGATGATTACAAGGCTCTTCCTCCAGGTGAACTGGGTAAAACCGAAATGTGGTACGTACTCGACGCCAAACCCGGCGCTCATATTATTTACGGTCTTAATGAAGGTGTAGATCGTGAAGGGCTGAGAAAGGCCCTGGAGAATGGCACCGTTATGGACACTCTTCGTCAAATACCTGTGGAAGCCGGAGATACATTCTTTATCCCTGCAGGAACGGTGCACGCTCTCTGCGCAGGTGTTGTTGTAGCAGAAATACAACAAAATTCAGATACAACGTACCGGATCTATGATTACAACCGACCTGGACTGGACGGCAAGCCACGTGAACTACATGTAGAAGATTCCTTAAATGTCACGGCCTATGAAGGCGCCGGAGCCACAACAATGAAAACCAGCAATACAGTACCTGGTGAATGGCTCCAGCTTGCTTCTTGTCCTTACTTTGTAGTAGAGAAAGGCGTGGTGACTGAACGTTGGGATTTATCTACGACACTGGATAGCTTCACCATTCTTGTTGTATGTGAAGGTGAGGGTGCGCTTGAATGGAGTGGTTCTGAAGAAGGCGAGCAGCTGACATTGAAAGCAGGTCAATGTTATCTTTTGCCGGCTAATCTGGGTAACTATACACTAAGTGGCAATACAACCGTTCTTCGATCCTATCTTCCTTAAGTTTTAGTCAACGATAACCTGTGAAGGAGGAATTACACGAGATGCAGGAATCTACCTTTACGCTGATGGGCAATGAAGGTACCCGTGTTCATGTATACTGCTGGCTTCCCGATCCGGACGAACACATCCAAGGCGTTGTACAGATCGCGCACGGAATGGGCGAAACCGCAGCGCGTTATGCCGAATTTGCGGGTTATCTTACGAAACACGGCTTTGCTGTGTATGCTAATGACCATCGGGGTCATGGCAGAACGGTGGAGAGCACCGAAGCACTGGGTGATGCAGGTGTGGACGCATTTCGCTGGATGGCTAAAGATATGGTCAATCTGGGCGAGCTAGTTGCCAAAGAACATCCAGATGTCCCTCTATTCCTTATGGGGCACAGTATGGGTTCTTTTTTGGTACAGCACCTCATGTATGCGGGACATGAGAGATACCACGCGTTTGTGCTGTCCGGTACAAATGGCAAACGAGGCTTGCTTCGTTTTGGAGAAAAACTGGCTCTACTCCAGTGCGGCATTCAAGGTGACAATCATCGAAGCCTGTTACTGAATGCCATTGTATTTGGCGGATTTAACCGTGCTTTCCGGCCAGCCACAACCCCCTTTGACTGGTTATCTCGTGACCGGCAGGAAGTACAGCGATTCATTGATGACCCAATGTGTGGAGCGATATGTACCGCTGGTTTTTTTCGAGATTTCTTTAAGCTGTTACTCGAAATCCATCTTCCTCAGCATATGGAACGTATCCCGAAACACAAGCCGGTTCTTCTGTTCTCTGGTGAACTAGATCCTGTCGGACTTCGGGGCAAAGGTGTGCTTAACCTATACTCTCAGTATCAGAAGCTTGGACTTCAAGATGTAGAATATCATCTTTATCCAGGCGGACGGCATGAGATGCTCCATGAGACCAATCGTAACGAAGTGGCTCATGATGTCCTGAGTTGGTTAAAACGTCATATGCCGACAATCGAGCAGCAACATACACAAAATAGTAGTCAACAAGATGCCGATACCGTTCCGTCTTTTGAAATTCAATCGAATCAGACGGCTTTGATGTAAGAAATCTATTTCTGATTCTATTCCGATTCAAATGTGAGCAAAAACCCCCTGAACGAGCACAGTATGTAATGTGCTCATTCAGGGGGTTTTATTCTAGTGAAGTATCTCAGATTTCATAGGATGAGAAATAAAGTCCAATGCTAATCTCAGAAGTCATTAACCTTCAATCAACAATGATTCTGGATCTTCAAGCAATTCTTTGACAGTCACCAGGAATCGTACGGCTTCGCTTCCATCAATAATCCGGTGATCGTAGGACAAGGCGATGTACATCATTGGACGGTTTTCCATCCGTTCAGCATCAATCGCTACCGGACGAAGCTGAATTTTGTGCATCCCGAGAATACCTACCTGAGGAGTATTCAAGATTGGTGTAGACAATAGGGAGCCAAAGGTTCCGCCATTCGTAATCGTAAAGGTTCCGCCTTGCAGATCAGACAATGCCAGTGTATTCGAACGCGCTTTGGACGCCAGATCTGCAATGCTTCTTTCGATTTCGGCAAAGCCCAGACGGTCAGCATCACGTACAACCGGAACAACCAGACCTTCTTTGGCAGATACCGCAATACCGATATCGTAGAATTTCTTCAGTACAACGTCTTCGCCATCAATCTCTGCATTAATCGTTGGGAATTTTTTAAGTGCACCGACAACCGCTTTGGTAAAGAAAGACATGAAGCCCAGGTTAATATCATGCTTCTCTTTGAACTTGTCCTTCCGACGTTTACGAACGTCCATGATCGCTGTCATGTCAACCTCATTGAACGTGGTCAACATCGCTGCGGTCTGCTGTGCTTCAACCAAACGCTTCGCAATGGTTGCCCGGCGACGGGACATACGCTGACGCTCTACAGGCTTGGCAAAAGTTGCGCCGCTGGCTGCTGGAGCACTAGGTGCGGAAGCAGGAGCTTTAGCTGCTGGTGGTGCCACTGGAGTGGACGGCTGACTTCCATGGCTTTTCACATCATCCTGATACACGCGACCAATCGGATCTTTGCTCTGTACTTGATCCAACTCAATCCCACGCTCACGAGCAAGCTTGCGTGCAGAAGGAGACGCTGTTTTGTTGCTATCGGATGACTCTGGTGGTGCCGCAACAGCAGCCGGTGCTACTGGAGCTTCCGGAGCTGGTGCAGAAGCGGGTTTGGATTCAGCCGCTGCCGGTTCGGAAGCAGCCGGAGCGTTTCCGCCCCCTGCTCCAGCCGAAAGTGTACCGATCGTTTCACCGATAACTACGGTCTCGCCTTCTTGACGAATGATTTTCTCGAGCACACCGCTCTCCTCAGCACTGATCTCGATGTTGACTTTATCGGTCTCCAGTTCAAGCAGAACATCACCCTGATTAACGGTGTCTCCTTCTTTAACCATCCATCTGGATACCGTTCCCTCAGTTATTGACTCACCCATTGCAGGTACTTTAATTTCACTCACAGCTGTTACCTCCCCAGTGGAATATTATTCTTCGCCGTTTGTTTCAACGCTGCTGTAATAATCAATTGTTGCTCCATGCTATGCACAAGTTGGTAACCGCTGGAAGGACTTGCATGTTCCGGACGGCCTTCATATCTCACGGTAGTGCCTTCAGGCGCGATCTCGCGAAGACGAGGCTCCATATATGTCCATGCACCCATGTTTTTGTTCTCTTCCTGTACCCATACCAGCTCTTTTAATTGACTGAAACGTGCGAGTACACGTTTGATCTCTTCTGCTGGGAACGGATAGAGTTGCTCGACACGAATGATGTGAAGCCAGGAATAATCGCCCTTCTCCTTTTCAATCGCATCTTCCAGATCAATAGCAACTTTACCGCTGCACAAAATAATGCGTTCTACCCGATCCGGTTTTGTGCCCAGACCTGGTTGCTCCAGAACAAGTTCGAATTTACCTTCACTAAATTCCACAGCTGGTGATGCAACACGCGGATTACGAATCAAGCTTTTGGGTGACATCATCACAAGTGGGCGTGCATCTTCTGTCTCGGTTAAAGAAGCTTGACGACGCAACAGGTGGAAGTACTGTGAAGCACTCGACAGATTAACCACAGTCATATTGTCTTCCGCACACAATTGCAGGAAACGTTCCAGACGTGCGCTCGTATGTTCTGGCCCTTGGCCTTCGTTAGCGTGTGGCAACAACATAACCAGACTCGATTTTTGAGACCATTTTGCACGCCCTGCTGAGATGAACTGGTCGAAAATGACCTGTGCACAGTTTGCAAAATCACCAAATTGTGCTTCCCAGATTACGAGTGTATCCGGTGAGTACACGTTGTATCCATATTCAAAACCAACGACAGACTCTTCTGACAATGGGCTATTATAGATCGCAAACGATGCTTTTGCTTGTGGCAGATGATGCAACGGACAGAATTTATCACCATTCGTAGCATCATGCAACACAAGGTTACGATGAGCGAAGGTTGCACGCTCGGCATCTTGACCACTGATTCGGATCGGTTTGCCATCTGCCAATATCGTCGCAAATGCAAGCGTTTCTGCAAGGCTCCAGTCTACTTTTTCCCCTTCATTAAGAGCCGTACTCCGGCGTTGCAAAATCCGTTGCAATTTTGGATAAACATTAAAAGTCTCTGGCCATTTCAGAAGATCGGCATTAATGCTGCGCAATTGCTCCAAAGGCACCGCTGTTGGCGTAATTGTGACTGCCTCGGACTCACTGATGTTGCGCTGATAGTATTCATGCACTTCATTTTTCTTCATCTGATCATAGGCTTCTTTTAAGCGATCTGCTACGCCATCACGTACACTCGCGATGAATGCATCATCAATGACCGATTCCTTCTTAAGCATATCCTGATACAGATGACTGACTGTTGGGTGATTCTTCACTTTGTCATACACGAGCGGCTGCGTCGTTTCGGGATCATCTGTTTCGTTATGACCATAACGACGATATCCGATAAGGTCAATCAGGAAATCTTTCTTGAAACGGTTGCGATATTCCGCTGCCATGCGAATTGCCGCAATACAAGCATCAGGATTATCTGCATTGACATGCACAATCGGAATCTCATAACCTTTGGCAAGGTCACTCGCATAATAAGTTGAACGTGAGTCACTGCTGTCCGTAGTGAACCCAAGACGGTTGTTCACAATGATGTGAATCGTTCCGCCATTCTGGTATCCTGGCAATGCCTTGAAGTTCAGCGTTTCGGCCACGATACCTTCTCCCGGGAATGCCGCATCCCCGTGCATCAGAATGGTCGCTGCTTTGGTTACATCCTGCTTCGGATAACCTGGTTCACGGCGATCATCCTGAGCTGCACGTGCAAAACCTTGCACAACCGGATTGACGTATTCCAGATGGCTAGGGTTGTTGGCGAGTGTCAGGCGAGCCTGCACAGTCTCCCCGTCTTTTACAAAACGGTTCGCGCCCATATGGTATTTGACATCCCCCGTCCAACCGTAATTGATTCCGGTTGAACCTTCTGATGGAACCAAGTCTTTGTTCGGGGCATGATGGAATTCAGAGAAAATTTTGCTGTACGGCTTGCCCAGGACATGAGCGAGCACGTTCAGACGTCCGCGGTGAGCCATCCCCATCAAAATATGACTGGAGCCTGCTTCTGCCATAAGGCGGACTGCTTCATCCAGCATAGGAACAAGTACATCGTTCCCTTCAATGGAGAAACGTTTCTGTCCAACAAACGTTTTGTGCAGGAAATCTTCAAATTGCTCAGCTTCAACCAAACGTTCCAACAACGCTGTACGTTCTTGTTGCGTAAGCGGGGCCGGGGATGTTCGGGATTCCGCACGACGGTTCAACCACTCGCGTTCTTGTACTTCATGCACATGGCTGAATTCGTAAGCGATCGGACCTGTATAGATTTGACGAAGACGTTGAATTGCATCCCAGCCAGTCGTTGTCTGACCGTCTGCACCTTCCCAGATCAGGGACGCAGGCAATGCTTTCAAATCTTCCTCATTTAATTGAAAATGCTTAGGCTCCAGCAAAGACGTATCTGTTGCTTCACTGATTCCAAGTGGATCAATATCTGCAGCCAGATGGCCATACGTACGGATGTTCCATACAAGCTTGCCTGCTGTAACCGCTTTCTGCAATAGTTGAATATCTACATTTCCAGAAGCAACTTGACCATTCCCGCTATTCGAAAGAGTCTCTGCACCCTTGCCAGACATTGGCGGTGCTCCCCATTGCTCGAACAATTCACGATAGGCCGGTGTCACTGCACCTGGATCTTGGGTGAATAATTCATACTGTTCTTGTACGTATCCCATATTGGGACCATAGTAACTCTCCCAGGGTTTCATGTTGCCTTTCTCGATCGTCATCGACGTTCCCTCCGTCTTGATTTTGTCATAGGGTTTGACGGAAATCATTGAATAAGCTGTAATTCGCGTTCGTTCAACATTTTAAGCGAAATTTTTCATGAAGTCCAATCATCGTGCTGTTCGTGGTAATAACGTTGTTCCGACGCTCCCGTCAAAGGTTTGTCTGCGTTTTCAAAATCAAAGTAATACAATGATTAGTTCTACCGTCGCACAGATGTCGAATAATGTCCTGATCCGTTCGAAGGTTATACGTTCTTCCCCGTTTCCAAAGAAGTTCGTGTTCTAATCTCTATTCTATAAACTTTTACGCTCAGGAGCATTTCCTATTTTTAGCTCAATTGATGCATAAATTAGATGAATCGAATAATTGGTGCAATTCAAGGCAAGCCAGAAACGCTGGATTCGGTCAAATCCAGATCTGATGTCCGTATATACCTCCTTAATAAGAATTGTGGTCCATTCTGTCCAAAAACAAACCGTCCATTTAAACATTAACCAATTCAAATGTCATTCAACAAGAAATTGGATTTTCCAGAATGAATCCTGACAATATACAACATAGAATAAAGCCGCTCGAATGCAAATCCCGGCGGCTTCCTAACTGATGGTCCTATCTTTCCTTCTGGGAAAGATTCATCATATATTGTGCAAAGGGCGTTAATTGCAGATCCTTCACTTGCTCTAATGTAAACCACGCTGCTCCCAGCGAGTCTTCACCATCAGGATTTCTTTTGATCTGTTCCAGCGGATTGTTGTTCTGTCCGATGATAACATCGTATAAAATACCGATATGGTGTACTTCCTCAGGTTCACCCCGGTACTCCCAATTCACAACAACGGATTGTGAAGAACGAATGGACCATTGCAGAGGAATGATCCCTGTTTCCTCATCAAACTCTCGTTTCAATGCAGTTTCCGGTGACTCCCCGAATTCCATTCTTCCACCGGGCAAATCCCATTTTCCGTAGTATGGCCCACGAGCCTTCTGGATCAGCAGATAGAATTGTTCCCACACAGCCAGTCCATATACACCAACATGCGTATGCGTGTTCACATTTGCGCCCTACCCTTCCCTTACTTCGAAATTTCAGTTTCTTCACTTCTGCTCTACTTCTTCTCCTCGTCTGTGATGTCATTCAGGTCAACGGACAGGCGAATCATATCTACACAGCGGATGCCGTCCTCGATTATCTCTTCCTCATAATGTCTCACAAAAAAGTCCCGGTCCACGCCGGTTATCCGAAATCCACAGCGCTGGTACAGCTTCAATTGATGAAAGCTTGAATTGCCCGTTCCGATCTCCAATATACGACAACCTAGCCTTCTTGCCGCCTCCATCGCTTCCTTAATCATGTGTTTGCCAACACCCTGTCCTTGCAATTCCTCCTGTACCGCGATGTTCACAATCTCTGCTGTCTCCGGACGAGTCTTAAGTAATACAAACTCTCCTACCATCTCTCCTTCATACTCTGCTATAAAACAAACACCTCTGCTGAGATATTCGTCTACAATCGTTTTTGAAGGATCTGCCATCAATAAAAGTTCATACGGTTTTTCTTCATCCCAGTCCAATATTCGGAACGACAAGTTCATGCCAATCCCCACCTTTTCACATCCATATTATTCTTTTCCATGCCGTTTGCAGAAGCCTATGTATGGCAAATCTACAAATTACTCATTCTGAAGCTCCCAGTCCCTCGATGATCCTGTTATTCCTGATGTTTCTGCTGTCTCGAAATCTATGTTAGTCGTTCTGTTTGTTGTCTATGTGTCCTGCTTGATTGGAGTAATGGCGAATGGACATCCCCGTCGATCTCTGCATTCCTTGTTTTTCATAAAACGTCTGGACATCTGGATCACACAAGAGATCGATCATATATAGCCCCTGTAGACGCTGAAGCATGCGCTGTGTGAGTTCACTTCCGATCCCTTGACCTTTATACTCCGGCAGTACTTCCAGCAAAGGAACATACGCACTAAGTACTCCATCCGAGATCGCTTGAATAAAACCGACGACATTCCCGGTTTGCTCATCGATCGCAAGTTCAATCGCATACGACTGCTCTAGCAATTTCAGAAATGTTGAAGGTGATGGCGGGTTCGGCCAACCGTCAAAGAACCCGCCAGTTAATTGCTCACTACCAATTCCATCCAGCTTATCTCGAAATACGATCCCCATTGCTTGCACCTCCAAAACAAAGTAAATTCCATTATATCATAATATCTGGAACTAAATATATAGATATGGATATGATGTGATCGTTGCTATTCAGTCAGGTTCAAATGCTCATGAACTAATTGCAATTCAATGCATATTTCCTACACGATAGACCTCTTCTTTCACCTTATCCCAGACATTTTCGAAGTAAGTCAGAAACATGGTCACGGTCTAATCACTATATGTCTTGAACGTCTCTTGCAATGTTCGTCCGCTCGACTTCTCCCAAACTACACTTCGTTCAAATGTACCTGAGTTAAAAAATCGCGGGAACCGCTCTGCAAACCAGTCTTGCATCGGCAATTCCAATGCCTGTTTCAAGGGTACCCATACTAACTCCCCCTCCGGCGGGTCGGTAAGAAGTTCGCCTTCATATGAAGTTACCAGATAGTTAAATACCATATATCTTAACCCTTGCTCAGGATCACAGAACTCATCCAGCCCTTTATATGTAATTTGCTTGGCCCAAAGTCCTGTCTCTTCACGAACCTCACGGATGGCCCCGTCCACGATACTTTCAGGGAACTCCACTTTACCGCCAGGAGCAATGTACCCCGGGAACCCTTTATGGCTCGGCCGGTTCATCAGCAAAACCTGATCGCTAACCGGGTTCCACACCATACTCATCGTGTAAATCTCAACCTGATAATTCATGTTCAACCTCCCAAGATGCGCTTTTCTTACGTTTTACTAAACATTTCTGGAGATCATACGTTTATTCCTGCTAGACTTTTTTCCATATCAAAGACGGACGCCCGTAATATCAGATGCCCGCCTTTTGATCACGTATATTTGTAGTTTTTCGTTAAACTAGGTGTATGCATGCTTAGGATACAGCTGTAATCCATATCTGGCGTTTCTTCCAGTCCGCCCGGCGATATGCTTGTAACATCCCAAACTTGCGAATGCTGGCCTTGGGTATCACTTTATAAGACATCGTCACTTCGAACTCCTCATCAAATGGGAAAAAGGATAAAGCCACCTTTTCACCTGACACCCACTCGACTTGGACATTGGAACTTGGACAGGTGTCAAAACCACAGCCGAGCCCTTCTGCAAAAAAATCATAACGCGCCGTAGGTGTGCCTGGCTCTTCCATACATAAAAAGAGACTAAGCTGGTCACAGAACAGCATGATCTCTACATCGTTTTTCAGCTGCTCTTCCAGTTCTGAAGCATTAACGCCCAGTTCTTTCTTCCAACTCTCCTGCTGTAGTTGCTCTTCTTGCAAATACTGCCTGATGTCATCATCATCCTCAGAATTTGCCCCCAGCGTTTTTTGAAACAACTCTGTATACATCAGGCTACATAGTAAACCCGCATAAGGATTCTGCTGCCTTACTTCTTCGATTCCCTTGCGGTAAAACACAAAACGCGGTCTCAGCGGGAAATCACGAAAGGAGTACGGAATTTGACTATAATCGTTCCATAAAGGAGCGGCATCCAAGTCAATCCAACCCCGGTCATGCTCCTTCGCCGCGAGAATCAGGTCATCCCGATGCGATTCATGAGGAAGCCACTTCTTTTTCCAATGTGAAGCCATATCTCCAGCGACAATTCCATGCTCATGTTGTGCGGTCAAAACAAAATCATGCTCTCTCTCATATACGATCATTTGCTGTCACCCTTCCGCATGGTTTACGTTTACATTTACGTTGACTTTAACATAATTTGGGTTACACTTTCTTATAAGCTGCCTTCCACCCTACAGTTAAGCTACCTTATAAAGGTATTTATAACATTTCGGATTAAGCAGAGCATGTAAAGGTGTTGTCAGTTCGCTGAAATTTGGTACACTAATGATTGTGTCTTCGATTACATTACATACAGAAAGCGGGATCTCATGAATTTATACTCACCTTACATCGAGTTTAACCGCAAAGAATGGGCCGGACTCAAAGAACATCAGGTCACTCTTCCGCTGACGGAAGCTGAACTGGAACAATTAAAGGGCTTGAACGAAGAAGTATCCATTCAGGAAGTTGAGGATGTTTATTTGCCCCTAACCCACTTCATTGACCTATATGCAAGAGCATCAAGAGAGCTTGATCGCCTAACGGCCTCTTTTATGAAAAAAGAAACGCTTCATACCCCCTATATTATCGGGATCGGGGGCAGTGTTGCCGTGGGAAAAAGCACAGCAGCCCGCTTGCTCCAGGCGTTGCTTGCCAGAGGCAAAAACAAACCCAAGGTTGATCTGGTCACCACGGACGGCTTTTTATATCCCAATGCGGTGTTGCAAGAAAAAGGCATCATGAACCGCAAAGGTTTTCCTGAAAGTTATGATATTAAATCACTCATTAAGTTTATGGGCGATGTAAAATCAGGCAAGCCTGAGGTACAAGCACCGGTTTATTCACATCTGGCCTACGACGTAATCCAGGGGGAAGAGAAAACGATCTGCCAGCCGGATATTCTAATTATTGAAGGCATCAACGTATTACAAGTGAAGCGGGAGACTCCATTACTTGTAAGTGATTTCTTTGACTTCTCCATCTACATTGATGCAGAGGAAGAACACATTCGTCACTGGTACGTCGAACGTTTCAAGTTGCTCCGTCAAACCGCTTTTCAGAACAAGGATTCCTTCTTCCATCAGCGGTTCGCCAATATTAACGAAGAGGAAACCATTGAGACAGCCAATCAGATCTGGCAGGACATTAACGCGAAAAATCTGCATGAAAACATTTTACCAACCAAAGGACGTGCACGGTTAATTCTGAAAAAAGAAGCCGATCACTCCATTCAGCAGATTCAATTGCGCAAGTTGTAACCTGATTAAAAGGAGAGAAAATAACATGCAAACCCTCGTGGTTCTCGGCAGCATTATGATGTTTCTGGCCGTTGCACTCGGTGCCTTCGGGGCACATGCGCTCAAACGCAAGTTATCCGCTGACATGATCAAAATCTATGAGACCGGTGTCCAGTATCATATTGCTCACGGACTCGGCATCATCCTGCTTGGACTGTTCGCAGACAGATTAACCTCTACATCCCTTGTTGTGACCTCGGGATGGCTCTTGTTTGCCGGAATCATCCTGTTCTCAGGAAGTCTCTATACATTGAGTGTTACAGGTGTTCGCAAGTGGGGAGCCGTCACACCCATAGGTGGTGTAGCCTTCCTTGCCGGCTGGATAACATTGCTGTTCGCAGCTCTTTAAGAAAAACAAACGCGTAACCAATATATGGAGTGTCCTGGCTGAATGAACATGCGATGCCGGGATGCTCTTTTTTGTTCAATCCAGCCACAGTCTGGAAATGGCAGGTTGTTTCCCCTCCTCATATTCCTCTTCACTCGTAGACTCCTGCTCCCGTTTTAGAACATATACATCAGGATTCGAAAGCTTGGCCCACTCCGCATAACCAAAGGATGGATCATAATAACGAATGATTAGGGACAACAGGTTGCCATGCGTAACAACAGCTCCATGCCGCTCCGGTCTGCGCCAACATTCCTTCAGCAGCGCCAAAGCTCTGGCAGCTGCGACTCTGGAAGATTCTCCGCCCTCTGCTGCCCAATCTTCATCCTCATATGTACGTTTAAGCACATCCAGCCAGTCTGGCAGATCCCTTGTACTCAGCACTCTTTCCTGCAAGCGCTCATCCGTATGAATGTGCTGCTCTATCGCTGCACCCAAAGGCATTGCAGTCTGTACGGCTCTTTTCCATGGACTGGATACGATATAAGAGATTCCATGACCAGACAATACATCTGCCAATTTTTCAGCCTGACTGCATCCCTCATCCGTCAGACTTGCGTATGGCTCCTGTCCTTCGGCTTTTGCGTGACGTATCAGGTAAATCGACTCCATTACTGACACCTCCCATAGTCTAGTCTACAGTACGTTGTCGCTTAGATATTGAAGTGCTGCACGCATCTTATTATGACCTTCCGTTCGACCCGATGAACTGAAAAAGGACACATTCCCTGCCTGCACCCGCCCCGTGTTTCCAGCTTGCTTCTGTGCACCAAGTTCAAGTCTTTGACTCAAATGACTTACCGTACCCACGCTACCATCAACAATCCGAATATGATCTGGTAACACCTTGCGCAGAATAGCTGTATAGAACGGGTAATGCGTACAGCCCATCACCACGGTACCGTATTGTTCCAGGTCCAGGCCTGCTAGCTTGGAGCGGAAGTATGCTGTTATTTTGACCGGATCAAACTCCAGCTGCTCACACCACTCCACCAGTTCAGGCAGCGCAAGGGAATCGACCCGATGCTCATCATCCACACGAGAGACCAATTCGTTATACTTCGTTTGACTCAGTGTCAAAGCCGTAGCAAACACTAGCACGCGCTTGCCGTTGTCCCTATTCATCTCGACGGCCGGTTTGACCGCCGGTTCCATACCAATAATAGGAATGTCATACATGGAACGCAGATCATTCACCGCTAAGCTGGTTGCCGTATTACACGCAATCACGATTGCATCTACTTGTTCCCGTACAATCGCCTCCACGCAAGCAAAAATATAACGACGAACCTCGTCCGCCGGCTTGGTTCCATAAGGGACATGTAATGTATCTGCATAATATAAATAGGATTCTTCCGGAAACTGCTGCAAAGCGGTATGCAGTACCGTTAATCCACCAATGCCTGAATCAAAAAAAGCAATCTTTTTCGTCAAAGATGTCACCTCTATAACGTACGTATTCTTTCGGTTCTGAGGACCGTAAATGTACTGCTCATGCTGACTGGAGGTGAAGGTTATCTTAGTCGGATTGATCTGCTGCGATCATGTTATATTGCCTCAACCAGTCTTTACCACTGTTCCAGTCTTGCACTGGATTGTCTTCTCCCAATAATTCAGCACTGGCCCGAGCCATGATCCACTCTTTCAAACCATTATCCGGGCTGGAACCAAGTTGATTTAACAAGAAATTCAGACCTTCTGATCCCGTTTGTAGAATAGCTTCATATACGTCCCGGTGGCCTGCAATATAATCATTCGGGTTACTGCTGGCAGCCAGAACAGGCTCGTTGACCATCGTATTCAAACTTTGTTTAATCGTTTCTTCTGCGGAAGGGTTATCCGCTGTAACAGTACATGCAGATAAGGCTAGCGCTGTACATAAGGAGAATAAGCTCGTCATGAACCATTTACGTTTCACTACAGCACCTCGCTAAGAAAGGTTTTCTTCGAATAAAGACTTTCCTTGCACCATCCAGTATCGTTCCTTCTCTGGTACCCTCTCCAAAAACTCCTTGTAACTCCCGATCCAGCCATCCGGCATGTAATGCTCAAAGGAAGCAGGCTCCGGGAACATCGAGAAGAATAGTCGCTTATCGAAATCGACAAGAAAGGACGGCACATACTTCAGCCATTCATCACCGACAAGATGGGCTTCACGAAAATGATGAAGCGCACTCCTCAGTTCAGCCGCGCTTACCTGCTCCTCCTGAATGGCTTGTAAGAACACAGCCGCCGTCTCCTCATTCAATACATCGATACCAAACCGTTCTTCCATCTCTATATTTAAAAACCAATACTCCCGTTCGGTGACGTACCAGCGCCACACGCCCTGAAACCAAACGCCAACAATGGTATTTTCGGCATAGACAGGTTCTGTTTTCATTGCTCTATCTCCTGAAGCAAATTCTGCCCTTGCTTCACTGCAAAGGTAATACATGCCGCAAAGCTGTCATCATAATTATACTCGTCCCGATAAATACGGATATGCGCTTCAATGACATATTCTAGGTCTTTTTGTATGAAAGTACGAATCATACGATTTGCTCTCCTATTCCATCCAACGATGAAGTAACTTTTCCCCTTCACTTCTCCGGCCAGCAGCCTGCTGCTCCAAAAATTCGGGAACTTCTCGCAGTTCAGTTGGACGATATCCGGCTCCGCATCCACAGTTATGATAAGTAACACCATTCTGATATAACGTCATGACTTTGGTCCACTGTTTGATATCCGTTTGCTTGGGTGCTTGAAAATCATGCCCCATATTCACCATAACCTCCGCACATTGTGGACATTTATGTTCAAGTCGCGCTGCGGTTTCCTTACTTAGATCATACGGCGATACTTGTTTATAAGACTTACGGCAGTTAAAGCATGCATATATTTCTTTATACGGTCCAGACATGGCATATCGGCACATCTTCCATCAAGCCTCCTTGTCATTTTCCATTATACGGGTTTTTATACATGGTTACGAATCTACTTTTACTTCACTTGTACATAACCTCTTTCCAAGCCAAGCCCAAATCCGCCACAGAAGTGAATCGCTGGAACCGATCCGGATTTACCGCACGAAGGGCAACTTCATATAGTGCTTCTCCGGCATCCCAACGTTCCTGGGAGCGATCAAGTTCTCCCCCAAGCAGTGCAAAGGCCATAGCGCCCATGTTAAACACATTCGTGACAGCATCTATTAACGCACCAAGTTCAAATTCCTCCGGAGACATAAAGCGGGATGAACCCCACATCCGTCCCATCGTATTCGTGAATGTCCCTGCACGGTATAGATCAATATCACAGATGTGAATCTCGTCCGCTGCAAAATCATAAATCAAACTGCCATCGTAGAAGTCTACAGCCACATATCCTTTGCGCTCCGCTTCAATATGAAAGTCCAGAATGCGCTCCATGGCCTGAATTCGCCTCTGTACCGGAAGTTGTCTGAACTGAACATAAGGTGAGCGTGGATCTTCGTACTTGGCTGGAGGCGGGAAAGACCAGTGCGAATGCAGACACTCTCCCTCCACCCAATCGAACATACAAGCGTAACCGTTATCAGTCGCAAAATGGTCTATTAACCGAATCAGACTGTCATGTGCCAGATCTTCATAGATCAAGACGGAAGACTGCAAATGACGTATCGCTTCCTCCGGGTCTGCCATATCATTGGCCTGAAGAGTACGTGCCCCTGCATACTTCACAAATTGCTTTTGACCATCCTCCTGCACCAAACCGAATGAAATATTGCCGGAGTCCTGCTGATCAAATACACAGAAGACAGTACCCAGCGGAGTCAGCCAATCGAAGGCATGTTTTTCTTTTAACATAAATGATACACCATCTATTTCATGAACAACCCGATCGGTCATAGAATTCCTCCTCTTGCCTATAAATTAGATGTTTTTATCTACACTTCTGTTGTAAAAATACGTCATGTGCGCTTCATCATACCCTTGGCCGCCCACTTCTAGCGCATTGCGTTCGATGCCGTAGGTTTCAAATCCATGCCGCTCATACAACCGTTTTGCTGAACTATTTGTCGTCACTACACTTAGGTTAATCTGCTTCATAGTCTCCAGATGTTTACCCCGTTCCAGAACCTCGGATAACAGCTGGGAAGCCAGTCCATTCCCCCGATGAGCTGGTGATACATAGACACCCCAGATGAATCCTTTGTGCCTGAGCTTTAGACCATATTCTCTTTTGAAACCCATCATGCCCGCAAGCATGCCATCAGGTGTGAATGCACCAAGAATGTAATCATCAGGCTCATTATGTATTCGCTCTTTCACCTCACTGATGGATAACTGGCTGGACACCTCGTATGAAGCGCCAAAGGCTTCAGGATGCGTCCGTAGCGCTTCCAGCCGCAGAGGCCAATACAGATCCGATTCATCCCGTTGAATATTACGTAGCATATACCTTTCTTTGAAAGCATCTGAACTCATCCCTCATCCACTCCTTACATGTCAAGAAATATCAGGTCAATCATAATACAATCACTTTCTTACTCTGGAACACCCTTATTCAGTTTATCCTTTCTGCTTCGCCTACCGATCTCGGCTCTGGTTCTGGCTGTCGCGCCGATCACGGTCACGTCCCATCGCTTCCTGAACCCGGTCACGGGCCGGGAGTTTGCTGTTGATATGCAGGAGTAGTCCTGTAATGATCATGAGCAACGCAATGACAATCACTTCAAACATTGATCAGACCTCCATTTCCACTTGGAAAAGATGATGATTCTGCTTCATGTATGGTCGTATAATCACTTATTCCCCACTATTGCAGACCACGGGCAATCAGCCACTCCAGCCATTTCCACGGCAACAACGCCTTTGCAATAATAAGAACCCGTGAACCCTTGCCCAGTGCATAGCGCAATTTTGGTGCACGCATGCGCGCAATGCGTCCGATCAGATCAGCGACCTCTTGCGGATCAGGAGCAGTCTCACTGGCATGTTTCGAATAACGCAGAACCGCATCCAGCTTATGTTTATAAGCCGAATCCTCATTCCGGTGAATCTCACCGAGACCTTTATTCCAGATGGGCGTGCGATAGGCTCCTGGCTCCACCAATACGACCCTTATTCCAAATGAAGACATCTCATGGCGCAGACTTTCTGTGAATCCTTCCACAGCAAATTTTGAGGCAGCGTATGGGGCATATCCCGGAAAACCGGATAGGCCGCTTACACTCGAAAGATTAACAATCAGCCCGCGTTTCTGTCCACGCATGACAGGCAGAACCGCTCGTGTCACCGCGATGAGCCCGAACAGGTTCGTTTCCATCTGGCGTCGCCAGTCCTCCATAGACACTTCCTCAATAAATCCGCCTACAGCAAAACCCGCATTATTCACCAGCACATCGATTTGTCCATATTGCTGAAGCACCGTATCCACAGCGGTATGCACAGATTCCGAATCTGTCACATCAAGCTGTACATAATGAATCCGCTCGGTCACTCCTGCTTCCTCGGCACGATTCGCAAGTTCTCCCTTTCGACTTAGATCACGCATTGTAGCCATAACACGATACCCTTGCTTAGCAAGAGTGATGGCAGTCAGCATCCCAAATCCGCTGGAGGTACCTGTAATGAGAGCTACAGGAGGTTGTTGCCCCGGCTGGCCTGATCTGGTTACATTTGCATGAGCTGATTGAAGTAATTCCGTTGTTTTTTCCGCTCCTGATGTAACCTTGCCATCCACAGGTTTTGGCGAATCCTCTCCTATTTTATACGCCCACACGGTCACATTATCACCTACTTTCATGATCGTTCGATTCATTTTTAACTATATAAATTGAACTAAAGATTTTACACAGTCCACTCCGATGACAGATTAACCTTCCAATCGCTGTTATCCCCAGATTTTTTTTAATTCCCTTCTCCAAAAGGGAAAATCCGGTGATAAAGGCGAACGCTTCGCTTTTCCAGGTTTTTCCTGTCCTCTTCGTTAACGTGTAAAAGAATAGTTCAACTTATATAGTACATGTAGACCCTGCATTGAACTTTAATTAATCCAACCGTCTCTCCACCCGTCGCAACTTCGTGATCCCTGCTTCATACGTATACGGCACAAATTGAACCTCAGGTAACACACATTGCAGTCGACCTGCCAATTTCCCCAACTCTTGCAACACAGCGGCGTGCGCCTGCTCCTGACCCACTTCCTCGCTGACCCGCATTGACACCTCCAGCATCCCACTGCCACGTTGCACCACACGATAATGCTGAATAGCCGGTGAAGCTGCAATCACGGCACGACTGATAAAATCCGGAAAAACCGAAACAGCCTTCTCCTCATAGGTATGCGAAAAATAAAGCGTATCATCACAGCGGCCTTCAATCCGCTCGATGGCAGTAAACAACGAACCACAGGCGCACTGCGCTGCCGCCTCGGTTAAGATATCATTCAGCCGATACCGGATAATCGGCTGCGACGTTCGGGAAAAGTCCGTGATCACAGGCACGAACCGCCGGGTTGCAGGATCAATGTACTCTTTTTCAATATACACAATGTCTTCATTCAGATGTATCGTTCCGTGCTCGCACGTTGCTCCCAAAAAGCCTTCTGTACACTGGTACACTTGATGAACCGTCTGACCGAAGACATGCTCCAGCACCTTACGATCCAGAGGGTCAAGCACCTCGGCTACGGAAATAATTTTCTGAGGCACATGTGTTAGACGTCCTTGCTGATAAGCATCAGCCAGTATACGAAGCATGGAAGGAGGAGCCACCCACACCGTAGGCTGGTATTCTTTCATACGTTCAATCAGGACATCCACACGCTCCAGCAGGTCAAAATATTGGAATTGCAGCTTGCCACGCTTGACCGATTCGTACAGGTTGCTATTCGCCCGCAGGAAGAACGCGATTTTCGCGGGTTTCCACAACCCGCCTGGAAGAAGTTTGGCTAGCACGGTGCCCGTCCACGCATCTTGTTCCCGATCACTTACCAGAAAAATGCCCCGGTTACCCGATGTGCCCGAAGATAACCCTACCGTGACGCCTTGAATGGAGGATTGCTTAAAGTTACGGGTATCCTCACTTTCTCCAGCGAGGATCAGGGCGTCTTCCTTTGTAATACCTACCGTGCTCAGCGTATCGAAATACTGCATCATTACCGTTTTATCGATCTGCGGGAACTGTTTCCACTCGGATGCGTTCAGGTCTCCCCACCACTTTTGGTAAAACGGAGACTGTACCCGTATCCGCTCCACATGCCGAATGATTCGACGTTCCTGCCAAAGTTCAAGCTGTGCCCTGGTACGCCATCTTCGCAAGCCACGTGCAAGTGCATAATGAGTAACGATACGAACAGGATTGCTCATCTCGCTGTTCCTCCTGTTCCCCATGCTTTCAGCGCCTCTTGGCAATGACTCGGCACGATGCGAAGCCGAGGGAACTGTTGATGCAGGTGAACCAGCTTGTCAAAGTTCTGTCTATACTCCTGCCGGTCTGACATAATAATACCTGCCAGTGCATGAGGTCTGAGCTGTTCACGGAAAGCCCGGCTCGACCATACTGCATCTGCACATAAAAAATAATCATGTTGCTCTGTCCGCAGCAATAAACCCATCATGCCTTCCGCATGACCCGATACATCCACGCCGAGCAGGCTGCCATCTCCAAAAAGATCGTATACCTCTTGCCAAGGAAACCCTGATGGGGTTTCCTTGCCTGTAGTCTCACTCATGTCCGCCCATCGCTTGGCAGGGTCGTTCACGGGCAGTGAGCGCTGGATAAAATCGTCAGGTAGCAGTCCGGCCAGAAAACCGGCCTTCACCGCCGCAATTGAACCAAGAGAACGAACCGCCTCATAGGCTCTCGGCAAATAAATAAACTGAGCCTCCGGGAAGTCCTTGGCACCTGCAATGTGATCTCCGTGAAAATGCGAAAGAATAACATAACGGACATCTGACGGCACCAGCCCAATCTGCTTCAGAAAATGAACGGCACTGTCTTCTTCCCGAAATACAACGGGCGTGATATGACGATATAATGCGTTCGGAAGTCGAGCGGTCTCTTCAAAAAAACGGGAACTGTACCCCGTGTCCAGTAGTATCGGGCCATGATCGGGATGAAGAATACAAGCGAAGCCTGCCGGAAAACGAACAGGCCGGAAGCTTCCTCCCCGTAACGTAAGGAACTCTGGATGAGTACAGTAACCCGCTGCGCCTAAATATAATTTTACCGGCTTCGTTGTTAACATTATTCACTCCTCCACCAATCTGCAAATTGTCGCAAACCCGCTTCAATGGACACCTGCGGTACATATCCTAGCTGCGCCTTAGCATCGGTAATATCCAACGTTTGCGGCACACCCAAAGATCCAACGGAGTATCTGGTCAGTAACGGCTCTCCCAGAGCAGGGATGAATCGATGCACACCTTCCAGCATACTGGCCACTCCATAGGCCACTCGATAAGGAATATTCAGACGCCGCAGCGGCATGTCTAACATGTCAAAAAGAGTCCCGACCAACTCTGCAAATGGTCTCGGGTCTGCGTTCGAAATATTGTAGGCTCTCCCAAGCGCATCATCAGAAGCATCACTGCACAATAACAGCGCATCCACCACATTATCTACGCACGTCAGATCAATCAGCGCCTGTCCACCATCAATCATCGGTACTCCCCGCTTGGCATTCGCTGCAACAATCCGCGGGAAAAGCGTTTGGTCGTACGGGCCAAAAATGGCTCGCGGGCGAATCATAATCGATGGCAATCCGTTACGATGTGCCTCCATCACAATGTCTTCAGCCATACGTTTGGTAGCCGCATAATGATTGGCCGATTTAGCCGGCAGCAGGTCATGTTCATGAACTTCATAACGCGGTATGTAGTTAAAATAAATACTCGGCGTGGAAACATGCACGAACCGCTGCACCTGATGGCGTAGAGAATGATCAATCAGATTTTGCGTTCCCTGCACATTACTGCTGTAGAAATCCTGATATTTCCCCCAAGGTGAGGATAAGGCCGCACAGTGGAACACGATATCCTGACTTGTACATGCTGCATCTACAATCTGGACATCTCGAATATCTCCCCTGATAAAGCGAACTCCAGCCGCTTCAAGCACACTGCCGATCTCTTGCTGTCGCCCCATGCCTGTCACTTCCCAGCCTTCTGCTGCAAGCCTTATCGCCAGATGTCTACCCAGACAACCTGTAGCCCCGGTCACTAATGCTCTCTTCATCGTTGTTCACCGTTCCATTCTATGTCATGAGTCAATGCTTCCGTCAGCGTAATCTGCTGTGAACGTGCAAGACGCCAGGCAGCAAGTACGACCGCAAATTGTTCAAAAAAAGGCCGCCGATCCTGCCGCACATACACCACATCCCTGGCACCCTGCCAAGCCGTCCTCCAAGCTCGCAGGCTACCTCTGCTGCTATGAATCTGCCGGATACCACTTCCCAGCATGGGCAGTGCTAACATCGCCTTATCATTACCTGACCGCGGTGTCACTTCGATCCCTTCGCTAAGTACCACTTCAGGTTCGAGCAATGCACGCACCAAGTCGTTACCAGGATGAAATAGATGAATGCCACTGGTTGCCCTCGGGTTACACTCAATCGCATACACCTGACCCGTCACGTCTTCGATAAAATCAAATCCAATCTGTCCGCTGAAGCTCGTCGCGCGCACAAAGTGTTCTACCCACGCGCGCGTGCCCTCATGTTGCACCTGTTCAAAAAAAACACTCGCGCCTACACTGCCCGTACGATATCGGCTGTCGTAGGTGGCATGCGCGATTAAATGGCCTTCATGCACTACACTGTAGGTGCACAATCCTCGTCCATGAATGTACCGCTGCGCCACCCAAGGTGAGGCAGGAGACAACGTATCTTCGCCCGGTGGATCGTGGTACCCAAGTTTCGGCATACGTACTTTGGCCGCAAAACGGGAATAGACCGGTTTCCAGACCCACTCTCCCTTTAAAACCTGATGCATCTCCAGCCACTCCTGCGGAGTTTGAATCAGATGTGTATCCGGAACCGGAAGCCCCATAGACTTGGCAAGCCTATTAAAATCATACTTATGATGCAGAACGTGCAACTGCTCCAGACTGGAAACAAGAACACGACAACGCTGTCTTAAGCGTTCAGCCCCACCAGCCACATAAAACACTTCTTCGCACATCGGAATCAGCACATCGATCTGCCATATCTTAACCCAATGTTCCAGTGCGGACAGGTACTTCTCCGTATGGTGACGTGGCGATGGAACAAGTACGCATTGCTCCACCGCACTAGACGTTCTGCACAGATGATGTTCCATACTCTCCGCAATAAATACAAGGTGACCTGACCGATGCAACATACGCGCCAAATCCAGCGTAACCGGAGCTCTTCCCCCGGTAAGGAGTACCCTGTATGTATGACCCGTTTGTCCTTGAAGCACACGTTGGTCACGTCGTGCAAATCTAGTAGTCAAAGATCAGTCCTCCCAAAGACAGCCCAGCCGCCGTTCCGATCATCAATACCCGATCACCACGCTCTATTCGTTGCTGACGAATCGCCTCATGCAATCCCATCGGAATGGAGGCCGCAATCGTATTACCATGACCTTGTGTAATATCCATGAACCGTTCTGCCGGAATTCCAAGCTTCTTGCGAATCAGGCGCATCGCCATTGCACTGCCCTGATGAGGAATGACCAGAGAGAAATCCTCCATTCGATCCCCGGAAGCTTGAAGCATCTCATTCATAAACCCGGGTAACAGCTTGGACGCCATGCGAAAAATCGCCTGTCCATCCATATGAAAGAGGAATGGATCTGGATGCGCTACATCATACTGGGCCGCATGATGCCGCGTGCCTCCGCCTGCAATCTCCGAAAACCGTGCCCCGCGGCTATAGGTTCGCAGCGATGCATGAACGATCTGTGACCCGGATTCCTCAGATGCTCGCTCAATGATGACTGCCGCCGCGCCATCACCAAACAAGGCAGCACTTTCAGGATCTTTCCAGTTTAATCCGGCTGAAGCAATCTCGGTGGCTACGAGCAATACACGCTGGTAACGTCCAGCGTCTACCATATAAGAGATGACATCGAGTCCGTTCAGGAAACTCAGACAAGTCGCATCCATATCAAAGGCAGGAACACCTGATTCTTCCTGTCCCATGGCCTGCTGGATAAAGACGGCTGTGCTTGGCAACGGCTGTTCTTTCGTACCGCTGGTGCATACCAAACAATCGATCTCACCAAAAGACAGCCCTGCATCGGCCAGAGCTGCTTCTGCCGCTCTGGCACCCATATAGGAAGAAGTCTCTTCGTCCGAAGCATAATAACGATAGCCGACGCCCGTCGCTTTGCTGACCCAGCCTGCGGGCACATGTAATCGCTCATCCAACTCTTCGTCTGTCACCTTCATCTGAGGCAGGTATTTTCCTGTACCTGCGATTCTTACTCTTCTAAGCTGCATATGCCCAACCTCTTCTCTTTCAAGCGTGTTATGTAAATTTCGTGATATTACCCATTAAACGAATATACCTGCAACTGAATAATAGTGATAATGAAAAAGAATATTTGAAGCAGCCTGATGATCGATCCCGAGCCTAAATATCATCGAAATAGACGGAAGGGCAGATTGCTCTGCCCTCCCATTCACATATTAATGATTCCTGCACATGTTTTTCACAGTCTGAAAATGGAGGCACCTATGTAAACTGTCTGCTCCCCATTATTTGGATTTAAGGAGATCAGCAAGTGCCTTATCCAGCGAAGCATAAGTGAACGTAAAACCTGCCTTTTCGATTCTGTCGGGAATGACCCAGCGGCTCTTGAGTACCAGTTCCGTTTCCGTACGGATAAATATAGCTCCAAGCTCAAGCATCCAGCGTGGGGACGGAAGTCCGATACGTGCACCCATCTGCTTCCTAAGACTTGCCATCAGTTCCCGATTGGTCACTGGATGAGGAGATGAAGCATTATAGACCCCTTCCAGATCCGGATGCTCCTGTACAAATATCACCATGCGGAACAGGTCCTCCATATGAATCCAGCTAAATTTTTGGGTTCCTGCTCCCTGGGCTCCACCCAGGCCAAATCGAACCAGATTCGTCAGTGGTTCCATCACCCCACCTTCCCCAAGCACAATCGCAATGCGTAGTGCAATTTGACGTGTAGATGGTAGCTTGAATCCGAAGAATGCCTGCTCCCAAGCCTTGGCAACCTCCACAGAGAAACCCGAACCGATCTCTCCATCTTGTTCCGTCATTGGACGATCTTCCGCATGTCTATAGATGGTAGCCGTACTGGAGTTAATCCACAATTCAGGCGGATGCACACAAGCCAATACCGCTTCCCCGAGAATGTTTGTGGTTTCTGTTCTGGAATCCATAATGATTTTACGATTCTCGTCAGTATAACGGCAATTGACCGATTTACCAGCCAGATTAATCAGCATCTCCGCGCCTTCAAGTGCTTCAATGATGGCTGTTCGATCTTCCCAGGCGATGTGTCCAGACTGGCGTGAGATCACCAGCACATCGTACCCCAGCTTTTTAAACCGGACTGTAAAATCTTGACCAACAAATCCCGTTCCACCAGCAAGTACAACCTTTTTCACGGTATCCCCTCATTTCAGCAGATGCATCATGCCATCTACGCATTGCATTCATATCAGACTAAACAACGTAGCAGACCGTTTCGTTTGATATGGATTCCATTTCCGTGTAGAGAGACGCCCATCGACGTTTAAAAAGTTCAATTTCATTCAAATCGCTCGCTCAGCCTGCTTCTTGCACGCCAATCGCTGTATATAACCGACTTCGCTCTTCGTTCGCCCAAGCATTCGATGCATCCTGCTCTAGTCGAACCTGTAGTTCGTCATGAAAATCATGAATCATATACCCTTCGGGGAGTTCACCCAATATGGATGCAAAATCATACTCAGGCAAAATTCGCCGCCCTTCGCCAATTTCTTTTAGCCAATTCATCCAGTCTTGCAGTGCAAGCACACCTTCCTGCCACAACTCAGCCTGCAGACCAAGCACATCCTGCAACTGCTCATAGGCAAGTACATCCGTAAATTGGCGACAAGCCTTGACCCCCAGTTCGTACAATTCAATCGCTGCACGACGAATATCATGCGTTAACCCTATCTCAAGACCTCCCAGGTAATCCTGAACCTGAATATGCTGACCATCATCATACAGTAAAGGCGCATGGGCGAGCATGCGAATAATGTCTTGTAAATCGTTCGTTGAAATCATGTTCTGCTCCTTCAGAGCAGGTAATTGATATGCTGTAATGATCATTCACTCCTGTTTCGGTCATCTATTGTTGACCTATAGTATAACATGCTTTTCTTCGTTGAATCTGGGATATAGAAACAGAACCCTCTTGACAAACAGAGGAAGAAACGAGGTTCTCACACACTGCGCTTGACTATATACTACAAGTTGTAGTAGTTTATACTTACTACGTAGTGTAGTAATAAAATTATCGTTATGGACGCATAACGTTGTAAAGGAGTGCTTCTTTGGTGCACCAAACTCAAAAATGGTCCGAAACCGAGCTGGAACTGATGGAGGTGATCTGGTCTTGTACTCCTCCGGTCACTTCTTCCGAACTGTTAGACATGTTTAAGGAAAAGGGAAAAGCGTGGAAGGCACAGACCATTTCCACTTTCCTATCCAGACTGGTGGATAAAGGGGCTCTCACTGTCACGAGACAGGGTCGAACCAACTATTATGAGCCTCTTTTACAGCCAGAAGACTACAAACTTCTGAAAACCAAAACAGTACTCGATGGCCTCTATCAAGGCTCTGTTAAAAATCTGGTTTCAGCCATGTATGACGGGGATAAGCTTTCAGAGAAAGACATTGCCGAACTAAAACAATGGCTGTCGGAAAAGTAGGTGGCGCGCATGAATCTCTTTATTGATCTGCTGATAACGTTGACGGTGGCTGGAAGCATTGCCGCTGCTTGCATTCTTGCCTTGCGCCTTCTGCCGGTATATCTTTTCCCCGCTTCCTGGCGTTACGGACTGAGTAAAATGGCTTTCGCCTTTTATGTACTGCCCCTATCGTTCGGAATGACATGGTTCTCCAGTCTTTTTCATCATGCTTCACACCGAAACCTTGAACAATCTAACTTTTTGAACGGTATGCTTGAAGGAGCGCTTACCCCAGAATGGACGATATCTTCTACAGCGGCGTATGTTTTGCTCAGTGCTTGGGGAGTAGGCGTTCTCGGTTATACGACGTGGCAGATCTATTGTTATTACAGATTCATCCATGCGTTGAAACGTACACAGTCAGATGTGAAAGAAAATAGTGAGGCCGCCTTACTGCTCCCCATGATCAAAGAAAAGTTAGGTATTCGGCAGCATGTCAACCTGGCATATAGTCCAATGTTACGAAGTCCCGTGCTGGTCGGTTTAACGAAACCTACGATTTATTTGCCTCAAGCGGGTACAGCTCACTTGAATATGGGTCTGGTTTATCACCATGAATTAACTCACCTTAAATATAAAGATCTGTGGGTCAAGGCACTCACTCTAGCGGTCAGCGCTTTGCACTGGTTCAATCCTCTCGTTCACCTCCTTCGCCAAGAGATTCACACCTGGAGTGAATTTTCTTGTGATGAAAAGGTTGTCCAGAAGATGTCCATCGAAGATCGCAAACGTTATGGCGAAACCATTTTAAATGTCACCGCAGGGGCGCGAAGCTTGCCTGTGCAATTTTGCTCATCCCTTTCAGGGGAGGGAAAACAATTAAAAAGGAGACTTACGATGATGTTTGATGTCAAAAAAATGAAAAAGAAACATTGGATCATAACAATTTCATCCGTTTGTTTAATTGCTGTAGCAAGTACGTCTACAGCTGTATGGGCATCGAGCCATACGCCCAAAGTAGAGCGTGGAGCCACTGAAGCTATAATTGTACCTGACAACTCCAGAGAGACTGCCAGTCGAGCCACCGAACCTAGTGCTTCTACACCTCGAGATGAAGTCTCTGAAGCCGTAATTGTACCTGACAGCTCCAGAGAGGCTACCGTTCCAGCGGCTGCTTCCAGAACCACTTCTCTTTGGGATGAGGTCTCTGAGGCTACAATTGCACCTGACATCTCCAGAGAGGCTACTGTTCCAGCGGCTGCTTCCAGAACCACTTCTCTTCGGGATGAGGTCTCTGAGGCTACAATTGCACCTGACATCTCCAGAGAGGCTACTGTTCCAGCGGCTGCTTCCAGAACCACTTCTCCTCGTGATAAGGTCTCTGAGGCTGTAATCGCACCTGACAACTCCAGAGCAGCTGCCGAGTCCAGAGCAACTGAGCTTAGAGCTGCTTCTAGCGATTCTGCAAAAAAATGAGTCTTGTCCACCCAAGTTTAATGTAGTGTTCACCATAAAAAATAGAAAACAGGACGAAGCATTTTTATTCCTTCCGCTTCGTCCTGTTTCTCGTTTGACTATAAAAATGCCTTCACAGTGCCAAAATATTCACGAATCATATTAATCGGCTTCAAGTACCCCGGTGAAGGAGCGGATATGCCGTATTCTGCAGCGTATCCGTTTTTGGCCGCAATATATTTCGACCTGAACATGTGGTAATCGCTTGTGACAATCATAATTTTGGGATGTTCCAGCCCGGAAGCAAGAATGATTTTTTTAGAAAAAGCCAAATTTTCCTGCGTACTTGTCGAGCGATCCTCCATGATGATCTGAGCAGGGGCAATGCCCTGATCCACCAGGTAATTTTTCATCGCAAGGGCTTCAGGAATGGATTCACCTGGCCCCTGTCCACCAGATACAATAACTGGAGTCTGCGGGTGAGTGCGAATATAATCCAAGCTGGCATCCAACCTTTGTTTCAAGGTCAGTGACAATTCGGTGCCCTTGATGCCCGACCCAAGTATGATGACATAGTCCGCTCGCTCCTCTTCCTTTGAACCAAGCTGGGTAAATACCAGAGCTTCAATAATGATAAAGGAGACGGCGCCAATGCCGAAAACGACCAACAACCCGCGTTTCAGCCAGATGTGTTTCTCGTAATCAATCCGTCTTAATATGATAAAGGTTGCCGCGAGGAGAGTAAAAAATTTCACGGCAAAGTTCCAGCCCCAAAAGATCAGAAAGAAAACCAAACACGCCAGCAGGATCAGATCCAAAATATATCCTTTCTCCCGTAAAAATTTCTGTATCAGTACAGCAACACTCCTTCCCATACATAGACATCCACACTTGTTATATTATGCTCTTACAATCGTGAGCTTGGGCCAGTGCTGTTGCCAATTCTTTTTGCACACACGTTCGTAATAGTAGGCCGCGTCCATAAACGCCGGGCTTTTGCGCACAACTAACGCATACAGATCCTCCAGTCCATAAGGGGCACATATCCTGATTTGATCGTCAGATTGTAGTTGTACACCGATGGCTGTTACTTGCTCAGGCCAAAAGCGCAGTGCATCTTCAGTCGAGTGATATGGCATGTCTCCGTTGTGCAGGTGCATCCTGGCTTGATTTTTAACCGACCACTTCGTGTTACCTGTTGCAGTACACAGCTCCTGCTCCAGTTCGTAATCCCGTTCCTCTCGAAGATCGGCAGCATTAAAATAAACAACATCAATATCGCTATTCAGCTCCCGTCTGGTAAATCCATGAAGATCATCCCATATGTAATTACGAATATAACCCGCACCGATGTAACAATCGGGCAACTCTAGCGAACGTACAATCCGCAGATCCTGCATGATCTGCTCATGTTGTCGCAACGTTTGCACAAGTCGTTCTTCATATTGCACAGCAAATCCTCCTTGACCTACTCGAATCCGATATCTTCATTCCAGCTTGGCCGTCCGTCGTTCTTAGGGATAGATGAGACTACTGTTTTTTAATATAACATGTTTCGAACCCTGGAATAAAATAAACAACTCCTCTCAAGCTGTCATTTTCATGTACATCCAAAACGAATGCACGCCTGAAAATCACGATTCCTGAGCGGAGTTATGATGTCATATTGATCGATGATCATTGGTGAAGATAATTAACGCTTACGATCCAGATATTTAATACTTATTATAGGGCTATTTAATACTTATTATAGGGCTATTTAATACTTACTATTGAGCTATCTAATGCTACCTATCCGGCTATTTAATCGGTATCCAGATTTGAGGCGCATGTTTCATGCCGCGGTAGACTTCCAGTTCAGGCAGCCAGGCATGTTCGTATGCATTTGAAGGGAACCATTCACCTACAATACGTTTCCACAGCTTTTGTATTCCCTGAGGCATCGGTTCCTCAACCTCGAAAACCACCCATTTACTCGCGGGGAACGTGAACGTAGATAGCCCTTCCGGTTGCTCCCCTTCATACGTTGTTGCAATCCAGTACTCCATCTGCTTGTCCTCGATCTCGCCCTGATCTACACACACCCCTAGCAAACCCGGGATAACCCCGTTATTCAATGCAGCTATCCGATCCTCTGCACCGCTGTGATACGCTTCCTCCCACATATTAGGAATCCCCTGCAAATGCTGCCCATCCACATATGAAAAGCGTTGTTTGATGCCTGCGATGGAAAATGCCTCTTGTTCGACAATATGATGTTTCATTGGCTCTGCTCCTTGTAAACTGACTTGAATAACGAGTCGATTATACGACTGGACTGAGGCACCGGACTTTCGGGTTTCGCTTGGCGATATTCCATGTTGTCTGCGGTAAGCCTTGGTGAACGATTCAGGCGTATCATAGCCATACTTGAAGGCCAAATCCATAATTTTGGGATCTCCCTGCAACAGTTCATGGGCCGCCAGTGTTAATCTTCTGCGCCGGATGTACTCCGCCACGGTAACGTCGGTCATTAAACCAAAGATACGTTGAAAATGAAATGCCGACATATGCGCATGCGCCGCAATCTGATCCGTCGTCATAGGCTCCAGTAAATGCTCTTCTATATATTGAATCGACTTCTGTATGGCTTCAATCCATTTCATGTACTGCATCACTCCTTGCTTATCATGATACACGAAGAAGGGTAGAGAAGCCTGTCATTTTGTGCTTTCTTTTGACCGATGTCTTTCTATCCTATCCCCACACACCAATCAGGAGAATGCCGCCAAAAATAACGATGGAACAGAGAATCCGTTTCATGCCCTGCTGTTCTTTTAATAACCATATCCCGAGAAAAGCCGCAAATACCGTACCCACTTCCCGAAGCGGGCCCAATCTGGCCATCGGAGCCTGTTCCAGTGCAAATAGAAAGAGCAGATATGATCCCGGATTCAGCAAAGCCCCAAGCAAAATCGTCGAACGATTGACCTTCCATTCCTGACGCAAGCCAGCTGAAGCGAGCAGCGCTGGCGTTAATCCAGCCACAAAACCAATATTCGTAACCTCAAGCAACGCCAAGGGCGAAATATGTTGCAGATTTAATTTGTCCACAAATACATAACTCGTCGTACATAAACCCACACACAAGGCCATCAGAACTGGCTTCGCCCCCTTCATTCCAGAGCCTGCTTGTCCCTTCCTGCTCCCCACACCACTAAGAACGATGAAACCAACAATCATACAGGCAATGCCTAACCATCCGAATCCCGACAACCTTTCTCCTAGAAAAGCAACCCCGATCAACGGCACCAGCAACGTACTCGTGCCCCGCATAATCGGATAGATCTGAGACAGATCACCAAGCTCATACGTCTGAGACAACAGCCAGGAGTATAACGCCTGAAGTGCCATCGACACGATCAACAGCGCATAAGCTGACACGGGTAACGACTCGCGGGACAATTCCACCACCAGCACAGGCAGCAGCAATACGGTGGGAATCATCATAATCGACCATAGAAAAACACTTTTGTTCAAACTTCGTTTTGTAAACATACTCCAGACGGCATGTGCCATTCCTGAAGCAAGCACCAGAATTAACGGTAAAATCATGCTGTATACGTTCCTCTCTGTTTTCCTTGCTTATTTGCTTATCGCTTTCTATTTCCCTTGCCACGCTATAGTACACTCTAGAATACCTTACGTCGCGGTCTCCGGTTGATGCTCCGGCTGTTCCTTCACCACCGATCCATCCTCCAGACGGAGCCAGGTATCAAACTCCCGCTCACCTTCACACATCTGAATGACACGTCCTCCGCGTAGCATACCTTCCCTTCCATAGGTACTGTGGCCACTCGAACGCCCGTAACAAAGACGTATCCCTTGATACTGACCGTGAAAATCATTCACATGATCGTGTCCGCAGAACGTACCCATTACATCCCCCATCTCCAGCAGTGCAGCAAACAAACCCGAATTGACTTTCGCACAGCAGACAGGTTCATATTTGTTGCCATAGCAAACCTGACTATCCCACATCAGTTGATATTCCGGAATCGGGATATGGAAAAACGCCAAGGCTGGCAGCTTATCCCCCGGACTGCGGCCGGGATTGACGCGTGTGGATTCATCCATCAGCCATCGGAGCTGACTCTGCTGAATCCAACCATAACCGGGGATCGATTCCACGGTCGAATAACTCCCGGAATCGAGCAGATACAACACGGCTGCCGGAAGTCCATTCGCCCCGGCAATCTCCAGCGTGTAATTGCCCAATCCTGCAATATCACGCGGACCGGCTTTCGTCACACTATGCGTATGCTCCTGAACTACACGCATGAGCTCTACTGGATTGATTCGTTGCTCGGCATCATGATTGCCAAACACAAAAGCCCACGGAATCCCACACGCCTCCACAGCCGAGACAGCATTGCGAAAAGCCTGCTCCGGATGCTCGCACGCCTGATTTCCCGAATCGACAGGCCCGGTGTAGATCACATCTCCTGTGAAAATAACCAGATCCGGCTGTTCCAGTTCGATGATTGATTGCATCATCCGCCGGCTTCGCAGATCTTCAGGTCGCCCGTCTTTCCAGTGTATATCGGTAAATTGTACGATGGTAAAGGTTCCATTTTCACGAAAAGCAAGCGGTCGTTTCACTGTGTTGTCCTCCCGAATACCACATGAATACGCATTGAATGCGAACAATAAGCTTCACTTCATTCATGCAGTTTGATCTATTGGTTATATGTATTGCTGATTAGTGCTTGAAATAACTCTTGAAACAACTCGTGTTCAATCCTGTTTTAAAATGTGGTTTATTGTGGTTTTCAGTTGTTTCATTTGATAATATCGCCACATCTATCCTCTGTCAACACATCTCTAGATATCTATCAACCATATCTACCGAATGAAATTGACAAGTGATTTTCTTCAACTTAAACTGTTAAAAACAACAACAATCCACACAAAGGCCAAACTTCTATAAAAGAAAGTAACGGAGGCGGAATTTGAATGTCGTTAACATATGAGGAGCGAAAACAGACGATCCTTGCCCAGCTTGCCACACAAGGCAAAGTTCAGGTACAAACGTTGGCTCAGCTATTTCAGGTATCCACGGAAACCATAAGGCGGGATCTGGATCGGCTGGAGAAGGAAGGTGAATTACGTAAAGTGTACGGGGGCGCTGTACGTGTCCGCTCAGGTATGATCGAAGCGCCCTTCCAGAAGCGCTCACAGTTGCAAGTTCAAGAAAAGCAGGCTATTGCTGTCGCTGCAGCTGCCTTGATTGAAGACGGCGAAACCATCATGCTGGACAACGGCACAACCACACTCGAAATCATGCGCCAATTGCAACATCGCTCCCTTATCACGGTGATTACGAATTCCGCACCCATCCTGACTATTGCCCTGGAATCTTTTACAGGTAAAATCATTTTTGCCGGAGGCGAAATCAACACTGCTGTTCAAGCCGCCACTGGGCCTGGGGCACATGAGATACTTGACCAGTTCAAAGTGAACAAAGCGTTCATTTCGGCTGGAGGTGTTTCCTTCACCGATGGAATTACCGATTATGTACTGGAGGAAGCCCTGATCTCGCGTAAAATGATGGAACGCGCCGAAGAAGCCATCCTGGTGGCGGATCATACCAAGTTTGGACGCTCCACGTTTGCCAGAATTGCACCTGCCGATCACATATCCATGGTGATTACAGATTCAAACTGCCCTACTGAATGGATCGAAAACTTTGGGCGACTGGAGATTGAAACTGTCATTTCAGATTGACATCGATATACACATTCTATATTTTGGATATAATGATCATTCTATTTTTACTGAAAAATGGGTGAAAGGAGTGGCCCAAGCGATTATGAGTAGCAAAAAGGAAAAGCTTCTTAACGTGTCTGAGGACCTGTTCTATTTGCATGGCTTTCATGCCATTGGCCTAAAACGGATTATTACCGATGCTGACGTGGCTATCATGACGTTATATAATCACTTTGCATCCAAGGAAGACCTGATTGTCGAGGTACTTCTGCGCCGCGAACAGCGCTATCTCGAGCAACTCCGTTTATATGCAGACAACAAGGCAAAGTCCGTCTTTCTCAATCTGGCTGAGGGTCATGCCAAGTGGCTGATGGAACATGAAGCCAGGGGATGTCTTTTTTTACGAGCGAAGGAAGAATTCGGGGCTGATCCGAACCATGTTATCGTACAAACCGTTAACGGGCACAAAAAACACCTCATAACCCTGATAAAAAAAAGTGATCCCGAAGCAAACGATCGAAGCATCATGCAATTTATGCTGTTGTTAGAGGGCTCGACGGCGCTGGCCGAAACGGAAAATGTAAAAGAGGTCTGCCGGGAACTGATTCACATGACTCAAAATAGTTTCAATTCATAACACAAAGGGTGAGTTCATATTTCAACTCACTTTTTTATTTTCATAAGAAGTATAATGATCGTTCTATCTAAAATAAGGCGGTGAAATTCAATGAAAAAGATAGTCCTTCCTGGCGTTGCCCTGATCGCAGTATGTTATGCTTTTGGGCGTTTCAGTTACGGACTGTTTATGCCAGAAATCTCCGAGGCTTTACAATTATCCGAATCGGCATCCGGGGCCAGTAACTCGGCAACCTATATTGCTTATTGTCTTGCCCTTCTGACTGCGCCGCTTATCATTAATCACAAAGGGCACCATTACGTCATTCAACTTGCTGGAATCAGCGCTATTCTTGGTTTGATCGGCATCGGACTTGCGCATGATACCTGGCTACTTGCGGTCAGCGTATTTCTTGCCGGACTCAGCACAGGATGGGCCTCTCCAGCCCTCGGGAATGCAGTGAGTGCAGAACTCGCACCAGATCTGCACGCCAGAGGGAACAGCTGGATCAATACAGGCACCAGCTTTGGCATTATCGTCTCCGGTCCACTCTACTTGCTATTCACCGATTTATGGCGTATAAGTTATATCCTGTTTGCCCTCATAGGCATAACCGTGTTGCTATGGAACCGACATGCGATTCCTGCAACCAAAACACTCCCTTGTACGAAGTCCATCTGGTCTTGCATGAGACCCACCAGACCGGGATCGGCTTTACTCATGGCTTGTATGTTAACAGGCGCAAGCTCTGCGATTTATTGGACTTTTGCCCGAAACTTTCTTACGGACGAGAAAGGGGCCTCCGATTCGGAAGCCGTCTTATTCTGGATTGTTATGGGCGTGACAGGTATACTCGGCGGAAGTGCGGGTCGGATTATAGAACGGATTGAGTTAAGCTGGTCTTATCGTATAGGTATCCTGTTGTTATCCATTTCGCTTGGCGTTATTGTTCTGCCTTCGATGACGGCAAGTCTGGTTTCAGCTGTCCTGTTCGGTAGCACGTACATTTTTCTCACAAGTATATTCATCGTGTGGGCAACGAGACTGTTCCAGCCGAATGTCTCCATCGGCATTAGTCTTGCATTTCTTGCACTTGGCGTGGGTCAATTCCTAGGATCATTTATGGCGGGATACAGCATTGAGGTATTTTCAAGCACGGTCGCTTTTCTGGCTTTTGCTATTCTCGGTTTGCTGGGATTATTCCTTCGTGTTAAACCCGCTTAAGATGGCTCTGAACAATCGAAAGCCAAGCTACGTTCTATTCAATCGTAAACGTAAATAAAGCATCGTCATGAGTGGATTTAACGATATGCCCGTATAACCTCGTTGTCCCAGACTTGAATTTCAATATATCGTTCGGGCCCATGTTCGCCCGTTCGATTCCACTCCTGCGGCAAACCATAAGTCTGAATCAATTCACCGATTTCGTCTTTGGTATAAACCTGCTTGCGATAGGATTTATCGTCTTCATAACGCATCGTTGGGAAGAGATCACCGTACGTAAAGCTCACAACTTCTGCCGGCAATGCTTCCCATGGAATGATGATATGGTTCGGCTCCTTGTACCATGTTTCCAGCCAGGGGCATACACCTAGCGTGAGATAATGGGGATAGTCTTGTGCCGGCTTTCCTCCCTTAGCTGTGAATTTCTCATATGCCATATGCTCGAGGCGTCTCCTTATTGTTATGTAGTCGGAAGACCGCTGAGCGGCAAAAACTCGGCCTTCCTGCCGAATCTGTTGTGAAACTGCTTCGGCCTCTCTCTGAGACAGGCTTGAGAGATTACGGAACGGGCCTACATTTTTCTCGAAATAATGGTATCCATTAAGTTTTTTTATGCAGCTCATCTCCTTACAAAACATTGGATGGATTGATTCTACTCAAACATCATATCTTATGTTGAAATTTTTAGTTACTTCATCTTTATTAATTAGGAATTTTTAGTCAAAAATGATAAACTAGAACTATCGTATACCTAATACGGTTTCATCACTTTGTTAGTCCAATCATTTGATTTGTACAAAAGAAGGAGGTCATCCTATGTTTGATGTAAACGTAAAGCAAGTAGATGATCAACTGATCATACGCTGGCAGTTTACCAAGATTGAAATCCCCATTTCACAAATCACATCTGTAACTTTAGATAACACCTATGGAGGAAGTGAGCCTTCAGCTGTCCGAATCGGTTATGCTCGTTCAACCGAGCGGATTCTGATCCGAACCACTCATCAATCCTACATTTTATTTACGAGCAGCGAGAACATGTATCCTGCAATTCAAGCCATGGTTTCTCCCTCAGTAACCTCATCTATCGAGTAGCAAATGGCTAAGAGCCACCGATCAGATTAAAAATCTAGTCGGTGGCTCTTTTCAGTTTGATCTCGTTTTACGTATCCGTTCGTACCTCGTCCCACGTTTGATCCAGATAACTGATTAACCAGTTAAGTGCGCGATGCCGTTCATAAGCTACACCGGGATTTAAACCCGCAGGTGGTAACTCCTCTTTAATTCTGCTGTTTACACAGACCCAATTGTACCGATAAATCAAGTCGGCCTCGTCCAAAATTTCATCTTTACTACGCAGAGTGGCATCCGACAGGAACTCTGCGTAGCTGTCCTTTTGCTGTAGATAACCAACGTCCTTACTTACGTTGCAAAGCTCAGTAGGTGCACTCAATTCTTCCACGTACCCTAGTGCCCATAGCATGACATGGTATGCCTCATATCCCCAAGAGAAGCGAATAACCTCTTGCTGCTGTGCTCCATGCTGATCCAGAAAAGACTTTTCATCCGGAGAAAAGAAGGCGGATGCATCATACTTGTCGATGACTTCCTGCACAAGCGCTGCCGTGTCATCGTCACTTTCACCCGCTCCAAGGCACTCACCTTTTAGGGCGGCTATACAAAGAGCTACAGCACGCTGCGCAACCTCTTCCTTCGTTCGAATCGTTGTATCCTGCTCACCTGCCCTTGCTGGCAGATTGGCATTATACGGAACACCTTGCGCCGCTAATCGCTGCTCTGAACGCGCCTTGCGCTCCACAGCATCCGCTGAGGGTGGACGAGTGTCATCCAGATAACTCGTGTGCGCGGTTACCGTGTAATCCTCTACTTCGGATTCTCCGTTTACATCCAGAAGCAGCTGACCCTGAGCATTCAGTAGGGAGCCACCTCCGCAGAAAATGATGGCATCCAGCGCTTCAGCCAGTTGTAATAACTCGTTAAAGAACTCTTCCGAGATATCTTCCTCTGTCTCGATGCCGATCACCATGTTCAGGGTGGAGCATTTAATCAGTACCTTTTCCTGAAGCGCAGCATTACGCCCTTCGATCTGACTCATAAACCCAAGCATACCTTGAATCATCGTGCCGAACTCCTCGGGATGCGTCTGGCTGGTCATGATGTTGAATCCCTTTGTTTTTTTGCTAAACCATTTCTTCTGAATCACCTGTATGTGCGTATGGTCTTCTCTTCGCTGGATGGCAGCATCAGGATAGATGGATTGGATCATTTCATACAACTGATCCAGGTCAAACTGGGAGCTGTATATCGCACAGTTTCTCATGGGGTGTTCGCCCTCCTTCTTGTGTCTGAATTCTAGTTAAGTTAGATTAAAGATTTTACACAGGCCACTCCAAAGACAGAACAACCTTCCAATCGCTGTTATCCGCAGGTTGATCTTCGATTAATCCTTGTAGGGGTCGAACTCATTGCCACCCGCCATCGCTACGCCTACCGGGCGCAGTACATGATTGATTTTGAGCGTATTGGCATGCGCATTCAGCACGTCTTGCAATTTTTTGTAGACAAACGGGCTCTCATCCGTGCCAGCTCCACGGAGCTCCACACCATATGCTCGAATGGCGGCTTGCATCTGTTCTTCACTAATCTCGCCGCCCATACGTGTGCGAAGTTTGTAATTCATTTTGCCTGCCGCCTGCGTACGACTCATGATCCGTCCTGCCCCGTGAACCGTACTGCGGAAAGACTCCGTATTCTCCTCACTATGAATTCCTTCTACAATGACCGAAATATCCCCCATACTCCCGCCGACAAAGCCAAGCTGGCCCGGTGCCAGCGGTGTCGCTCCTTTACGAACAACGACGACTTCCTCGCCCATATGCTGCTCTTTCCACGCAAAGTTATGATGATTATGTACGGCATATTCAGCACTCGCTCCAAGGATATCCAGCACCTGTTCAATCACGTAATCCCTTCCGGCATAGGCATAACGACCCGCCAGTGTCATACCCGCCCAATACATATCACCCATTTCACTGTTCAAGTCAAACAGGGTCGGCGGCTGATCCATCGATTCACCCGGTGCTTTGCCACTGAACTCTCGTCCAGCCGCCAGATTAAGGAATCCACTCGCTACCTTATGTCCGAAGCCACGGCTGCCAAAATGATTGGCAATCCATACCTTGCCCGTTTTCTCTTCCACAAAAATATCGACAAAATGATTGCCGCTTCCCACGGTTCCGAGTTGATTGCGCGCCAGTGTCTTCAGCTTCTGTTGCAATCCGCTCTCGATGGTATCAAAAAGCTTCCAGTTCGGATCGTCGAACAACTCATGTTCCACCGGGGTTGGGTTGTTCCGCCCTACGCCGAATGAGATCGTTGCATTAATATCATCCATAATGACCGCAATCCGGTCACGAATATCGTCCCACATCAGGTTCGTGCGCACTGCTTTGTTGCCGCAGGCAATATCGTACCCCACTCCTGACGGACTGATCATGTTGCGGTAAGCAACCACTCCGCCGATCGGCTGCGAATATCCCTTGTGATGATCGGCCATTAAAGCCACGCCCAGCACATCTCCATATTTCGAACAAGTCACCGCCTGACTGACGGCATTCTCCAGCGGTTCCCCCCAGACTTTGATGTTATCCACGATACGCATATTCGGTAACCTCCTATGTATTCTTTTTCCTAAAGTTTAACAAAAATCTATCCTTCTCGATATGCTACTAAAGTATAGGTGTAGGATACGCTATATTGCTGTAAAGAGCTCCCCCCTTCCGTTGGATAACAGAAAAAGAGAGCGTCCGCCAAGGCTCACTCCCTTTTAACTGTGTTATAGAAAACATACTGCCGTTTATAAATGTTTTCGGTATCCCTGAACCTTCTCGTCTCTAAAGCCCAGTTTCTCGTAAAATCGATGGGCTTCCTTGCGCTGATCTCCAGACACCAGAATGATGTACGCACATCCCAGATCTTTGGCAATATGTTCGATCTTAAGCATGAGCTTCTGTCCAACACCCTGCCTGCGAACCCGTTCGGAGACAATGACATTTTCCACGACCATAAATGGCTCGCAAGAACCCATCAGATCCATGCATTCAACTCCCATAACCGATCCCACAAGTTTATCCTGATCATAGGCTCCAAGCACATAGTATTGACCCTGTTTCTTCATTTGCTGAAACGTCTTTTGCATTTGCTGCGCATTCATATGCTGTTCATTGGGAGGTGTACCCATCAATTCATGGTACAGCTGGTTTAACGCAGGCAAATCCTGCGGTTCAATCTGTTTAATTGTAATCATCGTGATGCCTCTGCTCCTTCTGATCTGATGAGATCCTTCTTGAAATAGTATTGTTGGTGTCCCGTAGGTGCATTCTCGATCATCGTCATCAGCTCATACCCGTGTTTTAGGTAAAATTCAGGAGCCTGATACGAGAAGGTGTTCAGCATAATGAAATCACACTCCTTCTCCCGGGCCAAACGCTCTACCTCCTGTAGCAGTTTCGTTCCATACCCTTTGTGCCTCTCTTTGGCATCAACCCACAAGATATCTAGCTCGACCCAGTTCCAGCATAAGGTGCTCAGTACCCCTGCTACAATCTGCCCTGCCTCGTTTCGAATATGAAAATGAAGTTCCTCGTATCTGTTCCTTAAAGCCTCGCTCACATGTGCCGCATTGTAAGCGACCAGTTGCTGGCGGACATAGGCTGAATCTTCTTCGGTACTTGGCGTAATGTTGGTATTTGGCATATTTGCTCTCCCTCTCGGTTCTACATCAATTAAAATTCGCAATCTACTATCTATGTATTTCATATTATCGCTTAACGTTATCTCACTCATCTTATACTAAATTACACAAAATGGAAACAACGCACCTCCCTCATAGGAAAGTGCGTTTGTTATCGTTCCATTCAATTCTGACTAAGCTACTAGCTACTGGGCTTCGGTCAGATAAACATCTACATACCCCCAACCCGTCATCCCCAACGGATCTGTAGCCATTATCCCAATTCGTATAGGCGTATTACTTGTTCCTAATGCTTTCACGTATAAGTTTTGTCCAACCATTCGAACAGTTGCTAATTGATTATCAGAAAATGTCGCTTCTAACTTAAGGGTCGAACTGTCATCATCCTCATCTCTAAACATGTAGGACAAGTCTATCTCGATTTCATCTCCACCTACATAAGCTGTATTTCCTGCTGGTGCCTCGATCAATTTAGGAGGAGAACCATCAAAACCATATATCAGTTCTTCTTTCAGTAGCAGGGCATGATGCATTATGGAATCTGGTTCTTTTCTGAGGTTGATTTGATTGGAATCTAACCTTACATATTCCAAATTCATTAAATCTACCAGTCCCCCTGGAATGTGAACAAGCTGATTGTTTTGCATAAACAATGTTTGCAAGGAAGTCAGCCCTGTCACGTCCAGCACACTAAGCTCATTATCTCTCAGATTTAGGTAATGCAACTTCTCAAGCCCTGTGACGTTAATTTCACTCAGACGGTTGTTCGACAGATCAAGCCACTCTAATTGTTCAAATTCAGAGGCATCCGCTTTGCTTATGTTATTTCCAGATAAATCAATTTCTACGACATTTAATCCATTAAATATATCGACACCGGTAAGATCGGAAATGCCAGCATCTCTTGCATACAATCCTCCTTGAGTCTGGACAAGTGCCGTAGCTAATTCTGCTTTGGTCAGCGGATCATCTAGCCCCTTCTGTAGCCAAAATGCCATAGCTCCAGCCAATTGCTCGTCAGGGAATTGGCGGCTAATCGTATTCACTTGCACGGTAACCTGGAGTTGTGCCGTTACACTGGCACCTTGTTCATCAGTAGCTTGAATGGTCAGCATCGTCTGACCAACAGCTCGTGGTGCAAGGCGAATTACCGAGTCCGTCACAGTAGAAGATACCATGTTCTCATCTCCCGACAAGATAGCGAACTTCAATGGTCCACCCTCTGGATCGCTGAAATAAGAAGAGGCCTGCAAGTCCTTAGAAGCGTGATCCAACGTCAATTCCTGAGCAGGCAAACCTCCAGGGGCAACGATTGGAGCATGATTGCTGGTTCCTGGATTAGATGGATTTGTTGGATTAGATGGATTGGAAGGGGTTGAAGGTACAGACGGATTAACCGATCCTCCACTTCCTCCATCTGTTGTTCCGCCGGACGTTGTTCCAGTATTATTGTTGTTGTTGTTCCCTGTACCTGTACCATTCGCAGTGCCTACTGTTCCTGTAATTGTACCTTGTGTCTCCGTCACCTTGCCTGGATTATCTTTTGGAGCCTGCGAATTAGAACCATCTTGCTCTGAACCTGATTCCCTCAATACTCGAATCGTGTCTGTTGTTCGCACTGCAATGACAGCCATCTCTTGTCTGGACGTGGAACGTTTGGGTGCAAAATATCCATTCTCCCCCTTGAGAAGACCTAATCCAACGGCCTGTTGCACACCGGGCAAAGCCCAGGCGCTAATATCCTTGCTATCCTTAAATGATAACGATTGTTGACCATCAGATAGCCCATCATACCCTTTCACCTTCAGTGCCCGAATCATCGTAACAGCGAGCTGTTCTCTCGTCACTACACCATTCGGCCGGAATGTACCATCGGGATATCCATTCATAATGCCAGTTAAGTTAAGAGCATAGATATAAGATTCGCCTGAACTTGTACGCTCTAAGTCTTTAAATAACTGTTTCGGTCGTTGGTCTGAAGACGAGACCTTGATCTCCAGAAGCTGAGCCAACATATGTGCAAGTTCCCCTCTTGTCATAGGTGCATCTGGGTTGAAACGACCTGTTCCGTCTGGAATAATCCATTGTTGCTGGGTAGCTTTTTCAATGGCTTGCTGGGCCCACGGGGCAGCAAGCTGCAAGTCCTGGATACTTGTTCCATCCTCCGCGGCACCTACTGCTCCCGGAGCACCAAAGAGAGTGAACGACAACACAGCGGCTATATATGGCACAACTTTATTCCGACGCTGTTTAGAGTAACCTTTGTAATTGGAATGATGATTAGACATTTCTTAACACAACCTCCTACGGAATCTTATCGCTATTGACACCGGAAATTCACAGCGTTATTTCGTTAGATTCATTGTAGGAGAGACGACATCATCCAAACAGTCTACAAAAAAGTAGACATTGTTTCATAACTTATAATAAGCCCCGCTGTTCAGCAATTTGTACCGCATGCGTACGACTGCTTGCTCCGAGTTTGGCGAACACACGGCGAATGTGAGTATTTACGGTTCCAGGTGATATCCCAAATTCGGCAGCAATCTGCTTGCTGGTTAACCCTTCTGCAATATGACCAAATATCTTCTGCTCCATGGGACTCAGTCCCACTTTCTTCTGTTCATGCTTTGCTTCATCTGGTGCTGAACGGCCCCGTACCTTTTGGTTTTGGACAAAAGCAGAGAGTAATTGCTTCACATAAGCTAATTTCACTCCATCATCCGAGATGGCCTTCTTACGGCGAAGCACCAAATACTGTTGAAGTAGCCATTTTACCGGCTCGCCTTCGGAAACAAATGAACGGATATATCCTTCAGGTTCTCCCAAAACAAGAGCACGCGATAAGGCTACAATACCAGCACCTGAGTCCCCCTGCTTCTGTAGTATTACGGACTCTAACAGGGCACATTCAATCTGTTCCGTCAACAGATCGCGTTTTTCAGCATGTTCTCGAACTCGTTGCAGTTCCTCTTGTGCGTAATCATAATGTTCAAGAGCCACGGCAGCACGTAATCGAACCATCCATCGAAATAGTTGGTCACAGCTCATTTCAACGAGCATTTGTTGTTCGTCTACCGGATTAGCGAGAATGTGGGTAGCCGTGTCCACAGGGCTCTGCTCAAGCCCTATTCGATTGCGATGTGCTTCTAATACAGATTTCCAGTACTCTCTATCCTTCTCAGACAGCAGACTCTCAGCCTGCTGCAACAGCTTTATACCTTCCTCAGCTCTACCTGAATGTAATTCAAGCCTAGCTTTCAGTACATATGCAGGAACAAGTATCGCCGCCACTTTGATCTGCAAGGCCACTTCAAGAGCTCGTTCCGCATACTTCACGGCTTCGGATAACTGGTCCTGTTCCATCAAAACCTCACCATATCCTGCTCCGTAGTAGGACGTTACATAGGCAGGTTCATCATACCATCGCTTTGTAATGGCTCCAAAACAAGCTTCAGCTCTCCTCAAGTAACCATGAACGCCGTGAAAACTTCGCATACGCATGCTCTCTCTTCGATCATAGTCCATATACTGAAACGCGATATCATCAGGGTAACCCTGATCAATATAAGACACCAGATAAGAAGAAAGTCCTTCTAAATCACGGTTAAGATACGCCATATAGGCTCTCATGACACAGATCACTTGCAACAAATATTCAATAATTTCTGGCGCAACCTGCCCTTGGAGATGCACGCGGATGACATGCTCGAGCTCATCCAGTTGCTTCACCATCTCCCCATAAGGCATTTCACGTGCAACAAGAAACAAATAAGACATATATAACTTAGGACGAGCTTTCACTATTTCTAGCGGCAAAACATCAAAATATTTACGAAGTGTCCACCACTCTCCCATGATAAAATGGGCGAACAATTCTTCTAGCAATCTTGCGGCATCTTCCAAATGTAGCCCAAGAATATAATGATCCAGCGCTTCAGATGGATATCCGTTCTGTTCATACCAAAGTGCGGCAAAACCATGTAATTCGTTGGCCAACTCGGCGTGATTCCGTCTCAACTCACGCCTCAGGAATGCCGAGAATAAATGATGATAACGGTACCATTCTCCTTCCCGATCCAGAGGAATAAGAAAAAGATGTTCTTTCTCCAGCTGCCTTAACAACTGTGGAGCTTCATGCAAACCACTTAACACCTGACCTAAACGACTGTTCATCCTTCTTGTTATTGCAGTTCGAAGCAAAAAGCGCTGCATTTCTGGTGACTGACGCTGGAATACCTCTTCTAACAAATAATCCGAGATGTTTCTGTTTCCTGCTTCTTGATCCTTTGTACGAGGTGGGAATGAAGTCATGTTTACCATTGAACTTTTCACCGTGCCTGCACCTAATGTGTGAGATAAAGCAAGTAGCTTTAACCCGGCTGCCCAACCCTCTGTGTGCTGTACCCACCCAAGTGCATTCTCGCTGGCATGCTCCATACGCATAACGTTTTGGCAAAAATCAATACCTTCCTCCGGTGTAAACGCAAGATCCTGAAGTGTAAGCTGCTTCAACTCGCCCCTTAGGCGCAGCTTCTCCAGCTTAAACGGAGGATCCGTCCGGCTCGATATGACCAGATGAATAGACGAAGGAAGGTTTTCAATAAAGTCCTGCATCTGTGAATGAACTTCCGGCCGCGTTATCGCATGGTAATCATCCAAAATAAGCATGGTGTGCTGACCACTCTGTGCAACACGATTCAGCAGCAAAATTAATGTCTCTCTCGGCTCGACTGGATAGCGCTGCAAAAACTGAGGCAGAATTTCTGCGCACAACCCCTGCCTCACACGATCCAACGCATGAATAATGTAAAGCCAAAACTGAAGTGGATCTTGATCCTTTTCATCCAGACAGACACAAGCCGCTTGCCCTGCGGCACTTCTCAGCCAACTCCCCAATAGTGTTGATTTTCCCGAACCGGCCGGAGCAGTCAATAACGTCATCTTGGATTGCATAACTTCATCGTATTGCGAACTGAGCCTTGCACGATCCATGGTATCCGCTGGTAAAGGGGGTAATTCCAGTTTGTTCGTCAAAATCATAAATTGAAGCCAGTCGCCATGGAAACCAGCTGTTTGTTCTTGCTGCATGTAATCCTCCTGAACCCGCACTGAGGTGCACATTATAGAAATCGTTGTATGTACATTTAGATATTCTAAGTATACAGGGAACAACGTCGATGCCGCACACCATTTTATACAAAAATCAAAGGCAAATAACCCTGCACAGACAGTACAGGGCAAAAGAGACGTTTATTTATCTTGGATCACAACAACTCTAATAGCGCGAGTGCTACATCACGTGGGGTTTTCAATTGCCCTGTCTCATAAGCATCTCGAAATGCGCCAGACAGTGCAAATTCCTCTGTACTTTTTCCTCTCGCCACAGCCTGCAATTCCGTATCCACCATGCCTGGATCAAAGGCGACGATCTCCACCGGATTAGACTGTGAGACTTGCTCCATCGCAACACACTGTGTAAACATGTTGATTCCTGCCTTTGATGTACAATAGGCAGCCATCGAAGGAGCAGCATAACTGCCCGAAGCGGAACTCACATTAATAATTTTCCTTGGAGCCGTTATATGGTTGGTATGATGAATAAAAGATGACGTAAGAATCATCGGTGCGGCCAAGCTAATATTCAGATGAACGCTAATCTCGTCCGCAAGACACTGATCTATGGGTTTCAACGGTTCAAGCATGACCGCATTGTTGATAAGTCCGATACATTCCACGGAAAGAAGCGGAATCTGCTCCAATATGCCCGAGATTACATCGTCGATGCCCTGAATGTCTGTAAGGTCGAACTGGACATGAGTGTACCTTTCGTAGATATTGCCCAAGTCGGATGCTCCGCGTGCTATGCCGTAGACGGAGTCTCCTTTTTCCAAACAAAGTTCTGCAAGCTGTCTACCAATGCCTTTGGATGTACCTGTAATAATAAAGGTTCTGTTACCCAATATGCTCCTCTCCTTTCAATTCTCATATCTGCTCTAATGCCGCAGGATTGATATGTATTTCATCTCTAAACTTGTTCATCCTGTACTTCTGGTTTTCTCCACATGGTCACCCACAAAATAGGCAAACCAAAGTACGGATCTTCCTGACCCATCGCCTTCATTGGGCGCAGTTCCACACACTCAAAGGGGTCTTCCAGTAAATACTGAAGCTTCTCCTCCGTAAAAGCAAGCCCGCCCCGCATCGACTTCTCGCGGTAAACTTCCCAATCGTCCATCACATGCTCCGGGCCGCCTTGATCGCCGAATCCTGGTGCAAAACAGGTCATGCCGAACAGCCCTCCCGGCTTCAGCGCACGATGAATCATCTCAATGTAAGGAATACGCTGATGCGGTAGCAGATGGTGCAGACAGCCCGAATCATAGACCAGATCATATTCCTGCTCCGGCGTCAGATCGAACACCGAACGACATTCAAAATGTACATCCAGCTGTTCTTCCGCTGCCCGTTCCTTGGCCCAAGCAATCGCAGTCTCTGACAGATCATAGGCATCAACCTGATAACCGTGTCCCGCTAAATACAATGCATTCCGGCCGGGGCCACATCCCAGCTCCAGTGCTCTGCCACCTTTTAACCGTCCAGCTTCTACATCAGCAACCAGATTCTCGTCTGGCTTGTTTGGAAAAAACGGAATGGGTCTGTCCCGATTCTCATAGAACGGCTCCCAAAATTGCTTGGCCGATCTGAAATCCGCATCGAGCATATCATAGAGATCCTGCACACGTTTTATCGTTTTCTCCAAGGTCCAAATCCCTCCTGTTTTAACGCTTAAAATGGGTACTTCTCCACTATTGTTACCCTGCTGTTCCACTAGCATTTTTGCATGAAATCCTACTCCATTCACTACACTTTATTATAACATTTTTAACCATTCATTCTCTATTTCCCATGTAAAAATTCAGTAGAATATACGTTGTTTTTCCCATACAAAAAGCGAACAACATCGCAAGTTGTCCGCTTGAAATTACAGTTATAAGATTACCGGTTTAAAACTATAAATACGTTTCGTTTTAGACCTTGCGCTCCATCACGGCAAAGTAATTTTTCTCATTATCTGCAAAATTAAAGACACGCCCTGTCGGCATCTCTACAATCTCTCCAACCGTTACATGTTTAGCAGACAAATCCGCATATAACCGATCAAGGTCATCGGTGAAAAACATCAACGAAGGTGTGCACAGATTTACCCCGGCTGACATACGTGCCACGACCTCTTTATCATGCAAAATGATGCTGGTCTGTGAATCTTTCGCAGGAGCGATCTCAATCCACCGCATACCTTCATCAAGAATAACCTCATCCACGATATGGAACCCGGCTACTTCCGTCCAAAAAGCCAGAGATTCATCCTGGTTATTGACGTACAGCATAACTTGGCCTAATTTGCTAAACATGTGCCAACCACTCCTCTAATCAAGTTATCTCGGTATTCCTTCAATCTTAGATTGCCTCAGATTCCAATTGAGTATAACATGCATGTCCTATTTTAAGATAAACATTTTAGAGCAGCTGAATTGACGTTTCATGCCACCTATACGGCGAGGAAAGTTTGCTGTAATTTCTTAGCTATATTCCCAGTCGATCTCGAAGTGAAGTGATCTGGGCAACATGATGTTTGCCATGCCATGCATACAATCCTAGACAATGATCCAGTCTCATCGTTTCTTTGGATGCAGGATGATAGAACTTTTTAGCATAGTCTTCGTCCGTTAGCGCGTATAGCAATGCCGACCAGCGGCGATGTAGTGCATCCAGAAGATGCAGTGAAACCTCCACACCCAGATCCTTGGAATCGCTCAGTTCGGCCCAGCGTTCCTCAAAATACGGGCGAATCGTAGGCGTATCTTCTGTCAAAGCGAGCTTGAAGCGAATCACACTGTTCATATGACTATCTGCCATGTGGTGAATAACCTGTTTCAGCATCCAGCCTCCGTCCCGGTATGGCAGACTTAGCTGCTCTTCATTCAATCCTTCTACCGCTTCTCTCGCACGCTTAGGCAGGTCTGCAATATCTTGAATCCATTGTTGCCTATGAGCCAGCGTTATCTCACCTTCATGTGTGAACTGACCAATTGGATATCTATAGTCCATCTTATTTCCCCCATGATCCCTGTGGATTTGTTTACTGCATATGAACACGACACCACTTACCGGGCTATTTTATAGAGTGTACTCCATCAGCCAGCAATCTCTCATCTGTCCTTCATGCAGTTCATGCTGTGGCAATTGTTTAACCCTTTTAAAACCACATTTCTCGTAACAAGATAACGCACGTTCGTTCCACGCTTGCGGGTCCATAACCACTCTCCGGGCATGTTTCTCCTGAATCAAATACGCTGTCATAGACTTCACCAGTTGTGAGCCGATACCCTTGTTCCAGCAATCCGTTTCCCCGATAAACTGATCCGTCCCATAGATGATCTCACCATTGTCAGCATAACCATATTCCGCACGTTCCTCCGTCTCCAGCTCATAGAACTGAATGTATCCGATTGGCCTCCCGTCATACTCTACAATACAACGGGCCGCCTCATCATCCTGATTGTAAAAATGTGCTCTCACAAGCTCCAGATCATGCGGCTGATCCCGGCCTTCGTAATACTGTAGAACCTCCGGGTCAGACAGCCATTTGACTAGCAACTGCTCATCCTCCGTCTGTAGCAGGCGAACTGTCAATTTCCCCACTTGATATACGATATTCATTTCATCCCCTCCCCGAATCCTTACGCTTTTACAGCCTTCCATACATATTTATGCTCTCGAACGGCTATTTTCCCATCAATCGTATGTTCCTTTAACTTGGTTTGCAATTGTTCACGAAACTCAGAGCTTGTGTAATCCGGGTTACCCGGAACGTCTGCAAGGAAGAGAGCAAACTCGTGTTCGTCAGGAAAAATCATACGCGCCTCATGATGTTCTTCGATCTCAATCTGCTTATAACGGTTTCGTTCCAATCGTTCACGCACCTTGGTTACATCCGTATGTATTCCAAACAGCAGGCCTCCCTGAGGGAGAAGTCTTCCGTATTCAATAATGGATGTGGGAACCCTGTTATATGAGTAGCATGTGCCCCCATTTTAAGAGTAAAGTCACCGTGTCCACAGCCTGCATCAAGCACCGATGTATACCCAGGCAGTAACTGGATCAGCCGCTCTTCGAACATTTCTTCTGCGGACTTTCCATCCCAAATGTACTGTGCCCGAGCTCTGTATCCACCATTACGTCGTGCAATCATATCGTACCACTCCATACTCATAGACATCCTCCTATCTGGAATCTTGATCCTAAAGTAACATTCGGGCGAAACCATACAGATTCCTCTGTTCTTATAAAATTGAAACGCATCTATTTCATCGTCCGTATTATGCTCGAAATCATAATTCCCCCATAATAATCCATGAATCTGGAGGTTGCTCACATGTCATTTTTCAAAAAAATGCTGGCCAGTGTTGGTGTAGGTGCAGCAAAAGTAAATACGGAGTTACATACAACAGAAGTTATGCCCGGAGGAACTCTTTCGGGAATAGTGTACATTGAGGGCGGAGGTGTGGAGCAGCAGGTTGATCGGATTTATCTATTAATCAAAACGCACTACATTCGGGAAAGTAATGATCGCAAAGTGAAGGAAACGGCTGTTGTAGCCAAATATCTGCTCACCGAGGGGTTCACCCTGCAGCCTGGTACAAAACTGGAAAAGAGCTTTCAATTCGATCTACCGGAAAATTTACCGATTACACTACACCGTGCGGAAGTATGGGTGGAAACGGGACTGGACATCTCTAGCGCAGTAGACCCATCAGATCGGGACCTTATTCATGTTGTGCCTTCCAGGGAGATGGAGATCGTTCTGGATGCCATGGATATGCTGGGATTCAAACTTCGTGAAGTAACCAATGATTATGCTCCAAGGCTCGGTGGCAATCTGCCGTTTGTACAAGAGTTTGAGTTTGTGCCGACAACGAAGTTCCGCGGATATCTGGATGAACTTGAAGTTCTCTTCTATCCAATGGGGAATTCCCTGGAACTGTTGATCCAGATCGACCGTCGTGCACGTGGACTTAGCGGAATGCTCTCCGAAGCCATGGGCACGGATGAGACCTATGTGCGCCTGCAACTGCACGAGAGACATCTGGAGCGTGGCGCACGTTCCGTCGCACAAGGCTTGGAAGAGATTATTTCAGAGCATCTATAGACTACGAACATGCAAAACATCAAGAGAGCAGCCCCTGGCTATGTATCCATCTGATGCCAAGGGCTACTCTCTTTATCTCTTGTTTTTTCCCACAACATAAGAACGAACAACATAGTACGCTATAGCCAAAAGGAATATACCACCAACACTTAGGGTTATCATCAAACCGCTTCCACTTGCCACATGTCCAAAATCAACTTGCGATGCCGCACCAGACGTTTGTAATGGTGTACCTTGCGGGACATGCTGTAATGTTAAAAACATACCTTGGGCTACTTTCCAAACCACTAACAAAAGTATGAAAATAAAGCTAACGATAATGGTTTCAATCCCCACACGTTTGTTCAGACGCATTCATTTCTCCCCCTTATTCTTATAGAACGAGAAACTGCTCCAGTTGCTGCTTTAATTCATCTTTATGCTCGTCTACATACTGGTACAGCAAATCGAAAACTTCTTCATTATCCGCTTGAAAGCTTAAATGTTGACCTTCCTGCTCTACCTGCTGTAATAACTCATGGATCTGTGTCCCATGTGTCTGCAAACTTGTTGAGATGTCGTGTTCGGACAGACGTTCCACGTTCTCTCTGAGTTTTTCTGGCGTAATTCCTTGTTCCTTCAAGAGTTGTTCCACCTTTTGCAAAATCATCGCATCTGTCTCATTGCCACTTCGGATTAACGCTTCGATGACCTCTCTCAGATGCTTTCCGCTGGCATTCTCCAAATAACCGGTCAATCCATTCATGGATAGTTCGGTATCCAGATCAATAATCAGCATAATATCTCGTATTACTACAGGCAGTTCTGAAACTTGTTCCCGAATCGTGGCAAATTCAGCCCGGTACATATCCATCGCAATGCTGCCCACCATTTCTTCGCCTGACATCTCTTCGATATTCACAAGCGGCATTAACTCCGCCAGTTCTTCCTGTAACTTGTTCATCTCACTTATCCTCCTGTATCTCTCTATATAGCGTAGTCATGATCTGCGCCGCCACGTCTCTCCATCATACCAGAATATGCTGTATAGAAAAGAAATCGCGCCAAGTTAACATGCATTTGACTCATGGAAAATAATTCGCTGTTATGATCTTGGCATCACAAGTTTAGGGAGGGGTAAGGATGCGTCTAGCCTTGTTCACAGATACTTATCTTCCAGAAACCAATGGTGTCGCAGGAACACTCCATCGTCTAAGCAACCATCTGAATCGCAGAAATATAGAACATCTGCTGTTTACATCCCAATCCATCATGGAAGGAAACGTTGAAGCTCCCGTAAGCTCCGTAATCAATATCCCCTTTTTTCTGTATCCCGAATGCAGAATCGCTTTTCCCAGCAGAGTAACTGCCTATAAACAGCTACAGGAATTTCAGCCTGATCTGCTTCATGTCGCTACACCGTTTAACATGGGGCTGCTTGGCCTGAGATATGCACTCAAGTTCAACCTTCCACACGTCATCTCTTATCACACCCACTTTGATCGTTATCTCAATTATTACAAGCTTGGAAGTGTCATCCCACTCTACTGGAAGTACATCAAGTGGTTTCATCGCACCTGTGATACTACATTCGTTCCGTCCCAAGACACGATGTACACCTTACAGTCTCAGGGGATTCAGCGGCTCAAGCTCTGGTCTCGCGGCATTGATTGTAACCTCTATTCTCCATGCAAACGAACCCCCAGCATTCGCGAACGGTATCAGATCACCGCACCTCTCATCCTGCTCTACGTGGGACGCATCTCCCCGGAAAAAGATATAGCCACCCTGACAGCCACGATGCAGCAATTGCCCGCAGAAATACAAGCCCATGTTCACTGGATCATTGTCGGTGATGGGCCTGCCCTTCCCAAGATGCAACAGCAAGCGCCTGCCAATGTTACGTTCACCGGATATTTGCATGATGATGAGCTTGCATCGATGTATGCATCAGCAGATCTGTTTGTCTTTCCTTCTTGTACAGAGACCTTCGGCAATGTTGTGCTGGAAGCCATGGCCTCGGGTCTTCCCGTACTGGCTGCTAACGCCGGCGGAGTCAAAGACCTCGTCGTACATCAACACAGCGGCATACTTGTTGAGCCGGGTAACGTAGACGCATTTATAAGAGAGATTAGCTTACGGGTCCATTCTTCGGAACTGCTGAAAAAGATGGGACTTGAGGGCCGGAAACTTGCAGAGCAGCGTTCCTGGGAGCAGATTTTTGACACCCTGATTGAAGATTACGAAGAGGCCACCCAGCAACGTCATCGACAGAAGATAGGTCGAATCTACACGGCATAAATTTTGCTAAAGTAAAGTTTTCAATTCCCGAAGCTGCTGGATTGTATGTAGCGGTGTTGTCTCCACTTCCTCCGGCCAAGGCTGGTTTACCTTCATCCAGATTGTATTCATGCCTGCTTTGGCCGCCCCCCGAAACTACTTTTTCTTTTTATGATAATGATAGCCTGTGCACAGACCTTTTTTAATCGATTTTGCGGAGCACTTGTGTCCACCGTTTTTGTCCAATCGACCAGGATGTGCATACGCCGAGGAGGATACACCGATAAGCATAACCAGCGATAAAATAAGTATAAAACCTTTTTTCATATTAAAATTCACCTTTCTTTTGACGCCCTATGCTTTAGGGCTTTCTCACTTCACTTTATTTCATTTTACATAAAAATCCACAATATGGATATCCCTTATTCCAACTAAAGTCCCTTTATATAAGCTTATATTGCCTCAACGCATGAGTTATTCCATCCTCACTCGCTTTCAGAGTGACGTAGTCCGCACTTTGCTTAACACGCTCTCCACCGTTTCCCATAGCGACACCTACGCCCACATAAGTTAGTAGATCTATATCGTTCTCTCCATCCCCAAAAGCCATCGTATCCTCTCTGCGTATATTTAGGTGAGTTAGAACTTTCTGAGCCGCTACAGATTTACTGACTTCACCCGCTTCTAGCACATTGCAAACGTACGGATGGAATCGTACAAATCGTAAATAAGGAAACTGTTCTTTATATCGGTTTGTCTCCTCCTCATTTGCGTATAAACACATACAGTATATTTCCTCATCGAGCGTCATGATCTGTTCCGCATATTCCATCATTCCAAGTGTCTCTCGAAGAGCAACTATCACATGATGATCCGTCCGACCAGTTCCGTTCATGCCAAAAGACTCCGTAAAGTAGGAAAGTGCATGTCCCTGAGAATCAGCAAAATGACTGAATTCCCTAACCATGGTTGAAGAAAGAATGGATTTATGAATGATTTCACCACGGCAAGTAACCAAAGCTCCATTAGCTGAAATAACCGTATCTATGCCAAGATGCTTAAACTCTTCACATAGATGGTGTGGTCTGCCCGTCACAAGGATGATATGAATTCCTTTTTGGATTAACCTGCAAATGGACTCTTCGGTACACTTGGAGAGACTGCGATCTTGTTCACTAAGCAACGTACCGTCCACATCCAAAAATACAGCTTTTATTACTTTTTTCATTAACCCTCATCCTCTTCTCCTCTACTGCTGGTCGTCTGTCGGCGCAAAATGCTTCAGGTCTGATTTCGTTTTACCGCTCTTCTGCGCCTCTTCCGAAATGCGATGGCTAAACTGAATCACATCATTATGTGCAAAATATATATACTCCACATCCGGTTCATCCTTAAACTTCACTACAGCAAGGAAGGGCGGCAGTTTTACGCTCCAGACGCCTTCTACGGATTCAATCTCATCAGGAGAATAATGTTTCTGCTCCGTTAAATATGTTGTGACACGATGTGCATAGATCATTTTGTTGACTTTTACATAGATAAACGGCGTGAGAATCAATACAATGAGCGTAATGCCAATCGTCCATGATACGATCTTTTTCGTTTTACTCATTTTACTTAACGCCCCTTGTCGTTTCTACCGGATCTGTACCTCGTTGGAACGCCTCATGTACCACATCTGGAATGTGCCAGCTACATCATCTGGTATATCGTGAACATATTGATGCATGACAGGTTTGGCGCGATTTACGGTATAGATGGAAGCCAGCCCCAACTTGCGCTGCAAGGGATGACGTGTAATCTTGATTTCAATGACCTTTTCCCGTTTGGACAGAAACAGTGTCGAAGTCAGCGCACCTGAGCGAAACTGAATGAACTGATCGTTCAGTGCATACCGCGTATGATAAAAATTGATCACCCTACACGTTGTAATCCACACGAGCAACAGTAGCGAAATCATCCACCATGTCTGTTCCATGCCAAACAAAACCGGTTTGAAGTATGCTAGCACACCCGTGACGATGATCCACAACCAGTTTGGTTTAAGTAACCGCAACCATAACGCTTTCCGAGGCAGCTTCTGCATTTCCTCCGTCACATGGTAGGAAGGCAGCATTTCTTCAATGATGCGATAGGCCTCCCTCACAGGTAAAAAGGGATATAATGTGTTAATCTCCTGGCTAGCTTCACCCAAACTGCCTGCGGTTGTAAGTTCTACCTCGGCAAGACCCAGCATTCTTTTCATCAGGGACTGTGTAATCTTGACGGCCTGTACACGATCTTTCTGGATCGAGAACGACGTCTTCTCCAGCATGCCCTTTGTAATATAAATTCGCTTGTCATCGGACGTGATCTGAAAATCTCCATATTTCACAAAGGTACGCACAATTCCAAGCCCGACAGATACAAGTATCAAAAGCAGAATGACCAGGCTCGTCACCCACCATGATTCAAGCCAGGTTAATACAAGGCTTTCGGTTACGGTTTCGTCTGGAAAGAAATCCTTCACGGTTGAGTACAAGGAACCCAAGATCGGGATCAACACCAGAAAACTAAGTGAAGTAAACGAAGCTTTGAACACATCTTTGCGCGTAGAACGGTAGTGAACGACGTGTTCGAATGTGCCTTTAATTCCTGTGTCATTGTTATTGGCATTGGCGCTTGAGTCACTGCCTGCTTGTTCTTCAGTTTCGATATACTGCTCTGCAAGTAGACTTTTCTCATCCTTTGCATCCTGCTCATCATCCATAGTTCCCTCAACCGTAGCTTGGACTTCGGATAAATGACGGGCTACCTGCTTTTCTAACCGTTCTGCTTCAGAAACCGAAACGACCTGTAGCTGAAACGTCGCATCATCACCCTTGATCCCCGTTTCGAAGCGTATAGAGGTTACTCCGAATAAACGATGAACAAAGCTCGTATGTCGGCTCACATTTTGTACTTTCGTATACGGGATCGTTCTGCGGGTTCGACTGAATGCTCCCGTGTAGATATGGAAAGCTTTCTCATCGGCTGAATAACGTGTTGTGAACCATTTCCAGATGATCGAGATTAGTGCTATGGAAATACCAATATAAAAAATCATCCGTGCATAGAAAACCCATGTAGAATCTGATCCTGCACGGAATACAAATAAAAACAGAATAAAGGCAAATGTGCTTTTAAGCAGATTGCCCAAACTCCACAACAAGCTGAGTGCATGATGCCGTTTCTTCTCCGTCATTCATCCACCTCGTTAATCCGGGCATAATCCGCAATCTGGTTACGTAGCGCAAATGCCACATCTTCCGGCAAGGCCGGTATATGATGAGATGAACCCATCGTTCCGATGGACACCGAGTACAGTCCGTATTTTCTCATCAATGGCCCCTGATTCGTTGATACGGATTGCACCTTGGCCATCGGAATGACTTGGTGCACCTTGTTCAATGCCCCATGCTTCAATTGCACAAACTCTGCGTTAACGCCATAAAACCAATATCGATACAACCACACGGGCTGCAAAAATATATCCCACACAGCATAACCTGCGGATATAACCGTGACTCCCCATAAAATCCAGCCGATCCACGGCCTCCAATCATACACGGAGTCCAGTATAAGCAACGCTACCAGTACCACAAAGCCAATGACGTTGTAGAGGATCGCGCTAACTCTCCACAAACTTATGGCATGAGGGGAAAGCTTCTGTTGCGGCGTGCTCCATTCCTCTGTTCCAGTTGTTTCTGACATGTTGTTGTCCTCTCCTCTCTCTTGTCTCTTTTTGTCTTTATACTTTACGATGATGCGTATATATCGATGCAGTAAGATAAAAGAAATAAAAAAGATGACTCCTGTTCAAGTGCAGGGGGTCATCTTTTGTTTTCGTTTATTTTCCAGCAAAATCCTGCACTTCACACAACCATACCATATTTTCGCTTCCTTCACCCCAGTAGTCCTTCGTCACAACATACGGTTCTCCAAACTTCCGCCGCCACTTCTGCTGTGCAATTCGATAACCACTGTCCAGACAAAATTGGGTAATCCCCCGCTTCTGTAGTTCGGTGACCAATGCCGCAATAAGCGCTGAAGCAATCCCCTGGCCCTGCAGTTCAGGTAAAACATACAGTGAGCCCAGCGTTCCAACGTGATCCAGCCGATGGTTGGTGCATTCCTGAACGACTTTCCCGCAAGGCCCATATGAGATCGTACCTACGATCTTCCCTTCTTTTCGGGCAACAAAGAAAAAGGGACTTGTCGTCGTTGCTTCAAGATCAGATTCATGTTGCAAAACAGATTGTACTATAGTCTTTTTATGTTCGATCTCTTCCTGAATTTCATCCAGAAGTGATCCGATCCCTTCCTGACGGTATGCCTCTGGAATCGTTGTCTCAAAAATATGATATGCTCCATCCACATCTGCTACCGTCAGTGTTCCGATTGTTATCAACTTGCCTGCATCTCCATTCATCTATAAGCCTGTATTCATGTTGTTGATCTTTTCGCTCCATTTAGTCCGTACGGCGCTGAATGACTTGTCTCAGTTGATTCGCGTTCTCTAGAGGGATCGTATATCCAGTCGTCGTATCCTTTTGGTTTACAAGCAAACCTTGCGTCTTTGGATCTGCACCCAATGACAGATCGTACCGAGTGACGGCGCCATCTGCATATGTGATGTTCATATTGTACTCAGCTGCATAATTAAGATCACCTTTCATACGCTCGGCACTGAATATGGCTTCGGTCACGATTTGAATCTCGTCAGCGCGATCAAATTCTACATCGCGGCACGTTTTAGAGAAGTGAGCCTGATTACAAGATAACGTGATTAACGTAGGAATCCCTTCGCTCTGTTCTAGTTCCTCAGCCTCTTTGGAGCCCACATCACTCGAATTGTTGCCACCACACGCTGCAATGAATATGACGCTGAAGAATAGAAGCAACATTCCGATATGTCTCACCTAGCGGCCTCCCATTCAGCTAATAAGTCGTTTAAACGCGGGACTGTTTTTTGGACAAAAGCTCGTACAACCTCTTCGGTAATGTAACACGGAATGATGCCCGGCGCTTCCCCATGCAGAAAAGAAAATGTACGCTCCCGCCAGCATAGAATCTCTTCTACCGCTAAACGATCTGTCATCTCATATCCTGACGAGTTATTTAAGGCCGACCATACTTCTTCACTCCAATTCATGGTGCGATACAGATTAAAATCAATCTGATCCGTCTCCTTGTAATATAAACGGGCCAGGTCTTCCTTGGTTCGCACGACTCCCTCACGCTGGTCATGCTCACGAACCTGTTCCTCGAATGCAGGATACACACTTCGAAACCAGTAATAATCCGTCATCACATGCATGAAGTAACCAGTGACAAAGGAAGTCCAGCCTTCACTCTTGCGCTCGCTGATGTAATCACCATAAAACTTCTGGAGACGTCCGGTATAATTGTCTTCTTGCTCAGGATAAAAATGAGTATACTGCTTGTCGTCCCTTGTTGTGCCTTCACGCATATGAATGGCATCTGGCGCAATATTTCCGAGATAAAATGCTCCCAGGTCCAGTGGTTCAGGCAACGTATCAGCCAATCGATGGGCTACACTTAGATGCACCATAGGCAGAGGCATAGACCGATCTCCTTTTTCCATTGAAGGAATGGTTATAATATTTAATCTCTCGTTAGCTCACCAAACCTGCCACTCTCTCGTCCTGCATCCGGTCGAACAACTTCTCCAGATCTGTATGATACGCAGGTTGCTCCTTCACCAGCAAACGGATATATTCCGATCCACACTCGTAAAATACGAGGCGGTTAAAAGGTGCTGTATCGCCATAATGATTAGGCTGCAATTCATACTTGGCTCGAATCAAATTCTCGATATACCTTGCTACTCCTTCATTCCATTCCAGCCAGCTCCAATATTCCGCTTGCTCTTCTGTAAGAGATTGGAACAATGCCGTTCGCGCCACCTGAATTTGCTGTAAATTCTCACTTTTCAACGCTGATAGAAGAGATTCAATTCGTCCAGCAACAATCTCATCTTCGTACGGGAATTCGTAATCGATCTCCCAGGTTACACGCTTTAACTGGGTCATTTTATGTTTAATCTGCAGACGGTCAACGATGCGTTCCTCGTATTTTCCATAGACAGAACAATGCACGTATTCATGGAACAGAAAAACCTTCTGCTCTAGATCTTTGAAAACAGAAGCCGTCACAATCGCGCACATGCGATTGTCCATATGGTGTACAGGCACCGCGGCGAGACATTCATCGGGGAAATACAGGTCGTCCGGTACGGTTTTGACCCATTCATATTGCCCGGATGCAACTGAATAATCATAGATATATAACAACGACTCATGCACTACAACAACCGGATGGTGTTCTGCAAAAAAAGGATGCAGGCTGACCAGCTCGATCTGAAGCTCATTTAACTCGTTAATTTGCTGCAAAAATGTATCCATGTCTAACCCTCTCTCTTTGCAAAATGATACTATTATCATACTAAATCAGTATCCGTAAATCACTGAGAGAAAAATGATAATGTTGTGCGAAACTCCTCCTAGCTTTTGATATATCCCGCTTTGGACAGCACATATTTGGTGAATGGATTGATATCCGGAATCGGCTGAGTCAAGTCGAAGTACCTGAGCTCTAACCCTTCATCATCCATCACCGTTGGACTACCCGTAATGCCGCCTGCTTCATAGATTGCCATGACATTGTATACCTCATCTCCATGCGGATAACGGTAATACATATCCTGACCCGAAAAAATGGTAATCAGTTTATATGCCTCTGCTCGCAGACCAGCTTCTTCATATAGTTCACGCGCAGCATTCTCTTCCAATGATTCACCCGGTTCAAGCGAACCGCCAATGGTACCCCAATCCAAGCTATCTGTTCGTTTCTGGAGTAGCAGGTGACCCTGCTCGTTAAACACCAGTACACATGAACCTGCCATGATCAAGGGACGTGTGCCTACCAATTTTCGTAAATCCATGATGTACCCCATGTTAGCCTCCTGAGTCCAAATGTAGTTAAAACAGCCCCCGTTTACTTAGGAACCGGATTGTTTCAATATCCCCTGATCTACCGAATCTTGTACGATTTGTTGTGCATACTTCCACAGCGTTGCTGACCCATTTGCAATTTCGGCATTACGATTTAATACCTGATCACTCGTAATGTTATATTTCTGCCATGTATCACCTTCATTCTGATGATTATGAATGATCGGCTGCAACCGATCCATGGAAGAAGCAAACCTGGCCTCCGGTGTCTCTTTGGTCTCGAACTCCATCCACAGACTTAACAGTTCTTCGGCTTGGTCTTCTGGCAACATACCAAATAATCTGTGTGCAGCTTTAAGCTCTCGTTCATGTTTATCTGTGTTTCCTTGGGTGTCATACGCAAAGGTATCTCCGGCATCAATTTCAACAAGGTCATGAACAAGTAACATCTTGATCACTTTAAGCATGTCGATTTCCTTGTTAGCATGACCATGCAATATGAATGCCATCATGGCTAGATGCCAAGAATGTTCTGCATCATTCTCGAGCCGATCGCCATGGATAATTCTCGTTCTTCGTTCAATCGTTTTCAGCTTGTCTATTTCAATCAGAAACTGGACCTGTGACTCTAGTGTCTCATCCACGCTCTTACCCCCTTCAATTACTAACGCATACACTCTGAAATGCTGTACCAATAGACCTGATAGTTAAAATCCAGAGATAAACCTGCACCTTGTGCTAAACGGATCGAACCTATGTTATCCGGAGAGCAATCCCAATAGGGACGGATGCCTCTATCGTTACATTCGTTCATATACGCTTGAGCAGCCAAGGCAGCATAATTTCGCTTACGATGACCTTCCAATGTTTCAATATCAATGGCATGTGTGTTTCCATCGACAAAAGCAGAAATACATATGCACACAATCTCTTCCTCGCGAGTAACAACATAGCCAACACCATGTTTCAGAAAAGCATCTACGTTTGTCCAGAAATGCTTGATCTTATATGTGACAAAAGAAAGATTATTCAACCTATCGTCTTTCAAAAGTACTTCGTCTATTATAATAACCTGTGTTCCCTCGACTGGTTGTATAAGCATTCTAGAGGAAGATGAGCGCTTGGCACTCTTTGTTTTCTCTGTTCGCTCTATTCTTTCATCCGTTGGGTTTAGCAGATACACATGCTGTGTATCATCGTTCAGTTCACTCGGGCCAGCCATATGCTCAAGTACCGCTTCCCACCGACTATCTTCTACGCCAATCTCTACGTCAGAAATTTGTAATGATGCTAACGTGGGATAAATCTGTGTCTCCATGTACTCTCGGAGTTCACTTCGGAACACTTCATTCTGAAAATCACCAATTAGCTGATAACCGGATTGCCCCTGAACCCATACAAGTGCCGCTTGAGGATTGAGGGTATCGTCGACATAGACCCGTCCCGGGTTCATGCCTGATGCCACTGCTTTGACCTCCATATTGCGACAGGCATTGGTTAGATGTTTTATTTTGTGAAATTCAGAAGCCTCCAGCTCAGTAATCATGTACTCAATCCTTTCTTCACCTCACCGCTCTACTTTCTGCCTTGCTCGACTTTCATTTTAAGGATTTTCCACGTCCAGGCACCATACCAGATGCCGGCGGCAGGAAACAGAACAAGTGCAGTCAGTAAGTTTACATAAAACTCACCATTCAAGGTTAAACTTTGCCCGCTCCATGACGTCATCACCAAGGTATACAAAAAAGCAAGTGGCAGACCCCAGCCCAAAACACCGCGCACTAGGATATGATGCCTTTTTCCTTGCTGTAATTGTTTCTCCCATTTGATCCGTTGTGACTCTTTCATATGTCATATTCTCCTTTAAGCCTGCATAGCTTCTTGAATTTGTTTGAGCATATATTCGGCATAATCTCTTAAACGTGTATGTTCCACATTGACCGATTCACGTTCCCCGTTGTACTTAGCCAAACATTGCGAGATAAGTTCCTGATGTTCAGGCATTGCTTCTGCCACCGCACGCTCGCCAGCCTCTCGCTTGGAGTAAATCACTGATTCCTGAATATACAACAGCACGCGCGACAAACTTAATACGTAATAGACCGGATTATCCACGATTTCCTCCAATGCTGAATTTGCATCGGAGGCGATAGAATGGATGACATGTTCGCGGTTCGCCGGTTGGAACAATTCCTTAATCGGCTTGCCATACAGCACAATACCTCGATCATAGATCACCGCCATATGTGCAACCACATCCGGGTCTTCATGACCACCGCAGAGATAATCAGGATCATTTCTGTACTTCTCCCGGTGATATGCAGAATAATGAAACTCAAAAGGTGTAGGGTATTGACCACGTGTTACAGCTAACTCTAGTACAATACTAATCTCAAACCCTTTCGGAATATGCATTTCATCTTCTATACGTATCAGTTGGTCGGCGATTCTGCGGTAACTCTCAGAGGACCTTTTCTCTCTACATACAACTAAAATATCGATATCACTCTGCAGCGGATGGAAACATCCCATCGCCATGGAGCCATGTAAATACACGCCTGTTAACGCGTCGGTTAACTCTTCCTTTAATACTTCGATGAGCCTGCTCAATATGGTCTTTTCATTCACCTTGACTCTCTCCTTCTGTCAGAACCTCAACTGTCTATTTCCACCTTCATCTCCCGAACATAAACAGCCGTTCCTCTGATTCGGACATCCATTCCCTCTTGCTCCCGACGTACACTCACCTGAACCTTGCCATCTCTGCCAATCTCATGCCCTTGCTCTACTGTAAAATCAACCTCGTGAATCTCCTGATTCACATACGTTAAATAATAGGCTCCCATCACGCCTGAAGCGGTGCCCGTCACCGGGTCTTCCGTTGTACCTGAGTATGGCGAAGAGAAATGCCTTGCATGCATGAGAGCATCATCATCGCGTGTTTCGAAGCAGAAGGGATGTAAGGATGACTTGGGATTTTCAGATAAAATGTCCGGGAACTGAGAAGAATCCGGTTTCATTTTAACAAATGCCTCTAAACGACGAATCGGAATTAATAATGTCCATGTACCTGTACTCCCGTAAACGATGGGCATGGTCATGTCCAGATCATCCGTTGTCAGATGAATTGCTTTAGCCAGTTTCTCAACATCGCCTTGAAAGGGAACAAAACGTGGCTGATCCTGCTTCATCTCCATCAACCAGGTGTCACCTTGTTGTTCAAACTGAATTGGTAATATACCTACGTTAGTTTCAATTGTAATGGCGTCTTTACCCTCTAATAAACGACCTGTCTTAAGTCCATACATCGCCGCCATCGTCGCATGACCACACAGATTAATCTCGTGACCCGGAGTGAAATAACGTAACCGGACATCAGCCGTTTCAGATTTCAATACAAATACCGTCTCATTAAAACCGACAGCATGAGCAATCTGCTGCATTGCAGTTTCACTCAGATGATCTGCTTCAAACACAACGCCCGCCGGGTTGCCCTTGCCTGGAATGCTTGAAAAAGCTTCATAGTGGTACACTTGGATAGCACACATCTACTCTTCATCCTCTCTTTACAAAGCAGGAACTGCCCCGCCGTATAATTCAAGTGATTCATTTACAACAACAACAGCCCCACCATCCGGGCACGCATATACTTTGCTTTGATGGTTTTGAGCGTATTCTCTGAATGATTTCATCATCTCTTCGGAACGATCCCAATGGGGTGCAAACTCGAAATCTACAAGAGCAAGGGCCTGTAAATCGGTCAAACCGATATGATTCTCGTCTGCATCCTCACCGTATCCAGCTATTTGAATCGTAGGTGTCATCAGGATACTGCCCGCGCTAACCCCAATCAAAATACCACCGTCACTGATATAGGAACGCAGCTGTTCAAGCATATTTCGTTGCTGTAGCAAACTTAGAAAATAAAACGTATTCCCGCCAGATAAATGAATTGCGTCACATTGGAAAAGAGAGTCCAGCATGCTTTCCTCATACTCGGTATCCAGATCATAATACTGCACATCTTCCATCCCAAACTGGCGATAAAAACGCCGAGTGTGCTCGACATAAATCCGCTGTGGGTCGGAACAGGAAGGGATGTAACCGATTGAAGGCTTTTTGTGCTGAAACAAACTTCGAATTCTCTCATTCAGTTCATCATGGGGCTCAAAATACAGATCGCTTAGCAAAACCAGTTTAGGCCTGAGCATTAGATTTTCCCCCCTCTATTATTAAGGCGTGTCTTAGCTTGTTACTACCGACTTACGTGCATTCCATGCTTCTTAAACTCGCTGTCCAAAATGGAGAAAAAACACTGGTCCGTCCACTTATTCCGCCACCATAACTCTTCCTTGAAAATGGCTTCTCTTGTCATGCCTACATGCTGCATTAAAGCCGCTGATTTTACATTCTCGGCATTACACATGCCTACGACTTTGTGTGCTTGTAACTCGTTAAATGCAAATTGTAGTAATAACCGGGTCGCCTCGCTTCCGTACCCCTGTCCTGCATATTCAGGCAGCACTGCGAAACCAATCTCCCAGCTTTTGCGAAAATCAACGTAACTCCACATCTGAACGATGCCCACTGGTGTATCACTGGCATCATTCAAGCGACGGATAACAAAATCATACGCATACGGTGTCTCGCCCTCAACGGGGAAGTGACTCCGGTACTTCTCCTTCGCGTCCTCTTCCTTCGTTTCCACACTCTCCTCATAATTCCACAAGCTTGCATCACATTCCAGTTTGCATATAAAGTCCATATCCTGCTCGTTTAAGCTAGTGATCCGAATCTGTTGTCCAACGATTTCCATACTAGTGCCTAGTTCTCTTCTCCAAGGATAGCGATATAATGTACATGATTAGAAGATTCGAATAACCTTACATGCCATAACTATTGCAATTGCCCATTAATGTATCTACGATGGTTGCTTGAAGCATCTTGTATCCACAAATCCAGTTCAACCCGGCTTACATAAAACTGATCTTGAACTTTTATAAAGGGAAACATTTTCCCCTCAAAGTGGTGAAAAGCATTCAAACTGCTCTGTTCTGTTTTAATGATGCTCATCACCTGATCTTCATTCATGCCCAGATATGTAGCCGTCTCTTTCAGTGTCAGCAAAACCTTGTCAGACAAGAGCGTCTGCTGTTGCGCTGTCTGATTCAGTGTTCCATTACTTGAATCTTTGTCCTGATTCATGAGCAGTACAGAGCTAATAATAAATGAGACCCCCAGAATAAAACTGGCTAATAGTATCGATAATGAAAGGGAAGTGGACTTCATATGAACCCCCTATTTGATTCAGAATGAACCGCGTGACATTTTCATCAGCAAAATGTTTGAATACACTCTCTCGGTCTGCCAAAGTTAGTTCTCTCATATACAGTCTTTGTGTCTCCATCGACTGAAACAGCGTCATCAACCATTTCTCCTTTTCAAGCTAAACATCACGGACAGTGTAGTACCCTGCCTCTCCAAGAAAATCATCTCTAGTTAGATCATGCTCACCTAACATCATTCTGTAATTCGTAATCGTACCATCGTGTGACACGATGAACGTATGTCCCGTCTGTTTTCTGCACCAAGCCAAGAGTTGCTCTGCTAGTCGTGTGAACTGTTGTGTATTCATCTGATTTATACTTTCTTCCCAGGCTTCTAATCCAACATCTATGTATTGCTTATCTGGGTATAGCAAGCTGAGTTCTGCCATTGAATAGATTTGATCACAGCCTAATGGAGCAAACTTCAGATCTTGAGGATACATTCTAGGGCCGACTAGAGGGCTAATTACAGCCCCATTATGCTCATTCGTCATTAATAGTTCTACCGTTTCAAGAGTACGTTTAGTAGGACTTATCAAAATAGTATCGTGTGGCATTATCTTGATGTTTTTACGTAAGGCAACGATTTGTTTTTTTCCCTGTTCAGTCAACCCCGGGTGTAATCGGTTAAGCTCCTTCGGATAATTCAACAAATGCTCCGCGTGACCATGACGAATAAATGTAATATCCACTCGGTACCCCTCTATCTCTGAATAAAGTGTCTAGTGCTGCTTGCATCACGAAGATTAACGAGTTCTTTTCGCAAAAAGTCGGCATCCATCATCGAGCCGCCCATCCTTCAACAAACCCATTTTGAAATCCGCTTACAAACACGGAACTATTACTCATAAATTTTGCCCATGTACATCATCTGAGCACATCGCTTCCAAGGGTTATCAGGCTTCTCATAATGCGTTAATCCCTTAATGGATTCCTGCCCCCAATCTGCTGCAGCTTCCAAATATGATTCGATCGAATCATGTTGCCATTCATCGGCACAGGTGTGTCGATCCTTACTTAAAGCACTTAGGAAAGCAATAAAAGTGGCTTCGTCCTGCACCTCATTCACAAGTTCAAATAATGTCTTCTGCACCGCGTTCTGAACCTTCTTTCATGTTGTACTTGTTAATCGATGTCCGCAATGATCCACTTCGCAGCATCACCATCTGTTTTCCATTTCCAAAACACCATGGTGGAGCTGGACTCGATGTCGTCTTCGTCCACTTCCGTAATCATTACAACACCTTGATAGAGCTTTTTTTGTTCCGTAATCGTAATGTCACCCATGGAAGTGATTTTACGAAAAGTATAATTCGGCATGCCGGAGATCGGAGATTCCGGCGCAAAGAGGCTCATATATCCCTTTTCATCCTGTTCATATAAGTAACGCATATGCGTATTCATTAGTTTGACAATTTCCAGCTCATCACCAGAATACTTGCTCTCATCCACATATTCGGGCGGGGCAACTTCATCTTGTGGCATAGAGACTGCTGATTCATCTTCATCCACGGTTAATTCGTCATTCGTACTTACCGAGGCCTCCGTTTGTTGTGTATCCTCAGGCTTTGTTTTACTCTGACAAGCCGTTACAAGCAACAACATAACACTGAGGATCAAGGCATACTTTCGGATCATTCCACTTCACTCCCAGTTCGTTTTTAACCCATGACTTCCTGTAGATGTAAAAATTTTCTCCCAGGTACATCATAACCCATAATGTGGGATTTGCGAACGAAATAAGTTAACTTCAAGACCACATCCTTCCATCATAAAAAAACACGCTGCCTGCATGGATATATCCATGCTATATGCAAGCGCGCTAGCTTAATTATTTATTTACAAACCTATTTAATATTCCTGTACCCTTAACTTGGAGCTCCTTCCCCTCCTCATCTTTCAAAAGATATCGCTGTTCCTGTGATGTATTACCATCTTTGCTGACCTCATTTCGTAAATCTTCATATCATGTTAAACGCAAATCAAATACATCTTTACCTCTTTCTTATCTATTAAGCAACCCTTCATCAAACCATACATCCTCATAATCCTCGGCAATCAGGAACCTCCATCCCGGAGCAAGTCCGAGATATCGACTAATCTTCGCATCCCATTCATCAATATGAGCAACATGTAGCGGTACAAAGAAATCATCAGCTGCCGAATATTCCTCGGCCCAAATGTACCAGCCCGTCGTATCGCCTTCTGGCTGAATTCGCATCCCATGGATAGGCTCGCGTTTCTCCTTTACGTTCCAGGCAATCCCTACCTTCAGGTGGGGTTCACTCGGAACATAGTCTGCATGGTATTTCTCACACAGTTGCTTCTGTACGTGTATAGCACTCTCCTGCTTCACCATATCCCTCCATCCTTGGCATCAGATGCTGTAATAGCCTCTGTATCCTGATAACCATTCGTCTTTGGAAAAATCCACAAAGTCGTACGGCTCGCACTTCTTGAGATAAAGCACCTGATCATGCGCTTGTTCGCCGCCCTTTTTTTCCAAATACACAATGGTTTCTTCAAAGCCCGCACCGCAAAGCAGCTGCACATCAATGTAACTGCCTGCGTCCTGATTTTTTCGTTTGGCTTGCCAGATCAGCTCTGTGTCCTCTACGCTACCGATAGCAAACAACATGATGCACAGCAGTTTCAATACCTCATGATCCTCTGCTTCCCGGCTTTCCATCTCTTGTTGCACCAACTTACGAATCGATTCCCGATGTTTCTTGTCAGGCTCCAGTCCGTACAATTGCAACAATTCATCTTCATTCATACCTGTTCACCTGACTTACCTCAGAATGTCGTTTAATTCTTCCGCTTTTTTCCTGCTATCCATTCTAGCATAAAAATAAAACGCAATAACATGCAACACGATTGATAGAAGCCACATTCCCGGGAACCAAGGCGCAATTAGCTCAAACATCTCTCTGGAAAACAACCAAATGATGCCCATGCCTCCGGCAATGTTACATGTAGAAGAAATAACGATGTTCCATATCGGCTTCAACGTAAGATGATTCCACAGTGCGCTGTACATCACTCCAAACAATAAAGCCGCAATAAGGGAAATGCCTGCAATGTTCCACAAATACACCATTTGAATGGGCTGATCGCGGTAGAACAGTGTCAGCAGCAGAATGACCCAAAGTGTCGTGACCGTAAATACCTGAAAAAATGATTGTTTAAGCTGATTGATCATGATAGTTTCCTCCTAAAGTTTTGAATATAAAACCGACTGACGGAGTAGCTGGAGCCATCGGTCAGATTAACCTGAATTCTGGCATGTTCGGCAGCTGAAAAGTTGCTGATATGTGTGGTGTTAATCATCGTCTGATTGTTGATTCGTACGAATGAAGTATCTTGAAAATCTTTTTCCACATATTTCAGACGTTGGTTAAGCAAATATCTCTCTCCTGTGACGACACGCACCCCGCACATGCGATCTTCCGATTCAATGGCAATGACGCTGCTAAGTCTAATCCTCACCTGACGATTGTTTTTCGCTTGGATCACGACCAGTTCCGTCTCGGATTGACCAATCGCTTCCCGAATACGATCCCACCTTGACTTCTCTGCAGGATGAGTTACTATTTTGGCCTCGTTAGGCTGCATCTCCTGATTTTCCTCAAACATAACTTTCACGCGTTGCCCTCCTCTCACCACTCATATTACATATCTGAAAAGACACTTCCCACTACTTTGCGTTTTGTTGCATGAACCCGTAGTTGTGTTGCATTAAAAACAAAAAAACTACTCTCCAGAGTAGTTTCATGCACCTTTTTACTCGTTTTCACACTATTGGAGTTGAACAACTCGGCCAATTCGCTCATAAGCATCCATAGGGAACTCATAACTCCATCGAGTCTTATATTCCTCTAGACCCAAGTCCTTCAACTTACTGAATTCCCGGTAAAATAATTTCGTTAGCTTAACTAGAGTTAATTCCTCTGACATCAGCAAATTCCCATCTGTGACCACATGTGAGCTAAAATTGTCATGCATCTCGTACACCATAAACTGAACCCGTGCCTGAGCGATTTTCTTGATTTTAAAGCGGCATTCCCCTGGCTCCGTCTGCATCACCATGACAACTTCTTCAGCACCTCTATGTAAGGCAATGAGTTGACTAGCCATATCCCCCAAGGCATCCGACAACCAGGAAACTGGAATTTCGATGATTTCCTGTAATTGAGATTCAATCTCTATATCCAGCCATCCATGTGGTTCGAGCTTCATCTTGATGTCCATCTATGTTGCCTCCCTACCTCATGCTGTAGTGCAAAATATGCTGAATACCAGGCAATGCCGTAAAGTGAACTTGTTCATTTTTAGAGTAAACCGGGGAAAATCCGGTGATGAAGGCGACCCCTTCGCTTTTTCAGTTTTTTTCTGTCCTCTCCGTTAAAGCGTAAATGAATAGTTCAACTTATAGATGTTCGTAGACATGCCATTCCTTGAATCTTGTTTTCAAATTCAAGGCGGTCTTCTGGATAAAAGTTGATATGCTGTCCATCGTCAACACATGGAAATCATCCACAGGCTCGTTCTCCTGGTTCATGAGGAAATCCAACTTTTCTCCCCTATACTCGTACACCTCCAGTGCTGTCAGGCCACCAAACTCATATGCCTTTGCTGTTATCAGTTGATCTAACCACCCCGAAGCACCAACGTATTCACGCAGAATTCTGAACTCCAGCTTCTTCACATCATGGGTGTACACACATCGTCCATTCGGTTCAGCTTCATATGGTGGATAAATCTGATAAGTCCACTCACGATCAGTGTATATATGGGCGATGTAACCGCATAGATATTGCGAAAATTGAGGGTCTTGCTGCATTCGTTGTCTGTTCGATTCAATCACCTGCTGAAAATCAACATCTGTAGGAAATTCATGTTCTACAGCCATCAGGTGAGTTTTTGCCTTGTCACTGCGTATGTTCGTTCTCACATGAATGGAATCCGGTGCTAAACTCCCCAGCAATAGAGACGGAGATGGGTGCGAATTGATTTCGGCTGCAACTGCAAAATGAACCATTGGCCAAGGCAATCTAAGCCCTCCTTTTATACAGAGATGTTATGATTTCAATGACGAAGCAGCGTGGCTTCCCCCTCTTTCAAAACTCTGTCCTCCTTACATCTTTCCGCACAAACAAAGAGGCAACAAGTGCAACGGAACTTATAAGCGGTAACCAAGCCATCCAGCCCATAATGACCAGTATAGGTGCCAGCATCAGAATGACTCCGAAAAACACCATCAGACGTAGCTTTTTCCTAATGCCTTTGACCGTCCAGATCAGCCCCGTGCAAGAAAGTACGATTAATAAAGCAATGTAGTATCCATCCATCCTGCTTTTCCCCCTTCGAGAATAAAATCAGCACTTTGATGAACAGTAACCTCCGTTTATGACATCCGCTATCCAATCAAGTAATCAACCACCGGGTATGAGATTACGTTGCGGTCCCGATATGTAGAGGATATGACCTCGGGATGTGTGCTAAGAATGCCGTTCTGTAACATCACGGGTCTGAATCCGCGCTCCATGGCACCATTGTATGTGAACAGGACACACTCTTCTGCGGCAAAACCGGATACGATGAGTAGTTCAACGCCTAAATCTTTGAGCGTCTGCTCCAGATTGGTTTGCCAGAATGCATTGGAACTCTCTTTGGTGATCGTAATATCTTCCCCATCCACATCAATCTCTGAAATGACCTGATATTGCTCGGGTTCTGCTCCCTCCATGCCTTCCACATCTTGAATATGCACGACCACATGGTCATTGGAGCGAAGTACGTTCGCGACATGATTGATATATTCGCAGGCATGGTCTATGGCCTTCTGATCCATCTTTTGACGCACAATGCTCTCTTGCATATCCACAATTAACAATCCTGTTTTCATCCGATCTCTCCTTCTAATATCCAATCGTTTAATTCGTATTTCTGCTTGTCGTTATCCAGTTAATCATCCCTAAACAATTCATGCAGCATTCGATCCCGATTCTCCAGAAAGCTGCGAGTAATCTGATAATGATCTGTATCCTCATACCTGATCTCGTGAATATGTCCGTCGTCAAAACTTAGAATATTGGCCCCCGGATACCCGAGCAGAATGGGCGAATGTGTCGCAATGATAAATTGCGAAGTACTCGACAAGTCATGAATAATTCGTAGCAACGAGAGCTGCCGCGCTGGAGACAAAGCGGCCTCTGGCTCGTCAAGCAGATAAATCCCCTTGGAACTGAAACGGTTGATGAACAAGTTAAGAAAAGACTCACCATGGGATTGCTCATGCAGCGAACGCCCTCCATAATATCGAAGCGATTCGGGCATCTCATCCACATGGGATGCAAATTGATAGAACGATTCCGATCGCAAGAAGAAACCGTTTGCCATTTTAGGCAACCAGGCCAGTCTTAGATAGTCTCCTAGTGAGGACTCAGATGCATGTGTTTCAAACACATTATTCCGCCCGCCTCCGGCGGTATTAAATTCACATTGATGAGCGATGCCTTCCAGCAATGTTGATTTTCCAGATCCATTTTCACCAACAAAAAACGTAACGTTATTGCTAAACTCCAGTCGTCCCATGGAATGAATCGAGGGGGTACTGAAGGGATATTCCCCAGGTTGCTCAATCTTGTCTGACATTAATTCAACACTTCGAAGATACATGATCTACCTCCTGCCATAGGTTCATTCACGTTAACTCCTATGTCCATCGTACCCTATAATCCAATATTTTGGAAACCGCTTTAATTGAAAAAGAGCGAGCCCGTTGGCTCACTCTTTATGATCCTTTCAATGTTGCTGAACACGCTTGTCATTGAGCAAGGTGCCACAATTGAGAACTAAAACGGATACGCGCGTCCTTAGGCTAATTAAAATACAAATCTTCGCTGTGCCCAGTAGCTGAACACAAAGATTGAGATTTCCGTCAGAATTTTAGCTGCCAGTAGCGGAATGATCAGTTGTTCATTATACAAATATAACAAACCGTAGTTTAGTAACAGCACAAGCACCACAAGCGAGAAATATTTCGGTAACGACTGCTGAATCTTGGAACTCCGACCTGCGGAGAAAACATATTTGCGGTTCAAAGTGTAATTGAACATGGAACTGCAAAGCCTTGCGGCAACCACCGACAGAAACAGATTATGTGTGAAATACTGTATGATAAATAATAATCCAAAATCAATCAGAGCAGATAAGACAGAAGATGTACTGAACATCAGAATGGGCATGTAGATACGAAATGAGTCTGCCAAAGGACGGAAATGGGAGGATTCATTGTGGTCCAGATATACCGTATCAATGAATTCTTCTGTAATTTCATAACCTTCCTTATGTGCGGTTAGCAGCATGTTCATCTCATACTCAAACCGTTCTCCGGGAATTTGGCACAGCCAGTCCAGCATCGCATATGGAAAACCACGAAGTCCCGTCTGTGTATCATTCACCTTACTGCCTGTTGTCAGCGCAAACACAGTACGGGTAACACGGTTACCGAAACGACTACGGACAGGCACCTTACCTGTAAAGCGACGACTTCCTAATACAATGCCAGGGCTTGTCTGCGCAAGCAGTGTCTCAAAGATACTCCGAATATCATGCGGCAGATGTTGCCCGTCACTATCTGCGCATACGACTCCGCCTTGCGGTCCATGCTCTCTTATATACTGAAAACCTGTCTTCAGCGCCCGCCCTTTGCCCCGATTGACCTCATGTGTCAGCACTGTACAACCGTACGCCTCAGCTGTCTCGAAAATTCCACGGTATTCAGCCCCGCTACCATCGTCCACGATCACAATAGGCCCAAGCTTAAATGTCTGTAACTGCATAACCAGATTCAATAAACGAACGTCAGGTTCATAGGATGGAATAAGGATCGTCATATTATTGTGCCTCCGTCAGATACAGAATGTCACTTACGCCACGCTCCTGGTTACGTCCCAGAGGATTGTTGACTACCCTGCCCATAAAATACATGGTGGAAGAACCACCGCCGTCCAGGTTATATGCCTCGGTTGCGCCCAGGTCTTTCATCGTCTGGGCAAGTTCAGCCAGTGTCATGCCCCGGCTGTCATCCTGTCTCCCATCAACCACAACGAACACATAGTGGTTTGGAGCGATCATACCGATCGCTGTTCGTGGATTCGCATCCTGAATGGAGCGATTGCCAAAGTTATTGTCGATCTTCACACTGCTGAAATCACTGGTGATTTCACCGTTCTGCACCAGAATCGGCCCAAAGGATAATGTATTGGTTACCCCTTCTTCCAGCAGTTCAGAAGAAGATATTTCATTTTCATCATACGTTTTGATCGTCCCGTCATTAAACAAGGCTAACGCATCCCTTGTCGGGCTGTCCCGATACAACACACCATTACGGATGATAACACCATCATCACGGAATCCATAGTAATCTCCGTTAACCGCGAAGATCGCGTTATTTGTTTTGGCAATCTCCGATGTGTCCTCAGTGATATTGGTGCCAAAGCTATTGTCCGCCAGTGCAGTTCGTAAACTGCTCGCGTCCTTCGCCTGTACATCAGCCACATAATACGTAATCTGATCCGATCCCGAGCCTGTCTGCTCTTTCTGGATCTGAATCTTTAGATCGTCACTGCTGTAACTCCAGTCATCTGACGTTGCATGTACACCCGTTGCACTCGTTGTAGTAGAGGTTGTACTCGCTGTTCCCTCAGATCTAGCATTCGCAGTTGCAGGAGTAGCTACCGTGTTATCATCAGCCACAACCACCTGTACATGCCGAATCAAATATCGGTCAGCCAGACTGTACAGAATGCTACCTATAACAATGACAGCCACAAGGGTAATGGTAAGCCACCTGCGTTTTTTTCGGGAAACAGGAATGCTATGTTGGTCTTTCCGATTGTTTTTTTCAAAGAGTTTGATCATGTATCATTCACCTCTCCAGATTCATTTACGTTCTAATGCCATATTAGGACCAGTAACTTAAATGAATCTGAAACGAAAGAGGTAAGATGACCATGAGTTTATCTTTAAAATACAAAAAGATCTTCCGTTTCCGTTAAAGGGATTCAGAAGACCTCAAAGTTGAAGTTGGATTTATCTATGCAAACAACGCATCGTAAGCCGGACAAGGCCGGTTTTTCAGAAAATCTGTTAGCGCAACAGGCTGCTGCTTATAGATATCTTTTAGCGACGTGCCACTATAAATGTTACCAATCACCACCGGATGACACAGCTCACAGATCAGAATGTCACCGTTACCATGCAAGTGTAATTGTTTCGTACCATCCACACAGTTCGAGAAATATACGCCTGGCTGTTCACGCAGATTCAATTGTTCGGCAAACCGATCCATACATGTAAAATAGAGCCTTGTATCCGGCTTTTTATGTTCGATTAACGCCGTGACCGATTGAACCAGTGACTCTTTGGAGACAATCTGACTCCAGTCGGTGTGTGGCATCTTGATGCTGTTCTGAATCTCATGAATACGCACACCCAAGTCATATACTTTATCGCTAATCGCCAGCATATGGTCCTTATTGCCTTTGAACAACAACGTTTCCAGTACGGTTTCCAAACCCAGCTCCGTACAAAGACGGATATTACGTTCTAATCTCTCATACATGCTTGGATGCACACGGTAGTAGGCAGCATACGATTCCGCATCGGTGTAGTTGAAAGAAATATGGATGTTGGACAAGCCGGCATCCCGTAATGCTATGATTCTTTCCTCTGTCAACAGACTGGCATTGGTGTTCAGCTGTGTATCGATGCCATGTGCTGCACAATAAGTTACAATCTCCAGACAATCCTGATATTTCAGCGTCACCTCGCCGCCTGACAGGCGTACCCGCTTGAGATGTGGAAGCTCACGAATAATTCGGATAACCTCTGCACCGCTGATACACTCCCCATCATCTCGATTGTAGGCACAGCAGTAGTCGCATTTATAATTGCAATTCGAAGTCACTCCAACCTCTAGCCCTTCCAGCTCATAGACGCCCGGGGTCTCCAGTTCAAGTGCTTTATATTTGTTTCTGATCGTCATACGCCCCCCTGATTATCTTTCAGCCAGTTACCTCCACGTCCTGATAACCTGAAGATTATAGCGAAAGACATTCCAAGGACGCTATGACATTATGTACGTTCCATATAAAAATGATTAACTCCTGCACCTCTATAATTTCAAACGAATAAAACCGGCGACAGCAATAACGATTACCGTATACGCTGATCTAATCTGCAATTGTGCAATGTCTGAACCATCCGTCGGTGGATGCATCAACATGATATAGAGAAAGTACAAATACACCAGAATTGAGATACCAATCACGATATTCAGCATTTTTTTTATCAAATCAGGTTTCCTTTCTTAAATGAGGAATCCTGTTCGTGTCCAATATGCTCCAGCCATTATTCATGTTCTGAACCGTGTGAATACTCGTGTTGTCGATGGGATAAAAACTGGACGTATTGCTCCACTCCCTGTTAGCGAGCACATAATAAAGGACATTAATCACCCCACCGTGGGTCACCAGTAAAACATTTGATTGGATTCGCTTCTCTTCGAGTTGAACACAAAGATTCTCGAATGTATTTTGTATTCTTGTATAAAAATGGGCCGGACTTTCTCCGCCCGGAAAAGAAGTGTCCATCTTGAGCGTGTTAAAATAAACTCCAGGGTACTTTTCCTCCGCATCCGCATGGAGCATACCCGCCATGTCACCATTGTTCATCTCACGCCAATCAGGTGTGTGTATACCTCGAATGCCCAATGACTCTTCAATGGCTTGGCTTGTTTGCACCGCACGGGGTAGATCGCTGCTTATCACCGTATGAATATCATATTGCTCTTTATGTTCATACAGATACGATCCTAAAGCTCTGGACTGAATAACACCTGCTTCGGTGAGTCCCCTTTGGCTCCAACCGCCGCGATAACCTTCTTCGTCTGCACCGTGTCGAACCAGGAAAATCTTCATGGCGTTCTTGTCACCCCTCACTGTCTCATCATTTAACGAACAAATGTGTTCTTGACACGTTCAGATTTTCTAAAATACGGAATCCAGATCGCACAAGCAATGGCTGATCTTGCAATGTCCCAAATTGAACTTCCATCTTCGAGTTCTCTTGCTATCGGAATCTGATAGAGCAGCAGAGAATCCACAACTCCGACTACGAAGCTGAGACTGTAAAAAATAATCATCAGACGTGGAAGGATTGCTTTTTTTCGATAAAAAGCAATCATAGTGTACACCGTAAATACTAGAAACAATAGGTTAAAAACAACTTCAAAAATAATTACCGGAGCCCAAAGCGGGTGATAATAACCTGAATCCTGCGCAGTTAGAACCTCCCATATCTCTTTGTTTAATATGGTTAAAGTAAATTGGTTGATCTGTAACAGGAACATAATTACTGAGAACCACAACCCAATCTGGATTAGGATCAGCAAGCCTCCGAGCCCAGACACACCAAGTGGGCGGTATTCTATCATTGATTCTTGAAATGGTTCTTGTCGAGGTTCTTGTTGCACTTCTAACACGTCCTTCTCTCATGCTGTTTTAACTGCCGCTATTCAATTCCATATGTATAAATACTCTATACGTTTCTTTCCTATTCTTACTTGAAAGCTATTTAGTCCCTCCCATAAAAATTTACACAGCTTCCTTATTGTACTACAGTGGAGAAATGAGGCATACTCATTTTTTCCACCTCCCTTGATAGGGTTCGTTATACTTACACCATGTTCCCTTCAGTCTGCTCATGTCATAATTCAACGTAACAACAGCAGCCTACGATGCTGCTTACGATTACTTATAATAAGGAGGATTTAGCCATGCTTGATCCAAAATTAACGTTACTTCCTTTTGCAGATATCTCCGTTTATACCGAAGGTTTCGATATCGTCTCCGTACAGTGGGGACACGATGGCCTTGCATATATACTACTTATCAATCAAGTCCCTGAACGAAGAAAAGGTATGTTCGTGCAAACCAAACTAAAGGAGCCATACACGTACAAAGTGCTGATTGTATCGGATCAATATGTCCAGGAAGTTGTCATCGGGGGACAACAATTTCACTATCATTATGTACAGCCTTTACAAGAACATCTTCTGCTCGTTGGTGCGCGCTGCACCTATTATGGAAACGATCAATTTGATCTGAACGCCAAAGTATGTGATATGGAAGGCACGACGATTCGAGAATTTTTGCTCGGGGATGGGATTCAGAGTGTACAGGTGACGAAGCATGGAACGATCTGGACGAGTTACTTCGATGAAGGTATCTTTGGTAACTATGGCTGGGATCAGCCCGTTGGGGCGAGTGGATTGCTCGCTTGGGATGCATACGGGAATGTGCTCTATAAAAATAACAGTGCAGACATTGCAGATTGTTATGCACTCAATGTGGTGAACGAGGAAGAAGTCTGGTTCTACTATTATAGTGACTTTTCACTTGGCTGTATTTCGGGAGGATTCAAACCGGAGTCTACTCGAGTGAACTTCCTGAATCCGAATATATCAGGTTCCTCCGGTTTCTGTACGGATGGATATCACTTCCTGTTTGATGCCGGGTACGGGAAGCATGGAACATTTATTTTCAAGAAAATGCAGAAGTCTGGCAGCCTCACCAAAGGAACGAAGTTCCAATTGCTGAACGAGAAAAAACGCCCCTTCCAACAGGCTCGACAGGATTTTCGTCAGGATCGCCTGCTACTGAGTGAGGGTGACTTGCTTTATCAAGTCACGATGGAAGAACTGTTATCTGTTATAGAGTAGCTTCCAAAGGAGCTGAGGAATGAGGAAACGATCAAAAAAGCTTGAAATCAAAGATTAAAGTCATACCTTAAAGGACAATCCCTCTTCCTCCAGCGATCTACGCAGTATGGGCATGCTCGAAGGCCCGATTCCGTGCAGTTTCAGAATTTCTTTTTCCGTATATTCAGCAAGTTTTGGTAATGTCGTAATATCTTCTGCTTCCAGTGCGCGTCTTACCGGAGCAGACAGTAGACTCATAAATCCCTCTTTCGGTTTCCGTTCCGCCTCACATTTGGGACAAGTCGAACAATCACTCTTTTTAAAAAATGTATGTCCCTTCTCGCATGTTCGCCGTGTTCCTTTATTGGTTGTCATTTGGGCTTTCCTCCTTAAGATTGTATAATACCTTTGATAATAAGTTTACTAGAATGAAATATAATTTGCAGGAGTGTGTTTAAATGAATTTAAAAGAAAAACTGATGTACATACGAGAAAATCAATATCAAGCACAGTCAGATGCCTTCGTCCTGATCCAAGAAATGTTACATAACATCGGTACGGTAGACGCACAATTGCGTGATGAATTGATCTATACCACCCTATCTCACTGGATTCCTAGCCTTTCTCTGACTACATCCGAATTAGAACACATTTTAACCACCGTTTTAGATCGTGACCATCTGCTTTATGGACTGGGGGAAACCCATTCCGACTCCGTATTCACACGTTCCTTTTCCATGCTGGTCATCCCTCTTCTTCTCATGAGACACGCAGCATCGCCCTTCCTGTCAAGTGAGCGTATTCATCAGATTAAGGACGTGGTCTTTCACAATGTACGAGAAGAAAAGGATTACCGTGGATATGATGAAACTAAGGGTTGGGCTCACGCTGTAGCTCATGCTGCTGATGTGTTGGAAGATTTGGCTCAATATAATGAATTAGATGAGGCTGATTTATCAACGATGCTGGATCTGGTGTACGAGAAAATGACGATCAGTGACCGGGTCTACTCCGATGGCGAAGACGAACGAATGATAACACCAGTCATGTGTATTCTGGATAGAAACATCCTTAGTCAGGCGTCCGTTCAACAATGGATTCAACGTTTTGGCACGGTGGAGAATGAATCCGAATTTTTGCCTGCCTTCAGGCAAAAAAACAACATTAAAAACTTTCTCAAAAGTCTTTATTTTAGAATCAAATTTCATGGAGTGTATGATGCTGACTTATGTCCAACGATTGAACAAACGTTATATAAAGTAGAACCGGTCTACTATACATCCTGAAGGATGAACTGCATTCCGAACTCTGCAAAAATGGCCGCATACTTTTTCTGAAAGATCGCCCAGCGATTTTCGGCTCCGTATTTGGCCTGCAACTGCTGTAGATATTTCTGAGCAGTCGTCGTATCACCATTTTGCAGCAGGAAATGAAAGGTTTCTTCGCTTAAATGCAGTGCGGTCTCCGCAATATAATATTCCACAATCTCTCTTGCGCTGGTTATGTTCTTCATGTATTCAACGGCGTCTTCCAGGTCGGACAGTAGTTCTTTTGAAAAGGTGATCGGGTCGGTGTCATGTGTCAACGAGTAGCGGTCTGGGGCAGATGGGACAATCTCTTCAATCCTGCAGGTCAGATGAACTTGCTCCCCCATCGTTTTACCGCCTGATGTCATAGACTGCAACTCCGCCAACTCCTTGGAATGAATCATGCAGTTAATATAGAAGCGAACGTGGTTGGCTGTGTTGCCTTGGGACTTCTGAATGTTGAATCCGTAAATAAGATCGCCTTCGACTCTTCGAAAATTCAGACCTTTTTTGGTATAACCGTGACGGGTAAACAAAGGTTTCACTTCATTCTTGATGATCTCTTTAAACAGCTCCTGCAAAAGAACTTCCTCCCTCTATGCCTCGATTTTGTAAAAATACGGCCCGCACATCGATTCATGCGTATGTACATATGTCCATGTGAACGCATTGTCGAAGATATAGATATCCTGTTGTTCATCAAAATCAGCTGCGACGACAGCACTTGCGCTCTCATAGATCTGGACAAACGGCGTATGTTGATACATCACATATAAGTCGGTCTTCTCTTCGGCATCGAAGGCTGCTCGTGCTGCTTCCCCTTCCAAACACTCCTGCTGTTTGTAACTGAACATATGCCATTTGTACTGGCTGTAGTAGATCGTTTCTTTTAAAATATCATCCAGGTTATGGGCAAACACCTCATCCCAGCGCTGAACAATCTCCTCCGATTCCTCGCACAACTCGGTCACTTGTACTCCCTTGTCCGCGATCATTTTCTCATACATATATTTGAGGTACACCATTTCAACTCGTGAGTATGCCACGTTAAGTTCACTTTCCGGCAACATATCCAGCATCCGATTAATCTCTTCCCGAATCATGGGTGAACCTCCTATATGTAGATACTTTCAAAAAAACATTTATCGATCATGAGATACGTACATACCTATCACACAGCAACTCCAATGGAAGCGTATAGATTCTCTCACTAATTTCAAAACGGCAACAATACCTTGCGTCTACATCAGCCTTTTTCTGCTTGTCGCAGCACATAGGCCAGTTCGTACATCTCGGCAATATCATGCCGATTCTGATCCCGGAAGCGCCGTACGGCTTCTTCGATCTCTACGATCTCAACCGCCACCACCTGCTCCCCATCCTCGGGATTAAGCGGCTCACCAACCAACTCCACATCTCCGTAACCAATCACCCTGACAAAATGCGGATGCGGAATATGCGGGCGATACGGTTCAAGTGAACTGGAGGTGCAGTAGAATTGCCCAAAAACCTGATAACTACGCAGCTTCCCGCCTAGTTCTTCCATCAATTCACGTTTCAATCCCTCCATATAGTGCTCGCCTGCTTCTAACGTTCCTCCGGGCAGTTCCCACAGTCCGTTATCCAGTTGAAACACAACACACTCTTCTCCAACAAACGGAATAATGCTCACATTACTCACCAGTGTCTCGTCTATTTGCTCGCCCAGCCTAAACTCCGCCTCAATGATTCCCCAGTGGATCGACGTACTCAGTGCCGGAAATTGTTCTGCATTTATGCTACTCATCTGTATCGGTTCCTCCCCCAATGAAATTCATGATGTACTGTCATCCATTCGTAGCCTGAATCTTTACCTCAACGTACACGCCATTCCCTTCCAATTATAGTCGAAAACACAAAAAGAAGGCCACCTCTCCCACAGGAGCTGTGACCCTCTCATCGCACTGAAACTAACCGTTAAGCGTATTTCTCATCAACTTATTTCTTCGAAAAGCAAATTCACAATCCTCTAACGTGCTACTAGCTTTCCCTTTTCCAAAAAAAGAACCCGGCTACAGAGCGGCAAAATCCGCTCATCATGCGTAACCATCACCGCACTCTTGCCCTGCTCCTTCACGAGCCGCGCAATCGTTCCTACAATATCCAGCCCGCGCTCCGCATCGAGGCTAGCCGTCGGTTCATCCGCCAGTAGCACAGCCGGATCATTCATTAGCGCCCGCGCAATGGCAACGCGCTGGCGTTCCCCGCCGGACAGCTTGTCGGTGTAAGCTTTGCGCCGGTTAGACAGGCCCACCGTCTCCAGCAGTTCACCTGCACGGCGCTCAGCTTTACTTTTGTCCATACCCGCAAGCTTCGCTACTACTAATAACTGCTCCTCCACCTTCAGGTAAGGAATCAGATTCGCACTTTGAAATATAAATCCGAGCTGGCGCAGCCGCACATCCGAGATGTCCGTTTTACTTTTGCCCATGATCGAAGAGCCATCCAGTAGTATCTCCCCATCCGTGGGTTCGAGCAACGCACCTGCAATGGACAGAAATGTACTTTTACCAGAACCCGAAGGTCCCATCACCGCGACAAGTTCCCCTTCTGCAACCTGTAGATCAAGCTGATCCAGAATGGTGCGCTGACTGCCACCGTCATCAAATGTCTGTGTAATCCCTTGTAATTCCAGTCGGTTTCTCATGCTGCCGTCCTCCCAATCGCATCAAGCGCATCAATTTTGGTAACCTTCCACACCGAGAACAACGAACCCGCCATCGACATCAGGATGAATAACACACAGGTCAATGCAAGGGTGGATGTTCCTAATTGAAAAGGCATAGATGCTGGAAGAACAGATTCGAACAGCCGCACAAGCAATACGCTAATCACCAGACTACCGATGGACAACAGCAACACCTGTAGCGACACACTGCCTGCGAGATAACCGTTTCGTGTTCCAATCGCTTTTAAAATGCCAAATTGACTGGTCTTCTGAATTGTAATGACGTAGAAAAATACCGCCAGTACAAATGCCGAGATGACGTACAGGAAAGCAATCATCATCAATAATGAGCCCTGCTCCTCCTTGTAACCTGGAATAGCGGATACCGCATCCGATTTGGTGATGATCTCTGTCTTTGGTAAGGCGGAACTCAACTTGCTCACTTGATCATCCGCACCTTTGACCGCGATTGCATTGTAAACTGGCGCATTCAGTGAACCAGATGGAGTCGATGTACCCATTACAGCTTCAGCGCTCTTTTCAGTGCCAATAGCGTCAGTATTCGCTTTAGCAATCGCGCTTGTTCCAGTGCCAGTGCCGGTGTCTACTCGACCTATTGCAGATGTTGCCTGCACAGTACGTGATCCAGCTTGCAATGTAAGCCATTCCTGCTCATTCATAAACACCACCGGTGCGTGACTGAACGATTCATTTTGCACAAAACCACTAACGGTCCACTCCGTCCCCGAGGCTTGATCTACCAGAACCGTGCCGATCGTGACACCGGATTTCGCCAGCTTCTGATCGACCACAACCTGCCCTGCGGACTGATCGTTGATCGCTTTGCCTTCGGTAACCGTTGGCGCCAACCAGCTTCCCGGGTTCACCATGAATAGGGTGACATCGATCTTCTTGGTATCGTCCGCCGGGCTGACTGTAGTCATTCGAACCCCAAGCGGCTCGGCATTATCCTGTCCCACGACAGCACGGGCCTCATCCAGCTCCTGCTGGCCCACCTGTGAACGAGTAAATCGATGATTCGAATCCTGTTCAAGCACAAAATGGGTTGCTGCCATATTTTTAATCGAAGCCGCGTTATCATACGACAGCCCCTGCGCAAGTCCGGTTACAAACAACACCAGAAACGAAACCAGCACCATGATGGTCGCGATCAAGGCGTATCGTCCTTTTGCAAATCTCATTTCCCGTATAGCCAAGTACATATGCTCTGACCTCCCTCTTGATAATCCAAGTATAGGGGGTGAAAATGAACGGAAAATGAATAACACATTACATCTGTGGAAGCGTTACGGTAAAGAGCGTGCCTTCAGCTGAACTGGACACCTCAATGGTGCCGTGATGGAGACGAATAATTTTCTGCACAATCGCAAGGCCCAGGCCGGTCCCGCCAGATGAACGTTCACGTGCATGATCCGCCCGGTAGAAACGGTCAAACAAAAAAGGCAGATGCTCGGCTGCAATTCCGTCTCCAGTATCCTGAATATACACGACACACGCTTTATCCAACTGCTCTGCCCGAACCTCAATGCTACGGCCCTTCGGCAAATGCTGCACCGCATTGCCAAGCAAGTTCATCCAAACCTGCATCAGTAACACTTCATTGCCTGTAATCTTTATGGATTCCGGTACAGACATGCGCAGGGATAACTCTTTCTCCTCCAATTGCCATTGCAACACTTGAACCGCCTGACGGAATTGGCTTCTCAGCGCGAAGGTAGCTTGGGTTTGCGTCATATCTTCATGACCCTGTTCCAAGGAAGACAGGAGTAACAATTGTTTACTGAGCAACGAGAGATGCCGGCTCTCTGTTTCAATAATGGATGCATAGTGCGCCCGTTCTTGCTCCGGTAATTCCCGATCCGCTACCAATTGCGCAAATCCCTGAATGGAGGTTAAAGGTGACTGAATCTCATGGGATACGTTGGACACGAACTGTTGCCGGGCCTGGTCCACCCGTTCCAATTCACGGCTCATCGTCATAAAATGCTGGGCGAGTTGCCCGATCTCGTCACGCCTTGCTGTATTTAATTTCAGATTATAATTGCCTTGCGCAATACGTTTTGTCGCTTCGGATAGCCGTTCGATCGGATTGACCAGATAACGCGTGCTGAACAGAAAGATCAGGACACTGATACCCACCGTCAATGCCCCAATGAGCGCAAAGAAAATCCGCAGTTCTCCAAATTGCAAAATAATATCGGGACGCATGAACATAGCATAGCGAGCATCGCCCACCTGTAGCGGAACCCCCACCGTATTGCTTAATTGGTTGTCAAAAAATCCGGTAATAAACGGTTGGCTCGGAAACTCGGCCACGCCATGATACACATCGCCGCTTAGAACCAGACGAACAGCCTGCTTGTCCAACTCCTTTTCGCGGAATTCACGGCCGTAAAACTGATCATCGCCTTGACCATCGGTGACATAGATTTCGTATCCTAATGCCGCTGCATTGTGAAGATATCGCTGTACCGTACTCGGCTCAGGCTGCTCTTCGGCAAACTTTTTCATGTCCATGGCGATACCAACCAACTTCTCATCATTAAAGTCTTTAAGTTTAGCGTGATAGTAGATGTTGGAGAAAAAGAATCCGAGCAAACTACTGACGATAATCACCGCCACCGTAATGAGAAATATGCGAACGTATAACGATCTCAATGCGCTTTCACCTCGATTTTGTATCCAATGCCCCGCACCGTCTGAATCACAAAATCATCGGTATAGTCCGCAAAGCGGTCACGCAACCGCTTGATATGTACGTCGACCGTTCGGTCGTCCCCTTCATAATCCGCCCCCCAGACGAGACGAATCAATTCATCACGCGAGAACAGGCGCCCCGGAAACTGCGCAAGCTGAGACAGTAGTTCAAACTCTTTCATCGGTAAAAAAAGAATCGACTGTCCATCGCTTACTTCCACATTGTTGCGGTCAATCACAATCCGGTTCATGCGGATGATATCGCTGGAAGTTCGGTGATATCGTCGAAATAACGCTTTGACCCGGTACACCAGTTCCTCAGGTTCAAACGGCTTGGTCACATACTCATCCGTGCCCCGCAAATATCCTTCTTTCTTGTCTGCCAGCTGATCCCTTGCAGTCAGCAATATAATAGGAATGTCGTAATGCTGACGTATGTAATCACACAGTTCAAGTCCGTCCATGCCTGGCATCATCACATCCAGGATCGCGAGATCGATGGGTGTCTCCTGTATCATTTTGACCGCCTCCACACCATCCTGTGCTTCATGTACCCGGTATCCCTCCTTCGTCATCACATGGCGCAATAGCGCACGAATATTCGCATCATCGTCTGCTAGCAGCAGATGTTTCATCTCGTAGTCCGCCCTTCTATAGTGATCCTGCCCCGATGGTAGCACAAAAACGAATCCATTAGCCAGTGCATCTAAGTGGTGCAGTTGGCAGTACAGCTGTCTGTGTGGATGCATGTTTATATTTTCGCAAATCTGGTTGACACTACTATGAGGCCAAATTATAATAAGTTTAAAATATATGAGTGATTGCTCATATGTTCATATTAAAGAGAGATAAACCGGATTACAGAATTGTTCAGCAACATAACCACATGCAACACGTAAAGCGATATAATCATGCAACATACATAACAGGGAATCATACCAAAGGAGAGGATTACAATGTCAGGACAACAACATGGGCACAATCATGGACATGATCATGGACACAATCACGCGCACAGCACGAATAATAAAAAAGTACTGCTCTTTTCCTTCATTATCATTACCTTCTACATGATCGTAGAAGCCTTCGGGGGATTCATTACGAACAGTCTTGCACTCATCTCCGATGCAGGTCATATGCTCTCGGACTCTATCGCGCTCGGTATTGCTTTGCTCGCGTTCACATATGGAGCCAAAGCCGTCAATACGGGGAAAACCTACGGTTACAGACGCTTTGAAATTCTGGCAGCCACGTTAAACGGCGTGACGTTAATTGCCATTGCGCTTTATATTTTCTACGAGGCTATTGGCCGCTTTATCCACCCGCCCGAAGTGGCAACGATGGGCATGCTGATCATCAGTACAATCGGATTGCTCGTGAACATTCTGGTCGCCTGGATTATGATGCGTGGCAGCGATACCGAGAGCAACCTGAACATGCGCGGTGCTTATCTTCACGTGATCAGCGACATGCTCGGCTCGATTGGTGCGATTGCTGCTGCCCTGCTCATGATGTTCTTCGGCTGGGGCTGGGCTGATCCGCTGGCAAGTGTCATCGTCGCGGTTCTGGTATTACGCAGTGGATTCTATGTCACCAAATCTTCCTTGCACATTCTCATGGAAGGCACACCCGCAAACGTCGATGTGAACGATCTGGTGCAGACGATTCAGCAGGTGGATGGCGTCAAAGGTGTTCACGATGTTCACGTCTGGTCGATCACCAGTAACCTGAACGCACTGACTGCCCATATCGTGGTAGATGGAACGATGGATGTATATGCGTCCGAGGTGCTTGTACAGAAAATTGAGCATCTGCTGGAGCACAAAGAGATCAAACATGTCACCTTGCAGGTCGAGTCTGAAAAGCATCTTCACGATACCTCCGTCCTCTGCACCGTCAAAGGTGACGCACCCGATGCACATGCGCATCACCATCATTAATGTGTTGCAGGTTAGCGGATGCTCCCTTTTATTGGGATAAGGCAAAACAGGACGGTTCCCGTTAAGGGATCGCCCTGTTTTTTGCTGTTTATACTGCAATGAATTCCAGAAACTCCAATCGATTCCCGAAGGGATCATTCAGATAAAAACGCCTTACTCCCTCGTCTGCTCTTGCTTCATCATCTAATACTTGGATACTGTGCTTGTGCAGGTGTTCACGCAGCTGCTCCAGGTTCTGGACATGAAAAGCAGGATGTGCTTTGGAAGCGGGTACAAAATCATGTTGCACACCGATATGAACCTGATGGACGCCGCATTGAAACCACACACCGCCGCGTTTCTGTAGCTGTTCCGGCTTAGGAATTTCTGTCCATCCAAAAATTTGATTAAAAAAATCTCTAGCTTCCTTCTCACAACCTTCAGGAGCAGCCAACTGCACATGATCAATGCCATTGAAATGATAGGCCATTTGATTCATCCTCCTATTGAGTTTCATTGATTGAAACTTAGTTTCGTTTTATAATCCCATTTTATAGGTTGAATAAAATTACGTCTAGGTTTCAACACATTTTACCTGTAGTGCATGAGCTTTCGCGCTTCCATCGTCAGACCAAATGAAACGAGCCGATCTTTCATCGCTCGGTATACATCAGGGTCATCTAACCCTTGTGCCTGACTGTCCCGGATTAAACTAAACAGACCCACCTGATCTGCGCTCGATATGTAGGATTTTAATTGCTCCTTTTGATCGTATGGAATTTCTTTTTCATGCCACGGATGAGGCTCCGCTCTCTTACAATCACTCACTAAATCTTTCCCCAGCGCAACGCCAAGGCCATCTAGTGTGTCGATAATGACTTCACCACGTCTGATCTGCCGTGCTTCCTGAATGTATGAGTATCCGTCGGAGATGGGCTGAAGATCAAATCGCTGCATAGCCAAGTTCCGAGCCTTGTTTTTTTCAAGATCCCTTTTCCCGTCAAAGTATTCACTTTCGCGCGCATCATCCTCTTGCTCTATGACATAGTTCAGGTACTGTTGTTTCGATTCAAATTCATTTAGGAGCAATCCCTCATAGCCTGAAAAGGCAAGAGTAAAAAAATCTCGGATATTGCTGGCCACAATCCTCGCATAGTTACCAGAATCCATTGGGTCTACACGAATTACAGGTGCTAAACTCAGATCAGAAGCATATCCAAAATCCGTCAAAAATGAATAATGAATGCCACCCATGCCTGTATTGGCAAATACGATCGCATCCGCAGGAGAACTCAAATAACCCCCATGATCATTAGGATCGAATTGTAGAAAATAACCCGTCGGTGTCTCCAGATAAGATACTTCATGCTTGATTTCCTGCTCCCAATCCATGATGTCTTGCAACAATTCAGGAATCTTATAATTGCTCGTCATTACACTTCCTCCTCCGTAATACATCATTGATTCACCAGCATTGACTGTTTGTATTGTTGAACGGAACGATGTTCATTTTCATTGTATCCTTACTCAACTAAAACGCTAACGATCACCAGAAGCCTTATTCGGCCTGTTTCGCTGCTTTTAATTTTCTAACGATCACCAGAGACGCTATTTAGCTGATTTTGCGTCAATACAGTATATTTTTTATGTTTCTGGATGAAATAAGCTTCCTGGAGATCGTTAGAGTTTGGACACCCTCATATCAGAGTAAATAAGCTTCGTGGGGATCGTTAGAATTCTGACACTCTCATTTCAGAGCTGGAGTACTACTTAAGTCGTAGCGACACCCGGTAAACGTGCCTATAGATTCTTTTCATGAAATATTAATTAAAATGACAAGAGCCCTGGCTTTAAGCCAAGGCCCTCTTCTTATAAGCTGATAAACATTTCCACGATCCCTTTTATTTCAACAGTACTCCAGCCACAGAAATCCGATCATCGACCAGTACGTTCAGGAACAATCACTCATCTTCCGACGAGCTTTGCAACGTAAAATAAAATTTTACGCCATTCGGCGTATTCGCTACACCATAGGACTGCTGATGCAGTTGGATAATCTCCTTCACGATAGATAACCCCAGCCCGGTTCCACCGGCTTGACGACTGCGCGCATCCTCTTCGCGGTAGAACCGATCCCATATCCGTGTCAGCTCATGCTCTGCAATGGACGGCCCTTCATTTTCTACAGAAATATATACTTGTTCATGCTCACGATCATGCTGCATATCTATCCGTATGCTACTTCCTTCATTCCCGTTTCGAATCGCATTACTCACATAATTCAGCAAGACCTGCTGCATCTTCTCGGCATCTGCCCAGACATGTACATTGCGGTCACCCTGCACCTCGAACTTCATCTGCTTAGCCTTGGCGAGTTGTCTCATCTTCTCCACACATTCAGCTACAAGTTGATCCGCCGTAAACGATTCCATACGTAGCTTCACCGCGCCAGCCTCTAGCCGGGTCAATTCCAACATATCGAGCACCAGCTTTTCCATCCGATCGGCTTCTCGCAAAATGGTACGAATATAACGCTCACGTTTATTTTCGGCGATCTGATCCAGAAGTCCTTCCGCATATCCCTTCACCACACTGATGGGTGTTTTTAATTCATGCGAAGCATCCGACACAAAACGTTTCTGCAACTGCTCCATCCGGCTTTTATATTCCATCTCCAGAACCAGTTTCTCGTTCGTGAGTTGAAGCTCCTTCAGCGTACGATCCAGATTGGAAGAAAGACTGACGAGACTTTCGGACAGACTACCCAGCTCATCTTTACTCCGAATCGGGGCCATGGTCGTGAAATCAAGCTTTGCCATGCGAGCCGCATCACGATTCAATTGTAATAACGGACGTGAAACGATTTTGGAGAAGAAAAAGGACAGAACCACCATCAGCAGTAGCCCTCCGGCAATACTGAAAAAGGCATAATACACCTCCAGCGCGCCAAATGCCTCCCCAAGCTGCGTCAAGGGCGTTAGAGCAAACAGATACTCCACGACCTTACCATCACGAACAATCGGTTGCACAAACACCAGATTATGCACACCGCTCACCGGTTCCTTCCATTCGGTATGAAATGCTTCGCCCCGATCCAGCTGCTCCCGCTCTACTTCCGGTAAAGGAAACCACACGCGTAGCGCAGCCGCCATAATACCTTCCCTGTTATTCCACTGACCCGGCGCAGGCAACAATACCGAGTTTACGGTGCCACTAATCTCTATGACGCCTTCCCGATCGGCGTTGTGAGGAAGCACCCCAACCGCGGGTGACCCCTCTTTACGAATGACATAAGGCGAGAACAGCGCGTTTCCCTGCTCCATGTAATAAGCACCTTGCACCGTCACATGATCACCAGGCTGCAAACCATACGAAGTCAGAGCCGAGATGTCCGGGAAAAAGGAAACTGCCACAGGTAGCGATTGTCCCTTATCCTTGTTCAGTTGAATTCGAAACGGGTTATCGTAGCGAACCTCACCCTCTTTATTTAGAATCGCCATTTGCACATGATTTTGTGTGATGAAACTGCCCATCACCATGGGTGTTTTCTCCTCAGGCCATTTATGCCGGGCATAGTCCATAGCGAAGGATGCTAGCTTTTTACCCAAATCACTGGCTCGCTCATGCTGATAGAATCGTTCAAAGAACCAGAAATGTCCTGCCACAACCGTTGCAAAGAAAACGATATAAAATACAAGATTGGCAGCAAAAAGCTTAAATACGATCCCTCTCGTTTTCACGATTCAACCTCAAACTTGTATCCGATGCGAAACACCGTACGAATATAACAAGCGTCTGCCCCCAGCTTTTTACGCAAATTTTTGATATGAGTATCCACCACGCGAGGGTCGCCAAAATAGTCCACACCCCACACTTGATTTAACAAATGTTCACGCGTCAAAGGGAAATTTCGATGCCTGAGCAGGTGCAGCAACACATCATATTCCTTATAGGACAGCTCAACGGGTTGCCCCCCTGACTCCACTAAGCGTTTTCTCTCATACACCTTTATATTGCCAAAAGAAATGATCGGATCTTCCTGTCCCACTGTATTGTCCACACGTTTCATTAATGTCTCCGCGCGGGCAACCAGCACACGCGGGCTGAACGGTTTCGTCACATAATCGTCGGCACCTAGTTCAAAGCCCAGCAGCTTATTCTCTTCTTCCGATTTTGCAGTAAGGATAATGATGGGCACGGTAGACTGATATCGAATCTGCCGGCACACATTCCAGCCACTCACTTTGGGAATCATCAGATCTACAATCACCAAGTCTGGCGGACAGGAATTGAACAGTTCAAGTGCTTCTTCCCCGTTAGCTGCTTCAATGACTTGCCAAGCGGATTGCGTGAAGTAATCCGTGACCAGCTCACGAATGGATTCTTCATCTTCTATTAATAAAACGGAACGTCTCACAATTTTCCTCCTAAACACACATGAATCACACAACTGTTATGTATTATATCAACAATGATAATCATTTTCATTAAAAACGAAAAGGGGATGAACGTAATCCGGCATGTTTCTTTCATTTCATAATTCATCTCGTGCTTCTGCCGTACGAAAACATCTAGGCCTGTCGAAGCACATCTGGATCGGCCTGACATTACTTATCCTGCTTGTTGCGGGCGCATATCTGGCCATGATCTTTCATCTGCAACCCAGTCGCAAGGAACCGATCCTGTTCAACTGGTTCGCCTGGACGGACAACGAATCCCTGATTCGCTCGGTAACCACGATTAGACTGCCCCGAATTCTCGCTGCGGTACTTGTTGGTGCCGGACTCGGTATTGCGGGATGTCTGCTTCAGTCTTTAACATCGAATGATCTGGCAGACCCGGAGGTTATGGGCATTAATCAGGGGGCCAACATGGCGATTGCTGCACTGATGGTGCTGATGCAGTTCCAGACATTCCGTTTTTTCACCGTAACGGCTTCCATGTTGGGAACTGCGCTCAGCGGCATTCTCATTTATGTGCTCAGTGTACGGAGCCGCTTCAGTTCAAGCAGTGTAGTGCTCACGGGACTGGTGAACAGTCTGTTTTTCAGTTCAATGACCACCACGCTGATCATATTCCATGATACCGATCTGTATCAACTGCTGCGCTGGATGGCCGGCGATCTGTCGGGCATGTCCTGGGAAGATGTCATGTTCTCGCTAGTCACTCTCGTTCCCGTCAGTATCCTTTGTTGCTTGTTTGCGTCCCAGTTAAATGTATTGTCCATGGGTAAGGATACAGCGATATCTGTCGGACAACGGTTAACCATGGTACGGAGCGGAATCATGGTAGCCATTATTGTGCTCGTTGGTGCAGCAACGGCGGTATGCGGCCCCATCGGGTTCATTGGCTTAATGGCAGTACATATTATTCGTACGTTAACAGGTATCGATTATCGGGTGATTGTACCACTCGCTGCGCTGACAGGCAGTGTGCTTCTCGTGTATGCCGATCTGATCGGACGCCTGCTTTTCTATCCGTTGGAAGCACCGGTTGGACTTATTACTGCGTTTATTGGAGCACCGTTCTTCATCGTGCTCATGCGCATGCGCGGGAGGAAACGTTCATGACATGTTTAAAAAATCCGTCCTCCCGATCCAACTGGAGCTTTGCTGCACTGATGACCGCAGTCTTATTCTCGTTAGCGCTGGTATTCATCCTGTCGCTTCGTTTCGGGGCAACCCCCGTTACGTTCCATGAAATCATCGACCAGTTTCAATCGCAATCCGGCACGATCTATGAGCTTCGGTTGCCTCGTGTTCTCTGCGCCATGCTTGTAGGCATTGCTGCATCTGTCGCAGGTGCCATCCTGCAAACTGTCCTGCGAAATCCTCTGGCTTCACCTGATGTCATCGGGGCAACAGCAGGTGGCGGGCTGGTGACCGTAGTCATTATTTTACTTGCGCCGTTAACACCCGCAATCTGGTTGCCTTTCTATTCGATGGCAGGTTCGGCAGCGGCAAGTCTAATCATTTTCCTGCTCGCTTATCGCCGCCAGGGCACATCCATGATCCGTCTCGCTCTTGTGGGTATAGCCGTTAGTTCTGCATTACAGGCCATCATCAAAATGCTTATCGTTAAATATGCCATGAGTTCCAGTCAGGCACTGGTCTGGCTTAAAGGCAGCTTATATGCGCGCAGCTTGCAACATGTGGAGATGTTATGGCCATGGACAGCAGCAGGATTGTTAGCCGCCATGTTGCTCGTAAGGTATTTAAATGTCTTGAAGTTGGATGAATCCGTGCTGGTGTCCTTAGGCACCCGGGTTCGCATGGTGCGAACGGTACTACTCATTGTAGCTCTCGCTTTATCCGCAAGCTCAGCCAGTATATCGGGGAATCTCAGCTTTGTTGGACTTATTATTCCACATCTGTCCCATAAGCTGGTTGGAGAGAACTTCATCCGTTCCCTCCCATTTACCGCGGCGCTCGGCGCGCTACTTGTCATGCTGGGCGATATGATTGGCCGCATTCTGATCCCTCCAATGGAGATTCCCGTTGGCATCATTACATCGTTAATCGGCGCGCCCTATTTTGTATACCTGATCTTCAAGCAAGGACAGAAAAAATAATTTTCAATATGGAGGGTTCATTCCCAATGAAACGAACATCACTATTTATGGTAATTATATTAACTCTTGTGCTGGTTCTCACCGCATGTAGCGGAGGAACGGCTGGCAACACCGCTGGTGTTACATCGGACAAGGAGCCAGCGGCTTCTGCCAATGAACCGAGTAAAACGGATAGTGGTAATGCGTCCACTTCCTCCACTGCAACATCATCTTCAGACCAAGGTTCAAATGAAGCCAATACAACAACGGCTCCTTCAATTACCTCTAATTCAGACGGTTCATTTGTTGTAAAGAACGCCTGGGGAGAAACCAAACTCCCTGCCTCGCCCAAAAAAATCGTTACCCTGCATTTCTCCTTCACGGATGAGCTCGTCTCCCTTGGTGTAATGCCAGCAGGGATTGCAGGCTCTTATAAAGCGGAAGTGCTTGGTTACCTGAAAGATCAGGTGAAGGACTATACTTTTGTTGGAAATCACCAGCAGCCTAATCTGGAAGTCATCTCTTCCCTCAAGCCCGATCTGATTATCGCCAATGCCGATGTGCACGGAGCCATACGTGAGGATCTGGAGAAAATTGCACCGACCATCGCGCTCTATACCAATGGTTACGGAGACATGGAGCAAAACTTCGCTATGCTGGGAACCTTGCTTGGCAAAGAAAAAGAACATGATCAGGTTATGAATGAACTGAACCAGAACATTGAACAGACCCACGCTCAAATCCAGGGCAAACCTAAAGTTATCGTCGTGAAAGCACTGGAGAAAAACTTCTACATCTGGATGAAAACCTCATATATCGCAACTCTGCTGGAGAAAATCGGCGCGGAATACAGCTTCGATGAGAACAAGTCCAGTCAGCAACAGACGCCAGGCAAGATTGACGTAGCCGATGTAGATCTGGAAACCCTTGTACAGGAAAACCCGGACTATCTGGTGATCTATGGGGCGAAGGCCGACCTGGATAAATGGATGAATAACAGCACCTTCCAATCCATCAAAGCGGTGAAAGATAAACATGTGCTCGTTGTTAATGATGAAATATGGGCACTGGGTAAGGGGCCTCTGTCGGGTGAAGAAATTCTCAAAGAGGCTATTCCATTCTTCACAAAATAATATGGTTTTCCTTAATTCAAAAGTAAAGCCAACCTTCCAAGCGAAGGTTGGCTTTATGTTATATGCCATTTCCACAAATCCCACGCTTCGAGATACTCGGGCAAGTCCTGCGGATGATGTTTGTTGCTGAGCCCAATCCGGCAGTATAGATGAACCAGTGCTTCTTCCATCAATCTGAACTTATCCATAGTCACCTGCTCCAGATGCCCGAATACATCCCATAACAATGTTGGGTCGAGGTCATCCGGGGAGGAACAAAAGGCATACAAAAAGTCATAGATCACGGGGCCAACCATTGGAGATGGGTCAATGACCCCAACCAGTTCCTTTTGCTCAAATACAATATTATGAACACCTGTATCCCCATGCAAAAGAAATCTCGCGGTCTCTTCCTTCTCAAACAGACGATTCACTGTAGATTGAACCAGATCGTAGTCTTCCGCTGTAAGCACATCACCAAGATTCTCTCTCGCCTCATCAATACTAATCTGATTGAATCCCCTCCATGTCTCACGTGGATACCCCATTCTTCCCCATAACTTTGTATCCGGCAAACGTACATATGTATTCAACAGCTCTTTCACCAGCCGGGTTAACCATTCTTTCTTCGCTCCCCGATGGTTATGAGTCACACCTTCCATAAAGCTGTATGCAAAATAAGTGTTGTCCGAACTCGTAAAAAGAACCTTTGGCAACAGCATCACTTCACTGTATGTATTCAGAAACTGACATGTAACACGAATGTCCTCAGGATCATCCCATTTCAAAATGTACCGTTCGCCCGAGCTCGCAAGTAGCCTGAACACCCGCCCCGCCGTCGTTCCCGACAACTGTCTTACTTCCACGATGTGTTCGTGAATGCTATGCTTTTGCAAGAGCTCGTTGATCTCCTTGGTGCTTGGGTTGATGTTTATCATATGTTTCTCCCTTTCCTTTTTCCCCTTCTCCTTTCTCCTGTGTTTCATCTAATTTTCGCAAGCAACTTCTCTTTCTTCTGGTCGAATTCATACTCCGAGATGATATTTTTGTCCTTTAAATCCCCCAATTGTAAAAGCTGTTCATGGACGTTAACCACTGGTTTGTTTAACTTATTGACTTTTACAAGCATAAAAATCGAATAAGGTATGGCAAAAAACATAGATAAAAATGCCCATCCTACTGCAGCCGCCTCGTCTACGGGTCCCAAAACAAAAATGAAAAATAACGTCAATGTGAATACTACAACTGCAATGATGGATAATGCCTTCAACTTCATTTCCCCCTAAATGTTATGTACTTTTTTATCATCCTCAAATGGACTATCTGCACTGGTTACTTCCTGTATAATGACAATCGGATCAGAGATCAAACCAAGCTCCTCATCCTTCGGATACGTCACAGCAATGGTAGGCTCAGGCCCTGCAAATGCCATCATGGACTCCATATCCTCCCACATGGTGCACAGGAAAAAGTGTGCGTAGTCTCCTTGCTCCACAACTTTCAGATACGCTCCGCGATTTCCCTTAACAGCGAGTGTATCTTTCACTCCTGTTTCAACCTCATATTCCAGAAAAGCTTCCTTGTTCTCCAGCGGTACAGCTCCATGCCATGTTCTTGCGATCATCCCATCACTCCCCTTATACACTGAACATTTACTCTTTCAAATTGCCAATAATCCAATGCACTGCATCTAAAATATCTGCTGCAATATAATCCGGCTCCGTCTGAGCCCACTTATCTCTGAACTTCGTTAATGAGGATTCCCCCCAGCCTGTTCTCACCATAATCTTCGTTGCTCCTACAGCATGCGCAGCAAGCATGTCTGTGTCGCCTACGTCTCCGATAACGATGCACTTGGTCAAGTCTAAACCATGCCGTTCTGCAGCCTGATGTAACATGCCGGGTTTAGGCTTTCGGCAGCCACATTCTTCTTCATGTGGACAGATGTAGGCCTGATCGAATCCGTATTCCTGAAACTGCTGTTCAAACTCCTGAACCGTTGCTTGTCCGCGTGAAATTCGGTGTTGATTGGTGAGTGCAAAAACCTTCATTCCGTTTTGCTTTATGAGCGTAATCGCTTCCTGTGCATTCGGATATAACTCAAAGTCTCTCGGATGAATAAAATGTCCTGTACCCCCGATCGTGCCATCTCTGTCGATAAAAACAGCCTGAACGTTTGGATTTGCAGTCATAAGGTTTGTTCACTCCCGATTTAAGTTATTGTATTAATCACTATTCACTAACTTAAAGGTCTCACCGCTTCACACAGCGATTACACTTTTTCATCGATAATATGTTTATTATCCTCCTGCTCTTTTGCATGTTGAAACCTTCTGACTTCTGCCCGCAGATCACGTACTTCCTTCATCAGTAGATCCAATTTTCTGGATGTTTTGGACGAATCCACGGCATAACGCACAACAGCGGCAACGATGAGCACGAAAATAATGCATACAAAAACGGCAATGAATGCTGTAAATAATTCCATAATTGTGTACATCTCCTTGGTGTCTATGAACTTGCGTGCCTGACAAAAGCATAGTCCAATTCATCTTATTAATAAATATTCAATTTAATTGTAACATTTTTGAACTCCGCCCGTTGTCTTAAATGAAGGAGGATGAAATCTGGAATGAGGAGTGATTTATATGCCGAACTATTCAAACAGTACCAGTCCTCCCTGCATCTCTATCTCTACCGGATGTGTGGATCACAAGAAACGGCTGAGGAGTTAGTTCAAGAAACATTTTACAGAGCTATGGTATCCATGAAAACCGAACATGCCGACTATGCCAGAGCATGGCTGTACAAAATAGCCCGACATTTATTTATCGATTGGTACCGAAAGAACCGCGGGGAAATGGAAATGAGCCGGGAACTGGAGAAACAAAGTGTAGAGAATACATATCGTACTCCTGAGGAAGTACTCGCCGCTCGTGAACGGGTAAAGCTCATTCAACAGGTCATGAAGAAACTGCCCGAACAATATCGGACTGTACTGCTACTTCGCGAGATGAATGAGCTGTCTTACAAGGAACTTTGCAAGGTTCTGGATATGAATATGAGTCAGGTCAAAGTTACCCTGTTTCGTGCCAGAGCACGATTTAAAGAAGAGATGTTACAGATGAAAGGAGAGAATGAATGATGTCCAAGCCAACGGAACCCGATGAACTGCATGTACTCCATGCAGATGATTTCGAACCTCAACGCCCGCAATGGAGTCATAAGCAATTCAGACGAATGGTATGGAAAACACGTTGGAAATTTTTCCTGAACGCAGGTGGAGTTCTATTTTTAATATTTATACTCTATCATGTCTATATCTCGGCTCTGCATATGTATTTCGATCAATCCAAAGTGCGTAATGACTTCATGCGATCCATCATTTCGGTAGTGGAGATGAGCGGTGACGGATTGCGTGTCGAAAAAAGTCCCCATCAGACGTTTGAAGTCACTCCCTTTTTAACACAGAAGGCTAATCTGAAAGTATATCGCCTCGTCGGTTCATCGGAAGTGATCACTGGTGAGGTTCAAGCCGAACGAAGTATTACCGGTAAATTCAGTTACAAGATGAATAGCACAGGTGCTTATTTAAATGGTAACGAACCCGGTCCATTTTACCTTCCGTATGACTTGGTTGACGGCAAACCCTCCGAGGAGGACACGGAGGAAAATAGCAGTTCTAAGCGACTTCGTAAAATAGATGACGGACATGTCGCCGAGATGTCGATCTCATTGAAAAATCTAAAATCACCTGAGCAATTGATGCAGCTGCTCTCTAAGTATGATGTCCGAGTCACAGCGATGCCGATCTATTCAGGAGAAATGCAAGAAAAAAATCTTTCCTATTCGAGAGCAGGACTGTTTGACTATAATGTTCCTCATCTGACGCTTAAGCCACTCTATGAAATGGAAGAAAGCGGAGGGCGATGGTTTAATTATTTTCCTAGAGAACCTCAAGACCAAAAGCTGGCGCAGTCAGAAGGAACAATGAAGGAACAAATCCAAGGCATGATGTCTGATCTGGAATGGATGACCAGCAACCTCAGTTATAACGGTGTTGATTGGGATCAACGACGACTTGCCTATCTGAAAAAGAATGGCGTACAAGTATACGGTGCTGTTGTAACAGGGCCCGTACGTGAATTGCAGAAGATTAGCGAGAATCCGGAATTCCAGCATGTTCATCTGAACCGGGTAGAGATATGGAATTGGGATTAGAAATGCAGGGCTATAGTTAAAAAAAGAGATCATGCCTTTGTGCGAACAGGGATGATCTCTTTTTTACATGCAAGAGTTACAAATAACGCATCCGAAGCAAGAAAGGTACACACTATGCTGCGTAGATTTATTTTCATCTGATCCAAACTACTATATCCCTGCCATACGAAAAGTGTTAAGGATCGCATGTTCATAGTTCTCCCACTCAAAATAAAATGGACCCACCTGAAGTTTTTGGTCATCTAGCATAAAATCTTTCCAAATGACGATATCATCTTCACGATCGATCTTCACTGAAACATACCCACATTCCTCATCGCCACACCCAGGGCATACAAGGATGGGATAGCGATAATACATAAATTCATGCGGCTTTCTAAGCAAAAAATAATCAAGCAACAGTAGCTGATATTCATCACTCCCCCATCCCAAACAGGGAACCAGATCATGCTTTTTTCGCATCCTATAGAAGACCGATTGTCCATCGATAATAATATCAGCGAACTCTGTATTTTTGTTGCCCTTTTGTTCAGGATCAAGCTCATCATATCTTGTGGAAAGTCTGGTTTCAATCGTGCTAGTTCTCAAATGTTCCCTTCCCCCATCCCCTCACTCAGTCTCGGCGATGATATCGGTACAACTTACGATCAATTCAGGCATAGGTTCCCCATCCAAAAGAACATGCAGTTCGTATCCCTGATCGATTCGGTACAGCTCTTGGTACAACCAATGACTGCCCACAACCTCACCTTCTTGCTTAAGAATTTCAGGTGCAATCAACGTGAGTTTATTCATTTCAGTGAAGCCTCCCCGGTTGTCAAAATTGATAACCAGATTATCGGCGTGCAATAGCTCAGTCACCTTGCAATCATGAAACTGCACCAGACGATGAACATCATCCGCAATATTCTGGTTCACCATCGCTTCCCTGTATTCTTGTCCGATACGTTCCATCTCTTGGGTATTCTCTGCACTCTTTTTCTTAAGCTGCTGCATAACTTCGCTCGTGCAGTATCCCAGTGCAAACACACGGATGTCTGCAATCTGTTTCAAGATGTCAGCAGGCAGTTTCTCCGCATGGTATTGGAAATTCCACTCCATCGCTTCTTTATACTTGTCTTTACATTGCTTCTCATCAAAAGCAGGACGGACATCATACTCGGCAATCAGCTTCTCAATATGCGCTCGCTCTTCCGGCGGCATGTGATACACCATCTGATCTTCCACCGTGATCTCTTCCCCGCTAAAAGCTTTGTCTGCACGGGTCATCACTTGACCATCACTCTCCAGCATGAAACGTGGATCGGTATCGTATATCTCACGCTCTTGCTTTACATGTTCTTTTCCCTTCCGTTTGTACAGTCTCTGGAAAAGAGCCTCATCCAGCGCCCCCGCGCCTTTATGTACTCTCAACCCAAAATGAAGCCCTGTTTGCTGGCACGTATCGTACCACTCTTTTGTTAAGTATTTCATAGGCATCGCTCCTGTTTGTAGAGTTTTTTAATCTGTGATGCGAATTTGGCTGCGCCGGGAATGCGTGTGCGTTTGAAAAAGGCGGTTAATTGTTTTGGATGATTCTTCACCAGATCATACTCAATAATGGTGTTTGCGATAACCGATCTCGTAAATCCCAACACCTCTACCACTTCGGACCGATCCCCTGCATCCAGTTCTTCGCCATCAGCAAATTCTCCGTCCGGATCATCATCCAAGTGCTCACTGAACGCTAACCTGGCTACCACATAAGACATAATCTCGTCCTTGTCCTCGGCAATCTGTTCCATAATCCACTGCACACATTCTTCTTCGGTCGGAGCAGGGCCGTTAAAGCCCTCCAGAACATATTTGCGCTCTCTAAAAGAATCCATCAACATAGATGACTCATAACTAGCATGTTCCACAAATTTCACCTGAGGTTTAAGCTGAACAAGTTCAGCCGTGACCTGTTTATACCAATCGCTGGTTAGCAAATGTTCTATAGTTTTCATGGCTACTCCTCCAGATTCTCCCACCTCAACGTCCCCTTACATTCACAGACATGCCGGTCTACACCCAGGATTGAAAAAATTTATGTTTGATTTCTTTGTCATTCCGCGCGGCCCATTCACGGACTGCTTCTACACCTGCGGTTTCTTGATCTCCCTTAAAATAAAAGCATAAATCCATTGGCACAATCCGTTTGCCATAGCGTTTAAACCCGATTCGTCTGTAGTTCATATAAATACACTCAATCTGAGATGCATCATATTTCTGTAATTTGGTAGAGATGATATGATCACTTTCCAGCGTAATGCTAGGTCTGGTGAACAGCAAACGCCAGATTAGAAAGATGATATAACCTAGAATAAAGACGAAAAAAACTAAAGCGATGTATTTCATAACACCATTTTCACCGTAAAAAACATTTCTAGAAAATAAAACTACAATCATGAACATACAAATTAATTGCAGTACAGCTCTTGGATAAATCGTCTTGAATGTAATGAGTTATCACCCCTTTTTTGGTTAGGTTATATTTAGTTGCACTTTATTAAATGTTGGGTGCCAAGTCTTCTAACTGTAACAACTCAAGCTTGCTCGCAGGTATGCTTGCATGTAAATCTCCATTCATGATATCCATCGCTTCCCATTCAACAAACACAACAAAGTTGTCTGTGAGTTTAGAGTATTCGGGCCAGTTGGTCGTTACATTTATCTCGTAAGCAACCTCCTGCCACAAGCGCTTGCCTTCCTCAAACCAATCTCCTCTGCTGCGCCAGTATATAATCAAAGTTCGAAGTCTCTGGATCAGATCATGATTCTCAAGCTCTTGTTGATCATTCAGTGGATGGTCGCCTGAACTCCAGAGTCCGTAGTAATAATACTCATCATGCTCATCTTTTTCTTCTATCTGTTCCTCTCTTACCTCATTCCAACCTGGGTTGAACATAGGCGAGTACACTGCATGAACTTCATCATGCAAGTAGATGGCTAAGAAACAATAGGAACTTTCCGATGGAGAGTCACAGAGCGTATCTATGGTTTGCTTCACCGCCAACATGAGTTCCATTTTCACCGTTTCCCGTAATGTCTGAACTTCTGCGTCTGCCATTCTGACATAGATCACACCTTGCGTTCCATCTAACACTCGTAGCAGTACACCTTGGTTATCATATTCGAAATACGTTCGAACAAGATGCTCGTAATATTCATTATTTTCATATTGCGGCTGGTAGACTTGCACAAGCAGGTCGCCCTCGTAAATATATTCTTCAACGTTAATTTTATTAAACCGAGAAAGATATTCTACGGATCGATAGATATGCCCGCCCTGCAACCAATATTCCTTAACTCCATCCAATGTGTCCTCAACATATGTTCGTGTCGTTATCAGATCATCTTTATATGTAACATACGTATAGCCGTCAATGAGATCGTCACAAGCCAATATCAGCAATCTGCCTTGATCATCAAACTCATAATAGGTGTCTGTCCTTTCGTTCGAAAGTTCTCCAAGGATTTGTCCCTCACGTTCAGACCAAAAGGGCATAATGTCATACCGCTTACTTGTTGTATACTCTCTTCTATGTACCTTTGCCTCAGCTTCTTGTTTGTAAAATAGATAATTATCTATTGCGTCCTGATTAAGCTTCTCATAATATTGTTCATTAATCATATTTCTCACACCTCTCTATTGATGCATATTAATCTGCAACCCATTTCCTCATGGATCTCTCGAAGCGCGCCTTCCCATACCTTTTCTTCACCTCCTGCCCTTCACGTTTCCTTGGAATTAAAAATCCTCCAACACCTTCGACTTATCCCCGTAAACCTTATCCAGATGCTCTTCCCCCCAGTAACACAGAAGATCCAGCGCAGGTTTAAGTCCCAATCCATACGCTGTCAGCTCATACTCCACTCGCGGAGGAACCTCTGAGTATACCTTACGCTGCACGATCTCATCCTTTTCCAGCGCTCTCAGCTGTGTGGTCAGCATTTTCTGCGTAATCTCGGGGATTAACCGTTTCAGCTCCGACGTTCTTTTGCACCCTGTAAACAAATGATAAATAATGAGCGGCTTCCACTTGCCACCCATCACTTCCAGCGCTGCTTCAACGCCAACTCTATATTTTTTGGGAGCCCCGTTATTTGTCTTGCCTTGTTCCATCTTGATCTTCCCTCCGATATCTTTCTGAGCCTCATGTCGGTACATTTAAGTTTCACGTTCAAATTTCATGCTCCTAGGGTACTTTCATCTCCCTATAGAACAATAAAGTGCGTACTTCCAGATGTTTTCAACTCTGTTTATAATAGCATCAGCAGAGGAGCTCTGGCTACCGAACCAAGCTCCAGAAAGGTTGTGATTGTTAATGAACGTATTAGTAGTGGTATCTCATTCGCGCAAAGATTCCCTGACCTTTCAGGTCACCGATCGTTTCGTTCAAGGTCTAGCAGAAGCAGGTCATCAAGCAGAAATCGTGGATTTACATGAGATTGGTTTTGATCCGGTCCTGCGGGCAGAAGATGAACCTGACTATACGCAAGATAATCAGCGATTCTCCCCTCAGATTGAAACGGAAATTACACGGCTCAAGAAACACGATGCAATTGCTTTTGTTTTCCCTCTGTGGTGGTGGCATCTGCCAGCGATGCTGAAAGGGTATATTGACCGCGTCATGAACAACAGTTTTGCCTATGGTTCGAACAAGTTGCATCATGAGCAGATTATATGGATTGCCCTGGCTGGTGTGACTGAAGAACAGGTGAATAAGCGTAACTACGGTGAATCCATCCAAAACCTGCTCAATGTCGGTATCGCCGATTATTGCGGTGTGTCTCGCTCCAAGGTTGAATTCTTGTACGAAACCGTGGATGCCTTACCGGAACACTATGAGGAACTGCTGAATCAGGCGTACGAGTTGGGCGTTAACTATGCCAGCGCATTTGCTGAACAGTCAGCAAAATAAATGGTTTAATGGTTAGGTACATCTGTGGCTTTCACGATATAAAATAAACACCTCACATTCCGCTCCGCCTTTGGTAAAATAAATCACCCGTTCCCGCTTGCCATGAGCGGTTATGGTAAGTAAAACACCCGGCATTACACATCAAAAAGGGCCGCTCAACTGAGCGACCCTTCCTGTGTTTTGTGCTATTTTACGATACTAACGTCGTTTGACCAGTTTGCTTATATTTGTACACACGAATCTCCAGCTTTATTTCATCGTTGCAAGCAGAAACTTCTCCAGCATGCTGATATCCGTAATGCTCTCATTACACGCCTTATCATCTATACACACATACTGGCCAACGGATGCAAAATTGTCCGCCGACTGTGCCTTGGTCTTCACGTTGAAAAACCCCAGTTCCTGATGGCGATGACAGAACATGCAGTACCCCTTCTTATTCGTGGGCGTAATTCGTCCCTCAATCCCGAGGAATTTGCCTTCGTGCGGGTACACGATGAACAAGCGGCTGGTCGCAATGTCGATCCATCTCAGGTACGTGGTGTGTACATAATCGATGGATTCCAAATCAGGCAGCTTAAGCTTCTTCGCCTTTGGAAACAACTTCTGAATCTGCTTAGCTGTGACCTGTGGGTATGGAATCAGATAGTCTTCAAGCTGATTCAGATAGAGTTGCACGTCATGCGGCGTCGCATACGTGGATAGCTGCTCCAGCAGCTGTTTTTGTTCCAGTGTCAGATCCTCGAAGATGCCTACGGCATTCGTACTGACGGTGTAACGGACCGTATCCAATACTTTGAGGTCCACGACCGAGCGCAGCGTTTTCAATAGAAATTCGGCTTGTTTATAGATATAGTTGAACTGATGATTATGAATAAATGGTGTTTGCATGGCCTTCAGCCCCTTATTTATAGTGGTCGAGCAAATAAGGTGCAAAGCCTGCGGGTTGAACCATGATATTGGTGTTGATTTCAGGGCACACGATCTCATGTTGTCGCGCCCTACACAAAGTCCGCCCCTATTCAGGCTTTGCGTAAGGCTTTCTAGCGAACGAGCAATCCGGCATCATCCCTATTGCCACGTCATAACCCCCAATGCAGTCGATATACGGGAATTATAGCAGGAATGGAGGGATTGGGGCAACGAGATTGATTATTCCCACTTCGGATGTCTGACTAGTTATAATTCATTTAAGAACGGGTAAATTTAACACTTCATTAATAACCGAAAAAGGATTTGTACAAAAAATGACGAAAAAGTATAGATGTAATGAATAGGTTGATCTAGCTTATCTAAAGAAAGAAGGAGAATTGTATGCAAGCTGCCCTTTTAGTTCTAAACGTACTTATCATGTTGGGGATTGTCGCTCTTTATCTGAGGAAACAGAATGGAAATGATCAAACCGAGCTTAGAATGGAGTTAGAGAAAACAAAAGAAGAGATCCGAAAATTACTTGCAGAACAATCCACTCAGATTCGGCAGGAAGCGAATGTAGCCGCTAAACTGAATCGGGAAGAGCTCGCCAAATCTATTGGAAACATGAATCAATCACTAATTAACACGATTGGAGAAGTTGCCTCTCAGCAAAAGAATCAACTAGATAGTTTTTCAAAAAGATTGTCGGATATGACCACGATGAATGAAACTAAACTGGAACGTATTCGCGGAACTGTTGAAGAGAAGTTAGTGCAGTTGCAGCAGGATAACAACCAGAAGCTTGAGCAAATGAGAGCCACAGTTGATGAAAAGTTACATGCAACTTTAGAACAACGATTAGGAGACTCCTTCAAACTGGTGAGTGAACGATTAGAGCTTGTACATAAAGGCCTTGGAGAGATGCAGACTCTCGCTAATGGTGTCGGAGATTTAAAGAAAGTTTTGACCAATGTCAAGACAAGAGGTACACTGGGCGAGCTACAATTAGAAAATTTATTAGATCAGACCCTAACGGTAGAGCAGTACGATAAAAATGTAATTACTAAAAAAGGAAGCAACGATCGTGTAGAGTTTGCAGTTAAGATTCCTGACAAGAATAATAAAAATCAATTTATACACTTACCTATTGATTCCAAGTTCCCTGTTGAAGATTATCATCGACTTCTGGATGCTTATGAAGAAGGTAACAGTCAAGCCATCAGCGAAAACACCAAACTTCTGGATACCAAAATTAAAAATGAAGCTAAATCTATTAGAGATAAATACATTGATCCACCGAACACAACGGATTTTGCCATTATGTTTCTGCCCATTGAGGGACTCTTTGCCGAAGTTCTGCGCAAACCTGGGCTCTGGGAAAGCATTCAAAGAGAATACCGAGTCGTTATTGCAGGTCCTACTACACTGACTGCGGTTCTGAACAGTTTGCAGTTGGGCTTTCAAACGCTCGCAATCCAAAAAAGTTCAAGTGAAGTCTGGCAGGTACTTAGTGGGGTTAAGACAGAGTTCGGGAAGTTTGGTGATATTCTGGATAAAACGCAGAAAAAATTACAAGAGGCTAGTAACCATATTGATCAAGCTTCCGTTCGAACCCGTGCTATTGAGCGCAAGTTAAGGAACGTTCAAGAACTTCCCAGTGCAGAGTCATCTCAAAACCTTTTAGAAGCTATCATAGAATAAACAACGTGAACATTACACTCGGCGATGTCCCTCAGAACATATGGGATAACATCGCCTTTTTTTTAGTTACATCTATCATGCATGATACCAATACATCGAATGTTCTCCTATCTTTTCAAAACCTAATTTCTGAGCCATTTCGTTCGATCCTGCATTATCGGTATGACAGCTCCAGTTGGGAGTAAGATTTTGGTCTAGACAGTCCTGAATAAAAAGTATGCCCAACTTACTCGCTAGCCCTTGTCGCTGAAACTCTACAACCGTAATAATGTCAATCTCAGCATAGCCTCCGCCCACATATGGGGAAGTACAGACACTAATCAATTCTTTATCTTTCATAATAAAATGTCCGATTCCATGGGCACAGAACTTCTCGGCAGATGGCCATACAAGCTTATAATAAGGGTAAAAATGTTCTCTGTATTTTGTAGCGATATCGAGTTCTAGAGGGTAATACTCAAATTGCTTTTGCGGAGTTATAGCTGACTTGCCATAAGACTGAACAAATTCCTCATACGACTTTATAAAACGGCCTTGATTAAAACGATAATATGTACGCGAGATTTTCCGGGAATGTTGAATAGAATAGACATCCATCCGGTTCTCCCAAGCCTGAGTATTGACACCCAAAGCAAAAAAATCAGGATGATTCGACTCATCATTCATATATTGAATGACATCCCGAACAAAAACATCGTTCGTTTCGTCTCCAGCCACACCGTAGAAACCACCACTACTTGTAATAAATGCAGAGGTGATTCGGTTTCCTTCATTTACAAATACGCTGCCCTGCTGTGTGCCGTCAATCACTGAAAGTGCATATACGGCTTGATTTCGAATCGTCTCCAGCAAAGGCAATACTGCTTCATATTCATTGAATGCAAGTTTTCTCATGTCCAGTCCTCTTTCTTGCATATGTCTATTTTCTGTTTGCAGATATTCCCCCATACATGCTCTTGGATATGTTCATCGTAGTACTTCAACTTAGTACTTCTCTCTAAATCTCTCGATCCACCAGTCTTTCTTCATCAAATATTCCGTTCTGATCGGCATAATGACGTATTCATCCGTAACCTCAATCGGCCTAGTTGGACCGTTATAGATTAAATCCACATTCATATAAAAGGGTTGAATTCTCCTGTCCGTTTCCATCTCAAACTCCCTAACATACCTTATAACATCCGGTTTACCTTCCCAGTAATGCATCGCAGCTTGTCCGCCTGCGGGCATGTTCCACCACTGGATGAAGGATGGCCATTGTTCGATCAAAGCGTTTCTCCATCCATCGTGCTCCACGGTTTCAAATTCAGGCTGATTAAGCACAAAAGGTGATATATGATTATGGTTAAGGTGTGCAAACTTTACTTGGGCCTGTGATCGAAATTTAGATACTGCTGTTTGCCTGATTTTTGCTTCCGCTTTTTGTTGAATGCTGCCTTTCCAGAAATCTTGCCACTTTGTCTCAAACTCCTGATGTAACTCATCTGCTAAAACAACCTGCCTGTCAGGCCATGTACTGTGCTCATGGAAATACGTATTACATATGCCATACGCTCTGGCGACATATACCAGAAAGTTCAACTCAACATCGCTTGATATGCACACAGACCATGAGTTTGAATCCATCATCATAATGAGCTTCCCACTCCTCTCATTTTTATTTTTCCTATAGTACCATTTTATTCAAATAAAGGTAACCGGAGAGATTTTAGTTCAGCATGAGAGAATCTACTTACATATAACTGGAAGTACTGGTAAAATAAAAACGGGTACAGCGCCATTAGCATCAATTGGGTTTCAATAGTTGAAGTACATATAGTTCGCGCCAAAAAAGGATGTGATCATTTGAATAATAAAAGTATAATCATTAGCATTTTTACACTGTGTATTCTACTCCTATTCGGTTTTATGAGATGGGACTATCTTGAATCTGCGTCCAGCGCGGACTTCAAGTATAAATATGATCGATGGACAGGCCAGAAATGGGTGGAATTTTATCCACCACTAGCCTTCTCCCCCAATAGCATGGAGTTCCCACTCATTTACATCGATGAAATAAATCCGAATGATATTAATAACTACTTAGCAAAACAAGCTCGTTCTGGAGAAATGGTGAACAAGTGGATTGAGAGAACACAGTTTACGGACGGATACTCAGGTCTCTTATTGTTGAACATCATCGTAACTGTGTATAGTTGCTTCAAGATATGGATGAAGAAACGTAATACAAGATAATCTGTTAAAGACTACAAAAAAGAAGCTATCTCCCTGGCCTTCCCCAGTTTGACAGCTTCTTTTTCACGTTACATTCACATAACTTGAAAACAAAAGTTTACACATGCATTTCACTTCTCAATCACAATTAACGCCATTCCAATTACATTCTTAAGTCCCTACTCCTTCACAGCCCCGACCACAATTCCACTTACAAAGTAACGTTGCAGGAATGGATAAACGAGCAAGATCGGCAGGGCGCTGATGAAAATTTGTGACGCCCGGATGGTCCGTTGGGACAGGTTCGCAATCGCTTGCGGGTCCATCTTGGTCATGTCGCCTTGCACGATGATCGTCTGCATAAATGTCGCCAGAGGTAGCTTTTCCGAATCACGGATGTAGATAATCCCGTCGAAATATGCATTCCAGTGCCCCACCATCATGAACAGAGACACGGTAGCAATAACCGGCACGGACACGGGCAAATAAATTTTGATAAACGACTGGAAATGACCTGCGCCATCGATAAATGCGGCCTCCTCCAGATCTTTCGGCACCGTGCGGAAGAAGTTCAACAACAGAATGATGTTGAACACCGCCACCAGACCTGGCAGAATGAGCGCCCACAGCGTGTTCATCAGACCAAGCTTCAGAATGAGGATGTATCCTGGAATCAGCCCCCCACTGAACAGCATCGTGATCACAAAATACCACAAGTAGACATTACGAGCGCGGAACACACGTGTCTCCTTCGACAGAGCATACGCCGCAAGCGTATTGACGATGAGTGCAAGCCCGGTGCCCAGCACCGTCCGCTCCACCGATACCCAGAGCGAGGACAAGAAGTTGGAGTTATCAAACGTCTTGGCGTACGCCTCGAACGTAAATCCAATTGGCCAGAATGTCACGAGCCCTGCATTCGCAGGGGCGGACGAACTGAGGGAAACCATCAGCAAGTGATACAGCGGCAGCAAGCAGAGCACCGAAAGGATGGTCAGAAACACATTGTTGAAGATGCTGAAAATGCGATAAGGTAACGTTTTATGATACATGGTTCATCATCATCCTTTCTTAGAAAATTCGGTATCCGGCAAAACGATACGCCAGTCGGTACGAGATCACGATGAGGATCAGACTGATGACCGATTTGAACAGATTGACCGCCGTTGCAAAGCTGAACTGTCCGCTCAGCAGACCTTCGCGATACACAAACGTATCGATGATATCCGCTTGCTGATAGATTAATGGGCTGTACAAGTTGAAGATTTGGTCAAAGTTGGCGTTCAGCACGTTGCCCAGCGCCAGCGTAGCAATAACGATTCCGATGGGAATGAGTGCCGGAATAGTGATATACATCGTCTGTTTCCAGCGCCCCGCCCCATCCACTTCAGCCGCCTCATACAGAGCCGGGTTGATGCCCGCCAGTGCTGCAAGGAAAATGATTGTGTTAAAACCAAACTCTTTCCACACATCACTGATAATGACGGTGAACCGGAACCAATTGCCGTCCCCGAGGAAGAAAATCGGTTTGATGCCAAATACCGACACCAGAAACTGATTCAATATTCCTGTCTGAGCCAGAATGTCGATCAGAATACCGGACAGCGTCACCCAGGACAAGAAGTGCGGCAGATACACCAGTGTCTGGATCGTACGTTTCAGCGCCATCTTCCGTACCTCATTGAGCAATAGCGCAAAGATAAACGGAATGATCAGGTTCATGATGATTTTCGAGCAGGCAAAGAATAGTGTGTTCCACGTAATTTGCAGGAAATAATCATTGGTCCACATATACTCGAAATGCTTCAGCCCCACCCACTCTGAACCCGTGAACCCCCTCGCAGGTTTGTAATCTTGAAAGGCCATTAGAATACCTGACATCGGAATATATGAAAAAATAAAGACCATAATGGCCGCTGGCAGCACCATGAAGTGCAATATCCACGGCTGTTTGTAACGTTTTTTCTTCTTTTTTTCCAGCTTATTGCCGACATTCGCCTGCGGTAGCCGTTGACCCTCTATTTTAGCCTCCATATGAACCTTCTCCTGTTCCCAAAAAAAGTTTTTGTGTGTCTTGGGCTTCTCTGATATAAATAGTATCAAGCCATTCCGAGGTCTGACTATATAACATTGTTAGGGTGGATAGGGTTTTGTTAGTTTGGTCTATATTGGTGAACTAATCGTGTTATTTACACGAGCCACTCCGAGGGCAGAATAACCTTTCAATCGCTGTTATCCCCAAATTTTTTTGATTCCCTTCTTAAAGGGAAAATCCGGTGATAAAGGCGAGCGCTTCGCTTTTCCAGGTTTTTTCTGTCCTCTCCGTTACATGTGTAAATAAAAACGTTCAACAATATAGTTAGATGTGAATATAAGGGAGACTTTTTATGCAGACATGGGAGCGCTTTAACGTTTTTCAAAAAGGAATCCGATCCCGCTTCAGCCTTTTCGCCAAAATCAACCTGTTAATCATCATTCTGTTCATCCCGATTCTGATCATGTACACCTATTCGAACAACGTTACGTACGATGTCGTCAGCAAAGAACTGCAGGTCTCGAACACCAAGCAGCTCACGTTTTTGTCTAGCCAGATCGATTCGCGCATCAATCAGATGATGGATTTCAGCCTTATTCTCTCGCGTGATCCGAATGTGCGTGCCTTCAACGGTCTGAACCTGTGGCAGGATAAGTACGACCAGATGCAGACGAGATACATCATTCAGGAGAAAATGACGCTCCAGACCGGCGTAACCGATCTCTGGCCTACCCGCTACGCGGTGTACTCCCAGCAGAACAAAGAGGTGATTGCGAACTACACCCGCGATACGGGTTATGATGAGGCGTATTTGAAAAAAAATATGAGCGGACAATGGACCTACGGGGATCATTCCACCGACTCGAAAGACGCGATGCAATCCTTTTACTGGTTCTATACCGATTCATTAGCACAACCAGGAATGCTCACGGGCAGCAATCTGGTCATTGAAGCCAGCTTTAGTCATGAGAACATCCAGAATATGCTCGACACGTACAAAGCAGGCGGACAGGGTGACCCATTCTTTTATCACAAAGGTAACACCCCTATTCTGAACCGCACCGCGGACAAGCAGTTATCCGGTGACCTGATCCGTTATTTGGATACTCACTCGCTCGAAGATACAACACAGGATGTCGTGGAGTTGGGCGGCAAAAACTATCTTGTCAGCACCGTCAAATCCACGTATTTGGACTGGCATCTGGTCGATGTCGTGCCGCTGTATCAGATTTTGGAGCCGATCTCGCTGAGTCAGAATCTGTTCTATGTTTGTATGATTTTGCTGCTTGTTGTGGGTATTTCCGCGTCCATCTTGCTCTATCGCAATGTGCAGTACCCCATCCAGAAACTGATTAAAGGTCTGCGCCGCGTACAGCAAGGGGATTACTCCGTGCGTTTGCACAGCAACAACCAGAATGAGTTTTCATTCTTGTTCCACCGTTTCAACGACATGTCTCACCAGATTCAGGACCTGATCGAAAATGTCTTTCAGGAAAAAATACGAGCCAGAGAAGCGACGCTCAAGCAGCTCCAGGCACAGATTAACCCGCATTTTCTATATAACTGTCTCGGTTATATCATCAACATGGCGCAGATGAAGGACGAGCAAGCCGTGGTATCTATGGCGCATAACCTGAGTGCATACTATCGCTACACCACCAGGATGGAACGGGAAACCTCTTCATTGCAGGAAGAGATCAAGCTGCTCGTTAACTATCTGGATATTCAGAAGCTACGCAACGGCCGAATCGAATATCACATTGATATTCCGGAGCATATGCTTGCCCAGTCGGTGCCGCGTCTAATGTTGCAACCGATGGTTGAGAACTCGGTGATCCATGGTGTCGGAAAATCGTATACATCCGGGGAGATTCGTATTACCGGGGAGAGTGTGAATGGCTTTGGCAAAATCTATATCGATGACGACGGCCCCGGTCTCACGCCGGAGCAGTACGAAGCGTTGAACCAAGAAATGCTGGAGCCGTTACAAGAGGAAGTCGGATGCGGTCTCTGGAATACGTATCAGCGTATGATTCACACCTTTGGAAACCATTCCTATCTTTTGTTCGGCCCATCTCCACTCGGCGGCTTCCGCACCGAAATCGTCTGGGAAATTCCGAGCGAAGAAGCTGACAAGGAACCTGGGAACGACTCAGGCGGATAGATAAAGACAGATTAACCTAGTATCCGTTACCCTGGACCGCCGCATTTGTTGCTCAATGTCCTTGGGTAACGATTGCATACACTAATGTACGCACTAAAAAACGCCTTCCAACCGCTCATTGTGGCGGCGGTAAAGGCGTTTTTTCCTTCTTCTTGGTATTTTCTTCGTATCCTCTTTGCTACACTTTTCGCTATCTTCTTGCTTTCTCTTTTCGATTTGCACTACGTCTATACTTTATTGCTCATCCGCTCATCCAACCAACTCACAATATCCGCAGTAACTTCGTCCCGGTTCGTTTCGTTCAGCATCTCATGCCGCCCGCCCGGATACAGCTTGTAGGTCACGTTATCGATGCCCTGCTGTTTATAGGCGTTGTACAGCCGGATAATGCCTTTACCAAAGCTGCCTACCGGGTCCTTGTCTCCAGCGAAGATATGAATCGGCAGATCTTTGCGCACCAGATTCAGATTGTTTTTGATCCCAAGCTTCTTGAGTCCAGTGAAAAAGTCTGCGAAAAATCCTGCCGTAAATACCGTTCCACAGAACGGATCACGGATATATTTATCCACCTCTTCCGCATCCCGGCTGAGCCAGTCGAACTCGGTGCGGACAGGCTTGAACGCATCATTGTAACTGCCGAAGGACAGCTTGTTCATCCGGTGACTGGGTACACGTCTGCCGCGGCGACGAATCTCTTCTTTGGTTAACAGCGCAGCCGCATGAAGAATAAAGCGTACATGCAGCGTAGAACCTGACAAGATAACCCCATCCAGCTCTTCGCCATAGAGCATCAGATACCGCTGCGTTACGAAAGAACCCATGCTATGCCCCATCAGAAATAAAGGGAGTTCAGGATACTTCTTCTTAATGATGCCAGTCAGTTTATACAGATCATGCACCATCCACTCGAAGCCATCGCGATCTGCCAGATGACCCAGGTTCTCCACAACCTCTGCCGTCTTGCCATGCCCTCGCTGGTCGTGGATGTAAACGATGTATCCATTCCGATTCAGTTCGAGTGCAAAACGCTCATACCGAGCGGCCGTCTCCGCCATGCCGTGGCAGATCTGTACTACTCCTTTGACCTGAGTGTCACTGGCAGGTAGCCAGTTATACACATGGATTCGAGTTCCTTCGTCCGATTTAAACTTAAAATGATTTGTTGTACTCACATAATCCCCCCGTAATGATACGTTTTCTCTTCTTATTCTTTTCTTCTCTTTCTTTTTCTTTTTCTTTTTCTTCTTCGTCGTTGTCATCTTTTTCTTTATGTATTTCTGTAGTTCCTCATCGGCTTCAAGATTGCCACTTGCTGATTTACCGTTCATACATATTCATCCTACTTCTCTAAGGAGGAGTTTAGCAATTGCAATTTCACCCTATATATCGGAATACTATTCATAAATATTCAATATTCGTTCCATTTTTTCAAAGGCAGATGTGCACGGAACTGTTTCCATAGAGAAGCGGATTGGGGTGTGATATACTGCTTGCAACACATGTCAGCTTAGAAGCGTGTAAACCCTCAAGCAAGGAGACAAAGCAACATGCAAATGATCATTGTAGACGACGAAGCACACTGGGTCGATAACCTGTCCATGACCAAACCCTGGCATACGCTCGGGATCGAACAGGTTCACCGGGCATACTCCGCTCGTGAAGCACTGCAACTCATTGAAACCCATCCGATTGATATCGTGATCTCGGACATTCAGATGCCGGAAATGACAGGCATAGAGCTGATCGAACGCATCCGCATCCGGGACAAAAAAATAAAATGCATCCTCTTATCCGGCTACTCCGAATTTGATTATGCCAAGAAAGCCATCCAGTACGAAGCCGTGGACTACCTGCTCAAACCGCCAACAGATGACGAACTAATCGGCGCCGTGCAGAAAGCCATCGATCAGCTTAACAATGAATGGGCGCTTGTCAGCTCCCTATCGCGGACGCAGTTTACCCTGCGCGAGAATTTGCCGCATTTGCGTGGACGCCTACTTTTGGAAGCATTACAGGGAATTCGGTTCTCCGCCAGCGAATGGGAGCGCAAACTGGACAATTACGACCTGCCCTTCCACACCGGGGATGCTGCGCTGATGCTGGTACGCATGGATAATGAGTTCGGCCACTATGACAGCCATGATCAGACCCTGATCGAATATGCCATCATCAACATGGCGGAGGAGATTATGGGTGAGTTTATGCACGTGTGGGGTGTGAAGGAAGAGCACGGGTATGTCGTATTTTTACTGCAATTGAAGGAACGAAGCGGCGATATTGGAAAAGAAACCATTCTGGAGAAGCTCTCCATTCAGCTTCAATCCAAAGTAAAACAGTTTCTGAAAGGCTCCCTCTCCATAGTCATGACCGAATGGTTCACCTTCCCGGAACAGATCTATGATCGCTTCCGTCAGGCTTCCGCCTATTTCCGCCAGATCGTCGGGGACGAGCGTGAATTCGTCATGCGGGTGACCGATGTCGAAGCACCAGCGGCACAAGGTCCGCTGGATGTGCTGTACACACCGCCTACCTTCATTCAGCTACTGGAAAGCGGACAATGGGATGCCGCCGAAGATAAAATACGTGCCGTCTGCGCCGAACTGGACGAGAAATGGTCGGAATCATGGGAACACTGTATGGAGGCGGGGTTTCTCATCACCGCTGCTTTCACGAACCTGGCTCATCGGAACAAACTCACTCTGGCAGGGCTAATGGGCAGTGAGATCGAGCAACTACAGAGTGGGGAAGTCTTCTCCACCATCGGCAAACTACGCAAATGGTCGCTCGGCGTACTCGCCAAACTTAAGGAAGGCACGTCCAATGAAGTCAAGGATACCCGATCCGAGTACGTGAAGAAGATCCAGGAGTTTACCGATAAAAACCTGCATCTGGACGTGTCTTTACGTGTGCTTGCAGATCATGTGAACCTGCATCCAACGCATCTGTCCAAGATTTACAAGATCGAGACTGGCGAAGGCATCAGTGAATATATCGCGCGTCTGCGTATGGATCGGGCCTGCCACAAACTGGTCACCACAACCAAGAAAGTATATGAGATCAGCTTGGAGATTGGCTATATGGACCCGGCGTATTTTATCAAAGTGTTCAAACGGCAATTCGGCGTGACACCACAAGAGTACCGCGACCAGCATTAATATGAATAGCGGTTCGCTTTGGATTACGTTACTTATAGAAAGTTAAACTATTCATTTACACGAGAACGGAGAGGACAGAAAAAACCTGGAAAGCGAAGCGGTCGCCTTTATCACCGGATTTTCCCCTTTAAAAAGGGAATTAAAAAATCTGGGGATAACAGCGATTGGAAGGTTGTTCTGTCATCGTAGTGGATTGTGTAAATTTTTTAGTTCAACTTATATAGATTGCGAAAACCAAAGTTTTTACACTTTCACTAATAGAGTCCTATCGAAACTAACAAACTCATATAGATGCCCTCCTGCTCCTCTTGGTACAGTTACAGTGTAAAGATCATACATCGTAGGGGGATTGAACAATGATCAAATTCAAAACATGGTGGTCCTTGCTCATGGTCATCGCACTCATCACCATCACTGCATGCGGCAGTGGCGAGTCAGCCAGTGAGAAAGGCACGAATGATACACAAGAGGCTGTCGGCTCTGCGGAAGCGGAAGCGGCGTTTGCCAAAGGAAAATACGACCCGCCCATCGAATTCAGCTCCGTGCTGATGCCGAAAAAATACGCTCATGGCGATACCAAAGAGAACAACGTACATGACCGTTGGATGCTCGAAACGCTGGGCATGAAGCACAAAGATACGTGGTATCCAGCCACTGACGATCAATACAGACAGAAGCTGCAGCTGGCAATTGCGTCTGGCGAGAAGCTGCCTGATTTCGTAACCGTGCCAACGAACGCGGTACTGACGAATCAGCTGATCGACTCCGGTCAATTCATCGCCATTGATGAGCTGTTCGAGAAGTATGCAAGCCCGATTCTGAAAGAGCACGCGGCAGCACATCCTGAGCTGTGGTACCCGTTCACGAAAGACGGCAAAAAATACAACATGCCCATCATGGAGTACACGGATAACGACGATACCCTGCTCTGGCTCCGTGAGGACTGGATGGAGAAGCTGAACCTGCAAGCGCCGAAAACCATCGCAGACCTTGAGAACATCATGGACAAATTCAAAAACGAGAACCCGGACGGCCTGTCTCCAGACAAAGTATTCCCGCTGGCCATCTCGCTGAAAAATAACACCAACACCTGGATGGGTGGACTCGACTGGTTGTTCGGTGCATACGGCACAATTGAAGAACAATGGAACAAAGACGCAAACGGCAATCTGGAGTACGGCTCCGTGAACCCAGGTGCAAAACAAGCCCTTGCCAAGCTGGCTGAATGGATGGAAAAAGGATATATCCACGCCGACTCCGCGCTGTGGGACGAAGGTAAATCCGCCGAAAGCTGGACGGCTGGCAAAGCCGGCATTCTGCCTGGCGCAAACTGGGTACCGGACTGGCCTGCTCCAGACCTGCTGAAGAACGTACCTGGCGCGAAATACAAAGCCTACCCTGTTCCAGCTGGTCCAGACGGCAAGATCGGTACGAAATGGCAGAACTCTGGTGTCAACGCAAGTATCATGATCAACAAAGATGCGAAGCACCCGGAAGCGATCTTCCTGTACTACAACTATCTGTTGGAAAACCTCGCGAACCCGAAAGCAGGCAGCCCGTACGAGTACGGCTTTGCGAAAGGCTACGACTGGGATGTTATAGACGGTAAACCGACCAGTGACAAAGAGAAGATCAAAGACTTTTCCAACGAATTCCCGTTCCTGACCGGCCCGGCACGTATTCCGGATCTGTACATGAAAACACTCGTGAAACTCGCAAACGGCGAGAAGCCTGAAACACCGTACGAGAAACAAATGGCTGAATTCCGTAAACCGGAAAACTGGTACGCGGGTAAAGTCGTGATGTCCCAGATCGACATCCGCAAACAAAACTATTTCACAGGCGCAGCCACACCAACCATGGTATCCAAGTGGAACCTGCTCCGTCAGTCCGAGCTCGAAACCTTCAACAAAATCATCTACGGCAAACTGCCAATCGATGCATTCGACCAATTCGTAGCCAACTGGAAATCCAACGGCGGCGACCAGATCACCCAAGAGGTGAATGATTGGTTCAAGTCTGTGAGTGGAAAGTAAGAATTTGTTTTTTGGAAAAGTAGTATTAGGCAAAATAAATGAAACAAAAAACAAGCCAAGGCGTGTAGTTTTAACGCCGCGGCTTGTTTTTTTGATTAATCGGGAGAACGGTCATACTAAAGATGCCCAAATGACATGAAGGAAAAAATCTGCTGACATATGAGAAAGAATCGCGTATTCTAAACCCTTTTTCCAGTATAAATAACCAAACAGAATTCCTAACATTCCATTACCTATAATTGCTCTAAGCACTAATATTGGAGTCAATTCTCCAAACAAACTCGCAGTCGCTGGCAGATGTGCTAACCCAAATAATACAGAAGACATAATGATGGCGATCCAGTATATAGCCGCAGGAATGCTTGCTTGAGTTTTACTTATCTTCACCATTCCCCATACTAGTACCGTCATTAAACATAAACGCAGAAGAACTTCTTCGACAATTCCACCATAAAAAATAGTCAGTAAACTTTTCCACCATGCCAATGTTGGAGTTGACGGTAATTGTGGCATATGTGGTTGAAATATGTACGTTTCGAGCATAACAATGCCAAAAGTTCCGATGAAGCTACCCAATATCGCAATAATAATCCACTGTTTTGAAACTTCTGATAACCTGCCTGAGTATAATAATCTTCTTAAAATAGGAACACCAAGTTGAACTTTTTCGGCTAAAATGAGTCCGACCGTACTAGCAATAAAAGACATAAATGCGACATTCAAAATCGTAATAATAACGATCCCATACAGAGGAAGGCTGAATTGTTCAGTCAATTGAGTTCCTACGGTTCCTATCATATAAGGTAGAATAGTAGCTCCCCCAACGACGCCAAGGATGGTGAAAGTTACAACTAACCGACCATTTTGGGTAGTAGTCGGAGACGCGATTGCATTTTTACGAAAAAGAAAGACAATAAATACTCCAAGACATATTAACCCCAGACTAGCATTGAGCAGCACTTCCCACAACGAGGAATGAAACGATTTGGACACCGCACCTGACCCAAAAGCCAAAAACAAAACAAACCAAAACCACGTTTTATATCGTTGATAGAAGAAAGAAAGCAGCTTAATCACTCCTCTTTTGAAAAATCTCGCATTCCCATTACCGTAAACTATGCCTTACATAACATCCTGTTTATCTTATGTATTCTTATAGATGAACTAGTTGTTTCTAAACAAACTGCTTCAATAACTCCAAAGAAATAGTCTACTCTCCCTCCTCCACAGATCCATACTCCACCAGAGTGGATTTGGAATCTGATGTGTATTCGGAGTTCCTCGAACCCCTGTGCTTACTTTTTTTCAAAGCATTATTACAATGAGTAGCAAAAATTGGGCTAGAAGTTGCTTATTCCAACTTTATATTAATCATATCAATTTTGCCCATATTTGTTCAATCACTTCTCTTATGCTCATATACACTTTTATTTTTTCGTGTTTCTCTCCTCCAACATCTATCGATTAATTGTAAAGTGTCCGGCTTAGATGGTTACATTCTATTAAATTGATTCATACTCTTGATGACTTTCTCCTGATTGAAAACTTTGAGAAACCAGAAAACCGGTATGCAGGTAAAGTCGTGATGTCCCAGATCACCCAAGAGGTGAATGATTGGTTCAAGTCGGTGAGTGGAAAGTAAGATTTTATTGTTTGGAAAAGTAAAGCATTAAAACCCGAGCCGAAGCGAGTTATTCACACTTCGGCTCGGGGTTTAAGTGTAGAGCGGGGGCGCTCCCCCATGACTTATGGGTTGGCGTTAGTGGATCAAGCCCGTGCATGTGTACCAAGCTAAGCTATGTAAACATGCATGGGCCTTTCACACTGCTAAGTGCATAAATCAACTAGCGTTAGTCAGATTCATTCCCTCTCTCCACCAACATCGATTGACCTAACAAGGAAGCCGTTAGCTGAATACCATCTCGTAGCCCCTGCATGTACAACCGTTCATTCTCTATGCCTTTGCTGACAATATAAAGATTCTCCCATTCAGCATATTCAGATGTCTGCTCGACATCCTTGCCAGCAAACAAAGCTTCAAACGCTTCGTCGGTTTCCCCACGTACACGACTCAATTCAGGATCATGCTCAATCCGGGCAGTCACCTCATCCAGCCTTGCCTGAATCGCTCGCTGCATCCACGGCGGAAAATCCATAGCTTCTCCTCCCCCACGCATTATGTACTTCGCTCATTACCGTACAACTCGGCTATGTCTCGCCCTCGTTTCACTAACTCGTGCCACCAATTCATCCACCCTCCGGCTCTGTTCCTGAACCGCTGGATTGTCCCACAACGGAATCGCTTGCTTCAAGGATGCCTCTCCAAGCTGATTAAGCTTGCGCCGTTCCTCTTCCAATAAGTCAAGCAACCGGCTCATACATGCACCTCTCTGATGGGTCTAAATTGCGCCATGTCTTGTTAATGCTAGATGTGAGCATTATTTTAATGCGATTATCGGTTTATTTTATTTTAATTCGATATCCGCATTAAAACAACCATTATTTCTCATACAATTTGGTTGAAATGAGAGGTGTACATAATGAAGCATAGACAAGAACCACCTGGCGACAAAAATATTATCGGCTCCAGAGTCGTAGCCATCCGTAAAAGTAAAGGAATCAAACAACGTGAATTCCTCGCCAGATTGCAAACATTGGGACTGGATATCAGTCAGACTAGTCTTTCACGTTTGGAGGGTCAATATCGTCTCGTTCAAGATTATGAAGTGTTGGTTATTGCCAAGGCATTGGAGGTTTCTGTGGGGTATTTACTTGGGGAAGAACGAGTAAAGTGACAACATAATTTAAGGCATAACTACCTATTATGAAAATATTACATTTTTTTACATAATTGAGATTGTACACTTCGAATAGTAGCATTCACGATAAAAATAAAGCGTTTGGAAATATCCTTCTTATAATCTCTTCTAAGTTCCAATAGCCCTTGAGTAGTCTTAATGTCTAGTTCGCCTACCCAAGGATTTTGTTAAGTTCCCTTGAACATCTGCATCCACTAGCGATACTTTTTTCCTTTTCAACGTTAAAAAACGATCGCGCTGAACTACAGCAATTGGCTCTAGAAAGAATATCTAACAAAAAGAGAGCATCCAAATGAAGGATGCTCTTTTGGAATATCTGCATTATCAAAAAAACATTAGAGGCATCTACAACGACTCGTAGCCTGCCATATCGTTATTAGCTAGACACAATCCTAAATATCACAGACGAGCACCTATCTACCCCAGCTAAGAGTCTACTGTATCTTTTCAATTTGAGGCCCCTCTTCAGTGTATCCAACAATCCTATACTGAACCATTTTTCTATTTCTCATTTTTATAGAAAGCAATTGAGCAAAATTTTCATCGTGTGTTGAAACAACTATATGTTTATTACTATATCTGGAGTCCATTATGGCTCGTAACACATCAATAAAAGCAAGAATGTTAACATCATCCATACTCTGTATAGGATCATCCATGAACAGTTGTTGAAGCTGACTATATCGTTGAGTGAGACCTAAGCCAAGAAAGATACTTAAGGCCAGAATATTTAATTGGGCAGCGCTAAATATTTGATCAAGATAGAGATCAACCTTATCCTCAAGTTGTGTTTCACCTATAAAGTTAGTTCCTCGCTCTGTGTTTGTAATGTGTAATCTTTTGTGAAATGGATGCGGATTGATTGTTTCATATACCCAACTGATTATGGGATGGTTCTCTAACCTTTCCTTAACAATTTGTCTTTGCTTTCCAAGTAATTTTCCATGCCATTTATTTACCTCAGTCCGATAATAATCAATCTGTAGCTTTTCATCATTATATTGTTTTATTACTTCTTCCAGTTTCTCATATCGAATCATTACAGCTTCATATTCATCTGGAAGCTTCTTATTTAGGATTTCTTTCATAGACCCAATAAGATCATCAATAACAACAAATTTACTTTTGATAGACTCCATGTTCTTTTTCACTATGGCATAATCTTTGCCATTAAGATATTGTTCCCTGAGCATAGTAAGTTCACTTTCTATTTCACTAAATGTCAGATTACTAGAAAAACCAAGTAAACTTTGATTTAGAGTAAACCATTCTTCAGATTTAGAAATAATATCATCAAGTGAAGATGCTTCAAGTTCTTCAAGCTTCACTTCACTCCCGAAAAGACTTATTAAGGACTCCTGAATCCTGTTGATTTGTATTTTAATATCATTATTTTTGAGAATCAAAGAACTTTTTAGTTCAGAATAAGTATTCAAATCCTTATTAAGTTGTTTTTCAACATCATCATATTGCTGTTTAAACTTAGTCATTATACTTTCCAATCGCAAATTCAAAGGCTCAGTTACTTCTTTTAAAAATTGATAGTCAAGTGCACGAATATTATCGTTAACCTTTTTTTCTCTACTATTTATAAGAGCAATCTGTTCGTTACCTGCAGAAAAAGTTGAATCAATTATCAAAACAAGCTTCTCAGCTGTAGTAGAACTATCTTCCCAGCCTTCTAAACTAGTATACTTAGAATTAGAAAAGTCATCATTCAAACAAACTGGGCATTTATCAATACTTAGGAAATTTTCATTAACCATCTTCTTAACGTGATTTAAAGCTTCTTGGTATTGTTTATTCAGCTGAGAAACAGAATCTTTCTGTGAAATTATCGCCTCTAAGTTTTCTTTTAATTGTTTTTTTCTTCTCTGTAAATTTTTTGATCGCTCTTCAACTTCGCGAAACCATTCTTTGTTTATATCCTCAATTTCCAATGTTTTCGAATTAATGTTAAGTTCTGATGAAAAATCAAGAATAAATTTATTCCATTTTTCTTCCTCTTCACTCCACTCTTTCCAAAACTGAATGTTAACATCGAAGTTGGAAATAAATCTACTTAACAAAGTGAATACATTCTTATAGTCTGCAAGGGACTCCTTTTTATTTTGGATGGATTTCACACCTGTTTCAGTTGTAATAATTTGTCGATTTATTTCATCGCTTTCTTTCATTAATAAATTGCTGTTTTCTCGCTTTATACGATTAGCTGCTTCTGATCTTTGTAAATGTTTTTTTGCCTCCTCCAATAAAGATGCTCTTTCAAATCGCTTACTGAGACGTAACAACTCTTCATACTTGGAGTTCAAATCGTTACGAAATAGACTAACTCTTTGATGTTCCACACTTACCGTCTGCAGATATTTAATACAATTGTTAAGGCCTATGTTTGATTCAATCATTAACAATGAAAAATTATACTCTAAATCTTTAATATCACTACGTGATAAAATAAGTTTAATTTTATTGTAATCTTCATTGATCGCTCTTATATAGTGAGCCATATCTTCAAAATTTAATTTTTTCATAAAATCTGTAATTCCAATTTTGAAGTTCTGAAGATTCTGAATAATTTTACTTAACTCACTATATTTAATTGTTAACGAATTATTTTTTGCTTGATATTTACTCAGAGACTGGTAAGCATTGTTGAGTTCTTCTTCCTGTAAAAGATGCATGAAAATATCTCTTCTTTTCGCTGGTGAATTATTTCTCAAAAAATCACTTATACTTTCTTGTCCTAACATATGAGTATGAAAAAATGCTTCTTTATCCTTCGTTTCTAGAATAAACTGGTGCAACACTAATTCGTTAGTTACTTCAACCAAATCACTTGTTCCCATATATACTTTAGATAAATAACTTGTGTCTCTTTCTGTAGTACGAAGTACATTGTTAGTGCTTTTCCGGACAATACGTAACCCATTAGTGAATAGTAATTCAACGAATATCTCTCTACGCTCAATATTTCCATGTTTAGGATGGTAAAATTTCAAATAATGACTTCGTTTTAATTCATTAGCTTGATAAGTTTTTTCTTGATAAAATTTTTCCAAGCGGTAAACGTTATCTGTCAAACACCATTCGACTGCTTCAAAAAAAGATGTCTTTCCAAACCCATTATATCCATGAAATATTACCAAGGGAGAGTCCAGTTCGTCGTAAACAAAGCAACGATCTGAAGAACTTTCGTTCTCACCATATCCACGAAAATTTTTTATTTTCACTTTTGACAGATACACCGTTTACCCCTCCTTCTTTACTACATTTTCAATATTTTGAAGTAATTCTTTAATTTCTTCAAAATCTATCTTTTCGCTATCTAGACTTTCTAAAACTGAAAAGCTATCCAATATTCTTTCTGGAAATAATAGCTCAACAAAATTCCTTTTCAATTCCTCCATGTGCTCGTATTGGATGATAATTTTTCGTGCTATAAATCTATCACGTTCATATTTAGCTATTTCTGCAGGTTTGAAGCAACTCTTTTCATCCTTATATTGATGAAGAGCTACTATATACATATCCCACAAAAATTTGGAGATCGGTATCTTAGTTTCAACGACTTCAATATTCTTTGGGTTATTCATTCGCATCATCATTTTATTTCTTAGACTGGGTAATTTTTTAGCGATATCATCAATTTGAGATAACTCGTCTATTAAGCAAATAACTAATATTTTATCTTTATCTAGATTACCTATTCTACAGGAAGGCAGTTCTTCATAAAGAAGGAAATCCTTTATTCCTAATTCATTCATTATAATATCCATCATATCCGCCCTTCCTTAAAACTTTTAGTAAAGGGACAATCAGCATCGTGGGTTAGCAATCTTACACATCGTATACATTTATATTGAAAAGAGCGATAAAACTCCTGGTTTAAAATAGTTCCGTAGGGTTTTGAAATATCCATAACTATGTCCTCTATATTTAATCTTTCTGGATCACATATTTTGCAATCAGCATCAAAAATTATGGTCTCATCACCTATAGCCTTCATAAGATGTTGATCTTTTAGAGTATGTTCGATAAAAGCAGTTATTAACATTTGCTCATCTTGCTTATCACTAGCATGATGTGTAGTTTTCAAAGAAAATCCTTTATATTCAGAAAACGATACATTATTAATGCCTTCAAGATCAAATAGATCTATATCTCCTAGCTCTTTTTCCGATAGAGCATATATTTCTCCCATTGCTTTAAATAATTCCAGTATGTTAAGCGCATATGACGGAGAAGATCCCATTAGATATCGGCTGTTCATCTGCGTTACTCCATATTCTTTCATTCCATGAACCCACTGTTCAGTGCATGTGCCTACTACTTTTAAAATACGCTCTAAACTATCAGAGTGCCCTTTTCTCTTTAGAAGCAGTTCATACTTAATTAATTCAATTTCAATATCTTTAATAGAGCTAGCCAAAACATCTTTGTTAAACAGTTCTTGAATTGATTCAGTGTGATTTGCTACGATTTGATTAATCGAACTTGTCTTTAAAATGAATGAAGTTGTATCCACTGTCGTATCCAAAAAAGCATTCATAATAAGAAATCTAATATTTTCATATTCAAAGTTACTCAGTCCAGGAAAATGAACTGACAAATGATATTCAGTTTTCTCTTTAAGAGCTAAAATACTGCTGAATTTATCAACTTTTTTTCTGGGAGTATCAAAGGTAACTAACTTAACAAATTCTAAAATTTCCTCATCGCTTATGAGCACATTTTCAGATAAGAAATTCTTGTATTCATCTGGATATAAGTGTAAGTGATTAATTAAGGCGCGTTTAAATTGAGGTCTTTTTAGCTGAGGGTTAGATTTCTTATAGGACATTTTAAACACTTCGTAAGCTTCTTTACCCTCCTTTTTATCGGCATATTCGTACACCAAACAATCCTTCACATAATTAATGTATTCATTAGGGATATCAAACTTTTTCGTATTCCAATTATTAAAAAAATCAAAATCAGAAGTAGCAAACGGCACATTCGTTTTTATTTGGAATGTACCACTTGTTTTTGTTCTCTTATATGTGTGATAAAAATTATAAATAGTATGGGTTATAGCTTCTTGATTACGAGTAAAAGAGTCATCGCTATAAAATTTAGCTTCAATAAATTGATCGTTACCATAGTTTACTCTTACATCTGCATCACATTCTACACCTACGTAAGCATCTTCATATTCATAAACATTCACTAATTCATAGCAGGCTATCAGAAGTTGAAAGTAGAATCCCGCTATAGAGTGTTTAACATCAGTAGATTTCATTTCAAGCCCTACCTTCTCTATATCTAACCTCAAATTCAACGGAAGAATATAAAAATAACATTAACGGCTTACTAAAACTTATTATGCGTAAGTTTAATTATTTTAACTTGACCGCTTTCTTTATTAATTCTATGTGCTCTTTATGAATTCGTTTTAGAGCACTGATTCTTTCTTCCATGATGTATGGTGCATCATGTGATAGCGTATTTATATTTTCCTTCAGGTATTTATATAGTGTCTTTTTTTCTTGATCTGTCGGCAATACAGGAGCTAGAGGTAAAGATAAAGGCTCATCTTGCTGAGCAAGTTCTTCGGGCGTTGCAAAACCGAATTGATTAAAGTTATACAGCGCCTTTTCCATTTCCTTTTGAGTTAATTCATAAGAACCTTCTGAATCTAAAGTTACTCTATCAAATTCTAGGAGTAATAATTTTGATGGCTTCTTTTCAAACGTCTCATAGTATAGGAGAACTTTGAGTACCTCTTGTCCGGCTAACTCTTTAATAGGCTTAAACTTACTATTTTTAGGATTTGGTACTTTGTGGACTTTCAGATCATTACTTATATACAACCACCTTGATCCACTCATACACACACTCCAATTGAGGTTATTTTATTTTTCAATTATCGAACAGTAATCTCTACATATTCAAAAGTTCGTTTTTCTTCTTTTGAAACTCTTCATCTGTAATTACGCCTAAATCTACCAGATTTTTAAATTTCAAAATTTCATCAGCCACGCTCTCGACTTTTTTTGCTGGCTCTTCTTGAATTGCTGAAATTACTTCAGTCCATTCTGTTTCTTCATCTGATCCTATATCAATAACTTCTTTCTTGAAATTTTCCATATCATTCACAAAATCCTTCTCTGAGTAGTTACATGCTACTTTGTATAGTTCGTCACGTAGTCTATTCCCCATAGGTTTCATGGAGGCATACGTTATACCACCTGAAATCACACCACCTAATACGGGAATAGCTTTAGATATGCCTTGCGCAAAAGTTTTCTTAGTTATTTTAACACCTATTGTGGCAGCTACTTTTTTCACAATAGGATAGTAAATTGTCTTCATCAAAGCACGTTGTGGAAGTTTTTTCAAAGTTTGCTGCGCTACTTTTGCTGATACTATTTTAAGAGCAGAACTGGCACCACCCACTCCAAACATTACTCCGAGGAAAATTATTAGCTCTGATTTGACTCTGTCTGAGTTTATTCCTTGCTCTCCCCACAAATCTTCATGACCGAATAAATATGCCAGTTCTTGCGCCAGTCGGAGTGCTACTCCAAAAAACTGTAAAGTGTCAGCTGGTATAGTTGCCGCCATTGCAATTCCCCCAGGAAGTCCTGTTGCAAAGGAAATTCCTGTGCTCTGCAATGTTCTTTTTTCAATATGACTCTTTGCTAATTTATTTAGTAAATTCACAGAAATCCCCGCATCAACTGGCCCCTTATCCAGAGCATTTAGAAGTTCACTGCTACTTACTTTACTTGCTAATATTTGTGTCAAAAATTCTTGGCGATTTACTTTAACTCCCGGAACCTTCAATGCATTAACTACAATCATTTCTAAAGAGTTTGCTTTTTCTTCTTTTGACATAATTATCACTCCCATTTTTTAAATAACGAGTTGGTCTTAATTCTATTTCAACTACTTTTTCAAGAAAGTTATAGATTTCTCAAATAAGATTTTAGGGAAATTGTTCAAAGGTATCGCTCTTTTATGTTCCGATCCAGCCCCCCTTATTCTAAAACTCCCGCCCTCCGGTCTATATATTTCTATCCATTCGCTTTCTAACTGGTTCAAGTCTATGCATGATTCAAATGTTTCAAAATCAACTATACAAACTCCTGTTTCACCACAAACAAATATTAAGTATGTATTCATTGGAAATTGCTGAAATACTTTTGTTACCTCAACTTGATGTTCTGGCGTAAAAGTAAACCTCCACGAATTCCCCATTTTTGCTGTATATTTGATATACAAACCCTTATCATGATTTAATTGATAGGCATGTAGTGAATTAATATTGGATATTCTATTAATTGAAGTAAAGTTTTCATGTTCAGTAATTCCTGCTAATGCTACTCCATGATAAAAAGATCTGTTTGTAATCCTCATGTTCTATCTCCCCCTCGATACATTCCTATTCAGCAACATCAGATGAATACTTTGCTCACCTTACTTCTTGAATAAACTTTCTGTGGAGTCAGAGTTCTGAACTCTAGACTATATCTAATCAATATGTTCTGATATCCTATTAGAAACTATATTTTCCTTAACTACATAGATAATAACCCATTTTGTGACATTTGCGAAGAGTTTCCCTGTGCTAAAAGAACTATTTTTAGAACTTTAAGCCTATTCAATCAAGTTTATAAGATACTATTGATATAGCATCTTGAAATATCTTTTGTAAGGGGTATCAATTAGAGTTGAAGGCGAAGGAAGAAGTAATACTGATCTTTGCATAATCGGAGCATGCTTCTTAACTAAGGATATGTCGAAACAATCCACAAAATAAATATCTAAGATAAGTTGATGTCATTAATGTTGGCATCAACTACTTATTCAAAGGAGATATGATGTATAGAAGACTAATAATTATTGCTTGTCTGATAGAAGTGTCCTTTTTACTTTTTTTACAATATCGTTACAATAATATTTTAGATCTTTTTCCTTTCATTGGGGTGTTAGTTTTTTTCATGGTGCTGAGTTATTTCTTAAAAGTTCAACTAAGTAAAAAACGTAAAGAAATAGTACTTTTGTTACAAACACTATTTTTAATATTTATTCCAATTTATACTATAACCACACTTCCTCAATACACGTATGAACGTGCGGTAGATAAGGTCACTCAGAATTTAGAAGAGCCTTATGTGGTTAATAAGCAAAAGAATACGTTAATTGAAGATGAATCTAATGAAATTAAAAAAGGTTATATGTTCTCAGTGGAAAAAAATTCAGAAGTAACTTCATTCGTTTTTGATCCATGGACTGGTAATTATCATGAAGTGCAAGATTGAGATAAGTTTAGCTACTCGGTTAAATTGATGTAGATTCTGCTATCATTTGAAAATTATTTTTAACGCCTTAAGAAAAAAAGAATCGGTTCACCGATTCTTTTTTTCTTGCACATTCTTAGCCTTCCGATCATGCATACCTGCGAATACAAGACCGCGCAACATGTATATGATGTTAAGTGATGTTCCTCTTTTGCAAAGCATCCCTATCGAGCATAGTGCAGTTGGATTTTATTAAACCATAACTCATATGGTCTAACTTCCTAGTTCTTTTTTGAAATTTGTACACATAAAAATCCCCCTTCACTGTAGCAGGTTCTAGCTATACACCTGTTACAATGAAGGGGGATAAATGTTTGTTTTATATCTGCTCAGCTTAGAAGCTATGAGCTATTTCATGGTTAACCCAGCAATTGATCTATCGTTGGATTCTCTCTCAGCATGCGCATAATCACCGTTAAGGCTTCCGCCCTCGTGAGATTGGCGTCCGGTTCAAACTGATTCTGGCTCTTGCCCTCCAGTATACCCGCTTTTGCAGCCGTTTCAATGATCTCCTTCGCCCAATGCTTGGGTGCTACGTCAACGAATGTTGCTGCATCGCCAGATACACTATTCTGAAAAATCAGGATTTTTGAGATCATAGCAACCATCTCGGCTCGTGTAATCCTGTAATCAGCGTGGAACGTTCCGTCAGAGTACCCGTTGATAACTCCATTGGAAGCAAGAATTTCTATAGAGTCTCGCGCCCAAGAGTTTTGAATATCCCGTAACTCTAACATTCCGCTTCCTGAGCGCAGAGCAAATGCTTTAACCAGAAGTGTGCTGAACTCTGCCCTTGTAATAGAAGCATCCGGTTTGAATCTGCCGTCTGGGTAGCCATTGATTATACCTATCTTGCTAGCGGACAAAATATCTTTGGAAGCCCAGTGGGACGCTACATCCTGGAACGTTACAGAATTACCGGCCAATGACTTTTGTATAAAAGCTACGAGCCGATCGGTTTCAACAAGAGCTTGAAAATGCTTGGTCTCCTTAGCAGGAGGTATTGAAGGTTCCGTTTTAGCCGGAGTACTATTATCGATTGAAGTGCTTGTATTGGTTGAACTGCTCGGAGAAGATCCTGACCCCGAAACTGGCATGCCAGTTACTGTTATGTTGATATCTACCGATTGGGTTCCATACACAGCACTGACGACAGTACTGCCCGCTGTCTTACCTGTAACCCTCCCACTGCTAACACTAGCAATTGACGGATTACGAACAGTCCAGGTTACCCATGAGGTCACATCTTTTTGCGACTGATCTGAGAAAACAGCTGTAATCGCTACAGAAACCGTTTGTCCGGTCGATACGCTCAACGTATTCGTATCCGTCTTTAAACTGTTTAATCCCTGCAAGGTAATGCTCTTTGTTGCGATGCCGCTCATTTTGTTGACGTCGCTTACGGTAAAGCTGATTGTGCGCGTCGTCATATTCGTAGAAACTTGTGTGTTACTGTAAGTAACTGCTTGCAATGCGTTCTGCCACTGCGCCAACGTTGCGGTTCCACCTGCGGACGTCAGCGTCAGAACACCCATGAGAGCATCATAACTCGCCGTAATATTCCCCATGCTCGCTCCATCATTGGTGTAAGCCAATACGTCTTTTCCCGCGTCCAAGTGGCTCACGATGCTAACCGTTGCACTGGCCAAGGTTGCATTATCCAAATCGGATACCGCCAGACCGCCGTCAATAGCAACCGGAGTCGAAGTTCCAAAGATGTAATTGGTCGAACCATCACTCGTGGTCACAATAGGTGTCTGGTTGGTAGCCATCACCATCACAGTTCGTGTCGCTGGATTGCTCACATTGTCGTCATCCGTCACCATGAAGCTTACTACACGTGTCGCCGCATTTGGCTTGATCGCCGTATTGGTATAAGTAATCGATCTCAAGGCAGCTTGCCACTGCGCCAATGTTGCAGTTCCGCCCGATGATGTCAGCGTCAGCACACCCGTAGATGCATTATAACTGGCTGTAATATTCCCCATGCTCAGCCCGTCATTGATGAAACCGAGCACATCTTCTCCAACATGAAGATTACCTGTAATCGCCACTGTTGCGTTTGCAAGAGTAGTGCTGCTATCTGCTGTTACCGTTATGCCAGAGTCGATATCGACCGAAGTTGAGGGTGCATTATCCCCAGCCACAAATGAAGCCGAACCACTGCTTGTAGTGAGCGTCGGAGGCGTGATCACCGTCACTTCCACAGGATGTGTAGCAGCAACGCTTGCCTTTGTTCCGTCGCTTACGATATAGCTAATATTGCGTTGCCCTGGCGTGGCGCTCGTGCTTGAGAACGAAATTCCCCTCAACGCTCTCTGCCACTGCGCCAACGTTGCGGTCCCGCCTGATGATATCAGCGTCAGTACGCCAGTAGATGCATTATAACTCGCCGTAATATTTCCCATGCTAGCCCCATCATTGGTGTATGCCAATACGTCTTTTCCCGCGTCGAAATTGCTCATAATACTAACCGTTGCGCTAGCCAAGGTTGCATTATCTAGGTCGGATACCGTTAGACCGCTGTCAATATCCGCCGGAGTCGAAGCTCCAGAGATGTAATTCGTCGAACCACCACTTGTGGTCACGATTGGTGACTGGTTGGTTGCTGTGACCGTTACAGCTCTTGTCGCTGTATTGCTTGTGTTAACCCCATCTGTCACATTGAAGCTAACCGTACGTTCGGCCGTGTTCGGCGTGATCGCCGCACTAGTATAAGCAATTGATCTCAGGGCGTTCTGCCACTGCACCCCCGTTGCTGTAGAGCCTGCGGATGTCAATGTCAGCACGCCAGTAAAGGCATTATAACTAGCGACAATATTTCCCTTGTTAGACCCGTTATTAATTAACAATAGCAGATCTTCTCCAACTTGAAGATTGCCTGTAATCGCCACTGTTGCGCTTGAAAGAGCAGTGTTGCTATCTGCTGTTACCGTTATGCCAGAGTCAATAACGACCGGAGTTGAGGGTGTATTATCCCCAGCCACAAATGAAGCCGAACCGCTACTTGTAGTCAGACTAAGAAGCATATTCACCGTTACTTCCACTGAACGTGTAACTGCAACGCTGGTCTTCATTCCATCATTTACGGAATAACTAACGATACGCTGCCCTGACGTAGCACTTGTACTTGAGAATGAAATGCTTCTCAACGCACTCTGCCACTGGGCCAACGTTGCGGTTGCGCCTGATGATGTCAGCGTCATCACGCCAGTAGATGAATTATAACTCGCCACGATATTTCCCATGCTCGCCCCATCATTAGTGTATGCCAATACGTCTTTTCCCGCGTCGAAGTTGCTCGTGATGCTAACCGTTGCGCTGGCCAAGGTTGCATTGTCTAGGTCTGATACCATTAGACCGCTGTCGATCGCCAACGGAGTCGAAGCTCCGGAGATGTAATTCGTCGAACCACCACTTGTGGTCACGATTGGTGTCTGGTCGGTAGCTGTCACCGTTATAATTCGTGTTGCCGTGTTACTTGTATCCACACCGTCCGTCACCGTAAAGCTAACCGTACGTGTCGCCGTATTTGGCGTAATCGCTGCATTGCTATAAGTAATTGATCTCAGAGCGTTCTGCCACTGCGCCAACGTTGCGGTTGCGCCTGATGATGTCAGCGTCAGCACGCCAGTACCTGCATTATAACTGGCTGTAATATTCCCCATATTCTGTCCGTAATTAATGAACATCAGCATATCTTCTCCAGCATGAAAATTACCTGTAATCGCTACTGTTGCGCTTGCAAGGGTATTGATGCTATCCGCGGTTACCGTTATGCCAGAGTCGATCGCAACCGGAGTTGAGGAAGCATTATCTCCAGCCACGAATGAAGCAGTACCTCCAGTTAAAGTTAATAAGGGACCCGTTGCTGCAAAGGTTGTCGGCGTAATATAATTACCGAATCCCGTCTGAAAAGTTAACGCAATGGTGACCAGGACTAACATTTTTCGTAATAAGCTCTTCATCGACTACTCTCCCTATCGTTTAGATTTAATCCTGAATCTCACTATTGCTGAAACATAAACATTAATTAACACCCGAATTAGTTGAACCCCTTATAAAACCTTTACTACATAGACAAAATCCATTTTGCGACATTATCGAAAAGAATTCCTGTGCTTTAAGAACTATCTTTAGAACTTTCGCCCTATTCCGACTCATTAAAACCAAAAAAAACAGGTCACTTATCCTCTTTACGGAGAAAAAAAATGACCTGTCTATAGTCTTAAGAATAGCTATTTGAACCTTGATTAGGGTAAATGCTTTATGTAAACCCCAACAACGCTTTTTCCACCTGATCCACAATTCCATTGATCCCCATCGGTCCATAACAACCAATCCATGTCGCTGCATCCACCGAATGTACTCGCTGCTCCTCTTCCCCACCAAGCATCTCCAAAACCCGCTGCTCTGTTGCCGATATCCCATCCTGCATAAGTTCATTACTCAGCAGAAAGTAGTGACTTGCCTGCACTGCGGGTAATCTCTCAACCGAAATATGATAGGCCGTATCGGAGGTGTCAGCCACAAACAATGGTGCAGGCAGACCTAGATCACGGTACAGCACAGCACCTGTACGATGAGCGGCGGAATGGACACGAACGAGCGAGTCTAACGGACGGATCAGGGCCACACTTTTGCCTGCCAATACTGTAGCTAGTTCCTCAGCCAGCAAAGCCGTTCTGCGAAGATAGTCGGCATTAATCTGCTTGGCCTCTGCTCGCTTGCCTGTCAGTTCACCGAACAGACTAAGGATCGTCTGCCAGTTTTCGTTACGTTTGAACATGAGCACTGGAGCGATCCCACTTAATCGTTCAAGATACTGCTCATGTACCTCGGTGCAGATGATTAGATCCGGTGCAAGTCGTTCCACCGCAGGCAGATCGGGATATTCATATGTCCCCAGTAATTCGGTGTGCTTGAGTCCTGCCTGAAGGGGTTGGGGAAAAGATAACACGCTGCTTCCAAGTCCGACACTCCCTACCGGAGACAAACCCAGCGCAAGCAAATGATCCGCATACTGCACATCAAGGACAGCGATACGCTGCGGTGTTTCAGTGATGATGTATTCCCCTTGCATATGGCAGATGACCGGGCCTTGGGCTGATTCATAGGATGAAGCTGTGCGGTTTTGCAGTAGGGCATTCTCATAATCTGCATCGGTTTTAGAAGCGGCGGCATGCCGGTAATGTAACGGTGGGACGCCAACATACTTTTTAAAAGCCCTGCTGAAATAATACATATCTCGATAGCCTAGCTTGTCTGCAATTTCACCGATCGAAGCATCCGTATGACGCAGCATACGTGAGGCACTTTCCATGCGTAGCTGAATGACGTACTCCATCGGCCCGAGCTGCTTTTCTTGTTTGAAACGACGCTGCAACTGTCTTACGCTACAACCCGCAAGGGCAGCCAGCTCTTTCAGCTCCAGGTTCTGACGATAGTGCGACGCAATATAGGAAGCAACCACATCCACCATATCGGACTCCGCTCCCCCTTGACCACGTTCATAGGCCATGATCAGCTCATAGATCATGCCTTGTAGCAACGCGTTGGCATAGAATCGTTCCAGTCCTTCGCCCCGGCGCCATTTCGCAACGATTTTTTCTGCATTCTCGATCCATTCCGCGTGGGCTGCCGAGTTTTGCACAAAGGACCTGCGCAGCGGATGTTTGCGATACGAAGGCATAACAATAGAGGCTCCCTCCATGGAAGAAGCCTTGTATTTGATCACAATATAATGAATGTCCTCTGATCTGGCCGTCAGCGTGTAGGATGATCCCTTCACCGCATGACAGGCAAAAGAAGCTCCAATGTGGCAACCCTCGCCATCCATTGCAAGCTCCCCTTCCCCTCCGTATGCCAGCAGTAGCACATTAGAAGTTACATTTGTTTCGTGCAAAACGCTGCCTGTCTGCAAAGTACCGCTATATCCGTCCAGCATCTTGATTGCTGTATCACTCCAACCACTTGTCTGTTCCTGCAGCGGCATTTCTCTCATCTCCTGACAATAACATAGGTATAATCATTACTGTTGTCATTGTAGTTGAGATTCTTTCTCATTGTCAATTTTCGGACTCGGCACGGCTCTTCGTCATGCAACTCACCCAGAGCAACGGTACGGACATTATGAAGGAAACGAATATTCAGTTGTTAGGAGAAGCTTCTTCAATATTGATCCAACTCTCGTTAATCCCAATCCTTATCCAAACACTTAATAGTTTTCACATATTTTTAACTTGTCTGTATAACAATTACATGTATAATAGTGGTAATTGAGAGGAGGTGAATACAAATGAAAAAATTAGAGATTAAAGAATTGATTCTTAAATCGGAGAAACTGGCTAAAGTTAATGACTTGTGGTACTTTGTCCGATCTGGAGAAGGTGCTTGGATTATAGGTTCAGGAGGCGGAGCCAAGTAAAATGGCTGTATTGAATCTATGATTCTTAAAAGCTAAAACTCAAATTAGTGGTTGAGTCAATTAAAGCTCCAAGCTTCTTCATCCATTTTGGTACATAACATACGGGAATTACTCATGTGAGCTCTGGCACAATTTGCGCCTGAAGACTGCCAACCACTAATGATGAGGTCTGGCTACTTTATTGGAAATTATTTAGTAGGAGTTTCGAGAGACTCTATATGAAATAGTGCTTTTACATCTCACTTCATTTAAGAACGGTAGAAAGGAAATGTTCATGTATAACAATGCGGTAATAAACCTGGGAGCGAAATGTAATGCAGCCTGCGCCCATTGCTGCTTTTCTTGTTCTCCAGCATCCACTCAATCTATGGATCCAAATTACATAAGACAGCTTGCCCATGAATTGGCTGAAAATAAAAAAGTAAATTTGATTTCATTTACAGGTGGAGAGATTTTTTTGAACTATCCATTTTTACAAGAGCTATTAGAGATCATTAAACCTCATCAGAAGAGAATCACCCTTATTAGTAACGGCTTTTGGGGCATCAGTAGAAAAAAAACAGAACAGTATTTTAACGACATGGAGTATTACAATGTGACTAATCTAACCATAAGTTATGATGAATTTCATGAACCATACGTTAAAGCTGATGCCATTAAAAATATACTGGAATGTAGCAGAGACTTCTCTAGTACGAGCGTGGCGCTAAATATGGCTGTAACAAAAAGTAAAATGTCTAATCGTATATTAGAATATATGGGAGAATCTTTGCTTGGGATCAGAGTGACAAAGTTTCCACTCATGCCAGTTGGAGAAGCAAAGCATGAAGACCCGGACAGCTTTCAACATATTTATAAACTCAGTAACGAAAGGAGTTTGTATTGTCCTGGATTTGAAGTCGTGTATCATTTTGACGGTCAAATATATCCTTGTTGCTCGCCAGCAGTATTTGATACCAAATTGCATTTGAGAGAAAGCATGGACCAAACGTTTGACAGAACCATTGAAAAATTAAACTCCAATCTTTTATTTTACATTATGCGAAAGGAAGGATTTAAATGGTTCATTGATACAGTTCAGAGCAACCCTGAATTTAATCACATTGAGATCCCAGAACAATTTTCATCCATATGTAACATCTGCAACATTCTATTTAAAACGGAAGAGAATATTGATTTGTTAACACCATATATGATGAATTATTATGAGAGCATGGTATGAAGCAGTGTTTTACGTTTGAAAACGAAGAGTATGAAATTTTTGTAGAAAACGAAGTGTTTGTTAAAGATAAGTGCAAAAAAGAATTTTATAAGACAAGCATTATCAATTTGGATGAAACTTTGAAAGAGCAGTTGAGCGTATATAAGAGTAAAATTAATTCTGTAAATTTCACCATTTACATCACACTCTTTTTAGTACTGCTTGTGTCTAATCTTTATTTTATTCATTTTTTCGGTTATACATTTCCTAGATTTGAACATAACTTAAAGAATTATTCTATTTTTGTTTCTTACATGATTTTCAATGTCTTTATTCATGAGCTAGGCCATATAAAATCCATGAATTTTTTCGGAAGAAAACATAACAAAGTTGGATTCAAAATGAACTTTTATGTTTTTCCTTCTTTTTATGTTCAACTAAACGATATTTATATGTTATCCAAAAAAGAAAAGCTCATTGTTCATTCAGCAGGCATTTACATAAATTTATTCATTATTTTAACGATCCAGATCATAAATACGTTTTTCTTGAAAATGGATATGTTATCGGTATCCTATATTTTCTTCTCTTTAGCTTTATTATGGAATGTAATCCCAGTGCTGAACTCTGATGGATACAAAATTTTACTTACAATCCTAAATAAAGATGAATTTGAAAACTCCAAGAAAAATCATTTCATCATTAAAATCATTCAGATTATCGGGGTTTTACTCGCCATACGTTCAGTATTATTGTGGTTTTAAGAGAGGAGGAATTCATGCCATGGTTTTAGATATAAGTGGCTATACGTTAAGAATCAAAAATAATCTCTTGCTTGATCACGCACATTTACATTTTCAACCAGGTGGTGTCAATCATATTGTTGGGAAGAACGGTGTGGGGAAATCCAGACTGGCGAAAGATTTTATTCTAAATAAGAGCGGTTTTTTCCCGAAACACTTGTCCTCAAACCTAACCGTAATCTCAAGTTATTCTAATATACCTGAAGATATTTCCGCCAAATTGCTTTTTAAGATATTAATTAAAAGATATGATCGGATGATGTTGGATCAGCTTAGTGATTTACTGAATATTGAAAATATACCATCCAAAATTCTCATAAAAAATCTAAGTGATGGACAGAAACAGAAGCTTAAGCTGGTATCATTTCTTTTAGAAAATAAGGAAATAATCATTCTCGACGAGATCACTAATTCTCTAGATAAAACAACAGTCAATGAGATTCACCAATTTCTTAACATTTATAGCAGACAGCATCCAAACAAAATCATATTGAACATCACTCACAATTTATCAGATCTCAAAAACATTGAGGGAAGATACTTCCTCTTTCAAGACAAAAAGCTAGTGCAATACGAAAACAAAGATCAACTAATAAAAATATATATTGAGGAATAGTGACTATGATTGAATTTGCAAAAAGCCTATTTAATAAAGTATTTATGTTCCTGGCACTTATTTTTGTGTTGTCGTTCTTAATCGGTTGGTTCCTTCCTATTGGTCTTGATAAAGTTACATCCCTAAGTTATCGAGAGTATCTCTTCAGTACCTATACTGTCTTTACTCAATTTGGATTTTTAATGTTCTCGTTTATCATTGCTTTCTTCGTGAATAAGGAATATTCGAATAAAACCATTCTGTTTTATAGGCTGTTATCCTATGACAGTCTTAAATTCTTCTTGAATAAATTTGCCGTACTATTTATTGAATCACTTATTTTAATCACAATATTCCTTTCCGTTGTATCTATGGTGTACCAGGATTTTAGTCTGTTTTTGCTCATGGTATTTTTGTTGACGTCTGTAGTCACACAATACATTCTTATCATTGGAACGATCAGTTTGCTTTCTTCTAATATCTTGATGAGTATTGGTTTAAGTATTGTATACTGGATATTGAGTGTCGTTTTAGTAGCCAGTTCGGATAAATTAACATATGTTGCTGTTTTCGACGCTTCGAATTACCTTTATAGACACATCAACCAAGTGTTTGCACAAGGAAACAATTTCATTTCTTTAAGCAATGTATTAACGGTTATTGTGTATAATCTTATCTTATTTTTAGTGAGTGTTCTGATCGGTAAACTGATGAACAAACGTTGGTTAAAGCTTGGAATTGACTAAAAAGTTGATGTACACGTTGGAATTTGGGGCAATCTGATAGGAACTTTTTTTACACAATTATGTGGATTGTCCCCTCTATAACAGGCAAAAGAAGCTCCAATGTGGCATCCCTCGCCATCCATTGCAAGCTCCCCTTCCCCTCCTTATGCCAGTAGCAGCACATTAGAAGTTACATTTGTTTCGTGCAAAACGCTGCTCTTGCAGCGGCATTTCTCTCATCTCCTGACAATCGCATAGATATAATCATTGCTGTTGTCATTGTAGTTGAGATTCTTTCTCATTGTCAATTTTCGGACATTTGAGGCAATATTCCCCTGACATCTGGTACCAGAAACAGCAGGTGAGCCGCTCACTTTTGGCAACATGTACATTGTCCTTACAATCGGTAAAGCGGGTCAACGGATTCTTTCTCTCACCAAACACTTGCCCGGACGCCACCTGCGTCAGATAGGCAAAATCCGCCTGAATTTGCTCTCTTTCCTGCTCCGTCTCACCTTCATCAGGAGCGAATAGTCGCCCGATCCGTACCATGATATTCTCCCAGAGAATACTCATCGAAAGGGGTGCAATCGCAGCAAGTGTCTTTAAGAGAGGTGTGAGCTGTACTGCAAACATCTCTTGGACTGCCTTTTCCCGCCAAACGTGTCTATCTCCCGTCAGCTCTTCAGCCCGAAGCTCGTTCACCGCTAGAAAAGGAAATCGTGTACCCTCCTCATGTTCTTCGAGCTTCGGATGATAGAGAAAGCTGTTCTCCAGCTGAAAGGTTACATGCTGATGATGAAATGTCATCGCCGTCACGAGCGGAGTCGTCCATAGATAGCCAAGTCGCTTGGCTAACATGGAAGCGGCAACCTTCATGTCTGGTGCATCGATATAATGTTGAAACCAGCGGATATACTCTCGGCACGCCTCTTCGTCATGCAGCTCACTCAGCGCAATGCTACGGACACTATGTTCAGGCGGCTCGCCAAGCAAAATCGAATGATCCTCCACCGTCTCTTTCCATGCGTCTGTTGAGAGATATCGGCTCATATTAGTTCGATCCTAGCAGGGCTTCCGATGCCTGATCTACAATCAGGTTAATCGCAAGCGGTCCGTAGTATGCGATCCATAGTGTAGAGTTTACATCATACGTGCGGTTATTTTTCACAGCATCCAGAGACTTCCATACCGGATTATTCACCATCGCCTCAGCTTCTGCGGCAAACAGTTCATCCGACAGTACAAAGTAACGATCCGCCCCAATTTCAGGCACTTTCTCCATCGAAATCTCTACGGAAGTATCATCCTTGATGCCTTCAACAAGTGCAGGCATTTTCAAGCCCAGGTCATTATACAGAATGCCACCTGTACGGTGCTCGATGCCATGAACACGGATACCTTCTTTACGCGGACGAATCAATGCTACTGTCTCATCACCCAGCTTCTCAGCCAGTTTTGTTTTCATTCCTGCCACTTTCTCTTCATACGCTGTACGTACTTTCTCTGCCTCGTCTTGCTTGTCCGTAATCTTAGCTACTGTAGCTAACGTATCACGCCAGTCTTCGTAGAAATCGAGTACCAGGGTAGGTGCAATTTTGCTTACACTCTCGTACTGCTTTTCTTGGAAGTCGGTCATGATGATCAGATCCGGGTCGAGTGCAACAATCGCTTCCAGGTTAGGCTCGTCCCGTGTACCCAGAACTTCAACGCCACTTGCCTGATCACCTAAGTATTCTGGAAAATCAGTGTTTCCTCCAGCGATAACACTACCTGCTGGCTTTTCGCCAACCGCTAACATTTGATCCAAAAACTTAACATCCAGCACGGCCACTTTCTTCGGTTTTTCGTTTAGAGTGATGTCACCCTTCATACCCTTGATCGTTACTGGAAAAGCGCCGTCGGTCTTCGTCTCTGTACTCGCAGGTGTATCCGAAGGCGTTGCCGCGGATTGTTTACCGCTATCTGTACCTGTTCCGGCACCGCACGCCGTCAGGACTAGAATCAGGGCCAACATCAAGCCCATAAGTAATCGTGATTTGTGAGCAAAATAGCCTTTGCTTCCGGCAGCTTGCCCGTTTGTTCCTTGTTTCATTTGTAAATCCCCCTTATGTATACTAGTGATAATGATTTTCATTATCGAAACATAAAGAGAGTATAAACGATCTGTGTATCGTGTTACCATGTACTTTTGCGACATTTCAGTCGGACTAATGCGACATCACACTTGATATTTCACCTACACCTACACCTATCCACTATCCGCCTTTTAATTTCTCAGCAATGTAAGCCTGAAGACGGTAAATGTCTGCAAGAAGTTCTTCTTCCTCCGGCGTATTGCCATACTCCCCCAGCCAGCGCGGTGTACGGAACTGCCAATCCTCTGTCAGGTATTGCTTTTCATCGCGATACTCCCTAATATGTCCCAGAAAATATTCTAGAGAGCCGAAGGATTGCTTTCCTTGATCGTTAATGATGGATTGTGCGTTCTCAATGATAGTATGTAACATTTGCTCAATATGCTCTTCTGGATTCATAGTGGATCTCCTCCAAAGGAATATTTTTAAGGATTTGTATCCAGATTTCGTTCAAGCATTGCTCCTATACGTTCAGACATTACGGAAGGTGGGAGAGGTCTTTCATGCGTAAACCACCATTCGACGACCCCAATGATCGCTCCCCCCACAAACTGAACCTCCACAATCTGGTCTTTCATTAATTCGGTGTTCATAACAGCTGGTTCGCTCTCGTTTCCGTTCTGTAATTCATGAATAAAAAAGTCCAGAAACTGCTTACGAAAAAAAGAACTGCCTTTACTCGCCAGCAATGCGTAGAAAAATAAAAAATGCTTCTCAAAATACTCAAACCACACGAATACCATGTTGTTATAACCCGTGTCCATCTCCGTAGATTCACAGATTTCACGCAAATTCTCAATATGCTCTGTGATGAGTTTATTCAGAAGATCGAATTTATCTGTGTAATGAAGATAGATCGTTCTGCGGCTGATATCCGCTTTGCCTGCAATGTCCTGGATCGTAATATGATCAAAATCTTTGTTCATCATCAGTTCAGTAACCGCCGTTTTGATCGCTTCTTGGGATTTGCGTATCCTTCGATCCACCTTGACCACTTCAGATCACCCTTTTTCTTCATTGTTAATACACATTTTCAAACCATCTGTGCACAATTGCACGCAATCCAGCTTTTTAGCCATTGTAAGATTTTTATTTACGTATACCATTATACATAGTTGATAAATAATACACTACTGTGCATTAATTCACAGTGAGAAATGGAGTTTAACCATATGAAAATCGCAGTCATTGGGGCTACCGGAGGAACAGGAAAAAAAGTGATTGAACGCGCCCTTGCATTGGGGCATGAAGTTATTGCCGTTGCTCGTCGTCCCGAAGGCATTGCTCCAACAGAAGGACTTACCGTTAGAAAAGGGGATGTGTTCGATTTACCTGTTATGCTTCAGGCGATTTCCGGGGCAGAAGCTGTCATCAGTTGTATAGGTCCTCCCCTCAATGTATCATCCACCTCCGCCAAGAAGGGCTTGGGTAATCTCAGTGCCGGTTTACGTACAATGAAGGCTAATTTCTCACCAGGTACGGTCATGTCTGTGGGAATTCCAAATATTATTGCGGCCTGTCAGCATACAGGGGTTAAACGTATGGTGATGCAGAGCGGCATTAATTTGTGCGATGGGAGAGAGCTTTCTTATGTCAACCGTCTCGCCGTGCGTCTGATGCGCCGTATTTTTTGGAAAGCCATTCAGGATAAAAGTATCGCGGAACAAGCGCTCATCCAAAGTGATCTCGAATGGGTCATCATGCGTGCATCCGTGCTTCAGTATGCGGAAGGGAACTTGGAATATACGGCTGGTCCACTCGCTCGCATCAATCCGGTTGCTGCACTTCCTTTTGCAGATTGTGCGGATGGGCTAGTACGTGCGGCAGTGAGCCGGCTCGATTGGACCGGAAAAATTGTGAATATAGGGAGATAAGTCGTTCGGATTGGAGGTTCGTTCAATTTCTTATATACTCTATGTAGGCCTTTGTTTAAAACCCAAAGAATCGATACCCCATAATGACGGAGACATCGATTCATATGATCTAACTATGAGGTGAATCATGAGCATGCGACTAAAAAGGAAGTATATCATTACCGTTTTCACCGTTGCCATTATTGCTTTTCCTATCATTGGATCTTATATGTTAAACAAGGTTGTCGATCCAGAAGAGATCATGGTTACGAAAACTGAGGTTTCTTCTGAGCTTGTTACGATACAAGGTGGATTTGGAGACAGTATCCGCAGATATCACGGTTATAACATCTCACCTCATGATCATTCACTATTCATTCAGATCAAGGGTAGCAAGCTTCCCATTGGAGGTCATAAGGACTTCAACATCTCGTTCCCTAATTCTTATGGGAATATTGATGAAATCTACTTAGTAGGGAATGACAATGCTAAAAGAAAGATTTGGCCCCAGCCCTGACTTTCATCTGAAGCCAAGTTGAGCTAAGCTCCTTCTGGTTACTTCCGGGTTACTTCTGGGTTACCTCTATTCAATTCCTGATCCTTATCCATCATAGAATCATAGAAATAACGGACTTAGACATAGAGTATGCCTGCATTCCCTTAGCTCTCACCACCACACTCCCCATCACTGCACCTGCTTTTCAACCAACTCTTGTTTGATTCTGCCAATCTGCTTGAGATGGTTCTGCACATGAGCGACAAAACCCGGAATGATCGCGGCTAGAGATACCGTCTCGCCTTTGAAGTTAATGCCGGTTTTCTCCCATTCTTCGTCGCTCAGCCGCTCTAGTAGTCCTGAATTGTACTGAACCAGACCATTAGCAATCGTAATCAACTGAGAAATCTGCTCTTCGTTTGCTTTTTGTCCTGCGACCCATGCATCTTGGTTAAACCCAGGCAGCGTCGCCGGTGATCCCGCTAATATTTCACGGATGCGGAAGGATACAACGATACTGTGATCCACCAGATGTGCGAGCACTTCGATAACACTCCAGGAGGATGGAGAAGACTTCCACCTCAACTGCTGCTCGGTCAGGCCCGCAATCTCCTGTTCAATCTCTTCATAAGCGTGTACATAAGCCGATATGATTGATTCCGTCTTCACTGCTGTGTTCCCCATGATTACCGCTCTCCGATCTATATAAGTTTAACTTAAATAAGGTTATAGGAACTGGAATTGATGTGCTTACACCAGTTCCCCTGTAAATACTTCTTTCAGCAATTGAAATGAACGTGTCCGTTGTTCAAAATTAGGAATAATCGTTGTAAACACAAAGCTGTTCACGTTATACTCCTCAGACAGCTCAAGCAACCGCTTCCGCACCGTTTCCTTCGTACCGCGTGTAATGTCCGCTTCACGCTCCACCACCGTATACGTTTCTCCCGCTTGCCTTGCGAATTCTGCTGCTTGCTCCAACGTCTGCACATTTATGGTTTTGCCACTCGCCAGCGTGGCACGCACCGTTTTGTGCTGTCCCGCCAGCGCATTTGCCTCTTCTTCCGTATCTGCCGCTATGACCGACAAGGCCAGAATGGCTTCAGGCTCTCCGCCATGTTCCGTATTAAACTGCGTGCGGTACGTATCCAGTGCGGTGCGTGCCGTTTCGGGATCACTGTTGATAAACAGCGCAAACGCATAAGGTAGCCCCTGCTTGGCTGCCAGTTCCGCACTGGAAACACTCGTGCCCAGCATATAAATACGTGCCGGCTGTCCCGGTAACGGATGCGCTGTGAGTCCTGGCTGCGCATGAGTTTCACTCGCCGGAGCGTTCAGAAAGTTTCTCAGTTCCACCAGTTTGTCATCCAGCGTTTCCGGCTCGGCTATTCCCTTTTGCAACGCCTTTGTGGAACGAGGCAAGCCGCCTGGGGCACGACCGATCCCAAGTTCAACTCGTCCCGGAGCTAGTGTCGCGAGCACATTGAAACTTTCAGCCACCTTATATGGGCTATAATGCTGGAGCATCACACCACCGGAGCCGATCCGAATCTTTTGAGTCTGTGCAAGCAAGTACGACACGAGCACTTCTGGCGATGATCCGGCAACCCCCTCCGAGTCATGATGCTCCGCTACCCAAAACCGATCATATCCAAGTGATTCACCAAGCTTCGCCAGTTCTACGGTATTTTTCAATGCCTCCGCAGCCGACTGGCCCGGAAACACAATGCTCTGATCCAAAATCCCTAATGTAAATGACATATCTCTTCCCCCTCAGCTCGCACTTAGAATGAATGTTTCTGATCCCGTTTTCTTATATGGAATATGCAGTATCCGGTGTAATGCGTTTGAGAAACTGCTTCGTACGTTCTTCCTTCGGATAGCGGAACAGCTGCTTCGGCTCTCCTTCTTCCACAATGACCCCGCCATCCATAAATACAACATGGTTCGCCACTTCTTGGGCAAAACCCATTTCGTGAGTCACGATGATCATCGTGATGCCTTCCTCTGCAATCTGGCGAATAACCGCCAGCACTTCACCTACAAGTTCCGGGTCCAGCGCCGAAGTCGGCTCATCGAACAAAATGACCTCTGGGTTCATCGCCAGAGCCCGGGCGATCCCAACACGTTGTTGCTGTCCACCCGAAAGTTGGCTGGGGTATGAATCGAGCTTGTTTCCGAGACCTACCTTTTCAAGCAAAGCGATACTCCGCGTCCGCGCTTCCTCTTTAGCCACTTTGCGTACAGCGACAAGTCCTTCCATGACATTTTGCAACGCTGTTTTGTGCCGGAACAGATTATATTGCTGGAAGACCATCGCTGATTTTTGGCGTAAGGCATGGATATCCTTTTTGGCGTGTTTGCCGTAATCCAAGTTGAAATCACCGAGTGTGATATGCCCGGAGTCCGGTTTTTCCAAATAGTTAATGCAGCGCAGAAGCGTTGTTTTGCCTGATCCACTCGGCCCCAGAATCGCAACGACCTCTCCGCGGGCCACGTTTAGATCAATTCCTGAGAGCACCTTATTGTCTCCGAAGCTTTTGTGTATTTGCTTGAGTTCAATCATGACACGCCTCCCCGGTTGTACGATCTGAACCGCTTCTCTGCCACTGCGGTCAGTCTTTCAATCATGACGGTCAGTCCCCAGAAGATGAGGGCCGCCGCCACATATGCCTCGAAAAATTTCCAGTTGGTCGATGCGACAATTTGCGCCTTGGCGTTAATCTCCACCACCGAGACCGCAAATGCCAGTGTAGATCCATGCAACATGCCAATCAGCATGTTTGAAATATTGGGTAGACTGGCTGCAAAAGCCTGCGGCAACACAATTCTGCGCAGCGCCTTTGTCGCTGTCATACCCAGTGAATACGCCGCTTCAATCTGACCGCGATCCACCGCGAGCAAGCCGGATCTGACAATCTCTGACGCATAAGCACCAGCCGTAATCGAGAATGCCAGGTAAGCAAAGCCAATCAATGGAATGGACGACGAGTTGAACCCCAGTCCGAGTGATGAAGACACGCTGTCAATGATCATCGGCAGTCCGAAATAGATCAGAAGCAGATGTGTAATCATGGGTGTACCGCGAATAAAGGTGACATAAGCCGTCGCCAGCTGGCTCAGTACAGGAATCCGAAACTGACGGAGAAGGGCAACCGCTGTCCCGATGATAAAACCAAGCACCACCGAGACCACCGTGATCGCCAGTGTAATCGGGATGACACCGAGAAGCTGCACGAACGCGGTCCATACAAAGGAAGCATCAAAGCTCATATCGGAGCAAACCCCCTCTTCTGCACTTTCCGCTCAAGTACACCGAACACCCTCTCCAACACAAAACTCAAAACAAAATAAATGAGCGCCAGCGAGATATACGCTTCAATAAAATGACGAGAGATCGTTGCAAGCGTAGACGATTTGCCCGTCATCTCCATGACACCCACACTGAACGCAAGGGATGTGTCCTTCAAGCTGCCAATCACCATGTTGGCGAATATAGGCAATGCCGTCACATAGGCCTGCGGCAAAACAATCCGGAAGAACGCTTGCGGGCCAGACATGCCCATGGCATAAGCTGCTTCGACCTGTCCCCGATCCACGGAAGCGACGGAAGCCCGAATCATCTCCACCATAAACGCTCCACTATTGAGCGAGTAAGTCATAATGACAAAGTAGATGGCAGGTGCACGGTTCGCATTAATCCCGAACAGACCCAAAATTTCCGGCACGCCGTAATAGAACAAAAACAGCTGAATCAAAATCGGAGTTCCGCGAAAAAAGGACACATACAGCTTAGACAGCTGTTTCAGCACCGGAATATTGTACATCTGCGGCAGTGCCGCGATGGAGCTGATGATTAGACCAAGCACCATTGCACTAACTACAATGAGAAGCGTAGTACTGATGGTGGGTAGGAGCTTTACAAAGTAGTCGATGACATAACTGAATTCAAATGGTGCACCCATCGTTGCGACCTGCCTTTCCTGTACGTGTTATTTCGTTTCCGATTGCGTAGCATCAAAGCCAAGCCACTGCTCACTTAGTTTCTTCAATGTACCGTCTGCCTTGATTTCCTTGAGTGCTTCATCGATGCGATCCGCAAGTTTCTGTTCTTCAGGATCATCCTTGCGGAACATAAACAGGGTATCCGATTCACTGAGTGGTGGACCCACCAGTTTCAGCTCGCCGCTTGGATCAATGAGTGGAAGCGTAAAATCCGCTGCTACAAACGCTGCAACCCGTCCAGCCTTGAGCTGTGCGATGGAATCGTTGGCCACACCGCTTGAATACACAATATCTAGTGCATTGTTGTTCTGCTTGTTGTAGTTTTCCAATAAAATGGCCTGGGCACTTGTTGCTGTCGTTAGCACTTTTTTGCCTTTCAAATCATCAATGGAATGAATGGTGTTGTCATCTTTGAGAACCGCGATTTTGTTCTTCCAGTGGGAATATGCTTCTTTATTGAATAAATATTTCTGTTCGCGCTCCGGGTTTTTCTCCATCTGATGCGCGACCATGTCAATTTTGTTCGTTTCGAGGCTGAGCAACAAGTTCGTGAACTCCATCGTCTGCAGATCGAACTCGTAATCATCCAGCCGTTTATCAATTTCTCTGACGAGTTCTACATCATATCCCGTCAGCTTGTTATTTTCGTCAATAAAAGCGACATTCGGAAATTGCGTGCCTGTTCCCACAATAATCTTGGTTGGTTCTTTCGCTCCGCCAGCTCCCGATGCTGTCTTCGTATCTCCCCCGGTGCTGCATCCTGTGAGCGCCAATACGATTGCAGTTGTAAGTGTTAGAACAGACCATTTTTTCATGTTTTTCTCCCCCGTTATGTGTGCGATTATTTTAAACCACTAATTCTTACATGTTAACTAGGAATTAATTGATCTAAAAATAGCATTCCAACAGGAACATCGTCAACGGGTTTACTTATAGAACAATTCTATATATAAATAAAATATTCGATGGGTGCGATTACAACTCGCCTTAACATTACCATGAGTGTCCACTTGCAATAATATAGACGACTTCTACATTAAATCTGATCGTTATCTAACGGTGATCTCGGAGAAACAAGCAAAAAACCTAACGAAGAATCGTTAGGTTCAACATGTCTAACACCCTTATGAAAGTATAACTAGCCGCCCCTTCTCCTTCACTTATCCTCTATATAAGTTGAACTAAAGATGTTTACACGAAGCACTCCGACGACAGAATAACCTTCCCATCGCTGTTATCCCCGGATTTTTTTGATTCCCTTTTCTTCAACTTATATAGTTATCTTCGACTTAACTTCTTAAATGCCGAGAACTCTTGCCCTGAGTTCATATAACTTAAAATCTTTTCCGCACATGCAGCTGAACTGAGCTCTTCCGTGTTCACTTCCAGATCATACTTATCGTAAGCATAAATGTAATCGAACTGGGAATGAGCAAGCCCGATCTCGCGATCCCCCCTGCTTTGCTCTCTTCTGGTAAGTTCTTCTTTGGAGCATTGTACACCAACAAACAATATCGGATAATCCGCAAGCAACTCATAAAAATCATTGAACAACTTGTCATCGCTGATCACCGTATCCACAATTACATTCAGACCCAGCTCCGAAAACAGTTTAATGGTTGAGTAGTACAATGAGCCAATCGGGCCAAATAGGATATCTGACATCACACCCGGCTCCACTTCTCTTGTTGGCTTCATATCCGGATATGTCGTATCAATGAAATGATCGTAGTTCTGAAAAAATTGATCTACGGACAGATGATGCAGCGGCATTTCCCCCTGCTTTTTCATTTCCAGCGCAATGCTTGTCTTGCCTGAACTTGACGTTCCGTTTAAAAAGATAATAAGTCCTCGTTCCATATGGTTCACCCTTATCTATTAGATTGGTGTTGCCTAGCTGAGCCCTTCTCCCTTTAAGATATCCTTTGAAAATTGATCTACAGCGAGCCAGGTAGACACATCTTCTTCTACATACTTCTTCCAAGCGATTACAACATGAATTTCACATATATCATCCGATTCCATCTGTGACATGGGCACACTAATCCCTTTTCCAGAACTCAGGATGTACCCTTGTGCTTCAACATCCATACCTTCACCATAGGATTTCGGAATCCGATCCCCTTGGTTTCTCCTCATCATTAACAGCGTTCCGTCTTGTGTACCGATATGTAACTGAACCGTTTGATTTTTATATTCAATTGCTTCGAGTCCTTCTCCAGTATCCGATCCACAGCTTGTCCAGTTATATCCCTCTTTCCACGAGGCTGTGAAGCTACACTCATCAATCTGGTGTCCACTCTTCGGTTGGATTCGGAATACAGCTCCCCAGCATTCATCTACTGCCTGATCGCAAGCAAGTTCTACATCCACTCTACAAATTGCGAGTTCGCAGTCCCATGAATCGTAGTCATACTTATACAACCATCCACCACTGTTGAGCTTGGCGCAATCTGTTGCAAGATAGGATTGGTTGGAAACCGAAAGTGAGAATTCCACGGTGCCCAGAGGTGTACATATAGACGACATCGCAGGCATCTGCGGTACATCGTTGGTTTCTTTTCCATGAAAAAGCTTCATGATTCTCTTTCCTTCCTAATATATTGTTTAAAATACACCCTGAACACATCATAGATCTCCTGCATTTCCATGATCTCGTTCCGAAACGTATCCCGAATCTCTTCACTTTGTTTGTGCTCAAGCTCCACATCGAACTCTTCAGCCTCATATTTATTTAAGAATTCGTAGAAATATTCGCACTCCACTTTCACTGCCTGGTAAAGATCAGCATATTGTCCGGAAGCGAGCAGAAAGCTGGCCCAGGATATTTCTCTTCGATCGTACTTCATATATAAACAAGCGATGTAATGATCGTATAATGAGTTAAGATATTCATCGACAAAAGGTTCGGAGTGAATATATCTGTTAACGATTCCAATCGCGTCACCTTGATATTTCACTGTTGCTAATTCGATAATCCAGTATGGTGGCTTCTCATATTCCAGAATAATGTCATCACAAAAGAGTTGAAAGTGTTTGTACCAGATTAATTTACTCTCAAGCATGATCCCCAGCTTACAAGCAAACTCTTTGGTAGGTTCAATCTTCATAAATATATACTCCTTCTATACGCTCTAGTAGGATCAACGCTTGCCAATGAATAATGTCGTCTTAGTCCAATGAAGATTATACCCATAACGGTACAGCTCAAAGTATGGATACAGGCAGTTTTCTACTTCCTGCAAACCTTCATAACGGGGCCATTGCAAGTAATACGCTACCCAATAATCACAAGCAATAGAATAATAAGCTTCGCTTAGGATTTCAATCGCTTCATCGTAGTCACTGCGTGAGCTAAGGAGGTCTCCGAGAGCTTCGTAAACTGCCTCGCTATCTTCTTCGTCCGTGCCTTGGATGGCTCTTTGCTCTAACTTGCCAAGTTCACCCTGCGGTAACACAACCACTTCCTTCACACAGGCCAGATCTTGTAATGCTTCCTGAGCGATATCCGCTGATTCGTCATCTTCTGGCACAATGGAGAACAGACTTTTCAAGCCTTCAATTAGCTCCTGACCCAGTTTTCGCAACGTTTCTTCGGGAGCAATTTCATGTCCACCATTAAAATACCCTGGTACATATTCACCGGTGAAGTCTCCGGGATTCAGCATCTCATAGATTGGACGTATTCGGTCCAAAAAACGCTCGCCGCCTGGAATCGGCTCAAACACTCGGTCAACACCCTCTCCCGATGGCATAAACCATTGAAAGAAGCCGTAAAGATGGTCTGCCTCAACCTGCTCATCCACTGCTGGTTCAAACTCTTCCCCGCCCATGGCTAATAAATAACGACCATATTCCTGCTGATCCATCCATATTCTCTCCCCTCATTTTTAAGCAGCCCTACCACTCTCTTCATTCTTCCGTAATATCTTCATTCTACTTCATGTGCAAACCAGCCAATCTAGCCGCCTGCCATCGGAATCATCTCCTATTCTTCCCACAGTCTAGTGACTTTCTCTAATCTCATCCCGTCAAATTGCAATTGATAGATATCCGGTTTCTTCATCTGATTGATAAAGTCCACTCCGTACGTTGGATCAAAGGCATTTATCATTAACGTCATGACATGTCCGTGTGTGCCGATCGCTACTTTTTTCCCAGAATACTCTTTTAAAATCTGTTTCAAACCGCTCACAGCTCTATGCTGGCACACCTTGTTAGACTCGCCTCCGGGCAATGCATACTCAGGGTCAGCAAACATTCTTTCCGTGATAGCAGTAAAGTCCTCATCCGCAACAGCCTCATCTGAAAAATGCCTTTCTCGGAGATCCTCCATGAGCTGGATATCTACCCCTAAAGCTGTTGCCAGCCCCTCCAAAGTTAGAACAGCCCTGGCATACGGACTCGAAATGATGGTATGTATTCCTTCTTCCTTTAATATCTCGGTTACTTTGGCCGCATTCTCCCTGCCCTTCAAGGTAAGTCCTCTTGTTCTTTCCGTTCCTTCATTGTAAGGGGACTCGGCATGCCTAACCATATAGATGATCGTTTTCATAAAAAAACTCCTTTGGTTTCATCTCCTAAATCCATTCATCTATCAGTTTTTACTCCTATAAATAATTTGCAATAATTCTCATTTATGTAATAGTAGAAGTGGAGAAAAGAATATCTAAGAGAGGATAAGCTAATGTTTTCATTTCAAAAAAAATCTGTTCTGATATGCGTTGTATGCATAGTCGTCGTCACTGTATCAATCATCACATATATGAATGTTCAATCCAAACCGGAGCAAAACGTTTATACCGTAGTCCATCTACCGGCCAACTCCATCACCTTCAGTGAAGTGGAAAAGCTCGATGCGTTTGCTGAATTAATCGTGATTGGATATGCAACAGACGGGTTTGCGGATCGTGAGCATGTCATAACTGCATTTGATGATGGAACCATGCAATCCTTCCACACCAATACCAACATCAAGATTAAGAAAATAGTAAAGAAACCTGAGGATTTCCCTTCAGATCAGAATGAATTAACCATCATTGAACCTGTTAGCTTGGATGGAGATATTAAGTATACAGCGAATGATTATGTAGAACTACAGCAGGGTGAGACAAGTGTGATTTTTTTGCTGAGAAATTCCTATGGTGATTACGGTTTGATTAATGATAACTTGGGAAAATTCAGCTTGGAAGGCATAAGCCAATATAGCTTACCTGAATCCTCCACATCACAACAATTATCTGAGTATTCGACGTTCCGTGACTTCGTTATGAAAAAGTACAACCTGAATCAGGATTCCTAACCATGTGACTCTATCTTATCCCTCCCATGGGCCTTTATCGATGAATTAACATCAAATTGGAGTTAGCCCCAACGTTGGGGCTTTTTCATTTGGATTTATTTATACCTTGGTTATCACGACGGATCTCACAATCGTTTATTCCGATCATACTCCGTCAATTTCTCCTCAATAAATGTCCAGGCGCTGTTCAGATCACGGTGCACCCAGTCAATATCATCAGTGGTCTGATCACTGTATACCCCTAATATTAACGTTCTGATCGCTTCTTCCGAGTGTTCGCCTACAATAAGTGCTACAGGAAAAGGGATGTTACGATACTGATCCTCACCAATATAGAACACATCTTCTAACTGATCTCCCCATTCATAGGTTAGTTCACTGAAATCAAGGATCAACCCCGATGGTTCCCATGCTTCCAACACCGCTTTGCCTATGGCACACATATAGATGGCATCTGAATTCCCACCAGAACCATAACCATATTCACCCACGAACTTTAGAATCATGATCTTGCAATATTTCACTGCCTCGGAATCTCCAATATGGACTTCATATTTCAAATCACTAAGCTCTTCCAGCTTCAGCTGCTTGGTTACAATATCCATGATACCCTCCATATATAGCTACTTACATCCTCCATCCACCTCATGACAAGGCACATCAGATCGCTGAACTCAGTCATGATGAGTTGCTATTTTTCCATATAATTGTAAACATTAAAATCATTATACTTCACATAAAACCCTTCCTTGATAAGCTTCTGTTGTTCCTCCTCAATTCCAAAGGAAAATGCTGCACCTGGACCAAGTCCTGTTTGACTTACTGCGATTTCTTCACCATTTTCATCGTACAATTTCACATTTGTATCCGTATAAGTTTGAATTCCCTCTTCAGTAAAGTATCCATTATATATAAATGCTCCCGAAGGATTGTTCATATTAAAGATCGTTCTAAACGAAAAATAAATATCGTTACCTCTGTTTACCACATCCAGTAGTAGAGTCGAGTTGTGGATCTCGGCTGCTTGGATATCTTTTTTCATGGGTTCATCGACATTAAAATTAATCCATTCGGGTTTCACAAAAATTTCAACAGGAATATGTTCTGATCTCAGCGTGACGGTATACCCATCTTGGTTCAAAACCTTCTCTGTTATTGCCTCGCTTGGGGAGTCTGACTTGTAATACTGATAAATAAATATTGCTGCTATAATCAGGATAACCGTTGAAAGTACTGCCCATCTTCTGTTATTCATATCTGTTCCTTTCCTTTTCGATGCTTAACTAAGACTCTATGCTCATCCCTTCAGCGATTTGAATTAAAGCTGCTGCGGACTGCTGCTGCCCGATCAGTTCATACTGCAGCGCCTTTCCGTTACTTCCAACCTCAATCCAGATCAACCGGTCCATTCCGTGATTCGAAAAATAAAATGCTTCCGCGTCCCGAACGCGTAGCGGTTTCACCTGAGACAATTCATCCTCAGACAGGTAAACTCGACTTTTGGTTGTGCCAAAAATGTGAAGGGTCAGTGCCCCTTCTCCTTGATACTGGATTCGGATACCTACAAGTTTGTTGTTTGGATGCAAATCGCGGATCACGACCTGCTGTCCAGTGGTTCTGCTCTCTTCAGCCATAGCTTCAATCTCATCTGGTGTCAGATTATCGAATCCATAATAGACCTGAATGCTCTCAACTTCCGCATGGGCCGGAAACTGCGGCTGCCACTCCGTCAGTGTTTCCTTCAACTGCTCCAGTCCGTGCTCCCATTCAACGGCAGCATAATTCGTCTGCTGGGTGAATTGGTGCTCTCCAGCATTTGCAATGTAGATGGCCTTTCCATCACCTGGTTTCAGAGTACGTATAATTTGATCTACGACGTAATCACTTTCCTGCGCTTCCATCTGAATTCTACCAAGAAAATCACCATTTTGATTATTAATATCCAACCATGATCACTCCTCAGATTTGATATGTATCAATTATCAGATCAATGTACCTGCCAACAATTGAATTACATATGAATTTCAGTCAAACCATCCCACCATCTTTTACACCTAATTATCAATTATTTTTCAAATATCTCTTTATGACATTGCCCCGGTTACTCAACATCTCATCATCGTTCACAATAAAAATATGACATTTCTTCTCTATCTTACCTTATGAAGAAACCCCGCGACAATGAATCGCGGGGCTCATGTTTGACATCACAGTTGTATGGATGAGATGTCAGCATAGATGTGACTATTTTAAAAGATGACATCCATGGTTCAGTTTTTTATTCTATTTTCATTGTTGATTACCCTTTATCTCCTGAACAACTATAAATGCACACTTCAAGCAACTCAATAGATTTAATTCAATGCCCGTCTTTTCTCTAAATGTTGTATAAATGATTTGAGCTATTTGAGTTTCGTTCGTTGCTGCGTTTACTTGTTTGCATATCACTTTTATCTCAATATCATATTCATTACTTGGTGCCCCACCAGCCAGAAGTGCAAGTGGGTCCCATGCGTTGATAATCCTTGTGAGTATTTCTTCAGTCTTCAAATAGACCTCCATATAAAATTTTATAATTTCATATTATTTCTCATTATTTTTTCTAAATATTCTCTCAATCACGTTGCTTTTTTTCTTAATGACAGGTTCATCCTGGAACTTTGCGCTAAGCCAGAATGAACCAGAAATAATGCCACCGACTATCATTTCCTTGTTAACGAGTTCTTGATCAATGACAACATCAATCTCCCCACCTAATGTTCTGACTAATGCCCAGGTGAAACGTAGCTTCGACTGCTCATTAACAATCTCTGCCGTTTCTACGATTCGCCCAGTAAAAATGGCTGTTGCACTTGGCGTACCTTCACTATCAAATAGTCCGGATGGGATAAAAGATTCCACTGCAAATTTCAATTCACTATCTTGGGACAGGTTAAACTCTTCTTCATCTTTATAGATCGTCACTTCATGTGCGAATGCAGATAATTGTACATGTATACTCTGAGGAGTCAGAATTTGCCCGTAGACGCCTCGGTTAGGTACATCAAAAACGAATGGATAACTCCCAGATTCCATCGAATCATCGGGTTCAGCCCAAGCATGAAAACTGCCATCTAGTTTATTGTTTTCGTCTGGCTTTAATTCTGCAGTAAGTCCGATATTCATACGAGATGAACCTGAAAAATGTGGATTCAATCCGATAACCTGATTTTTTTTATCTATTTGAAGCCATATCTCAATCCCTTCTCCTGCCAGAGCAAAAGCATATTGCCCATGTTTAGCTTTAATTCTGGTTCCTGTTGAGAGTGCATACTCGGCGATATTTTCAAAATCTTCTGGAGAATGTACACGAAATCCCAATGTGGTCATATGATTTACCATTTATGCATAACTCCTTGTATATTTACGTTGTCTGTTATGTTTCGCCTTGTCTAATACTCATCCATTGGACTGATTCACCTTACCGCTTTAGTGAAACAATAGGATAATCTATCAAATCCTTTAGATTCATAGAATTCATGTGCTTTTGTACGTTGAAATCCACAATTTAATATCATGTAAGAAAGTCCTTTCTTTGAAGCAAAATCCTCGGCATGGTCAATTAATTTAGTGCCTATTCCTTTTTGTTGAGCATTTTTTTGAACAACCAGACCATTAATTTGTAAGTATCCTATCTCATATTCCAATGCCATGATTTGCACCATTGAAATACAACCAACTACCTTGTTATCTGATACGGCGACTATTATTTTGTAGTTTTCATCTGAATTCAGTCTTTCGATCCGTGCAGATATATTATCAGAAGTAACAGTCGGACTGCCTAAGTCATTGTTCCATAACATGACTACATCAGAATAGTCCGTCTCTCGGATTTCTCGAATCACAACGTCCATGGTTTACCTCCGATCTCTGAAATGATACCTTATATTATTGAACCTACGAGGATTGATGTTCTTATCATTCCTTCAACCATTCTATCGTTCCTTTGGCAATGGTCTTATTCGTTTTTAGTGAGAAACTGTTGCCGGGTTCCAACAGATGATTCGGCACTTCTTCTGAATTGTGGAATAGATAATACATATCAGCCCTGGCTTCCCTATGTTCATCCGGTTGACTATGTAACTTCACGACAGCACTCCAGAGTCCAAATTGCAAATCTGGATCCACATCAAAAACGATAGGTGCCGAAAAGTCCTCCGTAATTGCTGCCTTCTGTCCGCCTTCTACCTCACTCAAAAAATACAAGCTAACAACCGCTAAATTCTTCACTGAAGACCACTTCCAATGTATTAGATTGATTAAAGCTCGATATATACCTCTTGTTTTTCCTCTTCCTTATGAATCCGCCAAAATTCATACTGCTCTATTCCACCTATATTAATGCCAGAGAGAAAAGTTGGATCGAAAAACAGCACTTGTTCATTCTTCAACAATAACTTTTCTTTATACTTAGTAAGAAATCGACCTATAATATAATTCGTCGTTGATCATGAAACGCTTAAATCTTATGTTCTCAAGATCTATAACATTCGTAGCTTCCCTTGAATGAAAAACAATCACATTGAAATATTCCAGCAAGAAGTTAAACATTAATTGATACAAAGCTTGGATCATGACTTTTGTACAATCTGAATTACATTTCATATCCAAATCATATAACTCTACAACACCAAAAGGAGGCAATACATCCTCATAATCAAAATCATCATTCGATGTATCTGTTACATAACTATTTTTGATCCATGCGATCTTTGGTGAATGCTCCTGGTATAAATCAATCACTTTACATTGAAAAGACAAGTTATCATAATATTGGACATGTATATGTGCAATATTTTCACTTTCTCCTTGTGTGACATTAATATGATGATTGACCACCACTGCTTTGATTTCTGGAGACAAGTATTCCACATCTTTAAAGCTAAAATCTTTTTCTTCAAGAAATGTACTTACTCGCAATATTTCCCCTCCCAACATCCTTGGTTAAATCCCCAGAACTGAAATATATTCTTGAGTTCTCAATTGTTCTTTCATCCATGTTTCAAATTCTATAATTAACTCTCGAAGTCTCCGAACATTATGATCAAAATCTTGTTGAAACTCATCTTCAGAGCTACCGAAGAAAAAATATACACGTTCGTTGAGCACACCCATTGTTACCTTCTCATCAAGTAGAGCAACAAGCTCATTTAATTTTTCAAGAATTAACATCCAGGTATCTCGATGTATTTCAGTAAATGCATAATGATCATATTTAGGATATATATCATATATGGCTTTTTCTAAATAACCAAACACTTCTTCATCGAAAAAAATAGAGTGGTCATTCCAGCACGTTTCCAGATACTTTCCTGGTAAAACTTCAATATAACAAGTGCCTTCGAGTTCTTCTTTATCTCTTATGATCTTCATTTTTACCACCCTCAATCATCAGCGTATACAATCTTTCTTTCTTTTGCATCACTCTTACGATTCCATCATGGAAGAGTTCAATAACCTGCCTCTCTTCTCGATAGACCCATATATCTGGGGAAACAGCAGTAACATCCTCCAGGTTTTTAACGATCTGATTCAACCTTGCTTTGATTACAGGATCTGATCCATGACTCCATAATATATAATAATATTCTTCTTGGTTCATATATCGATTTCCAAATGTATTCTCATCCATTTCCTCATACGCTTTATATGAATCCCATTCTATTCGACCATATAAATTGATTTTAAATTCCGCTTCAAATAATTTATATATTTCTTTTGACCGTTCATCGGTCATAACAATCACATCACTACCTAATACTGCCAAACATTCTTCAAACAACACACTTGTTAATCTTTCCTCATTTTTTAGTTTGTTTCTTTTCAACAATGTCTGAAGCCTTCTTTTTCTGTCAGATGGCAACGTTATCTTCCACTCTTTTCGCTGAATTCTCGTTTATGATTGAATACGTTTTGAGGTCTTCGAATTTCCCTTTAATGAATACATGCCTTCTATGAATCCCTTCAAACTCCATGCCTGCTTTCTCCATGACTCTTGAAGAACCCGTGTTCGCTGATATACATCTAGCTTCAATTCGAACCAAGTCCATATGTTCAAAACCAAATTGGATTATTTTCTCCACACACTCCGTCATATAACCTTGTCCCCAATAATCTCTTGACAATGCGTATCCAATCTCAGCTTTGTGGTGATGGATTTCCCAGCCTACATAGTCGCAAGTTCCGATGATCTTGCCCGTTGTTTTATCTTGTATCCCCCATGGGCTAATCTGGCTTTTATTATATTTATCTATGATGAAATCAACAAAATTCTCGGTATCCTCTATTTTCATATGTGGATGCCACGTTGTATATTTGGATACTTCCGGGTCACTACAGTAAGAATAAATATCCTGCACATCATTCTTTTCAATTTTTCTAAGTATCGTTCTCGAAGTCTCAAGCACAGGTAAATCGTTGTAAACATCTTCAATCTTCATTTTCCACACCTCCGGTTTGTTGTTTGACTTTAATGCTAATCAATCATTTCACTTTCGATTAATTGATATTGGTTATCAAATTCTTTACCATTATTCAATCCATCAATTAACTGGAGAAGTCCATCCTTTCCCACCACTTTGAACCAACGGGTAACTTCGTAACATGCCAAGTTATAGTTAATCCAAGCCTCTCGGGTTCCATAATTATTAAATGCTTCATGTGATCCCAGTGTTTGATAATCAATAGGCTTCTCGCCATTATTCGTATGTTCTTTCCATACGTCTTCGTTGTTGACATATCGACCGTCTATCATGGTTGCCAGTCCTTCATCAAACCAAGCAGGAACTTTGTCTTTATGATCTAATCTTTCTCTCAACTCTGCATGCGTGAACTCATGTGAAATTACATTTTCATTTAATCCCTTCGGTCCTATAACTATATAATTCTTCCATGGATAATAGTACGTTTGACCCGTTATATTTTCCGCATATTTATTTAATGCACTCTGACTTAATGCAACTATTACATAAGGAGAAGCAACTCTACTACCGAATATATTAATCACTTTATCTTCTGATGACCTGACAAACTCAAGCAGTTGAGTTTTCACGTCGCTCCCGGCGTCAGCTTCTATGAATACATTTTTTTCGATTCGTTCCATGGCTGAATAATCCACTAACACAGCATTCACAGGTTTTGCGTAGACTTTTAGAGAAACCGCTATAGTTGAAAATAGGAACAATAACATGATCAATCCAGCAATCTTGAATTTGCTTTTAAATAGCTTCATATGATCTCCATCCTCTTCGTGATTCTATGTAATTACGTTCTTGTGAATAATTCTAATACGAAATGACCCAGCCTTAGATCATTTTATCTTAGACTGGGTGTGTGTGATGGGATTCTCTCCCTTTATTCTACTTTAAGATGATCCCTTCATTTTATCGCCCGATAAAAGAGACCTAGAGCACCGGAATCAAAGGTTTTATTTTCAATAAGTTGAAGATTGATCTTCTGGTTGAGACCTTGGAATAACGGTAATCCACTTCCGATTAAAACGGGAGACACTGTAATTTTATATTCATCTATTAAATCAAGCTGCATAAGGTAGTGTGCGAACCTTGGACTACCGAGTATGACTATATCCTCGCCTGGTTGTTGTTTGAGATGTTTAATCTCTTCTTCGATATTTTCTTTTACCAATCTGGAATTGTTCCACTCGACGTCGTCCAGCGTTGTGGAAAAAACAATTTTGGCTGTCTTCTCAATCCACTCGGCATGCTCCCGTTCATGCTGAGAAGCTGATGCGTCCGAACGTACAGATGGCCAGTAAGCGTGCATCATCTGATACGTCCCACGTCCCCAAATGACCGTGTCAGCAGTACTCAGAACTTCTTTCGCGTATTTCTCCAAATCGGCATCGTAAGAAACCCAGCCAATATCCATCTCACCATTTGGTCCTTCTACATAACCGTCAAGCGACGAATGCAGAAATAAAACGAGTTTTCTCATCTTCACTTCTCCTTGTTTATGAGGGATATCTCCGCTAAATCTGAACTGAACTCTGACATGATTCATCTTGTTTTCTCATATGGTTTGCTAACCACAAATGAAATATACGACTATTCCAAAAAGATGTATATAACAATTCTTCTATTATTCACTTTGCATCTCTATTAAGATTTTCAATTGTTGATTTCGATACATGAGGAAACGCTTCATATATGATTTTAATATAAGTCTTTCGGTGACCCAGCCTATAATCCCAAACGGAGCAACCATAGTAAGCCGGTCTTTCATAAGTGTCTTGCCGTTTTGTTCTTCAAAAATATGCTCATGGCGCAGGCTTTTAAACGCGCCTTTCAGCATTTCATCTACAAAATAATAAGGAGCTTGGTACGCTGTGATCCTTGACGTCAACTTTTGCCTAATCAAAAAATGTCTTGCCTCGAAGGTTACTGTATCATCATGATTAATCTTTCCAGAAGTAACTCCTGCGACAGCTTTCTCTTTCGTATGTTTCCAGACCGTTTGTGTATGAACATCAATATCTCTAGCCCTGTCAAAACATAAATCTATTGGAGCATCGATTAGAATCTCTGTCTCAACTATAACCACTCCACAATCACCTCGATACGTAACGAATGATTTATTGAATTAGAACTACATGAATCTGCCACTGACTTATAATCCATTTCCCAGTTTATCTATTCTTCATTTTATCCATATGAATTTCACGCAATAATAAAAATAATGGCAGTCCAAAAGAAACGCCAACGGTTAATGTTCCAATGATCGGTAACCACATATGCTTTACTCCAATTCGTTTTCCTTCATATATGATAAATCCAATCGATACAACTGCTGATATTAACACATCCAACCAAGCGAACTCGCTAATCCGATTCTGTCTTGCTTCACTCAATAGCATCGTTAGATTGAATCCGTTTTCACCAATCCAAGGAATAAATGCCATGTAGGGCAGTACTATTCCTAAGATAGTTAACACTCCGAAGAAATACTTCAAATTTCTCACCTCAATTATATATTGTATTCATCTAAATTTACCTATTGGAAATGACTCTCGTGCACCTAGGCAGCGATCTAGAATGCCCATCTATGTTCCTCCGGCAAACACTCATCACAGAGTAATCGATCATCGACAACTGCTCCATTGTTTAGTTCATCTATATGATCTGGTTTTTCTCTGTCGGTCACCCACGAATTACATTTTGAACACCTACCGCAATTCATTGTCTCTGGATCAAGTAATATAGTAGAACTGCTCTGCCAATCTAATTTTAGATTTCCCATAACAGTAATTTCATTCTCAAGTTCTGGAATCAATTGGTCACCCATTTCTTTGTATTCTTCATCACTTAGATCAATTAAATAAGCAACCTTAACAAGATACGTTTTCTTATTCATTTCCTTCACCCTTTAATTTGTCCTCTGCAAAAACCTAAACTTCAACTATTCCTACTGCAGTGTAGGGATAATCAATCTGCTTCTTTACTATATTGGCCTCTTCTTGGCCTGCAAATAATTCAATCAAATATAGTCCCAAATCAATCGATGTCGCTACGCCTCCCGCAGTGATCACGTTTCCATCTTTAACGATTCTCGTTCTAACTACTTCTTTGCAGTAAGGCTGAAGTAATTCATATGCATTAGGATGGGTTGTTGCTATCTTGTCCTTTAAGAAACCAGCAGCGCCTAATAAAAGCGAACCCGTACAAACCGAGATTTTGTAACTTACAGATTCGGCAGTTCGAATCCAATCCACAAATTCAATGTCTTCTTTTAGTTTTCTAGTCCCCATGCCTCCTGGAACAAAAACAAGGTCATATTGAGATAAATCAGGTTTTATGACATTCACCTTTACGCTCATCCCAAGTTCATCCGTCACTTCCTCAGTCAATCCACAGATGTCCCATGTCGTTCCTTTGGTTTGGTCAAATAAGTTCAATCGATAGATAACGTCATAGAAACCAACAAAATCAAGAAATGTTACTCCATTGAATAAAATAAAGGCCATCTTCATAGAATCATTCCTCTCCAATCGCCTGCAGTAGAGGATGAAGTTCTCTCCCTCTCACTCGATTTAATCAATCACAGGCTCCATAAAGTTTTCATCGGGATTTGCAACCTAAAGGTCGTCACCTATGTAATTCAAGTCTACATCCTGTCTTATCTTTAAACTTGCCAGCTTCAAAAATAAAGTCATTCACTTTTTTAAATCCGTTCTTCTCAAGGACCTTTAACGAGCCTTTATTACTCGTCAAACAAGCACTTCTAAGAATTTGAAGATCCAATTTATGAAACGCAAATTCAATAGCCTTTTGGGCTGCGACTGTGCCTATGCCTTGATTCCAGAAAGGAACTGCAATCCAGTAATCCAACTCTGCTGTTTTCTCAGTCAGATCCACAGCATTTATAGACATGACACCCGCAAATTGATCATCCGATAAAATAGTAAATACATAAGATATCCCTTGTTCACGTCTAGCCATCACCATGTTCACCCATGCTTCTCCTGCTCCGTCTGGATAAGGATATGGAACGTTGCTTGTCTCTGAAATTTCAGGGTAACTTGCATATTGCTGTACATATTCAGCATCACTAGGTAAGACAAAGCGAAGTGTGACTTTCATACGAATCATCTCCTTTTCGGGCTTTTGAATGATTCTAGGGTTGCTTCTAAATCACCAACATCAGAAAATTATGATTGTTCCTTAATCGGTCCTCCAATGTATGGAGTCTTCCCATTCCAATAATCAATTACATGATTCCACCACCGTTTGGATTCTGGTCTTAAACATTTTTCAAATTCAATATACTCAATATTCTCATCAAGCAATTGATTCTGCAATGATTCCAGAATACCGACTGTAGCAAATTCTTTAACAAATGAATCTCCATTCGTATGAAGCTCTTCAATGACTTCGAATAGTGCATCGAATTCATCCGTGTTTTTACGTTGATAACACTCAATAACATGTTTGACGAAGTCACTTATATCGACATAGATCAATCTCTCTTCTCCAAGTTCATAGTTCGCTTGGATGTACCGTTCGTATCTATTCGTATAGGAGGGCACGGCTATTAATAACCTCTCCATGATTTCTTCTTTTTCAATCATTGTCGTATTCACCTTCGTTCCAGGTTCGCATCTCTCTAACATAGGGTGTGACTGCAAAACAGTCTTCCAGATCGCTCTCATCTTGAGCCCAATAATTAATAGTATGGATATGTAACTCATAGTCTTTACGTAGATTTTGTTTTATTCTATTCCATAGTTTGTGATCATCCGTTCCTTTTCCTTCGGAAAGGTAGTCATCCAATGAAGAGATCATAATGATCATCAGTGTAAATTTCTCATTGTCGTTTAATGGATGATTCTCGTAATACCTAATAAATTCATCTAATCTCGATGCATCGGCCGACGTATACTCCCAGTCCTGTGAAAATGGAGTGAGTGGCGGCAGATTCAACTTTTGTATGAGACTTTCCATGGATGCTTGTTCAACATATTTAGGAGTAGCCTCCTTCATCTGTCCCACCTCGCATTCATTTTGAATTTCTGGATGCAGCCATTGTATGTAAAGCATTCTCGAAATAGCGATAAACTTCCTCTGCATTTCTAAGAAACTCTTCAACAGGTACATGACAACTATCCAAGTAACAAGCATACAGATATTCAACTAAAGCGGGGTCAATCTCGCAATAGTCTAATATAGCATTTTTCATCTTAGTTATGTCATCTTCCCATATCCCTGTATCTTCGATAACCAATGAGTATAATGCACGAAGTAATCTCTTCGAATAACCTTTCGTATATCTCGTTTTCATCGCGTCATCACTAGCATTAGCAAGTGAACGACGTACACGATCCACTTCCTCCTTGGTATCTGTATTTAAGTCTAAGATGAATTCTGGAGAAATGATGATCGGGGGTACTTTTTCACCAATGTCCTCCCCATGTATGCAAACACAAATGATCTTAACCCAAAAACCCCAATCATTCGGTCTACTTAATACATCATCCATCGAGCAAATGATCGTATCCATCTTCGTGACAAATGGGTATTCTTCCAAAAGCTTATCTTTGATATTCAACAATCTTTCGTAATCAATGTCTTTGGGATTTGCACATACAATCGTAAAATCTGCATCTGACTTATAAGGTTGAGCCGTTCCTTTCGGAATCGAGCCACACATATAAATGCTATGAATCTTATCTTTGAATTCGTTCAGGATATGCTCTACATACGTATCAACCAAATCCTTATATTCACTTTGTATGGTGATTTGATTTATAACTTTTTCTAATATCATATAGACTCCTCCTAAACGTAAAAACTTCTTTCAGCTATGTGTCCGGTGAATTTCTCTTGCTCGAAACGCCTCTACTATGGTTTCGTTAAGTATTGGATCATTCCTGCACCATAACCTTCATTGGGTCTCTCCACGAATCCAAATTTCTTATAAAAATCCTCTTTGCCTTTTGCTGACATGAGTCCGACTGAACTTCCTGGCGGATAAGTACTTGTAATATACTCCATGAGTTCCGTCATTATTTTATTGCCTAAACCGAGCCTCTGATAGGAAGGTAACACGATAATATCTTGTATGTAAAAAGTAAACCCACCATCGCCCACGATTCTTCCATATCCTATCGTCTGCTCCTCAACCTCTATACAGATGGAATATAAAGTGTTCTTTAATCCACGTTCAATGGCCTCTATATTTTCAGGATTGCCCCATCCCACGATTTCCCTCAGATTCATATAATCTTCTACACTAATTTGTTTTTTGAGTATTTGTACTTCCATTGAAATCACCTCAGATAAATTTATGTTGAGATTCCCTGCAATCCTCTACTGCACTTTGAATTCTTTGGATTCACTCGATAAGCTTATTTTCTTTGGCTTGCCATCATTATTCATCATAAATTCGACATTCGTTTTAACTTTGTAATTGCCTGGCTGGTGGATAACGAATTCATAATATTCCTTACTTCGTTGATCTTGTCCATTATTTCTATATTCTTCACCTGGTTGAAGCTCAACCTGATAGCCAATAGCGTGTTCTAATAACACATTTCCGTTTGGAAGGATTCTTTCGCCATCTTCATTATAAATCTCATAACTAAACATACCTGAGCCATGAGATATCTCCACTGACCTATTTGATGAGTTTTTCAAATACCCTACGATTTGAAAGGGTTTGTTGACCTTAATATTTGCAATTTCATCTACGCCAACCTGAAAGATGGAGTCAGAAGGATCTTTTTCATTACTGGCCGAACAGGAAGGCAAAATTAATAATAAGATCAAGCTCAATACTTTTATATTTAATTTTATCATTTGATACATTCACCTCATGCAAAAATATCAGATAACGTTTGGAATTCACGAACTCGAGAAGCTTAAAAGACGTATGCTTCAGCCGTGACCTGGTTAGATCCTCAATGTTGTCCACTGCAAACGACTCATCTTTTTGCTCATTATAAAAAAATCAATGATTCTATCGATGGTTTGATCAGAATAGTTTTGATTCGCTTTTGAAGGATTCATCATAATTTACAGTTACATTTTTACTGCTTGAAATCTTATTCAAACCTACTTGCAACAAAGATCTGACATTGCAATCTTCAATATCGGGTTGTACCTTAATAATATCTATATCAACTTGATTTTTTTATACTCCATTGCTAAAGCCCCTTAAGTAAATTGTTTATGAATTGCAGATAACATTCATGTATTCACGAACCCCGAAGGGGTTGTCTGCTAAAAAGCCTCTTCGAAATCCACCTCGCAGACCAAGGCTCCGAAGGGCTGCTACTTGAATATTATGTTAGACGATGCCAGCCTAAATTTCCCCTCACAATTAATTTCTTGTCCATGTTGCCCGGGTATATCCAATTCTCATACCTACTCTTTCCATGTTCCGATGGCTTTGCGAACCATATGAGCACTGACTAACAACGAGATTACAATTTTTATAGGCATCATGAATTCGTCTAAGTAATAAATTCGTTTGAAATCCTTTATTTCGATATTCCGGTAGTGTTGTCGCAAAAGTTAATGAAGCAACACTATCCTCTACATACATTACAGCTACTGCAGCTGGGCACCCCTGATCCAACCCCAAATAATAGCGCCATCCAGGACGGGAAAACAGTACTCGGTTATTTGCAGCTACGTGTTCTTTCCCATCAAGAGATAATCCTGTACCTAAACAATGAATTTCTGCATATATATCGAACTCATCTTCGTGAAGTTCACGAATTTCCAGTTTGTCATTATCGAACGAATCTTGATTTCCAGGTTCACAAAAAAGCGTTGTATGGAATCCTGATTGATAAAAGCCTTTATTATGGAGTTTTTTCATTACTTCTTGATTTATGTTACCGGGGATAACTTGAATCTCAAAATTCATTTCGCGCTCATTATAAAAGTCTAAGATATCTTCTATGACATCTTCAGAAATTTTTCCCTTTACATTATTAAAAAGACCCCAGGGCATGGTTTTACTATAAAACGCCGTGCTCTCCCCGAATCGTTTAATTTCGATACCCTCAGGGTTTCCTTCTCGTTCTTTGATTGCAGTCATTCGATCAACCATATAATTAATTTCAGATTTTTCTAAGATATCTGCTAGTTCCAAATTCAATATCATCAAATTTATCCCCTTCCTTGACAGCATACAATTATACAATTCATCCTGCGTGGTTTACCTAACGTTACCATATTCACGAATCCGAGAGGCTTAAGGCCAGCCGCGTCAATACGTTGTAATACAATGTCAGTTCATCCCTTGAGTTTGGATGTTCACAACAATAAAGTATCGATGATTTGATGAAATTTCATTCTATTCTCATCTAATTCAGAAATTCCATATCCTTCCACAAACTCCTCTACTTCTTCTTCCTTATCCGTATAAAATGTAAGACTTTTTACAAGATAATAAATATCATAGTACGGATCGGATATCCCCGATGCTCCTACATCAATAAATGCTGCAATACGCCCCTTATGTATCATAACGTTTCCCGAACCATAATCACCATGCGTAAAAACCAGTTCTTCTGTCGAAGCTTTATACATTTCCAAGAAATCCATCAATTGCTCAGTTGTATGATTGGGAAATGAATGGTTAATAGCATCCATGACCTCATGTTTTCTATCAATACTATTCTTCCTTACCATATCAATAAGCTTATCCGGCAAATTATCGTTGAAATGACAATTATGAATGGGCATATTGTGTATTTTTCTTAAACCCTCTCCTAAAATAAAACCAAGACTTTTTTGACCCTCTTCCTGCTTGTATTCTTCTGCGGCACAGCCTTCTATGTAGGTCATAACTAAATGTTCCTTGCCGTTCTCCTTTAGATAACCAATAACTTTAGGAACTGGAACTATATCATTGAGCCAATTTAATCTTTCTGCTTCGTGCATCAAACTACCGGAATCTTCAACATTTTTTTCTTTCAATACATACTTTACAGAATTACTAAACTCCAAAATGCACACCGATTGATAATGTCTTCCTTTTTCAATGGCTGTGGCACTAACTAATTCGGATAGATTGATTAATTCACTTGGTATTGATAATCTGTTATCCATGGTTTTGTACTCCTTAATTTTGTGTCATGCACTGATTTCATTTAACGTTCCTATATTAATAAAATGACCCAGCCTTAGATAGTTCTTATCTTAGGCTGGATCGTTTGTTGTCTGAGCTTCCTTCCATGATTAGCATCTGACAACCAAGGGATGGCATGTATCCGGCTGGACAGGCAAATACTAAATTGCCTCATCTTGAACTCACTGGACCTAGGACAACGAAGTCGACCCGATGTGTGAATATGTTGTTAGGCAGTGCCAGAGCCGCCCTGAAGTTCCTTCAAATGATGTTGTAGTTGTTATTATTCCATAAGCATTCTTTAAAATAATTAATCGGTTCCTTGTAATCTATTGGTTTATGAATCATTCTATTTAGCCACTTCATGCGTTCAATGCTATCGTGAAAATCATCTTCAATAAACCACGTAACTTCTTTCATCGTTCCTAGGACGCTTCTATTGTTTGTTTTCGAGATAACTACTCCTTCGCTATTCGCAAAATATCTATTGATAAGACTTTCATTAACGCCCTCTCGGAGTAAGTATTCCCGAAGAGTTATCATAAATTTTTCTTTCAACCGCTCTATTTGCCCTGTTCTAATTCCATCAATGATAATAGCTAATCTAGTTAAATCGTTCACAAAAACAATGTGTTTTCGTTTGTTCAAGTTATAAATATTTACATGCCAGCTTAAAAATAGAGCTGCATTGATATCTTCAACTGGAGTCACTTTCATATCTTTCAATAAGTCTTTGGTAAGTCTTAGTGCAAGCATTATGTTGTCCCCTCTCTTACTGATTTTACCTAACGTTCCTGTATTCACGACCCAGCGCATGCCGGACCAAGGGCGTATGCCCGTAGCATGAATATTTTGTTATAAGATGTCAGTGTTCTTCTTTGAATTACCGTCAACCATTCACTTCGCACTTCATTTAGTTATATAGCTTTTGAATTACTTTACATTCTTTGAAATATTCACTTCCGATTTAGTTTCCACTAGATCAATAGCTTTCAGATATAGTGTTGAATATATTTATGGCGACCTCGGCCATTTCTTTTAATTTAACAATATCTAAGCCTTCTATTTCAAAACCTTCAGCTATGCTTTTAAAGTATAACCAATCGTTATTTGTCTTTATGATCTGTATCTCTTTTATTAGATTAAAAAATTCGTCAATTCCTTCTATATCTATGTACAACTTTGCTAGTTTTTCAAATCCAGCTTCATTTGGCATATAACCTATGCCTGAAAAACTAAAAATGTAGTGTTCAAAGTAATGCTCGGGATACTTATTATTTTCCATTACTACTCTCCTCAGTTTTTAATTCATGGAATGTAATACCTTGTAGAATTTAAATCACTTTTTTTGATTTGTACATTTTTCACTGATTTCTTATACCGTTCCTGTAATCACGACTCGACATATGCCCGCAGCGTGAATATCATGTTATCTGATTGAGACGACTTCTTGATCTGCATTCAACCAATCTTTAAAGATTTATTCCATTCTGGCTGATATTTTTTTATTAAGGATTTTTCCAGTTCTATGATCTGAAATTCATTCTCAAGTTCTAGTATATAAAATTTGATCTTTTCTTGATTTTCACTTATTAAGTTATTTAAATGACAATTTGTTGATTGACCATCTATATAACAGTTTTTGGGATGAATTTTTCCATAGCCTTGATTAATACGTTTTCCAAATGAGTCTCTGCATCTTCCGAGATACTTAACTTCGTCCTCAATGCAATATAAATATATTCCTTTACTTCTTTGAGCTATCTTATCTGCAATAAAAAATTGAGAATATACTTTATCTCCGTTCTTATTTAACATCTCTTTATAAAATACATCGCCATTATCTTTTAGCGTAGCAAGAAAAGCCCCTAACCCAATATCCAAATAGTTGGTATATCGACTCTCAATAATCTTTCTGAATTTAATATATCTTCTGTGCTCAATTGTTTCTCTAAGAGTTTTATTATTCTTCTGAGAGAAAATGTCCAAATAAATTGAAGGAACGAATTCAAGAGAGATTTCTCGAAACACCAAATCATGATTTTCAACTACTAACTTCATAACGTTCTCCCTTAAATGGATTTTGTCTCTCTCAGATAACGTTCCTGTATTCACGACTCGACGCATGTCGAGTGTCTGGCGTATGCCGGACCCAGGGCGTATGCCCGCAGCGTGAATATTATGTTATGTGAAGTCAATCTCCTCTTTGAGCTACACAATAAATTTCTACTTATATTCTTTGTTGTTCTTCCATCCATTCTTCAAGTACCTCTTTTATTACAAAACGATCTTTAGAAGAAATGCTTTTGATTTCATTCCATTCTCCATCTACAAGTTGTAAACTATACTCTCCGTTAATATTTGAATCCGGATACCATCCTATATCGAAAAGGATCGTGTCTTCTCTTTCAGGCACATACCATTTCCCTTTTTTTATTTTCAATTTAATTATTTGTAGTAAGTCTTCTGTGAAGAAACCCCAATTCTCGATGAAATCGTCACTGTCTTCGCTAAGAATAGGTTCTACATCATAAAATTTGTTATAGACTACTGCGTAGCCTGCTGGAACCTTAAGTTGTATTAAATTCAATCTCCTCATCCTCTTACTAAATTTCTCATTGATTTCACATAACATCTAATTTATGTACTTCGTAAATACCACTGGTCCGTTGTAATATCTGAACTACGTATATGATAACCTATGGGGCGATATATGCGAAGAAAAATTTGGTGAAAAAGGGAGAAGTTTGAGATAATCAATCTCCCATGTCCATCCGATCGAGTGGGCTCTGAATACGCTGAATATTTTTCGTGCTAACATGCGTATATCGTTGGGTTGTTTGTGCAATCGTATGACCAAGAAGCTCCTGAATATAGCGCAGGTCTGTTCCGTTTTCCAGCAAATGTGTAGCGAAAGAGTGCCGCAAAGCATGGATGCTACACTTTTTTACAATATTCGCTCGTTGTCTAGCTTCTTCAAAAACCTTTTGTACACTGCGCTCCGTAAGATGTCGATCAGTGGATTGACCTGGAAACAACCAACGCTCGGGTTTATATTCGGCGATGTACTTCTGTACAATCTCCCAAGCAAGATTAGAAAGAAGCGTTCTTCGATCCTTTTGACCTTTTCCCTGCCTTACGATAATGGTCTGACGCTCAATATCTAAATCGATATAGCGTAGACGAACGACTTCGCCGACACGAAGCCCTGCCGAATAAGTGAGATACAGGATTGTCTTATGCTTGAGATTAGTCACAGCTTTCAGCAATAGGGTAACTTCTTTTTCGGACATAACATTGGGCAGCTTCACCTGCTTTTTGGGACGTATATATTGAAACTCGGCAGGATGAAGTAACACATGTTTACAATAAAATCGGATCGCACTAATCGTCTGATTCACACTGGAATGGGAAATCCCTCGCTCAAGCAAACTCAAACAATATGTCTGAACATGAGATGCACGAATTTCTGTATTCATCTGAGGAAGACTGGCCACAAATCGTTCAATCTGACTACAGTATGCTTTAATCGTTTTGCGAGTGTATCCTCTTAATTTCTTTTCCATTGTGTTTGCTCTCCACTTAACTTCCACTTTCTCAATATGTCGCTCTCCACCCACAACTCCGGGGATATCTCTACATCTAGCGCATCAAAATGCTTTGTAAACTCTTGAAGAGATGCATCTGAGTAAGGGATGATCCAGCGTTTCGTATCAGTCTCCCACCTTCTCCCTGTTACCTGACGAATGGACTGAATATGTACCGTATTATATGGAATTTGCACATACACTGTATCTGAGGAACCTTTGGTTAGTATGATGGTGCTATCTGCTTTATCTTTCATAAAAAAATCTCCCTTCAGCTCAATTGGATATATGAATTCTATTGAATTTAAAAAATAAAAAAAGGAAGATCATCTTCATCCCGTAGGGAATCCAATGATCTTCCGATGCTTTCGGACATATGGCCGCTGCATCTACATGGCAGCGGCTTCTTCTCCCAGCGGCAGCATGTAATATTGCGCCTGCTGGTCTTCGTGCTGCTGGTATACGACGACCAGCAGCGTTTGGCCTTTCGCGGCAAGCGGGCTGGCGCCAGCTAGCACACGCTCAAGCCGGAACGGAAGCACGTCCAGTACGGCGTGCTTCTGCAGTTCCTTTTCGCCGAGTCGCAGATCGGCGAAAGCACGGGCACCCATGACCGTCTGTGCGGTCATGGCCGAGGTCATCGGCAACGCAAGCGAAGCGTTGCCGTGCCCCAGGTCCGCCGCTCCATCCGCGGCGGACTCCACTGCGTCGCGCGCTGCAAGCGACGCAGCATCCCCGGCATGGCTGCCGATCACACCCGCCGCATCCGCGGCAGTGTTCTCTCCGGCAGCCGCCGAAGTTCCCGCAGCGGCCGCTCCACTCGCGCCGCTGCTTTCCAGCCATGCCGAGCCAGAGGCTCCGGCAACACGTGGCAAGCGAACGTCTTCTGGACGTTCAGCCAACGTTTTCATATAGCCCGCCCATTGATCTTTCTGGAGCACATCGTCCCACCAGATTTTACGCGGCTTGTACTTATGTCCCAGGAAATAATCCAGCTTCATCAGACCAAGCACGATATCCATATGCGGCGTATTGCGTGACTCCAGGAAGCTGTGCAGACGAGTAAACAAATCCTCTAACTGATGCCCGATCTTCTGCCAGCCCTGACCCTCCCAGTAATCGCCAAAGGCCTGGAAGAAATCAAACGGTGAATCAAACTCTTGCTCCATCAAATACTTCAAAGTATGATCCATCCGGTGTGCGTTCCAGTATTTCTCCAGCACATCCTCCAGGCGTTTCAGGCGAACGATGTCGCTGAACGGCAACACGTCACTGCCCAAAATCTCATACGGCGCGTGATCCATGTACGTATAATTATACTTTTCCGCATCCAGACGCAGCCCCGTACCACGAAGCATTTTGAGGAACCCAAGCTGTAACTCTTCCGGCCCCAAAGCAAACACATCATTAAACGTCTTGCGGAACGTATTATAATCTTCCTCCGGTAGTCCTGCGATGAGATCCAAATGCTGGTCAATCTTGCCGCTGGCTTTGACCTTGTTCACCGTACGGCTCAGCTTCGCAAAGTTCTGACGGCGTTTCACCAGTTCATTCGTTGGATCATTCGTGGACTGCACCCCAATTTCGAAGCGGAACGTACCCGGCGGCGCATTTTCTGCCAAATAGTCGAGCACCTCAGGACGCATAATATCAGCCGTGATTTCAAACTGAAACACCGTTCCCTGATGATTCTCGATCAGAAACTTAAACATCTCCATCGCATAATCCCGTTTAATGTTAAACGTACGGTCTACAAACTTAATCAGCTTCGCACCCTTCTCGATCAGGTACAAAATGTCCGACTTGGTCCGCTCGATATCATAATACCGCACACCGACCTCAATACTGGACAAACAGAACTGACAACTAAACGGACAGCCACGGCTAGTCTCAAAATAAACAACCCGCTTCCCGAGATCCGGGATATCCTCTTCAAATCGATGCGGCGAGGGCAGATCATTCAAATCCGCTTTCGGGCGTCCTGGCATGAGAATAACCTCTTCCCCTTTGCGATACGCCAGTCCATAGACAAAATGGAACTTTTTACTGCCCTCCAGCTCCGTCAAAAGCTGATGTAACGTTTCTTCCCCTTCACCCATGACGATAAAATCGACATTAGGAATCCGGTTCATCCAATATTCGGTGTCGTAGGACACCTCCGGCCCGCCGAGCAAAATTTTCACGTCAGGCATAACCTTTTTCAGATTATCAATCACCTTGATCGTCTCTTCAATGTTCCAGATGTAACATGAAAACCCAATCACATCCGCCCCGCGCTGGTACAGATCCGACACAATATTCATGACCGGGTCTTTGATCGTATACTCCGCGAGCTCAATATCAAAATCCTTCTCACTGTACGCCTTCAAACACCGCAGCGCCAGCGAGGTATGGATGTACTTTGCATTCAAAGTCGACAAAATTACCTTCATGGTTCACAACCTTTGCCTGGACACCCAGACCACATATTTTTTTGGAAAAGTAAAGCTCCACAGCCATCCTGCCCCGGATGCTGTTCAGACAAACCTCTAATGCAAGTCCGAGCCTTATCTCTCGCCACACTTGCACAAATTCACACCAGGATCCGCGTCAGCACGCGCGTCACTTACCAGTACCAATACACGCTCAGGAGCTATTAACAAGATCTAAAAACAAGATCTTAAACAAGATCTAATAACCAGTCCTTATGTTATAACCGTCCACACCTCATAAACAAATTCCTATTTTGTCTTTCAAAGAGTGGACACCTCTTTTAAAAACACATACACTCTCCGCCCGAATATAGACACAATATATAGACTTGAATCCCATTAAAACAACTATATACTGTGCCAACACTCGTTAACAACTTTTAACGTCCATGTCCACCCTTTGAAAGACATTCTCGCCCATTTTGTCTACTCTGAAAGGACGCAATTCATGAGATACATGTATTACTTTTTGAATTCGTTTCTATTCTGAGCTTGGCTCTGATCCTGTTACTGGTTCTAATTCTAGTTGTGTTTCTTGTTGTGTTTCTAGTTCTGTCCTATTCTTGATCCCGTTGTGCTTCTTCTTGTGATCCTTCTTCTAATTGTGCTTCCGGTTCTGCTTCTGAACTATATAAGTAGAATATAGAACGTACACAATCCACTCCAATATTGATCATCAATCCATGCACATTAGTCAAATATCACCCTTCGCCTATGGCTAGTGCAAGTCCGCTGCCCTCTACTACGAGCGCTAACGATCAGGAGAAGCCTTATTTCGGCATATTCGGGCTTTTGAAAATTCTAACGATCCCCAGAGACGCTATTCTGTTAAAATCAGCTTGATCAGACTCATTTTTCAGAAGTTTGAATGAAATAAGCCTTCTGGAGATCGTTAGCTTTCAAATGTCCCCGATTCAGGGCAAATAAGCTCCATGAGGATCGTTAGCTTTCCATCCTCTACTTGAGCAGCCTGTCAAGTCTGTAGGCCTCGGTCACAGATCAGATATCACTTATCTCTTGTCATTTATCCTCATCACTCACGAAATATTCACTATCACATATCGCTAACATATATCACTCATATTCATAAAAGGCATCATCGTCCGTATCCACTTCTTCACCCGATTGTTTCTGGAAGAATTCCAGGAACGGCAGTCCATACTTGCGGTACTTGACCTCACCGACCCCTTTAATGGTCAGCATGTCACGTTCTGTCTTCGGACATACCACACTCATCTCGCGCAAGGTGGCATCGTTAAAGATAATATAGGATGGCACATGTTCTTTGGCAGCCAGATCACGGCGGATCAGACGTAGCTGTTCGAACACCGTTTCGTTAACAGCCGATGGCATTGCATCACGTCCGCGGCGTCCGCCGTAGTTTGTACCGGAAGCTGTAGCCGCTGTTTTCCGTACGACACGCTGCATGACTTCGCGTTGACCTTTCAGTACTTCCACCGCCAGCGGTTGCAAACGAACCACTGGATATTGGCCCTCGGACAACATCAGGTAACCTTCGGATACCATCACGTTGATGATCTCGGCAATTTCGCGCTCTGTGCGATTGCCCATAACCCCGTATGTCGGCAAGGAATCGAAGCCGTAGTCCAGCACTTTTTTGGCACGGGAACCCTTAAGTACCGAAGCAACCAGCGATACCCCGTAGCGTTCACGCATGCGGTGAATGCAACTGAATATTTTTTGCGCATCAATAGTCATATCCACCAGCTCGCGGTCATCTGTACATGAACTGCAAATGCCGCATGGCTTGTCCTCATGCACCTCACCGAAATAATCCAGCTGCGCACTGCGTAAACAACGAGTGGTGTAACAGTAATCCACCATCTGTTGCAACTTGCGGTAATCGTTCGCTTTGCGGTCACCCTCCATCGGGTTCTGCTCAATCAGGAACTTTTGGGTGATGATATCCTGTGCTCCGAATAGCAAAATACACTGACTCGGCTCACCGTCCCGTCCTGCCCGTCCGGCTTCCTGAACGTATGCCTCCATGTTTTTCGGCATGCTGTAGTGAAGCACGTAACGCACGTTGGACTTATCGATCCCCATTCCGAACGCATTGGTCGCAACCATCACGCGAATATCATCGTACAAAAACTGCTCCTGGCTCTGTGCACGCTCATCGTCCGTCATGCCCGCATGGTAACGTCCTGCCGGCAAACCAGCCTGCAACAAACGCTGATGCAGATCGTCCACGTCCTTACGGGTCGCGGCGTATACAATACCCGGCTCGCTGGCATGCTCGCGCGCGTAGTTCAAGACAAAATCCTTTTTGCTCTCGCCGCGTAGCACGCTAAACGCGAGATTATCTCGCCCAAGTCCGGTCACATACGTTTGCGGGTCCTGCAAACGCAGGAGCCGCAAAATATCGCCCATGACCTCGGGCGTCGCCGTCGCCGTAAAGGCCGCAACCACCGGCCGCTCCGGCAAACTGTCCACAAACGGCGCTACCGCCAGGTAGCTTGTCCGAAAATCATGGCCCCACTGCGACACACAGTGGGCCTCATCCACTGCCACGCACGAGATCGGCAGTTGCCCCATCTCATCGCGGAACCAGTCCAGCTCCAGTCGCTCCGGCGCGACGTAGAGCAACTTCAGCTCACCGCGCTGCGCCGCGCGGATGCGCTCATTCACTTCTCTGCCGCTTAACGTACTATTAATATAAGCGGCGGCAATGCCCGCGGTCGTCAGCGCATCGACCTGGTCTTTCATCAATGAGATTAACGGGGAGACGACCAGCGTCAGCCCCGGATATAACAGGGCGGGAATCTGGTAACAGATTGACTTCCCGCCCCCGGTCGGCATAATGCCCAGCGTATCCTCATATTCGAGCAGGCTGGAAACGATCTTTTTTTGACCCTCGCGAAAATCGGGGTAACCATAATATTTTTGCAGGAGACCCTGCGCTTCTTCTAAAGTAGGTGCTTGCACACTCATGTAAAGACTCCTTACTTGTCACCGGTGTTCCTGCACCAGCTTGGTTCTATCCGATTCTGACATCCAAACGCGGCATCAACGCCGCATCTCTGACAACAAAATGGCGTTCTCATGACTTGTCCGTCAAGCAAAACGCCGCTCCCTTTAGTTTAACGGGCACAGCCCGAATGAGCAACCGCGTTTTAATGTAAAATGGTCGACCCTTCTCAAACGCAAATAAAATAACCGTTCATCCCGGGTGGAGACAAACGGCTGCTTTCCGTTATTAAAACAAACGATTTTTTTGTAACGTACGGCTTTAGTTTTTAAGCGCTTTGACCTCGGACTCTGTTAAACCGCTGGCTTTGACGATGACCGAAACGTCAATTCCTAGTGAAAGCATGTTTTGGGCAATCTCCAAAGCTTTTTTTTGTTCTCCTTGAGCCAATCCTTTTTCCGTAGCCCATTCAATCATCGAGGCCTCATCATGCAAGTACTTTTGACGCGCCTCATACAAACGACGCGCCTCCTGATCTTGACTTAGAAACTCCAATGTATCCATCGCTTTTTTCAATGTCGGCTCATTCATTTGCAACACCTCCCAATTGGATTTGTCAGCACCCTTTAAGAACAAGAGCCAGTTAATTAACCCTCCTACAATAGGGACTGATTGAGCGTCAAGCTTGGAAAGTTCCATAAAGTGTACTTCTATATCATCACTCAGTTCAAGTCCAGTGTGATCTTCTCTTAGATGAAAGATATTATGATATCGATCGTTGGAAATAAATGAATAATTTAGAATATTAATCGTAACACACTTCTTCAGTTCTTTATAGGACTGTCCTTCCTGCAACTGGCTAGAGTAACGCTTACTCCAATAGTACAGGGTTCTTTTCTCAATATCGTATTTATTAAACAGTTGCATCTCAATGTTTATCAGCTTACCTGCTGCCGTTTTAGCCCAAATATCAAAAATCGACTGTTTGTCTAGAGGAGCATCTTTATTTGTATACGGGTTGAGAAGTACAATCTCCGTCAATGGTGGGTCACCTGATTCCGCAAACGTTCGGTTTAAGAATACAAGCAACACATCTTTGTTTTCCTCACTACCAAAAATACGCTTGAAAACAAAATCGTTCCGTGGATCAAGCAAATCAGCCATCTGACCATCAACTCCGTTTCTATACATTATACCACGTCCGATCTAGTTAATTGCATAATGAACTAAGTATTGCAAGTTACTTCCTTGTTCCAGTCTTACTCCCCCGATGCTGCATCCCTAACATTCATGCGATAGTATAACCCTTTTTGCTCCATCAGCTGCTCATGCGTGCCATCCTCGGCAATTCGTCCTTGGTTCATCACTAGAATCCGGGAACATTGACGAGCGAGCTCCATGCGATGAGTCACCAGCAATCCCGTTTTCTCCTGCACCAAACGACGAAGTTGTTGCATGACAAACTGCTCGGTCTGGTTATCCAGCGATGATGTCGGTTCATCCAAAATATACACATCCGAGGATCTCAGCATGAGCCGGGCAAGGGACAGCCGCTGACGCTGTCCACCGGACAGATTCGCTCCTTTTTCTTGCAGGATCGCATCATACTGGCCTTCCTGGGCCTCAATAAATTCATGTAGACCAGCCTGTCCCGCTGAGAGTTTTACTTCATTCAATGTAGCGTCCCTGCCAAGACGTATATTCTCTTCGATCGTGCCTGTAAAAAAAGCCGGTGACTGCGGCATATACGTTAGCCGGGATTGCTGATCCCGAGCCATAATCTGCTCTACATCCTCTTTCCCCAGCATCACACGTCCAAAAGTCGGCTTGATCAGCCCCGCACACACTTGGCATAGTGTAGACTTCCCGGCTCCGCTGTTGCCCACTACAGCCACCAGTTCACCGGGTACCAATCTGAGCGTAATCCGATCCAGGATAGTTCGACCGCTGCTTTCATCCGCCACAGTGACCTGATCCAGTGTCAGGATAGGCTGTTCATTTTGCGGAAGTCCTCTGTGCCCTGAATTGTATTCTTTTACTTCATTTTGTTCCGCTCGCTGCGCTAGATTCAGCCATGTGGAGATGCGACCAAATGCGCCTATACTCGACTGCATTTGGCTCCACTGACTGGACAAGCCTAGTACAGGCCAGACCACAAGTTCAAACAGCAAGCTACTTGCCACTACCATTCCTGGAGACAATACTCCTCTCGCTGCAGCTAAAGCAATTAGAAATAACGCTGCTAGTTGAGCCAGACCAAATACGGCCATCGCCACATTATCGGATATGCTTAAGGTCATCTGCAGCTTCGCCTGTACTCGGTTAAGTGATTGTTGCTGCATGCGCAAGCGTGTGAGAAACCATGGCGAAGCGTTATATGCCTGGATCACAGGAACACCTTCCATGTATTGCTGAATCTGCTGCTGTGACTCACCCTCCATAGACTCCACTTCATCCGACAAGCGCACAATGCGTTGGTCATATACTCTGGCCGTAAACCAAATCGCAGATGCACTGACCAAAGCAATAACTGCAACCCATGCATCTGCTCGATACAAGTACCCCAGCGAGAGCACGATAATAAAAACGACCGTCACTCCTTCTGCTATGGCCTCGATCACTTCCGCACCATGTTTCGTATCTTCCTTGATTCGTAGCATCACATCCCCGGATTTCTGTCTACGCGCCCACGGATAAGGCATCTGGTTGAAAAGCTGGAGCAGGTTCATTGACATATCCCTATGCATGGATTCTTTGAGCCGTACTAGCACATAGCGATGCATCGCCAGTAGTACGATAAACCCGATCAACACTGCGAAAAAGGTTATCGCCGTAGCATTCAGTTTCTCCTGTCCGCCATCATGGATTGCATCAACGAAAAATCCCTGCACAAAGGCAAGGCCCCAATCGAACACCGCGTCCGCCGCAATGAAAAGAAACATAATGATTACCGCCCATCTATAGGGCTTCATAAAGCGCACAATAATCGGCCAAACCTTGCTCAGAGATGCTGTTTCCTTGGCCTTATTCACATCCTGATCTCCATCACTGCTATGATGTCCCTCTTCATTTATGCGCTTATGTTCCTTTCCCTCTGCACGCTTATATTCCTCTCCATCTATATGCTTATTTCCCCCAACATCATTGTTCTTATAGTGCTCTTCCATCTGTGCTCTTGCCCTCCACCTCTATGCACTCATGTTCATTTTCCATCGACACTGCTGCTTCATGCTTCATGTGCATCTCTTTTGTGGACACGCTTCATTCCCTTTCTGCTCTTCATATTCATATGACATGCTGTTCCCCCAGTTCCACTTATACTTCTACCTTTACCTTCGCGGGCTATCTCAATCTAATTCTTCACATTTACTTTTAAGAGTACTTCAGCTTTTTTGCCCTGTTATTTATTCAGACGTCTTAACTATATCGATCTGGCTACTCTTTCGATCCGTTTACTCTTTCGATCTGTTTACAACTGTTCCGGCACTTCTCCGTATATTCGTTCTTCGGCACCCTGCTCCGCAAGGTAAGCAAGGTAACCATTCTCACGATTCAACAGTTCACGGTGAGTACCGATGTCAACAACTTCTCCATCCTGCATGTAGATCACCTGATCTGAACGCTCAATCAAAGATAACCGATGACTGACTGCGATGATCGTTGTATCATACTCCCCAGCTAACACAGTGAATAGTTCGTTCAACTGTTGCTCATGCCACGGATCTTGTGAAGATGTAGGTTCATCAAGCAATAAAATCTCCGGTTTTCTTAACAACGCCCTAGCGAGGCTAATTCGTTGAAGTTCACCGCCAGACATGTGTCCACCTTGAGGCTGAAGTTCTGTCTTGTAACCTTCCGTCTGGTTCATAATGGCATCATGTGCATGAGTCATACGGGCAGCAAGCTGCACCTCTTCAGCAGACAACCCTTCTGCGCCAAATCTAATATTCTCCTCTACGGTTCCTGAGAAAATGAAGGCTTGTTGTGGAACATAAACGTGTTTTATATCCCTTTCTATATCCTGATCAGGGTATTTAAGGGCCGCCAATCCCACAGAGTCCTTATAGGCAATTGCTGAATTATTTGAGTGATTTGAATCATTTGGATTATTCATCTGGATTGAACCGCTCGCAGGCGCATTTAAACCAGCTATCACGTTCAGTAAAGTCGTTTTTCCGCATCCGCTAGGGCCTGTAATTACCGTAAGTTTGCCTTTGGCAGCTGTAAAAGAAATGTTCGATAACACTTCTTCTTGCTCTGAATATCTGTAGAAAATCCGGTCTACATGAACACCTTCGGTCATAAACTTGTGCTGCGGCTGAACGGCAGCCGGTTTCTTTTTTTCCAAATCCAATATTTCAAAAATACGAGCAGCCTGAGACGCCGATCCAATGATCTGACTCCATAGTCCTGACAGTGCTTCGATCGGTCGTGTCAACTGACTACTTGCGACGAGGAAAGCCGCCAATCCGCCCACATCCATATGTCCATGCAGAACTTGTAATCCACCGAGATACAAGATCAGGATCATGCCCCCGTAAGTGGAGACCCGCCCAGCAGCCTCCGTCAAACGCTGTAATACCGAAACAGACATCGTACGCTTAAATACCTGATTCATTCGTCCGCTAAACTGCCGCTGCATATAACCCGAAAGTCCGTAACTGCGGATTTCCACCGGGGCTTGAATGATATCTGTCAGCAATTCATCCCTCGCCGCTGCACTTGCATTCAATCGGTCATGTTCTCGCTGCAGTTTTCGTCCAAGCCCTGCTGTTACCAACGGATAAATGAGCGTGAACGCAATAATGGCCATAGTGAGCGGCAAGCTCACCCAACTGAAATAGGCAAAAGCCAAAACCAATTGTATGATATTTTTCGTAAGCTCAATCCCGTGCTGATTGATGCCTTTCTGAGCCTCCGTAGCTGAAGTCCATACTCTGGATGTGAGATCCCCCGTATGATACTTTGCCAGTTCTTGTGTGTCTGTTCGTGCAAGGGAATGTAGCAGCCTGGACTGTACAAACACCTGTGTTTTCTGTTGATATATCGTCTCCAACCATGTTGTGAATAGGCTTACAATGGCACGCAGCACGACAATAAAAACGCCGATGATCAACCCTGAATAAATAAGAGAAAACTGTGATTCCGCTGCTCCTTTGACCAATCTGCGAATGGATTCCAGATACCCTACTTCTACCAGTGAGGCGGCCAAAGCTGCAATGAGCAGTGGGATGATAAACATGCGATATTTTCCAGTTAATGTCCATAACCGTAGTAGTATTTGGGCGGGCTTATATGTTCTTTTGTCTGTTATGGTTTGGTCGGCTAACATGTGTAATTACTCCAATCTTGTCATCAAATTAAGTATCTGGTTATGATATCATCAGTGATAAGGAAAAAATGAACATTTCTTGCTATCCCCTATAAATCAGGACGAAATAAGGAGTTTCTATATGCAACCAGATCTACTACAGACATTGGATACGTTGTTTGATTACATAGAAGACCATATTCATGAGAAGCTGACACTCGATCATCTTGCATCGATAACCCATATCTCCAAGTTCCATCTGCATCGTATGTTTAAGCATGCCAGCGGCCAGTTACCTGGAGAGTATATTCGTGCTCGAAAATTGGCGCGCAGTCTGGAGCAGCTGGTCGATCTGAACTGGAAAATCATTGATATCAGTGGGCATTATTCTTTTGAACATGAGCAGTCTTACATTCGGGCTTTCAAACAGGCCTTTGGCATAACCCCTCTACAATATCGCAAACAGGGTGCTGGTGATTTACAGTTTACGGCTCGTATGACTTCGTCGATGATTACGATCCTTCCGTATGGATATATTTTTCATCCGATTTATGTACGGAAACCTGCGATGAAGCTTATCGGTCAGCAATCTCAGATTCGATATGTGGATAACGAGGAATATTATAAATCCAATTCTGCAGGCAACCTTTTTTATGAAAAATTCTTTCATCTGATCCCTAACGTGCTGCACGATAACGTATACATTGGATTGACCAATGAGATTGAAGAACATTACAGTACCTATCAGCCATCTGTTGAAGTTACGAGTTTGGAAGAGATCCCGGAAGAACTGAACGGCATCGAAGTGCCTGCCAATCAGTATGCCGTTTTCAAGTTTATCTGTGATTTCCATCCAAGCCTGATTAATATCGATCATCTGGATAGTGTCTGGACATTTATCGATGAATACTGGCAAAGTCATTCCGGATACAGCAAAAGTGATGCTTATTATTTTGAAAGAATAGACGGCAGCCTCGCCCAGGAGCATTACGGAGAACTGGATATTTATATCCCTGCCAAACAGATCACGCTCTAAAGGAAGGTGCATGATTATGACAAAAGATAGAACTCCTCGCCCGGATTCATCTCCGATAAACGCACACCAATCTTGGGTTCTCAGGCATCCAAACACTTCAATATTCATCGCCTTGTTTATGTTGCCCATCGTGGCGTTAACGCTTTTCTTCACGCTTCGTCCCTACCTCTCCACATTCGATCGTTCGGGCGAGGGCGATCTGAGCTCGTCCATGTCATCCCCAAATGGGGAATACACTGCGGAACTATACGGTGTTCCTTACGGCGGCTCAGCAGGCGGGGTGACGATCTGGGTAGACGTACGGAAAACAGCGGATACAAGCGCTTCGAATGCCAAAAGCATCTATCGCGCAGAGTTTCATGGCGGAAATCACCTCGAATGGGAGAGTGACAATACCCTTCGCATTGAAAACTGGAGCGAGTATAGTAACGAGACGGTTACCTTGAATATAGATGAAGAAATTTATGATGGATGGGGCTGGGCTTGCAGCAGCTTGCGTACAAAGGACCAGTATGTAAGATGTTTGGAACCTGAAACTTGAGCAAAGAAGCCCGTTAACCGCTTTTCTCGGTTTAACGGGCTTCTTTGTATTGTCGGTCTTCGTAAGAAAAATACCGCTGTACAACCAGAAGTGCTCTTTGAGTTGCTTTGGAGTTGCTTTGGAAATGCCTCACTTAACAGAGAATTTAATGTCACAACCTTAATTCTCTCTTTTTCACCTTCTCTTTCAATCTTGATTCTTACGGGCGCTATCCTTCTCTCTCTTTCCTCTGTTTGCGAATCACGGCTTCGAGCTTCTCTCTATTTCCGATCAGACCTGGATCATCCGGCAGATACTTCCGAGCTTTCGTGTTATGCAACAACGCCTGCTCCCAGTTACCCAGATGGGCATAACAGAGCGATAACCGAGCATGCGGCAGCCACGTTCGGCAGGCAGCCGGTACAGGTCGCAGACCCGGATCACGGCTGCTTACATCCACCGCCTGCATATACCAATAAATGGCGGTGACGATCTCTTGCCGCTCATGGAAGCAGGCGGCAATGGCGCAGCAGAAATCGGCATGCGGCAAGTCGTACTGGAACGACTGCAGCAATGCGCCCAGCTTACGGCCCGGCTCGCCAAGCCGCTCATAACATTCCGCTAGCCTTGCGCAGGCAATGAGCCGATCTTCGCGGTAACCGCTGGGCTGCTCCAGCAGCTTCGCGTAACCGCGTGCCGCCGCTGCGTAGCGCTGGCGGTCATAACATTCGCCTGCATAGTAGAACAGCAGGCGTCCTTGGGCTATGCCCTCTTCGGCGATCCATTTGCGCAGAATGCGCACGTTTCGCGCCGAATGATTGCCCGCCTCGCGGCGATGAGTGACGGCAATATCTGCCGTAATGACCTCGCCTTGCGGGAAGCGCAGCTGCTCGTGCAGCCGGCCATGCCAGCGGCAACCGGCATCCCGCTTGACCATGCGAAGCCGGCGGTCCGCCACCAGCGGGCTTCCCTCCGGCCCCTCGGCCAGCGTATAGCCCATAATCACACCCGCCGTCTTACCTCCAGACGGCAGCTGCTCCTTCAACATCGCAAGCTTTGCCCGTTCATCGGGCAACAGCACATCATCCGCATCGAGCCACAGGATATACTCCTGCGTAGCCCGAACGAATGACTCATTCCGTGCTGCGGCAAAGTCTTCATTCCATGTATACGTATAGACACGGTCGGTATACTTTGCAGCGATGTCCATCGTGCGATCCGACGACCCCGTATCCAGAATGATAATCTCATCCATAAGGTCAGCCACCGATTCAAGACACCTTGCCAGTGTGCGTTCTTCGTTCTTCACAATCATACACAAACTGATAGTGACCACGTTTTGAGCCCCTTCCTGCCTCACGCGTACTGATTCACAAAAGAGATTAAGCAACTTGTAAAAATCTAAAATTTCTAACGATCACAGATGACGCTATTTAGCACATTTCAGCGCTTTTGGAAATCTAACGATCACAGATGGAGCTAGAATAAAAAGTGGACACCCGCTAACGGACAGAAGGATAATAAGGCTAACGGAGGTGTGTCCATATGGGAGAACAACGGCAACGATACAATGAAGAATTCAAGAAACAAACGGTAAAATTTATTCAAGAACAGACCAAGACACTCGGAGACTTGGCAGAAGAACTCAACATTCCAAAAAGTACATTACACCAGTGGATGGGCAAGTATCGTGAACTTAAACATGAGCCCGTAGCTAGTGTAGATCGAGTGAAAGAACTGGAAGCAGAGCTTAAAGAAATGCGCCGGTTACTTCAAGAGAAAGAGCATACGCTTGCGGACACACAAGAGGAACTGGCTATTGTAAAAAAAGCAGTGCACATCTTCAGCAAACCAAAGAATTAAGATTTCAGTTTGTGGAAGACCATCGCTCCCTGTTTTCTTTGGAGAAGATGTGCACTCTGTTACACGTGTCACGGAGCGGATATTACAAGTGGCGGATGGATCTAACCAGTAAGCAACAGCGCCGGAGAACTGAAATCATGAAGCGTATTCGGTTTCATTTCTACGACCACCAGAAGCGGTGTGGAAGTCCGAAAATTACGTATGCGCTCCATCTGGAAGGATACAAAATCTCTTCCCGTACCGTCAGTATATACATGCGTCAAATGAATCTTCGTTCCGTGCACAGTCCTCGGTATCGTGTCCAGACGACGGATTCTAACCATCATCATCCCATTGCACCAAATACGCTGAACCAGCAATTTCAAACGTCCAAACCGAACACCGCATGGGTCACCGATATCACCTACATTCCCTGCCGAGGAGG
>NZ_FMVM01000015.1 GCF_900102085.1 Paenibacillus polysaccharolyticus | reverse complement strand
TCCAGTTTTCATACAGCCAGATGGCATGTAGCAAAAACCTTCACATCATTCTGCAAGCAGAATGTTTACTCACTCGTTGTTCAGTTTTCAAAGATCAAACATATTCAGTCACCGTCACTCATTCGCTTCAGTAACTTTTATATCATACCATTTCCGAACCAACTTTGCAAGCACTTTTTTTAAGTTTCTTTCGAAGCTTGTTTTTATTGGCTTGCCGCACCGTCTTAACTGTGTTTTCTTGGCCGGAATTAGAATATACCATGTAGAGAATTTTAATGCAAGTATTTTTTCTAATTTCTTTTATTACTTAACACTAAACTATAGTTGGACTCATTTGATAACGAATATACTCATAAACGTTAACCTTTTAACTACCATATTAAAAAAAGACCCTCTCGTTATGAGAAGGTCTTCACACAACAAATCCAACTATGCTTCTAACCTAATACTTCTTGAATATATAACTGTCTTTGTTGCATCAGATTGATGATCGATCCTTCTACAGATACCATTGGCCGAGTAGGATGATCTCGATCTGAGAAAATAATTTCCCCAATCTGGTTATTACTCAGCTTCACCCGTATTCCGTTATGAATTTGAGTGGAGCGTTGTACAAACATATTCACAATAGAAGGTTCCAGTTTACCAAACGCCTCACTTTGAATTTGTTCCAGAACCAGATATGGAGATTGAGCCTTACGATAAATCTTCTCTAGGGTCATTGCATGGAAAATATCTGCGATAGCTACGATTTTGGCATAGATATGAATCTGTGTCCCGGTAAGTTGCAAGGGATAACCCGATCCATCCACTTTTTCGTGATGCTGCAGTGCTGCAAGTCTTGCACCTTCATTGATGGCCTTAGCCTGTTTAAGAATCTGATAACCATACTTGGTGTGTTGCCTGATCTCCTCTTGCTCCTCCGCTGTCAGAGAAGAAGGTTTATGGAGAATCTGCGGATCAACCTTGTTATTACCGATATCATGGAACAATCCAGCAAAGGCAACCTGCATCCAGTCCTTAGAGGGGAGATCGATCCACTGAGCCAGTTGATAGGATGTAATCGCGCTTAGCACAGCATGGTGATATACATAATCATGCTCTTTCATATTGCGTGGACTGAAGGTAAGCACATTATATTGTTTGAGATGTATGAACAAAGCCTCTAGCTGTGTCCGTAACTCATAAACGGGCAATTCAGCAGCTAATGAGGAGAGAAACGCGTTTTTAGTCAACGTAACCATTTTCTCGTATTCATCTTGAAGTGTAATAACCGGGGCTGAAACTATTGTACTTGTCCGTTCCCCATTCTTCTCTGCAACGGCTGTTCCTAATGCTCCGCTGGGCCCAGTTACTCCTTTTGAACCTCCACTGCTAGTTCCTGTCCTCTCTTGTTCGATGTCCACCTGATGAATCAAAAACGCCCTGAGGACTTCCATATCTTTAGGTAAAATAATTTTACCCTTTTGAAGCAACACATTGCCACGTGACGTCTGCACATCACTTCCCAATTTTAGTCCTGGTTTGACTTCTGACAGGGTAATTAATCCCATACCGATTCCCCTCACTCATCGTTCTTCTTAAGATGATGACAATACAAGACCATAGTCCCGGTTTCTCATGTTATTTCCCATTATATTACTCAGAAAACAGGCTGTACATCCTAGATTTTGAAGCTTCCATTATTTCTTCTGTACATATCAAAAAGGGCCCCCATAAAGGGAGCCCTTCGTATCCTGTTTCAAGTTTCTTAACGATTCAATAAAACAAGATACCTATGTTATTCTTCCGAACCTGAATCATCATCTTGAACATCAGCTTCTGCTTCAGACGCCATGCCTTCTTCCAAATTTAACTCTGTATCAGAGGACGCCCCAGATTCTGTTGCTTCATCGTTATCTTCATCTGGTTCTTCTTCATTTTTATCAATTCGGCTTACGGTAGCTACAGCGTCTTCCTCACGAATATGGATTAGCTTCACACCCTGAGTATAGCGACCCATGGTTGAGATGCCATCCATGCTCATCCGAATTAATGTACCACTGGATGTGATAATCATCAGATCCTCTTCTGTTTTAACCATTTTGAGACTGACAACAGCACCGTTCTTCTCGGTAACATTGATCGTCTTGATTCCTTTACCACCACGAGTTTGCATCCGGTAATCACTAACTGGGGTCCGTTTACCGTACCCTTTGGCTGTGACAATCAAAACATCCAGATCAGCATCTACGACGTCCATACCGATAACCGCGTCTTGATCGTCAAGCGTGATACCCTTAACCCCGGTAGCACTACGTCCCATAGAACGTACATTACCCTCCGAGAAACGAATAGACATTCCATGAGCTGTACCCATGATAATCTCTTGTTGCCCATCCGTCAGCTTCACATCAATCAGGCTGTCATCATCACGCAAGGAGATCCCGATAAGTCCGCCTTTACGAATGTTCGTGTAATCTTCAAGCGGCGTTTTCTTCACTACACCCTGACGTGTTGCAAAGAATAGATACTTATCACTCTCGAATTCCTGTACTGGAATAACCGCATTGACAGACTCCCCTTGCTCAATCTGAATCAGGTTGATAATTGGTGTCCCACGCGCTGTACGTCCAAGCTCTGGAATCTCATAAGCTTTCAGGCGATATACTTTACCTTTATCCGTGAAGAACATCAGGTAGTTGTGAGAGTTGGTAACGAAAAGATGCTCGACAAAGTCGGTATCCTTTGTATCCATCCCTACAACACCGCGTCCTCCGCGTTTTTGGCTACGGTAGGTAGATACAGGCAGACGTTTAACGTAACCTGTGTGGGTAATCGTGATGATTACTTCTTCACGTGGAATCAGATCCTCATCCAGAATACTTTCTTCTCCAACCGTGATCTCGGTACGGCGATCGTCACCAAAACGCTCACGAATTTCCTGAAGCTCTGTACTGATAATCTCAAGTACAAGATGTTCATTAGCCAAAATTTCGCGATACTCGCGGATTTTGACCATCAATTCGTTGTACTCGTTCTCGATCCGTTCACGTTCCAAACCTGTCAGACGTTGCAAACGCATATCCAGAATAGCTTGCGCCTGGTCATGGCTGAGTGAGAAACGCTCAATCAAACCTTCTCTAGCGGCATCTGTATTGCTTGATGAACGAATCAACGTAATGATCTCGTCGATGTGATCCAATGCAATACGCAAACCTTCCAGAATGTGAGCACGAGCTTCCGCTTTTCTCAATTCGAATTGTGTACGGCGACGAATAACCTCAATCTGGTGCTGCAAATAGTGATACAACACTTCACGCAGATTCAGAATCTTTGGTTCTTTATTGACGATCGCAAGCATGTTAATACCGAATGTGGACTGCATCGAAGTGTGCTTGTACAAATTGTTCAACACAACACCAGGATTGACGTCCCTGCGAAGCTCAATCACAACCCGCATACCATTACGGTCAGATTCATCACGCAGATCGGTAATGCCATCGATCTTTTTGTCACGTACCAGTTCAGCAATTTTCTCTACGAGTCTTGCTTTGTTCACCTGGTATGGAAGCTCAGTAACGACGATACGAGCTTTGTTATTGTTCTCTTCGATATTGGTTCTGGCACGCATCGTTACCGATCCGCGTCCAGTCTGGTAAGCCTGACGAATACCTGAACGTCCCAGAATATAACCAGATGTAGGGAAGTCGGGACCTTGGATATAATCCATCAGTTCCATGGATGTAATGTCTGGATTTTTAATCATGGCCTGTACGCCGTCAATAACCTCTCCCAGATTATGAGGAGGAATATTGGTAGCCATACCTACGGCGATCCCGCCAACTCCATTGACAAGCAAGTTAGGAAAACGAGCAGGGAGAACAATAGGTTCATTTTCTTCGCCATCATAGTTTGGTTGGAAGTCAATGGTGTCCTTGTTGATATCTCTGAGCATTTCCATTGCAATCTTGGACAAACGTGCCTCGGTATAACGCATCGCTGCAGCCATATCACCATCGACTGATCCGAAGTTACCGTGTCCATCTACATGCATGTAACGCAGGGAGAAGTCCTGTGCCATCCGTACCATCGTCTCGTAAACGGCAGAGTCACCGTGCGGGTGATACTTACCGATAACTTCGCCGACGATTCTGGCTGATTTTTTATGTGGTTTATCAGGTGTCATGCCAAGCTCCGACATTGCATACAGAATGCGCCGGTGAACCGGCTTCAATCCATCACGCACATCTGGCAGGGCACGGCTCACAATGATGCTCATCGCATAATCCATAAACGATTCACGCATCTCGACGCCAATATCCCGATCTTTAATCTGCGAGTTCATTTCTTCCGCCATGCTGGACCTCCTTCTTGTCCTTCAACAAACGTTCCAAATCAATCATTTCCAGAAAATTAATATATGTGAAAAGCCTAACAAGGCTAAAACCGCGCAAGAACGCTACTCTTTATTATATTACTTTCACAAAAGTTACACAATTAAACGTCCGCTGGGCAATAGCCTTTCTTCCAGGAACTTGAGCGTGTCTGGGGGTTCGCCCTGCCTTCCTCTGCAATTGCACATACAATGCTAGAAAAGCGGCATATGTACTGTCCAATCAAGGCTAGAGCCGTTCCCACGTGGCAATCAAACTGCAATTTTATCGGCTGACAGCACAAAACGCCATATTCCTCTATTATACCACTGAAATCATCTCTTGTCCTTTGATTTTCTGCATAATGTCCCTCAGCACAACGGATCAAAACAAGAAAGGACTGATGCACATGAGTATCCAGCGTGTCTCCAGCAAATGGACTAAAACAACAATTTTGCAACGCAGTCGTCATGTCAATGAATATATACCGGTGACCCGAAAATATAGCTCGCAAACACTAGAACGAATGACCGAGTTATTCCCAGCCAATTTTATTAAACCCGACAGGGGAACTTACGGTAATGGTGTGATGCGGGTAAGGACAGTTCACACCACAATCACAGTCCCTCGTTCTGCAGACTCAACTGCTGAATCCATAAGTGATGAAGCATCTGACGAATCCACCTCACCTGAATCAGTAGAATCAGAGCCTATTCCTCCGACTATGTCCGATATTACGACCTATCATCTGCAACATGGAACTGAAGAGCGAGTCTTTCATTCGCTCACAGAACTTGAGAACGCATTGAACGAACGTATTCAGAAACGTGACTATATCATTCAACAGGGTATTCCACTAATGACACATGAGGGATTACCTTTTGACCTGCGTGTGTTAACCCAGAAGAGCCCACAGCATAGCTGGGAAACAACAGGTATTCTCGGACGGGTTGCTGCGCCAGGCAAAATCATTACCAATATCCATGGAGGCGGCCGTCTGGCCACCTTTGAAGAACTTGTACTCCCACAACTCAAAAGGGAAGGATATCAAAAGCTTGAGCATGAATTGCACCGCCTCGGTATCCATACTGCTGTCCAATTGCAAAGCTCTTTTCCCAGACTCAAAGAGATTGGAATTGATATCGCTTTGGATGATCATGGGCGTCCCTGGATTCTGGAGGTCAACACACTGCCTGGCATCTATGCCTTTGGTCTGCTTCCCGATAAAGAGGCTTACCGCAAAATCAAACGTTATGCCATTGCTTACGGACGCTTACCCTCCAAAAAAGGCAAAGCGAAAAAAACAACCTCGAAGGCTTCCAAAGCGCAGGCTTCCGCAATCAAACGACGGACTGCCAGGTAAATAAGTGCATTATCACTCATAATATAAAAAAAGGCGCCCTCACAGGCGCCTCTTCGCAACTCGTTAAATATCGAGGTTTTTCACGTATTTTGCATTCTCCTGGATGAAGTCACGACGAGGTTCGACGTTATCTCCCATCAAGGTGTCAAACATGGCATCCGCGAGCATCGCATCACTGATCGATACTTGCAACATTGTCCGGCTTTCCGGGTCCATCGTGGTTTCCCACAGCTGTCCGGCATTCATCTCGCCTAGACCTTTGTACCGCTGGACGTTGAACTTGACGTTCTCACCCAAGGAAGCAATAATCTCGTCACGCTCTTTCTCGGAGCCTGCATAACGAATGACTTTGTTACGCTCAATCTTGAACAGTGGTGGCTGTGCAATATATACATAACCGGCCTCAATGATTTTGCGCATATACCGATACAAGAATGTCAGCAACAGTGTACGGATATGGGCACCATCGACATCGGCATCGGTCATCAGAATGATTTTGTGATAACGTGCTTTGGAGATGTCAAAATCGTCGCCGATCCCTGTTCCCATCGCAGTGATAATCGCACGAATCTCGGCATTGCCCAGGATACGGTCAAGGCGTGCCTTTTCCACGTTCAGGATCTTGCCACGAAGCGGCAAAATAGCTTGGAAGTGACGGTCACGACCCTGTTTGGCTGAACCGCCGGCAGAGTCACCCTCGACGATGTACAATTCACTGATGGACGCATCTTTGGATGAACAGTCCGCCAGCTTACCCGGCAGGGAGCTGACTTCAAGCGCGCCTTTACGGCGTGTCAGTTCACGAGCTTTACGAGCCGCTTCACGGGCACGCGCAGCCTGCAATCCTTTTTCCAAAATACGACGGGATACGGAAGGATTCTCTTCCAAGAACTCCTGCAACTTCTCTGCAAACAAAGACTCCACAATACCACGTACTTCACTGTTTCCGAGCTTTGTTTTTGTTTGTCCTTCGAATTGCGGTTCCGGAATTTTGACCGAAATAATGGCCGTCAGACCTTCACGCACATCGTCACCAGACAGATTGCCGGTACTATCCTTGATTACACCAGCCTTACGGGCATAGTCATTAATAATCCGGGTGAGTGCACTCTTAAAGCCTGACTCGTGCGTTCCGCCCTCATGGGTGTTGATGTTATTCGCAAAAGAATAAATATTCTCGGTGTAATTGTCGTTGTATTGCAGTGCAACCTCCACCTGAATGTTATCCCGTGAACCTTCAACGTAGATCGGATTCTCATGCAACACTTCACGCTTTTGATTCAAGAAGGATACATACTCAATGATCCCGCCTTCGTACATGAAGGAGTTAGTTACACCTGTACGCTCATCTGTCAGAGTCAGACCGATTCCTTTGTTCAGGAACGCCAGCTCACGGACACGTGTAAGCAATGTTTCGTAATCATATACCAAAGTTTCTGTAAAAATCTCCGGATCGGGATGGAACGTCACAGTTGTTCCCGTCTCGTCGGTTGTGCCGATCACTTTGAGATCATATTGCGGAGCACCGCGGCGGTACTCCTGCTGATGGATATGACCATCCCGTTTTACAGTAACGACTACTTTTTCAGAAAGTGCGTTAACAACGGACACACCTACACCGTGCAGACCACCGGATACCTTGTACCCTCCGCCGCCGAATTTACCCCCTGCATGAAGAACAGTCATAACGACTTCCAGAGCTGGACGTTTCATTTTGGCATGTTCGCCAACTGGAATACCCCGTCCATTATCCACAACGGTTACACTGTTGTCTTCATGGATGTTGATCTCGATATGATCACAGTAACCCGCCAGCGCTTCATCGATACTGTTGTCCACTACTTCCCAGACCAGATGATGCAGACCTTTGGCACTGGTGGAACCGATGTACATCCCCGGACGTTTACGTACGGCTTCCAGTCCTTCAAGGACCTGAATTTCATTCGCATCATATGACGGTTGATTCATAGACATGCCTTTCACCTACTTCTATAGATTCAATATCTTGAATATGCGTTAACTTATGAATATTAGCAGACAAAGAAATTCTCTCTTGAATATCCGCTATAAATCAGGAAAATGGTGCGCACGCTTCTTGAGCGTTGCAGAGGAAATCGGTGAGTAATACACAATGTTTTTCGTCACCACGATAGACTTTGCTTCCTCTTCGCCGATATGTTCGACCGTTTTTTCCTGTTCGGCATGTGTAACATACTGCTTGGATATTTTTGAGGATTTCTCGATCGATATATCAAAAATAGCAACCAACTCAGAAGAACGGATGATTTTTTCACCGCCCAGATGAATGTACATAAGCCCTCACCCCTTAGCGTTCCACCTGTCCGGCATGAACGTGATAGATACTAGCGTCTTTAAGCTTGTCAACGTTCAGGCTCTCGATTCCCGTAGCGGTAATAAAAGTCTGTACCTTGCTTTGGAATGTTTCGATCAGCTGGGTCTGACGAAAAGGATCAAGTTCGGATAATACGTCATCCAGCAACAGAACCGGATATTCCCCGATCTCTTCATGAATCAGTTCAATCTCCGCAAGCTTAAGAGACAACGCTGTTGTGCGTTGCTGCCCCTGAGAGCCATACGTTTGTACTTCCCGTTCGTTAATGAAAAAGGACAGGTCATCCCGATGTGGCCCACTCAGCGTTGTGCCCCGGCGAATCTCCTGCTCTTTCATTTGTGATAATTTTATCATAAATTGCTCCATTAAGACAGCTTCATCTTCCTCAGCGGCTTCGCTGAAGGAGGGAAGGTAGGCCAGACGCAGAACTTCTCCACCTCCAGTAATCCCCTGATGGATCGTTTCTGCCCACTTTTGAAGTTTCTTTATGAATTGTTTCCTTTTTTTGACGATTTTAACACCGTGCTCTGCAAGCTGTTCGTTCCAGATTTCCAGCATCGCTTGAACTGAATCCCCTTTTCCCCACAGTTGCTTGAGTAGATTATTCCGTTGCACCAGCACTTTCTGATACTGCTGCAGATGATAGAGATAACCTGGAGCCACCTGCCCGATCTCCATGTCAAGGAACCGGCGGCGAACCCCAGGTGTGCCTTTGACAATCTCCAGATCCTCGGGGGCAAACATCACCACGTTGAGAGAGCCGACAAAATCGCTTAATTTACGTTGCTCCAGACCGTTAATCTTTGCCTTTTTCCCTTGCTGTGATAAGGACAGCTCCAGCTTAACTGCTCCGTATTTTTTGTCAACCTCGGCGGTGAGCCTTGACCGTTCTTCCCCAAAACGGATCAGTTCCTTATCTCGGGAGGTGCGGTGGCTCTTGGTGAGTGCCAGCACAAAAATAGCCTCGGCCAGATTGGTCTTGCCTTGGGCATTTTGTCCAATCAACAGATTGACGGGTCCAAATGATTCCAGCTTCAGATGCTCATAATTGCGGAATTGCTGCAACTCTATGCTGTTTACAAACACGCATTAACCTCCCTTTTATCCCGTCCGTCAGGAGGCAGCAGGATTGCACCTTGGTCTTTTACTCCGCAACCACTTCGAACGTGCCTTCTCCGTCTACCTCTACGATATCCCCAGGGTATAACTTCCGTCCACGGCGTTCCTCAGCCTCTTTATTCACACGAACAAGCCCTTCTTGGAGGAGGGCTTTTGCCATACCTCCCGTAGGGATGCAGTCTGCTAGTTTCAAAAATTGGTCAAGCTTAATATATTCCGTTCGAATCGATACTTGCTTCATCGTGTGATCTTCCTTTCGTTAATTGGTCGTCCGGTAAGGCAGGATGACGTATAGGCTCTGACTGTCGTCGAGCGGTTTCAAGATAATGGGACTCATGACACCCGTAAAGGCAATCATCAGTTGCTCACTCTCCACCACTTTCAGCACATCCAGCATGTATTTGGAGTTAAACGAGATCTTGAGCGGTTCACCCGAAAATTCAGCCGGCTCAATCTCTTCTCTTACTTTACCAAGCTCAGAGGAGCTGGAGGATATTTCAATCGTGCCGGAGTCCATCGTCTGCATGCGCACAATGTTTGTTTTTTCCTCACGCGACAGCAAATAAGCCCGGTCAATCGATTCACTTAATTTTTTTGTGTCCAAAACAAGTTCTGTTTTGTATGACGTTGGAATAATTCTAGAAGTATCCGGATATGTTCCGTCCAAAATACGGGAGTAGAAAAGTACACGGTCAATTTTAAACAACACCTGATTATCTGCGACAACGATATCCACAAGCGTGTTCTGGTCGGGAACGATTTTACTCAGCTCGTTTAGTGTTTTACCGGAAATGACGACGTTGTTGAAACGGATACCTTCTGCATTATCCAGCATTGCCGCACGTGTAGCAAGACGGTGACGGTCCGTTGCCACAAATTTCAACTCGTTATCACCAAGACTCCAGAGTACACCTGTCAGAATAGGTGTTGTTTCATGGGTGGAAATGGAGAACACGGTCTGTTTAATCATATTTTTCAGCAAATCTCCAGGAATGGAGACCGTTTGGTTTTCTTCAATGCTTGGCAGTACCGGGAACTCTTCCGGGTCCAGACCTACCAGTTGAATCTCCGTTGCACCTGCCGAAATAAAAGTGTTGAAGTTTTCTTTGACTTCCATGTGTACTTCCTGCGAAGGCAACTTTTTGATGATCTCTACGAAAAATTTGGCTGGCAGAACAACGCTACCCGGTTGTTCTACTTGCACCACACTTTTGTCTCCCTCTTCAAGTGGGATAAATGACTGAATGGAGATATCTGTGTCACTTGCTGTCAACGTTACACCTTGGTGATTCACGTCGAATTTGATACCGCTCAGAATGGGGATCGTCGTACGACTTGAGATCGCTTTGGATACTTGTTGAATGGATTCGTTAAGATAACTTTTCATTATGCTGATTTTCATGGTTTCACTCCTAGCGGATTTGTTAGATGTTTTTGGTTTTGTTTTGGTCTTAAAAAGGTGTTTATCGAAAGGCCGAAGGCCGTGCTTTGCAACGGCTTTTTGGAGAAGATATCTTTAGATCTTTATAGTAATAATAGTAATAGGGGCACTGAATATGTGGATAAGTAGGGTTAAACCCATAAAATTAAGCCTATCCACATGTGTACACGTTGTGCATAGGCTTGGGACTTGTTCAGGTTGGATTCTTAATTTTTTCGGTTAAGTTGTTGATAACTTTATAGAGATCTTGATCGTTCTTGATCGCTTGAGAGATTTTTTCATGGGCATGAATGACCGTGGTATGATCTCGTCCTCCAAAAGCCTCCCCGATTTTGGGCAGAGAAAAGTCTGTCAGTTCACGAGAGAGATACATAGCGATCTGTCTAGGAAAAGCAACAGCTTTTGTCCGTTTCCGTGCTTTGAAATCTTCAAGCTTGAGGCTGTAGTATTCGCCGACCTTTTGTTGGATGTCTTGAATCGTGATCATTTTGGGACGGCTTGAAGGAATAATATCCTTCAGTGCTTCAGCGGCCAGATGAGAACTAACGTCCTGATTGGTCAGTGAAGAGTAAGCAACGACACGAATCAGGGCTCCTTCAAGCTCCCGAATGTTCGTATCAATCTGATTGGCGATGTACATCATCGCTTCATTTGGAATATCCAGATTCTCCGCACGCGCTTTTTTACGCAAAATCGCAATCCGCGTCTCCAGATCCGGAGGCTGAATATCCGTAATTAACCCCCACTCAAACCGGGAGCGCAGCCGCTCCTCCAGGGTTGGAATTTCCTTAGGTGGTCTATCGCTGGAGATGATGATCTGCTTCCGTTCCTCATGCAGCGCATTAAACGTATGGAAAAATTCCTCTTGTGTTGATTCTTTCCCGGCCAGGAACTGAATATCATCAATAAGCAGTATATCTACGCTCCGGTACTTGTTCCGGAAGCTTTCCCCGCGATTATCACGGATGGAGTTGATGAACTCATTCGTGAATTTCTCAGATGACAAATAAACCACCTTGCTACTCGGATTATGCTCCAAAATATAATGTCCGATGGCATGCATCAAGTGGGTTTTGCCAAGTCCTACGCCTCCATATAGGAAAAGAGGATTGTAGGCTTTGGCGGGCGCTTCAGCGACCGCCAGCGATGCGGCGTGGGCAAAACGGTTACCCGGCCCAATGACAAAGGTGTCGAACGTATATTTAGGATTCAGCATGCTGAGCACGGCTTCTTCCTGAACGACTGTCGGCGTCGGTGCCGGCAACTGCGGATCTGGTTCTACAGGTTTGTTCTCCTCGATGACAAATTTCACATCGACCTGTTTGCCAAGCAGTTCATAGACCGTCGAACCAACCAGTTTGGTGTAACGGCTCTCCAGCCATTCGACGGCAAACGTAGTTGGGGCGGAGATGACGATGGTCTGATCGTTCAGCTTGGTGGCCTTGGTTGCTTTGAACCAGGTGTCGAAGCTGGGTTTGCTGAGTTTATTTTGTATGATTGATAAAATTTGCTGCCATAAATCAGAAGTATGGCTGTCCACAGACTGTCACTCCTTTTACATGTTCCAAGTGTGGCTTAAGCCATGATGCAGTGTCGAAATACGAGATATATTGCCGAATTTATCCCCAAACTCCCACAGGTCAAAAACAAAAAAAGAAGGAACAACGGAAAATTGTTCACAACTTTATCCACAGGCTGTTGATAATATTATGGGTCAGATCACATATTCACATCCAAAAGTAATACAATCATAGCAAAAGAAGCCCCGCATTTCAACGTATGGCGAGATTTTATCCACAAATTCAATAACTTGTGTATAATTTTTAGTCACAACACAATATATTGTTTATAAATTGTTTAATTTTCGACAGCATGACCTAAAGTACCAAAAACTTTTATACACAGGATATCCGTCGAAAGATGCTAAATGATGTGCAAAAGTCGACTTGCGATGTGAATAACTTCGCTGTGGATAAACTGAAAGTGAATTGATGTGAGTAAGTGGAAAAGTGGAAGATTAGTAGTTAGTCCTTTTCAACCTCATGAGCTGCTATGTCGTAAAAAGGTGAGGTTTTGGATTGCTGAACTCATAAAGTGACTAAAAAGGGATGGCTGATTACATTAAAAGTGACCATGAGGAAATGATTGAGGTAAACCACAAGTATGGATGTGTTCATGGGTAGAGACAAAATGACATCAAAAAGAGGGAGACCCCGCAGCCGTTTTATGGCTGCGGGGTCTCCCTCTACTTATATATGAAGCATAGACATTTTGCGTTGGAATTCTGCAATGTCTGCATATTCCTCTTCAAGTTTACGTGAAATGCGAATGTAAATCGGCAGCAGCTCCTGATAGAGGGAGGCATGTTCTTTGACTGGCGTATGCCGGTGAGTTGTGCCTATCATTGAGGAAACATCTTCAAGAGACTTGATTCGTCCCGTAGCATACAGGCCTAGAACAACGGCACCGAGGCATGAACTTTCAAAGCTCTCAGGCACAACGACTTCCTGATTAAAGATGTCGGACATCATCTGCCGCCACAACGGCGATCGTGCAAACCCACCCGTCGCTTGAATTGAGGTGGGTTGCCCGATCTGTTCCTCCATGGCAAGCAGAACGGTATAGAGGTTGAAAATAACCCCTTCAAGTACTGCACGAATCATGTGCTCTTTCTTATGATGGAGGGTCAGTCCAAAAAAAGAGCCACGGGCATCTGGGTTCCAGAGTGGAGCACGTTCGCCCGAGAGGTACGGGTGGAACAGCAACCCTTCGGAGCCGGGTGGAACACGTTCTGCAATTTTGGTCAGTACATCGTAGGAGTTGATGCCGAGGCGTTTCGCTGTTTCCACTTCCGACGCGGCAAACTCATCCCGTACCCAGCGGAACAGCATTCCACCGTTATTCACAGGCCCACCTACAACCCATAGTTTTTCCGTCAGGGCATAACAGAAGGTACGTCCTTTCGGATCGGTCACAGGGCGATCAACGACAGTACGAATGGCTCCACTCGTTCCGATGGTTGCGGCGACGATGCCCGGTTTGATGGCGTTAACGCCAAGGTTGGATAGTACCCCATCACTTGCGCCGATTACAAAAGGCGTGGAGGGGGAAAGAGCCATTTTTTCAGCCCATTCAGGATGCATTCCCTCTATTGTATAAGTCGTCGGTACAAGCTTCGATAGATGATTCGGTGTGATCCCTGCGATATCCAGTGCTTCCTGATCCCAGTCCAGTTGCTCTAGATTCAGCAGTCCCGTACACGAAGCGATGGAATGATCGACGATATATTGCCCAAATAGACGGAAGAAAAGGTACTCTTTGATCGAAATAAACTTTGCCGTGCGTTCGAATAGTTCTGGCTCGTCATGACGAAGCCACATCAATTTGGTCAGAGGTGACATCGGATGAATGGGGGTGCCTGTGCGTAGATAGACTTGATGACCGACACCATTTTCTTGCAGCTTGGCGGACCAAGCTGCGCTTCGATTATCAGCCCAGGTGATGCAGCGCGTTAGCGGATGATCGTTCTGATCCATGGCGATGACACTGTGCATGGCTGAACTGCAGGATACAAAGAGAATCTGGTTAGCCGAGACTCCGCTCTGGGTCATCACGCCGTGTACAGATCGGATGGCTGCCTGCATAATTTCATCCGGGTCTTGTTCTGCAACATCCGGAGCAGGTGTGTATAGCGGATATTCCTGAGTGGAGGTCGTGATTACCTCGCCTTGCTCTGTGAATAACACGGATTTAGTGCTGGTTGTTCCAATATCGATTCCAATCATATAATTGGTCATTCGTTCGTCCTTCTTTCGATTTTTTATATGAGAAAAAGGATGTTAGCGTCCAATCACACCACTGTACTTAGTAGCAAAATAAAGATCAATCCAACCACTGAAAGTAGTGTTTCCATAACAGTCCACGTCTTGAGTGTCTGAGAGACACTCATATTGAAGAATTCCTTGATCATCCAGAAGCCTGCATCATTAACATGGGAAAGTACAAGGGAGCCTGCCCCCGTAGCAAGAACAACCAGCTCAATGTTAGCTCCAGGTGTAAGAGCGAGTACTGGAGCAACAATACCAGCAGCTGTAGTCATCGCAACCGTAGCTGAACCAGTAGCGACACGAATCAGTGCAGCTACAAGCCAGGCAAACAAAATGACATTAATGTGTGCATTTGTGGCGAATTCTGCAATGGCATTACCAACGCCGCTATTAATCAGCACCTGTTTGAAGGCACCGCCGCCTCCAATAATGAGAATAATGGTAGCTGTTGGGGCCAGACATTCACTGGTGAAGCGTGAAAGTTCATGTTTGGTGAATCCGCGGGCAAAGCCGAGTGAAAAGAGGGCAAAGACAACAGAGATCAACAAAGCAATAATCTCATTGCCGATAAACTCACTAAAGACGGTAAACCCACTTGTTGCATCAGGATCAACAATGTTTGCAATGGAGCCAATCAGCATCAGGATGACGGGCAACAGAATCGTAAACAATGTAATGCCAAATCCGGGCAAATGAATGTTTTTCTTAGACGAGAACTGTTCAGCGAGTTCAGCTGGTGGTTCGGTGTGAATTCTTTTGCCGATAAATTTACCGAATACCGGTCCAGCAATAATCGCAGTAGGGATGCCTATAATTAAAGAGTACAGAATCGTTTTTCCCAGATCCGCATTGAAGGCTTCAATGGCAATCATCGGTGCCGGATGTGGTGGAACAAGCCCATGAACTGTGGAGAGACCAGCCAAAATAGGAATACCGATCTGAAGCAGGGACATATTGGTTTTGCGGGCTACTGTGAAGATGATCGGAATCATTAGAATGACACCGACTTCAAAGAAAACAGGAATACCTACAATGAATCCAACAATCATCATAGCCCAGTGCACACGTTTCACACCGAATCGGTCAACAAGAGTCGTCGCAATCTGCTCGGCACCGCCAGATTCAGCCATCATTTTACCAAGCATGGTACCAAGTCCGATGACGATAGCGATCGTGCCTAAAGTACCGCCAAGTCCGCCCGTAATGGAGGAAATGACGTCAGCTGGCTTCATACCTGCAAGCAAACCAAGCATTAATGCAGATAATAAAAGGGTAATAAAGGGGTTCCATTTATATTTGGAGATTAAGAGGATCAGGAAGATGATGGCGATCAACGTCCTGATCAGCAATGTAGCATTATGGGATAATCCGAAAATCGTGCTCATGATGTAATTACTCCTTTGTCTTGGGATAAACGCTTACAATGAAAGCAGTGATGAAAAAATTAGCATCTTGATGATCTGATAACAATGTAATGAAGCAAACTACCCTTATCATGTCCGGAAAATGAAAAAAATCGCATTTTGTATACTTGTCGACAAGTTATGTGGCAATCATTCACGTCCTTGACGCTGGATTGATTGCCAACTCTATGGTCACTCATAAGAAAATCTGTACGCAACGCTTTCGGTTCTAACAAATACCAAGATTTCTGACAACGGTATACTGTAAGAACTCAGTTCAAAATTCAAAGCTTTCGTGTAACGTTTGGCCAGAGTCTTTAAAATATGTGCGTACCCCGTGCTGGATCAGAGCTTTGTCCCCTGATTCCAGAGCAGTTGCAAGGGAGCGGTGTTTTTCAATTACAGCACTTACTTTGGACTCACCTTGGGCAAATACTCTGCGCGTAGTAAGTAGCATGACCGTCATCACGACATATCTGATGCTCTTCCACAGGTGTGAGATACGGGAATGGGAGGCTGCCTCGACAATGGTCTCGTGAAACGTAAGATCCTGATAAGCAAATTCGACAGCATCTTGATGTTTGCCAGCGAGTTGCATTTTGTCAATGATATTGCTCAGCTGCGTGATTAGCGCTGGAGGCACATCTGCCGCTAGCCGTTGCTGTACAAAGCTTTCAATGAGAAAACGCACATCATACAGTTCTTCGACATCCTTCATATTGAGGCCCAGGATGACAACACCCATTCGTTCAAGCCGAATCAGCCCTTCATTTGACAACGTTCTCAATGCTTCGCGAACAGGCGAGCGACTGCTGTCAAAATCAGCAGCAATTCGATTTTCCGACAAAATTTCCCCAGGCCGAAGGGTTCCGTTGATGATTCTCAGCCTTAATTCGCAAGCTATGGCCTCACCGCGAGATGCTCCTTGAAGCCAAGAAGATGGAAATTGCATATGGCTAACGCTCCTAAATTAAGTAATTCGTACGTTAGAATCATAACACAATGTGCTACACCTCAGAATTCGATCAATTGTCGAAAAGTCAAAATTACTGAATGTACACACAAGAGTTGATGTGTACTGTTCTCGTATCGCAATTTCGATCTAGTGTCGATTGCTGGCGAAATAAAAACGGTAAAAAAACAAAAGGTATACTTGTATACAAGATGCTGATTTCCATCCTACACCTTTCTTAAAACGTTGTAAACCTATACAGTGAAGCGGATACATCACGCGTTATTTTTGCAAACTTCAACCTATTATTCTTTATCCACATGTGAATAACTTAAAACAGGAATACAGATTTCAGTACATATTATAAGAAGTGTGGATAACGGAAGAAGATGAAGAAATCAGCTCTTTTTCAAAGGTTGGGGATAACTTTTTTTGATGATTTAGTGGCTGTATTATTGGGGGAAAATCTCTAGGATAGAGAGGCATGTTTTTTGGGCGCTGGAAAGCATATGAAAAAGAGGGAGGGAGGCGTCGCTTTTCAGTTGACTTTTCCAATTGGACATGGTTAAATATATAAAGGTGTTTTCTGTGAAGATGAAAAGGATTCATCACATAAGTATTTCCTTGTAAGGAGGTGCAATACATTGAGACCTACATTCAAACCGAACGTTAGCAAGCGTAAAAAAGTTCATGGTTTCCGTAAAAGAATGAGCACAAAAAACGGCCGTAAAGTTTTGGCTGCACGTCGCCTGAAAGGCCGTAAAGTCCTGAGTGCTTAATGCATCTGAAGACCACCGAGGTGGTCTTTTTTTTCTTAAAACGGGATTATTCAGGCTGGTTATATAGCGTAATTCATTGCTTTACAGGCTGTGAAGAAGCTTACCAGTTAGCTAATCATAATTGTTGGTTAAGTTTCTCTTTTTCAGAAACTTTCCTTATATACAAGTTGTCGCCAAGACGGTTTACCGTCGATTAAGAAAGCCTATACTAAATTAGTAATGATACCTCCGTCAATAACGTTGATGAAGGACAGCAAGGAGAAGCGCCGTGTATAAAAGACTGCGTCTGCGAAACCGTGCGGATTTTAGCCGTGTATATCGGTTTGGAAAATCGTTTGCCAATCATCAATTCGTGGTGTATGGCTGCCGCCGTAAAGATACCGAACAATTCCGGGTGGGCGTATCCTGTAGCAAAAAAATAGGAAACGCTGTCGTGCGTAACCGGATGAGACGCATGATCAAGGAAATTGTACGTCATCATGAACAAGAGATTGTTACGCAGATGGATTTGATTTTCATCGTCCGCAAAGGTGCATTAGGCATGCCTTATAAGGAAATGGAAAAAAGTCTGTTGCATGTACTGCGTAAGGCCTCCCTGTTGAAGTCGTGCAAGCGGTAAGCTTCGGTTTATTTGTCCTCCTAATTATGGTATGATTTACGGTGGAATGGAATGGTTAAGAGAGGGGTTATGAAGTGTCGCGATTGAAGACATCTAAGGGGAAGTGGATTCTCCTCATTGCAGTCATTGCAATGGTCACTGTACTCGCCGGATGTACTCCACAAGGTGCAGGGGTTACAACGGAAGATCTGAAGAATAGTGAATCATTCTGGCAAGCCAATGTCGTGTACTGGTTCTCACTGGCGCTCGATACATTCGCTAACTGGTTTAGCGGTGAATATGGACTGGCTGTCCTGGTGATGGTGCTTATTGTACGGACATTGATTTTACCATTGACGATGAAACAGGTCCGCAGCTCCAAAGCGATGCAGGCCATTCAGCCGCAGCTGAAGGAGATTCAAGCCAAGTATAAAGATACACCTGAGAAAGTTCAGCAAGAGACGATGAAATTGTTTCAGGAGAACAAGGTTAACCCGATGGCCGGCTGTCTGCCTCTTATCATTCAGATGCCGATTTACATCGCACTTTATAACTCCATTTACGGAAACTCCAGTCTGAGAACGCATGATTTCTTGTGGCTCCAACTGGGATCACCGGATCACCTGTTTATTTTGCCAGTACTGGCTGCCATCACAACGTTCATTCAAACGTGGATGATGATGCGTATGAATCCTGCACAGCAGATTGGCCCAATGCAGTTTATGCTGTGGGTGTATCCGATTTTGATTTTTGTTATGTCATATCAGTTCCCGTCAGCGTTGCCGCTTTACTGGTTCTACAGTAATATCTACACCATCGTGCAAAACTATTTCCTTTACCGGAATAATGATAAAGTTGTGGCCGAGGTCAACGTGAAGCAAAGCAGCTCTTCCAAAAATGGAGCTAAACGCAAAAACGGTGGCAAGGCAACCGTCTCTGGGAAAGGGTCGAAAGGGGCCAAAAAATCGAAATGACCACAGTCATTACGTCAGGAAAAACCGTTGAAGATGCTGTAAACCAAGGATTGGCTGAGCTTGGCGTGAGCCGGGACAAGGTCGAGATACAAGTTTTAGAGCAGCCGTCAAAAGGATTCCTGGGTTTGTTCGGGGTGAAGGCTGCTAAAGTTGAAGTGAGCTTGTTGCCCGTATCCGAAGCTGCACCGCAGCCGATCAAACCAGCCACACCTGAACCTGAGATTGAAGCATTACTTGAGGGTGTAGCAGTCCATAATCCCTATGAAGAAGCGGCTGCGTTTTTGAAAGAGGTTGCGGCAGGTATGGGGTTGGATGTGGAAGTGCATATCAAGAAACAGCGGGATGGTCACATCTTCAATATTTCCGGGGAAGACCTCGGCATGATTATTGGCAGACGTGGACAGACGCTGGATGCTCTTCAGTATTTGACCAATATCGTAGCCAATCGGTACTCGGAAAGCTTCGTTCGCATCGTACTTGATGCGGAGAACTTCCGTCAGCGCCGGCGGAAAACGCTTGAAGATCTAGCTGAACGATTGGCTGGACAAGCAATCCGTACAGGTAAGGAAGTTGTGCTAGAGCCGATGCCTCCGCTTGAACGTAAAGTGATTCATGCCAAACTGCAAAATCACCCGCAGATTAAGACCTTAAGTAAGGGCGAAGAGCCCAATCGGCGTGTGGTTATTACGTTGAAATAACACGCAATTGATGACGCAATGGCTGCCTGCCCGGTGCAGAAGCCATTGCTTTTTTCGTACCGAAGCATATGCGATAGTAGTGTACCCATTGAGTTGAATATGTGTTGGCGTTCTCCGGAATGGGATGGATGACAACTTCATTATAGAGAGTAGGGAGAGATCACAATGATTAGCGATACGATTACAGCCATATCTACGGCGGTTGGTGAAGCCGGCATAGCCGTTATTCGCGTCAGCGGGCCGGATGCGGTGACCGAGACAGAGAAGATTTTCCGCAGCAAAACACCTTTGACTCAGGCACCTTCCCATACAGTTCATTACGGTCACATTATAGATCCTGGCCATGGTGAAAAGATTGAAGAGGTACTGGTCACGGTGATGCGTGCGCCTCGTTCCTTCACCACAGAGGATGTTGTTGAGATTAGTGCACATGGTGGTGTCGTATCTGTTAAGCGGGTGATGGATCTGCTACTGCAGCTGAACATCCGTTTGGCTGAACCGGGTGAATTCACGAAACGTGCCTTCCTCAATGGACGGATTGACTTGTCCCAAGCTGAAGGAGTCATGGATCTGATTCGTTCGAAGTCGGATCGTGCTTTCTCGGTAGCACTGAAGCAGGTAGAAGGTAAACTCTCCTCCAAGTTGCGTGATTTGAGATATACATTGGTAGAGACACTGGCTCATATCGAAGTAAATATCGATTATCCTGAGCATGATGTGGAATCATTAACGTCTGAATTTATAAAAGAAAAATCCAGTGAGGTTATGGCTGAGATTGATAAGTTGCTCACTACGGCAGAACAAGGCAAAATATTACGTGAAGGCATCACGACAGCAATCGTTGGAAGACCTAACGTAGGTAAATCCTCATTAATGAATACACTTGCGCAAGATAATCGGGCCATTGTGACTGATATTCCAGGCACGACCCGGGATGTCATTGAAGAATTCATTACAATTAACAATATTCCTTTGAAATTGCTCGATACAGCAGGGATTCGGGAGACAATGGATGTTGTTGAGAAGATTGGAGTCGAGCGCTCACGTTCAGCTGTCAATGATGCAGATCTGATTCTGATGGTTGTGAATGCAGCTGAGCCGCTTCATCAGGATGAGATTGAATTGCTGGAACAAATCCGCGGTAGACAATCAATTATTATTATGAATAAAATGGACTTAGCGCCACAGATTGACCGTGACGTCTTGCTCCGTTACATTCCGGAGGAGCGGCTTGTTCCGATGTCTGTGAAGGATGATCTGGGCGTTGATCGATTGGAAGACGCCATCTCGACGCTGTTTTTCAGTGGAAAGCTGGAGTCTGCTGACTTGACGTATGTAAGTAACGTTCGCCACATTGCCTTATTGAAAAAGGCGAAGCAATCTCTGATTGATGCGTATGAGGCTGCGGATCAGTTTGTTCCGATTGATATGATCCAGATCGATGTTCGTTTGGCATGGGAGCAGCTTGGAGAGATCGTGGGAGATACAGCGCATGACGCATTAATAGATCAGATTTTCTCCCAGTTCTGCCTAGGAAAGTAAATCATTTGATCGTTTCTTTCAATGAAATGGTTGTGTATGATGGGAAGGTACAATTTCTGCCCGTTGTCAAAGGATGGAATGATGTTGTTGCCAGGAAGTGTTGGTTTTCATATAGATAACAGCAAAATAAGGAGGTAATACACATGGCTTTTGATGGCGGCAGATATGATGTTATTGTCGTTGGAGCAGGACATGCCGGGGTAGAGTCAGCTCTTGCAGCGGCCCGAATGGGTTCAAAAACTCTGATGATTACGATCAACCTCGACATGGTGGCATTCATGCCTTGTAACCCATCCATTGGTGGGCCGGCAAAAGGACACGTTGTACGGGAAATAGATGCACTCGGCGGGGAAATGGGCCGGAATATCGACAAAACCTTTATCCAGATGCGGATGCTCAATACAGGTAAAGGACCTGCCGTTCATGCGCTACGTGCGCAAGCGGATAAGTTCTCTTATCAGCATACAATGAAAGAAACGATGGAGAAAGAATCTAATCTAACGATGCGTCAGGGCATGGTAGATCGTCTAATTGTAGAGGATGGTCAGTGTGTAGGAGTTGTCACTCAAACAGGTACAGAATATCGTGCCAAAGCTGTAGTGCTGACAACAGGAACATACCTGCGTGGTAAAGTCATTATGGGCGAGCTGATGTATGAAAGCGGACCAAACAATCAGCAGCCATCTCTGAAATTGTCGGAGCATCTGCGTGAGCTGGGCTTCGAGCTTGTACGTTTCAAAACGGGTACACCACCGCGTGTGCATAAGGATACAATTGATTTTAGCAAAACTGAAATTCAGCCCGGCGATGATGAGCCGAAGTTCTTTTCCTATGAGACAACATCTTCTACGAATGAGCAGCTACCTTGTTGGTTGACGTATACATCTGTGGAAACACATCAGATTATTAATGATAATCTGCATCGTGCCCCGATGTTCTCGGGTGTGATTGAAGGAACAGGGCCGCGTTACTGTCCATCCATTGAGGATAAAATTGTACGTTTCAGCGATAAGCCAAAGCATCAAATTTTCCTGGAGCCCGAGGGTAAAAATACATCGGAGTATTACGTACAGGGTTTATCTACAAGTCTGCCAGAGGATGTACAACTGGCTGTTCTTCGTTCGATTCCGGGTATGGAAAAAGTGGAAATGATGCGTAACGGTTACGCGATTGAATACGATGCGATGGTTCCAACACAATTGTGGCCATCTCTGGAAACAAAACGTCTACCTGGATTGTTCACAGCGGGTCAGATCAATGGTACATCCGGATATGAGGAAGCGGCAGGACAAGGGGTCATGGCTGGTATCAATGCAGCACGTAAAGTGCAGGGCAAAGAGGCTATTGTGCTTGATCGTTCCCAAGGTTATATCGGTGTACTCATTGATGATCTTGTTACGAAAGGCACGAATGAGCCTTACCGTTTGTTGACCTCTCGTGCCGAGTATCGTTTGCTGCTCCGTCATGACAATGCAGATATGCGCCTTACCGAAATTGGTCATGACATTGGACTGATTACCGAGGATCGGTATGCATCTTTCCTGGATAAAAAGGCGAAAGTCGAGCAGGAGATTGCACGTTTGAAAGATGCAAAGGTACGTCCTGTTGAAGTTAATGCCAAACTGGAAGAGATTGGTTCTACACCGATTCAGGATGGAAGCACATTGCTGAACCTGATGCGTCGTCCGGAGATTGGATATGACTGGATTGAGCAAGTATCTCCTTCCGAGGTAGAATTGACTGCTGATATGAAGGAACAAGTCGAAATTCAAATTAAATATGCCGGTTATATTGAGAAGCAATTGATCCACGTGGAACGTTTGCTGAAAATGGAGAAAAAGAAAATTCCAGACACGATCGTATATGATGAGATTCATGGTCTTGCGATGGAAGCCAAGCAGAAGCTGGCGAAAATTCGCCCAATCTCCATTGGTCAGGCGTCTCGTATTGCGGGTGTAACGCCTGCTGATATCTCTATCTTGCTCGTCTATCTTGAGCATTATAACCGCGTTACCGCAGCAAGGGGACAATAATGGACGATATTCAACAGCAGTTGCAACAACGCTTGAAGGAGCATGGCTTGGAAATAGGAGAACTCCAGCTGGAACAGTTCGAATTGTATTATAAAGAACTTGTCTCCTGGAATGAAAAAATGAATCTTACCGGCATCACGGATCGTGAGCAGGTATATACCAAACATTTTTATGATTCGGTATCGTTAGCATTTTATACAGATATGAACAAAGTAAACAAACTGGCTGACATCGGGTCAGGAGCAGGATTCCCGGGAATCCCGCTTAAGATTTGTTTTCCACATATCCAGCTTACAATCATCGACTCATTGAATAAACGGATTGGTTTCTTACAGTATGTAGTGGATACACTTGGTCTGGAGCAGGTCGAATTAATCCATGGTCGTGCTGAGGAGCTAGGCCGCAAAGAAGGATATCGAGACAGCTATGATCTGGTTACTGCACGGGCGGTAGCCAAGCTCGCGGTACTGAATGAATTCTGCCTTCCCTTTGTACGTAAAAGCGGTATGTTCGCTGCAATGAAGGGCGGAGACCCGAGGGATGAAATGAAGGAAGCAGAGTTCAGCTTTAATCAGCTGAAAGGACGGGTGAAGGCTGTTCATCCATTCCAGCTGCCGGTGGAGGAATCAGAACGTCATATTATTTTGATTCAGAAGTTTGACAAGACACCACATAAGTATCCACGTAAACCAGGAACACCACTTAAAACTCCACTCGTGTAGTATTGTGACATAAGGATAAAAACAAAATAACGTGTTGAATGACCAGATGGAAATAGAGGATGTTTCACGTGAAACATTCTCTATTTTTTTGTGTTTTCTAAATTAGAACTGAGTTAAATTAAATGCATACCGTGGGATGGGATTCTCATATACAAAATCAGGGCTGGAATAATTTTAGTTCATCAGGATTTATATAAGTTGAACTATATTTATTTACACAGAAACGGAGAGGAAAGAAAAAACCTGAAAAAGCGAAGCGGTCGGCTAAAAGCTTTCTGCAAGAAAGCTACATCGGGGATAACAGCGATGGGAAGGTTATTCTGTCGTCGGAGTGCTCCGTGTAAACATCTTTAGTTCAACTTATATAGGTAGTCATTCATTTTATTTTCCTAATAAACAGAATAAAAAAGCAGGAAAATTTGATTCTTTTAAAGAATAGGTAAACATAGGATTATGGTGAAAAAGATGATAGAATAGAAGTATCAGTTCCTGCGTAAACAGTGATCTTAGATTAGTTCATATCAATAGATGGTTAAGCATTTGTTGCTGTTTCGCAGCAGGGCAATACGAGTGGCATAACTTATTTCAGGAACGATGAGTATGAAGTCTCGCTTATGGAATAAGAAGCACCTGCTAATGTGGGAGCTATTACGAAACTAGGTGGTAATCTACGGAATGAAAGAACAATTTTCGAAGTTGTTTGGTTTGGCGGAGCGCAATAACGGAGACGAGATTAAACAGGTTCCGGTTAACGAAATTGTGAGTAGCCCATATCAACCCCGTACTATTTTTGATGATGATAAAATTGATGAGTTACTGCAAACAATCAGAACACATGGTGTTATTCAACCTATTGTTGTTCGGGTTCGTAATGGATCATATGAGATTATCGCTGGAGAACGCCGCTGGCGTGCTGTTCGCAAACTAGGTCTTGAGCACATCCCGGCCATTGTGCGTGAATTCAACGACTCTCAGGCCGCATCCATTGCGTTAATTGAGAACTTGCAGCGCGAAGGTTTAACCTCGATTGAGGAAGCGGTTGCCTACCAAAAGTTGATTGATTTGCATCAGTTGACACAGGAGAGCCTTGCTCAACGACTTGGTAAAAGCCAGTCTACCATTGCTAACAAGATTAGGTTGTTGAATCTTCCAGAAGGTGTAAAAACAGCCTTGATGGAGCGCAAAATATCTGAACGTCACGCAAGAGCCTTGTTGTCGCTGGATACGGAAGAACTGCAATTGAAATTGCTGGGCGAGATTATCGATAAGGAATTGAACGTGAAGCAGACGGAGGTACGTGTTGCTTTTTATAAGGAAGCATCCAAGATTAAAAAATCCAAACGGATATCCTTTACGAAGGATGTAAGACTGGCACTTAACACGATTCGTCAATCCATTGATATGGTAACAGGTTCAGGTATGGATATCAAAACAAAAGAAGCGGATCATGAGGATCACTACGAAATTGTTATTCATATTCCAAAACGCAAATAATTGAAGCTTAAGGCGGCAATGGCCGCTTTTTCTGTCTATATAGTCCGTTTTTCATGCGACGTGAAGGGAACAAATCGTTCTGTTAAGGAAACGGTAGTTGTTGTTCTTGTGGACGGTGGCCGCCTGCTTATTTTAACTGTAACTCACAACCTACAAGAAAAGACTCCTATTTTATTTGAGGTGAAGGTATTGTCTAAGATTATGGCCGTAGCAAATCAAAAGGGCGGTGTGGGGAAAACAACGACATCGGTTAACTTGGGAGCAGGACTTGCTTCACTTGGAAAAAAGGTACTGCTTGTCGATATTGACCCCCAAGGAAATACAACGAGTGGAGTCGGAATTAATAAAGCAGATGTGGCGAATTGTATATATGATGTTCTGATTAATGATGTGCCTCCCCAAGAGGCAATCGCGGAGACGCAAATTGAAGGACTTCATATCATACCTGCAACGATTCAACTTGCCGGAGCCGAGATCGAATTGGTATCCACCATATCGCGAGAAGTTCGTCTGAAAAAGGCGCTCGCACAAGTGAGAAATAATTATGATTATATTCTTATTGACTGCCCGCCATCGCTCGGAATGTTGACAATTAACTCACTAACTGCTTCCGATTCCGTGATTATTCCGATTCAGTGTGAGTACTATGCATTGGAAGGGTTAAGCCAATTACTGAATACGGTTAGGCTGGTGCAAAAACATTTAAACACTTCTCTTCAGATTGAAGGCGTATTACTGACGATGTTTGATGCTCGGACGAATCTTGGCATTCAAGTTATAGAAGAAGTGAAGAAGTATTTTCAGCAAAAGGTATATCAAACGATTATTCCGCGTAATGTACGGCTGAGTGAGGCACCATCTCACGGGCAATCCATTATAACGTATGATCCCCGTTCCCGAGGAGCGGAAGTGTATTTAGAGCTCGCAAAGGAAGTGATTTCTTATGAGTAAGCGGCTTGGAAAAGGACTAGATGCCCTCATTCCTTCGCTTTCAATTAATGACGATGATAAAGTCGTAGAAATCCCGATTAGTCAACTGCGGGCTAACCCTTATCAGCCGCGTAAAGCATTTGATGAGGAAGCAATACATGAACTGGCGGAATCGATCCGGCAGCACGGCGTGATCCAACCCATTATCGTTCGTCCTGTACTCCGAGGATATGAGATTATTGCAGGCGAGCGCAGGTTTAGGGCATCACAGTATTGTGGTAATGCTACCATTCCAGCTGTTGTCCGTACGTTTAATGATCAGCAGGTGATGGAAATAGCCCTGATTGAGAACCTGCAACGGGAGAATCTGAATGCAATGGAACTGGCAGTAGCCTACCAGGGATTAATGGATCAATTCTCTTTGACCCAAGAAGAGTTGTCCGTGAAGGTTGGTAAATCACGCTCTCACATCGCTAACTTTTTACGGTTGCTGGCTTTGCCAGAGGAAGTAAAGGATCATGTTTCACGTGGAACATTGTCGATGGGACATGCACGAGCCATTGTTGGTGTGAAGGATGAGAACCTGGTCAAACAGCTGGCTAAACAGTCCATTGATCAGCAGTGGAGTGTGCGTGAGCTGGAAGAGGCAGTGCAACAACTTGATCGTTCCAAATCAGGTGAAGTGAAGGCTAAGGCCAAGCTAAAGAAGAAAGATCCGTTTATCGACACCTTGGAAGAGTCACTTCGGGAACGATTTAAAACGACAGTGAAAATTAAACATGGTCAGAAAGATAAAGGTAAAATAGAGCTCAACTACTATAGCAAACAAGATCTCGAACGATTATTAGAACTGTTGCAATAACAACTCGGGTGCATCATTAACAACATGCAGAGCTACTCATGTCATGACATATCGACTCTGTGTTCTGGAGAAACGATATGTCATTCTTTGTTTGTAAACAAATCCTGTAATTAATTCTTATGAGCTGAGGTGGTAGGAGGATGGAGAACACAATCTATCTGGATCATGCAGCAACATCCTGGCCTAAACCACCTGCTGTTGGTGAGGCAATGATGAATGCCCTTCAATTTGCAGGGGCTAACCCAGGCAGGGGGAGTCATCGTATGGCTGTGCAGGCGAGCAGGGTTTTGTTTGAAACGAGAAAAGGCTTAGCGACTCTGTTTGGTATTAAAAACCCTAATGATATTGCATTTGGTTCAAACACAACAGAAGCTCTTAATCTTGCAATTCAGGGTGTGCTTCAAGAGGGTGATCATGTTATAGCCACCATGGCGGAACATAATTCAGTTCGGCGCCCCCTGGAGTTCCTTCGCAGACAGGGTAAGATTGAGGTTGATTATGTACCCGTCACAGCTTATGGAGCCATAGACTTAAAACAGATGGAGCGGATGTTTCGGAAAAACACCCGTTTGGTCGTATGTACGCACAGTTCTAATCTTCTAGGGAGCATTTTGCCAATTGGAGAAATCTCAGAACTATGCCGTCAACATCACGCTCTTTTACTAGTGGATGCAGCTCAGAGTGTTGGGATAATGCCAGTGGATGTAGGAAAACTAGGCATTGATATGCTCGCTTTTCCAGGACATAAGGGATTGTTAGGACCCCAAGGTACAGGCGGCTTATACATCGCTCCTGAGCTTGATGTGCAACCTCTCCTTCATGGAGGTACAGGTAGTCAATCCGAGGCAGTAGAACAGCCTAAAGTGCGTCCAGATCGATATGAAGCAGGGACTCCTAATACGGTGGGGATTGCTGGGTTAGGAGCGGGGGTGAAGCATGTACTTGCCATGACACCTGCTTCCATCTATCAGCATGAGTGGGAGTTAACGCAACTTATAATGAATGGGCTTTCTTCGATCAAAGGTATTCAACTGTTGGGCCCGGACATTGGACAACCTCGTTCAGGATTAGTATCCTTTATAATTGAGGGATATGATTCAGCTCAGCTTGCATTCCGGCTGGATCGGAATTATGGTATTGCGGTTCGTTCAGGATTTCACTGTACTCCACTTGCGCATGAGTCAGCAGGTACAACAGCTACCGGGGCTGTCAGAGCAAGCGTTGGATACAACTCTTCCCATGAAGAGGTCGATGAACTCATTCGGGCCATTACTGAGCTGACAGCAGTGAAATAGGGAGTAACAAAATTGTTCAACGTTCTGTTGTTCAAAATGGAAATATATGATTAATTCCTTGAATAACGGGTTGATTTATAATAAAAGCTAAGAACTACGGACAGACGTGAATCTGATCAAAAACATAGAGGGGTAGTTGCACTTACATGGCTGAATTAAATGAGCTGATTCTGGAACAGCTGTTATGGATTATTGGCGGATTGGCATTGCTTACGGTGATTTTGCTGATCGTGAGTATTGCTCAAGGGGCAAAGTTACGGAAGTTTAAACGTAAATACGAAGCCATGATGGCTGGCAGTGGTGTGGAGGATTTGGAGTCCCTACTAATTAATCTGAAGATTCAGATGGACAGCATTGAGGACGAACACAAACTGCAAACGAATCAGTTGCAAACAGCATTGCAAAAGCTGGCTCGTATTCAGGGCAAGGTCGGTGTGAAAAGATACAACGCTTATGGAGAGCGTGGTAGCGACCTGAGCTTTTCGATAGCCATGATTAATGAAAGTCAGGATGGTATGATCCTTACGGGATTATTCAATCGTGATGGTTCATATGTATATGCAAAACCTCTAAAAGGGGGAGAGTCAACGTATACACTTTCCCCAGAGGAAAAGGAAGCTATTACTCTGGCACAGCAAGCAGAGTAGAGCGAGTGTGCCATTCCCGAATGGCCGAGTACAGACTGCTTGCTATAATTTCAGACATCCGCATAACGAGACTAAGCCGTGTGTTCTGAAGCACAAAGTATTCCATAAAACCGCCGACGTTAACGATACCTGTCAGATGGATATCGCCGACCGGCGGTAATTCTTTATTTACGCCTGCGCCAGGCTTGAGCGGGCCGTTTACGACCTGGATACAACCGACACTAGAGGATTGGCCAAGACAGGCGTCAATACCAATCACATACGGATTTTGATGGGTGTTGTAGATTTTGTGGAGTGTGTCTTGCAGATTTACAGCATGAACCGGCTCATCCAATGTGCCATATAGATGGAACAGAGGGCTGTCCCATTTTGCCAGTGACGTACCCACTAACGGTCCGAGACAGTCACCTGTGGAACGGTCTGTACCGATGCAGACAATCACTACATTTTGCAAGGAATGAGCTTTATAGAGATGGAACATTAAACGATGTACAATGGCAGAATGCACACCTGGATCAGTATGAGGAACTTTCAGGCTGGTCAGATCTTGTGATGAAAAGGAACGCGAAGTAGGATTCATAGGATCTATCCTTTCCCTTGGAATAGTAGTATCAGTATATGGAAAGGTAGAGTGTTTTATACTTCGGAAGGACAGGCTTTTTACCTGAGAGTGGTTGTAGCTTGAAAGGAGCAGGACATGGACGAATGGCTGAACGATTGGATGTTGATTGCGTTTGATTCAACGCAGCAGGCACTGCGAGCAGAGATGCTATTAGAGTTTGCTGAGATCGAGATTGACTTGTTTCCGACACCTAAGGAGATTACAGCGGGCTGTGCACTGTGTATTCAGTTTCCAAAAGAGGATCTGATGCGAGTACAGAAAATTATTCGTGATGAGTTTGTTGAGATTCGCGGCCTCTATTTCAAAACCGAAGACAGCTATGATAACATACCGATGTAGAGGAGGAATCAGACTTTGATGTCATTTTATTTTGCGCAAGCTGGTAATAATGTCGGCATTTATGCATCAACTGTGGATGAAGCCATTCGTTGGACGGATCAGGTGTGGGCTAAAATTTCGGATACGGATATGTGGCTTAACATCATGTTCAGTTCGATTCGCATCCTCATTATTTTTATTATCACTCGTATTGTCATTAAAGTGGTGTCCAGGGTTATTGATCGTTCGATGGCACGGAAGCAGGAAGGCAAAATTCGCGTCAACCCGCGCAGATTCGTAACGATTGGTGAGTTGTTGAAAAATGCGACCTCGATAACCTGTAATTTCATTATGATTTTGTTACTGTTATCCGAGATCAATGTACAGGTTGGACCATTGCTAGCTAGTGCCGGTGTTCTGGGGCTTGCAATTGGTTTTGGTGCCCAGGGTTTGGTGAAGGATGTCATTACCGGATTCTTTATTATTTTAGAGGATCAGTTTGCTGTAGGAGATGTGATTCAGACAGGCACGTTTAAAGGAACCGTTGAAGTCATTGGCCTAAGAACAACCAAACTGGTAAGCTGGCAGGGAGAAGTACACATCATTCCGAATGGTACAATTGCAAGTGTGACTAACTATTCGATGTCTAATTCGCTTGCTGTAGTGGATATCCCGATGAAGGCTGATCTGACGCTGGATGAGTCCGTACATCTGGTGAAGCAATCGCTCGCAGGTATTGAGGAACGAGATCTGAATATTGTGAAGGTACCGGATGTGCTAGGTATTCAGTCGATGTCCACTTCTGATTATGTCATTCGTGTGGTAGCGGAATGTATGCCGAACTCCCGGTCTTCGGTCGAACGTCAAATTCAGGGAGATGTGAAGAAAATACTCGAGTACCATGAGAGAAGCAAATTGGCTGCATTAGAGCAGGCGGCTGCGATGGATAATGATGAGGGAGATGGTGCAGGTGGAGCGTAAAAGTTTCCAGCTTGGAGATATCGTACAGATGAAAAAGCAGCATCCCTGTGGAAGCAATGAGATGGAGATCATTCGGATGGGGATGGATATTCGGATCAAGTGTGTTGGTTGCAAACATAGCGTACTGATTCCTCGGGCCAAGTTCGAGAAAAATATGAAAAAAGTGTTACGCTCGGTAGAAGAGGATGAGGAATCCTGAGGGTAGGGTGGAAGAGGAAAACATATATCCGGTGTTTTAGATGCAAGATCTAGCCATATCGCGGTGATGAAACGTAATAGTGAAATAGCGTTTTCATGCAGACAGGGTATAGGTATTGCTTTCCGACTACAGGCGTGATATAATCAATTTTGCTGCGGAAAGGTACCCAAGAGGCCCAAGGGGGCTGACTCGAAATCAGCTAGGCGTGTCACAGCGTGCGTGGGTTCGAATCCCACCCTTTCCGCCACTTAAGTCATTTAGATTTTGCGAAAATGTAATGCTTACATAACTCCATGGACTGGAGTCATCATAAACAACTTGAAGGGACTAGCCTATTGGATAGTCTTTTTATTTTGTTTCTTATATTTTTTTAGTGAAAATTGTATAATGTGGCCCCGTATAAAAAAATAAAGAGCCCTGACGGGCTCTTTATCCGGCGGTACATGTTTAGTTAGATCACAATCGGTCGTAACGACAGAAACGCTGGCTGTACTGCTTGTAGCAATACCTGTGCTTCGGACTGAAGTCTTACACACCCACAAGCTTCTTATATTACGTGATGCATCTCCAACATCGAAAAATCGGCTTCGTTGTCCAACGGAACCACACCTCTCTCGTGTACCGCCTGATTGTATTATGTGCTAATTACCGTTTTATATACGTGGTACTGAAAAAAAACTTAGTGAACGCGAGCTTTAGTCAGCTTTTTCCACTTGCGATTGTGATTGCTCGTTTCCGGAAAGGCTTCACCTTTTTTTAGCGTGACTCGCTTGGGATCATTAATCTCCGTGTGAAAACTCTTCTCCCCGACTTCAGTGTATTCTCCGTCATTCGGTGCTTTGTCACCAGGTTCGAACTCGGTTCTTTCACCCATAATAAGTAGCCTCCTCCACAGAATGAGATCAGTGTTACTTCTGTAGTGTGTTCCATCTGATGTCTAAACATGATGGGGATTATGTACCAATATGTACAGGGAACGTTTGCTTGCATTTCGTTTGTGTATTTGTTATATTAATATAGTTCGAGTTTGTGCTCGTTCCTTGCTCTCAACCTGGATTGAGGGCCAGAGTCCATAAGGAGGTGAAAATTATGCGCAAATATGAAGTGATGTACATTATTCGTCCTGACGTTGAGCAAGAAGTTGTTCAAGCTACAGTCGATAAATTCCAAGGCATCATCTCCAACGGCGGTGGTGAGGTTACAGCTCACGACGTTATGGGTAAACGCCGTCTTGCGTATGAGATCAAGAAATTCCGTGATGGTGTTTATGTTCTGGTACACTTCACTGCTGAACCAGCAGTAGTTACTGAGCTTGAGCGTCTCATGAAGATTTCTGACGAAGTAATTCGTTATCTCATTACCAACGACGTTAAGTCTGCCTAAGACATTAACTCGTGATTATCGCACCAATACGCTCAGAAGGAGGGGATTACATTGTTGAACCGTGTCATTCTGATCGGCCGGTTAACCCGGGATCCTGAGTTACGTTATACTCCAGCAGGAGTAGCCGTGACACAATTTACTTTGGCCGTAGACAGACCGTTTACAAGCCAAGGAGGAGAGCGGGAAGCAGATTTTATTCCGGTCGTAACCTGGAGACAGCTTGCCGAGACTTGTGCAAACTATTTGCGTAAAGGTCGTCTGGCTGCAGTCGAAGGACGCATTCAAGTACGTAACTACGAGAATAACGAAGGAAAACGTGTATACGTGACCGAAGTCATTGCCGATAATGTTCGTTTCTTGGAGTCAGCTAACCGCGAAGGCGGTGGCGGCGGGGGTCAACCTATGCGTGAAGAGCCTTCTTATGGAGGCGGCGGCGGACGTGCAAGCAACAATAATGCTGCGCGTAGCAACAATCAGGATCCTTTTTCCGATGACGGAAAACCGATTGATATATCGGATGATGATTTGCCATTTTAACGTGAGCCGTTACTCGTACGAGATATCGGTTACATGATAGGAAAGGACTGAAAAGCATGGGCTTCAAGCAAAGAGAAGGCGGAGACGATAAAAGACCGGCACGTCGTGGTGGTCGCAACAAACGTCGTAAAGTGTGCTTCTTCACAGCGAACAAAATTACTCACATCGATTATAAAGATACGGACTTGCTTCGTAAATTTATCAGCGAACGTGGAAAAATTTTGCCACGCCGTGTAACAGGTACTAGCGCTAAATATCAACGCATGCTGACGATTGCAATCAAACGCTCCCGTCAAATCGCATTGTTGCCATACACAACTGAGTAGTCTTACTCAGTTTGCATACAAGAGCAGCCGGCTATAAGCCGACTGCTTTTTTGTATTCTTAAATACTATAAATCTAAGGATAAGAATAAGGATACCATATGAAAATTTAAGAAAATGAAAACGTATAATCATGTAATTTTTGCAGAAGAAGCTTTCACAGCTGAGATGAATTATAATAGAAGTTAGTTTACCTGAAATGAAGCCTTTAAAAAAGAATTAAAGCTTGATGAGTAGAAAAAGTGTAGGAGAGTATATGAATTCATCACTACGTAAGCTAAGACAGCGAAGGAAGAAAAGCCTGAGAAACTGGATCATCGCAACGATTATTCTATCCATTGTTTTTGTATGGTTGCAACAAAAAGGGGACTTGGGAGAGATATGGCAAGATGAAATAATTCCTGAGCCTTTGCCAATTACCGGTTTGCATCCAGCTGTTGCCGAAAGTGAAGGTGTATTAGTCCGTATGGCTGCCAGGCGAGGTATAGAAGTTGTGATTACGCATGGATATCGGAGTGTGGAGGAACAAGATGCTCTCTTTGCACAGGGACGCTCATCTTCTGGGAATATTGTCACCAATGCAAGAGGCGGGGAGTCTTATCATAACTATGGACTAGCCATTGATTTTGCCTTAAGAACCCCTGATGGAGATATTGTCTGGGATATGGAACGAGATGATAATGGCAATGGCAAGGCAGATTGGATGGAGGTTGTCGATTTAGCTAAAGAGCTAGGTTTCACCTGGGGTGGAGACTGGACTAACTTTCCGGACTATCCACATCTACAGATGGACTTTGATTTGAGTATTCGCGATTTAAAACGTGGTAAAAGGCCACCATTGGCACCACAAAGGTAATAGTATATATGCGTAATTATGAATATTTATTAGTAAAGTCCTGCTTTTTGCAGGACTTTTTTCTTTCTTTTGTAAAATAAATGTTCAAAAGTAACAATTAACTCTTTACAGCAACAATTAAATAAAACTATACTATAATAACTAGATTTTTACGTTTATCTTACAAACCTTAAATAAATGTATATATATAAGCTTCATATGACTTCTAAGCAGAGATTCTATGAAACGACAAAATCCCCCTAAATGTGACATGTAATTTACACTAACTAAGTTACTCCCAAATCATTTGCTATTAACTCTACACATTGTGTCATAGACATGTTATATATTAACACAAAAAAACTTTGTACACACGCCTCATATTGTTGTAATTCCACCCGAGCACACTTAACTCTCACACTAAAATCCTGCTATAGATACCTTTTAGCCAAAACTATTACCCAAAACTGTAGCATAGAAAACATTTATTCCATAAATCCCAAAATAATGATTGACGTTAACTTAAATTACACGTATGATTACAGTAATTATTTGTATTTATAATTCCGCTAGGAATTATAAACATTAATTGACCAATGGTTTAAATTGAAGACTATAATCTTGATTCTGTTAACGATAAGGTATTTTGTATACACTTTTGTTCAATTTAAGGAACAACATGGAAATATACAGTGGATGCACTCTTCTACTTATGAATACAGTCTGATGAAATTACAGGGTTAGGGTGATTGATTTGAATAAAGAGCTATTGGAAGTCAGAGACTTAACGACATCATTCAGAATTGAAGATAACTATTATGCAGCAGTCGATCACGTTAATCTTAAGGTTAAGAAAAATGAAGTGTTGGCTATTGTAGGAGAATCAGGTTCAGGTAAGAGTGCATTTGCATTTTCTCTGATGGGATTGCATAACAAAGCCAAAATCGAAGGTCAGATTCTCTATAAAGGGAAAGATATCGCCAACATATCCCCTAATCAATTAAACAAACTGCGCGGAAGAGAAATGGCGATGATCTTTCAGGATCCATTATCCGCACTCAATCCTCTAATGATCATAGGTGAACAGATTGAAGAGATTCTCACTCTTCATCAACCGAAGCTGTCTTCCAGAGAGAAGCGGGATAAGGTTATTCACTTATTGAACCAGGTAGGGATTCCACGTCCCGAACAAATATATAAGCAATATCCCCACGAATTATCTGGCGGCATGAGGCAACGTATTGTTATCGCGATCGCAATTGCCAATAAGCCAGAACTGCTCATTGCCGATGAACCAACAACAGCACTTGACGTTACCATTCAGTTACAAATTCTCGAGTTGATCCGAGAGCTGAAGAATGAGATTAACGCAGGCATTATCCTTATTACGCATGACCTTGGTGTAGTGGCCGAGATGGCTGATCGTGTAGCCGTCATGTATGCAGGAGAAATTGTTGAAATAGCGGATATTGTTACATTGATGACCAATGCAAAACATCCCTATACACGTTCATTATTAAACTCGATCCCTACGATTACTGAAGAAAAATCCAAATTACATGTCATTCAAGGCATCGTACCTTCTCTCAAAAATCTTCCAAGGCAGGGGTGCAGATTCAAGGCCCGAATTCCATGGATTAGCGACTCTGCTCATGAAGATAACCCGCAGATGCATGAAATTGCGCCAGGACACTTCGTAAGGTGTACCTGCTATCAGCACTTTCATTTCCCTGATCAAGCGGAGGAGGCATAACATAATGGCATTACTTGAAGTAGAAGGACTCAAAATACACTTTCCGATTCGCGGAGGATTACTAAAGCGGGAGATTGGCAGTGTCAAGGCGGTTGACGATGTCAGCTTTTCCATTGAAGAAGGCCAGACTTACGGCCTTGTTGGGGAATCCGGTTCAGGCAAAACAACAACAGGCAGAGCTGTTATTGGTCTGAATCATGTGACAAGTGGAAAAATTTTATTCAATGGCAGGGATTTGACCAAAGAACGACGCAAAGATCGCCAGCTTCAGCGGGATGTACAGATGATTTTCCAGGATCCTTATTCGTCTCTTAACCCGAAGAAGCGCGTTATGGACATCATTGCCGAGCCTCTAAGAAACTATGAACGACTGACGGCAACGGAAGAGAAGAGACAGGTCGGTAGCTTATTAGAGAAGGTAGGGTTGAGTCCGGAGTCTATCTACAAGTATCCGCATGAATTCTCAGGTGGACAGCGTCAACGGATAGGAATCGCTCGTGCCATTGCACTCAAACCCAAACTGATTATCGCTGACGAACCTGTATCTGCACTGGATGTATCCGTACAAGCCCAGGTTCTCAACTTCATGCAGGAAATTCAGAAAGAACTGAATCTGACCTATTTGTTTATCAGCCACGATCTGGGCATTATTCGTCATATGTGCGACCAGATTGGAATTATGTATAAAGGTCGATATGTGGAACAAGGGACAACAGATGATATTTTTGAAAATCCCCAACATATCTATACCAAACGTCTTATTGCAGCGATTCCGGATATGGACCCAACCAAACGTGAGGAAATGATAGCTTTCCGACAGCAGATCAAATCCGAGTATGAAAATTCATACCGCAATTTCTTCGATGAGGAAGGGCTTGCTTATTCGCTCCAATCCATTTCCGACACTCACCGGGTAGCTTTACCTCAGAAAGGTTGAAAGCCATATGTGGAAAACTATTGTACGCCGAATATTTATTATGATTCCTCAAATAATTTTGCTCAGTATTCTGGTCTTCCTGATGGCCAAAGCCATGCCAGGTGACGCGTTGACGGGACTGCTTGATCCGAGTATCGATCCCAAAGCGCTAGAAGAACAGCGTGAACGGCTAGGATTGAACAATCCATGGTATATACAGTATTGGGACTGGATCAGACATGCTGCTATGGGTGATTTCGGACAATCCTTCCGTTTTAAAATGCCAGTAACAGATCTTATTGGTCAACGGATTGCCAACACATTCTGGCTTGCTTTGGCAACACTGATTCTCACATATCTTATCGCTATCCCGCTCGGTATCATCAGTGGTCGCTATAATGACACCTGGTCTGACCGTTTGATTACAGGATATACGTACCTGGGTTTTGCAGCACCGCTCTTTATTTTCGCTCTGGTCATGGTCTGGATTTTTGGTTTCCGTTTCGGCTGGTTCCCGACCGGGGGAAGTGTAGCACCAGGGCTTACACCAGGAACATTCGAATACGTTATAAGCAAGATTCAGCATTTGCTTTTACCAGCGTTATCAATGGCACTAATCTCCACTGTATCCACGGTACAGTATTTACGCAGTGAGATTATTGATATCAAACACAAAGAATTCGTACTCACGGCGAGAGCCAAAGGTGCTTCGGAATCCCGAATCTACAACAGACATATTTTGCGAAACTCCCTGTTGCCGATTGCTGCATTTTTCGGGTATGAGATTACGGGGCTAATTGGCGGGACCATCTTCATTGAAAGTATATTCAGCTACCCGGGTATGGGACAGTTGTTCCTGAATTCCATCTCATTACGGGATTTCAGTGTAGTCACAGCACTCGTATTATTGTATGGGATTGCTACGATTCTAGGCTCACTGCTGTCTGATATTATTCTGGGATTGGTCGATCCGCGTATTCGCATTAAGTAAGAACTTGAAGATTTCGGGGTGAAAACAGATGAGCAAGACCAATGATGTTGTTGTAACTTCACAGAAGGTTGATAAAAGCCCTTCCGGCTTAAGCATTGTGTGGCGAGAGTTGGTCAGGGACAAAGTAGCCCTCGTTTCGCTCATATTCCTGGGGCTTGTCATCCTTCTTGTATATGGAACCTCTATGATTCTGAATCAGGACGATATTGTTAAAGTTGATTTGTTTGCACTTTATGAGCCGCCTTCCGCACAATACTGGCTGGGAACAGACTATGGCGGACGAGATGTATTTGGTCAGCTCGTCATTGGGACACGAAACTCGTTAACTATCGGTATTCTGGTTACCTTAATGACTGGATTTATCGGCATTCTGGTTGGTGTTGTTGCAGGGTACTTCGGTGGCACGATCGACAATATGATTATGCGAGTTGTAGACTTTTTCATGATATTACCGGTTCTTATGATGGTTATCGCCTTTGTAACGGCTGTACCGAAATATAATATCGTTTCATTCTCACTCATTATGACCGCCTTCCTATGGATGGGAATCGCCAGATTGATTCGATCCAAGGCGCTTCAGGAGGGTGAACTCGAGTATATTAAAGCATCCAAAACACTTGGATCTTCTCACTTTAAAATTATTGTATCGCAGCTTCTTCCTAACCTAAGTTCAATCATCATTGTAACGATGACATTGAACCTGGCAGCTAATATTGGTCTTGAATCCGGGTTGTCTTTCCTAGGATTTGGATTCCCGGAAAGCACACCAAGTCTTGGAACACTCGTAAGTTATGCACGTAATCCGCAAACCTTGGAATACAGATGGTGGATTTGGCTACCTGCATCACTACTGATCCTGGTATTGATGTTGAGTATAAATAATGTCGGACAGGCCTTGAAACGTGCGACGGATGCAAGACAAAGAAGAGGTTAAAAAAAGGGAGGAAAGGTTCATGAAAAAGGGATTATTTTCACGAGGACTATTTTTCACGATGATGCTGGTCTTTGTATTGGCGCTTGCGGCGTGCTCCGAGAAAGAAGCAGCAACTCCTGCACCAGGAGCCAAAACAGAAGAAGGAAAGACGGAGGAGAAGCCTGCGAAAGAAGAGGGTGTCTACTCCATTGAAGATTTCAGTAATGTTAAAAAGAATGAAGGTACAGCCATCGAGGGTGGATCACTTACTTTTGGTCTCGTATCCGATACTGCTTTTGAAGGCACATTGAACTATAACTTCTACTCCGGTAACCCGGATTCACAAGTGCTGCAGTGGTTTGACGAAGGTTTGCTGACTTGGGATAAAGACTATGTGTACACCAACGATGGTGCTGCGACATATGAAACTTCCGAAGACGGCAAAACGTTTACGCTCACGATTCGTGACAATGTAAACTGGCATGATGGCAAGCCGGTAACGGCAGAAGATTTGCAGTTCGCTTATGAAGTTATCGGTGGCAAAGGCTATGATGGTCCGCGTTATGATTCCAACTTCACGAGTGTTGTAGGTATGGAAGAATACCATGCTGGAAAAGCAAAAACAATCTCTGGTATTAAAGTGCTGAGCGACAAACAAATCAGCATTACGTATAAAGAAGCAACACCATCCCTGTTGACAGGCGGCGTGTGGACATATCCATTGGCGAAACATATTTTTGGTGGTATGGACATAGCGAAAATGTCTTCTTCCAAAGAAGTACGTGAGAAGCCAATCGGTTTTGGTCCGTTTAAAGTAGAAACGATCACACCAGGTGAGTCTGTAACGTTTGTTAAAAACGATGACTACTGGCGTGGAGCTCCAAAACTGGACAAAGTAACATTGAAAGTAATCAACCCGACAACGGTTGTTCAAGAGCTGAAATCTGGCGGTGTAGATCTGGTAGACTCCTTCCCGACAGACCAGTATAAAGACAATGCGAACCTCTCCAACGTTGAATTCCTGGGTGCAATCGACCGTGCGTATACGTACATCGGTTTCAAACTGGGAACATGGGATGCTGAGAACAATAAAGTTAAATCCAATCCTGACGCAAAAATGGGTGACAAAAACCTGCGTAAAGCGATGTGGATGGCTGTAGATAATGACCAAGTAGGTAAACGTTTCTACAACGGTCTTCGCTGGAATGCAACAACACTGATTCCACCTTCTCACCCTGAATTCCATGATTCCAACAATCCAGGTGTGAAATATGATCCGGAAGCTGCAAAGAAATTGCTTGACGAAGCTGGCTATAAAATGGACGGAGAATTCCGTACGAAGCCAGATGGTTCACCACTTGAAATCAATTTTATTTCTATGACAGGTGGCGACACAGCTGAGCCACTCGCACGTTACTATGTTCAATCTTGGGCAGCAATCGGTCTGAAAGTAAACTTGGAAATGATCGAGTTTAACAACTTCTACGACCGTGTAGGTAACACAGGTAAAGATGATCCTAATGTCGATGTGTACCAAGCGGCTTGGGGTGTTGGTATCGACGTTGATCCATCAGGGCTGTATGGACGCGATGCACTCTATAACTTCCCTCGTTTCTCCAGTGAAGAGAACGACAAATTGCTGGCACGTGGTATCTCTGCTGAAGCATTTGACGTAGAGAAACGTAAAGAGATCTACAATGAATGGCAACAATACATGGTAGATGAAGTTCCAGTATTCCCAACGTTGTACCGTGCTGTGGTATCACCAGTTAACAAACGTGTAATGAACTATGCGATTGGTGATGGAACTGGCGTATACTTGAGCGATCTGGCTGTAAATGCAGATAAAGCGGTTGTTGCTCAGTAATTATTAATAAACATGGATTCCAACACTCTGGCATGGGGTGTATGGAGTCCATGTTTTTTTTGTAACCAAAAAATAAAAAAAATTTAATTTTTTCTCAAAAAAGTGCAGACAAAATGCCTCTTTGCTACGTCTATATAGGTAAGAGGTGATGAATCGATGAAAATATGGTGGAAACGCGCAGGAATGTTATTCACTTTACTAGTTATTATATATTTGGGAGTAAAACCGGACATGCTGGTTGGTAAGCCAGGCATTAAAGCCGAGTCGGCTGTTTTGATGGATATGAATTCGGAACAGGTGCTGATGGATTACAATGGCTCCGAAGAGATTGCTCCTGCAGGTATCAGCAAGCTAATGACCGAGCTACTTGTAATGGAGGCTACAATGAGAGGAGATATTCGTTGGGATGATCCTGTTAATGTTAGTCGTTACGCCAGCTCTGTTGGCGGGAATCAGCTTGCACTCAAACAGGGGGATCGATTCACTGTTCAGGAGTTATTCCAAGTGGTGGCAGTATATTCTGCCAATGATGCTACCGTTGCTTTGGCGGAACATATCAGCGGTTCAGAACATCAATTTGTACAGCGGATGAATCAAAAGGCTGCTGAGATTGGTCTGTCAGGGGATACTCACTTCACCAACTCTACAGGTCTAAGCGAGACTATGCTTGGTCCTTATCGTCCACATAATATCCAGGGTCAAACGTTAATGACTGCGATGGATGCCTGCAAGCTTGCCCAATATTTGCTTAACCATCACCCCGAGATTCTTAAAGTTTCCAATCAAATGCAAGTCTCGTTGCACCAAAAGGGGATCTATATGAGCAATACAAACTGGATGTTATCTTCAATCGGGGGTCCATATGCTTATGAAGGTAATGATGGATTAAAGACTGGATATGACAAGGATACGGGGTATCATTTCGTTGGAACGGCTGAGCGAGATGGCAAACGGCTAATTTCGGTTGTATTTGGATCAGATACGAGGGAAGGGCGGTTCGTTGAGACGCGCAAGCTGTTGAATTACGGATTTTCGAACACAAAAGTAAACTAAACATACCACCCGTGTCAAGGAGAGTTGCCGCTGTTCCGAAATGGATAATCATAGTAAAATAGGATACGTATAGTTCCACATTATCCTGTAATTCACTTATAAGGGGGAAAACATTTGAACTCGATTAGCAAAAAAGTGTATGCACTCACGCTGTCCATGGCCATGTCGATTGCCTTGATTCAGCCTGCCGTACAGGCGGCCGAAGCAGTCAAACCTACGGCCGCTGTCTCGGAATCTATCGTTTCCAAGGCAACACAGACACTGCAACAACTGGGATACATAGATGGCACCACAGATGGAATGAAAGAAACGGCAACACCTATTACACGTGCTGAAGCTGCGATTATTCTGCAGCGTGTGCTTGAACTGGATGCTCCGGCAACCCTTACAGGTTTTGCAGACGTTCTGTCCGATCATGCAGCAGCACCAGCCATTTATGCGCTGAAACAAGGTGATCTCATTCAAGGTAATACCAAAGGGTATGCGCCAGATGCTCCGCTCACACGTGCCCAGATGGCCTCGTTGTTCACACGAGCTTTCGAATTGAAGGATAACGGTATACAGGTGATCTACAGTGATGCTGACCAGATCCCGGCTGTACATTCGAATGATGCTGTCCGAGTTAAACAACATTTCATTATCGAAGGTAATGCATTTCATGCAAAACAAGCAGTAACGCATGGGGAATTTGCTAGTGCACTGTACCTTGCCCTAGGGCTTGATGTGAAGAAAGCAGGGGTCACACCGCTTGAGGACTTCTTCAAACAGCCTGCTCAGGCAGGTTTTCAAATGTCCCCTGATGGCAAACATCTGGCTTACATGGAGCCGTGGAACAATCGGATGAACATCGTGGTTACGGCAAATGGTCAAGATAAGCCTGTACGTATTACAAGTGAAACAGATCGCAGTATTGCTAGTTTTGCATGGGCAACGAATGACAAGCTGTTGTATGCAAAGGATGCGGCTGGAGATGAGAACTACCACCTGTATATTACAGATATCGATGGCAAAAATAGCAAAGATCTGACGCCTTATCCAAATACAAGAGCGATGCTTGTCGATCCTTTGGAGAATATTCCAGATGAAATTTTGGTAAGCATGAACAAGCGTGATGCGAGAGTTTTTGACGTATACCGTATCAATATCAAGACAGGGGAGGCAGTTATTGCTGCCGAGAATCCGGGTAACATTACAGGCTGGATGACAGACCATGAAGGAAAAATTCGTGTAGCCATATCCAGTGATGGCAATGTATCTTCCTTATTGTATCGTGATGCGGAGAATCAGCCGTTCCAGCCACTGCTCACAACAGATCTGGGAGATACGTTTGTTCCTGTCATGTTCACAAGCGACAACAAAAACCTGTACGCTGTATCCAATCTGGAGCAAGACAAGATGGCTGTCGTGGAATATAGCCTGGCAACAAAGAAGGTAACCAGAACTCTTTTTGAAAACAAAGATGTGGATGTCAGCAATGTTATTCCTTCCAAAGAAAAAGGCAAGATCCTTGCAGCAGTCTATGAGACAGACAAGGTCAATTATGAGTATTTTGACAACGAGTTTAAGACACTCATGCAGGATATCAAAGCCAAGGTGCCTGGCAAAGAGGTTGGTATTATAAGCACAAGTGATGATGGGCAGGCACTCTTTATATCATACAGTGACAAATCGATGGGCACGTATTATTTCTATAATTCCAAAACAGGCAAGCTCGATAAGCTGGCGGATACGGCTCCATGGATTGATGAGACCAAAATGGCAGATATGAAACCAATTATGTTCAAGTCTCGGGATGGTCTTGACCTTCATGGATATCTGACACTGCCACAAGGTGCGACGGCATCGAATCTTCCTTTGGTTGTTCTTCCGCATGGTGGACCTTGGGCCCGGGATTCATGGGGATATATTCCGGATGTCCAGTTCTTGGCAAGCCGCGGATATGCAGTCCTGCAAGTGAACTTCCGTGGATCAACAGGTTATGGTAAGAAGTTTCTAGAGGCAGGCAATAAGCAGTGGGGTAAAGCCATGCAGAATGATCTCACCGACGGTGTGAACTGGCTGGTAAAAGAAGGTACAGTTGATCCGAAGCGAGTCGCAATTTATGGTGGATCATATGGGGGTTATGCGGCTCTCGCTGGTCTGGCCTTCACCCCTGACGTATACGCTGCTGGGGTTAGTTATGTAGGCCCATCCAATATCTTTACGCTGCTTAACTCGCTACCGCCATATTGGGAGTCTGGGCGCAATCTGTTTTATGAGCGTGTCGGTGATCCGGAGAAGGACAAAGAGCTGCTTACCGCAATCTCACCGCTCTTCCATGTTGATCAGATGAAAGCACCACTATTTGTTGTTCAGGGTGCCAATGATCCGCGTGTCAAACAGGCCGAGTCCGATCAGATTGTCGAAGCACTGCGTAAACGTGGAGTAGACGTGCCATATATGCTGAAAATGAATGAAGGTCACGGCTTCGCCAATGTAGAGAATCAACTGGATCTCTATCGTGCGATAGAGAAATTCCTGAACCGTCATCTGATGCAGTAAAAAAATAAGAGCTAAGGTTGTTCTCTCATTCCGATAAGGATCAGAGAACAACCTCTTTTTTTAAATCGTGAGACTGAGAAATACATCATTGAAATGGAATGCAGGTGTTACATAAATTAGGTCTAATCGATATTCATCAATTGACATATAGACTCGGTTTATTTTAAAATGACCAGTGAGTCATTCTTATTCATTCAGGTTTATATAGATGGTATTAAGAGTTGTACGAGAGTGTACAGGATCAGATGAAGGAGGAATCCGGGATGCAAAAAGAAATGAAATGGCCATTGATTCTCTTTGCCGTGGGTGTATTTATGGCCGCGCTGGATAACGGAATAATTACATCGTCGCTGACCACGTTAAATGCCTCGTTTGGTGTTTCGCCAACATGGGGTGCTTGGACGATTACGCTATACACGCTTGGGCTTGCAATCAGTGTACCCATTGCGGGTAAGCTGTCAGATCGATTTGGACGTAAAAAACTGTTTCTCATTGAGGTTGCTTTATTCGGAATCGGATCGCTCCTTGTTGCGTTAAGCACTTCGTTTACCTTTTTCTTGATCGCCCGGGTCATTCAGGCGCTTGGTGGAGGCGGGATATTTATCATCGCAAGCTCTTATGTGCTTAGTAAGTTTCCTGCTCAGCGGCAGGGTACAGCTCTGGGGCTACTGGGAGGCATGAACGGCATAGCAGCTATTCTTGGTCCTAACATCGGCGCATTCATCCTTGATATTACAGGTAACTGGCACTGGTTGTTTCTCATCAACGTACCGATTGCAATCCTGCTGTTCATTGCCGGAATCCGTTATATCCAGGAAGAACAGGAGCTCAGCCGGGCAGCTGTCGATTGGAGCGGCATAGCGGTCTTAACATTAGGCGTATTGAGTCTGATGTACAGCTTCAGCAACCTGGACGGTGTGAACATGCTTCAAAGCCTGGCCTCTCCCATGTTTTATAGCTTCTTTCTAGTGGGTGTAGCTGTGCTGGTGATCTTTTATTTTATGGAAAAAAGGTTGGAAGGGTCCGACCGTGAACCGGTCGTTTCCACAAAACTGCTTGGCATTGCGTCCTTCCGTTGGACGTTGCTCATTGCCTTTTTCTCAGGAGCCATTCTGGCCTCTGTTATCTTTATTCCGGGTTTTGTAGAGCAATATCTAGGCGTATCCAGCACAGCTTCAGGCTACTGGTTTACACCGCTCGCACTGGCTTCAGGGATTGGAGCAGGAGGAGGAGGATACCTCGTTGACCGGAAAGGACCAATCTGGACATTGTCCGTAGCTGGCTTGCTCTCTGCGATTGGTTTCCTGTTATTCCCGTTGTGGGTAGAGCATATCTGGCAGTTTGTTATTGCGAGTACCCTTGTCGGTATTGGTTTTGGCATGATGCTGGGTGCGCCAGTCAACGTTCTTGTAACCGAACAGGCAGGTGAGAACAATAAAGGTATTGCAGTAGCAACCAGCTCTTTGTTCCGTCAAATGGCGATGGCGATTGCACCGACGATCTTCGCCGGATTCCTGGCACGTTCTTTTTCTAACCTGGGCTCGAACATCCAGTCAGGTCTGGCGGATCGAGGAATTGAGGTACCACCAGCCGCGCTGGAGCAATATGCTTCTGGTGGAACATCAGGAAATGATGTCTCCAGTCTCATGGCGGGGTTGTCCAAGATTCCAGATGCCAATATACGGGAGACGTTGCTTCAGGCTGTACACCAAACGACAGGTCAGGGGTACAATGGACTTTTCTGGTCAGCAGTTATTTTTAGCGTGTTAACCTTGATCGTGGCTCTAGTAACGGGACGTCTTCGTCAAAAAGAGAAACAGAAGCAGCAACCGGAGGGATCGTTGGGATCCACATAATATGTAGAGAGTAAAATGAGAAGATACGGAGGAACAGTGAACCTTTTGTAACCGAAAAAGGGGGCACTGTTCTTTTCAATTTAACCCGATTGTAACTTTTCATGATGCAGGAATGATTACAATAGAACGAGCATAAGCGGTACTCCGGCCCAAAGAGAAATAAAAGTTTGGAGAACGGCGTGTCATCAGACGTTGCTCACGTTTAATGGGTAGTAATGAATTTCAATTTTGAGAGTGAAGAAGGAATCGACGGATGAAAAGCAGAACTAAAGAAAAGAAGAAAAAAAGTCGCAAAGGCCTCTATATAACACTTATCTCCCTAGTCGTTCTGATCATTGGCGGTTATGTTTTCCGTCAGCAGCTCGCTGTGGCCGCTTTTGACCTGTTTCTGGCGGATACAGTAGAAGCGCAGCTAACGCAATCTTACGTGCCGCAGGAAGGTAATAAAACGCCTGATCCAACAGTATATCGTAAAGAACCATTTTCTGTGTTGCTCCTGGGCTCCGATAAACGAGACTACGAGAAGTCACGCGGACGTTCGGATGCAGTCATCTATGCTGTGGTACGTCCGAAGGAATCTCGGGTGCTTCTGGTATCTATCCCGCGTGACACGTATGTGCAGATCGTAGGAAGAGATGCGGACAAGGACGGGACGGATGATTATGACAAAATCGCGCATGCTTACGCCTTCGGCGGGGAGAATATGTCCATCAATACGGTGGAAAAGTTTCTTGATGCAGACGTAGGTTATTACGCAACGATTAACTTTCAGGGGATCAAAAAGGTGGTTGACGCCCTCGGAGGCATATCACTGCCAATTGATAAGGATATCGTGAACAAAGATCCAAACCATGAAAAGTTCACGGTAAAAGGCGGCAAACCGATCTATGATGGACAGGAAGCACTCTATTACGTGAGATATCGGGAAGACAGTGATTTTAACCGTACGAATCGGCAGCAAATTTTCCTGAATGCTTTTGCAGACAAAATGTTGAATCTGAATCAGATCGCGAAAATCCCCGAGTTATTCCAGATCATGGGTGATAATTTTCAGACCGACATGCAGCCAAACTTTATCATTGATCTGGCAAAACAAGTGCTGACACAGGAAAAACCACAGGTTTCCAGCTTTACGATTTTGAGCGAAGGTATGCGTAAAAACGGCATTTATTATGGGCGTGCCGATGAGAAAGATGTTCAATATGCTAAAGAGCTGATTAAAAACTGGATGGATCAATCGACCCCAGCCGGTGAAGTCATGATTCCTGACCGGCAGAAGATTGAATAGTTAACTCCATACAGATGGTTTGTCTTACACAACAATCAGCAGTACGTTTAAGCGGGCTGCTGTTTTTTTCTTTGTGTGAGGCTTCTCATCGCGTAAGAACTTCATCCTTTTGGAACATCCTTCGTTCTATAACGTATAATATAAGTTGAGCGATCTAGTTGAACGAGAAATAGACAAGGAGGATATATGAGGGTATGAACATCGCGTTTTTTTTGCTGCCCAAACAAGAGGTTACATGTGTTACGTCGGACTCTACACTGCGGCAAACGCTGGAACGGATGGAATATCATCGGTTTACAGCAGTGCCTATTTTGAATAAGGAAGGCAAATATATTGGTACGGTTACGGAAGGCGATCTGTTGTGGTATATGAAAAATGCGGAGGGGAAGATATCATTTGAAAACGCTTCAAAATTTCTTCTCAAGGACGTTCCGTTGAGACTTGATATCAAGCCGGTATCCATTGATGCCAATATGGAGGATTTAATTAATCTAGCCAAGGTGCAGAACTTTGTCCCGGTCGTGGATGATATGGAACGTTTTATCGGCATTGTGAGACGCAGTCAGATCATTGAATACTGTGAAGGAATTGTTGCCAAGGAGTCCATGAAAGCTAAATAGTTGATTACTTTTCAGAAATGGTGGGCTTGCAGGGATAATCAAAGCGATTATTACGAATATATATGATAAGACAAACGGGGCTCGGCATCGCACCTGTCATGGAGTTTCGGAGAATTTCTCCGCTTTTGGGGGTAATTTTGCAGGCCCCTTTTTTATGCTATAATCGAGAATAAAGCTTTTTCGGGGGAGAGTGACTTTCGCCAAATGCCTAAAGAACTGGATGTAGCCAAGCGGGCTAAAGTGATTGAATGGCTGAAAACCGAAGTACTTGATCAAGTATCCCGATTATTCAAAGCATTGTGGGAAGGCAGCACGATTCGAATCGGAGATAGTCTTGCCAGTTTAATGATGAGCAGTTACATATTGGGCCGTCGGCTCGGTATTCCGTTTAAGGATCTCGATGCTCTGCTTGTGGAGAAATTAAAAAAGCATAAACAGGAAGGTCACCAGCTGGAAGACTGGTACCAGGATATTTCCGCGCTAGAAGATCATATGCGTAAGAGGTGAATTTGTTGAAATTTAGCTTTAAATCAGCTGTCTGGAGTGCAGTGCTTTTACTTTTGCTGCTTTCGCTACTAACTCCTTTATCCGTGCTCTCTATATTTTTTATGATGATTCCGGGAGTTATTTTGTATGCCTCACTATCTGTAAAATCCTTTATTTTGCATCTAGTGCCGGTTGCTATTATTTTGGTTATGGTCCATCCGATTTATCTGTTGTTCATGGTGATCTTGATTTTGCCAGCCATCGCTATGGGTCACGCGTATAAGAAACAAAAATCGGCCTTGTTTGCTCTAATGACAGGTGCCGGAACGATGCTGGCGGAATATTTGTTGTTACTATTGGTGGGCAGTCTCATTTTCCAATTTGATCTGTCCAGTTATATCAGAGATGTGGTGCAATTAACGATTGAGCCACTCACGAATTCTTCGAATCAGATGATCAATGGTTTCGTTTGGACGCCTGAAATGACTGAAGATATCGCGAAACAAACACAGCTAATGATTCCTTTTGCCCTGGTCGTTACATCGATGGTCATGGCATTCATTACACATATCATTGCTCGTCCGATTCTGAGTGTTATGGGCTTGAACGTATCCAAACTTCCACCTGCAAGAGAATGGCGTATGCCACGTGCATTGATCTGGTATTACTTCCTCGCATTGATTATTGAGGTAGTATCCAGACAAAACGACGGATCATATTGGAAGATGATTGCGATGAACTTGTCACCATTAATTAATCTTGGTTTCATGATTCAAGCCATCGGTTTCTTCTTTTTCCTCTCATATACAAGAAAATGGAATCCGATTATCCCATTTTTATTGGGAGCGGCAGTGTTTTTCATTGGTCCACTTCGCATTGTCGGAATTATTGATCTGGCGTTCCCGATCCGTGAGGCAATATCGAAATCAAAACGATAGGGTGATGAGTCATGCCTAAATTTCTAAAGAAACGCTGGCACGGCTATTATACCGTATGGGCGTTCATACTGCTGTTGCTACTAGTGATGTTAGTTACTATCTATAACTGGACGCTTGGTTTGATTAGTCTGATACTGGCTTCGGCGCTGGGAATCGTCATGATCAAGGCAGAACTTGCATTCCGCCGCGAGCTTAATGACTATATTAATGGCCTTACCATTCGTATTAAACGTATGGAGGGTGAGGCGGTTAGCATGCTTCCCTTCGGAATTGTGCTGTATAGCGAGGATCGTACGATAGAGTGGCACAACCGCTTCGTTGCAGATATGTTCCATGAGAAGACGGTCGTCGGCAGCTCACTGCTTAACTTGTTCCCACATCTTCCCCAGCCGAAGGAGAAGAAGGATAAGGATGGATCGAAAGAACCTTCCCCTAAGGAATTCCATGATGAATTCCAACTGGATGATCGGTATTACGGTGTAATTCACAACCCGCAGGAGCGCTACGTATATGTGTACGAGATCACCGAGTTAGCTATATTGCGGGATAAATATGAGAATGAACGTATTGCGCTGGGTATTCTCGTTCTGGACAATCTGGATGAGGCTGCTCAAGGCATGGATGACCAACAACGTACAGCGCTGATCGCACGAGTCGCCAGTGAGATTACAGCCTGGGCGAAGCAATATGGCGTGTATCTCCGTCGTCTTTCGTCGGATCGTTACTTGATGATGCTGAATCATAAGTCTCTGCAGGAGCTTGAACAGAGCCGGTTTGTTATTTTGGATGAAGTTAGGGAGATGACAGCCGATCTGAAAGTACCGATGACGCTAAGCGTTGGCCTTGCATCGGGTTCAGACAGCATCAGCGAGATGGGAGAACTGGCACAATCTAGTCTGGATATGGCACTTGGACGAGGCGGGGATCAAGCGGCTGTGAAGTCGGGTCAGCGTTTATCGTTTTACGGTGGTAAGTCCAATGCAGTGGAGAAGCGCACACGCGTCAGAGCGCGGGTTATTGCTCACGCCTTGCGGGACTTGATGCAGGAAAGTGACCGTGTAATTGTTATGGGTCATAAAATGCCGGATATGGATGCCATCGGTGCATCCATTGGGGTATGGAAGGCAGCGAGTCTGTACAATGTTGAGGCTCGTATTGTGCTGGACGGTATGAATCCTTCTATTGAACGGCTGATGGAACAGGTCAACAAGGACGAGAAGCTGTCCAAAGCTTTGATATCGCCGGAGCAAGCGACGCAGCTGATGACAGAGCACACACTGCTGGTTGTTGTGGATACCCACAAGGCTTCAATGACGATGGAACCTAAACTGGTGCAATCTGCAACGCGTGTGGTGGTCGTGGATCATCATCGCCGGGGTGAGGAATTTATTAATGATGCAGTACTGATCTATCTGGAACCATACGCTTCGTCTGCCGCTGAGCTTGTTACGGAGCTTCTGCAATATATTCACGAAAAGGTACAGTTTACTCCACTTGAAGCAACGGCCCTACTAGCCGGCATCACGCTGGATACGAAGCATTTTGCACTGCATACCGGCTCCAGAACGTTTGAAGCAGCGGGCTTCCTTCGTCGTAGTGGTGCAGATACCATTATGGTCCAGAAGCTGATGAAAGAGGATCTGTCAGAATATATTGCTAAGGCAGAAATCATAAAGCATGCTAAAATGGTATATGGGAACATTGCGCTGGCGGTCACTGGCCCTGGCAACAAGATCTCACAGATGATGATCGCCCAGGTGGCGGACACATTGCTGAACATGACCGACGTGGTCGCTTCATTTGTCATCAGTGAGCGAACGGATGGATTAATTGGCATCAGTGCAAGATCACTGGGTCGCATGAATGTTCAGGTCGTTATGGAACGATTAGGTGGCGGCGGTCACTTAACCAATGCTGCAGTGCAGCTTGAAGGAACGCTGGGAGAAGCGGAGAAACGGCTGATGAACGTCCTGGCTGAAATCGAAAAGGAAGAGGGGTTATTCGAATGAAAGTCATTTTTATAAAAGATATGAAGGGTCAAGGCAAGAAGGGGCAAGTGAAGGAAGTATCTGAGGGTTATGCACAGAATTTCCTGTTGCCACGGGGAATTGTTCGTCCGGCAACGGAGGGTAACATGAAGACTCTGGACAATCAGAAGGCAGCAGAAGAAAGACTTAAGCAGGAAGAGAAAGCGGAAGCTGAAGCACTTGCGAAAAAGCTGGAGGCAGAAGTAACGGAACTCAAGGCAAAAGCGGGTGAGGGCGGCCGTCTGTTCGGTGCCATTACGAGCAAACAGATCGCGGAAGCTTTGTCAAAAAAGGGCCTGAAAATAGATAAGCGTAAAATTGAGCTGGATGATCCGATCCGTACGCTCGGTGTAACGCAAGTGATCGTCAAGGTTCACCCTGAAGTGAAGGCAACCTTGAAGGTACAGGTAACGGAGGAGTAAGATGGGCGGCGAAATGTTATTCGACCGGGTCCCCCCGCAGAACCTGGAAGCCGAACAGGCTGTGCTGGGTGCAATCCTGTTGCAGGGCGAAGCTCTGATTACAGCGATGGAACGGGTGCAAACCGAGGATTTCTATGATAAGCCCCATCAATTGATATATGAAGCGATGATCCAGCTAGGTGAGGAAAATCAACCGATTGACCTTGTTACGCTGACTTCGCGTCTGAAGGATAAAGGTGAGCTGGAGGACATCGGTGGCGTTAGCTACCTTGCCAAGCTTGCTCACGGTGTGCCAACAGCGGCCAACGTGGATTATTATGCGCAGATTATCGAAGAGAAGTCGATGCTTCGTCGTCTGATCCGCACAGCTACGCAGATTGTAAGTGAAGGCTACACAGGCGGAGAAGATGTTGCAGGTATGCTCGGGGAAGCGGAGCGCCGCATCTTGGAGATTTCCAACAGACGCTCCAGCAGTGGTTTTATCGCCATCCAGGATGTTCTCATGGAAGTGTTCGACAAGGTCGAAACGTTGCATCAGAACCGGGGAACGACAACAGGAATCCCTTCCGGCTTCATCGATTTGGACAAGATGACCGCTGGATTCCAGCGTAGTGACTTGATTATTGTAGCGGCGCGTCCATCTGTAGGTAAGACCGCCTTTGCTTTGAATATCGCTCAGAACGTAGGCATCAGGGCACAAGAAACGGTAGCCATCTTCAGTCTGGAGATGTCCGCGGCACAGCTCGTACAACGGATGATCTGCGCCGAGGCCAATCTGGATGCGGGAGTTCTTCGTACAGGGGAATTCAAAGGCGATGAAGACTGGCAGAAGCTGACCATGGGGATTGCTGCTCTCAACGAAGCCAACATCTACATCGACGATACGCCAGGGATTACGGTAGCTGATATTCGTGCGAAATGCCGTCGTCTGAAAAAAGAGAAGGGTCTCGGTATGATTCTGATCGACTACCTTCAATTGATTAGTGGACGTGGTAAAGCCGGGGAGAACCGTCAACAAGAGGTATCCGAGATTTCACGTACGCTGAAACAGATTGGCCGGGAACTGGAAGTTCCGGTTATCGCCTTGTCTCAGCTTAGCCGGGGTGTAGAGCAACGGCAGGATAAACGTCCGATGATGAGTGACTTGCGGGAATCCGGTTCGATCGAGCAAGATGCTGATATCGTAGCCTTCCTGTACCGGGATGACTACTACAACCAGGAAACCGAGAAGAAAAATATTATCGAGATCATTATTGCCAAACAGCGTAATGGTCCGGTAGGAACCGTAGAATTAGTCTTCTTGAAAAACTTTAATAAATTCGTCAATTACGAGAGGGCACATAATGATGCCTTCGCGATGTAGCGGGTAGACTGCGACTGCTCTGAACAGGGGTGCACAGGCTATCCGGTACAACCTGTAATAGGTGAATAGCTCGGTTGTATATCAGGATGTATACCATATATAGCGTCAATCCATTGCAAATGTAAAAGTACCGGTGAAAATGCAGTCAAGGTAACAAGACTGGGATCACCGGTTTTTTACTGTGAAATTCGGTCATAATTCCGAACATTAAGCAAGTGACATATATAATTGTTCGCCATTTCATTTGACTTTGAAAAAGGGGACTGGTACACTAATATTGCTGCGTTAAAGCAGCGCAAACCTTCCCTTGAATGTAACGGAAGGACATTTTTACTGTCCGTTAGCACGCTTCTCAGTCGGTTTATTGCGTAACATGCCTGCCGGGATAGAGGACGGACAGACCAATACAAAGGTGCGCAAGGCACCCACGGAGGTATGTTAACTATGTCAACGGTAGTTGTAGTGGGAACGCAATGGGGAGACGAAGGAAAAGGTAAAATCACGGATTATTTAGCGGAGAGCGCTGATGTGGTAGCTCGTTACCAAGGAGGTAACAATGCTGGCCATACGATCCTGATCGACAACAAAAAATATAAATTGACGATGATTCCATCGGGTATCTTTTACACAGACAAAGCTTGTGTGATTGGTAACGGTATGGTCATCAACCCGAAGGCACTTATCGAAGAAATTAATTATATTCATGATAACGGATTTACAACGAAAAACCTGTCCATCAGTGAGCGTGCGCATATCATCCTGCCTTATCATATGGTTCTGGATGCACTGGAGGAAGAGAGTAAAGGCCCGAACAAAATCGGTACAACCGGCAAAGGAATCGGCCCTTGTTACATGGACAAATCTGCCCGGATCGGTATCCGCATGGTGGATCTGCTGGATGCAGAAGATTTTGAATTGAAGCTGCGTCATCTGGTTAAAGAGAAAAATCGTGTTATCGAGCAAGTTTACAACGGTACTCCGGTTGATGTAGAAGAGATTCTGAAGGATTACCTTGGTTATGCAGAAATTCTTCGTCCTTATGTAAAGGATACATCGGTTGTGCTGAATGATTCCATTGATGAGAATAAAAAAGTACTGTTTGAAGGCGCACAAGGTGTGATGCTGGACCTTGACCAAGGTACGTATCCATATGTGACTTCTTCCAATCCGTCTGCAGGCGGCGTATGTATCGGTTCGGGTGTTGGTCCAGCACGCATTCAGCAAGTTATTGGCGTAGCGAAAGCATACACAACTCGTGTAGGTGACGGCCCATTCCCTACCGAATTGCATGATGCGATTGGCGACCAGATCCGTGAGACAGGCCATGAGTACGGAACAGTAACTGGACGTCCACGTCGTGTGGGCTGGTTTGACAGTGTGGTTGTTCGTCACGCTCGTCGTGTAAGTGGCATTACGGGGCTGTCCTTAAACTCATTGGACGTTATGACAGGTCTGGATACTGTAAAAATCTGCACAGGTTACAAATTCCGTGGCGAGGTTATCACACACTACCCGGCAAGCCTCAAAATGCTGGCTGAATGTGAAGCCGTATACGAAGAAATGCCAGGTTGGAGTGAGGACATTACAGGAGCGAAGAAGCTGGAAGATCTGCCGGTGAACACACAGAACTACGTGAAGCGTGTATCTGAACTGACAGGTATTCCGATCGCGATCTTCTCTGTAGGTCGTAACCGTGAGCAGACAAATCAGGTTCTGCCAATCTACGTATAACATGATATATGAATGATAGATCTACCTCCAGTTGTTGCTACTCAGCGGCGACTGGAGGTTTTTTGTGTCTGTTTCGGATATAATCCCGAGATTTCCGTCAATACTGGCTAACAGGATATACGTTGAACGAATGATATGTATATGGAGGGAGAGAAACAGAGATGAAGTTGCTGATGTGGTTTGTCAAAATGGTGCTTATCGTGTTGCTGGTCAGTTCACTGACGTTGCTTACGACAGGTTTAATCGTGCAATCGTATGCCAAGTCATTGCTAGCCAGTTTTAATATACAGTGGGAAGGTCAGCCCATGGGTCTGATGGGCATGTTCCAGGGGGCCTTGGGCGGCAAGCAGTCTAGTGAGGGAGAAAAGTCAGAGGATCCGTCTACGGATCAGCGAGCGGGAACGAAAGAGGAAAAGGCTCCGGAGAATTCAATTTCGGTGATGGGCAACGGAATGACGAACTCCGGAACCCCAAGCAACGATGAAACGGGCGGAGCAGGGGCAAGCGGGGGTTCTGGAAATGGAACCGTAGATGGTAACGGAACAGCGGCTGGACGTGAAACGTCGAGTGGTCAGGAAGCGAACAGTAACAATGCAAAGGATAATGATGCAATCGTTGTTACACCAGATGACATTACAGGCGCCAAAAACAAACTGCCGACGGAGGAAAAAGAACGTATTTTCACTCTGCTGATGAACAAGTTACCCCAAAAGGAAATGCAACAGATCTCAGGAGCGATGGAGGGTGGACTGACCGAGCAGGAACTGCGAGAGATTGAACAGGTGATCTCGAAGTATCTTACGAGTGAAGAATACGATGATTTGATGCAAGTCCTGCAAGCAGAATAAAAAGGGTCGCGGTACCTTCTTAGCCCCGTATCCTCCAACTAATAACCAGTTAAACTGGAGAAATGTTACATTCATGTTGAAATCCATGATTCTTTCCCCATATAATTGCATGAAATAGTAGAGAACGTACCCAGGAGGAAGAGTATATGAGAATGAACCGTAAAGAACACGATATATAACAACAGAACCTCTCCTTAACACTGGCTCTCAGGCCAAGGAGTCGTGGCCCTCCGTTCATGCCTTTGTACCAGAGGTACGTTGTACCGATACCGGTGAAAAGCATGAAATGGACTATTGGAGGCCTAATAACTATGAAGACATCGAATAATGCAGGTTCTAAAAATACGATAAATACATCATCAATGATGCCGGCTGAACAACTTGCTGCAATGAAGGAACGATTTGAGCAAGGATTAAAGGAAGCAGAACAGCCCTTCCATGGTTGGGATTTTGGATATATTACGGATAGTGGGCGGATGCAGAGTGGTGTGTTGTGCTGGTCTTACGACGAGATGGCACGGAGTTGTATGAAGGATGCGAAGCGAATGCTGGATATGGGCACAGGCGGTGGTGAGCTGCTGTCGAGTCTGCATCCGTTACCGCCATACACTTGTGCAACGGAAGGATACGCCCCAAATATAGCGATTGCGAAGGATCGTCTTAGCCCGTTAGGCGTAAATGTGTATCCTGTAACGGATGATTCTCAGCTTCCTTTTGCAGATGGGGAATTTGATCTAATTCTCAATCGGCATGAATCGTATAATCCACGGGAAGTCTGGCGCTTGCTTTCAGAAGGTGGAGTGTTTCTGACTCAGCAGGTAGGTTGGTCGGATTGCCGTGAGATCAATGATCGATTAGGCATCCCAATGCCATCTGATTATGCTGGATGGGAGCTCGATTTCGCCGTAGATCAGATGGTGAGAAACGGTTTTCACATCTGGGATCAGCGTGAAGCTACGCCTGTACAGCGTTTCTATGATATCGGGGCTCTGGTTTATTATCTAAACACCATCCCGTGGCAAGTACCAGATTTTACAGTAGAACGATTCCGTGAACCATTATGGGAGATCCATCTGGAGATGGAGCGGCATGGATTCTGGGAAGTGCAACAAAAGAGGTTTATTATAGGAGCAACCAAGAATAAGTGAAAATGAATCTTGCTTTAAACGTGATGAGCCTGCCAGACTAAGAATAGAACAAGCCGATTTTAATCCTTCATCAGAGGTACTCTGATGGGGGATTTTTTTGTATTTACATGAAAAATTGAATGCAATTCAGTAGGTCTTAGAACCTAGTCTTAGATTGAGATAAAAAGTACATAGTATAACTGGAGTTGAGGCATAATGGGTGATGGAACAGACGCTCTAACCTATGGATATATCAGGGAAACCAGATAGGACGCGGATTTTTCTTGTGAGGATAAGAGTTGAAATGACTGTAAAACCTGTGTTAAAGTATACGGGTGTGATAAAAGGTTAAAATTTTGACACTTTTAAGAGCACAGCTAAAGTCCTGCTTTTTTAAATAATCATAACAATGAACTTACTTGCATAAGACTCACCATGAGGTGAAGTCCGATTCAAATGCGGATTAAGAAGTGCTGAAAAGGAGAGAATCATGAAAGGTTTCAGAGGCAAACGCCAACCGGATCAACACCGGGTACACGAACAATCCGGAGAACACCGGACGGCCGAAGACAAAAACAGCATGAGCATGTCCAACTTCAGTTCAAATAAGAAAAGAATTTTGTCATCGCGCAAATGGATCATTACCGCAACTTGTGGCATTCTGATTGCAGCATCGGTTGGATTCGGAGTTAAGCAATATGTGGCTTCCAATACGGTTCCTTATTATAAGGTTATAGTCAAAGGCACTGAAGTTGGAACCATTGCCAACGAGGCACAACTGCAGCAGTTGTTTGCGAAAAAAACCGAAGAATACCGGGAGAAGTATCCGGATGCAGAGATGGTGCTGAACACAGACGGAATTACAACGGAAACGGTAAGGGCATATAAACCCGAAGTGAACAGCGAGCAAACGCTGGACAAACTGGGCAACATGTTAACGGCTTATGCCAAAGGCGTGGAGCTTAAAGTGAACGGTGAAGTCGTCGGCATTGTGAAGGATCAGGAAACGGCAGACAAGATCCTGCAACAAGTACAGAGCAAATACATACCGGCATCGGCTGTGCGAAGCTCACTGAAAACCAAGTCGGTATCGGCGAATTCTTCTAAAAAAGATAACGGGCCAAGTACAACGTTAAAATCCGTAGACATCAAAGAAGAAGTGACAACGGATACGGTGAAGGCGGACCCGAATAAAATATGGGATGAGTCCGAGGCGGTTAAAGCTTTAACCGTTGGTAAAGACGCGCTTGTAACCTATGTAGTGCGAGAAGGGGATACGATCTCTTCGATCGCAGCCAAATATGAGATTACACAAAGCGAGATTCGTAAACATAACCCGGGTATCAAGGAGACATCCCTCCAGATTGGACAGGAGTTGACTCTGACCGTACCAAAGCCGGCAATCACGGTTAAATCGGTGGAGCAAGTGGTAGAACAGATTGAAGTGAAACCACAGGTTGAGGTGCGCAAAAGTGCTGAGCTGAAGGCAGGTACGACGAAAGTGGTTCGTCCAGGCCAAAGCGGGCTAAAAAATATGCAGTATCGCATCACCAAAGAAAACGGCGAAGTCGTTCGCGAAGAATGGCTGGGTCAGGAAGTTCTCAAAACTGCGGTGACTGAGGTAGTGCTGAGCGGAACTAAAGTGGTTGGCGAAGGCACAGGACAGTTTGCATGGCCTGTATCCAATGCGACGATGAGCAGCAGCTTCGGTCAACGTTGGGGGCGTCAGCACAAAGGTGTCGATCTGGTCGGTAATCGCGATGTGAAATCTGCAGATGAAGGTGTAGTTACTTTTGCAGGCCAAAAGAGCGGTTATGGGAATGTCATCATTATTAACCATCGCAACGGATATGAAACACTTTATGGTCACTTGAATAGCATCAGTGTTGATGTTGGCCAAGTGGTGGAAAAGGGCGACAGTATCGGCGTGATGGGCAATACCGGACGTTCCACAGGAACACATCTGCATTTTGAGATTTTGAAAAATGGTACAGCAGAAAATCCGATGACTTATCTGAATTAAGGATATATCACGATATTGAGTATAGTACACAAGGCATCGCTTCACCATGCTGAGATAAGAACAAGGCCCGCTGTTTAGCTGGCCTTGTTTTTTTGGTGTGAAATATTTCTACAGGAAACGGCTTCCAAGAGGGGGTTCGGGATGTGACGGTGCCTCAGGTATGTTAAACTAGAGAGTATAAGTCGTTGACTATATTCAACACACAACATGATATGGACTATAAGCAATACAATAGATTAGAGAGACAGCGCCAGTGGCGGATTAAGCAGGATATAGGGGTGAATTCAGCCGATGCAGGGAAAGATTTTGGTGGTGGACGACGAGCAGCCCATCGCAGATATTCTGAAGTTTAATTTGGAAAAAGAGGGATACGAGGTCATCTGTGCGTTTGATGGTATTCGTGCGGTCGAACTGGCGTTATCCGAGAAACCGGATCTGATGCTTCTGGATCTGATGCTTCCGGGCAAGGACGGGATGGATGTGTGCCGCGAGGTGCGTGCTCATCTGGAGGTCCCGATTATTATGCTGACAGCCAAAGACGGAGAGATCGACAAGGTACTCGGTCTGGAACTAGGCGCAGATGATTATGTAACCAAACCTTTTAGCACACGGGAGTTGCTTGCACGGGTCAAGGCTCAGATGCGCAGACAGCAGAAACCGGCAACGATTGTAGAAGCGCCAGAGCAAGAAGGGAAGCAGATCCTGCGGCTGTTTGATCTGGCTTTTGATATGGACATGTATACGGCGTACAAGGGCGGGGAGCCGCTTGATCTGACACATCGGGAATATGAGCTACTCTATTATATGGCCAAGCATTCAGGCAAAGTCATGACACGAGAGCATCTGTTGCAAGCTGTATGGGGATACGAATATTTTGGAGATGTGCGTACAGTGGATGTGACGATTCGCAGGCTACGGGAGAAGATTGAAGAAAATCCGAGCAAGCCGGAAACGATTCTGACTCGCCGGGGGCTTGGTTATCTCGTGCGCAGTGCCAAAAGCGTGGGGATATAATGGGCCGATTCTCGCAATTTTCGTTCTTTCGAACGATTCAGGCGAAATTAATTATTATATATGTGCTGCTGATTCTAATTGCGATGCAATTGATCGGGGTTTATTTTGTAAGTGCGATGAAGAACTCGCTCACCAGCAACTTTACAGAAGATTTGCAGGCACGGGCAGAGATGCTGTCGGTGTTAGTCGGTCAGACGATGGCTGGTGGAGAAGCGGAGGGTGGAGAGGACAAAACGGAGAACCTGCGTGTCCTGGTAAACAATCTGTTCAACATCAACGGTGCCGAGATTCAGGTGCTGGATGCCAGCGGCAAGGTGCTTACGACTTCGCTAAGTTCACATTCTGATTATATTGGGCGAAAAAATACCCAGACCGTTGTCAGCCGTGCATTGCAAGGCATTCGGGATAATGAGGAATATATCGTAGACGAGGATAATGTCCGCAAAAAAGTCGTGGCCAAGCCGGTTTTAACCGGCGGCAAAATTATTGGTGCAGTCTACATCGCCGCTTCGATGAACGAGCTGTACGCGACGATGGAAGGCATTAACAAGATTTTCATATCCGGTATTCTGATCGCCTTGGTATTAACGGCGGTACTCGGTGTCATTCTGTCACATACGATCACCCAGCCGATTAAGGAAGTGACAAGGCGGGCAACCGCGGTTGCAGAAGGGAACTTCGATCAGCAGACACCGGTATTTGGCACAGATGAGATTGGTCAGCTTAGCCAGGCATTTAACTATATGACCAGCAGGCTGCGAGATGCTCTTTCCCAGAACGAAGAGGAGAAAGAGAAGCTGACCTCGATCCTGACCAATATGAGTGATGGTGTTGTTGCGACGGATGAGCATGGCAAAGTCATTCTCGTCAACCGCCGTGCCAGCAACATTCTCGGCATGCGCCCATCGGATATTGAAGGCAGGCACTTTGCTGTCCTGCTGGGTATTGATCCGGAGGACGCGGAAGCACTGGCAAGTGGTTTCACCGGCTCAACATTGCTCCAGATTGCTCCGGCAGGTCAGGAAGAGCCGGTCGTGATTCGCATGACGTTCACTCCTGTACACCGGCGTGAGCTGGGGATCACCGGCACAATTGCTGTACTTCAGGATGTAACGGAGCAGGAAGAACTGGAAAACTCCCGGCGTGAGTTTGTAGCGAATGTATCGCATGAGCTGCGTACACCGCTCACCACGATTAAAAGTTACGCCGAAGCGCTGGATGATGGGGCATTGGAAGACCCGCAGCTGGCGGGACGTTTTGTCGGTGTCATTCAGAATGAGACCGAGCGCATGATCCGTTTGGTGACGGACCTATTGCACCTGTCCAGACTGGATTCCAAGGAAGCGTTGCTACGCAAGCAACCTATCGATATTTTGGAGATGCTGGAGGAAGTCACGGATCGATTCTCCTTCCAGATGCACCAGAAGGACATTCAGTCTGTCTTGTCTGTGGAAAATGATATTCCAGCAGTTCCACTCGATCGGGATCAGATTGATCAGGTTCTGGACAATGTAGTGTCCAACGCATTGAAATATACGCTGGAGGGTGGCACCATTACGATCGCTGCCCGGCGCAGCGATGAGCATACGTTAGCTATCTCCGTATCTGACACAGGTATGGGTATTCCGCAGCGTGATCTGGATCGGATATTTGAGCGTTTTTACCGCGTTGACAAAGCTCGCTCTCGCAGCATGGGGGGCACAGGGCTTGGATTGTCCATTGCCCGGGAAATTGTAAAAGCTCACGATGGAAGCATCTCTCTTGAGTCTGAGGTAGACGTTGGCACAACGGTAACGTTCACATTGCCAATGCATGATAAGGGAGGTGAGCACCTTGAAGGAACGGATTAAATCTCTGGTGCTCGCTTCACTGGTTGCAGCCAGTCTGATCCAGAGTTATTTCCTGATCTATCGTCTTCCTGGGGGCGGTGACTCTGTGGTGACCTCGGAGACAAACTACGTGAAGACCGAAAATATGGGTCAAGAGCGTAATATTGAGGAGTTAATTTTCCCGAATCAGATGATTATTCATCTGGGTCAGGATAAACATACGGTGTTTTACCCTGGCAACACGTTCTATCAATTGATCTATTCCAGGCTGAAAGGCCGGACGTTCGAGGATTTCCAGCGTCGCAATGTGCAGTCGGTGAATTGGGATCAGATTCGTAAGGAGAGTCCCGGCTTTGAGTTGTCGTTTAAGGAAGGCATGCCAGTGGCCTTGTTACAGCGAGTGATGCGCTTAGGAACAGATTCTCTTTTTCAAGGAGAGACAATCAACCGTATCGCTATATATACAACTCCAGATGAGACAAAGGCTCATGCGCTGTTTTTCAGTGCCAAGGGAGATGTGGTCTATGAGGCCACACAGGCGGATTTGACGGTGCAGGATGTGCAGCAACATGTCGATTTTGGGACGAGCTGGACACCGTACACGCTAATGGAAGGCGGATATTATATTCCGACGCAGGCACTGGATACGATTGAGGCAGATGTGCCGACAGGGCAGTTCACGGTAGAGCAGATGCAGCGCAGTCTGTTCACTGATCCAAGCATGACCCGGAATATTCGGGAAAAAGATGGATCAGAGATTTATACGGATAGCAAACGTAGTCTGCAAGTGAAGCAGGAGCAACGCTGGATCAGCTATACAGACCCGGCGGCACCGCCAGCCGGACAGAGTGATGCGTCCAAGGACGCACTGTTTGCGGTTGACTTTGTCAATCAGCATGGTGGCTGGAAAGGGCGCTCACGCATGATGCTCAAATCAGCTGACAACAAAACGAAGTTGCAGTTCCAGCAGTATTATGGCAGTTACCCAATCTTGGATTCGATGCAATTCCGTTTCGGCACGATCAACATGGAAATGCAGCAGGAGACGGTGTCGAGCTATGAACGATCTTTGGAATATTTGAACGAAGGTGCGGAGACGAAGAAGTCCATCAAGCTGCCCGGCGGGGATAAACTGAAAAATCTGATCCGCAAAGTAGCGGGTGAAAACCGCAAAGTCGTAGATGTATACCCGGCATATCGTCCATCATCGATGGAGGACGGGTTGCGGCTGATCCCGGTTTGGGTGATCCGCTTTGGCAACGGTGAGGAAACGACGGTGTCTTAGCAGTATGCGCGGCTGGAATTCTAACGATCACCAGAGACGTTATATGCTAGATTTGCGAAGTTTTGAAAGTCTAACGGTCACCACGGACGCTATTTCGGTGAAAATGGGCTGATTATGGCTGAAAAGTCTGAATTTACGCGAAATAAGGCTTCTCCTGATCGTTAGAATTAAAATGAGCCTGAAATGGGGCAAATAAGGTTCCTGGTGATCGTTAGCCTGAAGGGGCTACGGGTTATTAGGATACGAGGCTGCGTTGGCAACGTGGAAGCAAGGATATATTAGGCGATCGGGTAAATAAGGAGGTGAATGGTCTGGATTGGGGACGGGCGAAAAATGTATTAATATATGCATTTCTGCTGCTGAATCTGGTGCTGGGATATCAGATCTGGATGGATGCACGCGAGACGGCTGGAGCCAATCTGGACTTCACCTCGCTCGCAGATAATACACAGCAGGCGATGGAAGAGAAAGGAATTCAGGTGCTGGCGCCGATTCCAAATGAAACGCCGAAGCTGCCGAAGTTGTCCTATGAGTTTACCGAAGAGGACAAGTCGGGGATTGAAGTGGAGCTGGAGGAGCCGGTGGACAGCAAGCTGATCTTCTCGCCAAGCGAGCTGGCGGACGCGCTGCAGGCGGAGATTCCGCAAATCGGCACGTACCGGCTGGATCAGCTGATGGCGGAAGATGGGGCTTTTGTGCTCCACCCGCTGGTGGACGGCAAATGGCCGCTCTTTAACGTGAGTCTGGAGCTGTTCTACAGCGATCAGAAAATCACGGGTTATCATCAGACTCCCGTGCGGATTACAACCGCCGAGGAGAGCGATCAGCAGGTACTTCCGGCGTCAAAGGCGCTGGGAACGCTGATCGAAAACTTTTTGCCAAACAATGCAATTGTGAAAGATATACAGCTGGGCTATTACGGCCAGTTGTTCAATTCAGATATACAGGTAGCGATGCCGGCATGGCGGTTCGTGCTGGAAAGTGGCGAAGTGTTGTACGTGCAGGGCATCAGTGGGGATGTATTCAGTCCCAAGTCAGATAAACCAGGGGAGTAATGCGTTATGGGGATATATTTTACGGTGTTATCCAGTGGTTCGACAGGTAATGCCACAGTCATTCAGCATGGGGGCACTTCACTCATGATTGATGCGGGTCTTAGCGCGAAGCGGCTGGAGGCATTGTTTCTGGAACGGGAGATTTCGGGAACGGAACTGGATGGCATTCTGGTGACACATGAACATTCGGATCATATTAAAGGACTAGGCGCGATGTCTCGGAAATATAATTTACCGATCTATGCAAATACGAATACGTGGGCGGCTTTGGAGAAGTCGGTCGGAGCGATTCCGGAGGAGAACCGGCGAATATTTGAAACTGGTGAGAAGCATGATTTTGGCTCGCTGCGCGTAGAGTCGTTCGGTATTTCGCATGATGCGGCTGAACCGGTAGGTTATACATTCGACGATGGCAGCGAGAAATTGTCCGTGGCGACAGACCTCGGCTATATGAGCGACAAGGTTCGCGATGCGATCTCGGACTCGGATGTGCTCGTGCTGGAGGCGAATCATGATGTCGAATTGCTGCGCATGGGGCGGTATCCGTGGAACACCAAGCGCCGGATTCTGAGTGACATCGGGCATTTGTCGAACGAAGCCGCAGGTGCGGCGCTTAGTGAACTGATGAATGGACGTATCAAACGTACGTATCTGGCACATCTCAGCCGGGATCATAATATGATGGATTTGGCTAAAATGTCGGTGCGTGATGCGATGGAAAGCCGTGGCTGTTTTTATCGGGACCATGAGTTCAAGCTCTGCGATACGTATTATGATCGTCCTACACCATGGGATAGGGTGGGTGAGCCATAAAGCTGTCCAGTTCGGCGGCTTTGCGCTCCACTTCCTCGCGTGTGAGGATGCCTTTATCAATAAGCAGTTCAATGATGGTGCTGAGCGCGAGTGTGTTACGATAATGTTCTTCTTTGAGATCAGCCAGCTTGGCCGCCATATGAACTTCGTCCATAGCTGTGAGTGTTCGCGTGCGTTCCATTGTGGAATCCTCCTTCATTCTATGAAGCTTTGAATTGTTCTTTTACTATTATTGTAGTCAGGCTGGGTGGAAAACATTCCTCTTTTTGCCGCTAACATTCTCCGGGCGGGATGTGTATGCTGAAACTGTAGCTGTACCGCTTTGAATTTGGAATGAAATGTGATTGAAAAAGTTTGATGAATTCGAAAGAATAACGCTTAGCGTATCCCATTTTGTGGTGATAGATAGTATGAACCTTTATTGTTAAGGGAGTTATCGCGAAAATTTACGTTTATTTACGTAATTATGCAACTTTTTGGGATATAAAGTGTTTAGTATATAAGGAGTATTATGATTTTGGCTGTTTTTGCGTATGAAATGGAATCTCAAATCTCGCAATAGGCGAGAGCATGATTGATAGAGCACACGGATGCAGTGCCATCCTGTTGTATATATACGTTCGTTCCTGGTCTGGTTCGGGAATGTAGCGATGTGCAAGACCATTTTGTTAAAAAGCAAAAAGGCATGGGGAGACAGGGAGTTTCACTGGTCATCCATGCAATAACTTGGGCGGCAGTCAGGGTCTTGATGCGTGACAACGAAGGGGAGAGGATCACGATGGGATTGTTTGGAGACGATTTTTATTCAACCAAGGTATCAAGACGCGCCGAACCTGAACAGAAAGGCAAACTTCAGATCATCCGCCCGGGAGGCGGAAAACGCGCACGTGATCGCTGGAGCAATCCGCGTAGATCACGCTCGGAATTCAGTTCTACCGTCAAGGTAGCTGTGATCAGTTCGGTGATTAGCTCCATCGTGACGGTTACGCTGTTCAGCTTCATCAGCCAGCCTGCAACGCAATTACCTCTGGCGAATGCGGCAGGTCAAGGTGGTGGAACTGCACAGACCGCACAGGTCGCTGATCCTTACGACCGCATCATCAACGCGGCGGCAGAAGTACGTCCTTCTGTTGTCAGCATCGTGAATCATAAAACAGGCAGTAGCCTGTCGATGGAAGATTCCGCGCTGGGGTCCGGGGTTATTTTCAAAAAAGAAGATGGCAAAGCCTACATTATGACTAATCACCACGTCGTGGAAGGTGCCAGTGATCTGGAGATCGTGACGGTGGACGGGGAAACACATAAAGCCAAACTGGTAGGTAAAGACCGGGTGAGTGACATCGCGGTACTATCAACGGACGATAAAGGCCTCGGAGCCGCGGCAGAAATCGGTGATTCCAGCAAGCTGCAACGCGGCCAGACGGTACTGGCAATCGGTAATCCGCTGGGTCTTGGCGGTACGCTGACATCGGGGATCGTTAGTTATACGGATCGGATTTTGCCCGTATCCATTAATCAGGACGGGGTATACGACTGGGAGCAAAACGTTATTCAGACAGATGCAGCCATTAATGAAGGCAACAGCGGCGGAGCACTGGTTGATCTGAACGGCAAGGTTGTAGGCATCAACACGATGAAAATTTCGGATACCGGCGTTGAGGGTCTCGGCTTCGCGATTCCGATTAACGAAGTGATGAAAACGGTGGATTCCCTTTTGCTGAACGGCAAAGTATACCGTCCTTATCTGGGCGTGTACACGGTTGATCTGAGCAATCCATATGCTCCACTGGATGATGATCAGCGCAAGGATCTCAAACTGCCATCCCACGTGGATAGCGGTGTAGTCGTACTGGAAGCTTCCGGCCCGGCATCCGAGGCAGGCATGAAGCTGAACGATGTGATTACGGAATTTGATGGGCAAAAAATTACCTCCACGCTGGACCTGCGGAAATTCCTGTACGACAAGAAAAAGATCGGCGATTCAATAGAGGTCTCATTCTATCGGGATGGCAAAGCGGAGAAAGTCTCTGTGAAGCTGACGGATAAGCCGGAGTAAGGCTTGTGGAGTTTATGAAGTTTGTGGGCCTGTGACAGTGAGGCATGATGTGCAGGTTGTTTCACTGAAATGATCATATGTCATGGAACATGGCCATACTGATAAGTTGATCATGAGTCAAGATGATAGTAGAGAGAGTGATCAGAATATATCTGACCACTCTTTTTATGTTCATGGGTATGGGGTAGAACCTAAGGGTAGGGCAGGACACAACTATATAAGTTGGACTATTCTTTTACACGTTAACGAAGAGGACAGAAAAAACCTGGAAAAGCGAAGCGCTCGCCTGAAAGCTTTCTGCAAGAAAGCTACATCGGAAGCATACGCTTATCACCGGATTTTCCCTTTGGAAAAGGGAATTAAAAAAAATCTGGGGATAACCGCTACTCTCCTGGTTATTCTGTCATCGGAGTGGACTGTGTGAAATCTTTAGTTCAATTTATATAGACAGAAAGACTTGGAGCGAAAGGCGCAGATACATTTGTTCGCCTGTATGGTAAACTGTTCTTAATGTGTTTACATAGATCGTTGTTGCAAATAACAGCTGGATAACGTGTGATCTGGCTAGCTAATCTGAAAATGGAGGGATTCGGAGATGAATCTATTGAAGAAAAAGGTACTTGGTGGAACAGGATTGGCACTATCGATGCTGTTGTTATCTGCTTGTGGATCGGAGAACACACCAGCTGCATCAGTAGATACGAGCGCGTTGCAGGAGAAGATTGCTGGCCTGGAGAAAAAGCTGACCGAGCAGGGAATTAAAAGCGATGAGCAGGCGCAGAAAATTGCGGCACTTGAGAAAAAGCTGAATGAATTTGGTACAGCCGGCGTTGCTGGACAAGGGACGGGTGGCAAAACACCGACAGCTGGCGGAAACAACGGGTCTGCTGGAAAAGGAGATGGGGTACTGATTACGTTTGCCCAGTATGAGAAGCTGGAGGTTGGCATGACCGTGGAAGAGGTCATCAATATTCTAGGCGGTGAAGGTGAAGCGCTAAGTGAAGCCGAGAACATGGTGGTGTACAACTATAAAGGCACGGCTGGTAACGGCGGCAACGCGGTAATTGCTTTTCAAGGCGGGAAACTGCTTACGAAGGCTCAGTCGGGATTGGAGTAGGCTGGGAGCTGGGGGTAAGGATAAATATACGGACAAGATCAGAGATAGAGCAAAGGTAACGACAAGGGTAGAGTAAGGATAAGAGTAAAAGCGTGAATGGACGCTTGAAGTTAAAATTAAAGTTGAAGCATTCCAGCAATGATACCTGTGGGTGGGTATCGTTGAGGGGGTGCTTTTTTATATGCGATGGTTTGCTTTGGTATCTTAGGTGCTATAGGAAATAATTCTGGTTTTTGAGTTTGGTAAGACAGAAGAGGGCAAGATATATCTGCTAATGCTAAGAGGAAGGCTTTTCGGTGTAAGAGTGGCAATTTTTTGCGCGGATCTGCGAGGTGGGGGTTTCTTTTCCGCGGCAGGTGTGATAGAACTGAGAAGTGGCTATCCTGTAATGGGATAAGCGGTTGTGAATCGGGAACATAGCTGGTGACAGAAAGGATGCTTGACGGATGTACGTTGTATGCAAAGAACACGTGGACATTGCCATCGACATGTTTGTGGATGAATATGAGGACGCTCCAGATATCGTGGATTTGAAGGAGACGGAATTTGCCGACTGGGACCCGCCTGCCAAATGCGCTGAGTGCGATCAGCACGCGGAATTCCTTGTCGTTTAGCGTACTGTAGAGCAAGCCGCTAGGGGTGCTATTGGATGGTGCTATGAGATGTTGTTGTGCATGGCGTAGCAGCGATAGATAGTATCTCTGGCGTTAGACTTGGTTCGATCCGGTATGAACATCACAGCAAGGTGCAGAGAGAGCGTGTTGAGCGCTCTTTTTGCATTTGTGGGAGAGCGAGCGGCTGTGGCGGGGGGAGTATGGGGGCTGGCGATCTAATGGGCTGGAATCAAGAATTAGCGAGTTTTGAGTGGTAAGAGAAAGGGTAGGCACAGAACGTTGAGAATATGAGTGTGGGAGCGGCAAGGCACAGACATTGGCATATATGAGCTGTGAGCCGCCGAGCTGAATGTGTTAGGGCATTTTGCAGTAATTAAAGGCGTGGTCAGCGGGTGAGAATTGTAACGATCATGAGAAACCTTATTTGGGCAAAATGAGCGTGGTTGAAATTCTAACGATTCGTAGAAAGCTTATTTTGGGAAAATCACAGCAAACAGAGCGAAAAATGCTCAATTTGGGCGAAATAGCGTCATCTGTGATCGTTAGGTTTTAAAAGTGGGCAATTCGGGCTGAATAAGGTTTGTGGTGATCGTTAGAGTTTGGAATGATTTTGATGGATGAGCGATGCGATTGAAGCATCTAAGAGAGATAGATGGATGGCAAGAGGACGATTCAGGAGGAATGATCACATGTTGATTCAAATTATTGGCGTAGGCAAATTGAAGGAAAAATATTTAACGCTGGGCATTCAGGAGTATGCCAAGCGGCTCGCCCCGTACATCAAGTTTCAGATGATCGAGGTCGCAGACGAAAAAGCGCCCGATACCCTGAGCGAAGCCGAGGTACGGGCGGTAAAAGAGCGCGAGGGCGAACGCATCCTCGCGCATGTGAAGAGCGAAGCGCACGTCGTTGCGCTCGCACTGGATGGCCAGCTCTGGAGTTCCGAGGAGCTGGCTATGGAGATCGACAAGCTCGGCACGTATGGGACGAGCCATGTCGTGTTTGTCATCGGAGGGAGCCACGGGCTCTCCGATGAGGTATTGCGCCGCGCGAAGCAGCGCTTGAGCTTCGGGCGCATGACCTTGCCGCATCAATTAATGCGGCTGGTGTTGGTGGAGCAGATTTATCGCGCGGTGAAGATAAATCGGGGAGAACCGTATCATAAATAAGCAAAGCCCTTCGTCATATAATACCCTTTAATAATAAATTCGTGGCTCTAACATCCCAAAAATAATGATAAAATAACAAGAAGCACTGCGTTCGGATTGGAGAGGGAACAGGGATGGTTTTTACAGAAGGGATTCTTTTAAATGAAATGATGGACGGTGCCTTAATGGAAGTCGGTACCTTCTTACATATAGCAATAGGACTGACGGAGTCGGTGCAACATGCTCATAAGCGTAAGGAAGTATGTGGAAATTTAAATCCAGCGAATATCCGAATTCAGTCCAATCGGGAAGTCGTTATTCTCACAGATTCGCAACTGACGGATTACACCTATATGTCTCCCGAACAAACGGGCAAAATCAATTATATCCCAGACGGGCGTAGCGATTTGTATTCCCTGGGTATGCTCTATTATGAAATGCTGTCAGGCCGTCTGCCGTTTCACGCAAACAGTGCGGAAGAATGGATACATGCGCACCTTGCTGTTGTACCGAAGCCGCTGAGTGAATGGCGTTCAGATCTGAGCGACTCGCTTGAGGCTGTTATTATGAAGCTGTTGTCGAAGGATCCGGAGGCGCGCTATCAGAGCGCTTATGGTTTATTAAGTGATTTGAAGCGGTGCGCTTTATTGCTGGAAGAAAAGGGAGAAGTGACCTCTTTCGAAATCGCCCGTGCAGATGAGGCCAGCCGGTTTCGGATTACTCAGACTCTCTTTGGACGTGAAAGGGAAGCGGCAGATCTAAGAGATGCTTTCGAACAGGCTAAAAAGGGTGCATCCTCGTTCGTTTTCGTCAGCGGAAGTGCAGGCAGTGGCAAGACGGTACTCGTCCGAGCGCTTCAGATGGTAGTTAGAAGGGATGGAGGCCGGTTCATTAGTGGCAAATGTGACATGATGAATCGCGACATTCCGTTCTCTTCTTTACTGGAAGCTTTGCGAAGCCTAATTCGACAAATATGGAGCGAATCGCCGGATCAAGTAGCGAAATTGAAGAAGGAATTAACAAAGGCTTTAGGCCAGGGAGCAGCCGTTATTGTACAGCTTTTACCGGAAGCTGCTGAGCTGTTCGATGTCATTCCAGCGATAGAACCGCTGCAGCCTGCAGAGGCTGCGATTCGCTTTAACCGGATAGTACCCATATTCATCAAGGTGTTTGTGGATAAGCAGAATCCCTTAATTATATTCCTCGATGATCTGCAATGGGCAGATCCTGCTACGATAGATGTTCTTCGTACCCTTGTACACGATCAGGCACGACCTGGTTTACTAGTAATCAGCGCGTTTCGGGAGGAATTCGCTCAGAGCTGGAAGAAAAACGAAGGAAATAAAGTGGATGCGGCAGCATGGATGGCGGAGTCGCTTGCCTTGCACAATGAATCACAATTATCTGTGCATCATATCCATCTTGAGGCGCTATCCTATATCGAAGTGAGACAATTCGTATCCGATGTTCTGGATGAGAACTCAGCCCGTATTCGCGCCCTCGCGGAGGTGTTATACCACCGAACAGGCGGCAATCCCTTATACTTGAATCGTCTGCTAGACAAGCTATATCGGGAGAATAAGATTTATTATGATGAGGTAGAAGCGTCATGGGCGTGGAATCCATCTGTCATTATGGAAATCCCTGAGGATCCTGACATTGTCCACTTGATTGAGGCTCGTATTCGTATGCTATCCCCTGCCAAAATCGAGCTGTTAGCGATAGGTGCAGCTATCGGACATCGTTTCTGTTCATTGACGATCTCATTAGTAAGCGGATACCCTCTACTGCAAGTACGCACACTTCTGCATGCCATAGAGGAAGAGGGACTAATCTCTCGAGAACATGAGAGTGATGCGTCAGACGATGTGGAACGTTATCGATTTTTGCATGACCGTATTCAACAGGCAGCTTACATGACCATGTCTGAATCAAACAAAACGAGCTTACATCTGACCATTGGCCGGTTGATACGCGATGATTTATCTAATGAAAGAGGATTTACGATCTTTGATCGGGTACACCACTTGAATTTGGGCAGTGAGAAAATAGAGGATGACGCAGAGAAAAGAGAGCTTGCGGAATTTAACTATGAGGCAGGATCGAAATCTAAGGCATCAACCGCGTTTACATCTGCCCTTCACTTCTATGAGATCGCTTTACGCCTATCCAATGGTGATTGGAAGAATACAGCTTCTCTTGATTACCGGATCATGCTGGAGATCACCGAATGTGAGTACATGTGTGGTCATACAGATCATGCGGAGGAACTACTGGCGAACTTAATGTCTTGTACAACGAACGTGGTTGAACGTTCTCGTATTTATTTGATTCGTATTGCCATGTATTCGTATCTGAAGAAGGATGAAACAGCTGTCCATATTGGGCAGCAGGCGTTGGCAGAATTGGGCTGGAAGTTCCCAAGCAAGCCTTCCAAAGCATTAGTGATCAAGGAAATCCTGCTCACCCAGAGCGCATTGTTCAATAAGGCTAACGATATTCCTCATTTGCCGATTAATCATGATTCACACTATAAAGCATTGTCAGATCTGGTCATGGCGATTTCGCTTCCTGCCTATGTACTAAGTATTGAGCAATCAGCTGTGTTATTCTCAAGATTTGTACGATATGGTCTAAAGCATGGAAGCAATGAGGCGTTTTCCTTTATGCTTGCCAGCTACGGGATGGTTATTTATAGAATATCAGGTTTCCGCACGGGGACTCAATATGTAGCTCAGGCATCTCGTCTAGCCTCTTCCTTTGATAGCGCAGACCTGCAAAGCCGATTGTATTATCTGAAAGGTCTTGTCGAAATTATCAACCCGGATGAAGGAATCAAGAAGTTTGAGAAATCGATCCAGGCTGGGATGGAATCGGCTAATCTAACCTATGTTGGAATTGCAATGATGACGACGATCACCAACTTCACCGAGAATTTGTATTCATTAGCTACACGGATACAAGAATATGAAAAGACTTCACAGCAGCTTGTAGACGGCGTCACAATGAACATTTTCCAAAGGGCAAAATGGTATATCTCACAAATGCAAGATGAGGCTGGACATAACGATGACTACGTTACGCCATTACTGAATGAGACATACAAGGATTTTGTGAATAATGAGGTCTATTATACATGCACTTGTAATCTGGAAATCGCTTATCTCTTCGGTCGGTATCGTGAAGCTCTTGAATGGGCCCATAGAGGGGAGAGGAATACATTCCTCCAGACGCGGCCGCATGTTCGCAAACAAAGGATGTACTATTCCTTGACGCTTGCTGCTATGTACTCGGAAGTGTCACCCCATGAGCAGAAGAAGATACGGATGAAGCTGCGTAAGCACTTACGTGCTATGAGGCGATGGTCTGGCTATGGCGGCAAGACTTCGTCTACTTATTTGCTGTTATCCGCTGAACGTTATCGGATGGAGGGCAATAGAGTCGATGCTGCACGATTATACGAAAGGGCTATACGAGTAGCTCGCCATGCAGGAGAGGGGCTGATGGAGGCGATCTCTTGTGAGCGAGCCGCTGTATTCTATCGGCAGATGGAGAGCATGAACGGTGCTGAAGCGCTTATCGCTGATGCTTGTGACGCTTATTCAAGATGGGGTGCCACGGTCAAGGCAGTGCAACTGAGAGCAAGCCATCCAGGATTACAAACAGCTTCGAATGAGGGCGTGGAGAAAGACAAGATGTTCATAGAGCAGTCTGGTGCAATCAAAAGAAGGTCTGAAGGTATGTCTTGGCGTACTGCGGGCAATCGGCAATTTAAGCAGCAGCCGGAATGGATGGATGCACTAGACAATTGTCGGACAATGGATCAATTCCTGGAGCTTTCCATCCGCTATTCTGGAGCGGAAAGAGGGTGTATGGTAGGTAGCGGCGGAGAGATTTACGCCATTGAAAATGAAGGCTCGTTGAGCGATCACAGGGGAGCTTCGTATGGGGAGTCGATTGTCAGATATGTACTAAAAACAGGAGAATCGGTCATACTTGCAGATGCGTTGCACAGCTCTTATTCCGCTGATCCTACGATTAGTAGTAGCCAGTCCCGATCCGTGCTATGTATGCCTGTTCTTTTCTCAAGCAGACGAATGCCCTTCGCGCTTTACTTGGAGAACAGTCTCATAGCTGGAGTATTCACTCCGGATACGAGGACCATGCTGGAGCAAATGACTGCCCGAATGATGTATGTGACATCGTTGGATGAAGCACGCGTCCAGAGTGATTCACCCATCGTCTCGTCAGCTCATTTGTCATCCACTTCTGAGGAAGCTTCACGGCTGGTAGTCGAATCACTCACGAATCGTGAAAGAGAGATCTTGTACGCGCTGACAGATGGATTGTCGAACAAGGAGATTGCTTATCGATTCGGATTAACCGAAGGAACTGTCAAAAGTTATATTCATAATGTATACGGCAAGCTGGGAGTGAAACGAAGAAGTCAGGCAATTGCCCGTGCCAAGGAGTTGGAACTCATTAATTAGGCTATTTTCTACAATATTTTCGAAACACTAACTTTGGTTAGTGTTTTTTTTATGGCTTGGGTTCTATACTGAGGACCGAATTCAATAGGGGTATGGAGGAGAAAACGACATGAGTACAAGATTTCGAGTAGGTAGGAAGGTAACGGCGTTCTTACTTATCATGATGATGGTGATCGGCAGTATGCCGGGATTGCTTACAACAGGAGGAGGTAAGGTTTTTGCGGCTGATTTTAGCGGCGGTGATGGATCGGTAGAGCATCCTTATCTGATTACTTCACCGGAGGAACTAAACGTTATTCGCGATTATCCAGACAAGCATTATAAACTGGCAAATGATATTGACCTGACAGCGTTTCTTGAGGAGGGCAATGGTCTTGACGGTGGTACGTCATGGCAGCCGATCGATAATTTCTCAGGGTCATTGGATGGTGCCGGGCATATCATTACAGGATTGAATATAGATCTTCCTTTTAATTCTCTTGTTGGACTTTTTGGTTCCATAACGGCTACTGGTTCTGTTACGGCAATTGGTCTGGAAAATGTCCGTATAAAAGCGTACGAGATGGTTGGCGGTATAGCAGGAAATTTAGAGGGAGAGATCTCTAACAGTTATACAACGGGTACCGTATCAGGATGGAGTCTTGTAGGAGGATTGGCTGGAGCTGCTCTTCACGATTATTCATCGATTAAAAACAGCTATTCGATGGCTACCACTTCGGGGAATAATATGGTGGGTGGAATAGCCGGATTTAAGCATCCAATAGTTATGATCGAAAATACGTATGCTACAGGAAACGTAGCAGCAACTCGGCAGCAAGGCGCAATAGTAGGTGATGGTGGATCTAACCTCGTTATAAATAGCTACTACGACCAAATCACGACAGGAATTAGTAGTGGTGCAGGGAACGGAAAAAGTACAGAAGAAATGAAGCTCCAAGCTACATTTGCAGGTTGGGATTTCGATCAGATTTGGTTTGTTCCCCCTCATCAATATCCTCAATTAAGAATATTTGCGAATGCTCAACCTGTGGCTTCCCCAGATCCTGCAGATGGATCTGTCGCGGTAGGTTCAGAAGTGACGCTTACGGGTGAGAGAGCGGATACTGAAATTCATTACACGACAAACGGCGAGACGCCGACGAGATCTAGTGCATTATACGATTCAGGCACGCCAATCGTAATCAACGACGATGTCACGATCAAAGCGATGGCGGTGTATCCGGGGAAATTAGATAGCCCGATTATGAGCAAGAGCTATAAGATTGTAAGAGCAGCAGCTCCTTCAACCGCAACGTTGGAGAAAGGGTCACAGTATGGAACGAAGCTGAATAATGTGACGAGCCTGATGGAATATAAGGTGAATGATGGAGCGTTTCAACGTATTACAGGTACAAATGTAGATAATATTCCCGTACAACCGGGCGATAAAATCTATGTTAGATTCCTTGCCGACGATGAGAACCCAGCGTCTTATGAGCAAGAGTTATTGGTAGCTGAGGAACATATCGGCTTAAAAACAGAGGCTACGCTGACCTCGACAATCGGAACCGTAAGTCAACTCGGAACAGCTAATGAATCCATAACCGATGTTCCATACAGTACGAGTTTGGCAGATCTGAGGGGAGCGATCACGCCGGCGGCGAATGCTACATTTCAGATTTACAAATCGGATGGAACCACGCTAGCCACTGAAGTGGTGACGGGCATAAAAGTCATTGTTACCGCTGAAGATGGAGTGACGCAGACTACGTATACCGTGACGATGAGCGCTGCAACGGCAATTAAGACGGCAGCGATCAGCGGGTTAGCTGTTCCAGTCGTGGGCGAAGAGCCAATTCGACAAATAGATACAAACGAATATACCGCATCCGTGACTTGGTCTCCAGAGGTGGCTTCCCGGTATGTACAAGGAGAGACTTACACGGCTACGATGACGATTACACCCAAGAGAGGGTATGGATTAACGGGGGTACCTGCGAATTTCTTCACGGTAGCAGGTGCGACGGTTGTCACGAATTCAGCCGATTCCGGTGTAGTGACGGTAACATTCCCAGCAACAAAGTTCCTATTTTCCGGTGGCTCAGGAACAGTAGCAGATCCTTATCTGATTGGAACGGCATCTGAACTGAATAAGATTAGAGATTTCTTGGATTCGAGCTTTAAGTTAACAGCGGATATCGATTTGAGCGGCTATGCAGAAGGAGCAGGCTGGGCGCCAATCGGTTCTGATTGGTACAATGCGTTTGAAGGAAACTTCGATGGCAATGGTTATACGATCAAGAATTTAACGATAAATACAACAAGTTCTGATTTTACAGGGTTATTCGGCTATATCGAGAGAAGCGCGACGGTCAATAATGTCATTCTGGAAAATATCGATGTAGTCAGCAGTAAAGGCTATGTAGGTGGACTAGTTGGAGCGAGCGATGGAAACATCACAAACAGCGGGGTCGTCACAGGGCGTGTGAGCGGGGGGGACAGCTCGTATACAGGCGGGTTGGTTGGTTATAACTTCTCTGCAATTAGCGATAGCTTCTATAAGGGAAATGTGAGTGGAACAGCGGACGTTGCAGGCGGGTTGGTCGGCTTTAACGAAGGTGGTACGATTAGAAATAGCTTTGCTATCGGAAGCATTAGCGGTCTGTACACAGGTGGGCTTGTAGGATCGAATAATGGACTACTATCTTATAGCTACTTCCATGGAAGCGTAGATGGGAAAAATGTTGCAGCGGGATTAGTTGGAGCAAACGTTTTTCGTGTCGATAACAGTTATGCAACGAGTACCCTAACAGGAGAAGGAAGTTTAAGCGGCTTAGTTGGGATGTATGGCGGTTCGGTAAAAAATAGCTTTTACGAAAGTGAAACAACCGTACAACCGAGTGTAGGGACGGCACTAACGACAGCGGAGATGAAGACGCAAGCCAGTTATACAGATTGGGATTTCGGTCAGATCTGGACAATAGATTCCGCGGTTAATAATGGATATCCTTACTTGCGGAGTTCGGAGCTTCAAGTTACCTATAACGGAAACGGTAAAACGGGTGGAGAATTGCCGATTGCCCAAACCTCTCATGTTCGAGGAGATACGGTTAGCGTTAGTGGAAACACAGGTAATTTGGTCAGAAATGGTTACACCTTTGCGGGATGGAATACCTTAGCGGATGGATCCGGCAAAAATTATTCGGAGGCAGATCGTTTTACGATTACGGCGAGTAAGACATTGTTTGCGAAATGGGTCAGCACCCTTTCAACGTTAACCTCTACAATTGGAACCGTAAGCACAGGCGGGACGGCCAATGAAACGCTAACGAACATTCCTTACGGAACAACGTTAGCCGCATTGAAGACCGCTATCACTCCATCTGCAGATGCGACATTTGAGGTGTATGCGGCGAATGGGACTGATCTTGCGACTGCATTATTGACAGGTAGCAAGGTCGTTGTGACGGCGCAGGATGGAAAAACGAAAACGACCTATACGGTAACCGTACTAGCAGCACCGATCACACCAACACCTACCGTTCCGTCGCCGACACCGTCAACACCAGCTATCGTGCCGATTCCAACACCATCAACGCCAGCTAAAGTATCGTCAACAGACGGCAGCCTAACGCTTCCAGTTGGATCACTTGGCGAGGTTAGTCTGGAAGATCAGTTGAAGATTACTGTTCCTGTAGGCGCGGTCAATCAGGAACTGAAATTAACGATTTCAAAATGGCTGGATACGGAAAAGGTTCTCATTCATAAAGAGGTGCTTGCAAGCCCGGTATATGAAGTGTTGAAAAATATTTCGGGTAATTTCATCAAGCCGGTAACGTTAACTTTTACCTTCGATGCGAGTCAAGTGAAGAGCGGTCAAGGGGTGGCAATCTTCTATTTCGATGAAGAAAACAAAAAATGGGTAGAAGTGAAAGGCAGTCAGACAAGCGGAAATTCAATTAGAGCGGAGGTTGATCACTTTACGAAGTTTGCGGTGCTTGTTGTAGACCAGGCGACAGGGCTTCCTGTGTCGGAGGAAGGGGCGGTAACCCCTGCCAAACCGGAAATTAGCTTTAGCGATATTGCTGGGCATTGGGCTGAAGCAAACATCAAGCAAGCAGTTCAAGATGGAATCGTAAACGGCTATAGTGACGGAACGTTTAAGCCTGGTAAAACGATAACCCGTGCCGAGTTTGCAGTCATGCTGATGAATGCCTTGCAGGTTCAGGAAGCAGGTGCAGAGCTGACCTTCACAGATCAAGCAGACATTGGGCGTTGGGCACGGTCTGCGGTAGCACAAGCTGTGCAAGCAGGCATTATTAGCGGCTACAGCGATGGTACCTTCCGGGCGAATGCAAATATTACGCGCGCCGAGATGGCGACGATGATGGGGAAAGCGTTTGGTCTGCCACTGGACCCGAATGCAGTTACTTCCTTCGCAGATGACGGGATAATCCCGATCTGGGCCAAAAGCGCAGTAGCCACGCTGCAAGAACGCGGCATCGTGAACGGAATTGGGGCGAATACGTTTAATCCTCATAAACAAGCAACAAGAGCTGAAGCGATTGTTATGCTTTTGAATATGAATAAAGAATAATCTCATAAAGACGACTAGGGAGAGTTCACACTTCCTTGCAAGACAAACATGCCAAAAGGCTGGACGGAAAACCTTACGGTTTCTCACCCAGCCTTTTTATTGTGTAAAATAGATTTGTATGTGCGTAGGCTTTGGGCTAAATGTCTGAATTAGAATTTGTTCCGTTATTGAATTAGGGAACAAATAAAGGAATTGAAATAAGATTTTCTATATTGACGGAATGTTTAGTTAATAATAAAGTGGACTAATTATATTGCTTTCAAATGTAATGAAGAAGACAAGTAGATCCGGAAAAGCCCTTTAGAGAACTGCCGCCTGGTGCGAGGCAGCGGAGATCCGAATCAAAAAATCACCTCTGAGCAAGCTCTCGAAATAATAGTAGATGGGCCCGGGATTCTACCGTTACAAAGAAGCATCGTTGTTGGGTAAGGAATACCCGTTGATAACGCCTCCGAAGCTATTTAGCGAAATTATCTTACTGATTACTTTGGTGGCATTTCATTTATGTTAAGGTTTGATGGAAATTCACCAAGCGGGTATAGAATCTTGACTACGGTACATCGCAGCACAATTTACGCCGATAGACCCGATACGGAGAACCGTACCACAAGTAGGGTGAAAAATTGGACATGAGAATAAATAAGGAGGGCTCTTAAACTCTTTTTAGCTTATGTGCCTCAAGGACTTGTATAGGTGAGGAAATCCCTTTTTATGCTACTGAAAGTAGGTCTTACAAATGTATGCTAATGATTTTAATGGAGAAATTGTAATAAATAAAGAATCGCAGGTAATTGAGTTTATTCGAAATCGTCCAGCATTTAATGCCAATCAGTTTATTTTTACCTTTGAAGGAAGTGGTGCCCCTCAATTATGTGCTTTTGTTCGGGATGATTATTGTGTGTTGTACTTTTTAGATGCTGAACAAAAGGGAACTTTTGCTTCTTACGGTGATGACAATATTAGGGACGAAACGGTTACCTTTTACGAGGATGTTCATGGCGCAGAAGTAGTTTTAGCAAGTACAATGGTTATTACAGTTAAACAAATGACTGATGCGTGCACAGAATTTTTCAAGACGAAAACTCGTCCAACATGTATTAAATGGATGGAATTGTAGTTTATTAGTATATCGTTTTGATTTAGATTCAGCTAGGTTCCAGCCCAAAGGATATAAAGTACTACTTCATAGTCGCTACTAACAACAAGTCTATACTTTTTAACGTCACAAGTACCATCTACTGAAACGTTACTACTATTGTTTGCTTAAGATATGTTCTAATCCTCAGTCACTAGTACCGAATTTAAGTTTCACATATTCATTCGTTCCAATAAGCCCAAATTCCTCAATTAAAGAATTCCGAGTGACTAAGAAGGGAAGTTCATCTTTAAACTCATTTTTGATAGCATTCTCAACATAGGCTTCTGTAACTTTATCATATGTTTTCGTTGCTCCAATGAGCAATGTAGCCACTTCCATAACAATCCTAAAGATATTAGTGGACGAACTTCATTCTGAGATCAGAAACGATCTGAACCTCTTTGAAGTAAGAGGCTATCCCAAATACAATTAGAGTGTTGTTTCAAGCAAAGCCTTATTTCCTGATTATCGAAATATAGGCTCCGCACAAAAAAGCCCAGTCACCCAAAGTGACTGGACCCTCAATAACAATCTAAATCTCAAACTCAACATTACCCTTCTCGCTCAACTCAAACGGCCCTGATGTAACATCTGCATCGGGTCTCTTTGTACCGAAAAAGTCGGAGTCCAAGCGATATGGAGTGCTTTCGGGTTCCTCGTACTTCATATCGGCGTGATACGTTTTTCCGAGCAGGTCGGTGTTAATCACCATGGCAGAGGTACCTCGAAGCAATTCGGGCTCATTGATCTGCACCAGTACCTTGCCTTGCGCAGAATCAACCTCAATCTTTATGCTCTTCTGTGAATGTATCTTCGCATCTAATTCGTGAGTACTTGGAACCGCATGATTGAGATATACATTGCCACCCATAGCTACCGGAAGAACAGCGTTTCCTATAAAGAAATCCTTTGCAGCATCGCCAAGCTCCATAAGCTCTTCTTTGGTGTATTCCCACCACTTTTTATCTTTCACATTCGGATGTTGATTGTAACCGCCAAGTCCGACAGCATGCAGATAACAAATGGAATCGTCCGGCACACCATCCATGACCGTCTTCCCGTTCTCTCCAACGGCATCCCTTGGTTTGAGGGGAAGATGCTCAAAAAAGGTGATTGGAACAGGTTCCTTATTGGTGTCGGCGTCGTTATCACCCAAGAAGATATTGTTGTAGTACCTGTCGTCGCCTCCGGTGATATTGGAGTATCCCGCCATGGCTGTCTCGTGAGGGAAGTGATATGGCGTAATCCGGGTAATCTCGGAACGGACGACAAATCGGCCAGCAAATAAGTTATGAGCAAATGCTCCGCCCTGAGCCATATTTCTGAAATTCATAGGTGAGAGGAATAGATTGTGATCCACCATATACGGACCATGGCACACCTCAACGAAGAGGTCTTCTGAAATGTTGTCAAAAAATACATTGCGACTGATGCGAGTGCCCTGTGCCTGCCAGTCAAGCCAAAGCGCGCGGTAACAACTATACATTATATTTTCGTTAATTTGAGTATCCAGTGCAGCATGCAGTTTAATTCCTGCGACTTCGGCACCGTGTCTGAGCCGTTTATGATGAATATTATAAATCCGATTCTGGTAAATGTGGCTAAAGGCAGCGCCCATATGACCTACAATGCCGGCCTGCTCGCAATCATGAATCACATTACCCCGAACGATGTGGTTGCCGATGATATCTTTATGCCAGCCGGAGCGTAATGCTCGTAAAATAACCTCCTGCTCCCGTTGAGTCCCGCCTTTACTGCGCTTTTCCAAAGAGTTGGTGTGCCCTGTACCCATTTCGGTACCTAGGCTAATACCAACACATTTGGATTCACTGATTATATTGTTTTCGATAATCCAGCCCTTGCTCCAGTGTGGTCCGATCAGACCTTCCTGGTAGTCCGTAGGGGGTGCCCATTGAGGAGAGGCTTGACGGAGTGTGAACCCACTTACGGTGATATAGTTCAATCCTGGTTTCTCAGGCCAGAAGCAATAAGGACGTACATTAATTTCTACATTTTCTTTTCTAGGATCTTTTCCGCCAAAATTAGCCCAGATCTTCGTCGTCGTAGAATCCACTTCGGCGTACCATTTCAACAGTGAATCCTCGGAATACTTGGCTTCGGGCCAAATCTCCGGATTGTGAACGCTTTCAAAATTAGCACATTCATACAATGACTTTCCATCCAAATATACATCGCCGAGATGAACTGGGAAGGGCCCGTCGAACAACCAGTCTCCACTAAGCTCCACTTCAAAGGGATTACGAACGGAAAAGATGGAATTCAGCACTTCTGTGCTCCAAACGTCATTTCCTTCGGACTTCCAGTCGGTAATCCGCTCAGCTCCTGTAATGACGACTTCCCCGTCTCCTGCGGATCGATACACGATTCGATGCTCGGCTGTTCCTCCATTCGCCGGGTTAACCCATTCCCTGTATACTCCCGCATGAACAATAACGGTATCACCAGCCATGGCATGAGCCGCAGCGCGTGATATGGTACGAAGGGGTTGATCTGCGGTTCCTTTTCCTTGATCATTCCCATATATGGATACATGATATTCCATAACAGCTCTCCTTCTATTTCAAAATGTTTGTTGGTTTCCACTATTATACTAGTAAATAAATGTAATGGGATATACAGGAAGATGGATGTTTTATGAACAGCTACTCTGGTGACATTGATCTCATGGAGATGACCCTGAAGAAATAAAGAAGCCACTCCATTTTTTGAAGTGGCTTTTTACTCGGCTATTATTTTGCAATCTGCTATTCATACGGTGAACGGCAGCCATCTTATCTTCTACCTAGTGTCTCCCAAATATCATGGAGCCAGGAGTCGAACTCAGCATTTTTATCGCCCTCGTACGTATCATAGAGATCCAGACGTGTCTTTTGCAGTTTTTCCTTGAATTCCTCAAATGTGTGACCTTCGGGAAGGCTTTTTTTGATCCGTAGCAAAATTTTGTTCGTACCTTTAAACAGCTCGCCTTTGTTTTTGGCAGGCATTTGTACTTCTTCACCCAACTGTTTGAGCTTGAGATATGCGGCTTCGCGCACTTGGAACACTTGATCATTTTTCAAAACATTCTGCAGTAACTTAATGGTAGGTTCTGTGTCCCAGTTCCCCAATTCGTTCACCGCGTTCAGTCTGTCTCTCCAGCTTGATGTCCGATTAGCCGCTCGTTTGAGCTCTTCAAAGTTCTCTGGTAGTCCGTTAACTGCTCCAATATCATGGTTGTTCGTCAAGATTCAATCTCCTTAATCATCGCCATCTCGGCAAATGATGAATGTTATTTATGTGATCCCTATTATAGCACGAACTTGACTAAACTACTCCTATGAAGCCGATGGGTTAGCCTGAAACCATGTTCACCCAACTCATAAAGATGTACCAACCCATCTATTCTCCTTGGCCATCTTTTTCTCCTGAATAGAGTCTACCATGTACACCCAACCAATCAATCCGCATAAGACAAAACCGAACGCGTGTAGAGCTCCGTAAATGGGAATAAAGTCGAGTATGGTTAAGGAGTACATCTTTTTCAGTAACGGATAGAAGATGGAGATGACAACAACCGTGTAAAAGGCTATACAAGAAAGGCCTAGGAAGAAGGATGCCTTCATATTCAAAGCGTTTTTCCTTAAGTAAGCCAGGAGATAAGCCGTATATACCACAATATTACAAGCGAACAAAGCGACACCAACGTACTCGATCGGTTTGGAGAAAATCATACCAAAAGCAATCAATAGCGGTCCGATAATATCGATGGCAACGACCCAGGGATACCAGCTTTTTTTCGCCATAATCCGTCCCAGTGCACCAATGAAAATTGGAACGATCGCAGATGAGAAATGAAAGTGAACCGAGCTCAAGGCATGCGTAGTAACATTGGCATTGAAAAGCTCCACTTGATATTGATATAACGTAAACCATATTCCCCCGATAAAAAAGTAAACAAGTCCCGCACCAATTGCGATTTCCGCTGCTTTTCCTTTAGCCATCACAATCGTGGTCAAGCCATAGATGCCCAGCAGTAGTGTGAACAGTAGCCAACCCAGGGAGAGCATGCCTGGTATTGCTGTGCCTTCGAATCCCCACATCTTATTGCTCATGACGGAAAATAGGGTAAGAAGCGCGGCCGGATATTGAAGCCACTTTATAAGCACAAACATTATTCGTTGCTGTTTATTCTTCGCATCATATTTCAAAAGTAAAATGACAAGAGGCACAATGACGAATGCCGCAAACAGTATGAACTTCTCAACAAGCTGGAAGTGAAAGTAATCCAAATAAAATATAAGAATCGTCATGATTCCACCGGGAATTACAGGCATTAATAATGACTTCATTGGTTGCTTCAGAGAACGCTTCATGGCAGTTCCTTTCTCACTATATTTGTTCTATAAGCAGCCTATATTTAGTTATGTAGCATTCATTAGAATAGACAGGCAATGCTCATTTAAGTTTAACACATTTGATTTTCAAAATATTGTCTAGCATATAAAACGAGACCCTCTAGACAACATGGTCAACCTTACCACCACAAGTCACAGCAAGTATTCGAGCAATCCCGTGCAATTGGAAAAATGTTGTTCTTGGATTTCTTTCCCGAAGTACTGCTGTGTCTGAGATCGTGGTATCTTATATTCGTCAAAAGAATTGAACGGTTCAACGAAAAGGGGAGATTCCCGTCGAACAGCAATTTTTGAATACAATCGCGACCGAATTTAAGAACAACCAGAAGGTACTGAATGCAATTGGAGACGAGACTCGGCAGGCGATATTGATGGCTTTGATTCAAGGACCGCAGAAACCGGGCATGCGTGTGGGTGAGATCAGATTACAAACACACCTCTCCCGGCCTGCTGTATCCCACCATCTGAAAATACTGAAAGAAGCGCAGATTATCAGCGTTCACAAAGAAGGAACTCGTAACTTTTATCTGCTGGACGCCGGAAGCAAGCTGAAGTCGTTGAAAAACTTGGCGAGCGAGATTGATAAGCTATTTGAACAATGTGAGGAGCCAGCTACGGAATCACGATCCCGAACCAATGAAAGGGACGATCTTTGATGAAACATACAATCCAAGCATATAACGGAGTCGATATTCCGCAACTCGGATTCGGCTTATATAAGATCAAGCAGGGGGAATCTTTCGAAAAAACGGTTGAAGAGGCAATTCGAGCCGGGTATCGCCATTTCGATACAGCGAAAATTTACGGGAATGAAGTAGCGCTAGGCCGAGTCATTCAAAAAAGTGACATTTCTCGGGAAGATTTCTTTATTACCTCGAAAGCTTGGACAACGGATCTCGGATATCATGCGACGAAAAAGACATTTGAGCGAACTTGCCAAAGACTAAACGTAACGTATCTCGATATGTATTTAATTCATTTTGCCGGTGCCCATTATGAGGATGCCTGGAGAGCGATGGAAGAGTTATACGACGAAGGCCGGATCAAAGTCATAGGCGTAGCTAATTTTGAGATCAAGCATTTGGAGCATCTTAAGAAACATGCCCGGATTTTGCCCATGGTGAATCAGATCGAGACACACCCGGAATTCCAACAACGAGAGTTGCATGAGTATATGGTGAAAAATCAGATTCTGCACGAGGCCTGGGGCCCGTTAGGTCAGGGGAGCAAAGAACTGCTGGAGCACCCGAAACTGCTCGCAATCGCTAATAAACACCGAAAATCGGTGGCACAAGTCATTTTGCGCTGGCATCTGGAGCGGGGAATTATTGCAATCCCGAAATCATCAAATCCTGAGCGGATAAAAGAGAACAGTGAATTATTTGATTTTGAGTTTAATGCTGAGGAAATGGAACATATTCGCCGATTGGATACGGGAAAAAGATACTCCGTAAGCCCGACAGGTCTTATGGTCCATCCGATTTACATCAAATTAATGAAACTATTCAGTCGTCCATAATCACTTATAAATGAAGGGCCATTCGACAAAGAATGGCCCTAAACGTGTTGTTATAGACAGTGCGGAGGAATGTACCACAAGTAAACACAAAGTCATCGTTAACTGACCCCACTAATAACAATTCAATGTTTTGGGAACTGGTTTACTGGTTCATTTTAAGCAGTGATCTGACACAGCCAAACTTTGGTTCGTACCTAGAAATACAAATCAATTGTACTTGACCTCAATCGGTGTTACGCTGAGAATCGACAACTTCAGGCTTATTCAAACTTACGTTCTGCAACAATCCCACATCATAATTACACTATTTTAGATACCAAGAAAGGTAACACCATGATTAAAGCCCAAAATCTATCCTTCTCGTTTCCACAAAAAGAACTCTACAAAGACATTTCATTTACCCTCGAAGAGGGCCAACACTGCGCTTTTATTGGCACAAGCGGTAGTGGCAAGAGTACGTTGATTGAAATCTTGATGGACCCGGAAAGACATTTGTTCGAGGGGAAGCTGGAGATCGATCCGGATTGCACAATCGGGTATATGAGTCAGTTCTCACAGGTAGACCCAACGACAGAAATGACGGTTTTTGAATATATCGCAGAAGAATTTATCAAGCTTCAGGATGAGATCACAGCGATTTATGCGGAAATGGCCAACACATCGGATATGGATTCACTGATGGAAAAAGTGCAATTGGCTTTGGACGCACTGGAGGCCATGGGCGGAGATGAATATGAAAACACCATTCATAAACAGCTAAACCTGGCCAACCTCATGAAGCTGAAGGATGCAAGCATATCGTCCTTAAGCGGCGGGGAATTCAAGCTTATTCAAGTCATGAAGGAAATGCTCCACAGTCCGGATCTGATGATCATGGATGAGCCGGATGTATTTCTAGACTTTGAAAATCTCAATGCGTTAAAAAAATTGATTAATTCCCATAAAGGCATGTTACTCGTCGTTACGCATAACCGCTATCTGTTGAATCATTGCTTCAACAAAATCATTCACCTTGAGAACATGGAGCTTCAGGAGTTTGACGGACGATATATCGAGTACAATTTCTCCTTGCTTCAGACGAAGATTGAACTGCAGGAAATCGCAGTTGCTGAAGCGGAAGAGATCGAAAGATACGATGGTGTCATCGAAAATCTCAGAGCCATCGCAACGATTAATTCGGAAGCTTCCAGAGGAAGAGCGTTAAAAGCGAGAGTGAAATTTCAAGAACGTTTGGAAGCGCGCAGAATCAAAGCACCGTTTGTCGACATCAAGCAGCCGAATATTCGGTTTGGCCTGGATCATCAAGTGGAAGACAGCATCGCGATCAAGGTCGATAACTATAGTGTTTCCTTTGATGAGCTAGTTCTGCAAGATGTGAACTTCGAGATCAAATCGACAGATAAAGTGGCCATCATCGGCCCCAATGGTACTGGAAAAACAACGTTGCTTCGGGATATTTTCAAAAACAATCAGCCATCCATCGAAATCAATGAGGATCTCAAATTGGCTTATTTATCACAGCTTCAAGGCGAAACGCTCAAAGATTCGAATACAATCCTACATGAATTCATCGATGCCGGGTTTGAAACGTATGATGAGATCAGAGCCTATCTTGTGAACTACGGCTTTGAAGGCGAAATCCTGGATCAAAAGATCGAATCACTGTCCGGCGGCGAAAAAAACATGCTTCAACTGGCTAAAGCTGCCGGGGTTCAAGCTGACCTGTTGCTTCTTGACGAACCGACAAGCCATCTAGATATCTATTCGCAGATTGCACTGGAGAAAGCCATCGAAGAATATCAAGGCGCGATCCTCATGGTTTCGCATGATTTCTATTCGGTCGTCAACGGTATGGATTATGTACTCATTATTGAGAATAAGACGATCAGAAAAATGAGCATGCGCAAGTTCAGACAAATGATATACGCCAGTCATTTCGATAAAGACTATTTGCAAAATGAACAAAATAAAAAGGCTGTTGAAATGCAAATCGAATTGGCTTTGAAAAATACCGATTTTGAACGGGCAAAAGGCTTGGTCGATGAGCTGGAAGGTATTATCAAGCAACTATAATCATATTAGTTGAGACGGGTACAATTTTATTAATGAACGATTATTTTAAAAATAGGGCTACACCCTGTAAATCCATGACCCTATGCGGTTGTGGATTTTTTGCTTTCTAAGGCCTTCTGGCTATTGCTAAAAGCTATGACCAGTCATGCTTTTTTCATATAACCTGTAACCATTTTGATCATGCTATACTCAGGTAACTAAAAGTTAGAAGGAGATTTTTCTATGATACCATTCCGTAACGATCATGTTGGAAGCTTCCTACGTCCTGCGAACTTGAGTCAGGCGCGTGAACAATATAAAGCTGGCACTATTACATATGAAGAACTAAGAGATGTCGAGGATCAAGAGATCATCCGATTGATTGAGAAACAAAAAGAAAATGGCGTACTCGCTATCACGGATGGTGAGTTTCGCAGAAGCTGGTGGCACTTTGATTTCCTGGGTGGTTTGGACGGTGTAGAGCTGTATGAGGAAATTGATGGACCTAAATTCCATAACATGCAGACTCGTAAGGGCGGAATTCGAGTTGTAGGTAAGGTCGATTTCTCTACGCATCCCTTTGTGGATCATTTTAAGTTTTTGAAAAAACATGCAGGGGACGCCGTGGCAAAACAAACTATTCCAAGTCCGAATATGCTTCTCTATCGATTGGAAAACGGCGCCAACAGCTATACGGATCGTGAGCAATTCCTTCAGGATACGATTGCAGCATATCAAAAGGTCATTCAAGCCTTCTATGATGCAGGATGCCGTTATCTACAATTAGATGATACAGCTTGGGCAGACCTATTCTCAGAGGCTGGTCATGATAAACTGCGCGCTAAAGGGTTGGAACCGGCAGTAGAGTTGAAAACGATGCAGCGCATGATTAATGAAACTTTGGCTCATAAACCGGCAGATTTAGTTGTGACGATGCATATTTGTCGGGGTAACTATAAATCCAACTTTTTCTCAACCGGTGGTTACGATTATGCTTCTGAAGTTATTTTTGGAGGCTTAAATGTAGATGGGTTATTTTTAGAATTTGACGATGAGCGCTCAGGTAGTTTCGAGCCATTAAAATATGTGAATCGAACAGATTTGAAAATCGTGCTTGGTTTAATCACATCGAAAACCGGCGAGTTAGAAAATAAAGAACAGATCAAAGCCCGGATTGCAGAAGCGGCAACCTATGTTCCTCTGGATCAGCTTTGTTTGAGCCCACAATGCGGCTTTTCTTCCACCGAAGAAGGCAACATTTTAACAGAAGAACAACAATGGCGTAAACTTCGTTACGTTAAGGAAATTGCAGAAGAAGTATGGAGTTAAGGGAGGGGATTTCATATGACAATTCAAGCAGATCAAGAGACAGTTACAGTTGAAGCCTTCATTAACGGTCAACATGTAAAATCCCTTTCGCAGTTAGCAAAAGAGAATCCGGCTAATCCAACTGAAATCGTAGGTTATTTCCCTGTCACGACCAAAGAACAAGCGGTCACCGCCATTGAAGCGGCGTCAGGGGCTTTTAAAACGTGGAAACAGACCTCCATTGACGAACGCATTACTCGGATGCGCAAGGCGATAGAGAAAATTAAAGCAGCGGAGAATGACATTGTGCATTTGCTGTCTAGAGAGCATGGCAAGCCTCTGTATGATGCACATGGTGAAATTTTTGTTTCGCTGATGTGGATGGAGTTTGCTTGTAATGAAGCTGCATCCGTTCTGGCGGACGAGGTTCACGAGCATGACCAGGGTAAAACGATTGTATCCTATGATCCGATCGGTGTGGTAGCAGCGATTAGTCCATGGAACTACCCTATTGCTCTATCTACAATCAAGATCGCTCCAGCTTTACTTGCGGGCAATACGATCGTGCTTAAACCAAGTCCGTATGCACCACTGGCGGCGGCGAAGGTGGCAGAGATCATTGCCAGTGAGTTCCCTGCGGGTGTAATCAATGTCGTATACGGTGATGCGGATGTGGGCGTTGAACTGACGAGTCATCCTCTTGTGACGAAAATCGCCTTTACAGGTGGAACTGCAACAGCGAAGCATATTATCAAAGCCGCTTCCGAAACGATTAAAGATATGACGCTGGAGCTTGGCGGGAATGACGCGGCGATTTTCTTGGAAAGCTTTGATGTTCATGATGAGCGAGCCATGCGCCGGATTGTCATCTCTAACTTCTTGACGACAGGCCAAATCTGTATGATTGCCAAACGCGTATATGTGCACCGTTCGATTTATAATGAATTTGTGGAAAAATATATAGAGGCAGCTAATCGCTGGATTCGAATTGGTGATCCTTTTGATCCAAACACGACGGTGGGACCCGTTAATAACTCGAAGCAGAGAGAGTACGTGAATGGTCTGGTTGAAGATGCGCAGAAGCGCGGAGCCAAGGTCATCCCTCTCGGCCAAATCCTGGATCGAAATCGGTTTGAACAAGGTTACTACCTGCAACCTACACTTGTTTTGGATTGCGATGCTCATGATCCGATTGTCGTGGAGGAACAGTTTGGTCCGACGGTTCCAGTTCTGCCATTTGACGATGAAGAGCAGGTTATTAAACTGCACAATGAGAGCATATATGGACTTACGAGTTCTGTGTGGGGAAAAGAAGAGGATGCCATCACTTTGGCACGTCAACTCGAAGCTGGAACAACCATGATTAATACAGCCGCTGTGCAGGGGCTTGATGTTCAGTTCCCTTTTGGTGGCTTCAAGCAATCGGGTATTGGCCGTGAATACGGCGCAGAGGGTATTCTCACGTATACGGAAAAACATGTGATCAACGTTCCGAAGATGCTGGATCTTCCATATATACCTGAATAGATTTTAATCGAATAACACACCACATCAGCAGTGTTCAAGGAATAAATATGATGTGAAATAGAATTAAACATTGAATATTGGCTCTCCATTTGCGCTTTGTTTACTGATTGTTAATCAGTAGACAGGGCGCTTTTTTGCTTACATATGAGATCTAAAGGGCAAATATACAGGTGGTCAGAATTTGGTTAGACCTCTAATTTATAATGGTCAGGTATGCCAGTTTCGCCATAAATTTTAGAAATGGAGGAGATTCTCGTATTGAAGCAAAGACGCAATGTAGGTAAACCGCTATTGTCCTTATTTCTGGCAATTATGCTTGTTATGCAGACAGTGATGTTCTCCACTGCCGCATATGCAGAGAGTGTACCTAACGATAATGGAATGGGCGCAGTTAGCGAATCTGACTCGATGAGTATGGAAGAACCAACTTCAGTATCCGAGGCAGTATATGATGTACCCAACAATTCCATAATGCTGGCAGCTGTCCCAATGGATAAAACAGCAGTTTTTATGGAATCTAATGTATCCTTTCCGCTGGAGTTGAAGCAAGGGAATGTGGTCATTGATCTGAACGGTATTATTAAGGGACGACAACCATTTACGCTCAAATCGGAAGGGCTCAAGATACCTGTCAATGGGGATGATGCCAATCCAACGAATGCAGATCCTGAGAAATACATTCAAAAGGGTGACTGGATTGAGCTGAAAAGAGAAGATCACTTCAAGGAAGTCGTGCTTCCGACAGCGACCAGAACCTTGTATGCACAGACTGACTCAGGCACTAAACAACTGGGTACTACCTATTTTACTCCAAATAGCATTCGAGTTGTCTTCGATGGTGATGATAACTTTTTCAATGGTGTTGGACGAGGTGTTACTTTCAGTTTCGAAACGACAGCTGATGCAGATGTAACGGGATTGAATTATGGAGATAAAAAGACTGTCAACATCTTTGGTAGTACATATCAGCTAGAGAATCCAAATGTTACAGCAGAGTACGGTATCACGTTAACCTCGCCTGGAATGATCAGGTGGGATCAATATAGTTATCGCGGAATTCAACCGGCCCAATTCGTAGAAGGCGCGATTACTTGGCAGTCAACCGTATCCGCATCCGATCAGTTTGATAAAACGATCAAATTGCCATTAGACGGGAAGACATTTTATACAAATCCCTCAGCATATAATACAAACCCTGGAAATTCACGCGGTATTTATATGGAGGGCTCCTTCAAAGTTAACGATCAGAACGTAGCACCAGTTGTTGGAGCAGACGGATCGCTGACTTACATTTTTCCACAGGGAACAGGTTCGGAACCAAAAGTAGAATATAAAACCTGGATTCCTAAGGAATCCTATTATTACGAGTATCGGAATCCGCCAAGCAATTTGGGGCGTAGTCACCGGGATATGAATGGTAAAGTGGAACTGAGACAAGACAATAGCATGCTGGTGCAGGCTGGGCTGGAGATGACATTTGCTCCCGACTGGATTCAATCCAGTGCTTCATACGATCATGCGAGTGAAACCATTACCTGGAAAGTCACAGTTAACCGATATAACAAAAATGGGTTAAAGGACTTTACGATTACTAACGTTTTACCTGCCGGGCTGAATTTTGTATCGGCTGAATGGCAAGAGGATGGCACCGAATCTGGATTAACACCCATTACACCAGATGCAAACGGTGTGTATTCTTTTGGAAATATTAACGGTAAAGTGGATTTGTTTATTAAAAGTAAAGTAATAAGTGGTTCCAGCTTCAGAATTGATCCTCGCGCCAACTGGAATTTGGATACACCGGCTGGTATACAGAACAACGATGTAACGACGGGTAAATGGCCTGTGGCAGTAACGGACGAGGCCATCGTCAACATCGGTGCGCACAATTTCACCAAATCAGGCGCTGTTTCTATAGAGGATTATAACCAAGGCAGCATCACGTGGACGGTTAACCTTGCCCCACAATATGCTCTGCCGAATGCAGCGGTATATGATGTCCTGGTACATGGCGGTAATATGGACGTTTTGGACAACGCCGTAGATGTAAGTGGTGAAGTGAGTGCAGAAACCATTGCGAAAATTAAAGCAAATGTAACTTCTGCACAGCTTTGGAAGCAGTATAAGGCAGGAACGCTGAAGACGAGTGAAGCCAATCTGACGATGAAGGCAATCCCTTTAACGGTGGATGGTAAAGTGGTGGCGGATTTAATTAAGGTGACAGGATATACGGATAGTTCCGCATCCTTCAGCTTCCGTGCACTGGAGACCAACCCGGACATCCTTTTCAGACAGGACATCAACGTAGGCAAAACAAGTTCTAATCGCGCTTTGCTCATTGATGGTGAGAACGTAAGACAAGCGCAAAACAATGCCAATCTTCACCTGCGTATGCTGAACAAGGATATGCTCTTTGCTTCGAGACCATTGAAAGTAGATGGCACACTTGAAAATGTTAGCCCAAATAACGTTAACAGTTACATTAGAAACGATAGTAATGATGCATGGACGATTTCTGCTTATGACCGGACAACCAAGACAGTCACCTTCCGTCTAGGGGTAAACATGCCCGGATATAACACAGAAGAAATGGCTAAAGATGGCGGTAATCGAGTCATTAGTAATATGAAGTTAGTGGACACATTGCCTGAAGGCTGGGAGTTTGTTCCTTTTTCCGAAGGTAAAGACTATGAGCTTTGGAAAGGATTTTCCGACAACAGTTCAGGTACAGATTACGGTACGAGAAACGATGCCAAGACCATTATTGAACCAGGCACTGACGCTCATGTCGTAAGCTCCTTCACCCATAATGGCAACGTAGGAACGTTCACTTTCTCTAAATTAGAAAGTCCTTATGTTATCTTGGTGAAGGCAAGACCTTCTAACGAAGCTTTAGAGGAATATTTGAACGAATACACGACGAATGGCACGGACAAGCAAGTGGTATATAACAAAGCTGACCTCCATATGTCTTGGGGTGGAGTAGAAAAGATTGTCTCTGAACAGCGTAAGATTATCGTGCCGATCCAGACTCTGGGCAAGTCGGTAACTAAACCTGTTCCAGGTGTGTTGGAATGGACAGTAAACTATACTCCGCCATTTAACATGAAGCAGGGCGTTTATCTGGAGGATACCCTGGGTGCAGGCATGAACTTACGTTATGAAGTTAACGGAAAGCTTGTGCTGACATCACCTAGTATGGCCGTCTACCCTGCTAAACTAACAGCTAGCGGTACTCTGGAACGAGGTGAAGCCCTCGACCTGAGCGATCCTAATAGCGAAGTTCAAGTAGAGGTTGCACCAGGTGCAGATGGGACTACCGTCCTCAAATTCAAAATGAACAACCCGAATAAGTTTTACCAGTTTGTATACCAAACTGAAGTTGATCCTTCGAAAGCGAAAGCCGGAGACAAAATGGGCAACGAGGTAAAACTGAAGGGCGATGACAGTCTGAGTGCTGTCAGTGCTAGAAGTGAAAGTACACTGGACAGTTCAGACGTAGCAGGTAGTTCAAGCTCCAATGCCTTGTTGCCTCTGAGAAAAGTAGATCCAAATGGAAATCCGTTGAAAGATGTAGAATTTACACTCTATAAAAAAGACAGCGGAACTACAGTTATCAAAGGAAAAACCGATAATTTAGGTAAACTTAATCTTCTATTCCCTGACCCAGGCTACTATGAGCTGAAGGAAACATACATTGATACAAATACTTGGTTGCCTACAACAAAGATTTATCAAGTATATGTAGGAAATACACCGGGAAAACCTCTCTGGGTAGACGGGGTAAAAGTAACCTCGGATCTACCGCTGATTGTGCCGACACCTGCCCAAGGCAAGCTGACCATTACCAATAAGGTAGAGGGCAACGGCAGTGATCCGAACAAAGGGTTTGTATACACTGTGACCTTCACTGGTGAAGGTCAGGACGAAGAGTATGTCTATAAGAAATCGGATAATACGTCTGGAACGCTCAAAAATGGAGACAAGATCGTCCTCAAGCATGGGGAATCTGCAATACTTCCTGCTTTGCCTGCGAATCTGGTCTATACCGTGACTGAGGACGATTATACGACCGTTGATGGCTATACGACCACACCTGATACGAGAGAGCTGTCCGGCTCCATTGTGAACAAAGGTGATCATAAAGCGGACTTCATCAACGAACGAACCGTTAACAAGCTGACTATTAGTAATACGGTCATGGGCAACGGTGGCGATAAGACGAAGGAGTTCGAGTACACCATTCACTTTGAAGAAACAGGCAAAGATGAAAGTTACTCTTACATGAAGTCGGATAATAGTACAGGCACGATCAAGTCTGGCGACACCTTCCGCCTCAAGGATGGAGAGACACTGGATATTTCAGACCTGCCTAAACATCTGAGATACACAGTTAGCCAAAAAGATTACACAACCGATGAATACATGACTACTCCTGGGGAACGGTATTATTCCGAAGTGATGAAAGGCATGGATGAAGAAGCACCATTCACGAACGTGCGCGTTTTGAAGGGCGGATTACTCATCAGCAACACAGTGAAAGGCAAAGACGAAGATAAGAGCAAGCTGTTTAAGTACACCATCACCTTCACAGGTGAGGGATCAGATGAGTCCTACGCCTATGAGAAGTCAGATGGCAGCAAGGGCATGATCAAGAACGGCGATAGCTTCGAGCTTACCGATGGCCAGACACTTATTGTGCAAGGACTGCCTTCATCTCTCGAGTATACGGTAACGCAGGACGATTACACGAAAGATGGTTATGTGACAGACCCTGAACGTTTTGTTCGCACGGGTGTGATTCCGGAGAAAAAAGCGGCGGAGGCTAAATTTAAAAATACTCGCCCTTATCTGGAAGGTGTACTGCGTGACAACAATACAGGAGAAGTTATTCCGAATGCATCCATCACGGTGACTGATCTGAAGACAGGTGAAGAGCTTCAGATTGAGACGAATGAGAAGGGTGAATATGCAGTCCCAGCCGTAGCGGATACGGACTACACGATCACATATACGAAGTTGTATCGGGTAGGCGGAAGAGATGTACCTGTTAAGTTTACACAAAAAGCAAATGTAAACAGCAGTGTTACAGACGAGACCATTCCAGCGGATATCACGGCTGTAGGTATCATTATGCTCAAACAAATGGACGGAACAACAGAGCTATTTAACAGCTTGCATACCAGCCATATGTATATCTACCTGAAAGACAGAGACGGTAATTATATTACGGAAAATGGTCGTCCTAAGGCTTTTCCAATGGCTTCGAACGGAACGTTCTCCGTGGAAGGCTTAAGCGAACAGAAGTACACCATGGAAGTTCGTTATCAAGTGGAGACTGGTGAGGAGTTACTCCTCAAAGTGACGCAACTCGACGTGAAAGCTAACGGAGAGCTGAATATTTCTGAGGAATTAGTTGACCCTTACGGTACGGTCTACGATGAAACTACAGGAAATGCGAGCACGGGCAAGAAAATTGAAGGAGCCAAAGTTACACTGTATTATGCGGATACACAGCGGAATAGAGATAAAGGTCGCATTCCGGGTACAAAAGTAACACTTCCAGCGGTTCCAAATTTCCCGCCGCACGACAATAAGAGTCCAGAGCAGGATAGCGATGTCAAGGGATTCTATGCGTACATGGTATTCCCTGAAGCAGATTACTATCTGGTTGTAACGAAGGATGGATACGAAACGCACACTAGCGGTACGATTTCTGTAGATTTTGACATTGTCAAATACGATGTGCCAATGAAGCCGATCCGTTCAGGTGGTGGCTCCGGTGGTAACAGCGGAGGCAACACTGGCAACAGTGGAACCGGCAACGGTACTCCAGGAACGAACACTGGCAACAGTGGGACCGACCCTGGTATCCCAGGAATCAACAACGGTACTCCAGGAACGAGCAATGGGAACGGTGGGACCGATAATGGTATTCCAGGAACCAACAACGGTACTCCGGGAACGAACAATGGGAACAGTGGAACAGATAATGGTGTTCCAGGAACCGATAACAGTATCCCAGGAACTGACGCTGGCAACAGCGGAACCAATAACGGTACTCCGGGAACGAACAACGGCAACACCGGAACCAATAGTGGTACTCCAGGAACAAACACGGGCAACACCGGGACCAACAATGGCAACGGTGGAGCGACCAAAGGTGACCAGGTTACGGATAACGTCAGCAACGAGTTGGACGATGCTCCGAAAACAGGAGACAACAGTATATCGCCAATGTTCTATATGATTTTGGCACTGATGTCCTTGATCACGATCGCTTTCTGTCTGCTCGGTAACAAGAAGAAAAAGCACATTTAATGACCGGAAAGGCGGTAAGAACATGAGCAAAACCAAAAAAATTCTTATCGCCATTTCCTCCCTTGTGTTGGTATTCTCTCTCATCGGTATTTCAAGAACGCTGCTGCGAGATTATGCTGAGCAACAGAAAATAGATGAGTTGGCGAACATGTGGGAGGAAGGGTCGAATAAAAACGGAGGGGATGCAATCCCCTCTTTTTTGTTCAGTAAGAAGAAAAAGCGAGTCATGCTTCCTGAATTTCAAGGCCTTTACGAGCGGAACTCGGACATTGTGGGCTGGCTGAAGATTAACGGCACTCGAATTGAATATCCTGTCATGCAAAATCCACAGGATGCGGATTATTATCTGGATCATGATTTTGATAAAAAGGAGACCCAAGGAGGCCTTCCTTTTTTGGACAGGCATAGCCAGATCAGGGGCTCAGATATTTTGCTAATTCACGGACATCATATGAAAAGTGGCTGGATGTTTAAAGACCTAATGAAATACAAGAGTGAAAGCTTTTATAAAGAGCACGCTACATTCGAGTTTAATACGCTTTACGAAAAGGAAGAGTACGAGATTGTTGCTGTGATTCTATCCAAAGTGTATCGTAAATCAGATGACGTGTTTAAGTACTATCAAATTGGGGATGTACAGACGTCCACCGAGTTTGATTCATATGTTCAGAATATCAAAAAAATCGCTCTTTACGACACAGGTGTAAACGCTCAGTATGGTGATAAACTTGTTGTACTGTCCACATGTGAATATTCGACTGAAAATGGCCGGCTAGCGGTAGTTGCTAAAAAGCGTTAAGGCCGATGACCAAACATGGAATGAATGGGTTTCATCTCGCGTGTCCTCTTTAGAGGACACGTTTTTTTGTGTTATCCCCTAACTTTTAATGAAGTTCCAGGATTGAGGTTAAACGTAGGTGGATTAGAGAGGAGTCTTCTTTATAATGGAGATGAGTGTTATATATGCGAATAAACAAGTAAATATCAGATTCTGGAGAGGGAGTTGTAAAGTGCCGATAGAGAATCAAGCGAATATGTTGACGACTAGAGTAGAATCTATTCTTTATTATGCCGAACCGTTCTTAACCAGTGAACATAGAGCAGGCTGGATCGGCGGTAATGCACCTGAGTTTTTTGACGACCAATCTGAACTCATCCACGAAGGTAACCAAAAGTATGCTTTTTATCTGAGCCTTAACCATCCCTTCAAACCAGAGAGCATGATCTCGATCTTTATCCCTGAAAATCGTGAAAGCTATCTGGAAAATAACATCTATCCTGATTGCTCGATCAAGGTGATTGAACATCCTGTTTCAGCAGAAAGCATCCAGGGGTCTTTTACTCACAAAGATCTGATAAGACACTCCATCTCACACGGAGAACGAAGCATGGACGAAGAATCCATGGAGCAGCCCTTTTTGATCAAGGTGGGCGGTAATCCGAGACTGATTCAGGATGAAGACTATTATTTCGCAGAACTCAAGAAAGAGTCACTATCATTCTTTTTCCAAGTCGATGAAGATGGTTATCCCGATACATTGATTCAAGAGGATGGCAATTATCCATTTGGTTTTGGTTCGCTATATATTTTCGCCAAAATGGATACTGAAATAGAACACCCTGTAGCCGGTTTCTGTCAGTTTTCTTAAGCGCAATAGACGAATTTTTTAAGTGCAATAGATGAAAATCGGAAATTATGAGAGGAAGAGTGATCATCGTGAGGTACACCGAATATGTCCGCATAAAAACAGGCAGTGCCCAATCTGTAGGGATGTTTGGCAATAACATTTATGCATATGAGATTTTAACCGGCATAACAGACTCCCCGGAGTACCATCAGGTTTCGAAGGAAGAGTTCGACTCGTTCGAAGTGTGGTCTGAGGATCATACAACGAATAATAAAAAAATATATGAAATCCTTAACCGTCCTGTTCTCTGCAGCGGTTATTTGGGGAGAGGCGAATTGGATACGTCGTTGCTTCGGGAAATGTAAGTCCAGAACAATGCCTATAAACTCTACTGATATAACGTTATCAGTGGTGTTTTTTGTCTATTTTTAGAGGGGGAAAGAAACTCTATCTACTGTCGTTTATTCAGCTCAGTCCAACGGGACCGGTTCTTTTTAAGATATGAGTTTTGGCCCGAGCTGAAGATGGGATCTTCCAAAATGGTAGAAGTAATCATGGATAAAGAGACCAAAAAAACTATAAGTAGTTAAGTGGTTGAATATTGTAATAAGACTTGTGGTATTGGCTTATCAGAGTGCGCAAGGGTTATTGAGTTTAACCAATGAAGCTAGAACTATTTATTAATTTGATTGCAAGTATACATTTATTCGTAGAATATTCCGATATTTGTATTAACGTCTGAAAGGAGAAAAAGTACAGATGAGAAGGCCATTTAAGCCTAGAATAGGATTAGTTGTAGAGGATTTGGATATCGAAAAAATTGAAATACCTGATCTAATTAAAACTTATTTTGACGTAAGAATTGCATTGTCTACAAGTTTTGATGACTTTTCAGACTATATATTTGATAGCGAAATATTAATTACAGTACCTGGAATCTATGAACCAAAACCATATCAAATCCATTTTCAAATTTTCAATTCTACTGAGTTGGAACAGGAAATTATATGGGAATATATTTACGAAGCGTGGTATGGAATTAATGAGCAGAAGGACACAAAATCAGATGAATATACAGAGTTAAAAAAAGGGATTTCAGTACTGATCAATAATGGACATGTTATAAAGGCAAGGAAAATTATTGAATTACTAACGGATGTGGTTGAGAATGATGAGGAGTGGCTGAGCTATCTGGCTATGACTCTTTATTTAGAGAACGACATTGAACAAGCCATTCGCATACTTCGTCAGTGTTATCTTCTGAATCCGAGTAGTACAGATATACTATATAATTTGGGTTTTATGTACAAAGTGAATGGTGAAATTCGTACTTCTATTTATTATTTTGAACGTCTATTACAGGTAACAACAAATACAGTAATTATTGCCGAAGTAAGTGAAATGTTAGCCGAATGTTACTACTATACTTGATGAAAGAGTGAATAACTTGGGTGGAGAATTTTATATAAATCGACACAACGAACATTTAGTTGACAAGTTTCTAAGAAACACAAACAAAAGTATTGTGATTGATTTTACCAAAGATAGTGATACGTTACTAATTATATTTTGCGGCAGAGGTGCTCGTACACCTAGTCCCAAAATACCCCCGCCATTTGAATTTTACCGTTCTACTCAATCCATGGGTGTAAATAGAATTATTATAAGAGACAACAAAAAGGCTTGGTTCCATAAAGGGCTTCTCAATATCCTAGATGTAGAAACCTTCGATCAGATGCTCACTTATATAGAAGATTTAATTCCCGCTAATCGATTTAATAAAATTATAGTAATGGGGCTTTCGATGGGTGGATATGCTGCATTATTATTTGGATTACTAACTCGATTTAAGGTTACTGTTCATGCCTTCGGTCCCCAAACATATTTTGATTTAGATAAAAAGGATTACACTGATGAAATGAGCTGGATTATCCCATTCCTAGATGATATCCCTAGAGATGCTCCTCGGGAGTATCTGAATTTGGTGAAAATCTTTCGAGAAAGGGAGCAAATACAGCTACTTGAACACAATGAATATCATATCTATTATGGTACCCCAGATACAACGTATGCAGAACGGTTAAGTGGATTAAAAAATGTGCATCTGCATAAATATGACCTCAACGTTCATAACTTAACGACATACTTCAAAGATAGAGGCGAACTAGAGAATGTATTAAATGAGTTACTCTTTACTTCTACTATCTAAGAACATGGTTTATGGTTTTTTTTTGAGTTTTCCTTGATTTTGCTCCAAAACCGGTGCAGAGGAGCAGAACATAAAGACGATAACAAGGAAGCTATTTGGTGTGTAATATGCACTCTTCTCAATTTTGTTATTACGGATAAAGTTTGATTGACGCATGGGCCGTTCCGTAAAGGATGGCCCTAAAAGTGCAATGATAAAAAGAGGAATGCTTTCTTGGGATCGCTTCGAACGTAAGAGTAAGGTCATTTAAGTCGCTAGGAGGTGATTGTACTGAAAGACATGTAATACTCCATTTGGAGATGGGTCAAGATGGGTCGCGTCATTTTATACATACAAGAACATCTATTCCTTGGCAGAAAAGAACAAACAAACGGGTGAGTGCTTACATGGAAAGTATAACTGGGAAAGTGACATGATCCTTTTGGATGAATGCAGTCGTAGTCGCATCCAAGAAGTCATTAAGCATCTAATGGTACAAGGTGATTTTGAAGTGATTTTCAATAGGATCTAAACGGAATCAAGTAAGTCAGGAAAACGCAATAAAGAAAAACGAAAAAGAGCCGAGGCAGGGATGAACTCCTGCTTCGGCTTTTCCACATATTCATGGTGAATATTATTCACCAAAAGTGCCTGCTGTTGTCTGTCTCTCTTAACGGCCGCCTGTATTGGAAGCTCAGACAGGTATCCAGCTATTCGGGTAATACGCGTTGGTTAATGTTGTGTTGTAGAGAAACAGATTGCCACCAATTTGCATTATGAAGGTGTCACCTGTTGTATCTGCTGGCAGATTACTTCCCTGTATATTGATAAACAGTCTGCCACTTCGTTCCATATCGATAGATAACAGGTTTCCCGTATTGTCGTTCAAATTTAAATGAAATGGCCCCACGTAATGGATTGAAACTACATGTCATGAGAGGAAGAGTGATTACCGTACTGGAAGTGATTCAGCTCCTAAGTATTTCCTTCTTGTGGTAATATAAGTGAGTCAGTACATATTCTGCGCTTTGGGAACGAAAAGATCAGCTTGAGTACGAGAAATCAAGGGATAGGGAGTGATCTTAGATGAGTCAGTTTCTTCAGATGGGAGCAAATACAACTTTAAGTTCAGCAAAAGGGAGTATCCGGATTAGTCACGAGATTTCGAATTCGATCGATGTTTCATTAACAGCCTTCCTTTTAACCGATTCGGACAAGGTGCAAGGAGATAGCGGGATCATTTTTTACAATCAACCAACAAGTTCCACAGGTGTAGCCACTCTTTTACCATCCGAGCAAGCAGGCAATACCAAAGTACATAGAATTGATTTCGATATGGATAAAGTTCCTGAAGGGATAACCAAAATAGCTATAACACTGACAGAGGATCATAACACGGGATTTTCGAATGTGAAAAATCTGACAGCTGAGATATGTACTGATAATACAGTTATTCAGTTATCTCCCTCCAGCTTCACGAACGAAAATGGAATCGTAGTTCTGGAATTATATTTAAGGAATGGACAAACCAAGGCAAAATCAATCTGGCGCGGATTTAATTCAGGGCTTGAAGGATTGTGTAAAAACTATGGTGTTGAGGTTGAAGCGGACGAACCAAGCAAACCTGCTGAGCCTCAGATTACTCCCGATCCATCATCAAAAGTCCCTGATTCAACAAGTAGTGCTGCAACGGATCAGAAAAGTACGCAACCATCCAAGTCATCATTAAACCTTCAAAAGGTAACGGGGAAGATTAACCTCGAAAAAGGGCAAAAGTCGGTACTCATTGATAAAACGCCAGAGATTACAGCTACAGTATCATGGGAGACTGGAACGGATTATGATATCTACGCTTTGGTCTACACCAAGGATGGTAAGCAGATTGATGTAGCTATGTTTGGTGCGAAGGGTGTACCGCCACTTCAAAGCTATGGTAACGGTGCTGTAGAACATAAGGGTGATGTGGGGAGAAGTAACCAAGCCATTAAGACAGAGGTGATCAAGTTAAGATTAAGAGATGATATCCTCGCGGTTGTTCCTGTCGTTTATTCAGCTCAGTCCAATGGGACGGGTTCTTTCTACAGATACAAGGTCTCGATGAGTATAGATAATCATGAGGGAACCTCTGTTACGATCTCGGCTAAGAATGCTAATAACAATGATAAGATATATACCTGTGTACCAGGAATACTGTATAACACACCAGACGGTGTAATCATAAGTCCATTGGAGCTTTATAGTAAGCCTAATTCAGAGAATAGGCCCAAGCTCAAGATGGGATCTTCCAAAATGGTAGAAGTGATCATGGATAAAGGGCCGATGAATGACTATAAATAATCAAATGGTTCGTTCAAGTTAACTGTCCCACAAATCTGTGCATGAAATGTCGGATGTGAACATTCCACTCTTGATATTCTATACCTGAAAGGAGGTCATTTGGATGGATTCGCTGGCCAATCTGAATAGAGCCTTACAGTATATTGAAGATCATCTTGAGGAAGACATCGATCTGAAGGAAGCAGCGAAACGGGCACATTGTTCAGACTATCATTTTTCAAGAATGTTTTCCTTTCTTGCAGGCATTCCGTTGTCGGAATACATCCGGAGGAGGCGTCTGACTCTCGCGGCATTCGAACTTCAAGCTGGAGATTTAAGAATTGTGGATGTGGCAGTGAAATATGGTTATCGATCAGCTGATGCTTTCTCCAGAGCTTTCCAAGCATTGCACGGAATAACGCCCTCATCGGTCAGGTCGCATGTGTCGTCTTTAGTAGCCTATCCACGAATGACCTTCCAATTAACTGTTCAGGGAGGAAATGCAATGAACTATCGTGTTGTTGAGAAGGAATCGTTCTATATTGTAGGCATAATGAAGAGGGTACCCATTCAATTTGACGGGGTGAACCCCGAAATTGCATCAATGTGGCAAAGCTTAACCAGTGAGGATATTGGTGAATTGAAACAACTTTCCAATGTTGAGCCACAGGGATTAATTTCAGCTTCGGTGCATTTTTCTGAAGGGCGAATGGAGGAAAGAGGAGAGCTGGACCATTATATAGGTGCTGCTACATCATCCAAGGAGTTTCCTGAGAGATTTGCAGAGTTAGAGGTTCCCGCAATGACGTGGGCCGTCTTCGAAGCGGTTGGACCTTTCCCGGAAACGTTACAACAGGTATGGGGTCGAATCTATTCCGAATGGTTTCCTTCTGCCAGCTATGAAGTGGCGGAAGGACCGGAAATCTTATGGAATGAAGGTAAAGATGTGTCATCTCCCAACTTTAAGAGCGAGATTTGGATACCTGTTATTCCAAGATAATAGAATAGTAGTGCGGTTACTTGTATTTAAGGCCATCCATCAGAGGATGGCCTTAAACGTATGTTTGAACACAGCATGGTAAACCCTGATCCAAGTATAGGGGAATTTTTATAGAGCTATGTAAAGTTCACTTAAGATATTCATTGCCTATATCCCGCATCATTCGAGTGGTATCCTTTTCTTATGTCAGATGCGAACCTGATGAATCTTAATTGAGAAAGGGAGAAGAAGAGATGAGTAAGGACCACATGATTCGTTCGATGCTATCTGGAAACGTAAATATGACGCCGAATGGACGTATCGCTGATCAATTAAACCTGGAAGAGTTTGCTGAGTGCCACGAGCTATTTTTTGACAAGATCATGGAAATTCATGTATCTGATATCCAGGGAATTGAGGGCTACGGTGAATTTGATGAGGAATGCAAAACAGAATACGGAAGCTGTAAAGAATTTCTGATCGAAACATTCGCAGAACCTCAAGAGGGCTATTGGTACAATTGGCAGGAGATGTTCGAGACAACGATACTTGATCGTGAATTTTTTGAAACATATTTGCAGGAAATGAAGGATAGAATCCCGTATTGTGAGGGGAAACGCTATTTGGTCTATAACAATACATTCTTCGTTAATCTGATCACGGATGGCAAAACGACGGTTGGATTCCCTGACTGGAGCAGATCCGGCATCGGCGATTTTCTTCTCGATTTTGTAATTATGGATTTAAATAAGCCATACTTGCGTATTCCAGAATTATTATTTGATTACTGCAAAAAAAGGGAGATTGTCATACCCGATTTTCAGGAAAGATTTCTATGTATGGCTTATTATAAAGGCATTGACGTCTTGCGCTGGCACGCATCTATTGATGATACGGAGTCCTGCCGGTCCATTATGAAGTCTATCAGTGAACTAAAAGATCGAATTTACGCTTTATAGATGGTGATATTATGAAATATATCAATGCTAGCGATGTCCTCCCCGAGGAACTGATAAAAGAAGTTCAGAAGTATGCGGCAGGCAAACTATTGTATATTCCTTCCGGGGAGGAAAAAAAGGGTTGGGGCGAAACGTCCGGTTACCGAACTCAACTCAGAAAGCGCAATCAAATGATCCGAAATAAGTACGCTCATGGGCTCACTGTATCAGAACTTGCGGATGAATATTATTTATCTCTGGACTCCATTAAGAAAATCATCTACTCGAAGCATACCGATGCACAATTAACGTATTCTCCGACAATAGAATCAGCTGTAAGCTATGCCAATACCGGCATGCTTGAAGAATGGATACAATGTTATCTGTTGCTCACTTGCCAGGCCTCTCCCGATGTGCAGGGACTTATAAAGGAAGATGGTTTATACTTTGGAGTGGTGCAGTTTCCATTACGCCTTATTCAGTATGAAGAATTCGATAACGTGGAGAACGTAGCAAGCGAAAGTGATGATACATCGATGTCCCCACCACTTCTTATTCAGTATAGAGAAGGAAAGTTTCATTGCATGATGCAGAAGGAATTTCTCGCTTCGCTGAAACAACGCAAAATAAATGCCTATCCCTCCATCATTGTATTAAAAGAAAATGCCGAGTATAAAAGATTCATGAAACATTTCGGCAATGTATTCATTTTTGTTAATAAAGTTTGATTTAATAGCTGGGCCATACTGTAAAGGAGGCCCTTAATGTAATTCGGAAAATGAAATTCTGAAGCAAACATTGTGCAGTTTATCCTACGCCATTAAAACGATTTAGCCTTTGGATCTTTCCTAAGGCTTTTTGTTATAGCTTTAGCCCGTTGAGTACGTGAAACGCACGAAAAAAAACACCCGCATAGCGGGTGTTCCTGATTTGATGAATTATTTCGAGTTGTAAGAGAAAGATAGATTATGCGTTTGTGGTCCTGTAGCTGCGTTGTAATTATCCTGAATGTTTGAGATATAATAAGTGAATTTGAGGTTTAATGTTTTCTGTTTTGGTGTACTGTAGTGACCAACTTTAATAACAGAATCAAAGGAGTGGCTTGGAAGCTCCAGCCTTTGACTTTTCGGAATCGTTAATTTTGATCTTCTTACTTTACTGCTACCACTATTGTCATATACCTTTAATGTTCCAGCTGCAATGTTCTGTGAATTCGTATACCCTACTCCAAAAGACAAACCTGTATTAGGAACCGACAGTCCCCAAGCTACATTCAGTTTTAATTTTCCAAGGGTACTATAAGATGAATCCCACATAATAGACCGTATTACATCCCCAGGAGCTGTATAAGCTTCAAGGGTTGTATCTTGATGAACTCCCATTCTCCAGCCTGAGGTTTTGGAGTTAACGGTTCCTACGTTAGATGTCGTACTTACGGACAGGGGATAAAGTTTTGTGGTAAAATCCCCAGAACCTCCACTAAGAGATGAGGGACCCTCAACATAAGCTCTTACCGTCATTTTTTCTGTTATTGTAGCAACACCCGCGTTGTATACTGCAGTATATGTTTTGTCCGACTTACCACTTGCCAGAGACGCAGCAAATGTTGTTAGTCCATCGTTGGTTTCTTCTCGAACGGGTTCAAATACTTTCCCGTACCAAAACATGTCTGTATGTTCTGCATCTTCAAAAGAGCCCGAATTGTTAAACATCTGATCTGTATGAAGTTTATCATTTAACTGATCCGTTTCCAAAAACGTAAAGGTTCTTGTATTCTTTTCAAGCAAATACAGTTTAACAACAGTATCATCATTCTTGAATTTATCTCGCAATAAAGCTAGATTGCTGTTGGGTTTGCGATCAATTCCGAAGTAGACAACTTCAAAATTGTCCTTGTTATCCTTTAATTCTCCTACAATCAGACTGTCCGTATAACCAGCCTTCTTTAACCCGCCTGTAAGTTGGAATTCTTTCTCTCCAGTGCTAGTCTTCACATTACCGGATAAGGAAACAGAATCTGCACCGTTACTCTCCATAGATTTGATATCTACACTACTGGAATCAAAATTGGCTGATTTGCCTAATTTCTCACCCTTAGTATCCAAACTATATACGGTATTACTTGGAATTTGGATACGATCTTTAGATACTTCATCGGATGCAGAGACACTAGTACCTAGAGAAAAAGTGAGTAATGTAGTCGCAAGGAACAAAGACATTAACTTTTTCAAGATAAAACCTCCTAAATATTGGATTGTAATTTGTCGAGGTTTAAAGATACCAAAATGAATAAGAATTGTAAATGTAGTACCTTTTTTCGAAAAAAATAGTAGTTATTTTTACCCATACCATAAGTAGTTCGTATAACAACAAATTTAGTACATATAACTGAAAACTATACTGGAGAATCGGGCAAGGCGAACTAGAATTAACGCAGGAGTCAGATTAGAACCAGATAAACACGGACTCCAGATATATAAAAAAAATTTATATGATACAAAAGTTGGGTTTTATAAAAGAAGGGTCTAGCTTGAGTTATCTGAAGTGATGTATGTATACTATGACAGCCAAGCTAATCTCTTAGACAAGAAGAAAGAGCCCCGGCAGGATGGGCTCTTGTTATTGATTTGTATAATTTGAACGAAACCAATTTTCTAATTTATCACTTACGATTTCATAATGTGCATCGGTAGAATCGGATTGCAATTCAATACCACCAGATGATCCAAAAATGATTAATTCCAAGCGAGTACCATCTTTAAAAATTATTTCCCCTATATTGCTTGCTCCAGAACTTTCCTCGAAATCCATAGGCCTCAGCTCTGCATGTTGCATCATGCCAGTAACTGTTTTTGTCTCTTCATCCGTTAATGTTACTGGATTAAACAGGCCGATGTTGATTTCTTGTAATTGCCCTGCAGAGAGTCTTTCTTTAAAATGGTCTGCCCAGTCGTGGTCTTTCCCATGACTAGATGAGCAGCTTGAGACAATGAGTATGGAACCAACAATGACGAAAATTACCCCTAAGAACCGCTCAGCACGTAATGCTAAATCGCTAGGCTTGGCATCTTTAAGTTTCCATCCTAACCTGAAATACCAAAAGGAGTAAGGTGATATGGCCATAATTAGACCTATGATTAACATTAGTACGCCTACAACTCCTGTCAAATCATCACATCCTTAATTATGTTCATCATCCGAATTGAACGTGCATCTCATTTTGTTTGTTAAAATCGAATCCCCAATGTTACTGAAACCATAACCATTCCTTTGAAGCGGTAAACATATGAAACGAGTGAAGCAGCTACGAAATAATCTCAATAAATGCTTGTTCAGTATTTGTTTAGAGACAGAGGTTATACTAATCCTCGCTAATCATTTTGATATAGAAAGTAGGTCATATCATTAGTAGAGTCACTTTGTGAGAGCACTTCATTGTAAGTTGAGTATAAGAATTCCCTATAGCAAGTTAACTGGGTTGCATATATGAAAGGGGATTCAGAATTATCTACAGCAAGAAACCAGTTACATTTCAATTTTATATGGAGGCAAAAAGGATATGACCAAAGGCATCAAAAAAATCATTTCTATTGTGCTCACGGTATGTTTAATCCTGGGGGGGAGTGGCCTATCTGCATTATTAGGTTCAGTAGCCTATGCAGATAACGCTCCAACCACAGCAGAGGCAAACTACAAGCAATATCGTGTGAAGTTAATGGCCGATCCGGTCACAGATACAGCACCTGCTGGCTTCGGTACAGCTGCCTCAGATGGACGGATCTGGACAGACAAGAGTGTTACGGCAGAGAATGATGGTACATTCAATATTCAATTATCTGCGCTAGCACAAGAATATATGACATCCAACTCCACGAATCCAGGCGTTGGCGGTAACAGCAATGCGAACGGATCTGCGGCAGACGTAACTTTTATTTTGGATATGAGTTCTTCAATGGGTACCCGCAGCGGTAAAGAAATAGCGCTCACAGCTGGAGATGCAGGCGTTTATTATCGCGTAGAAGCTATGGCTAAGGCTGCAAATGACGCCATCCGTACAGTCATGAACGCCAATTCCAACAACCGTGTTGCGGTATATTGGTTCGGCGGATCAGCTGATGCTAACCATCTCGGTACATTTATGGAGATGGGACATTACGAATTTAGTTCGGGTCATGGTACAGAAGACTATCTGAAATACGTAGGTGGCAATACTCAAACGGTTACTTTGAACAGTAATCTAATCAAAGATGGTAGTTCCGTTGGAACACAACCTGCAGTTGGACTAGGGCCCGGCACTCCCACTCAGGACGGAATCATGTACGGTGTCTCGAAGACGATGAGTAAGGTGGGAACGAAGGGAGCAGGTCCAAAGCGACAGCCTTATTTATTCCTTCTATCTGATGGAGCGGCAATTCATGCCAAGAAAGCATGGTCTCTTTCGCCGAAAGGCAGTTCATTTGAGACCAATTTTGCCAATGCATTAGCTGAGGCTACAACAATCCCGAATTATAATCAAAGCGGAACGAATGTTAACAAGTATGTGCCAGCTACAGCGGGCGTCGGTTTGGCAAATACAGGTGATCCGGAAATTGCTGCGTTAACCATTCTTACCGGTGCATATATGAAGGATCTTATGGACCGTAAATACACCGAATACAATGGGGGAGAAGCCACTCAGTCCAAAGTGTATACTGTAGGGTTGGGTTCCACAACGGCGATCAATGGACCGTATAACGGTAACGAGCCTGTGTATGCGTGGGCAGGACTTGATCCGAAACGAGTCAACGAGAATAAGGAAGATAGTAATTATAACTATGGTACTGCCAAGAACACATATGACAAACTGAGTGCATATGCATCTCAGGGGCCTAATGGATTTAACTATGCCAATTCGTTTGTATACAGTAGTTATTACACATTTGCCCCAACGTATGACATTGTGAAATCAGCTTTCTCCGGTTTAACCAATGATGTTGAGGCTACTACAACGATACTTCCGCTTCTCAACATACCGGAAACCACGGATCTGGGGAACGGTGGGGAAACGGCAGATATCGCGAGTGCTATTGTTGTTGCAGACGATATCAGCAATGATTTTGCTGTGGATCTGTCCACGTTAAAAATCGGGGATGCTGTTGCGACAGTAGACACAAGTACGAATATAAACGGTGGTACAGCGTATTCATTCGCGGGGTATGGAAGTAAGGCGGTCATTAAAACCGTCGCAGGCGTTAGCAGTCTTACATGGTATATTGACGCAGATGATATGCAATCGCATATTTACCGTTTCAAAAACCGGACAAGTCCGCAGCCTGGAGACTATAGCGCGCCAGCAAACGGTTCTTTTAAAATCAGTTATAAAGTAAAACCGACATTTCAAGTAGCACCTGATCAGGTGACGGACATATCCCGTTACATCAATGCGGGCAATGCGAGTGATGGAGCCAAGACGGCAGCGTACTTCCACCCACCTGCTGACAGTCCCTATTATCAGGCTTTAACAAGTAAACAGACCATTTCCAAAACGGGTGGAATCGGCGCAACGTATGTAACCGAGGAATCGCTGAATAGTGGCAAGGCCATTATGAGACTTGGAAACAACGGGAAGCTTGATTTGCAGATGGGAATTATGAAGACAGGCCCGGCAACCGTTCCAATTAACGGGTCTATAGATTACAAAGTGACCATCTATAACTATACAAATACAGCTATTACAGGGCTCAGCGTCATTAGCGATGGCCAAACCCAAACAGGGATTGATGTTCCAGCCAATGACAGCAAGGTGCTTACTTTTACGAAAACTGCACCGGGCACGCCGCAGACGTTAGATAGCGATAATGCTGTCATTCCAGGAATTAACCTTGCGTCCAATACGGTATCTACGGATGTAACCAACGTGACCACAGCTGTAATCAACACGCATGTTATTGGAGCCGTTGGGGGTACATCTGTAGGGGATGCCACCTATAACATTGGTGATGCTGCGACAATCACAGCGACTCCGAATCAGGGTTATACATTCGTAGGATGGTATGACAACCAATCAGGAACAGGGACTCCTGTAAGTACGGATGCAACTTATCAGTTCAATGTTCAGACGAATCAGGATTACTATGCAAAGTTTACATCGCTACCCGTAGCCCGTGATGATACTTATAGCGTTGTGAGAGGAGAAACTCTCAGTGTTCCAGTGGAAGAGGGCATTTTGCTCAACGATACGGATGGTGAGGGACGTACACTTACTGCTGTAAGCATCAGTTCAATCAGCGATGAAGGCAAGGGCACACTGAATGTATATTCAAATGGATCATTCACCTTTGTGGCGGAAGCAGAAGCATCGGGTAGTGTGACATTCACCTACAAAGCTAATAATGGTTCTGCCCTATCGAATGAAGCGACGGTAACGATTAACATTACACCACCTGCACATAAGCCAACCGCGAAAAACGACAGCTACAACGTTAGAAGCGGAGACACACTGGATGTTCCAGCGGAGAAGGGCTTGCTCTCTAACGATACCGATGATGAGAATCATCCGCTCACCGTGGACCATGTCAGTTCGCTTAGTGATACGAGCAAAGGTACACTACATGTAAATCCGGACGGATCGTTTACGTTTGTTGCGGACGCAAATGCATCGGGTAATGTGACATTTACTTATGAGACCTATGACGGGACAGCCTACTCAAGTTCAGCTACGGTTACCATCACCATCAAAGTGCCGATCACGACTCATGTCATTGGTAATGTTGGTGGCGTAACAGAAGGTGACGGTGTCTACGCACTTGGCGAATCGGCAACGATTACGGCAAATCCAGCTTCAGGCTATGCCTTCGCAGGATGGTATGACAACGAGGAAGGCACAGGTACACCTGTAAGTACGGATAAAGTTTATCCATTGACGGTTTCCTCAGCTGGAGACTATTATGCAAAATTCAGTAAGCTGTCTACAGCTGAGAATGACAGCTATCAGGTAGTGAAGGGCCGTACGCTGAACGTTCCTGCGGCAACTGGTATTCTATCGAATGATACCGTTGTAGGGAACAGTACGCTTACTGCAGTGAACATCAGCTCCCTGAGTGATACAAGCAAGGGTACACTGAATGTTAAAACTGATGGTTCATTTACGTTTGTGCCTGCTGGAGAAATATCTGGCAGTGTGACGTTCACTTATCAGGCTTATGATGGAGTAGGTAATTCCAACGAAGCTACGGTTACAATCACATTTATCAACCCTAGCATTGATGGAACAATCAGAGATAAAGAGACCCAAAATCCGGTATCTGGTGCTACTGTAATTTTGCGCGACCTTGCGGGTAAAGAGAAGGGGCGTACTACGACCGATCCAAATGGGAAGTACAATTTCGAAGACGTTGTCATCAATAATTATATTTTGGAAATTGTGCGTGATGGATATAGCCCGGCACATAGAGAAGTCTCTGTGTCTACAGCCAATGTGAATGGAAACGGACGTATCACCGAAGATTTTGAACTTGTGGATTACGAGATAACATTAACAGCCAACCCCTCATCCATACTTGGTAATGGTACGGCTACATCCGAATTTAAGACGGTGATAACCGATAAAGAGGGGCGTCCTCAGGCAGGCGTTGAAGTTGTGTTTGAAGTACCGAATACAACGTACGGTCATTTTACCGGAAATACCAATACGATAACGGTTCTGACGGATGCACAAGGCGTTGCTAAGACAACCTTTACTGCAGCAGTTCTTGGGGGTGCGGGATCGGTATCCATACCGCTGACGGCAACCGTAGATGATAGCCAAAAGGGTATCCAGGTTAGTGACACAATCTATATCACGATTACTCCTGGGGTTATTACAGGTGTTGTCACAGACCAGGCAGGACATCCGTTAGCAGGTTCCACGATTAAAGTAAGTAAAGATTTTGACGGAGATGGCATTGCTGATTTTCACGCGGTTGCTATTACAGGAGTTGATGGGGCATACACCATTGCTATACCGCAGGGGAATGTGACGTACGATGTATCGATTACAAAGCTGGTTGAGATCAACGGTCAGCAGAAATCGGTCACGTTTAATCAGAACGTCCCCGTAAACGGAAGTGTGGATGGCCATTCCTTTGATGGAAATAAAACCGTATCAGGTATTGTCCTGGTTGGAAAAACACAAGGGGAATCCGCAACGCTCGATGGGACTGTGGGCGGTGGCTACAATGTATTGATCAATGATGGCAATGGCGATCATACAGGTCCAGTTGACCACAATGGTATATTTAATATCGACAGTGTGCTCAAGGGCAGCTATACGGCAAAAGTCATCTATAACATTCCGCTTCCAGGAGGCGGGACACAACCTATCGTTGTAGGGCACATGAATGCCGAAATTAATGCAGACGGACAGATTAGCATCAGTGAAGTGCTTATTGACCCGTATGGTACAATTACAGATTCCGTAACAGGTCAACCGATAACTGGTGCTGTTGTTACACTTCATTATAGTAACGGAACGGTTGTTAACTTGCCGCCGGTGAATAACTTCCCACCAGCGGATAATGCCAACCCGCAGACAAGTGATGCGACAGGGCAATATGCCTTTATGGTATTTCCGCATACGGACTATTATTTAACTGCGAAGAGAGCTGGATATAAGGATTTTGATAGCAGAGTTGTTGATCCAAGCCAACCGCTGATTCATGTGGGTACGGATATTGTGCTGTATAACTTTAGCATGCCACCTATGCCAACATCTGGGGGAACAGGATCAGGAGCAGGAACGAGTGCGGGTGCATCAAACTCACCGACAACTTCAACTCCACCAGCAACTGTTCCAACAACTACGACGCCTTCGGGGTCTATCGATCTCGCTACAGCGATTCTGGTTGACAAAATGAAGGGTGGCGAAGGAGACACACTTACCTTCACCGTGATCTATGCCAATAAAACCTCGATCGATGCCGATGGTGTGTACATCAAAGTTAAGATCCCTTCAGGGCTAAGTTTGGTGGATGCGAACGGCGGTGCTTTGACAGGCCAAGAACTCAAGTGGAATGTTGGTAAGCTGACGGGAGGAACGCAAGGCAAGCTGACGTTCAAACTCAAGGTTAACGATATGAACGAAGGTGAAGATTTTGGAACCATAACGGCTAGTATAGGCACGGATCACAAGCTTACGCTTACGAATACACAAGATGATGCATCCTTGATCAAGGTGATGTTGTATTCTAACCGTTATGAACATAAGCACGCCCGTTACATTATGGGATATCCAGATGGTAACGTTAAACCCGGACGACTCATTACCCGTGCAGAGATTGCTGCCATCTTTGCCCGTACACTGCAATTGCAAGATGAGGTTCACCACGTTCAGCTGTTCAGCGATGTTGCTACAAGTTACTGGGGAGCCGATTATATCGAAGCAGTTGTAAACAAAGAGATATTTAAAGGTTATGCAGATAACACGTTCAAGCCAGATCAACCGATCACACGGGCAGAACTGGCAACAGCCATTGCTCGTTATCTCGGAGTTGCAAGAGAGCTGAAGATGAACAATGTCTTGAGAATCAGCTCGTTTACCGATATTGAAGGGAGCTGGGCGGAGCAGTCTATCGATGAGGTATACCGTTTTGGATTCCTATCAGGATACAAAAATGGCTCCTTCAAACCCAACAGTCAGCTTACCAGAGAGGAAGCTGTCAAAATGATCAATGGGATGTTGTACAGAGGCCCATTAACCGGGGTTGAAGCTTCTTATCCAGACAACCGTTTGGGCAGATGGTCATTCGGACATCTTGAGGAAGCGACAAGAACGCATACGTACAAGATCAATCCAGATGGCTCCGAAACGATGTTAAAATACATTCCGGAAGATCTGTGGTAATTCGCGAAAAATAAAAAAGCCGAAGCGGGGATAAACTCCTGCTTCGGCTTTTCATATATTCATTGCGAGTATCATTCAACATGAATATAAGGCTTCTGTCGATCCCCTATTAACGGCCGCCCGTATTGGAAGCCCAGACAGGAATCCAGCTATTCGGGTAATATTCGTTGGTCAGGGTAGTATTGTAGAGAACCAGGTTACCGTCATTTTGCATGACGAAAGTATCCCCTGTTGTGCTCGTTGGTAATGCGCTTCCATGGTGACCAGGAATCCATGCTGCAGTATTCGCAAACCAGGCATCTACCAGCTTGGTTGTATCTGTTACCAGTACGGTATCCCAGCCCGGGCCATAATAGTATTCATACTTCCCTGTCGCCGGGTTGGTTCCCCAACGATAAGCATATTGATAAACCGTTTGCCACTTCGTTCCATATTTATAGATGACAGGCTTCCCATATTGTTGTTCGAATTTAAACGAAAGTGCTCCGCTTTTACTTGTGCCACTGCTCCATAGAGAAGAGCCGTTCTGGTAGATTACGAAATTCCCGTCATCCTGCCAGATGGCTGAAAACCTGCCGTCTTGGGAGGTAAGATAGTCCCCTTTTTGCATACTCTGACCGATCAACAATTTATCTCCAAGGTAGCCTGCGGAAGCCGTTGTAGGTACAGCAAAGGCCAGGATCAACAAACATGCGATCAAAATGCGGAATGATTTTGGGAAAAATAGCTTTTTCATTGGACACTCTCCTATATTCCTTAGAATGGTTGATGCAAATTGCGTAGTACAACAAACGCTTACGGGGATTGCCGTAATGCAACATAGCGTTCGGTCAGAAGTGGTGAAAGAGCAATCAACACATCCCCCAGTGGTCATTTATGGGACAGCCATATGTACAGTGCTCTCAGGGTCACCTCCTTTAATGGACAGCAAATGCTAGAATAGATGGTTTATATCGTTGTGAGCTTAAATATGTTTGGTAGAAGTTGCAGGAAAGCATAGTGGCAGTGAGAGAGGATGATTCATTCATTTAACAGAGTTAGAAAGTGATTACAAAGAGAATATATAACATTTTATTCCACTATAGCAAGAGAAAAATATAAAATACAACATTTTCAATATAAAGAGTTCTGTATTCTTTTGTAATTTTTTTTACATAGATTTAATAGAATTGGTCACTTTTATGAATTGAACTATGGTAAAATGTTTCAGGATTTGAAATTGGAGAGGGGTTTGGTTTACTCATGTCTTGGAAAAAAGTTTTGGGGAAAAGCACCATTCGTGTGGCAGCTGCTACATTATTACTCACTCAGCTGTTCGGCGCAGCCGGTTCCGTTTCTGCCGCAGGTAAAGATGTAGAGGTACATTTGATAGGAATCAATGATTTCCACGGCCAATTGGATACAACATCTATGGTTGGTGATAAGAAGGCAGGTTCTGCTCCAATTCTAGCAACCTATCTCAAAGAAGCTAAGGCCAAATATGAGCATTCCTTGCTGTTCCATAACGGCGACTCGGTTGGTGCATCTGCTCCAGTCTCATCTATGGATCGCGATGAGCCTACCATGGAATGGATGAATATGATGGGATTTGATGTAGGTTCCCTGGGCAACCATGAATTTGACCAAGGGATTGCTGCATTGAAGGCTCAAATTTTTGGCGGACTTGATCCAAAAGAAGGTAAAGTAACTCACGCCGGTGCCAAATTTGATTATGTGAATGCAAATGTGATCGAAAACTCCACAGGTAAACCCCTGATTAAACCGTATGTGATCAAAGAAGTAGGTGGCGTCAAAATCGGATTCATCGGACTCGTGACGAAATCAACGCCAAACAAAGTATCTCCAGCGGGTACAGCAGGTGTTCGTTTCCTGAGCGCTGAAGAAGAGGTTGAAGCCGTTAATAAATATGCAAAAGAATTGCAAGACCAAGGCGTTGAAACGATCATCGTTCTGGCACATGACCCAGCATCGACCAAAGAAGGGGTAACAACTGGAGAAGCGGCTGATCTGGCAAAAGCGTTGCCTGCAAACTCTCCTGTTGATGTCATCGTTGCGGGTGATAATCACGCTCTGGCCAATGGTGTCGTGAATGGCAAGCTGATCGTGCAAGCGTACTCTTATGGTACGGCGTTTGAAGACATCAAGCTGATGATTGACCCTGTTACGGGAGATGTAACTGAAAAATCGGCTACCGTGACAACCACGTTCCAAGAGGGTGTAAAAGAAGATCCTGAAACACTTGCTATCATTAAAAAGTCTTTGGATAAGCACCCTGAGCTGACGAAGCCAGTAGGTACAACAGATGGTACCGTTTTGCGTACGGATGCTTACAATAACGAAGCTCCACTGGGCAACCTGATCGCAGATGCGATGCGTCAAGCAGACTTTGGCGATAAAGCAAGTAAGGCTGACTTTGCATTCATGAATCCAGGTGGTATCCGTGCAGACCTGCCCAAAGGGGATGTGACCTTTGCAGATTTGGCTAAAATCCAGCCTTTCGGCAATACACTCGTGAAGCTGGAGCTGACAGGTGATCAGGTGAAAACGTTGCTACAACAGCAATGGGGAACCAATGCTGACGGTACACCAAATACAAAAACGTTGCAAATTGCTGGTTTGAAATACACAGCCGACTTCAGCAAGCCGGTTACTGAGCGTGTGACGGCTCTTACGCTTGCAGATGGTACACCGATTGATCCTAAAAAATCATACACGGCTGTCGTGAACAATTTCATGGCTGCAGGTGGAGATAACTACAAAGTACTGCTAGATGCAAAATCCTCCTTGGCTGGCCCAATTGATCTGGATGTGTTCTACAAATACATCACAGATACATTCAAGGGTGGCGATATTCAAGCTAAGAAAGAAGGACGTATCACGAATCTGGCTGTCGCTACAGAGCCAACAGAAACACCAGCACCAGTAAGTAATGAACCTATTTCTCGTGCTGAATTTGTAACTGCACTCGTGGATCTGTTGAAGCTTAACGCCGTATCTACAGCACCTGCATTCAAGGATGTTGCTACGAATGCTGCATATGCCGATGCTATCGCAGAAGCTACAAAAGCAGGATTTATTCAAGGCTACGGGGGTAACTTCTATCCTGAGCGTGATATCACTCGGGAAGAGGCAGCAACCATTTTGGCGAAATTGGTGAATAGCCCGGCATCCGAAGCGAAAGCGGCAACGATCATCGCTGGCTTCGAGGACGGAAAATCGGTGGCTGCTTACGCGGTGAAACCACTAGCAAAACTGATTGATAAAGGCATTTTCAGTGCAACAGACAAAAAAATGCTGGAACCTAAGCAAGGCCTTTCGATGAATGATGCCAAAGCGTTGATTCAGAAAGCAGCGGCGGCGAAAGCTTCCTAATTCATCATTGCTACAGCAGTTGCAAACCACTCGCTAACATGGCGGGTGGTTTTTTTTTGTAAGGCAAATACACTTTTTCAGCCTTGTCCACGTCTATCCCTCACCAAAATCGCTCTATTGCATCTAATAAACTATCAACAATAAGGAGGTTTTGAGAATGGGAAATCGTAGACCAACAGGTGGGTATGATCCAGTTCAGATTTATAACTCTACTTCGTTTAATGCGTATGGAACGGTCGAGTATGCGTCTATTTTCTGTAGCAATGACCGTTACAGTGTTCAACGTGAAGGGACTTGGCAGTCATCGGGGCGTGGAGTTTGTCTGGTGACTCGAATTACTGCAACTGTGATCACACCGAGTGGAAATATTGAGGCAGAACCTTACACGTCATCAGGAACATCCTACAGCCAGTTCGCGATTATCCAAGTGGGCCCGAACCAGTTCCGGGTAACGCGTGTGGTAAGTTCGGCTAGACGCCGTCGGAAATGTTAACAATATCGGCAATCGGTTGAACAAAGAAACGGATGTTAAGAAGCGACTCTCCAGGTCAACGGGGAGTCGCTTCTTTAGCGTTTTGGTCATATCGATCACTAAATGGATTAGCTATTAAGGACCAGAATCTTTTGCAGAAGCAGTTCATCTCGAATGGGGATGCCTTGTTCAGAAACGAGAGGAATGCTCGGTTTCAAAGCTCTTGCTTTTGCTACTGCATCTGGGATGATCCGAATAATCTGGTATCCTTTTTTTTGATAGAAAAGAAGGGCGTGAAGGTTGTCATTTGTGGTGATCAGCTGAATCTGATTCCGTTTGGCTTGTCTTGCAGTGTCCTCTACTTTCGCTAAAAGGGCTGATCCAATCCCCTGATTTTCGTCTAAGCTATCGAGAGAAATCACTTCGCAACGATCTTCATGCATAACGTATGTAATATAACCTCTAATGCCTCCAACTTCATTCAGTACGGCGTACCCATTCAGCTTATCAATATGATAGACACCTGTTGAGATGGCCATCTTCGGACTTCCCCAATGCTCAACAAAAAAATTACTCCGCAATGTAACAGGGATTTGTTGGCTTTCCACGATTTTCATATGCATTCTCCTATGTGAGTTGCGACTTTTCTGTTCATATTATAAAGCATCTCAGTCTCTATCGAAAAGTTAAAGCGACTCTCTAGGTCAACGGGGAGTCGCTTCTTGCGTCTTTAACGATTGGAATTAATGTTTCTGATACCACAAGATTCGGCGATACATTGAGGAGTCTTTCAAATGCCGGAACGGACGAAGGTCAGGGCGATAATTACCTTCAATAATCCAGATTCGGCCTTTCTTATCGATTCCAATATCAAAACCTATTTGTCTCAGATCAGGGTAGTGTACCTCCAGGCTCTTGGCGGCCAGCAGAGCAGTGCGCTCTACTTGAAGGAGCAGTTTCCGTCCACCTACACGTGCTAGTTGCAACGCTTTGAGCACAGGAATGGTACGGTTGGTCACACTAGTCACCAGATACCCGCGTGATGCGATCTTGGCGTAGGAACCGGTTACCTTCCAGGCAGATGAAGTTGCTTTTTGACGTTGAACCATGATACGAAGATCGAACGGTCTTTGCCGAATACGAGCTAAATACAGACGCTGTTGGATGATATACTCACGATCCTTGCCAATTTGATCAAACCAATCCTGTAAATCACTCTTGTTTTGCATGGTAATGATATTATTCTCATTTTGGATTTGATAGGTACCTGTCTTCAGCCGCCGGATAAACACAATATCCCTTCCATAACGTCCGTCGCAGGGTTTCAGTACAACACTTGAATGTTGTAGAAGCATATGGTCTAAGGTTTCTTTCTCAAGCAACTGTGTTTCTGGCAATCGTCTGGCGAGCAAAGGGACATTGCGAAAGGCCCGATACTGTAGCCATTTGTCCCGTTGAAATAACATTGACATCACAGCCTTTAATCAGGGTCTACGACTCTCATCTTATTTTAATTCAAACCTGTGTCTGGCATAAGCTGCCATTCGTCTAAATATGAGAATCTTTCCCCTGTCAGGTAACTACAAAAAAATCCTTGATAAAGCTATACATGTTGTCATAGATGGATATAAAAAGCTGTGCTACACTTTATCGCATAAGTTAGTGAATTATTTCACAATACAATCATGAGGGGAAAAGATCTCAGTGGAACTGACAAAAAAGAGATGGATTATTCTGATTGCGAGCTGTTTTATCAACCTATGTATTGGCTCCATTTATGCATGGAGTGTATTTGCTGCCCCAATGGCGGCTTATCTAAGTGGTCTCACAGGACGAACATTGACGCCAGGGGATTTGGCTATTGCGTTTACCATCTGCAATTCAGTCGGACCCATTACGATGATATCGGGTGGATGGATTAATGACAGATTCGGACCCAAGAAGGTCATTCTGGTTGGAGGGATTTTATTCGGGGGTGGTATGATTCTATCGAGCTTTGCCACATCTGTAGGTTTTCTGGTATTTGCTTATGGAATTGTGCTTGGTTTGGGAACAGGAATGGTTTACGGGTGTACGATCAGCAACTCCATCAAATTCTTCCCCGACAAACGCGGATTGGTTGGGGGCGTAACGACGGCTGCTTATGGGTTAAGTTCTGTGATTATTCCTCCGGTCGCCAATGTGTTGATCAGCAACTCGGGGGTAACCTCTGCATTCTTGATCATAGGGATTGCCTTTCTCCTTATTATTTGCGTAGCGTCGTTCTTTATTGAGAAATGCCCGGCTAATTTTGCTCCGTCAGGATGGACACCGAGTGCTGTCCAACTTGCCCGTTCTCCGCGAGAAGAGAAGAATTGGAAAGGTATGCTTGCAAGCCCGATCTTCTACGTGATGATCTTGCTGTTGATCAGTGGAGCTTTTGCCGGACTGATGTGCACTTCTCAGGCTTCACCTATCGCTCAGAAAATGGTTGGTTTATCGGCTGCTGCGGCAACAACAGTTGTATCGATCTTGGCGCTGTTTAACACAGGTGGCCGGATTCTGGCCGGATATATCTCAGACAAAATTGGCCGAATCAATACACTTGCCATTACGTCTCTCTTATCCGTGGCCGGCCTGATCATGCTTTATTTTTCAGGAGAGAACAGTGTAGGTACATTTTATATGGGGATTTCCATGATTGGTTTAAGCTTTGGTTCTTTAATGGGGGTATTTCCCGGATTCACGGCAGATCAGTTTGGGGCCAAAAACAACAGTGTCAATTACGGAATTATGTTTATCGGATTCGCACTGGCCGGCTATTTCGGACCCTCAATCATGAGAAATGTGTATAGTGCTGATGGCAGTTATCAGAGAGCCTTTGTTATTGCGGCTGTCTGTGGCCTGACCGGATTTATTCTGACCTTCGTATATAAGTGGGCTGTCAGATATCAGAATAAAAATGTGAATAACAACCATAAAGTGACAGTCTGAGCAAAAGTATATCAATAGCATGTGAGTAACCCGAACCTTCCGTTTAATAGACGGGGGTTCTTTATTATTTATAAGGTAGCTGAATGATTAATATATCAGAGTGATATAGTCTGTTACGACTAACATGTGTACATGAAAATGTAAAACTTTTTTACCATTAGATTACAAAAGTTCTCGTTTACGACCCACCTTTTCGATGGTATACTCTCCTATATTCAAGGAAGATATTAACGCTAATATACAACAGATTTTCATGAAAATATGTCGAATTGGGGCTCATTTCGGATGATTATAGCAAAAGAAAAGGACGAAACGATCATCCTCATTCCTTCTCTGGAACCAGATGATAGACTTTTATCCTATGTACGTCAGTTGCGAGACTACGGTTTTACGAATTTGGTCATTATAGACGATGGTTCTGGTGAGAAATACCAGCACATTTTCGAAGAATTAGAAGATAATGGATGCGCTTTGCTGCGACACGCACAGAACCAAGGAAAAGGTGAGGCGCTGAAGACCGGATTTCGTTACATAGCACAGCATTATGGGCAGGCTCATTACGTAGTTACTGCGGATTCAGATGGGCAGCACGCTGCAGAGGATGTGTATCGGATTGCTCAGGAAGCCAAACGTCGTCCGAATGACTTACTACTCGGCGTGCGGGATTTCAGTGAGGGCGATATTCCGCCTAAATCTTTATTTGGTAATCGGATGACATCATTTATTTTCGCGCTGTTATATGGAAAAAAACTGTCGGATACCCAGACGGGACTTCGTGCCTTCGGTACCGAGTTATTGTCATTTATGCTGGATGTACGCGGCAAGCGATTTGAATATGAACTGCAGATGCTGATCTCCTGTATTCAGTCAGGTATTGGCATTCATACGGTACCCATTCAAGTGATCTATGAAAATGGCAATGCCGGTACCCATTTCAAAGCGATTCAGGATAGTGCCCGGGTGATGGGGGTGCTGTTCTCGAATTTCTTTCGTTTTATATCCTCGTCGGTTGCCAGCTCTGTCGTTGATTTGGGCATTGCCTGGTTTTTGATCGATTTCCTGCGCCCCTTGATGGGGGATCAGCATTATTTAAGAATTTTGCTCGCGACGGTTATTGCCCGAGTCATCTCGATCGTCGTGAATTATGTTCTGAATCGATATTTTGTGTTCCGCAAGGAAGACAGCCGGGGCAGTCTATGGCGTTATTTAACGTTGTGCGGCCTGGTTATATTGTTGTCGAGTACAGGCGTGTATTTATTCCATACCCTATTCCTCGTGGATGAGAAGGCAGCGAAATTCGTCTGTGATGCCATCCTGTTCCTGCTAAGTTTCCAACTGCAGCGGAGGTGGGTATTTGCAGCAAGGAGGAAGCAGCTGTAGTGCAAAACGAGAAAAGGCAAAATGTATTTTTCATCATCACGATGATCCTTATGACCATCTATCTGATCTGGCGTATGTTCTTTACGCTGCCGTGGGGCGAAGGGGTGCTGAATGTCATCTTTGGCATACTGCTCATTATGGCGGAGGCGGTTACGGTCGGCACGACCTTCGAGTTATTTTTTCAAAAGATGCAAAAGAAACGGGCACAACTCGATTTTCCGGTGATCCCGGACGAATATTACCCGCACGTCGATGTGTTTATCGCCACACATAACGAACCCGTTGACCTTTTGTATAAAACGGTGAATGCCTGTACGTTTATGGATTACCCGGACAAATCGAAGGTACATATCTACCTGTGCGATGATGGTGCCAGACCTGCGGTAGAAGAGTTGGCGAAGCAGTTCGGCATCGGTTATCTGGGGTTTCCCGGTAATAAGGATGCGAAGTCCGGCAACCTGAACAATGCACTGAGCAAGACATCGTCTCCACTTATTGCAACCTTTGATGCAGATATGATTCCACAGCATACGTTTCTGATGAAAACCGTACCCTATTTCATGCTCTCCACGTTTATCGAAGAAAATGGGGAATGGCGCCTACGCCGTGAGGAGGAGATCGATCCAACCTTTAAGCTGGGGCTGGTACAGACCCCGCAAAGCTTTTACAACCCGGATCTATTCCAGTTCAATCTGTATGCGGAGCAGGGTATTCCGAACGAGCAGGACTTTTTCTCGCGCGAGGTTAACATTCTGCGCAATGCGTCCAATGCCGTTGCCTATACGGGCAGTAATACAGTGATTGCCCGGCAAGGGATGGTAGATATCGGTGGGTTTCCGCTGAACACCATCACGGAGGATTTTGAGACAAGTATCCGTTTGCAGCAAGAGGGGTATATCACGTATGCCACGCAAGAGGTTCAAGCTGCAGGACAGACGACGACCACGATTCCGAGCATGATCAAACAGCGGATACGATGGGCGAGGGGCATCATTCAGAGCTTGCAAAATACGCGTGCACCGATCTCCAGAAAGTTGCCTTTCTGGACGAGAGTGACCTATGTGAGCAGTTTTTTATACTGGTGGTCTTTTTTCAATCGTTTGATCTTTATCTTGTCTCCCATTCTGTTCGCTTTATTTGATTTCCAGATCGTAAATACGACCTTCTGGCAGATTCTGATCTTCTGGTTGCCATCGTATTTCTTCTACAGTCTGTCGATGCGTTATCTGTCCAGTAATATACGGAATCAGCGCTGGAGTCAGGTCATCGATACCATCTTCATGCCGTATCTGATCTGGCCGGTTATTCTGGAGACGGTGGGCATCCGTGAGCGTAAGTTCAAGGTGACGAATAAAAATCGTTCAACCGGACGCGAGTGGATTGCCTCGATGAAATATGCACTGCCGCATATTTTTCTGGTCATCCTGTCCATCGCTGCGATTATCCGGTATGTGAATGGCAAGTACGGTATTGCTTTATTTTTCAGCAGTATTATCATCTTCTGGCTCGTTCACAATATGATTGCCTTGTTCTATGCGCTCTTCTTCATGATCGGGCGGCGAGCATACCGGGAGAATGAACGGATACGGGCGCAAGAAGATGTGATCATCCGTTATCCGGACAGCACGCTACGTTACGAGGCCAAGACAGTGGATCTTTCGGAAAATGGCATTGCATTTTATGTGCCGTACCCGATTTATCTACCAGAGCAGAAGACCATCTCTCTGGTCGTCAAATCGAGTCGATATGAGGCCAATCTTGATGCGGTTATCGTATATGTCAAAGCAGATGGCGAAGGATGGCGTTATTCCGCAACGGTGAAACCGCTCAGTGAGGCAGATAATCGGCAGTACATGCAGCTCATCTATGACCGGAAGCATTCGCTACCGGAGCAAATGAACCTATGGGACACTGCATATGACGACATGTTGCGTAATGTGAAAAAACGGATTGTGCAGCCCAAATCGGATCAGCGGAAGATGCCAAGGCTTTCTCTTCATCTTCCCGTAACGTTTACGAATCATGCGAGCTGTACACTGCTCAGCTTTAATTATCGTTTCTTCTCTGCCACAAATCTGCAAGGTAAGATAGCAGAAGGGTCAGAGGTTACCTTTTACACCGAAAGCAACATTGAATTGGTCTTAAAACATACGGGAAAAACAACGGCAAACAAACGTGAAGTGCTTCTCTCCGTAGAGAATATCGATGAGATCTTGGGGCGTGGTTTGATTGATCAGTTACTGAGTGATTTGATTCGTCCACAAGCTGAGCGGTTCACCAAAGAGGGTTAGGAGAGATAGACATGCTGTTTTTGCTTCAACTTGTGATGGGCATTTTACTCATAATATCGATGATCGGTTATATGCAGTTTGTCCGTAAGGTGATGTCCATCCGGTGGGAGTTCATTCCGATATTTGTGTTCTCGGCTATCGCCTGTATCGTCTATTTTGCCGGACTAGCAGGGCAGCTCTTCACGGGCAGCATTGTTGTGCTGGTCACAGGCTTATTGTTGTTTAGAGGCAGAGTGATACAAGCTTTGTACCAGAGTAAACGGGGCTCATGGTCATTATCGTTTTCATTATTTCAATTGAGTTTTCTGAGCGGGGTTTTCATATTTTTGCTCATTTTGTTCCACACGGAGCTTACTCACTACGATAATTTCTCACATTGGGCGATTGTGGTGAAGGAGATGCTCAGTACCAATGCGTTTCCAACACCGAATTCGGACCTGATTGAGTTTAAAAATTACCCGCTGGGCACGTCGTCGTTTATATACTACATCTGCCGATTTATGGGACATGCCCAGCCAATTATGTTACTGGCGCAGGGGTTGTTGATCTTTTCCTGTTTCTACGCCATGTTTGGCATCGTGTCAGAGAAAAAACGGTTCCTGTTATATGCTTTTCTCGGGTTAGGTTTATCGACCTTGTCCTTTTTTAACCTGACGATTCGTATCACCAACCTGCTAGTAGACTTTCTGCTTCCAATTTTTGCACTTGCAATTGTGGCGGCGATATACCAGTATCGTCATGATCTTAAGCGAGCTTGCACCATTATTCTGCCCCTGGCGGGTCTGCTGACGGTGATCAAAAGTACAGGAATCATCTTTGCTGCCGTGGGCCTGATCTTTCTCGTATATGTCTGGCTTACGAATAAGCAACGTGCGAACTGGAAGATTGGGCTCGCTGTACTCGGTACGATTGCAGGGGCATTATTGCCGTATTTCAGTTGGAGCTTGCGTATGGCAACGGTATTCCACGGTGTGAATAACAAGTTCGAGGGAGCAGCTGCGGCTCTAAAGCCGGGTAAAACAGCTGAGCAAAAGTGGGACATACTGGTGCTCTTCTTGAAATCTAGTGTGGATATTACATCCAGACCTGTGCTGGGCATTGTTATTTTTGAAGTTGTTGCGATCGCGGCTTCGATTGTGGCCTATGTGGTGCTCAAGAAGAAGTGGAATCTGTGGAAAGTGCTGATTGCACTGAATGTGGTCGTGGTACTGTACTATGCCGGAATTCTGGCACTGTATCTGTTCTCCATGCCTGTGGATGAGGCTGTTCGACTGGCTGGGTTCGAGCGTTATGCATCAAGTATCGTGGTGCTGTTCGCTGGTGGACTGGTGCTTTGTGCAGCCGTTGATATTGAGCGTACGTTCCATTACCGCATTGGTGAGGTTCCTGATTATCAATCATTCAAGACGGTACAGACGAAGAGGCATTATCAACAGGGAATCATCGCGTGTATGGCACTCGCGGCAACAACTCTCTTGTCCGAATATAACGGGATGATCTCGATCAACAAAACGTACGACAAAACCCTTCCCTACGAAGTTCATGCGGTGACAGGGGATCGGTGGTATACGGGCGGCAAAGAGGATCGAAGCAAGTATCTGTTTTACGGCTCTGACCGAGATCAACAGGTGACCAGTTATTACATGCAATACGTGGGTAGATACTTCTTATATGCTCCCAATGTGGACGGTATCGTGCTGTTCTACGAGGATAATATGGACAATCTGCTAAGTAACTACGACTACCTTGTGGTGATTGAGACAGATCTTAACGCGAAAATGTTACTGAAAAAACACTACGGCATTGATATGCAAAAAGGGGTATACAAGATCACTCGATCCGGTGATAAAATTATGCTGACTTTGCAGTAGCAACTAGAACGAATTAAACAAAAGCTCCACTCCCATGAAATCGGGGAGTGGAGCTTTTTAATATGCAGTGAGCGGAACGACTAGTTAGGTAGCCTTACCCTCGGGTTGAAGCTTTCGCATAAAAGCTTCAATATTATCGATTAGCAGCTTGTTGTTTGCCGAATCAGTCCGGGTAATAATCTCTTTCACCGCATGGACAAATGAGCTTAGGTTGGTCGTGTCAGCCTTTTCAAATCGGTTCGGGAGGGGCATGTTATCAGCAGAACGGGCCGCATCCTCACGGTATTCTTTGATCCATGCCTGATTCGTGGAGGCCTGTTTCGCAAAGTTCTGTAGAATGCTGCTCCAGTCTTTGTTGTTTACGATGGCGTCTTGCAACTTATCATAGGTCTGAGGCTGGAATTTACGCATCATGTAATTGAGATCCACGTAATCCTCTGGTGCATCAACCGGCCGTTGTGGTGGTGTATCATACTGAACTTGCTTCGTTTCAGGGTTGATCGTTCTGGTTGTGGAGATTGCTGCAATCTGACGGAACGTATTCATGAACTCGGTGGCCTGATCGCCTTTCATGTAGTTGTCCGCTATGTATTGTGCTTGAGTTAGACCCAGTTCGAGTAAAGCGGATCGATCGTCCTTATCTGTTACATCCGTAATCAGGTTAGATTGAATAATGCCATAGACCGTTTCTTTAACCTCAGAAGATTGGCCCTTGAGCAGGCGTTCCAGTGACTCGTTGATCTGAACGGTACCGAAGTAAACGGCTGAATGGTTCACGACATCCGAGGAGGCAAGCTGTCTGGAAGCGTTACTGATCTCCACGGTATCTATGTCATGAGACAAATCGAACTTCCCCGTAATCATCGTTGGTTGATTTGATGGATTCGCTTGTCCTGTGCGTTGTTGTGAATGAGTGTAGGCATTGAGGTCAAACGGCGTTGTGCTTGAAACCTTCATTCGTAAACACCCCTCTTCGTCAAAAAAATAAATGCTCTAGTTTCCATCTCAGACATGTCTCTTTATGTTATCGGAATAATATTCCATATTTTTAATATAAATGGACAAAAAAAGAGCAACGAACGGTTATCTTTCACCGTCGTTGCTCTCCTTGATACAATCAACCGCCATAAATACTGTAGGCGAAGTGATACACAATATCGGTTGTATTCACACTTGGACGACTCGTCACTCTAGCCACCACAGCACAAAGATCATAATAATGGGTGAAGCTTATGGCTCCTGGCAAGTACTGACTGAGGCTACCGGCGGAAGGAGGCAGGGACAACGTTGCTGTGAACTGCCCACTGCTGTTGGTCATGACTTTGGCACTGCGATAACGATTGTTGCTACTTTCAGACCAGGCATCATTCGCCCAGATGACCTCGACTTCCGTATTAGCAACGGCATAGTTATCGGAAGTAGCCGCAACCCCTGTCACCGTGAAGCTTGATCCTGTGATTCGGTAGTAGCGTCCATAGGCGTAAGAAGGATAATCATTGGGGCCGCCGTTTGAGTTGTAACCCGTAATGACAATTTTGTCTGCACGTAATACAGGCTGCAAATGCAGAGAATAGTTGGTGTCGGAATAAGTGTTGGTGGTATACACCTTCAAATAATAAGTGCCTGTACCTAACGATACGTTACCGTTCGTGGTCGGCATCAAGGCCATTCGATTGTTACTTAAAGCCCCGTACAATTCAGCTTTGTAACCATTCGCCGTTGAAGCCTGGTCCAGCGTGATACGCATCGCATCATAGTTTCTGCTCTCAGGAACGGTGATTTTGTACCAATCCTGATCGATCTCCGAATTCAATGAACGGGTTGCGAGTGTAGAGCCGCCAACAGCAACGGTAAGCGGATAGGCACGTAGCGCGTTCTCGTCCGTCTCGAAGGCATCATATGTCGAGCTTGTGGAGACCGTCAGGGTAAACGGCTCATTAATGCTGGCACCAACCTTGCCGTAGGCTTCAATTAAGTAGGCTTTGGCGCCGGAAGTGATATTTTTCGTGCCTACATTTTCAGATAAGGTTCTGGGCCCGTTCCCGTAATTGTTCAAATATGTCCCGTAGATGGAGTAATCAATAGGATTCGGATTCACTTCCCCGGTGGACATATCGAATTCATAGAGATATAGATCGTAATCAAGCTGCGCAGATGCGGGGGTATCCATCTGTACTTGCAGAATGTGCCCCGGCTGTACATAGATCGGGTATAAATAGCTGGAGGTGCCTTGCTCCTGGATGTAGCCAGTGTATGTAGTGGTCTCAGCTGCGGCTGTTGTGTTATCTGTATCCTCCGATTGCGGAGTAGCCAGTAGACTTTGTTGCTTATGTGTTTTGGAAGTGGCAGAAGTTTCATTCAGGTTAACCGTTTCCTTGAGCTGGTGTTCCTTCAATGGAGTAGAATCCAACTCGGTGGGAGCCTCGGTCAGCTCAGTGATGATCTCAGTGTCTGGCTGTATGACCTGTTCCGTAATGCGTGCATCCGGCAGTCCATTTCCCTCAATATCATTGTTAGCAGAAGCGCTGAAACTAAAGGCAAGGGTAAAAACTAAATTCATGACGATAAGCATGGAGAGTGTCTTTTTCAAAGTGTAAACCCCTCTCTTCTTATAATTTTTTGCTACAATTCTATAATATACCAAATTTATGCATTTGTTAAGTGATGAATATCATGGTAGTACAGTTAGTCGGTTTATCGACAAACATGGGTTTCTATGATAGGCTGGAAGCATCCCAAGGGCATTCTACTTTTCCAAGTAGAGTGCCTTGCTGTATATTATGGGAGTTTACATTTAATGTATTTAATATGAAGCCATGTGGAGGTGGTGATGCTATGTTTCCCTCTTTAGCCCCCGTAGGGGAATGTTGGATGATGGTAAGTGAACGTGTACAGAAAATCATAGAATACAGAGGAGCGAACATAGCATGACTACTCTTATACAAGCGGAAACTCGTATCAAATTAAAGCCGTCTGGACTTCAGAATTTGCGCCAATCTGGCCGCCTGCCAGGTATTGTTTTTGGCAAAAACACAGAAAATGAAATGATTCATATCCCGTCGGTACCATTTCAAAAATGGTTGAACCAAGGTGCGTCCGGATTCATCGAACTGCAATTCGAAGAAAAACCTTCACTTACCGTATTGCTGGAAGATCTGCAGCGTGATCCGGTTACACGAGATTTGATTCACGTCGATTTTCAGCAGGTGCAGAACGATGAGGTGCTACGTACCAAAATCCCGGTCAAGTTCAACGGAACCCCAGAGGATGCGAAGTACGGCGGGGTTGTACAGATTCAGTTAGCTACTATCGAAGTGGAGGCTCTACCTCGTCATTTGCCAACCGTGGTCGAGTTTGATATTAGTGCAATGAAAATTGGTCAAACCCTACATGTTGAGGATGCCGAGTTCGCGCCGGAAGTAACGGTGATCTCAGAGGGCAACGAATCACTTCTCTCTGTGATTAAACCTTAATAGGTAAATACTTGCGTAATCGGGGTTATTCTTTAATTACGAGTACATTTTTAAATAGAATGTGCTGTAAATATACAGTTGCATTAATCGAAATAAGCTGTATGGGCTAAATGTCCATGCAGCTTATTTTGGTATGACTAAAATAAAATATTTCTCATCCATGGAAGGTGATACAGGAAATAAGCTACAATACTATATATAGAAATTCACGAACAAGGTGGTGAATAGATGAAGGAATTGCATAGTCCAATGAACCGGAAGACCTATTATATATCGATGTTTCTAATGATCCTTCTAATGGTAGCCGGTTTAGCCGTATCTACCGCAGAGCTTCAGGGTATGACCATCGGATATGTCATTCATTTGTTATGTGTTGTGACGATACCTGTATGTCTGCTCATTTACCCCAGATATGAGACATTTGCATTTCGATTGAGCATTATTTTACTTGGGTTTGTCTATTTCTACACGCTAGCTTTGATCTATCCCCAGACGTGGACAACTTACATTATGATCTGTTTGCTTCCAGCACTCGCGATCTTGTTCTATGATTTCAAGTTGTTTTATATTTCGCTCAGCTTGAATACAGTCATGCTGGTGATTGTAACGACGTATATTCACAAGCAAGATAATTTGTATAAATATATACATATAGATCTGGCCGGAAATCTGATTAATATCATTGCGAGTCAACTGCTCCTGTTTCTCATTTTCTATTTAACGTTTGATCGGATCCGCAAACAGGAACTATATTTGGAACAGGTACAACAATCCGAACGTCTCCAAATGGTTGCACATCTAACGGCAGCGGTTGCGCACGAAATTCGTAATCCGGTAACGGTGGTTCGGGGATTCCTGCAGTTGTATCAACAAAATCCAGCCTTCGATGCTGCCGATCGATCCAAGTTTGCGCTGATGATCGATGAGCTGAATACGGTGGAACAGGTGACCTCCCAATTTTTATCCATTGCCAAACCGAACCGAGAGATATTGGTTGATGAGAAAGTACATGTGCAAGAGGTGCTTGAGGGGGTAGCTAGCCTACTGGGCTCCTATGCCATGTTGTCCAATAAACATATCGATATCGAGATTGAAGAGGGCTGCACGATCTTCATGAATGCCGTTGAGTTTAAGCAGGTGATCATTAATCTGATCAAGAACGCTCTGGAAGCCTCGGATACGGGAGCCATGGTTCATGTAACAGCAAGACTTGTGAAGCAGAAGGTGGAGATCAAAATTGTGGATCAGGGGTGTGGGATGACAGAGGAGGAAGTTAAAGCTTTGGGTACCCCGTTTTACTCGCTGAAAACGAATGGTACGGGACTCGGGCTGATGATCTGCTTCAACATCGTGGAGAAGGTTAACGGAACGATCAAGTATGTGAGTGAGAAGGGAGTGGGTACGACGGTGATTCTGACGTTTCCGGCAACAGACGGCGGCTGAAGGGCACGGAGATTGGCAGATTCCTTGTTAAGAGAGATGCATAAAAGAAGAGTATAAGAATAAGTATAAAATACTCTACAAAGTGAGATAAGAAAGGCTGCCGAACGGCAGCCTTTTTCCTGTTCTTACTCTTATTCAACTCTGACCTCAGGAAAACGAAGGATAGCGCTCACCTGCTGCGAACCCTTTGGGCGAGATGTGTTCGATCTCGGCCAATTCTTCCGGTGTGATCGTGACCTGCAATGCACCAAGGTTCTCCTGCAACCGCTCTAGACGTTTCGTACCGGGTATAGGTACAATTTGCTCCCCCTGCGCCAGCAGCCAAGCTAGAGCCAGTTGAGGCGTAGTACAGCGTTTTCGTGCGGCAAGCTGCTCAATCAGCCGAACGACCTCCAGATTTTTATTGAAATTATCTCCTTGGAAACGAGGGAAGAAGCGGCGGTAATCATCCGCAGGCAGATCATCAAACGTCCGAATCTGTCCAGTCAGGAATCCGCGTCCCAAGGGACTATAGGGTACAAAACCTATACCCAGTTCATCCAGAACAGGTAGCACCTCATCCTCTACTTCGCGGCTCCAGAGGGAGTATTCTGTTTCTACCGCCGTGATGGGATGAATGGCATGTGCCCGCCGGATCTGATCCGCCGTTGCTTCCGAGAGACCAAGGAAGCGGACTTTACCTTCCTGCACAAGTTGAGCCATAGCGCCAACGGTCTCTTCAATAGGGACGTCCGGATCAACACGATGCTGATAGTACAGGTCGATGTAATGGGTGCCCAGTTGAAGCAGGCTGGAATCGATTGATTTTTTGACATACGCCGGGTGTCCGAGTACCTTCATGTTTGGAGATACAATGCCGAATTTGGTCGCCAGAACGGCTTGATCACGACGGCCTTTCAGAGCTCGGCCAACCAGTTGCTCGTTACCTCCGAACAGTCCTTGTTGCATGAAATGTTCCCCGTATATATCAGCTGTGTCGAACAAGGTAACTCCTTGATCCAGTGCACCATGAATCGTACGTATAGAATCCTCGTTGTCAGGCATCATCATGGTACCAAGTCCCAGTGCGGATACCTCAAGTCCAAGTGAACCTAACTTTCTTTTCACCACTCCATTATTATTAAACTCCATCCGATCATCCCTCTTTTCCGCAAATTAAAGAATATAGTACCTTCATCGTTATGCTTAAGGCATGATTCCATTCTAATTCGCAGTTACTACCCCAACCACAGCATGCTTATGCTAGTAACGGCAGTACCAGAATGGCATTATTCTGGTTGTCTTGTATAGGACTACGGTGGTAAATGAAGTGAAGATCATACGATTTGTGAAAGAAGAGGGGCAAGCGCTGTTTAAGATTCCTGTTCCTTGACTGGAGAATAGATGCACAGATGCAGATCCGGGTGATCCAGCGTGAATGATAACGAATTAATGTCATATGCGATAGCTTGTTCTTGGTCGGGCAGTTGGTAGTAAACGCGCGTAACCCTCTTTGCCTCTACGTGGTGCAGCTCCCATAACGATGCAAATTCAGAACTTTCTTTGGAAAGATCATCTACAAACTTGGGAAACCACGGATCATGTGTATATTTATCATAAGAGGTACGGAATATGGCAACGGAATGTGCCGCCATCTCCTCCCAATTGATAAGTCGAGCGCGCATTTCCGGATCTGTAAATAAGCTAAACATCATGTTCCGTTGTTCTGGAGCACGTGAAGTGTAGTCCAATACGTATTTGTCGACAGATGTGTTCCAGGCAAGCAACTCAGCACGATCATTCGTGATGAACGCAGGAAACGCCATCTGATTCACAATATCCCGCCAAGGTTGAGTGATCTCCGAGGTAATTGGCAGGGCCATCTCAGGTTCATTGCCATTCCATAGGCCGAGCAGATGGGTGTGCTCATCGGGAGACAATTGAAGTGCCCGGCCGATACTCTCGATAACTTCTCGGGAGACGGCTACCTCTCGCCCCTGTTCCAGAAACGTATAATAGGTTGCGCTAACCCCTGCCAGTATGGCAACCTCTTCTCGGCGTAACCCAGGTGTCCGGCGTTGACCATGAGTCTTGGCGAGCCCTGCTTGCTCCGGTTGAAGCCGTGCGCGCCGTGACTTCAGATAATCTCCCAACGTTCTGGCACGCATGCTGTTCAAGTCCACAGGTGACAGATGTGCTGGTTGTGATAGGCCGTTCATTTCAACCATGACGAGATCACCTCCTGAACTCTTTTTATCCCAAATTGTATTGCTGATGATAACGTAAATAAACGTAAATCGTACGGAACTCTACGCTATCCATTCAGTATATGTTACTCCGTGTCCCAGCTATTATATCACTACTGTATCTATTGCTACCGGCTCACAGCGTTTTCTGTGCTTACGGAATATAGTAAGCATATGGGCTAGAATGTGAGAAAAATATGAATGCGCATGAGGATGTTTATTCAATCTCCATCTCCTTCACCGTCTCGCCTTCCACCAGCTCAGGCTGATAGTAGGTTTGAGTAGGGAGGTCTTTCTTCCCCTGAAGCTTGCGGATAACCCAATCGGCAGCATCACGACCCATCTGCTCTTGGGGATGAGTGAGTGTGGTGAGCCTGATGTTTGCATTTTTGGCGATGTACGAATTGTCCTGTCCAATAATGGACAGCTCATCCGGGATCGAAATACCGAGCTGGCGGCAAGCGTGTACCACTTCCAGCCCAACTTCATCGTTATAACAAACAATTGCGGTGAGTGCTTCCCGATTTTCTTGCAGATATGCTGTCACGTTTGCGGACAGATCTGTTTTTGATGCGGTATCAAACGAGAGCACATGCTCGGGGTGGAACCTCAGTTTTGCTTCCCCTAGTGCCTTGATGTATCCCTTCATCCGGTACTTGCCCTGCAGATCATCCATTTTGGCAATAATCCCGATCTGGGTGTGGCCTTTGGAGATTAGCTCCTTAGTGGCGAGATAACTGGACTGTACATCATCCAGACAGAAAAAGGGGACCTCTAACTCCTCATAAAATGCATTGATCATCGCAAACGGCACATCTTGCTCCTTAAAAGACAGATAGTACGCAATATTCGGGTTGTACAGATTGCTTTTCGTCGGTTCAACAATCAGACCATCTACGCCGTAAGATAACATCATCTCAAGTGCCTTTTTCTCTTGTGCTACATCATTATTCGTACTGGCGAGCAGAAGCGAGTAGTTGTCCTCATTCAGACGACGCTCGATACCGCGAATAATGGAAGGGAAAATATAGTCCGAGATATAGGTGGTAATGACCCCGATCGTCTTCTTGGAAGTGTTGCCACCTGCTCGCGATCGGTACTGATTGCTGACATAGGTGCCCGAACCCTTTTCGCTGCGTAAAAAACCTTCGTTAGACAACTCCAAAATGGCCTTGCGAACGGTCTGACGGCTCACGTTATAACTCTCCTGCAAGGCTGATTCAGTAGGAATCTGCTCGCCGATGCTGTAAGTCCCGGACAGGATATGGCTCTTTATATCATCAATAATCACTTGGTATTTAGGTTTCAATTCGTCCACTTCTTTCGTTGTAACGTCTATATTGTATCAATATGGCTCAAGTTGTACGTACATATTCTAGCATGATTCACTTTACTTGCAAGAGAAACCGTACATTTTTATAAATGTTCCGTACAACTGGCTACAATTTTGTCGAATTAAACCTTACATTTCTATAGGGGAAATAAATTAAAATGCGTTGATGCAATTGAATATTTTACAAAAACAGTCCTTTGTGAGTATAACTTCGTTATCTCATTGACAAATGTACGTACAAAAAATATACTAAGGCTGTCAGTACAGGAAAGCGCATTCTTGGAATGCTGAAATAGATTATAGCCACGAACGTAGGTGGTGGATTGCATCTTACGAGGGTGCAGTTGGAATACATGCCATTCCACGGACGTAGATGGCGAGCAGAGAGGGGATATGCGGAAGTGACGAGTCATGTGGATGTGAAAGAAGCTATTGCCAAGGGAGCAACCTCACTTGGGATTGAGCTTGGATCAACGCGCATTAAAGCGGTATTGATTGATGAGCATTTTGAGACGATTGCCTCTGGCAGTTATGAATGGGAGAACCTGCTGAAAGACGGCTATTGGACGTACAATCAGGAGGATATCATCACGGGTTTGCAGACAGCGTACCGCGAATTGAAGCAGGATGTAGAGCAGAAGTATGGTGTACCGCTGACGACTGTAGGTTCAATCGGCTTCTCTGCCATGATGCACGGATATATCGCGCTGGATCAGGCGGGGGAAATGCTCGTACCGTTCCGTACGTGGCGTAACTCAACGACAGGTGCGGCTGCACGCGAGCTGACAGAACTGTTGCAATTCAACATCCCTGAACGCTGGAGCATTGCCCATCTGTATCAGGCTATTTTGAACGGAGAGCAACATGTGCCTCAGATTGATTACCTGACCACACTGGCGGGTTACATCCACTGGTTGTTGACTGGCAATAAGGCGATTGGGATCGGCGATGCATCGGGTATGTTCCCGATTGACGAGACAACGCATAATTACCATCCCGCAATGATCAACCAGTTCAATGAGCACATTGCTGGCAAAGGTTATCCGTGGAAGGTTGAAGATTTGCTCCCTAAAGTGTACCTCGCCGGAGAGCATGCAGGTGCATTGACGGAAGCTGGGGCGAAGCTGCTTGATCCTTCAGGAAAACTGGCAGCGGGTATTCCACTGTGTGCACCGGAGGGTGATGCAGGAACAGGTATGGTCGCGACCAACAGTGTGCGCAAACGAACGGGCAATATTTCGGTGGGCACGTCAGTCTTTGCGATGATCGTTCTGGAGAAGGAATTGTCCAGCGTGTATCCCGAGATTGATATGGTGACTACGCCAGATGGCAGTCCGGTCGGCATGGTACATGCCAACAACTGCTCCAGTGATCTGAACGCATGGATCGGTTTGTTCCGCGAGTTCGCAGAGGCGATGGGCATCGAGGCCGATTCCGGCAAGCTGTTCAGCGTGTTGTTTAACAAGGCGCTTGAAGCCGACCCGGATGGGGGCGGATTGCTTAGCTACGGGTACTACTCCGGTGAAAATATTACAGGACTGGAGCATGGACGCCCATTGTTCGTGCGCTCTCCGGAAAGCAAGTTTAACCTGGCGAATTTCATGCGCACCCATCTGTTCAGCGCCTTTGGCGCGCTTAAGCTGGGTATGGACATCCTGACCGAGAAGGAGCAGGTGGCGATCGACAGCATTTTGGCACATGGTGGTCTGTTTAAGACACCTGTAGTTGGTCAGCGAATCGTCGCGGCGGCTATGAACGTTCCGGTATCGGTAATGTCTACCGCTGGTGAAGGCGGCGCGTGGGGTATGGCTTTGCTGGCTTCGTACCTGAAGGACAAAGGCGAGCAAGAAACGCTGGATGTTTTCCTGGAGCAAAAAGTGTTCAAGGATGTCGAAGGGGTCGAAGTGGCTCCGGAAGCTGCCGATGTGAAGGGATTCGAAGCATTTATCGAACGCTACCGGAGCGGACTTGCCATTGAACATGCCGCTGTAGAGCATCTGGTAGAGAACGGAGGAAACTAAACATGTTAGAGCAACTGAAACAAGAGGTATTTGAGGCCAACCTGGAGCTGCCGAAGCACGGACTGGTGAAGTTCACTTGGGGCAATGTGAGCGCAATTGATCGGGAAAGCGGTCTGTTCGTCATTAAACCAAGCGGAGTTGATTATGAAAAAATGAAAGCCAGCGACATGGTTGTCGTCGATCTCGACGGTAACGTGGTGGAAGGGGAGATGAGACCTTCCTCGGACACCGCTACGCATGCGGTTCTATACAAACACTACAAGGAAATCGGCGGCATCGTGCATACGCATTCTACATGGGCAACGATCTGGGCGCAAGCCGGTCTGGACGTACCTGTCATGGGAACGACTCACGCGGATACGTTCTACGGAGCCGTGCCATGCGCACGTTTCCTGAACCAGGATGAGATTGATCGCGGATACGAAGCAGAGACGGGCCGTGTAATCATTGAAACGTTCGAACAACGCGGACTGGATGTAATGGCGATCCCAGCAGTGCTCCTGCATGGTCATGCACCGTTCACATGGGGCAAAGACGCCAAGTCAGCCGTGGTGAACAGCGTTGTGCTGGAGGAAGTGTGCAAAATGAACCTGTACGCCCGCCAGCTGAACAACTTTGCCAAAGAACTGCCGCAAGGCATTTTGGATAAACACTACCTGCGCAAACATGGCAAGGACGCATACTACGGCCAGAAGTAATCTGGATATGTAAGACCCGGAGATACTGCAATCGCCGTGTCTCGGTGTAACTACCCTGCCTAACCCGAAGTTGAATAACCTTTTTACACCACTAACGGAGCAGACAGAAGAAAGCTGTAGAAGCGGAGCGCTCGCGTTTATCATCGGATTTCCCCCTTAAAGAGGGGAAGGAAAAGAAATACGATGATAACCAGCGATCGAAAGATGGTACTGCAATCGGAGTGACTGGTGTAACTACCCAGCCCGACCCGCAGTTGAATAACCTTTTTACACCACTAACGGAGAGTGCAGAACCAATCTGAAGAAGCGAAGCGCTCGCGTTTATCATCGGATTTCCCCCTTAAAGAGGGGAATGGAAAGAAATCCGAGGATAACCAGCGATCGAAAGATGGTACTGCAATCGTAGTGACCCGGTGTAAACCCATCTTATCCAACTATAAATTAATGAAATGAGGATGATTCCATGTCAGCAACAGCAGCAAAAGAGTTTTGGTTCGTTGTCGGTTCACAACATTTGTACGGTGAAGAAGCACTCGGTGAAGTTAAAGCAAATGCACAGAAAATTACGGATGCCCTGAACGCTAGCGGCGTACTTCCTTACCCGCTTGTATTGCAAGATCTGGCTGTAACCGCAGATAAAATCACCAGCATCATGAAAGAAGTAAACTACCGCGACGAAGTAGCGGGTGTAATCACTTGGATGCATACTTTCTCTCCAGCGAAAATGTGGATTCGCGGTACGAAATTGCTGCAAAAACCATTGCTTCACCTCGCAACGCAATATAACGAGAGCATTCCATGGGCAACCATCGACATGGACTTCATGAACCTGAACCAAGCGGCACACGGCGACCGTGAATATGGCTTCATTAATGCCCGTCTGAGAAAACAAAATAAAATTGTTGTGGGTTACTGGGAGCGTCCGGAAGTGCAACAGCAGGTTGCAGACTGGATGGACGTAGCGGTGGCATACAACGAAAGCTTTAACATCAAAGTTGCTCGTTTCGGCGATAACATGCGTAACGTAGGGGTAACGGAAGGTGATAAAGTCGAGGCTCAAATCCAGTTTGGCTGGACAGTAGACTACTATGGCATCGGGGACCTTGTCGAGTACGTGAACGCTGTAACTGAGCAAGAAATTGATGAATTGATCACACAATATGCGGATCTGTATGAATTCGATTATGGCACTAACAGCAAAGAAGCATGGGAAGCTAGTGTACGTGTGCAAGCAAGCTATGAAATTGCGATCAAAAAGTTCCTGGATAACGGCGGTTACACGGCCTTCACAACGAACTTCGAAGACCTGCATGGCATGAAGCAGCTTCCGGGTCTGGCAGTACAACGCCTGATGGCTCAAGGCTACGGATTTGCGGGTGAAGGGGATTGGAAAACAGCTGCGCTGGATCGTTTGCTGAAAATCATGGCACATAACGAAAACACAGGCTTCATGGAAGATTACACGTATGAAATGGCAGCCGGCCAAGAAGCGATTCTTCAATCTCACATGCTTGAAGTTGACCCGACACTTGCTAGCACAAAACCAAGAATCATCGTGTCTCCACTGGGGATTGGCGATCGTGAAGATCCGGCTCGTCTCGTATTTGACGGCAAAGCTGGCGAAGGTGTCGTCGTATCTATGGCAGACTTCGGTACACACTACAAATTGCTGATCAATGAAGTATCTGCCTTCGAACCAAAGGTTCCAGCACCAAATTTGCCAGTCGCTCGTGTATTGTGGACGGTAAAACCGAACTTCCAAGACGGCGTTAAAGCTTGGATTGAGAACGGTGGCGGACACCACACGGTGGTATCCCTGAACCTGACGACAGATCAGATCGTAACGTATGCGAAGCTGGTGAACCTGGAGTACGTGATTATTAAATAGTCATACGGACAAACATGGAATTATAAATGGTATATATCGTTTTAGAATCATCACTAAGGTCTTTAATCCACGCCTTGATTCCAATTCCAAAGGATGAATCTCGGTTGTAATCCGATCATGCCTGAAGTATGATCAGAGTATCAGAGATCAAATTCATGAGTGTATTCAACGTTAAAGCGAGCATCTGCTTGCCGTATAAAAGTGTATTACAGAGGCCGAGAACCTATCTCGGCTCTTTGTTTTATTTTTCGATACATCACATCGATTCCTAAGGAGGTTATTCCAAGATGACACATACATACGACAGTCTTATCGCGCAGCTAGAGGAATTAGGCATAGATCGTCACGGCACCTTGTTGATGCATTCTTCGATGAAGAGTATGGGGGAGGTAGAGGGCGGGGCAGATACCGTGCTGGATGCGCTGAGTGAGTATATGAAGGATGGTTTGCTCGTTTTGCCTACGCATACGTGGTCTACCATTAACAAAAGTAATCCATTGTTCCACGTGGAAACGTCTTCCTGTTGTGTGGGCATTCTGCCGGAGTTGTTCCGTAAACGTCCTAACGTTGTCCGTTCCTGGCATCCTACACACTCGGTAGCGGCATTAGGTAAGGACGCACGGGAGTTCACACAGGACGATCATCTCTTCGATACGCCATGTGCACGAGGTTCTGCATGGAGCAAGCTTCTGGATCGCAAAGCGACAATTCTGCTGGTGGGGGTGGATTTGAAGCGGAATACGTTTATTCATGGAATCGAGGAGTGGGTGGACATTCCGGGCAGAATGACCGATGAACATGAGGTGCTGTATACTGTTTTGCCAGATGGAACTAAAATTTCCGTACCTTCACGCAGACATTGCGGATTATCTTGGTCAGAGCACTTCTGGAAGGTGGATGAGGTGCTGGTTCAAGCAGGCGCGATGCATAAAGGGAGTTTTGGAGATGCCGTCGCAAGTGTCTGTAATGCTGAGAGAACAACCGAGGTGCTTACGGAGATGTTGAGGGGAAATCCGGATCTGTTCTCGGACAATGAGCCATTGAAAAGGTAATAACGGAGGAGACTGGCCGAGCTATGCCGGCTCCTTCATTAGAAGGTAAGTTGTCTACCTCCGTTATTGCCATCAGGCTTGATCCAAAGAAGATCTCTTTATGCCCATCTCACCAATTGGTCTATAGGGCTTCTTGTTTTTTCCCGTTTAGGTTCTTCATTTCGATATCCAAAAGCAACCATAACGGATGTTTTAAAGTTTCCTTCTTCTAACAAACCTTCTTCATTTAAAATTTGGTCTACTGCTGCATAGTCGAATCCTTCAATCGGGCAAGAATCAATTTCGGCTAATGCAGCGGCAGTCATCATGTTGCCCATAGCGATATACGTCTGTTTGGCAGACCATTCGTACATTAAACGCTCATCTTTCAGCATTCCACTTACTTCCTGAAACTCTTTTAACGCGCCGGAGACCAACGTAACGACCTCTTCAGGCCTGTTTTGCACATTCCTCATCTGTTCGGTGACGTATTTGGAATCATATTTTACGTTTGTGCGAGCAAGGATGACCACGAAATGACTCGCCGTGTCGAGTTGACCTCGGGCTCCGGGTGAGACAGCTTTCAGTTTGTCTCTTAAAGCTGGATTTTGCACAACAACAAATCTCCACGGCTCTAATCCGATTGAACTAGGTGATAATCTTCCCGTCTCCAGAATATAGTTGAAATCCTCTTCGGATATGTTCTTGGTGGAATCAAACCTCTTGGTCGCGTGTCTATAATGAAAAGCGGATAGCACATGTTCTTTGCAATTTGGTAAAAGTGTACTCATTTTATTGTCCTCCTCTGAGTATTATTTTAATGTTCCAAAAGGGTACTTATGATACGATTGTATCGTGCAATTCATATCATAGAACAGGTTCAGGTGGGTTTCTACGCTCTTGTTGTAGCGTTAGTATGCGAATAGATACTGGAGGAAATCAGGATGAACTATACCAATGAGATGTTGGAAGAATGCGGAATTACAAGTGCTCAAAGGGTATTGTCGGGCAAGTGGTCGATGCTGATTATTTTGTTTTTGAGTGAGAAAACAATGCGATTTAATGAAATTCAGCGGTTGTTTCCAGACATAACACATGCGACTCTAACCAAGCAACTCCGCGCTCTGGAGAAACACGGAATTGTTGTTCGTCACGTGTATTCTCAAATCCCCCCTAAAGTTGAATATTCATTAAGCGATATCGGACATAAACTAAAGCCTGTTCTCGATTCCATTATGGTCTGGAGTGAGGAATACAAGGAAGTTAACTTAACCGAATAGATTACGTATCCCGCTACCGGCTGGAAGACGCTCAGTTGAAAGCTGGGCGTTTTTTGCTTACAACCTTCATAAACGTTCACAAAAGTGCAAAAAATGAATGCGATTTCAATCAGAGGTTGGGCTGACTTCCAGTGAATGGGCTACTCAGCGTATCAGGGGTGTGGTACGATATGGGTAATTTAACCAGCGCGAAATAGGAGTTTTGAAGAAGTGCAAAATCTGAAGCACACATCCCATATAAGTGCTTTTAGAAATATCATAAACAACAAAATTACAGAAGTAGAGTAGTACTAAAATTCAAAAGTATATCAACTTATCAGAGTTTCCCTGATAACTATGGAACAGTGTCACTTCCAAGAAGGAGAAGATTTGTGAACCCATTAGTGTGGTATGATCTTTCGTTATTTGTGCTATTGTTTGGTGTGGGCGTGTATGTGTTTGCTACCGTTAGAATTACCAATTTACATAAGGTGTATTTTTTGTTTCACGGTTTGATGATGATGTGGCCTTTCTGTCAATTTGCGAGTACGCTCACCGATGATCCGGGCCTGCAATTATTCTATGTTTTGTTGTCCTTTGTAGCGGTGTCGCTGCTAGGGAGCGGGTGGCTGCTGCTGACGTTATTTATTACCGGTTATGCGGAACGATTAAGCCAAAGACGGCTGGTGATGTTGTTTGTACCTGCTGTGATCGGAGCGATTGGGGTCGTTGCGAACCCGTGGCATGATTTTGTCATGCCTCTTGAGGGCGGTTATATCGAGCGTGCCTATGGCCCGTGGTTCTGGGTGGTCATGTTCATTTTGGTGAGCTATTTCGTGACTTCTCTCGTCATTATGTTTCGTGCGGTATTTTCCTCCAAGACACCGGCCATGATTAAAAAGCAGGTCAAAATCACCCTTTGGGGTATTTTCGTATTAGCCATGTTTGCAACGCTGGATGCGGTCCTCAATGTGTTACTGAGCCGTTGGTTGCCGATTATTCCGGGCCTGACCTCGCTGGGTATCTTCTTATCCGACCTATTCTTCGTCTATGTAATCAAAAGGTACAACGTGTTCAATCTGGTCTCCATCGCCCATGAGGACGTCATTAATACGATTCCGTATGGCATAATGGTGCTGGATGAGAATGAAGTCATCGTGGAGGCCAATAAAGCCTCTCGTGCTTTTGTAGAACACCATGTGGGGGATACCTGGGACATGGGAGTATTCCTCGCCGGGGTATCTGTGGAAGGAAATGCCCGGAAGTTTCTGAACAAGTACCGTTTGAAAAAAATGGAGCTTTGCCAGATCGAAGTGATCGTGGAGAAAGACGGCCAGCTCTGCCACTATATTCTGCAATCTTCTCCGATTGTGGACTCGGCGCTTGCACCGCTAGGGCACCTGCTGACGTTCCAGGATGTCTCGCAGGAGCGCTTCTATGCTAAAACGATGAACCAGCAGTACAAGACGCTACAAGAGCGCAATGAGGCACTGGATCTGATTGGTCAGGAGTTATCCGATGCCAACCGCAAGCTGGAAGAGCTGGTGCTGACGGACAGTCTGACGCAGTGTTTTAACCGCCGTTACCTGACGCAACATCTGAATCATGAAGTACTCACGAACCTTCAATATAAAATGCCGTTTTCCCTCATGCTGCTCGATATCGACCACTTCAAAGCCATTAATGACCACTATGGTCATGTGGTTGGAGATGAAGTACTGGTGCGCACGGCAGAGGCGCTTCGGCAATCTGTGCGCAGTACCGATATTCTGACTCGCTATGGCGGAGAGGAATTCATGATCTACCTGCCGCATACCGAGCATGATCTAGCGATTGATATTGCAGAGCGTGTAAGACAGGCCGTGGAATCCAATCGTATTTCATTGAATTACGGGATGGGGGAAATAGCAATTACCATTAGCGTGGGTATTCTATCGATTGATGATTTTGCATATGAGGACGAGGACGTGCCGGAAGATGGCGAACGCTATTTAATTCAGCTATTTGATGCAGTGGACAAGGCGCTGTATCAGGCGAAGCAAAAGGGCCGGAACCGGGTGGAGTATGGGGTGTTGGCGCGGGGTGTGGTGTGAAAGCGAAGGAGCCTTGTAGTTATGACGAAAGTGTTCATTCCTTATAGATACAGTAGGAGATTATAGTATTTATAAGATTACTTTATCTAATTTGTGTGGTTTTAGATATTGTTATATGATAAATGCATATTACTAAAGATGAGGTGAAAATAATGCCACTCCCTTATTTAGAAGAAGTTTTCAAAGACTCTGGAGTCCCAACATTCACCTTTGTTAAACCAATTGAGTTCCCTAAGTTAGTGGTTTCCCTACGTACTAAAGGTAAAGGTTTAGTGGTTGAGGGTCCCTCTGGAATAGGGAAAACGTCGAGTATAACCAAAGGGCTTGAAGAAATTGGAAACAATGCTTTGGTTACGAAGTTAACAGCTAGAAAAGCTAAAGATATTATGACAATAAAAAAAATTCCTATGGTCGAGCCAGAAGGGATAATAATTATTGATGATTTTCATCGGCTCGGATCAGAGATAAAAAGAATTATTGCAGATTATATGAAAACTCTAGCGGATGAGGAGTCTTTGAGAACCAAGATAGTAATAGTAGGTATCAATAAAGCTGGGGATTCATTGATTAAATTTGCTAAAGATTTAAACAATAGGATTGATACAATAAGATTCGAATCGAACCCAGAAGAAAAAGTTCTAGAGCTCATAGAAAAAGGTGAAAAGGCTCTAAACATTCATATTAATACTAAAAATGACATAGCTAGAGAAGCTCAAGGAAGCTTCCATATAGCCCAAATGTTATGTAAGGAATTATGTATGCATGGAGATATTCTTGAAGCAAAAGAAAACGAAACGGCAATGACCACAAGTCTCGAAGTTATAAAACAAAAAGTTTTTGATGAGTTAGGTAGAGCGTTTTATGAAACAGCTCGTAATTTTGCGACAGGACCAAAACTTAGAAAAGATGGACGTGCACCTTACCTTCATATACTCTATTGGCTTGCTATAAGTAATGAATGGGCACTAGATTTAAATCAAGCTGTAAGAGATTTTCCCCAGCATAGAAGTAGTGTGAATACTGTCATGGAGAAAGGTTACTTACAAAGCTTTCTTAATGGAGATAATGCAGAGATATTTTCGGAATGTCTTCATTATGATTCTAATACTAGTGTTGTGAGTGTTGAGGATCCTAAGTTTGTTTATTATATAAGGAATATTCAATGGAAAAAGTTTGTGATGCAAGTAGGCTATAAGACTATTAACTTTAAATCGACTTATGATTTTGCTCTATCATTTGCAGGAAGTGACCGAGATGTTGCTGAAGCTGTATTTAGGAAATTATCAGAAGAGGAAGTATCAGTATTTTACGATAAAAATGAACAACATAGGATACTGGCTGAAAACGTTGAAGATTATCTAGGGCCAATTTATAGAAGCGAGGCACAGTTTGTTATCGTACTACTTAGCCTTGAATATCCAAAACGAATATGGACTAAATTTGAATCTCAACAATTTAAAGAGCGTTTTGGTGAAGGTAGTGTCATACCTATTTGGTTCGATAATGCTCCTAATGAATTGTTTGATATTTCAACTGAAGTTGGTGGCATTGAATTTAAAAGAGCTGACGAGTTTGATTCACAAATATCATATATTACTGATACACTTTTGAAAAAGTTGTCTGATTTCAGAAATTCTAGCAATATAGAAAAAAAATTGAGACAAAAGAGTCAATTTAAGAAAGATGATGGAATGGAATGCGAACAATTATTTCTTTTTTGATAATTATGAGAAAAACAATATTGTAAATACAATCAAGGGTGTGAATACTTTGAAAAACAACAACGTGTTTGTTATTCATGGAAGGAATGAGATGATTCGTAAAGAGTTGTTTTCCTTTTTAAGATCGATTGGTTTAAAACCTATCGAATGGACAAAAGCAATAGAATGGACTGGGAAAGGCTCTCCGCATGTGGGAGAAATATTGCAAGCTGCATTTAACAATGTACAGTCAGTAGTCGCTTTACATACGCCTGATGATGAAGGAAGATTAAAAGAGGAATTTCATCAAGATGGTGACGCTATAAACGAAACAGTAATTACACCCCAAGCAAGGCAGAACGTAATTCTTGAGACTGGTATTGCTCTTGGTCTTCATCCTGATAGGACTATTATTGTAGAGATTGGTAAGCTTAGACCTGTTAGTGATCTAGCAGGTGTTAGTGTGATTAAGTTAAATAACGGTATAGAAAAGCGACAAGCATTAGCAAATAGATTAAAAACATCAGGGTGTGAGATTGATATTGACGGGACAGACTGGCATTCGTCTGGAAACTTTGATTTAGAAGGTAAGGGAACTGAACCTAGTGATAGTATGAAAATTAAAAATAAAGGGTTTAGTACAAAAAGATTTGGAAGGTGCTTGAGAGTCAATACAAATTTAAACAATTGGGTAGAAAATGTAAAGGAACAAGTAACTGAGAAAATTATTTATGAACACATTGTATCTAAACCTAGCAAAGATCCTAAAGTTGGGGAAGTTGCTTTTGTTTTAGATGAAAATAATGAGGTACATCTTTATGGCTTAGTACAAAACTTTCGATTAAAGAAAGTAGACGAAATATTGCAAGATCACGAGGCAGGTACAGTTTGTGGATTATCTAAGGAAGAACTTGTAGATGCGGTTAAGAATAAGAGTTATGAAGGGGACATGATTTTCTGTACTACTATAAAAGTCAAAGAGTATTTCAAAACAGCATTATACTTGGATGATTTTTGTCAGAAATATGGTATTAAAAAGCCTGCATACTTAGACAAAGGTATAAGGTAGAACTCTACCTTATACCTTAGAAAAACGGGTGATGTTTTCAGTTGAGTATAGACTTACATATAAATGGCTTAAAACTACACAAAGGAGCCCTTGTGAAAGGCTCTTCTGTATAACTATAAATATAACTAGTCCTTTTTATAATAGAGATTTCAAGTATTTATAGAACTCGCTAGAGTATGACTCATTAACGGTACTAAATGATTTTTCTAACTCTTGTTTAGGCTTTTGAAGGGCAAGTATGTATTTATCTAGATCAGAAAGTCGTTTTAAACGAGGCCAGTAGTCGAGATATTCTGGCAGTTGAATTCCTTCTAATAGAAAATTTACAATTGGAAGATCTCTTTGTGAGGCCATGCCGATTTCGAATGGAACCCACCAAGACTTTTTTGTGTTCTCAGATAAGATTGTAAGTAAATGAGAACATTTATTTAATTCGTGTTTAAGATGATTTGTAAGTGTTTCAGTACCCTTTTCTAAGTTATTATCCAGTACATCTAAATAGCATGGAATGCTTCTAATTCTGAGATAATCACTTATTTGTAAAGCTGTTTTTGTGTCTGCATCTTTATGTGATATAAATATTCTCATTTTCTGCCCCTCTAACAGTTTTATATCTTACCATCGACTGAAAGCTTTCGGTAGAATTGTCCTAAAGGAGTAAGTTTACATGATTTAGAGTTTATTGCTGCAAAGTACATGTGTTCTTCTCCTATAGGTGTAACCAATCTTGCTGCTCTGAATTTTTGTAGGTGTGAAAGAATTTCTTCATTTTCCTCATTTTTTGGTTCCTCAGTTGGTTCAAAGGATGGATCTAATTGAAATTCAAACTCAGGAAATGGAAAATAATTAGGCAACAGTCTTAAGATTGATAATGGAATGACAGGGTTACACTTTCTCAGAGGATATAGTCTAGAAACATGTGACTTTATCAAAGGGCGTTGATCCCAGGCTCCTAAAGCTTGATCGACATAAGCGTATATGGAAGGAATTGTAACATTCCCTATTACATCTGCTGCTCCACCTTCAAGAGCATCACATATTAATGAAGTGAAAACACCAGTCCCGTTAATCTCCATAGAGACCTGAGCTGCTCTACTAGCAGTTAAAACCGTAACCCCTTCTCTTAGAACGGCATGGTCCGTTTTAATCATCCCTACTTCCCCTAAAGCACCACTATGGCAACAGTCTAAGATAATAATAACTTCTCTTACTTTAGATTCGTTGGCAAGAGAGAGGATATTCTCCATTTGGACCCCTTCATCGTATTTATCATGATCTTGTGTTACCAAAAATCCTCCTAAATTGTTTAGAAAGCCATGACCAGAGAAATAAAATAGTGCAGTGTCTGCTTCACTGGAGAACAATTCAGTTACATGCTGCTTCAGAACTGATCTAGTAATATTATGAGGTTGAGCGATTAGTTTTTTACATTCAAAGTTAGGGGAACCATCTTGATTTCTAGCAAGTACCTTTTCAATTTTGTTTGCATCATTGACACATCCATATAATGGTGAGTTGGAATAATCATTTATTCCAACTATGAGAGCTCTTTTCATTTTACACACAACTTTCTTATTTGATATTCTTTCCTTCATTCATTACTTGGATAATTGCAGAAGTGATTTTTACCCAATCCCAGTCGATTGTACGATTTCTTTGAAGACCATTAGGTAAAATATTTTGCAAGTTCGCCCCTCCTACATATACGCCGAAGATGGGAACGTTCTGTTCTTTTGCCATTAGAATTTCTTTTTTAACCCCAATAGCACTGGACATATTTTTGCCTACAAGCACAATAAGAATATTACACTTATTAATTTTTTCTCGAACTATTCTCTCCCACTGTGACTGAGGCATTGATGATTTTGCTGACCAATCTTGAATATTAAATGGTGTTTTAGAATTTTTGCTTTGTCCTACAAAAAGCCTTTTTTCAATCTCGTTATTATCGAAATCAAAGCTAATAAATGCTCGAGGATCTGTCATGTTTACCTCCATTATAATTTAGATATTTATCAGTGAGTTACTAAAATCCTATTATTTGTATTCCCAAAAAACTATGTAGACACTATAGTTCACTCTGCATCTGGGATATAAAAGATTTATCTTTAAAGCAACAACAACTAAATAGTTAAGTTAGAGAACCTGGAGCAATTTATTACTTATAATTTAGAAGACCTAAATAATAAGCCATGATATAAACAAGAGTTAATTGGGATAAAAGATATATTAATACTAACATCTTATGGTAAAGATCTTTATTTTCCATCTATAGCAGAATAAATATGTATAACAATTATCTAATGGACCCTAATGGGGTCCATTTGAAATAAAAAGTAGTAAATACAAAAACTAAAGGGAGTTTACCCTTTTAATTAAAGGCTTCCTTTAAATCATTTATGATTTTTTTTAGAGTGTCTACTTGCTTAAGGTCGAGATCACTAATTATGGTAGCAAACTCATCAATTGCTTCAATTCTGGCTATCTCCTTCTGACTTTCAAAATTATAGACACGGAACAAATCTGAAATGGGCACATGCAATCCATTAACAATTTTTTCTAATGTGTCAATTGAAAAGTTTCTCTCCCCACGTTCAACTGATCCAATGTATGCATCATCGAGCCCCGAAAGTTCTGCAAGTTGCTGTTGTGTCAAACCCTTCGCTTTCCGTATTGCTCTTATCCGTTCTCCAACCGAATTGCGTAATTTTGTCATAATAACCACCTCTCCTAAAGGTTAGGAGAGTATCGATGTATTTAGCAGAGACTTAAAGGCGGTAAAATCTATTGAAAAAACTGCGATTAAGTACTATATTTAATTTATTGTACTACTTCTTTGGAGTTTCTGAAAGTGAATAAATTAAAGATTACACCTTAAAGCATAAATAGCTTTGTTTCATTATCTCTACTATTCATATTATAAGGAGGCTTCCTTTTGCGATCATCGATCCTGAAATCACTCAAACCGGACATTATTGTTGATATGCTGGATATGGCTGTGGCTTTTGAAAATTGGAGCAAGGTGTTGCTAAACTTCATATTTGTACGGAACGTCCATTGGTTTATTACATGGGATGGAGTCATATGATGCGAGGGATGGCTTATCAGAAGCTGGGTCAGATCGATCAGGCGCGAGCATGTATCCGGCAGTATGCAACATTGGGGTGCATGGAAGGACTGGATGAGGCAGAGCTACAAGTTGTGCAGGAGTTCAAACGTAAAGCCGAAATCCATCGGTATGCACTTGAGATTGAAGCCGGGCAGGTTGAACTGCTGGAGGGCTATGTGAACCTGTTGCTGGAGTATCCAGAGGAACGTTTGTCAGGGGTGAAGGTGATCACAGAGGCCGCGGTGCGGCATGGGTGGCGGATTGATTTTATCATACAGATACTTGAGGAGAAGGTTGATGGGTCGGGAGTGGGGATAGATTCGTTAAACAACGATGATATGTACCACTATTGTTACCAAAAGGCTTTATATGAACAGTGGATGGGAAGGCCGCAGGAGGCGGTGGAATTTATTTTGAAGGCGATGTGTATAGCGGACAGGCTGGGGATGGAGAGGCATATTATCAAGTGTACAGCGGTATTGGAGTCGTTGCGAGAAATGGCGACGGAGGAGCAGATTGAGCAGTATCGGGTGTTTTTGGAGGGGATAAAGTAGGGGGCGTTATTGGGTTTACTGAAAATGGTAGGATGTGCTTGGATGTGGGTATATGCATATAGGACTATAGCACCGATGAGTGGTGTGTCAGATATCGGGTTATAGGTAAATTCAGGATGTTAGCCGGATAGTTTTACATATTATACTTCTGCTAACATAGGATAATCCTATTTCAAATGAGCGGAGAAAGCGTATGAGTACAATCAAAGTGACCCCTGAACAATTACATCACGTATCGAATCAGGTGGATCAGGCGAGACAACAGTTGGAGCATATCCAGGATAACCTCTCACGGCAGATCATGTTTCTTCAGGCTGTATGGCTGGGTGTGACGCAGGAGCGTTTTTATGGTGATTTTGCAAGGTCACGTACCGTGTTACAGAAAGCACTGGAGAGCATGTTGTATACTTCGAAAGAGTTAACGGATATTGCTACGCGGTTTGAGCAGGCAGATGCCGAGAAGGGCAGTCTGGGTGGTGTTATTGGTGCTGTGGGTGCGGCAACTATGATAAAGAGCTCGGGGAGTGATCCGGGTTCGGAGGATAAAGGCTACCGGATGGCGCAAGTCAACGTGTTTGGTAAAATGGTGCAGATGCCTGTGAATGAGGATGGTGTTACTGATCAGGCGGCCTTGCAGGCGTATCAAAAGGATCAGGGACATTTGGATTTTAATCGGATGCAAGCCATAGGGACTGAGGAGCCTGGGGAAGATATTTTTGCATTGCAGATTGAAGCCTTTGAAAATCGAATTCACCCCTTCACAGGCGAACCAGTGAACGATCGATATGCACAGATGATGGTGACTTCTCTGAAGTTCAGTCAGGTTTTAATGGCTTTTCAGATGGTTCGCGGAAGTATGCCTGGGCGCAAAGGCCCGTTTCGCTTGCCTGTCTCTAATCCGGCGGTAGTGAAGATGAAGAAGAATATTGCGGAGGTTAATTCAAAATCGGAAAAAACTAAATTGAATGCAGGTGGAGGAGAAGCTAAACCCAAGCCTAAAACTGAAATTATTAATACTGGACAATACTCTGGAGGATTAGTTAAAGTTCCAAAAGGTGATGCAGCGGCTGATAAACTAGCTGATAAGCTGGCTGGTGAGTCGAGAGTTAAGTTTAAAAATGATCCTAAAGGTAGGGAATTTGATACAGTTAGTGATGAGTATATAGCTCAAACTAAACCTCCATTAAATAGCCTAGATAAACAGTTTAGAAAACAGGCAAAAGCAACGATAGAGGCAGCTATTGAAACAGGGAAAAAAGCTTATTTTCATTTTGAGGGTAAACCTGATGATAGGGTATTACGACAGTTAAATGAATATGCCGAAAGATACAAAGTGGATATTGTTATTGATACAAGACCTTTATAACTAGGGAGGATGAATGATATGTTCGAATACCATGGATGGGCAACGATAAGAGAAAGCGCGTCGTTTGAAGAAGATGAGGATCAATATGATGAAGCTATTCAGAAGTTACAGAAGTACATTGAGAAGTTGAATTGGACTTCAGGTGTACTAGATCTGAGGGCTGTTAATGGTGACTATCAGCTTTGGATTGCTGGCCTTGATAACCACAAACCTAAAACCAAATACAATCCGATTGAAGTGTTCAGAAAAGCAGGTGAAATAGCTCCGGGTTCCTACGGCATTCTTTACGTAAGAGATAGTGATGATGCGGCATCATCTAATCAGTTCAAGGTGTATACGTTAATACGAGGTGAGATTGCAGAGCAAGAAGATCCATTTCTTTCACCTTTTGTGTCGAAATTAGAGGATGAATGTTGAGTATTTGCTCCTAAGAAAGGAAATGAACAAGAGGTGGTTGGAGTGAATCTACAAGCGGCAATAACAAGGATTAATGCGATCCATTGGGAAAGCGTAGGAACGAGCTCTTCCGAAATAGAAGCCGATTTAGCGCGCGAGTATCTAAGAAGATTAGCACTCTTCTTTAGAGATACGTCTACTAGACCTCTGCCTCCTTTCATTGCTAATGTTGCCAATATACTTGGTGATGAACAAGAGATTGAAATTTCAAAATATTGCAACGTGGAAGCCATGGGAACACACGGTAGTAACGTTTATGTGTATAAAGTTTTTGAATACTACTTGCAGTTAGCGAAGTTGGCTGATCTGGATCATGGTTATGTTGATTACATACTTATATATGAACCATTGATCAAAATTTTTGAAAGAGAAGGATTGGTTGTACTCAAGCCAAGAGAATTAAACGTGGTAGGGTGTGCGCATATTCCATTAAATCATTGGTACGATAAGTTTATAGATATGGAACCGCTCGACTTAAACAACTTAGAAGAATAATGATCGGGATGGGTCTTCTTATGGAACTAGCATTGTATGTTTTCAATAAACAAGATACGAAACACCTAGCGACATTATTAATGAGTGCTATACATTCATTTTCGCCAGAGACTCGCATGAAATGCAAAGATGATTACTACACTTTAATGAATGCTACCTTTTCTTGTATTGTACAGGATGATGATTCAGTGAGTTTTACAAGGGAAGAGTTGAGTCTGGATATTAACTATTGTATCTCTATCACGATTTTCTCACATTCGCCAGAAGAAGCACTGCGGGTTATCTTTCAAGCGGTGAATAAACTAACTGCACATCTGGATAAGGATGTAGCACTGACAGACAGTGCATCTGGAGTGATTTTTTTGAGGTCTAACGGTCAGCTTATCATAAACTCACATTGCCGAGAGAACCCGGACATCTATGACTGGCCTTTTGATGCACTGGAAGGCGATTTTATTGAAAAGGACATGGCGGGATTACTCTGAAAGGATCACGAGGAGAGGGGTAACAATATGGGGGCTACATTAGCTAAAGGGATCGAGCGTTTGTCGGCGATATCATTTCAAATGAATAACTCCTCTCCCCAAAACTCACATCACATATTAATCAGTGAGTATCTAAGACGTGTGAATGTATTCCTAGACAAGCTGAGCCTATTCCCAGATGGTTATCCCCTATTTAGCTTTGCCAAGATGATTGGAAGAGAGATAGATGCTGATGTGTACCGTGCTTGTCCCCAGTTGGATACACTTCATAATGTCTATATGAAGGCCATTTGTTATAGCTATCTGGAAGTGGGCGAGTTAATCGATCAAGGAGTAGATGATGCGATTCAAAATGCTGATCTGCACGAGCCAATGTTGAAATTCTTCGAACGAGGTGGGACGTTTACTATACGAAAGGGTGAACTGGAAGTAGGTGATGCAGCATATCCACTAATGTATTGGAGAACTCTGGTGATCCCCGTTCAAGATATTAGCGATAATTCCTTGGATCTTATAGATTGTAATGGGCTGGAGGGATAATGATGTCGGTGGGGCTGTATAGATACAGCGGAGAACTAGATGACCGGGAATCGGAACTAACGCTTAGTGAGAATATCTCCACTCAGGACTTTTATGATGAGCACTGGGAGAGAGCTATTCATGAACTGGGCATCTTGATTATACAGGACGGCTCCGAGATTGCCTTTCATCAGCTTGGGGATGCACTGGATGAATTGGAACGTTTGAGAGAATGGGCTATCCAGCGGTTGGAGGGAGCCGATCTGGAGTATATGAAAGGTAGAGTAGAGCATTTACAGCGGATTTTACCTAATGCTTTTGACAGTGAGGAAGTTATTTTGTACATATTCTAAGAGCCTAGAGATTTGGTGGGACATTAACAGGGAGCGGATAGTCAGATAAGGAATAAGAGATGGAGGTATTCATGAATTTGCTCGTGACAGGGATAGAGAGAATAGGCCGTATAGACTGGAGTGTTTCTACACAAGTAGACGATCCCTCAAATATGGCATTGGTGCAGGAATATATCCGCAGAGTAGCATTACTAATTACTACATATCATTTAGAAACATCCTACCCATTCTTCAATGCTGCTCGCGCACTTGGACATCATTCCACTTTAGATGTAATGGATCAATGTCCTTGGTTAGGCGAGTTAACGAACAGTTTTACGAAAGGAACTTGTGTAGCGTATCTAGAATGGCTGAGCTTAGTCGAGTCCGGTAATGAAGAGGCTATAAAGTTTCGTGATCTGTATGAACCTCTCATACTTCTGATTGAACGAGGCGGAAGGGTTAGCATGCGGCATGGTGAGATTAGAACAGGTAGATATGTCTTCCCTTTGGCAAATGCCGAATATATGTCTAAGCAGGCTCCGATAGATTTAAGTGACGCGGGACTGAGAGCATGGTCACAACAATAAACGTCAATATGATATGTTCTGAAGTCTGTTGAATGGAAATCGAATGTAGCCTCTGCCTGTGCAAGGGCTATTCTTTTTATTGGAGATTAATAAACTATTGTACGGTGTTAGTTGATTAATTAGACAGTAAATGAGGAAGTATTGTTTGAGGTTTACTGAAAATGGTAGGATGTGCTTGGAAATATGGGTATATGAATTTAGGACTATAGCACCGATGAGTGGTATGTAGGATGTTGGGTTATAGGTAAATTCAGGATGTTAGCTGGATGGTTTTGTATCTCATACTTCTGCTAACATAGGATAATCCTATTTCGAATGAGCGGAGAAAGCGTATGAGTATAATCAAAGTGACCCCTGAGCAATTACATCACGTATCGAATCAAGTGGATCAGGCGAGACAACAGTTGGAGCATATCCAGAATAACCTCTCAAGGCAAATTATGTTTCTTCCAGGAGAAAAATAAACAATGAAGTATATGATTGCCTGTCAAAACTGTATGTTTTTCTAGGTGTTTCAAAGACTTAAGTCGATCTTGAGAATTACCAGTGCCGTTTGACGAAGAAGCATTTCATAGTCCAGAGGAAAGTGTAAATCTTAAAGCGCAGGAAGAACCGTAAAACAATGAAGAACGTTTCTCAAAAAAACGGCGGCCTTCTCCGATTGAGTTCCGGGAGAAAGTCGCCGTGTAATTAAAATCCCTCTTTTTTATTGTCTACTTGATAGAGCTATTACTCTATTAGGGCAGGAAAGTTAACCTGTTATTATGATTAGTAGTTTCTATTTCCAAGTTATATCTTGATTTGCTGTGTTTACACTACCACTTGTAGGTGTGTAGGTAACCTCAAGAGCTTTCCATGCTAGAGACACACCAAATTGACCAAGAGGATTAGACTTTGCTTCCATATATGAGACAATTGCTCTGTTCACGGCCGAGGAGTTGACTTTTCTCATAGTAAACCAAGTGGTCCCTTTATACCTGTAATTGATATTGGCAGGAGTCAATTCCCAAGATGCACCATATAGGCTATACCCATCTGAGGCTGGTTTTCCACCATTAGCAAAACCGTTTGTACCATCGTTCACCCATCCCAACCAAGTGGCATTACTAATATTGAAAAAGCTTTTGTACATATCGGCACCATAGCTCCCAGACTGAATTTCCCATCCAGCAGGAATTGCAATTGAAAATCGATCATCTTTTATACCTGATGGACCCTGAGATGGTCCTTTACCAGTAGTTAACCATTCGAAGTTCCCATATATCTGCTTCTGTGAAGATGTAGCACCGTTAAAAACGGTAATTCTAAAAATAAGATCACTTCTCGGAATCGCAGCTAGTGGAGTTATTATATTTGAGGTGTTTATTAGTTCCCCGGTCTCTTCATTACGGATGAATGATTGAGTTGAAGAGGTGACATACTCTAAATTCTCACCAGAATTTTTAACAATAGTCTCCTTTAAATCGAAATCATAAGCATTGACCTCGTATTCTGGCATACCTGAATCGATAAGGATTTCATTAAGTTCTTGTTCTGAATATTTTACATCTGAGGCGTATACATCAATTGATAATATGGAAAAAGTTAATAGTAAAGTTAGAAAAGAAAAAGCTAGCTTTCTCATAGTGAAGGTACCTCCTAAAATAGTATTTTTTATAAACGATTTAAATCCCTTTTCTTCACCTCCTCTAAGTAGTAAGATATTATTTAAGGAGGGATATAAATGTATAAAAAGTTAAATTTAATTATTTTTATAATTTTAATTGTAATATTAAGTTCATGTAGTGTTTCAAAAACAACAACTGATGCTTTGGTTTCTGTCATTTCTAAGTCTTCTTCTAATTCAACTTACTGGATTGAAGTTAAAAATATCGAGAGTGAAGACTCTGAGAATTTCAAGTTATATTTAGATGATGAAAATCTGTGGAATGTCATAGAAGAAGGTAAAAATTATGTTGTTACTTATACTCATAAATCAGATAAAAATGAAGGTGATATATCTGTAATAAGAAATCCGAAATAGTAACTATATGTTATTAAATACTTTAAAAAGGAACAAGACCCAAAAGAATCAATTTATTACAAGAGAATTTGTATAAAATTGTCGAAAATTAGCTAAATTTAAGAGGGGAAATAAAAAAAATGGCTTTAAGCAATAGGAAAGTCATTAAGGAAAGCCAATACGCATCTCAGTTACAAAAAACATACCCAATCCGCTCTCGTTTGAGAGTCGGATTTTTTTGCGTCCAATCAACCAAAAATATCTTGTCAAAACGTAATCATTACGATAAGATAATACTCATTGTTTAGATGATAATGATTACGATTAAAAAACATATGAAACAGAATGAGAGAGGGGCATGACCTTGTTTACGAAAAAGAAGCCTTTGCTGGCGCTAATCTCCTTGGTCCTGAGTGCGGCAGTCTTACTTACCGCTTGCGGAGCATCAACATCTAGCCCGGCGGCGCAAGGCGATACCAATACCCAAGGGAATAAGAACGTTCACTTCCTATATAACTTCTCCACCAGTTCACTTGATCCGCATGTGGATTCCAGTTATGTGCCGCTACGTGCGGGCATTACGGAAACGCTCTTGCGTCTGGATGAGGACAATCTGACCGTTGCGCCGTGGCTTGCCGAGAGCTGGGAGAGTAAAGACGGTCAGCACTGGACGATTAACTTGCGCGAGAATGTGACGTTCCAGAACGGCAAACCAATGACAGGCGAAGCGGTTAAAGCATCTCTGGAGCGGGCGTTGAAGGAGAACGTAGCCATCCAAAATACATTGAAGGTGGATACGATCACAGCCGAGGGGAACAAACTGGAGATCACAACGACCCAGCCGTTCCCGGAATTTGCATCCGAGCTGGTAAATCCGAACACGGCGATTATTGACGTTAGTGAGCCGGATATTGTGAACAAGCCTGTCGGTACAGGCCCGTTCAAGCTGACTTCTTTCACGGCAGGCAGCAAGCTGGAGCTGAGCAGATATGACGGATATTGGAACGGGGCTTCGCCGCTGGATTCCGTAACATTTTCGTTTAATGAAGATGCTAACGCCCGTTCACTTGCACTGAAGTCCGGTCAAGTAGACGTCGTTTACCGCCCGGAAGTGGAAAGTCTGGAATCTCTCAAAGCCATCGACGGGTTGAAAGTTGAATCCACATCCACGTTCCGTGTGCACCAGTTGACGATGAATATGCAGCGGGAGAGCATCAAGGATGTGAATGTCCGCCGAGCACTGGATGCGTTGATTGACCGTAAAGGCATTGTTGATACGATCCTGCTTGGCTACGGCGAACCTGCCATTGGCCCGTTCCTGCCATCACTGCCATTTGCACCTAAATATACACATGCAACAACCGAGACCGGCCCGGATGTGGCCGTAAAATATCTTGGCGAAGCTGGCTACACCCAGCAAAACGGCGTAATGACCAAAGACGGCAAACCATTGAAGCTGACATTACTCACCTATTCGTCACGCGCTGATCTGCCGCTCATTGCACAAGTGTTCCAGTCGGATGCGAAAAAGATCGGAATCGATGTACAGATTCGTCAGATTGATGCACCGGAAGAATACATGGCTTCCAACCGGGACTGGGACATCGCTACATACAGTAATCTGACCGCTCCACGCGGGGATGCGGGTTATTATCTGAATGCGACATACCATCCGAAGGGTGCACTGAACTTCAGCGGATCGGAAGATCCTGCATTGACCAAGATCATTGACGAACTGAATCTTACCGTTGAACCGAAGAAACGCGCGGAGCTGGCAGAGAAAGCAGCGAATTACGTACATGATAACGTGCTGAACTCCTTTGTACTGCATCCTGCAACGATTGTGGCCTACAACGGCAAAAAGGTGAAAAACTGGGTCACCACACGCAGTGAATATTACATGATCACAAACAAGCTGGATGTGATGTAATGTTTCGAATTTTACTTCGCAAGTTTCTGGAGGTATTTGTATTTCTACTCTTCATTATGTTCGTGAGTTTCCTGTTCATTCGACTTGCTCCCGGCGATCCGGTGCTGACTATCCTGAATGTTGAGGAATTATCGGTGAGCAAGGAGCAAGTTGAAGCACTGCGCGAGGAAATGGGCTTCAATGACTCGCTTCCCGTGCAGTTTGGCCGATGGCTACTGGATTTTGTACGGATGGACTTTGGTGTGTCCTATTCAACAGGCCAGCCGGTGATGCAGACACTGATGCGCGCACTTCCGGCCACAGCCGAGCTGACAATCGGCTCACTGCTGGTCATGCTAATCGTGGCCATCCCGCTGGGCTCCCTGTCGGCACTCTATCGGGGTAGCTGGATTGACCAGGGTAGCCGCATTCTGTCGATTCTGGGCGCAGCGGTTCCGAGTTTCTGGCTGGGACTCATCCTGATTGACCTGTTCGGCGTGCAATTCGGCAGTTTGCCGACGATGGGACGGGACGGATTTACTTCACTTATTCTGCCATCACTGACGCTGGGACTTGCTATCTCCAGCGTTTATGTACGTCTTTTACGTTCTAGCCTACTGGACTCTTTGAGCCAGGAATTTGTGCGATCTGCCCGGGCCAGAGGGCTTTCGGAGGGGCGTATCTTCTTCCTGCATGCGTTCAGACACAGTCTGCCCCCGGTGATCACCGTATTTGGCGTTAGTCTGGGCAGTCTGATTGGCGGCGTTGTGGTGATTGAAGTGCTGTTTGCTTATCCGGGCATCGGCAAGCTGGTGGTTGATGCCATTCGCCAGCGCGATTATCCATTGATTCAGGGATACATCCTGATTATGGCGGTTGTCGTGTTCCTGGTGAATACGGCGGTAGATCTGTCTTACCGTTATTTAAATCCAGAGATGAAATTGAAGGAAAGGGAGGCCCACCGATGAAAACGATGCCCCTGTGCATGCAGTCAACCAAAACAAAAAAGCACAGCTGGCAGGCCATCATCGGCATGCTGTTTGCATTGCTGGTTATCGTGGCCTCCCTGTATGCCTTTCTATATCTGAAACATGATCATACCCTCACCGACCTGCGCAGCAGGTTGCAAGGAATGAGTGCACTTCATCCGCTTGGTACCGACCACTTAGGCCGTGATGTACTGACACGTCTGCTTCTCGGCGGCGGTCAGACGCTGGGTTACAGCCTGCTTGCACTCGGTGCGGCACTGCTTATCGGCATTCCTTTTGGTCTAATCGCAGGGTACAAACGCGGCTGGATCGACAAGCTGTTCATGCGTATTGCAGATGCTTTTCTGGCTTTTCCGGACACCATCGTGGCGATTGTACTGAGCGGTCTGCTTGGTGCAGGCATCGGCAATCTGGTGCTGGCGATTGTTATCGTGAAATGGGTGAGTTACGCACGTCTGGTTCGAAGCACTGTCCTATCCGAGTCGCAAAAGGATTACATCCGTGTAGCCCGAACGAACGGTCTGTCCGATGCACGAATCATGACCAAACATCTGCTACCGCATATTGCAGGTCATGTGCTGGTACTGGCGAGTCTGGATCTCGGCAAAATCATCCTGCTGATCTCATCCTTATCTTACATCGGACTCGGCGCACAGCCGCCGACACCTGAATGGGGAGCGATGCTGAATGACTCGCGTCCTTATTTCCAGTCCAGACCTGAACTAATGGTCTTTCCGGGACTCGCGATTGTCTCCGTTGTGCTACTGGCGAATATGCTGGGAGACTACTTGCGAGATCGGTTTGATGTGAAAAAGGAGGTGCAGTCATGATCCTCTCTATCGAGGAACTGAGCATCTTCAGCCAAGAGCGGACGATTGTGGACCAGGTGTCCCTTGCCGTCCGCAAAGGGGAATTCATGGCGCTCGTGGGACAGAGCGGCAGTGGCAAAAGCCTGCTCTCGCAGGCGATCGGACAGCTGCTGCCGACCAACCTGCGCGCATCTGGACGTGTCCTGTTCGAAGGCAATAACCTTCTCGAACGGAAACCGAAGGAGATACGCGCATTGCGCGGACGCGATATCTCGTATATTTTTCAAGACTATCAGGGAGCATTCACACCTTTTCGCAGCATTGGCGGACACTTTGATGAATATCAGAAGGTACACGGAGAGAAGTCTGCTACGATCCGTAAAAAGCGTGCCGCAGAAGCGCTTGAGTCTGTCGGACTCAGCCCCGAGCTGCTTCGCCGCTATCCGTTTCAGCTCAGCGGGGGTCAGTTGCAGCGCGCATCCATCGCTACATCGCTGATGCTCTCCCCACGTCTGCTTATTGCCGATGAAGCAACGACCGCGCTGGATAGCATGTCCGCGCATCGCGTAATGGAACTACTCGCACGCAAGCAGGCCGAGACGGGCTGTGCGATCCTGTTCATTACGCATGATTGGCGGCATGTGCGCCGATATGCGAACCGCTTGTCTGTCATGAAAGAAGGGCAGATCGTGGAATCAGGCGGCAAACACCGGATTCTGGATCATCCCCAGCATGAATATACACGCCAATTAATTGAAGCAGCTCCTGTATTGAGTCATGAATTGAAGTCTGGTTTGAAGGAGGTGGGTGCGGAGTGAGAAGCCAAGCCAGCCAAGTCGTGTTACACGTGGAACAGCTCACCCGCACCTATGCTGGTGCGGAACACCCTGCCATCAACGCTATATCGTTCACCCTGAATCGCGGCGAATGCCTGGGTCTTGTCGGAGAGAGCGGCTGTGGCAAAAGCACACTAGCCCGTTGTCTGCTACGCATTGAGGATGCAGATTATGGCTCGATCCAGCTTGGCGGGCAGGATATTGCCCGGCTGAATGGACGCCGTTTGCGTCCGCACCGTCGCAAGATTCAGATTGTTTTCCAGAATCCTTCGGCTGCACTAAATCCGAAACTTACCATTGGAGCATCCTTGATCGATCCCTATGAGCAACTAGGTCGGGATGCGAAGCTCACACACTTCACTTATACATCGAAAGAAGCTTACATCCGTCAGCTACTGGAGGCCGTAGAACTGCCGAGTGAACTGGCGAACCGCTACCCGCACGAGCTGAGTGGTGGTCAGCGGCAACGTGTTACGATTGCGCGAGCCATCGGCATTGAGCCGGATGTGGTTGTGCTGGATGAACCGACGGCCAGTCTGGATGTTATTTCGCAGGGAGCGATTCTGCAGCTACTCACCGACCTTCGTATATCTCTCGGCCTGTCCTATGTGTTCATCTCACATGATCTGGCGGCGGTGCACCGAATGAGCCAGCGAATTATCGTGATGCAATCCGGACAGATCGTAGACCAATTTGGCGCGGATGCGTTGTTCGCCGAGGAACGCCACCCGTATACGAAGGAACTGATTTCGATATTCTGAAGACATAGCGCGTATGAGCGTGTGGACTGACTTCTTACTATAATAAGAGCCGTTATGCGAAGGTTATGATGCATGCGGCTCTTTGTGCACTCTTTTTCACAGCGAATCATAGGTTTTAAAAACAGGCCGTTTGCCTAGCGAATGCAAAGTTCCTTCTTTGCTTTGAACAAATAAATCTTTCAGGCCTATAACCGGGCTAACGAACCGCGGCAAACTAGCGTATACTGAGGGAATAGCAAATATCTTGAAATTGCATATTTAAATTGCTCAATATTATTGATACACTAGTTCAAGGTTATATTCATTCAGACAAGGCGTGAACCCTCGAAGAGTGGGCTTGCAGCCAATGCCAAATCGATAACGCTTACATCCTTTTGGCAAATATAGGATATAAGGACGGTAGACATGAGCCAGGGACAAACGAGTACAGATGTAATCTTGATCGGTGCCGGAATTATGAGTGCAACTTTGGGAACTTTGCTTAAAGAATTGGCACCAGACTGGAATATTAAGGTTTTTGAGAAGCTTGCCACGGCAGGAGAAGAAAGCTCGAATGAGTGGAATAATGCTGGAACCGGGCATGCTGCGCTGTGCGAACTTAACTATACTGTTGAACGACCAGACAAAACCGTAGATATTAGCAAAGCCATTAAGGTGAACGAGCAATTTCAGGTTTCCAAGCAATTTTGGTCCTATCTGGTGAACAGTCGTCTGATTCGGAATCCGAGGGACTTCATTATGCCGATTCCTCACCTCAGTTACGTACATGGCGAGAGTAATGTGCAGTTTCTGAAAAGACGGTACGACACCTTGTCAAACCATCCGCTGTTCGCAGGCATGGATTTCTCGGACAACCGGGAAGAGCTGGCGAAGTGGATGCCGCTAATGATGAAAGACCGCACAAGTAGCGAGCCGGTAGCGGCGACCAAGATTGACTCCGGTACGGACGTTAACTTTGGTGCTTTAACGCGTATGCTACTGAAACATCTACAGGAACAAAAGGTGGAAGTCCACTATAAACATAGCGTGAAGAGCATTAAACGCAAAAGCGATAAGTCATGGGAATTGACCGTGAAAAATCTGACGAGTGGAGCTGTTGAACGTCATCGGGCGAAATTTGTCTTCATTGGCGCCGGCGGCGGAAGTCTGCACCTGCTCCAGAAGTCCGGTATTCCGGAAGGTAAACATATCGGTGGCTTCCCGGTAAGCGGGATCTTCATGGTGTGCAAAAATCCGGAAGTCGTGGAACAACATCATGCCAAAGTATATGGCAAAGCTTCCGTAGGTGCTCCACCGATGTCCGTACCGCATCTGGATACACGTTACATCGACAACCAGAAGTCACTGCTGTTTGGTCCATTCGCCGGTTTCTCACCGAAGTTCTTGAAGACCGGATCGAATGCAGACCTCATTGCTTCGGTGAAGTTGCATAACCTCTTAACAATGCTTGCGGCGGGTGTGAAGGAACTCTCACTCACCAAATATCTCATTCAACAGCTCATGTTAACGAAGGAACAACGCATGAAGGAACTGCGTGATTTCGTGCCGAGTGCGAAGAGTGAGGACTGGGATATGGTGCTGGCAGGTCAGCGTGTGCAGGTGATCAAGGACACCGTTCAGGGCGGCAAAGGCACACTGCAATTTGGAACCGAAGTTGTAACTGCGGCAGATGGCTCCATTGCGGCATTACTAGGCGCATCGCCGGGTGCTTCGACGGCGGTTCAAGTCATGCTGGAGATTCTGGAACGTTGTTTCCCGCAGAATATCAAGGCATGGGAACCAAAGATCAAAGAGATGATCCCGTCTTACGGCATCTCGCTTGCAGAGAACCTCGATCTATTACGTGAGGTGAATCTGTCTACGGCGAAATCGCTGGGATTGTCGGATGAGAAGCAAGCATTGCATGTGTAATGGATAAAGTGCTTCATGAAGCCAGGAAATGAATCAAAAAAGCTGAGTCCGGATCAAGTCCAGGCTCAGCTTTTTGTGGTTTGGTTTTCCCTAAAATGAACTTATAACGAATCCATATCGGTCTGGTCAGGGATAAAAAAGGAAACCTTCGTCCCTTGCCCAGGGGAGCTGACGATCTTTAACCCTTGTCCATAGAGCTGATTCAAGCGCCGATGGGTATTGGTTAAACCAATGCCTCCAGGCTTTAACGGATTCGGTTTAGGCCATGCGAGCGCTCGTTCAATCTGCTCCGGATGCATGCCTGAGCCGTTATCTTCGATCTCGATCAGTGTGCCCGTGGTTTGGGCAACGATGCGGATCCATACCGTCCCGCCGTCCACTTGGCTGAGTACACCATGGCGAACAGCATTTTCAATCAGCGGCTGGATCGTGAGTGGAGGAAGAATCACATCGATGTCTTCTGGAATGTCCCAGACTACGTTTAATCGTTCTGCGAATCGTTCCTTCTCAATGTAGAGATAGGCTTTCGAAAGGTCTATCTCGTGGGTGATCTCCACCATTTTCTCCGAATTCACAAAGTGGAAGCTGGTCTGCAAATATTCAATAAAAGCATCCCCCAATCGCTGCATTCGATCCGTATCGATCTCACTGAGCATCATAATGGAATTGAGTGTGTTAAACAGGAAGTGAGGCTGGATCTGTGCCTGCAAATAAGCGGCTTCCATCCGCAATCTCTCATCAATCGATTGTTTCAACACAATCAATGAACCAATGCGATGTCTCAACTCTACAGCGTCAACAGGCTTGGTCACATAATCAGTAGCACCAGCCATGAATCCGGCATAAATATCAGCAGGTTCGTTTCGGGCCGTTAACAACAGAATAGGAAGCTCCGATACGGAATAACGTTTACGCACGCTCTCTGTCAGTTCATAACCGGACATATGAGGCATCATCACATCGGCAATTAATAAATCCCATGACTGCGTATTTAGTAATTCCAGGGCTTCTAACGCTGAAGTGGCAGGTTGTATATCATAGGGTTCGTTCGACAGCATCGAGATGAGTACACGCAAGTTGACCGGATCATCATCGACAGCGAGAATGCGAGCAGTAGTTTTCCCAGGTATGACGGGGTTCACAGGATGTTGCTCTTCATCTAGGCTCACAGCGACCTCACTCAGATGCTGGACACCCCATCGCGAATGCTCCGTCTGATCGGTCTGTTCGGTTAAGGCAGGTGTATCTTTTCGTGGCAACGAAACTTGAAAAGTAGATCCTTGTCCCAGCACGGACTGTACAGTGAGTTCACCACCATGAAGCTCTGTGAGCTGTTTGCTGATACTTAACCCGAGCCCAATCCCACCACTCAAACGTGCTTGAGCAGTACCTTGCTCGTAAGCTTCAAATATTCGTTCTTGTAACTCCTCGCTAATTCCCGTGCCTGTATCCGAAACTTGCATAATGACGCTATCTTTATCTGCCCTGACCGATACGGTAATGGTACCCTCATCCGTGAATTTGAGCGCATTATGCAGCAGATTGTACAGGATCTGAACAAGTCGTCTCTCATCTGCCTGAACAAGCGGTAATCCATCGGGAGTATCTACGATGATCTGGACTCGCTTGCCTTCCGCCATAAATCGGAACATTCCAATGACGCCGGATATGACAGAGGCGAGGGATAACGGTTTTTTCTGCAATATGATGCGTTTTTCTCTCAGACGAATGACATCCAGAAGATCATCAATCAATTGCGACATCTGTCTCCCGATATTGACGAGCAGTTTCATGTCTTCCGTATGTTGTCCTCCGGATTGACGCTGTTCGCGCACCGCAATACTTTCGGCAATGTTAATAATCCCATGCAGGGGAGTGCGCAGTTCATGCGCGGTGTTCACCAGGAATTGATCTTTTTGCTGGTCTTCCACTTTGAGCTGTTCATACAGTTTTTCAATTTCAGTGGCATTGCGGAAATATTTTCTGAACCAGTAGGCCGCAAAGCCAAATATGGCAGCAATAACATCGATCGGATAATACACATTGGTGATTTCGTTATGTGAGTTTACAATTCCCCACAGCACACTGGACATACTGCTCATTGCTGCAAAGAGCAGAAAGCTTGCGTCGCTTTGTTTGGCTGCGGCCATTTTGAAGAACAGGAGCACAGACCAACCAATGGCGAACAAATACAGGAAATCAGGAATTTGAGTATGAAGTGCTTGGTACACAAGCGTTACGGGAGCAATGAGCAAAAATAATAGATATCCTCCTACAATACCGGCATATGCAAGAAAGAGCTTTCGCCCATGATTCGGATTCGCAAAGCTTCTGGCCAGCATAAGAAGGAAAAGCGCAAATGAAGCATATGAAATCGCCTTGGCTTTAACCATCCAAGTGAAGTTCAGTGGTAGCCAGTTTAATAACAGCCCGTCATGGTCAGAGACAACCGTTAAGGCCGTAGCCAGTATTAACAAAGAGAACGTGAGCAGTGCCCGCTGCTTCCGGATAAATAGAAACATGACAAAGGCATACAGGCTGTGCAGAAGCAGTATAGCGAACGTAATTTTCTGCAAATCAATGGATAAACCCCGTTCACTTCCGATGGCTTCAGGAGAACCCAAGTATAGAGAACGCGTAATGCCTCCACTGAATGGATCGTCGAAATTGGCTGTTTGCACAAGTAGAGTGAGTTCACTCGTCTTGTCTAGTGCATAGGAAGTTACAAATGCAGTCCTTTCTGGTTGATAGCTTTCGGCATTGCTGGCAGGTTGACCGAACTGGGCAACAACCGTTCCGTTGATCTCAATGATGGATGAGGTCTGAATTTTCTGAGCCCAGAGGGATATTTCCTTCACCGAAGGGTCGAGTAGTATACGAAGCTGGTACGTTCCATATCCGAATGACGAAGCAGAAGGTGGTTGTAACGCCTTGCGCCAGTCACCCGGCACTTGGACCCAGGTGGAAGGCTTGTCCGACCCCATATCTGAATTCGTATGTTTATCTTCTCCGCCAGAAATCAATGCATGGGGTGTGAACCCCCATTCTCCATCCAGAGAGATCGGGGAAGTGTCAGCAAAGTCCCAACCGCGAAGATCCAACACGCCTCGAACGGGTTCTGGATGATCCGGTATAGCAAAAGAGGCGGACCATATCCAGCGAAAGCTAAGTAAAATGGTTAAAAAGACAAGGGACAACACGACATATCTAGGTATTTTTATATTCGTTATTGGTTTCATGGCAGATTTTAATTTCGACAAGTTTCGTCTAACTCCTGCACCGTCATGTTCGATGAGCATCCTTTTTTTATTTCGAATTTTAGACGTATTACCAAATTGATAGCGTTCGCAATCCAAAGTTTATGGTAAAATTATAGATTAAAGGATCATCAAGTGAGTCGGAGGGCTGTGCATATGAGAGTGATTTTGGTAGATGATGAAAATCTCGCTCTGAGCAGGTTAAATAAATTGTTAGTCGAGAGAGAGGAGTGCGAGGTCATCGGTTCTTTTTTGAAGGCAGAAGAAGCGATAGAGCAAATTAAGCAACATCTGCCTGACCTCGTTTTCATGGATATTGAGATGCCGGGGATGAATGGAATCGAAGCAACTGAACGAATTCATGAGGTATCTCCAAGAACAGAAGTTATTTTCACAACAGCATATAACGAACATGCACTAACGGCTTATGGGCTTGAAGTGCTGGATTATATTATGAAACCCGTAACAAGGAATCGTTTGGATAAAACGATGAAGATGTATCAGCGCAGGGCTGTACCGGCACCAATGGACGTGATCGAAGACACAGCAGAGCGAGGCACGTTAATCCGTTGCTTGGGAATGCTTCAGGTGCAGTTGCATCCGAATGAGGCGCCCAAACATCTGAAGTTTAGAACGACCAAAATCAGAGAACTATTCGCGTATTTGCTTCATCATCGCAATAAACCGATCAAGCGTGACACCCTGCTTGAGCTGTTATGGCCGGAGCTCGATGAGAGGAGAGGTATAACGAACCTGCACAGTGGCATTCATCGCTTACGTGGTATGCTGAACGAATTCATGGGTGAGGACCGGATTTCGGTACGCTATCAACAATTTGGTTATATATTGGAAACTGGCGAACTCCGGATTGATGCGGAAGAGTGGGAGAGCCGTCTTAACCGATTGCCTTCATTATCGCCGTCTACACTTGCCGAGCATCGGTATGTTTCGGATCAGTATGAAGGCAAGTATTTCGGTGAGGGTGATTACGCGTGGGCGGAACTGGAACGTCAGCGATTGCATGCGCTCTGGCAGAATCATGCGCTGAAGCTTGCGCAATACTACATTGAATCGGGACACCCTAATGAAGCTCTGATGTTGTACCACCAGATGCAGCAATTTGATCCGATGATGGAGGAGGTCAGTCTTTCTTTGATGAAGTTGTATGATCGGTTAGGCAATAAAGAGCCGGTGGTTGCTCAGTATCATCAATTGGCAGCAGCATTACAACAAGAGGCAGGAGTAGACCCTGGCCCCGAAGTGGAATCATGGTATCGGGATTGGAAAACCAGGAATATATGAGCATCTGCTCACTGGGATATTTGGCGTATGGAAAAAATCAACGTGTTGTACCTTGTGACAGCCTCATGAATGAGGCTGTTTTTTTATCCCAACGACACTGCCAAGAGTACTTGTTACTCATTGTTACTCGTTGCAGGGGTACTACAGAAACCACTCCGTAGCCTGTTCATTAAAAAATCGGGTCACCTCGGGATACTCGTTCAGATCAATCTCTTGCTGGCGTATGATTTTATTGAGAAAAATGGTGTCTGTGAACATTTTGCTGATGATGAAACGGCATTCCATGGGGGTATCCTGGAAAGCATCTATGAGCACTCGAATTTCGTTGAAATCAAAGAACAGGATATATGAAGCGTAATTTTGAAGCAACACGGTAAAACAGTAATCACGATATGATCTGGAGTTCACCGAAGCACCCTCAGCGGCAACTCCCAGTGCGAGCAAATCTCTAATGATCTGGCAAAACGCCGCAGGATCATCCTTGTATAGCTTGAGCATTCCATCGACATCGTTAATGAGTTGAATGGCGGGCTCCAAACTTTTAATAGAAGGTATGATTAACTTGGGGGAACGTCCCTCAATGACCTGTAACAGCTCCAGAGTTAACGCTTTGCAGGCTTGAATCTCGTCTGCTGAGATCACGATATGTTCCGCGTGCTCGTCGCGATGTGTGGTGTAGTGATTATAATAAGCAACGAAATAATACTCGAGTGGAATGCCCGTATTGGTATGAATCAAGCGTTGTTGGTCAAATGTACAGGCGTATAAAGTCTCATCATTCACCGGATGGGCGTAGAGATAGATAAAGAAGAAAAAGTCGCGTAGCGACTGCTTCTGTGAAGCGTTTAAACAAGTTATGTCATGCAGATGGGACAGCTGGAGGAAGCTATATTTTTTCATCACATCATTCATCTCGCTGTAGGTGTTGTGTGTGTTGATGGATAGTGTGCTATTGATCGTGAACAGCAGGTAGTACAGAATCATCTCATCGTAAACATTCAGTTGCTCAAACGTCTCAGCTAATACGGGCTTCCAGTCTGGCTTTGATCCATAGTAGGGGTCTTTCGGACGTAATCGGACGATCCAGCCTAAGAAGGTTTCCTCGGGGTGATCATTAAAGAATAACGCTGCACTGTCATCCTCATATTGACCAAATGCCATTATCATATCTCCGTGTGTGGGTTCCGGGGGGAGATGGAATTTATGACGAATATATTCATTATATAAAGTGTGGAGTCTCATTTTCGGATAACCTCATTTCATAAATACGTTGGATTCCTGTACTTCTGCCTCGCTCTTCATTGTACTCTCTGGTTTCTATTCTTTGCATCCTATTCGACACCCGTTCGAGCACTCCCTCTGTATAAATTCATGTCGTAATACTTTTGCCCTGCTCATGGATGCCAAAATCTGAGATGATGAGTTCACCAAAGGTTCGGGTGACGAACTTCGGAACCTCGAACTCTTGGCCTTCAGGCTATGGCGGTCCTTCCTTCTACATCATTGGAGATTACTAGGGTCGCCGCTCTCCTGAAGATTTCAAATCAGAGAGGAGGCGTCCAGGCTATCATATTCCTTCCTTCTCAAGCTAACCACCGAATGTTAATTAGGGATATGGCTTTCCTGGACTCTTTGATCATGAACAATAAAGATGTAAATTACAGCAATATAAAAATGAACAGTATCTATGTGCGCAGAGCCGGCAAATTAATGATCGAGCCTGACCAACAGAGGGTGCATCGATTGCCCAAAAATCTTCTGGCGACTGTACTCAAAAATATAGAGTCTCTTGGGTTTACCTTCTCCAATGAGCTGATGCAGGCATTGCGAACGCTGTCCGAAGAACAATTTACAGCATTGGCAGAGCAACTTGTTAGAGACCTGAAAGTGATGGTCGGTGCTCATGTGAAATACAAACCGATGTATGCGGGATTCCCGGAGCAGGTGATGGAAGCAGACGAAGCGGAGCTGTACTTGAATGCTGTTTTTTATTACCTGACACATCATACACTGGGTGATTTTGAGTCTTCGGATATGGCTGCTGGCGCGCGGTCTCCTTTCCTGGAGCAAACGAAGCTGAGGATCATTGATCTGGGGAGTAAGCAAGCGTTCCAGAAGCTGATCCGTCAGTTAATCGAAGCGAATGGCTCCATCTCGGATACGGACAAAAAAGATATCAAACACGCGCTTAAACATGCCGATCCGAGTGATGTTGAGACCATGCTGCCTGAGGAGATTCCGTTTAAGGAGAATGTAGGGTTCGTTGTTGCGGTGCTATTGAAATATGAATTGGCAAGCATGGAACGTATCGGGAATTATTTTAAAACGGCAAGCGATGTACTCCGACTGGCAGTTTCCTGGTCGGAGGGGGACGTCAGTCTGGCAACAGCCACGCCTTTTCGTAAATTCAAACGCCGTGAGCGCCGCCTGCTCCTCAGTTTACTGGAGCAATGCGGCTCCATCACGGAGGATATGCTGCGCTACAAGGATCGCTGGATTCGTCTGGGGGAGATTTTGCACCCATCCGAATACAAGCTACGGTATCCGCGGAGCCAGGAAGCCTTCGATATCCTGCGAAATAACAAGCCGTTTACAACCTTTAACGGTAGCATTGAACTGGCATTCCAGTATCGGAATATTTGGAGCCTGATTGACCTGTTGTCCCAGCGTCCGGGTGAATTTGCACGGAAGCTGGATCATATGTTACGCATAACAGAGCATGAAGAATATGTGTTGCTCGCTTTTGGCGAGGTAGCGGGGCAGGTGTCCACGCCGGTGTTATTGCAGGTGAGACAGCATTTCGCACAGCGGAATGAAGCGTCAAAAATGCGAGTGTTTTTTCCGAAAGGCAATGTCGCCAAGGCGGTTGGTATCCCGAATGAGCTACCGGAGCTTGACGAAGCTGTGTGTCAGGAAGTGGTGCAATTATGCGAGCAGGCCCTGATCACACGATTCGCTGAATTCCCTTCGCTCGGGAAGACGTATGTCGATGAGCAGTTGCAGCATTATCTGGTGCCTTTTTCACAGCGTTCCGCGAGCAAAGCCTTACGAACGATTGTGAGAGGAAGCCGTATCCCGATGGGGGAGGGCGACACAATTCGTTTCTTCAGCTGGTGGAAAGAAGGCGAGGTCGATGGTACACCTACAGGGCGTGTGGATATTGACCTGTCTGCGATCATGTATGACAAGAACTGGAACTATGTCGAACATATTTCATATACGAATCTGAAGTCTGTTAAATATAAGGCTGTCCACAGCGGCGATATTGTGACTGCACCTTATGGGGCGAGTGAGTTTATTGATCTGCATATCCCTTCGATTGTGAATTATGGCGGAAGGTATGTGGTGACCACACTTCACTCCTTCACCAGTCATCCGTACTGCAACTTGCCGGAATGTTTTGCAGGCTGGATGATGCGTAAGAAACCCGGCTCGGGCGAAATCTATGAACCATCCACGGTGGAGAACAAGATCGATATTACGGCTGATACGCAGATTGCAATTCCCGTCATTCTGGATCTGGTCGACCGTACGATCATCTGGACGGATCTGGCGCTGACAAGGTATCCGGACTATTACAACAATGTGGAAGGCAATCGGGGAGGCATCTTGCTGATGGGGAAAGCAATGACCTCATTACGCAAACCTCACCTGTATGACTTGTTCATGATGCATGCCAAGGCGAGAGGTGAACTGGTGGATACGAAGGAGCAGGCCGATACCATCTATGCGGTCGATGAAGGTGTGACACCGTATGATATCGAGCAGATTATGGCGGAATATCTGGCTTGATCCGTACAAGGACGGCATGATTTGGAGTGGATTGGGTAATGTTGGGTACTGTGTTGTGTTGGAAGTCCATGAGTATGTATGTGCGAGCACAACTAGCGCAACTGGTGAAGAAGGAGCAGTCATAAGGCTGCTCTTTTTTAGGCTGGTTCAGAAGCTATGCAGGAACATATCAATGAGAGAGTCATGTTAACATGACTTCAATTGACGATGAGTTCCATTTTATAGTAACCTTGGCGTGACTATAAGGGGTGATCTAATCTACATGAATAATAACTCAAGTCAAAATACAAGTGTGGATTCCATTCTCGGCCAGTATGCATTTAACGAGCATTCATCGTCCACTGAATTGATCGAGTTCACATTAAAATCATTGCAGAGCTTGTTGCCACTCGCTGGCTTCAAGATTGTCAAATCCCGCAAAGCCCTGGAGATGAAAACGAAGGAATTGTTGATATCCTTCTATTTGCAGGCCAATAGACATAATACAGCAGGAACGAGTATGGAAGTTATGCTGCACTGTAAAGTTACGCATATCAAGCATAAGTCCTACACAGGTCTACCGGAAAGTTACTATGAGCATTCGGAGATAAAGTGGTATGAATTATTGGGGAAAGAGGCATTTATGGACAGCCTCCTATTGATGATGGAGTACATTACACAACACGAGATTCTATTAATCGAGCAGCTTATACCTGATCCTCAAGGTGTGATAGAGGCAAATAGAATTTTCAGCCCTTATTTTTACTATCGCTATGGAACAGAGGCACAATTTGAACAGGCAAGACAGCGACACGTTGCGAGTCTAAGCGAAGCGCAGAAACGGCAGTATGACGAGGCAGTCATCAAGTTTCAAGCGGATATAAGCAGTCCGATCAAGCGTGGAGAAGATTGGGCATATTTGACGGTGGCCAAGAAGGAGGGGCGTGAAGTATGACTATTACCCCTGTCATTCTGGTGGTCCCCCCGAAGCTTTGGCCAGCGGCTAACGATCACAGATAACGTTATTTGGAGCATTTGAGCCTGTTTGAAAATCTAACGATCACAGATGACGCTATTTGCGTTTTTTCAGTGGAAAATCATCATCTTTAATGCATTTTGGCCGAAATAGCGTCGCTGGAGATCGTTAGATTTCTAAATGTGTGAAAATCAGCCTAATAAGGTCACTGGTGATCGTTAGAGTTGAGCGTGTTGCCTAGGTCGTGTCTTAAACCTCACTGAAATGGATTTTTTCACCTTTTAATCCTGCTGCGACACTTTCCCTTCACAAGCTGCCCCGGCACGCCTGCGAGAAACTTCCTCCAATCCTCATTCCCCTACTGCTTCCACGCATTCGCTTCTTTCACCACTTCTGCACCGCCTGCGGACATGAACTCCTGTACAAACTCATCGAATTCACGGAGTGGTCGCTCACCTGTAATAAACGAGATATAGGCTTTGTTCTTCAATCGGATTAACGAATCGCTATATTTAGCCAGAGCGGGTGTAGCGACCTCCAGCGCATTATAAATGCCGTCCTGATCGAGGTGTAGCGTTGAAGCCCATTGTTCCCGTTCTCCCGTCTCTTTCAGCGGAACCGTCATGCCGATATTGGCACCAATCGTATTCTGATACCCGAACATGGTGTCATATGGTGGCATAATGACGATGTTTTTCGGCTCGGCCGTTGTCCAGACCCAGTGTTTATTTTGCACGCCATAGGTCATGCTTGTTGCTTTATTTGGATCAGGGCTTGCACTAACCTCATCCAAAATACGCAGAATCATCTCCAGCTTGCCCGGCTCCTTGACCGCATCTGCTCCGATCGCGGTGAAGCTCATCAACATGTCATTGCCTTTCGAACCGCGTTGTCCGTGAGGCCCGATGAAGGGTTGGCCTAAAGTAACCCGAGCTTCAGGGAACTTGCCCGTTAATTCTTTTACATTAAAAGTTGCTTGGACTGGGCTTTTCACCACTTTACCGTCACGTTCAACATGCCAATCCTCATAATCGCCATCCTGAACCCAGTGGTAGTAGTTACCCATTGAGGTCATCCCGATTTTACCGTTAATAAACGCATGGGACAGATGTTTGTAACCGCCCTTATTCTCGCCAGTGACAAACTCGGGATCGATTACACCGTCCTTGTACCATTTCCGCAGGTAGGTCAGTGCTTCCTTCATATCGGGCTGCAACGCACCAATAACTTTCTTCCCATCCTTCGTGCCGAAGTATAGTTGATCTGCAAAAACAATCTGACCGAAGGCTCCGAATACCACATTCATGCCTTCACTAGACAAACCATACGTGTCCTGGATGCCGTTGCCGTCGGGATCATCAAAGGTAAATGCATAGATAACCTTCTCGAATTCCGCCAGCGTCTGCGGAATGGACAAACCCAGCTTGTTCAGCCAATCCTGCCGATATACCACCGGTGTACGGTAGATGTTCGTTGGATTGATGACAGGAATGCCGTAATACTTCCCGTCTATAACTCCTGCATGTTCATAGGCCGGGGCTTGTTCATGGATGATACGCATGAGATTTGGGGCATATTGCTTCAGCGTCTCTACCGGAATCTCGGCAAGCACCCCTTGCTGCTGATATTTCAACAAATCCTGCGGCTGACGGATACGAAATAGGTCGGGAATGTTACCTTGGGCTAACTTCATATCGAGAAGTGACTCATATTTGTTGTTTTCCATATTCCAGATGTCCAGATCTACATCAAATTGCTCTTCCACCTGTTTCAACATCTCGGCATCTTGCGGAACGGGCAGATTCTGATGCAACGTCCAAGAGATGTGATATTTGACTTTGCCCGAAGGAGAGGATGGCGTGCCGTTCAGCTCTGATTCGACTACAGCACTGGGTCCGGTCAGCAGATTACATCCGCCAAGAATAACACCCGCCAACGTCAGCAGTGCCGTAGTCAGAAACACCCGATAGCGATAAGGAACTTTCGCTCCTGCCTTCTGTTCCTTCACCTTCATCCGATCCATCCTCCTCATCCTTATGATCCTGCCTCGGATATTGCTGCCGAAGAGAGATTGCGTACATAGTTGCCCGGTGTACAGCCGTACATTTCTTTGAAACGTTTAATGAAATAGGCGGTTGTGCCGTAACCAACCGAGCTTGCAACCCGGTCAATGGTCATGTTGTTGTTTTCAATCAACAGCTTGGCCTGCTCCATCCGCCTTGATGTGACATAGTCGGTGTAGGTGACACCCATTTCTTCCTTGAAAAGCTTGCTCAGATACTTTGGACTAAGGAATACTTTGCTTCCAACAGCCTCAAGTGAGAGGTCGTCCGAAAGATTGGCTTCAATATATTGCTTCGCCAGCTCGATGGTGGAGACGGCTCGATCACTGTTGCGATTCTCGGTTTCTTCTATAAATGTGGTGATCGATGCTGTCAGCCAGTTGCGGTATGCCAATATATCATGCAGATTTGTATATTCGTGATACAGATCAGGGTGTCCGAACTGCAACGGGTGCTTATAACGCACGTTTTTGGCAACATCCGAGTAGATAAACACCATATTTGACAGGATAAAATGGCAATAATCCGCAGGAAACTGTCCTTCCCGCATCTGTTCAACCACTTGTTCGATGGTGCCTACAGCCTCATCAAGTTGCCTGCTCTGAAGTTTGTCTCTGAACTTGGCCAGCAAAGTCTGCGGAATTTCATCCAGGCTGTGCTCACGCTGAAGCAGGGAATGATCTTTCAGAATGTGCAGTTCTGGCAAAAGATAAGCATATTTCATCAAGGCTTGCGCTTCGTTGAAGCTCTGATGAATATCACGGAGATCCTTGACCCAACAGCCTGTAGACAGCTGAATGTCTGGTTGCAACTGCTGACGTGTCTCTGCAAGCAGCAGCTCGGCGAACTTGTCCAATAATGCTTCTGAAGCCACATCCGTACATAGAATGATGGCAAATCGTTTATCTGGAAGTTCTTCTGCAATGAGACGGCTATCTTGCAAGGACAAGCATTCCAGCCCGTGCATCAGTTTGGCAATGGTCTCAGGCTGTTTGGATGAGCCACTTTCAGCAATTGCCGCACCGGTATTCATCAGCATACAGCAGTATTCCTTGTATTGTCTTGCGATACCGAGAGCAGCACGTTCCTCTTTCCATGGCCTGTGTTCCGGATTACCTTGCAAAAGGTTAAGCACAGCCTTGTGCCTTACAGCCGCGCTGTTCGCATGTACAGTCTCTTCGAGATGATTCACTTGTTCTTTGAGATGAAGAAAGGCATTATCGATCAGGCGAAATTCATTGGTAACCTGATGAGATGTAGTCCCTGAAAGATCCTTAATGCGGCCTACCAGTCGTTTGATCGGACTATAATTCGCACGTACAAGCACAGCGGATAAAATCAGCCCGATCAACAGTGCAATGAGACAGATCCCAAGAATAAGTTTCTGGATCATGATGGACTGTTCATAGTAGTAGCTGGATGGCGTAGCACTGTAGATCATCCATTGAGTCGATGGCAGGGTTTGATAGGAAACCACATAAGGCGAATCCCCAATCTTCTCGTCGAAGCTGCCTTTGGCATGGCCTAGCTTAAGCGCCTTTTTCAGACTTGCCGCGTACATATCAGACTGCCCGGAACTTTGTTCTTGCAATCGACTCACTGCATTCCCGGCAGCGTTGACGATCACGGTATGTTGATACTGGGAAGGCATCATATTCTCAATGATGGTATTCACGGCTTCTTCTTTGACATCTATGGCGATAATGACATCACTGGTTTCTCCTGTCGAGCGAAAAGGATAGCTGTGCGCATACGTAAACAAACCATTGGTATTCTCGCTTGTCTGACTGGAGAAAATGTCCTTTGGAATATGACGTACTGGCGTCCACAGGCTGTTATGTTTACTGGTGCGCATCTCCTGAAGCCAGTCCGCATAATACACAGACCCTTCGCTCTGATCTGCTTTATAGCGCAGTCCATAGAGCGAGGAGAGCATAATATTACGTGCAGGATAATAGAGATGAATGCCTTGAACAATATCGGTATTGGCAGCAACCTTGGCTTTGAGCAGTTCTTGCAGGTCTACCACCTGATTTAATTCATTTCGATCCTCCTGATCGGCAAAGAGACGAATATTGGCTGATTTATTAAGAGAGAGGTCAACATACATCTGTTGCACCCTCTTGAGTACGGTTCTTTCAATAGTACGTGCTGTATTTTCAAGAATCAGCTGATTCTTATTTCTTAATTCTTCATTGTAACTGCGTGAGAAATAGATATAGAAAAATGAGCAGATCAGCAGCACAATAACGATGACGATTGAACCATAAGACAGGGCTAGTCCCGCCCATGCAGAGCTCCACTTTTTCATCAAACATTCCTCCCGGCCCAAATTATACACTACCCGAATTCAGTAAGGTTCACGATTTATATTAACTTGATGTAAAATGTTGAGGATTTATGATATTGCGTCGAAATTGATACAATGACGAAATTGTTTTATTGCTGGTTTTGCGGCCCCAATGCTACATTGAGACCGTACCGAGACCAACTATTAAACGATGGGAGTCGACAAATTTGAAAACGAAAGTGATCAAACGCAACAAGAAGAGATTGTTCGCCGCAGCGATGGGAGTCGTTCTTTTATCCAATACCTTTGCCGCAAGCAACGTGCTCGCTGCATCAGATGAGACAACCATTCCATTGCCACCTCAACCAGAGTGGGGATATTTTGTAGACACGTACAAAAATAACACGGGTGCTGGCATGACTCTTGGTGGCAACCCGGCAATAGGTACTCTCTCGGAGTTTCTTAAACTATGGACACCGGGAACGTCTTGGGATAATGGTATAGTTCACAATCAATTGGTATTGGACCACAATATTGATTATGTTGTATATCGTGCTGAAACTCGCACAGCAAAAGATGAAGAAGATGCTTACTACACAGATCGAAGAAACCAGACGTATGGAGCGGTAGAGGGCTTGGGCGCTTTAACGGATGTATATCGTGAGATGTCGGGAACGGTCACTTCTATCACGTATATTCCACAAGAGGCATTAGCGAAGAAGTTTACAGATACGAATGATTCCAACAAAGGAGGAGACTCCGACTCTGAGCTTGGTAGTATGGTAGATTTGATTGGTAAAGTGCGGGGGAACTATGCCTCAACACAACAAGCAAAGAAATTCTATCAATATAAGCGACCTTTCCGTTGGAAAGATGACACTGTGATCGTGCCTACACTGATCCCTGTTAAAAATAGTGATCCAGCCAACGACGGCGGATTCCCGAGTGGTCACACCAATGCCTCCTACCTTGCAGCAATCGCACTGGCATATTCTGTTCCTGAGCGATTTCAGGAATTAATGACACGCGCATCTGAAATGGGAGATGACCGGATTGTAGCCGGCATGCACTCACCGCTTGATGTTATGGGAGGACGTGTACTGGCGACGGCATTTGCAGCTTCGGCTTTGAATGATCCAGACAATCAACAGTTGAAAAAAGATGCGTACAAGCAGGCACATGATATCCTGTTGAAACAAAATGGAACAGCAGAAGATCGGTTCACGGATTATCAGAAGAATAAAGAAGAATACACTCAACGTTTAACATATGGATTCCCGCAGATCGATTCAACGAACGAACCTGTTGCTGTACCTAAAGGTGCAGAAGTGTTGCTTGAAACCAGACAGCCTTACTTGTCCGACCAGCAACGTCGTGCAGTACTGGCGACAACAGCTATTGCTTCCGGTTATCCGGTATTGGATGATCCAGAAGGTTGGGGGCGTCTTAACTTGTTTGCTGCTGCAGATGGATACGGTGCGTTCAATCATGACGTGAAAGTAACGATGGATGCGGCTAAAGGCGGATTCAATGCACAGGATGTGTGGAGAAACGATATTTCCGGTACAGGTAAATTGACGAAAGAAGGCAGCGGTACCCTGAAATTAAGAGGTAACAACACGTATTCCGGTGGTACAGAGATCAACGGAGGTACATTGGAAGGCGACACGCCTTCGGCATTTGGTACAGGTAACGTTACAAACAACAGCGGTACAGTGACCGAAAGTGTATACGGAAAATGGAACATTGAAGGGAACTTCACTCAAGGATCAACAGGGGTGTTGGAACTGAATGTAGCGACAGCTTCAGATGTACTTGATGTGAAAGGTACGATTCAAGCAGCTGGGGAGTTGGATGTGAATTTTGGTAACGGTTATGTACCGGGTGCAGGTACGTTCACACTAGTTACTCATGGTACAAACCAAAGAACGGGTCAGTTCTCCTCCGTTAACGTCCAAGGACTACCGTCAAAATACAGCACACAAGTTGTATATGAAAACAATCGTATTGCTTTAGTGATCACAGATACAACCAACACAGGAACTACACCAGGAAATGGTGGCGGCGGTTCTTCGACTGCACCTTCAACAGGCACACAGCCTAGCCCAGGTACAACGACACCATCGACAGGAACACAACCTGTACCAGGCACAACAACGCCATCGACGGGCACACAGCCTAATCCAGGTACAACGACAAGTCCGTTCAAATCTGGAGTTGTTAACCCGGATAGTTTGCTGAAAACAGTAAGCGATGCTATTGCGGCAACCCAGAATCAACAATTCGCCGTTCGTGATATCGCGAGTCACTGGGCTAACGAAAATATTAACATTGCCCTGAAACTGCGTGTCGTTAACGGTTATGAGAACGGATCGTTTAAGCCGAATGCTCCTGTAACACGAGCTGAATTTACAGCAATGATTGCACGTGCTTTTGGACTTAGTGAGAATAAAGCAGCAAATAGCTTCAAAGATGCAGGTTCTAACTGGGCTGCTGGATATATCGGTGCTCTGGCAGATAAGGGTGTAATCGGTGGATACACAGATGGCTCCTTCAAGCCGAATGCAACGATCACTCGTGCCGAGATGATTGCTATCATTGCTCGTGTTCTCGATCTGAATACGTTGGCTACGGATGCTCCGACTAAATTCAGTGATGTAAAAGCCGGAAACTGGGCTGCTGAAGCGATTGAACTTGCTTCATCCGCGAAGCTGGTTAATGGATTGACAGCTTCCGAGTTCGCGCCAAACGGCAAATCAACTCGCGCTGAAGCGGTAACGATCATCATCCGTGCGCTGGAAAGCGACAGCACAATCAAATCATTGATTGCAGGTCTGTAATTCAAATCTCATCCCATCTCATCCTACTATGATCGATCAAGATTGCCGGGGCGGTTCGCATATGCGAGCCGTTTCGGTTTTTTTGTTGTGAATGATGCTGTAGACATCTATGTCATCCGAGTTTGTAGTAAAATATGGATTAGACGGATTTTTGATCGATACGAGCTTGTAATGGACACCAAATAAGAAAAAGAAGCATTCATAGGGACGGGAAGCTTATCATTGTATGAATATGTAATATAATGGTATTATGATAATGTAACTGTAAGAAAATCGTATCAAAAGGTGTTTTGGGAAAGGAGGTTAATACGCTACGAAGTATTGCAACTATGAGGTACACATCAAACGATGTGGCACATCACAATCCACCGTAGAGGTTTGCATACATCAAAATGTAAGCGCTTCATAATGTGATGATAATCAGGAGGGATGTTCACATGACTCAACGTTTGGTAAAAAAATGGACGAGTATGCTACTGTTCATCGCCATGGTTGCTTCCGTTTTTGCTTTTCCTGCTTCAAAGAGCCATGCAGCCACCATTCAGGTGACAGACAATGGTTCCCGAATCGAGGTAAATACCGGTTCAGGACTTGTGTATGTGGTCAACAAAACGAATGGGGATATCATCTCGGCCAAGATGAACGGAACGGAGCTGAACAGTAATAGAGGATCACATATTGGTTCAGGTTTAGGGTCATCCGCGAATGTGATGTGGAATAGATCACCTTCGGGTTCAACGGTGTTGATCAGCGTTTCAACCAACACGCTGACTCATTATTATGCTTCGCGCGGCGGCGAGAACATCATCTATATGGCCACCCATATTACGGCACAGCCGTCTATTGGAGAGCTTCGCTATATTTTCCGCGGCAATGGGAGTGTGCTGACCGGTGTGCCGGTGAACTCGAACAACAGGGGTAATACGGGGGCGATTGAAAGTCAGGATGTATTCGGATTCGCGAATGGACAGTCAGCTTCTAAATATTATGGTAACGATCAGGCGAAAGACCTGTCTGTTCGAGGGGTAACGGGCAACGGAGTTGGTGTATTCATGGCTTACGGCAACCGAGAGAAAAGCTCAGGCGGGCCTTTCTTCCGTGATATTCAGTTCCAGAGCGGCTCTGAGACGGAAGTCTATAATTATATGAACTCGGGGCATGCCCAGACGGAGAACTGGCGTCTTGGTCTGCATGGGCCGTATGCCCTTATTTTTACAACTGGAGGAACACCTGCCGCACCTGATTTTAGCTGGATGTCAGGATTAAATCTGCAAGGATGGGTGAGCAGTCGAGGTAATGTGGTGTTGAATGGACTTTCTGGCATGGAGGCAGGTTACGCCTACACGATTGGATTTGCGAACAGCAACGCTCAGTATTGGGCAAATGCATCATCTGGCGGGTCTGCTACCAGGTACGGCATGATTCCGGGAACATATACCATGACGGTGTATAAAGGTGAGCTTGCCGTATACACGGAAAATGTGAACGTGAATGCGGGACAAACTACAACGGTGAATACCCGCACCATCAACAATGATCCGAACAAAGCCTCCAGCATCTGGCGGATTGGGAACTGGGACGGGACACCGCGGGAATTCCTGAACGGACAGACGATTCCGATTCGTCATCCTTCGGACAGTCGCAACCCAAGCTGGGGGCCGGTAACGTATACTCCGGGCAGTGCAACGAATCGTTTTCCGGCTATTCAATTCCGGGGTCAGAACTCGCCTACAACGGTGAATTTTAACTTAAATGCAGCGCAGGCATCCTCCTCACATGTGCTGAATATCGGTATCACAGCTGCTTACAATAATGGCCGACCAAGTGTAACTATTAATGGACGCACATTAAGTAATCCAGCGCCTTCTGCTCAGCCGAACTCTCGTAGTTTCACCATCGGCACGTACCGGGGTAACAATACCACCTTTAGCTGGAATATTCCCGCATCACACTTTGTTAATGGCCCAAATACAATCACCATTACACCGATCAGCGGCTCCAGCGACCTTGGCAATTGGTTAAGTGCAGGTTGGGTGTACGATTGTGTGGAACTGCTGAATTAACGAAATAAGCAATAGCTTGAGTAGCCTGACTGAATGGATAACATGAGGTCGGGCTGCTTTTTTATACTTTTCATCATAAATAGCATTGCGATGTAGACCGTTTCCCTCTTCGCTGGAGAAGCGGTTCCGTATAGTGGTATAATTTTCAATACATAATGATGAGAAGAAGGAACGGAGGCACGATGATGAACGAAGAATTATTGGAGCAACTGGAAACTTGGCATGAGCAAAACGAGTACGAGAAAATTGTAGAAGCAGTGCAGGAGATTCCTGCGGAAGAGAGAGACTATGAGCTAGTGAATCACTTGGGCCGGGCTTTAAACAATCTGGAGCGTTATGAAGAAGCTGTGGAGCAATTCCTGACCGTGGCCGAAGAGGGAGCAGATGATCCACTCTGGCAGTATCGCGTTGGACTGGCTTATTACTATCTGGAACAATACGACAAGGCAGAGCAAGCTTTTGAACGATCCGACGAACTGGAGCCGGGGGATGAAGATACGCTGGAGTTTCTGGAATGGATTCGCAACAGGGACGATGAGGAAGAAGAGGATGAGGACGCGGACGAGGGCGTAACGGGTGAAGATGACGAAGACGGTGAGTTGGAAAAAACAACAGCCGAAGAGCAACCGGTAGTGATCTCTTCTATGCCTTTAGTCCATGATGATCCAGTACCCGTATCCGGTGAATTCTGGAATGACAGTGAATTGGCTCTGGAGCAGTATGTGTCTGATCTGCCAAGCGATGGCTTGATTGAATCGGTGGAAGAACAACTTGTATTCCGCTTGCCTGCCTCTTACATTGAGATGATGAAGGAACATAACGGTGGCATTCCGTATAACCGCTTCTTCCCGGTGACGAACGAAGAGTCGGGAGAGACCGGGTATGTTGAGATTGAGGGGATATTAGGGATCGGCCGCGAGAAACGTCATGCCCTATGCGGTGAAGAAGGAAGCTGGGCTGTGATTGAACGTGATGGTTATCCCGAGATTGGGGTGGTCATTGCGAAAGCGCCTGCCGAAGCAGGGGTTGTCATGCTGGACTATCGTTCCTTCGGCAATGATGGTGAGCCAGAGGTCGTCTACGTAGATAAGAACCAGCGAAAGATTACACCGCTCGCACCGAACTTTGAAACGTTTATCCAAGGGTTAACGCGATAAACACTTTGATGAACAACCGGGTTTACGCCTTACGTGCCAAAAGATGAAAAGCAGTTACAATTAAAAAAACATCCTAAATGAACGAGAAGCCGCAGGGTGCACCCCCATGCGGCTTCTCGTCTGCGGTGTACCCTATGTTGCAAGGCCTTTATCTGCCATTGTTGTAGTTTACACTCCTCAATCGCAGATTCGAGGATGTTTTCCCGTACGTTCTTTCGTTATTATGCCGGGAATCCGCCGTCTGGAGGCGGCCATGCGCCATAGAAACGGCGAAGCAGCACAATCTCGCCGAGATGATAAGAGTTATGTGAGGCGATATTGCGCAGTAATCCACCTTTGGTTTCGCCTGGGAAAAAGAGAAGCGGATCATTCAGTTGTGCGGTTTCTGCGATGGATACGGCTTGATCAATTCCACCCAGGAATGCCTGAATATCCTCTTGCCAAGTTGCTTCATCCTGTGGGCCTGTCTCTACCGGCCAGCTCTCGCTTACGTTGGCTGGCATCTGCGGCTTGCGCCCCTCAACATGCTCCAGCATGAAATTCTGCCAGTAGTGCATATGTTTAACCAATTGATAAATGGTATAGGGCATAGCCTCATGCGTACGTCCCGCCAGCTCCACATCAATATCGGGCAGTGCTTTGGTTATGCGAATATGTCCGCGCTCCCCTACGAGGGATTTAACAAGGGCTTGTCCAAAACTCTGATTTACATCTGACATGTGTGATCTTCCTCTCTATAAGAACAGGCTCTGGCCTGTCATTATGTCCATTATACAATTAAATTGCAGAAAATTAAAAAGTGGAAACAGGGACCTGATTTGGAAACACGTATGATATAATAGTATAAATAAAAATTAAGACCTCTGGGTCGAGGAGGAAGCTCCTGTGAAGGTCATTCTGGTTGATGATGAACGTCTTGCGTTGATCGGACTGCAAAAGTTATTAGAGAAAGAAGTAAGCGGCATTCAGATTGCTGCCAGCTATATGAATCCGGCTGAGGTGATGGCAGGTGTTGTGCTGCATCGGCCGGATGTGGTATTTCTGGATATCCATATGCCAGAAATAGATGGAATGGACTTGGGGCGGCGAATTCAGGTCGCGGTGCCCGGTACTGAGATTATTTTTGTCACCAGCTATGATCAATATGCAGTTCATGCCTTTGAACTTCAGGCATTGGATTATGTGATGAAGCCCGTGCAGACGGAACGTCTCAAGCGGACGTTGCAACGTGTGCGGGAGAAGCTTGCCGTCAGATGTGAACAGCGAGTGATGGATACAGAAGTTCCCTTGATCTGCTGCTTCAATCAAATAAGCTTTAAACTGCCAGGCAAAGAGCCGCAGATCGCCAAGTGGCGTACCAGCAAAGCTCAGGAGTTGTTTGCCTACCTTCTACATCATCGGAACCGGGTTATTTATCGCAGTGTGCTGCTGGACCTGATGTGGCCGGGAATGGAAGAAGAGAAGACAGCGCATCAACTCTACACTACGATGTATCATGTTCGTCAGACATTGAAGGCTTGTGGTATGGATATGATTAAAATTCAAAGTGCGCATCTGGAAGCGGGATACAAGCTTGAAGTGGGGGATGCTCAGCTGGACAGTGAGCAGTGGGAGCAGGAGATGAAAGCATGGAGGGAAGTGCAGCCCGGAACAGTTCAAGCTTATGAACAGGCATTATATCGGTACAAGGGCACCTATTTTGGACAATACGACTTTATTTGGGCTGAACCTGAGCGGGAGAGATTACGTTACCTGTGGTTGTACCATATGAGACAACTCAATCTCTATTATCTCAAGCAGGATGAGAACGAACGTGTAGTCGAGAACATGCAGCAGATTCAGCAGATGTTACCTGACGAAGAAGAAAGCTACTTCATGCTCATGAAACTATATGATGAGATAAATCATGACCTTGGTGTAGAAGAGCAATACCGGCTCTTAATGAGCAGAATGGAGCAGGACTTGGGCATTCCAATTAGTGAAGAGATTCGTCATTGGTATCGTGACTGGAAGCTGGGCTTAACTGAGCCGGGGCAAACGATGGGATGAAGGCACAGGATAAAGGATGGGTAAAGCGTTATCACTACATATGGATAATGTTGGTTATTTTTGCTGTATTGCTAGGTACGCGTTGGGTGTGGTTTCAGTTATTTCCGATTACGGATGAACATCGCGCCGTGAATGGCGTCATTGACTTGCGAGGGGGCGATCTGGAACAGTCTCCTGTGATGTATCTGAACGGAGAGTGGGAGCTGTACTCGCATGAACTATTAACGGGTCAGCAGCTTATGAACAAAGGGGAGAATGCCAAAGGAAAGCTTGTTCGGGTTCCAGGGGACTGGAGGGAGGAGCTTAAACCGGATGGGGGGAATTCACTTGGATATGCGACATATCGATTGCGTATTTTGACTGATCCACTTCAGACATCCGTGACCTTCTGGTTCAAAGATATCCGCAGTGCATCCGATGTCGAGATTAACGGAGAGAACGCTTATCGTATGGGACGAGTGACGGACAATGAAGTGAGCTATGTACCCAGGGGCACGGCTTTTACAGCCACCTATGATCAGGAAGGTACGACATCCATTGAACTGCTTGTTCGTGTAGCCAATTATGACAGCCCTTATAAGGGTGGGATTAGCAAACCTGTCCGTTTCGGCTCGGAAGCTGCTGTAGAATATGCACGCTGGTGTTCCATTGGTTTTCAACTGGCGATCTTTCTTGTGCTGATGCTGCATGGAATGTACGCCTGTATTTTGTATGCTTTCAATCCGCAAGAGCGGGCCTTGCTGGTTTCAGCTATTCTTACATCTTCGGTTGGTTTCATTATTATGGCTGGTCATGATAACCTCTTGATGCTGTGGCTACCGATAAACTATACATGGGGAGTCAAGCTGCGGGTCATCTGTGTAATGTTGCAAAATGCTTGTATCCTGCTGTTATTCCAGAGACTGGCTCTCGTTCATATCCGAAAAAAATGGCTTCAAATTTATGCAGCTGTCACTTTAGCTTATATTGCTGTCATTCTGGTCGTGCCTATCAGCGTTGTTTATGCGATGAGTCATTACTATGTGATTAACCTGTTCACTATGATCTCAGCGTTCTGGTTCTTTTCAATTGTAGCAACGATGATCTTTAGAGTATCACTGGATCGGGATACGGTCTTCCTGCTTCTAACTGCTGGAGGTATTATATCGAACCTGTTATGGAGCGCAGCGGGGAGGTTCGGGGGCGACATGACCGTTTATTATCCGCTGGATATCGTGTTTGCGATTACGGGATTTTCGGCCTATTGGTTCAAAAAGTATTTTAGAAATGCCCACGAAATTATAGAGCTGAATAAGGAGCTGCAAAAAGGTGACAAGATCAAAGACCAGTTCCTCGCGAACACATCGCATGAGCTGCGAACACCGCTGCACGGAATCATTAACATTGCTCATAATGTCGTTATTCGGGAAAAAAGAAAGCTTGAAGCGCGCAGTGTAGAGGATATGGAGCTGCTTATTACGATCGGGCGCCGAATGTCTCATCTGCTTGGCGACCTGCTGGATGTTGTACGACTTAAAGAGCACCGTATTACACTGCAGTGTTCTCCGGTATCCGTACAATCTGTTGTGCCTGGCATCATGACGATGCTGGGATACATGGTTGAACGAAAGCCGGTGCAGCTGCAAATGGACATTAAAGAAGGTTTTCCTCAGGTCATGGCCGATGAGAAGCGACTTGTGCAGATTATGTATAACCTGTTGCATAATGCCCTTAAACATACAGAGGGAGGTACGATTACGGTAAGTGCCGAGCTTATTGAGAGCCATGCTCTAATTCATGTTGCCGATACAGGTACAGGTATGGACGAGGAAACGCAAGCGCGAATTTTTCTTCCGTATGAGCAGGGTCCCTATGATGAACGGGACGGACAGGGCATCGGGCTTGGATTAAATATCTGCAAACAGCTTGTTGAGCTGCATGGCGGATCACTGTCCGTGAGTTCCATGCCAGGGGCGGGCTCAATTTTCAGCTTTGATCTGCGGCTGGCTCAGCCAGCCGAGCAGGGAGATCCGCAACCGCAGCTGGCTGAGCCACTGCCTGCCGTGTGGGAGCAAAGCTCCAAGATGATGGAGGAAGCACTAAACGGCTTTGTGTTACAGCATACTGCTTCAGAACATACCGAATCCGCAGCGGCAGAAGAAATGCCCCCTCTTTTGCCAGAAGGAAAGTCATTCATTCTGGCTGTTGATGATGACCCGGTTAACCTTGAGGTGCTGGTCAGTATTCTTTCTAATGAGCCTTGTCTGATTACAACCGCTCGTTCAGGGCAGGAAGCGCTGGAATTATTAAATACACGCCAGTGGGATTTATTGATTACGGATGTAATGATGCCTTACATGTCGGGATATGAGCTGACCCGGAAGGTGCGTGAGCAGTTTTCCATGTCAGAGCTTCCCGTGCTGCTGCTCACGGCTCGAAGTCAGCCGCCAGACATTTATACCGGATTTGCGTCCGGAGCCAATGATTATATTACTAAACCGGTGGATGCCGTGGAGCTTAAATACCGGATACGAGCACTGACGATGCTGAATAAGTCTATCAAGGAGCGGCTGCGGATGGAAGCGGCCTATCTGCAGGCACAGATTCAGCCTCATTTCTTGTTTAATACGCTGAATTCACTGATGGTGCTGAGCGAGATAGATACGGATCATATGCGCAGGCTGGGAGAAGCTTTTTCATCTTACCTCCGCATCAGTTTTAACTACCTCAATACTGGAGAATTAGTGAGGTTGTCCCATGAGTTGGAGCTCGTCGAAGCGTATCTGTTTATCGAAAAAACACGATTTGAGGACCGGCTGTCTGTTGTCTTGGACATGGAGTCTAATCTCACGCTGCGTCTGCCTCCTCTATCCATTCAGCCTCTGGTGGAGAATGCGGTTAAACATGGTTTATTAAGCCGTACTGCCGGAGGAACGATATGGTTGAGCATTAACCGGTGTGAGGGTTACACCCGAATTGAGGTCAAGGATAATGGCAAAGGCATGCAAACTGAGCAAGTCGCCGCATTACAGGAAGCTTCCTGGAGCAGTAAAGGCGGGATTGGGATCGCGAACACAAACCGTAGATTGCTCCAGCGTTATGGCCGCGGACTAACCATTGTAAGTGAGCCGGGCGAGGGGACCACGGTATCTTTCGAGATTCCTGACAGTGAAACGGAATAACCCGTAGCTACGGAGTTTCGTTTCGGATCGAATAGCTAAACTCCTAACCTCCAAGGAATACTCACGTATGACCAGAATCGTTGAGCGGAAAACCTGCAGGTAGGAGACAAGGATAAAAAAGGCTGTTGAAGTCAAACTTCCAGCCTTTTTATGTTGTTTAACAGTGGAATGACACAATCCCCAATTTTTAAATATTTCTAATGTTTCTCGCGTATGTTAGTATATTTAACATCAGAAGCACGAGCCGTAAGCCGTAGCAGTACGGGCTTGTGAACGTTGCGATAGTAGGTGGATTAAGGGATGCGCAATTGGGTCAAAAACGAGAATGTGCAGATGGTTGCCGTTGCCTTGGCTACGTCCGTAGGTGCACAGTTCAAAATTAATCCCTTTCGGGAAGATTATTTCCGGATCGGCCTCGGGGTCAGCATTCTTTTGTTTTTGCTGATGATTATGCCCCATTTATCTTATATAAAAACAGGAATCCTGACGGGGCTAGCGAGCATAGCTTTTCAATCGGCTGATTTGATTCACCATATACACACCATCTCTGTACTAGAGAGCATGCAAGATAACCTTGGAGCAGGTTTATACTATGTGGTCTTTGCCTATGGGCTAAGCAAGCTCAAACACCGTTTTCATGAAATTCCCCCGCTATTGCTTGGTGGTATCATCACCGGTATAGATTTTTCCTCCAACCTGGTGGAGTTATTCGTGCGAGGTGTGCTGGGCGGGACGAATATTTTTTATATGCGTGAATGGCTCTATCTGCTGATTGTAGGTGGTTTGCGAAGTTACTTTGTCATCGGGCTGTATAACAGTTTTGCGGTCAGACAGATTAGGCTCCTGCATGCAGAACAAGAAAAGCGGATCGAACAGATGTTAAGTGTGAATTCGGGATTGTATGGCGAAGTTTTTTACCTGAAAAAAGCGATGAATACGATTGAAGGTATTACGGCTAACAGTTATGAGCTATATCGTGATCTGCGTGAGCAGGACATGAACGAATACAGCCAGCGAACCCTGGGCATTGCTCAACAGATTCATGAAGTGAAGAAGGATTCACAGCGGATTCTGGCCGGATTGTTGAAGCTTTATGATAACGAGAAGACGGTCAATATGAGTCTGTCGGAAGTGGTACATTTTGCAGGCAGGGCCAATCGGAAATACAGTGAGATGTTGCACAAACAGGTGAAGATCGAGATTGAACAACAATATGAAGGGGAGTCTCCATACTACATCCCACTGCTTACGGTCATGAATAACTTGCTGGCTAATGCGGTTGAAGCAATTGAGCAGGAGGGCATGATCCAAGTACGGGTGTTTGAACAGGATGCCGATGTGCATTTTGTGGTGACCGATTCGGGAAAAGGTGTACCTGACGCGAAGCGCGGGGTTATTTTTGAACCCGGTTATACGACCAAGTTTAATGAAGTTGGCATTGCTGCCACAGGTATTGGTCTCTCCCATGTACGTGATATCGTTCAGTCGCTGGAAGGACAGATTCAAGTAGAAGCCGCTCCATCCGGGCGGGGTACGGTGTTCACAGTCATGATCCCCAGGGTCAATCTAATGAAGGAGGCCGATGCCCATGACACTTTCGATCCTGATCGTGGATGATGATGTGGTGAGCCGCAGCATGCTACAGGATATCATCGAGAATTGTGGAACCGGGGAGCTTGCAGGCATGGCCGAGGGCGGTCTGGAAGGACAGCGTATGATTCTGGATCTCAAACCCGATGTCGTATTGATTGACCTGTTGATGCCAGATCAAGACGGGATTGAAACCGTGGCGAACCTGAAGCGGAGCGGCTATAACGGCAAATTTATTATGATCTCACAGGTGGTCAACAAAGAGATGGTAGGAGCGGCCTACCAGAAGGGGATTGAGTTCTTCATTCACAAACCGATCAATCGGGTGGAAGTAGAGCATGTGCTCAATAAAGTGAATGAGCAATGGAAGTATGAGCGATATGTACAGGAGATCAAACAGTCCATGGCTCGCCTGAATCTGGTCGAAGCTCCGGCCCCGGCCCCAGCTCAGACCCGAACGGTGCGAGATTCGGCGCGAAGCATATTAATGGATCTGGGCATCATCGGGGAGAGTGGGAGCAAAGATATCGTAGCTCTGATGGAGTACGCTATTGAGCAAAAGCAAGCCTCCGAGCTGCCGCCGCTGAAGGAATCCTATGAAGCTGTGGCTCAGAAGTACAAGCTAACGGCCAAGGAAGTGGAGAAGGAGTGCAAGGCTATGGAGCAGCGCATCCGCAGAACGGTTCTGACGGCACTGACAAATCTCGCCTCCATTGGGCTTACGGATTACAGCAATCATAAATTTGAGCATTATGCGCCGCTTTATTTTGATTTTCAGGACGTGCGTATGAAGATGCGGGCGATGGAAGAAGAGCAGGCGAGCGACAACAAGAGCAAGGTAAACATCAAGAAATTCCTGCAAGTGTTCTACATGGAGACAGTAGAGAAAATAAATAGCTAGAATAGTAAGTGAATGAAATCCATATCACAGCGCAGGTATATGTAAGTCAAAATTCTAGAGACCCTTTCCAAGGGTCTTTTTTTTATTTTGTGTTATATAAAGTTACATAAAACGAGGGTTTTCATATAATTATTTAGATTTTTGTACAAAAAAGTAGTCAAAAACAACATTGTGTTAATTTATTTTTCATATGTTGTTAATAAAATGTGTAGGATTGCGTAAGTTCTCGTAGGTGTAGAAATACAATACGTACATAAATACAAATGATCGATTCGGTCGATTCCAATCTAATCAGGAAAAGGGGTTTTTCCATGAAAAAGGTAGCATCCATCGTTATGGCTTCAGTTCTTGCTCTGGCACTTAGTGCCTGCGGCACAGGAAAATCAGGAGAAGACAGCAGTGCCCAGTCTGCAAGTGGATCGGCAGTAACCAAATATACATTTGGTACGGATGCAACATATCCTCCGTTTGAGTTTCAGAAGGATGGAAAATACGTTGGGATCGACATTGACCTGATGAATGCGATTGCGGCAGAAGAAGGCTTTGAGGTGGAGATCAAGCCGATGGATTTCAAAGGTATCATTCCAGCCATTACAGCGAATCAGTTGGATGGCGCAATTGCAGGCATCAGTATTACGGATGAGCGCAAAAAGGTTGTGGATTTCTCCGAACCGTACTATCAAGCTGGACTGTCCTTAATCGTGAATGAGGATAACAACGACATTAAGAGTCCGCAGGATTTGAAAGGTAAAACAATTGCGATCAAAAAAGGAACGTCAGGTGCGAATCTCGCTGATGAATATGCGAAGACCTATGGCGCAACCGTGAAATATTTTGATGATAGCCCATCCATGTATCAGGAAGTAGCGAATAAAAACGCGGATGCGACACTCGAAGACTTCCCGGTGGTTTCTTATAAAATCGCTGTGGACCCTAACTCTAAACTTAAGATTGTTGGTGACCGCTTGAACGGTGACTTCTACGGGATTGCTGTAGCTAAAGGCGATGCTGAATTGCAGAAGAAGATCAATGACGGACTGAAAAAATTGCAGGCAAACGGTGAATACGACAAGATCGTTGAAAAATATCTAGGAACAGCAGCGAAGTAGAAAGGAACGGTGGTACGGATGGATTCCTCCTGGCAAGTCATACTGGACGCATTGCCTCTTCTGTTAGAGGGAACGGTCGTTACGTTAAAAATTGTTGTGATCTCGCTCATCTTTGCAATGGTGATTGGTCTGATCTCCGGCTTGATGAGCACTTCCCTGAATCGGTTGTTGCGACTGGTGGCTTCGCTTTATGTGGATATCATCCGTGGCACACCGCTTCTCGTGCAGGTATACTTCATTTACTTCGGTCTGCCGGTGTTTCTGGATATGCGTATTCCGGCCATGACGGCAGGCATTATCGCGGTTAGCTTAAATGCTGGTGCATACATCTCGGAGATTTTCCGGGCAGGGATTGAATCTATTGGTAAAGGGCAGCATGAGGCAGCAAGGTCACTAGGCCTAAGTCGTTTCAAAACCATGTGGCTCGTGGTACTGCCGCAGGCAACCCGGCGTATGATTCCTACTTTTGTAAACCAGTTTATTATTACGATTAAGGATACTTCGTTATTATCAGCGATAGGGATTGCGGAGCTTACACAGAGCGGGGAAATTATCGTTTCCGCGAACTTCCGGGCATTTGAAATCTGGGGTACAGTCGGTGTGTTCTATCTGATCATTATTGTGCTGTTATCACGGGCTTCCCGATTCATTGAAAGGAGGTATGCAATCCGATGATTATTGTAGAGAACTTAAGAAAGCAGTTTGGTGCGAACGAGGTGCTGAAGGATATCTCCACAACGATTCGGGAGCAGGAAGTAGTATGTGTCATTGGTCCTTCGGGGTCTGGCAAAAGTACTTTCTTGCGCTGCCTCAATCTACTGGAGGAGGTCACGTCAGGCAAGGTCATGATTGGCGAGGTGGAGGTTACCTCCCCGAAGACCAATATCGACGAGCTGCGCACGAATGTGGGCATGGTATTCCAGCAGTTCAATCTGTTTCCACATCTGACCGTGCTGGAGAACATCATGCTGGCGCCCAAACATATCCGGAAGCTGAGCAAAGCCGAAAATGAGAAAAAAGCAATGGAACTGCTTGGTAAGGTAGGGCTGTCTCAGAAAAAAGATGCCTATCCCGATCAGCTGTCCGGTGGACAGCAACAACGTGTAGCTATTGCGCGCGCACTCGCCATGAATCCGAGTGTGATGTTGTTTGATGAGCCTACCTCGGCTCTTGATCCCGAGATGGTCGGGGAAGTGCTGCAAGTCATGAAAAACCTTGCGCATGAAGGAATCACGATGATTGTTGTGACACATGAGATGGGCTTTGCCCGTGAGGTCGCAGATCGGGTGATCTTCATGGACGGCGGTTATATTGTCGAAGAAGGCACACCGGAGGAACTTTTTCAGAATACGCGTCATGAGCGAACCAAGGCATTCCTGGGTAAGGTGCTGTAACGCGCAGAAGAGAAGCCGGAAAAGGCTACCTTTCTCCTCCGATAATCAAAAATAAAAGAAAATATCCCTTACGGGCAAACCATGGACTTGAGCACATCTGATATGATGAACTTGAACAGGGTTGCTTGCAGGGGATTTTTGCTGTTGTGCATAATAATTATAAAAGGTCTATATAAGTTGGAGTATCCGTGTAAACATATAGATAGATTCATCAGTTGTGTCAGTACATATCATGACCAGGGAGGGCATGGGTTTATGGAGCGAATAACTCAGATGGATAAAGTAATCTTCCGAGCACATCTGTTACAGGCCATCGATGAGATTAGGGAGCGGGACCAACTGGAGTATGATGAGATGGGCTTGCTCATTGAACCTGCTCCCGAACTGGACAAATCGCTGAACGGTGCAGACGAGATGATGCGGCTGGTTGTGCTTGCTCCGCAGAATGTAGAGCATCGACACTTTACAGTGGATGAGGCAGTGGATCTCCTATGCTGGCATGCCCCGTTGGTTCCTCTATGGATTGATGTTTCATTGGTGGAAGTTGAACAGAAGCGGGCTATATTTAGACTGATCTGCAGTCTGCGTCTGCGCAAACCCACACAGCTTCTTCATGCGGAAACAGGGCATGCTCCATTCCGGGTGGTAGTATCCGATAAGTGAGAATATAACCATGAATTGAACAGGAGGGTTCCTATGAGTAACAGCTCCAATGAAGAATTAGAGGTTATCGCTATTTCGAATGTGCCGCATGTAAAAATACACGGTAGAACTACGACCGTGCGGTCACCATTGACCTTGTTTTGGACAGGTAGTGCAGCCGAATTGAACGTACAGGGTGCGGAATTTTGGGTTGAAATAGAATCTTCCTATGATCTGCTTGAGCCCTGGATCAGCATTGTTATCAATGGTGTTCCGGTAAGCCGTCAGATGTTAACCAGGGGTAGAGCCTGGATCTGTGTATTTCGTGGCATGAACCCCAATGCGGTCAAAAATGTGCGTATCATCAAGGATGTACAGGCGATGAGTGGTGACCTGAGCAACAGTCTGCAGTTTCATGCGGTGAAGGCGGATGGCACGTTCCTACCTGTAGAAGAGAAACCTCTTAAAATCGAGTTTATCGGAGATAGCATTACCTCGGGAGAAGGAGCAATTGGGGCGAAGACAGAAGAGGACTGGGTACCCATGTGGTTCAGTGCACTACACAATTATACGTTCATGACGGCTGAGGCCTTAGATGCAGAGTACCGTGTCATTTCTCAGAGCGGATGGGGCGTGCTGAGCAGTTGGGACAACAATCCGAATGGCAATATTCCGGCGTATTATGAACAGGTCTGCGGTCTGCTGAAGGGAGAGCAAAATGAGCAACTTGGCGCGTTAGAGCCACATGATTTTAGCTCCTGGCAGCCTGATGTTATTGTAGTCAATCTGGGTAGCAATGACGATGGTGCATTCCAGTCTCCAGCGTGGACAGATCCAATCACAGGACAAGTGTACAAGCAACGCCTCAACGGAGACGGGACGTATCATGAGGCGGACTTGGCCAAGTTCGAGAATGCAGTGGAGCGCTTTCTGATCAAGCTGCGAAAAAATAACCCGCAAGCGCATATCATCTGGGCGTATGGCATGCTTGGATCTTCTCTGCTTCCCGCCATCTACCGTGCGGTGGATGCCTATCACGGGCAAACAAGAGATCATGCTGTGTCGATCCTTCAGTTGCCAAATACGACCGAGGAAACGATGGGCGCAAGGTCACACCCTGGCGATCAATCACATCGCCGGTCGGCTGATGTTTTAACAGAGTACATTCGGCGAATTCTATAATATACAAGTTGTGTAAATGAACTCTCCAACTTATATAGATTCTCCCAATGGTTGTTATATACCCAAGGGTAACGAAGAAAGACCGCGCAGCAGGACGCTGTGCGGTCTTCTTCGAGTTGTTTTTATCGAGTCTGGTCGTTTAATTCTAATGAACCCTCTGTTGCAAGATGGCATTGCACCTCATAACGGATGGATATAATCTGTCCAAGCGTCTGGGTACGAATCGTTTTCAGCAGGGTCGGTACGGTGCCCATTGGAAATAAGGGAATACCTTCACCCAGTACTTTCGGGATAATAGCCACCTCAATCTCATCCAGTAATTGCTGCTCGATCACAGATTGAACAAGCTGGCCTCCGCCTAAAATCCAAACATCTCCCTCGAAAGACTGTTTCAGCTGGGGAATGAGTGTTTTTACGCTCTCGGTTGTGAATTGTACATGCGGTGCAGGTGGTTGTTCTGAGCGAGAAAGCACATAAGTCGGACGATCTGCATAAGGGAAGTCTCCCGGCATGGTAAGCACTGCCTCGTACGAGGAACGCCCCATAACCACACTGCCAATCGTTTCATAGAATGTGGCATAGCCGTTATCGCCGCCATCACCTTCCACATCAAGCAACCAATCGAACGTACCATCCAATCGGGCAATATATCCATCCAGGCTCATGGCAATGTAAAGAATCGTTTTTGAATTAGAAGTATTCATCGTTCATCGCTCCCTTCCTGTGATACCTGTAAGATACACCATAACTATGACAATACTTGACGTAGTTTAAATGCTTATTTACTTAAAGTACAGCCAAGGAGGGAGCCTGGAAGCATGGATAAGCAATGAACTACCGCACCGTTTATCCCTGTAGCAGGCTATATTTCATTTCATAGATTTTCTGGAGTATATGCAGGTTTTCTTCCTTCGCCGCATCGGACTCGGCATGTACATAACCCTCGACAAGTCTGTATCCGAACACGAACAGAATCATCTCGTGTACACAGTGATCGGCGAGTGGGGGAGCATCGGCATATTCCGCAAAGCCCTTATAATACGCAGGAACACAGCGCTGATAATATTCCACCATATGCTCAATATCACACTCATCGGCAACCAGGCTTGCGATATCCTCTCCAAAGTATCCCCACCCCGATGTATCCCAATCGATGAGTGCGATGTTTCCATCGGCATAGATCAGATTGGTCACCCAGAAATCCCGATGGTTTAACACAAGTGGCAACTGTTCGATACGAGCGAACATTTCGTCCGAGTGTTCATCCATATCGATCAACATTTGCCGGATATGGAGTGGGAATTCGCAGTCTTCAGAACGGATGTAATCATAAACGACAGGCCATGAGCGATAGTGCAGATACGTATTTTTCATGAGATCGGCATGGCTCAGGTTGTTCAGACTCTTCAGCACTGCGGGCTGTTCTGCGTATAGCTTACCTTGATAACGCCCTAATTCCAGCGCAGCCTGTTCAACCATGTCAACAGATAGATCAAGACCAGATACGCCATCGATATATTCCAGCCACAGCTGAAATTCATTTTCCTCGGCATTCATCTCCGCGTAATAACATGTGGGCCAGCGAAAGGTTTCCGAGAATGTTTTTTCGAGGTCAGACATGTACAGATCATATTCCCGGCGCCAGGAGCCGGGATCATTATAACGTTCCCATTGTTTCTGAACCTTCAGTACAAGTTGGTAAGGAAACTTTTGGCCATCTTCGGTTTCGGCTGTTCCTGTTACCAGATTGACGTTACCCACAGTTCCGCCATGTAGAGTGGTTGTATGATAGTCCGCTACAATAATGTTCTTCTTAAAATATTGGTTTAAAACATGAGTTAACGTTTGCATCTTTATTTTCGTCATCTTCGTCTTATTCATTTCTTCCGACCTCCGCTTTTGTTGGTTTGTTTACTCTGAATCCTGTTGATTTTGTTTTTTGCTCTTTTTTCGATGAGGTAGTTCGTTTTGTGTTGTACATACTTGTTCTCTGACTGCTGGGAAATATAATTCTCCCACCGTTCATGCTGTAATGAACCGTCCGCGAGTGCTGAGAGAACTGCACATCCAGGCTCGGTCTGATGGCGGCAATCAGTAAAGCGGCACTGAGCGAATAATGCTTCGACATTGGCAAAGCTTGCATGAATACCTTCGTCAGCATCGAAAAGCCCAAGCTCACGCATGCCAGGCGTATCAATAACCATTGCGCCCGAAGGCAACATAAAGAGTTGACGATGTGTTGTGGTATGGCGTCCACGGCTGTCGTCCTCCCGTATGGCCTGCACTCTCATGACGTCATTTTCAATTAATGCATTGAGCAGAGAGGATTTACCCACGCCAGACATGCCGAGAAATACAACGGTTTGACCTGGTGCTAGATAAGTGTCCAGTTCGTTCAGCCCCAAGCGAGTATGACTGCTGATCACGTGAACAGGTACATCGGAGATCCTTTGTTTAACTTCCGTGAGCATGGCATGATCTTCTGTAACGAGGTCTGCCTTGGTCAAAATGATGACCGGTTTACCACCGCTTTGTCTGGCTTGTGTCAGGTAACGCAGAATGCGATTCACATTGAAATCTTGGTTCAACGAAGTCAGGATAAATACGACATCGAAATTGGTGGCGACAACCTGCTCCAATATCGTTTTGGCATAGCCTGCAGCATGGCCTGCATAGTCTGCACGCGAGAATTTGGACCTTCGGGGCAGCACCTTAACAATCAGGGAATCACCGATATCGTTGTGGCGCAGCAGGACAAAATCCCCCACACAAGGGAAGTCGGTTGGCATATCCGCCTGATAATAAAATGAACCTTTCAATACTGCGGTGACTTCACCGAGCTCTGTCATGACCGTGAATTGCTCCCGCCGAAGTTCTGTGATTCTTCCAGGTATTAATCCATCGGGGACCTCTTCTGTTTCGATATATCCGTAGGTTTTTAAATTCATCATGGGTATAAGGTTAGCTCCTTTAAATGTTGTTTTTGGACGCAAAAATGCCGCAAACAAGCAGCCTCTTAAGAAGCTACTGTTCTGCGGCATCAGGACGCAAAAAAGATACGACCTTCATCGTATCTGCAAACAGCAATATTCACGAAAGGTTACTTTGGATGGCATAACAAAGAATACGGGAGTCGTCCCGCTTTTTTCAGATATGCCAGCTATTCGGTTTTAATACTGAACCACCATATTCATATAAGTAGCAGCCATATAAAACCTCTCCCTTCGTGTAAGGAACTTGCTTATCGCTAAGCTTCTTAACCATACCCTGTAATGGAAAATAATTCAATGTTGATTTTATGCAAATTTCAAAATTTTATAAACTACACTATTTATGTTTCTGACTCCGTGATAAGCGTGTGAATTTTGCTTAAATTCGATTTGAAGTAGGTTGTAAACGACCATTCCTTATAGTTGTGTGGTACTTCAATATCATCTATAGATTGTTTGGTCTTCACGGCTTCTGTCACCAGAGCCAGCATATCCTGAATATATCCTTTCACATCATGAAGCTCTTGCAGAGAGCATACATCTCCATGCCCGGGAATGATTGTCTCCACCCCAAGCTGCTCGATCTGTTCCAATATACGCCGCCACTCCTGCGGGTTGGCATTAGCCAAAACCGGATGGTGTTTGGACAGGACCAGATCTCCTGTAATAACGATTTTCTCTTCAGGAATATACAGGATCGTGTCACTCTGGGTATGTCCCCCGCCCAAAGTAAGGATCTGAACGCTGCATTGACTACCGTGAATCACCAGCTGTTGATCAAAGGTTATCGTGGGAACGGTATGTACCAGATCGGGGAGCATCTGCATAAACTCACGGTCACTGGCATTATCCCAGGCCATCTCTCGTTTTAACTTTTCATCGGTCTCTTGCTGCAGTTGTATTTCTTGTTGATGAATCGCCTGATTCATCTGCTCCGTATTCTCCCGATATTGAGCTATTCTTTGTCTTGAAAAGGTATCCATAATCTCGCGGGTAGCCGTTGTCGAGATGATGAGAGCTTCGGGTACAAACACTTGATTTCCAGAGGTATGATCACTGTGCCAATGTGTATTTACAACGTAGGTTACCGGTTTCCCTGTAATAGAAGTGGCTGCTTCTTTCAGGTCGGATGCGGCCTGCGGGGTCAGGAAAGTATCCACGACCATTGTTGCATCGCCCAGATTAATGATGGTTGCATTCCCTAATGATCCTGTTCCTGGAACCGCAATGGCCGCAATGACGTGATCCGTGACATATTTTAATTCAAAATGCCTGGAGCCTCGAAAGGCTGCAATCCGGTCTCTCAACATCATCTCTCCTGTCTCGGACGAGTGTAGATGACGAAGTGCCCTTCACTGGCAGATTCGCTGCCGATCCAGCCCACAGGTAGTCCTTGATTTTTATAGACATTGAACATCTCTTCAAAATACGGATGTGGCTCCTTGCATAACAATCGGGCTCTCGCAATCTGAAATAGATCACCGCTGATGATATCAGCGAGATGGTTAAGTTGATCAGGCTTCAGTCCCAATTCCGGGGCCTGTCCCTCTAATTTTTTCTTCATTATGCCGTAGAAGTCTTGCTCTTCTTCATACATAATGAACGCTCGGGCAAGTGACTTCTCCTGATCACCAGAGGCGGGCGGAATATCTCCTGAGGCATCTGCGGTGATGTCTAATAGAAAATAATAAGGTGGTTCTACATCTTGATCCTGGTAAAATAGCAGGGCTTCCTCTAGATTCGTAAACGGATTTGGTACCTCAGAAGCGTCTTCATCTGTTGTAACGCAATCGGTAACGGGGAAATATGCCCTTTTCAATACATCGCCATGTTCTATGTAATCAATAATCTCACGTACATTTACAGGAAAGATTTCTTTACTGGTCATTGTTGGTCTCAACTCCCGACATTTAATGGTAGATGCCTTAATATTCTACATCTATGTGCGGAGAGCCTGCCTGCAAAGCAAAATCATTCAAGGATGCTATAACGTCTTCGCGTTCGTGGAATAGCTCGGATATGTTACAATTTTTCTATGACAAAAAGTGACGTAGTTAAGGTGGGGATATGATGAATCAACGCAGGCTGGCGATGATGCGCCTCATGGATTCCAGACATAAGTTCACGGCTCGGGAGCTGGCAGAACGATTCGAAGTATCGGTTCGAACCATCCAGCGTGATCTGGATGCATTACAGGCGATGGGCTTTCCCTTATACACGGAGGTAGGTGTTAACGGTGGATACCGTGTGCTGCCCAATCGCATTTTGCCACCTCTGCAGCTGACGCAGCAGGAAGCATTAGGTTTGTTTATGATGCTTGAATATTTGGAGATGGTTCCTGATTTTCCGTATGGTTCGATTCGTGGACATCTGGCAGAACAGTATTTCTCTACACTGCCTTCGGATGTACAGGAACGGATTGTAGGGCTGCGGGAACACATAGCTTTTATGCAACATCCGGGTGATCACCACGATTCCCTTACATCGGATCTGTTAACAGCCGCAGTCGAGAAGAAAGTGATTTCATTTTTGTACAACGCTCGCAGTGGCTGGAAAAAGATGACCGTAAATCCCATAGGCATCTATTATGAGCAGGGGTATTGGTACATGCCTGCACGTCATAACGATCGCGTATTGTTATATCGTGTGGATCGAATAAAGCAGCTTACAGTGCTGGATCAGATCGATGAATCTGTCCCTACACTAAAAGCATGGCTGAAACAGGCTGCGCACACAGATGGCGAAGAGGTTGTACTGCAATTTACAGCATTCGGGGCAAGAATAGCGGCATCGGATGCGTTATTCAAGACCGTATCAGAGCAAAAGTGGTGCGGCATTGTGCCGCATTCGGAGTTTGCTTTTACCGCGCGTAGGCTACTCTCCTATGGACCCGAGGTTAAGGTGATATCGCCACCGGAATTGCAGGAGCAGGTTCGTGTGATGTTAGAGCAAAGTCTGGCGCAGTATAGGAACGAATAGAGGAATTAATAGAGGATTTTGGCTTCTCATATGGAAGATATAGAAGTGTTACCCGAAATGCTGGGGCATGACTTAACGTAATCTTATATCGATTCAGCGAAAGGGGGGCTACCATGATTCGATTCATAAGAAGTTTTAACACCCGCTCTATGCAGAGTCCAAGCGAGGAACAACGGCGGTTGTTTGCATAGAGCCTAATAGCCATCTCCGCCATCATTGACGTGATGAAGTCAGAAGTTTCCTCGTGAGGCTCTGCTACCTTAAAAGATTAACTTTTTAAGGAGTGGAGTACGATGAAATATGTGAATGCAGATGCCGTCTTTCCGAAGGCATTGCTCGAAGAGATACAGCGACATCTCCCAGGTGGATTAATCTATATTCCGAGGCCGAAGGACACCCATAAGAAATGGGGAGAGAATTCAGGCGGTCGACAACTAATTCGGGAACGGAACAATGAGATATGCCAGAAGTTTGCTACGGGATCAACGATCGATGAGCTTGCAGAGCAATATTGTTTATCCATCGAGAGTATTAAGAAAATTGTATATTGTAAAAAGCGAAGCGAAATAGAAATGAATTGAGATTGGATGAAAAGGAAGTCACATTCGAGCTATCGGATGTGGCTTTTTACTATGCATTTTTGATGTGCGGACATGTAGATGTACGGAATGGTTAGAAAACGAATATTACGTATCTGTCCGACACTAGTATCCGTACAATAGAGTCCAGAGAGCGCGTTTACTAATATAGAGTAAGGAAGCGGGCGTAACCAACGGAAGGAACGGTGATTTAGATAAACATGAATATCCAAGTGGAACTGACAAATCAGGATAAGGCATATATCATCAAAAACATGTATCCGTTATACCTGCATGACCTGTCTGGACATTATGGGTTGCAGGAGGCACATCGACCGAATGTACATGGTATTTACGAAGCGAGTTCTGATTACCGAACATTACACGACCAATACGATGTACAAAATATATGGTGGGAAAAGCCGGACTGTCTCTATCCCTTCCTGATCATGGCTGAGGACAGACCTGCTGGATTTGCAATGGTGGCAACACCGCCTCACTGTGCGCCAGGCATCGATTTTTTCATGCATGAATTTTTCCTGTTGCAGCCGTATCGGGGAATGGGTATCGCGGAGAAGGCGGCTGTAATGATCTTCGCTATGTTTAAGGGCAACTGGGAGATATTCACCAATCCAGGGGAGAAAAACAAAACGGGTCAGCATTTCTGGCGCAAGACGGTAGCGAATTATACGCAAGGTTTGTACGAGGAAGAAGTAGCCATGACCGCAGACGAGGATGGGCGCAAATTAATCTTTCGTTTCTCGAATCATAGGTTCAATTGATGGGTATACAGACTATTTCTTGTGAAGGAAATAGTCTGCTGAGCATGGAGAAAGGTGAATTTGAACATCATTGTTGCTTAGAAATTCAATCGCCCAAACGTAGCATCTGCTTTTGTAGTCGTATTGCTGGCGGCATTCACGGCATCCAGTTGCAACACATAATCATAATGTCGGATGTAATATCCCGGTTGGCTGTAGGATTGCAAAGATACTTTGGTGCCGTCTGCCCAGCCGGGGCTGATCAGGAACGTGGCATCGCCTTTATATGCAGTGGTGTTTGTGAAGGCTTCAAGTACAATTTTATTACTCGCATTACGCTTCAGGAAATAACCAGGGTAGTTAATTGCCTCCAGCGAAACACCTGTAGAGCTGGCAAGACCCGGTACAACGCGGAACTGGGAATCCAGAGCGGGGGTGACATTTGCATCAATGCGAGCAACATAGTTGGCATGACGGATCATGCGATCCGGTACATTGTGTGAAGCGAACTGGCTGTAGCCTGTAGCTTCAGGCGTGGATGGGCCCAGCATTTTGACTTCATGCAGTGTTGGGGTGTACCAATTGCCCGGATTGTTCCACAATACGGCGTTGACCATATTGATTCGCACATAGCGTGCCGTGAAATGTACAGCATCCGTGGTGAAACCATATGTCAGATTGTTGGTGCGATCCAGCGTGGAGTAGTTTACACCATCGTTGCTAATCTCGATTTTGTATTTGTAATACCCCTCGGAACCTTTATACATAAACCACGAAGTGTTAATCTCCGTAATGGTCTTTGGTGCTCCAAAATCGACCTGCCACCATGCAGGCCAACTATTGGAAGAAGCCACCCACGAGGTCTGATAGTTACCGTCATTGACAAGGGAAGGCGACGAGCCAGAGGCTGTCGAGCTAGCGGAGGCTGTCTTGCCTTGGGCATGATTGACGAGAGCAGGTAACGTGATCTGACCTGTTGCTGCATCAATATTCCATGTGGTATACCATTCCAGTGATGCCGTTCCATTGCCGTCATTCAGCGTGAGGGGCAACCAGATATGTTTGTGCTCGCCCAGATTCATTGGATTCCAGCGATCCGCCATATAGATATACGAAGTGGTGCTGCTGCCCTGAATCGTGGCAATATCATGGATCTGGGAGCCGAAGGCAGACGGGTTGCCATAAGGCGTAAGTGCAGTCCATGGCCCTGTCATGGACGTAGCTGTAGCATACGCACCCTGATTCGGATACCAGCCAGCGGCCTGGGAGGTGAAGAGGTAGTAGCGGTTTCCTTTTTTCACAACAGCCGGGGCCTCGCGGTATGCATTCTCGAACAACCATCCTTCGAAAGATTGTATCCCTGTATAACTTGCATTCATCTTAAAAATAGCCATCGTATCATTCGCACCGCCGTTTTTACGGGAGGCCGTTACGAGATAACCTGTGCCGTCCGTGTCCACAAAAACAGTCATGTCACGAGATTCATAGTCAAGCGGGCGGAAGCTGCCTTCATACGTAAATTTGCCGTTGGGTGTACTGCTTGTGGCTACCGCAACGCGGCCGAGGTTGTAGTCTGTTCCGTTCTCATAGTGAGCCCAGAGTACATATTGCTTGGTGGAGGCATTATAGATCACTTTGGGACGTTCAATCTTGCTGGAGGCGAGTTCCGTCGCGGAGTCTTTGGTCAGGATGGCATTGCTAAAAGTCCAATTTTTCAAGTCCGTTGAGGTGTAGACGTTCACACTGTCAAACTTACCGCCTACCGCGTGTTCACCATACAGGTAATACGTTGAGCTCACCTGCAGGATGTTACCGCTGTTGGCGTGAATGGGATTGCCAGCCGTATCAAGCCAATCGGTACCATTGGTAATTGCTACACTTGCCGCGTTGCTTCGTTCAGGATGTAGACCAAACATCGTTAATGCGAGTGTGAAAACCAGAAGCCAGACCGTCTTACGTTTTCCCATTACGTACACCTCCATATAGATTCGAAAATAATTAAAGCGTTTTCAAATCTATTGTAGTTGATTTACAATATTTAGCAAGTGAACAATTCAGAAATTGCTGAACAGAGCAACATCTGATGGAGAATAAGCGGAAAGAGCATGAATTCTACCTCAATTTTCTGTAAGATATGAAGCCAAAGATCAGATGAAGTCGTATGTAAATGGTAGTATGTTTATAGGAAGATGAAGGATAAAACACATATAGGAGCTGGAGGTGCTAGATGCTATGAATGATGCCGTATACTATGAGGTAAATTCGATAAAAGACTATATAGCGATGATTGAAGAGTTACCGAATGGTCAGGAGGGGTATTATTATCGCGGAGAAAACAGGCGATATGCCACTCAATCCTCGTCTTTACTTCGATCAGGAATAGTGCGATTGCTTCGAGATAACCCGGAATATTATGTGGATGCAGTAAATGATTATGTCCGAGAAATGGCAGATCAAGCGGGAGAGTGGGAGCGCGAGCATGTGTTAGCCTGGTGTCACCATGAGGGTCTGCCTACGAACTTGCTGGAACTTACAGCATCTCCGCTACGTGCGTTGTACTTTGCCTGTTTGAGCCGCACCGATCATAGCGAGGAGCCGAGTCAGGCAGGGTACGTATATGGTTTTGCGAGAGAGAGTACAGCCGATGTGACTGAACTCATATTGGAGAATGTGGAAATGGAGGCATCTCGTTATAACTTGATTGAGGACATGGTCGATGACCCGCGATGGATAAATCTGCTGTCGGATCACGATACAAAGGGATTTCACAAGCCTGATCTGGCCCAAATACCTTACCTGATTTATCAGGCACCGTATAAGTATAGAGGCTCAGACGAACCGAATGGCCTATATTTCTATCAGTTGTTTCAGACGGTTTCCTCATCGTGCAGTCCGGAGTTTTCTTTTGAAATCATGCAGCAGCAGTACGCACCTTCGCTGATCGTTAAAGTGAGCAATCAGACAGAGATTCGCGAGCAGCTTCATCATCGGGATGGGTCTGCAAGCATGATTGGATTTCCGTTCGAATAAGAGAGCAAGATTGTGATTGTCGTCTCGTGATATAACTGTCCTGAGCCTTTGAGAAGGTCACATGATTCATTGAAGGGGATGACGTTATGAACGAGACATGCAGAAGACTGGAAGGACAAGTAGCCGTAGTAACAGGTGCGAGCAGAAGTATTGGCCGGAGTATTGCGATCCGTCTGGCACAGGAGGGGGCATACGTTCTTGTGCATTTTGCAACAAGGCAGGCGGAAGCGGAGAGTGTGGTGCGGCACATCATAGACCGTGGTGGACAGGGGCAGGCCATCGGAGCGGATTTAAGTACGCTGGATGGCATTCATGCATTGTTTTCCAAGATCGATGCTGCTGTTCAGAAGCATGGGCAAGAAGGCAAGTTGGATATTTTGGTGAATAACGCTGGCATAGGACAGATCCTTAGCCTGGAGGAAACGACGGAAGAATCTTTTGAAGATGTCATAAGAATTAATGTAAAAGCACCGCTATTTGTGACACAGCAGGCCGTCTCTAGGCTTCGGGATGGAGGGAGTATCATCAATATATCCTCTTTTGTTACACGCGTAGCTTCACCAGGAGTGTTTGCTTATAGTATGACCAAAGGGGCCATGGATACGTTCACGAAGCTGCTAGCTAAAGAACTGGGAAGCCGCCAGATCAGGGTTAACGCCATACAACCAGGTATCATTAACACCGAGATGAATGAAGGAACACTTGCGAACCCACAGGGACAGGCGTATGCAGCCGGGCTCTCTGTAATGAATCGCTGGGGAGAACCCGAGGATGTGGCTGATATCGCTGCATTTCTTGCCTCGGCGGATAGTCGCTGGATGACAGGACAATGTCTGGATGCCAGTGGTGGCTCACATTTATAATTTCTGACGATATAGCCATGGATTGAAGGAGGAACGGTTATGGATCGCTTTGTGATCAATGCGAATGCTCTAGTGGTCTTGCAGAAAGAGGACGGAGACGCGGTGCTGGTCAAAGGCGGGATCACTACTGATGGTTTCGAAGTCTTATCGACCTACCCCAAAGGCTGGCTGACATTTGCCTATCTAAAAGATCATCAGGGTATATGGTGGTTCAATGCGCGTACGAACAAGGCCAGTTTGTTCAGCCAGGACACGGAAGCGTTCCGCGTCGTGCACGAGGATTACAGCTCTGATTCGCAGCATGTCTATCTGGAGGACAAGCCCGTTTCTCCCTCCGATCCAGGCAGCTTCGAGCTGTTGCCAGGGACGCCTTATTTTGCAAAGGATAAACATCAACTATACGTCAAAGACAGCCAGCATTTTCATGTGTTCGATGAAATGGATACAAGTTCAGCCATTGCGCAGCATGATTACTGTACGGATCTGGATCATTTGTTTCACTTGTCGAGCGGCCTTCGTTACGCCAATGAATATAAACATGAGATCGTAGATTGGCTCCGGGAGCATTATCCAGATATACCGGGCTGGTGGCAGGCTGACTACGCTCATCATGCAGATGATGCGATGCAGCTTACGGGGGATTGGTATGCCACGGCTACCTCCGTATTCTATCGGACAGAGTCTGGCGGTGGGTACAGGCGAGATGCTAAAGAAACTTTTAATTTGGTTCGCGGCGCGGATCGAAGTTCATTTGAACCGCTAGACGAACAGTTTGCGCGTGATCGGAATTGGGTTTATTTTCAGTGGCGTATCATCCGTGAAGCAGATCCGAAGAGCTTCGAGTCACTTGGAGGCCGATTTGGTCGAGACAAGCAGCATGTGTATTACAACGGGTATCGTGTTGAGGGAGCAGATGCACTAACGTTTGAAGTGTTAGGCGGTACGGAGCATCTGGGTTTATCCAGAGAACAGAACCATGTATATCATGCGCAGTATGCACGTACCAGTCAGCCTTTCGGTTATCCTGATGATGTACTTCAACGAATCAAGGGAGCGGATGCGGCAACTTTTGAAGTGCTCACACCATCCGGGAGTTGGGCTGCAGATGCGAATCAGGTATATCTGTGGGGCATAGTCAATAAAAAGATAGATCGTGCTAGCTTTACTCATCTGTTCGAAGCAGATCCCCAGAGCTGGGCCAAGGACCGGAAGGGGCTCTATAACGCGAACGGCAAACGTACCGTAAAAGGCATCGATGGAGCATCTTTTGTCATGTTAAACAGGTATTGGGGCAAGGATGATCAGGCTGTATTCAGTTTTGTGACAGGAGGAGTATACAAGACGGCGGATGCGGAGACCTTTCAGGTGACGGATGATCAAGGTAGCGCGGAGGATAAGCTGTTTCGGTATTTTATCCACGAGGGAGCGGTGCGTAAGAAGAAAAAGTAGATCTGAATATTACGGTGTAGGGATTTAAAAATGAGTTAAGATCTATAGCCGTCCTAGATGGAATGGCATTTGTTATATGTAGATAAAAAACCAGGGACAGACTTCAAAAGTCTTTATCCCTGGTTTTGATTTGAGTTCATAAGCGAAGAAATGGATTTGTTTCTTCTTTCGTTGTTCGTTGTTTCGTTGCTTCTTCGTTAATTTTTGTGACCTTTACGTACCTTAAGTTGCATACGCTTGATCGTAGTATGCTGCATAACTTCCAGGACAAGTGGACCTTTACCATTCAGAATTTCCACATCCGTCACGTTATCCAGAATCGTGATAATCCCGATATCGTCTGCGCTAACCCCTTCAATCTTCGCAATTGTACCTACAAAATCAACTGCACGAAGTTTCTTCTTCTTACCACCGTTGAAGTTCAGCTTCATGATCTGCTGGTTCAACTGCTCACGCTTGTCCTTTTTGCGTTCAGGTGCGATCTTGAGGCGTTTCTCGAATGCTTCCCGGCAGCGGTCTACCTCATCTTCTGAAGGGGCTTTGACCACAGGAATCTCAAACCCAATGTAGGATTCGATCTCCGCAAGACGTCTGCCATCCTTTGGCGTGACCAAGGTGAAGGCTCTTCCTGTTTTACCTGCACGGCCCGTGCGGCCTGTGCGGTGTACATAGCTTTCTTTTTCAAGCGGGATATCATAATTGATGACATGGGTGATGTTTGTGATGTCAATTCCACGTGCGGCAACGTCAGTGGCGATCAGATAACGGAATTGTCCACGTCTGAAGGCATTCATTACTTCAATTCGCTCATCTTGCTCCATACCGCCATGGATACGATCTGCCGGATAGTCCAAATCAGCCAACACGCGGAACAGCTTATCGACATTCTCCTGTGTGCGGCAAAATACAATACAGCTGTCTGGGTTTTCTGTAATCAACAAGTCCTGAAGCAGTGCAGTTTTGTTCACTTCCGAAGTGCGAATCACGGCATGTTCAATCGTTGCTGTAGTCAGTCCGCTAGCTTTAATCTCGATCTCTACAGGAGTATCCATGTATTGACGTGAAAGCTTCGCTACATCTTCCGGGAACGTTGCGGAGAACAGCATCGTTGTCCGTTCCTGCGGTAGTGCCTGAATAATCGCTCGCACCGTCTCGATAAAGCCCATGTTCAGCATCTCATCTGCTTCGTCAATGACCAGATATGCGATGCGATCCAGCGGCAGCGTGCCCCGTTCAATATGATCCAATACTCGGCCTGGTGTGCCCACAGCCACATGGGTCCGTTGTTTCAGCTCGGCTTTTTGAATGTGAAAAGGAGATTGTCCATACAGCGCAGTTGCTTTAATACGTTTAAAGCGACCAATGTTGGTGATATCTTCGTTGACCTGCAGGGCCAGCTCCCGTGTGGGGGTCAGAATCAGGGCCTGCGGTTTATTCTCGTTCCAGTCTACCAGCTCGCAGAGCGGAATACCGTATGCGGCTGTTTTGCCGCTGCCCGTCTGTGATTTTACCACAAGATCCTGATTCTCAAGAGCAACGGGAATAACCCGGGTCTGAACTTCGGTGGGATTCTCGTAACCCAGGCTGTCCAGTGCTTTGACGATCTCTTCCCCCAAGCCATAATCTTTAAAATACTGCTTACTCATCGTTTACCTCTTTTGCGTTTAGTTTTGAAATGCAGTCTGCTCACGTTACTTTGGTCTCGGTAACCATGTGAATGATCTTACTTACCAGCATTGCACCGTACATGTAACATATACCTGCCTATTATACTCTATGTGCGCGGGAAGCGCGTGGGAAATAAAGAGACTCACCTTCTGAATATCGGATCACCCCTATATACCGGTGAAGGTAGTTACGGTCATTGTCCTCACCCTGATTATTCTAACGATCTCAGATGAGCTTATTTGAACGATATAGGGCTTTCTGAAATTGTAACGATCACCAGGGAGCTTATTTTGCTGAAAATACGATAAGAACATCCGATCTCACTTCATTTTGCCCAAATAAGCTCTCCTGTGGACCTATGTCAAGAAAGTAGACACTTACGCGACGGATTTGTCCGTAAA
>NZ_FMVM01000002.1 GCF_900102085.1 Paenibacillus polysaccharolyticus | reverse complement strand
AGTTTCAAAGCTTCATCGTATTTCTCTTGTAATTCTTGATAGTTGGCTGCATCTTGCTGTATTTGTTGCGTTTCTTTTTGTTTTTTAGCCACCAGTTCCCCCACCTCATCTTCATATTGACGAACCCAAGTCGTCAGCGTTTTAGGAGACATGCCGTACTTTCGTGCCACGACCTCTGTCCGGAGGCCAGAAAGCACCTCTACGACATACTCCTTTTTCGCCTCCACCGGGCATCTAAATCGTCTTTTCATGAACACTCTCCTCATTTCATTTAGTGTATCTGAGGTAGCTTTGAGTGTCCAATTGGATTAGGGGGCTTTAAAGTTTTCTTGTGTTTTTAGCAAAATAAGCTCTCTGGTGATCGTTAGAATTTCAAAAAGCCTATTTTCACCTAAATAAGCTCGTCTGAGATCGTTAGAAATAGAAGTGTGCTGGCGATCTTTTCGTAAAGTGCTCCCACTTCAACTCAATGATGCTCTACTTTCTCTCACTCACTCACTTACGATCTTATCATATGCCTTAACGGAATCGGCATTGGTGTAAATATAAGGAGAAGCTGGCTGATTAATCGGTGTTACGGACGTTGCCTGAATTTCCATCGTATCTTTACCGTCGACTTGCGCGGAGCCAATGGTACCACGAATCTGTACCCAACTGTCCTTCTCAAACTTGTTGGCATCCGGAATATGAATCATCACGCCAAAAGGAGCCGCATCTGCCGGGCAACACATCACGAGAAAACGTCCTAATGCAAAATGAGATGTATGCTCCATGTTATCGTCCCGGTAAACAAATCCGGTCAGCATAATCTCTTTGCCTGTGAATTGGCGCTGAAACATATCGATGGTGCCGAGGGTTTCCGAGAATATCTCTGGATACACCTGGATGACAGGTTGTACGTATAACTTTTCTGCCAACTCCGCGAATTCCCGGCTGTATTCATCCGGTGGTACAAACTGCACACTGGCAGGGAATTCGGATAACTTGTCATTTTGCTGCTTTATACCTTGCGTGACCGCATAATCTTGTACGCTCAACTTAACAGCTGAATCTGGCAGTGGGTCTTTACGCCTTATTTCAGGTGGAGAATACGTTAAGGACATTCCTTTCTGACTGGCCATCGAACTGCCCAAAGCTTGATCTGGGAGCAAAAATCCAAGTAATAATGGTAAAGCAATCAAACCATAGACCATGGAGCTGCGGAAAAGCCCAGAAGGAGGGGGATGCTCACAACCACAGTCGAATTCATTTCGACCAAAAAAAGCATGCCAAGCCATAATTACAGCTATACACAGGAGGGGAACAGCACAACCGAGAAGCAGCTTTTGCATCGTAGGAGCCAGATAATAATGCAGGGAATTGCTCGATTTGAGGTGCATAATATACACAGCCAGACTGCCAATCCAGCCTGCTCGAATGAGCGTATGCCACTGAATGACGATCCTTTTCGTAAAAAAGTTCTTGTTCATCGCATGATTTGCGTGAGCCATGACTTGCACTCCTTTCTTGTATGAATCTCATCTATGGATCATTTCAAATGAGGAGATACCACCCGGTAAACTAATTAACAGCATTAATGATTAATGTTGTTAATAACATAGTACTCTTTGCTAGAAGCAGTTTCATCTCAATCACCCTAAGAAGTTCACGAGCCAAGACCCGGCAAAAACCAGAAGGATAATCGCCATACTTAAGCCAATGACAAAACGGGTGCGGAAGGTGGAGAGTAACATAAGCGTGCTTTTGAAATCCAGCATCGGGCCGAGCACAAGGAAGGAAATCAGCGGACCCAAAGCAAACGTATGTGAGAAGGCTGACGCAACAAAAGCATCCGATGTAGAACATAAGGACAGAACATATGCAAAGCCCATCATAAATACATACGAGGCAACCGGGCCATTTCCCAGCGCAACAAGATCACTGCGACTCACAAATGTCTGAATACACGCAGTAATCAATGCTCCAATCACCAAATATTTGCTCATATCGACGAACTCTTCACCTGCATGGATGAAAAAGCTGCGCCAGTCCTTCTTATGAGAGTGATGATGGTTATGGGTGCCACCGTGCGAGTGAGAATGATCATCAGAATGTTTATGAGAATGAGCTGAAGAAGCCATTTTGAACCCAGGATGTGTCTTTACTTCCGTCACGACCGTTTTGGGCATGCGCAGAGGATTGCGTTTCACAAAAACATACACAAGCCCACCAACGGCAGCAGCCACCGTAAAAGCCAGTCCCATTCGAGCGATGGTGATCTCTGGATGACTAGGAAATGCCATGAGAGTTGCTGTAAACACAATCGGATTGACGACAGGACCGCTTAGAATGAACGTTACCGCAATATATGCAGGCATGCCTTTATGCATAAGCCGCCGTACAACCGGGATCATTCCGCATTCGCAGATGGGAAAAACAATACCGAGCAGGCCCGCCACAAGCACGCCCCCAACCGGATGTTTGGGGGTCAGTCTTCGCACCATCTCTTCGGATACGAACCATTGCATCAGAGAGGACAGGAACACGCCCATGAGCAGAAAGGGGGCTGCTTCCAGAAAAATACTCACAAATACTGTTTTTATATTTTGCAACGCCTCGCTATTCCAGATTTTATTCAGATCCGGGGCGAACGCAATAACAACCGGAACCAGAAAGGCGCAAGGAACAAGGAAGGTGAGAAGTTTCAAACTAGCTGCGATTCTCATGAAAAGACCTCCGTTACTAGAACTTTGCTAGAATATATGCTTGTACTCGCTGTAACATACATCGATTCGGGCAGTTAATCAGTTGTTTTACGATTAAAAAGTTCGCTCAAAGGGACTCAGTTGACAAGCAAAGGTGGAATAAGGTATAGTTCTCAATGTATTTAATCGTAATAATTACGATTAAATACATCGCCCATATAACTAGATCAGCATAAGTACATCATCCATCATCTTAGTTCACCATCTAGATATCCCGAAAGGTTTGATGGAGCACTTAAATTCACCCATAAGAAGTGGAGGAAGCAATAATGTCAGTATCAGAAAAACAACAACATATTCAAAATCGAGTGCCAGTTACGGTTCTTAGCGGTTATCTTGGAGCGGGTAAGACGACATTGCTAAACCACGTGTTACATAATCGGGAGGGCATGCGTGTCGCCGTCATCGTAAACGATCTGAGTGAAGTCAATATTGATGCAGGGTTGATTCGGGACGGAGGCGGTTTATCGCGGATTGATGAGAAGCTGGTGGAGATGTCAAACGGGTGCATCTGCTGCACACTTCGTGAGGATTTGTTAAAAGAGGTGGAGCGGCTTGCGCTGGATGGGTCGTTCGACTACATATTGATTGAATCTACGGGCATTGGCGAACCCGTTCCTGTGGCTCAGACATTTACGTACATTGACGAGGAACTTGGCATTGATCTGACTCGATTCACTCGTCTAGACACGATGGTAACGGTGGTGGATGCCGCTCAGTTTTGGCGTGACTTTTATTCGAAAGAGACGCTTAAGGATCGCGGACAGGAAGCCGGAGAAGATGACGTGCGGGGCATTGTGCATTTGCTGACCGACCAGGTTGAATTTTGCGACGTTCTTGTGCTGAACAAATGTGATCTAGTATCCGAAGTAGAGCTATCGAAGCTGGAAAAAGCACTGCATGCGATGCAGCCAGAGGCCAAGTTGGTTCGCACGACGCATGGGCAGATTGATCCGAGAGAAATTTTGAATACCGGTCGGTTTTATTTTGAAAAAGCAAGCCAGTCCGCGGGCTGGATCCGCGAATTAATGAAAGAGGAGCATACGCCTGAGACCGAGGAATACGGTATTCATTCGTTTGTATATCACCGCAAACGCCCATTCCATCCCGAGCGCCTGCTGCGCTGGATTGCCAAATGGCCAGACAGTATCGTTCGCTCCAAAGGTTTAATGTGGATGGCTACTCGCAACCATATGGCCATCTCATTTAGCCATGCGGGTACGTCCAAACAGCTTGCACCGGCAGGAATATGGGTAGGGGCGATGAGTGAGGAAGAGCGGCATCTTCATTTTGGCGACACGCTTCCAGCTATTCCGGATTGGGATGAAGAGTGGGGTGATCGGGTAACCAAGCTGGTGTTTATCGGGATTGATATGGATCGTGCAGCTATTGAACGAACATTGGATGAGACATTACTTACAGATGATGAGATGCAGATGAACTGGCGGGAGTTGAAAGACCCTTTTCCACAATGGAGCTAAGAGAAGAAGTTGACAAAAGAAAAGGCATAGGCTACTATCATTAAATAGTAATAATTACGAATAGACAAAGGGAGGCAACATCATGAGAGTCATTGTAACTTTAGCCTGCACGGAGTGCGGGGATCGCAACTATACAACAACGAAGAACAAGCGTAACCATCCGGAACGTCTGGAGATGAAGAAGTATTCACCTCGTTTGAAGAAGATGACGATTCACCGGGAAACCCGCTAAAAAATTTTGATTTTTTCAAATCGTAATATTTACGAAAAAAAGAAAGAGGTTAACCCATGATTTTATCTTCCATGCGTGATGTCGTATTTGGATATGGTAAAGAGCCCGTCATTGATCATCTGTCGCTGGATATTCATGTGGGTGAATTTGTCGGCATCACGGGGCCGAATGGCTCTGCGAAGACAACCATGCTGAAACTGTTGCTGGGGCTCTTGAAGCCCTGGAGCGGTTCGGTACATATGAATACACAGCAGCTTCGAGGCAAAAAGCTGGAGATCGGTTACGTACCTCAGCAAATGGCCTCGTTTAATAGTGGTTTTCCCAGTACAGTCATCGAACTCGTGCGATCCGGTTGTTATCACAAGTTAGGTCTTTTTCGGCGATTCACTTCGGACAAAGAAGCGATTGTTGAACGAAGCCTGCGTGAAGTCGGCATGTGGGAATACCGCAACGCACGTGTAGGAGAGCTTTCGGGCGGACAGAAGCAGCGAATCTGTATCGCACGAGCCCTGGCTGGACAGCCGCAAGTGCTTGTGCTGGATGAGCCCACCACCGGGATGGATCGGCGAAGTAGAGAAGGGTTCTATGAATTGATGCGTCACTATGCAGATGTTCATGGTCTCACCATCATTATGGTCACACACGGTCTCGAAGAAGTGGGTAACCGGCTGGATCGAACGATCACCTTGGAGAGACAAGAAAGTGAGGAATGGCAGTGTTTGAGTACGAATTCATGCAACGTGCTTTCTGGGCTGGAGGACTAATTGGAATCATTGCACCTATTCTGGGTGTATATCTGATGCTTCGACGGCAGGTACTTATGGCTGATACACTTTCTCACGTTTCACTGGCAGGGGTTGCCCTAGGTTCGGTTATGAACCTGAATCCGGTTCTAAGCGGCTTCGCTGTTGCAATTATTGGTGCTCTGCTGGTCGAGCAGCTACGGCGAAGCTATCGGACGTACAGTGAGGTGCCGGTTGCAATCATTATGACTTCTGGTCTAGCTTTGGCTGTTGTATTAATGAGTCTAAAAATGAATCTTTCCAAAACCTTCAGTTCTTATCTGTTTGGTTCCATCGTCGCGGTGAGCAATATCCAGCTGTGGATGATGGCAGCGGTATGTTTGATTGGATTGACCTTTTTTTTCGTTTTGCGAAGACCGTTGTACAATTTGACCTTTGATGAAGAGACCGCCTCCATTGGAGGCGTGCAGGTGAAAGGTTTATCATTTGCCTTTGCGATACTAACCGGAATGACCGTGGCCTCTGCGATGCCGATAGTCGGTGTGCTGCTCGTATCTGCACTTATTGTATTGCCGGCAGCATTAGCTTTGAGGGTTGCACGCAGTTTTGCCGCAGCCATTGTTATTGCTATCGTTACAGGATTGATGGGCATTTTTAGCGGGCTCACTGCTTCGTATCAATGGAATACACCTCCGGGAGGAACCATTGCACTCATCCTGTTACTTTTCCTGTTGACTGGAATATCAGCCCAAAAGCTGATTTCACTATACAATCGTAAACGTCATCGCGCCGTTAAGCAGCAGACAGCAACATTATATATTCATTCAAAAAGCAACACATAAAGATGAAATGGGGAATTCAGACTATGAAACTGGGCAAAACTTCAGCGCTGGGAATTATCTTCAGTTTGGCAATTGTTGCAACAGGTTGCGGCCAAAAAACAACAACCTCCAATCCGGATCAAGCTGCTGCAGCTAGTACTACAGCGGCTTCGGAGCAAAAATTAAATGTAGAGGTCAGCTTTTATCCAATGTATGATTTTACGAAAAATGTAGCGGGCGATCTGGCTGATGTACATACGCTTATTCCGCCAGCCATGGAGCCGCATGATTGGGAACCAACGCCTCAGGACATCGCGAGCATTGAAAAAGCAGATGTTCTCGTCTACAACGGGGCAGGCATGGAGTCCTGGATGGATCAGGTCAAAGACAGCCTAAGCAATAGCAAACTTGTGCAGGTGGAAGCCAGTCAAGGGATTAGCATTCGTGAAGGTGGAGAAGAAGAGGAACATGACCACGACCATGCGGACAAAGCAACAACCACTGAAGAACATGATCACGCAGATGACGCCTCTGCGAAGGAAGGTCACGAGCATGACGCCGCAACAGGTGAAGAGCATGACCACGACCATGGCGGGCTTGATCCTCACGTGTGGCTGTCACCAGCGCTCGCTATAAAGGAAGTACGAAACATTGAAGCTGGACTTGCCAAAGCGGCCCCACAGCATGCAGACCAGTTCAAACAAAACGCCGATGCATATATTGTCAAGCTGGAAGCACTGGATCAGGACTTCAAAGCGGCTGTGAAGGACAGCAAACGGAAGGACTTTATTACACAACACGCGGCTTTTGCATATCTGGCAGCGGAGTATGGTTTGCAGCAGGTTCCGATTGCCGGGTTGTCTCCTGAACAGGAACCATCCGCAGCTCAGATGGCAACTGTCATTGATTTTGCCAAGGAACACAAGGTGAAAACAATCTTTTTTGAAACACTCGTTTCATCCAAAGTATCGGAAACTATCGCTAAGGAGATTGGAGCCAAGACGGCTGTGTTGAATCCTATCGAAGGTTTAACCGAGGATGAGGTTAAGGCAGGCAAGGACTACATTAGCGTGATGAGAGAGAATATGGAAGCGCTGAAGCTGGCATTGAACGAATAGGAACTTTAATGAGCATTTGATGCTTTTCGCCGAAAAAGGTACAATATAACAACATGCTGAGGAATGAACGTGACCTATTCCTTTGCCTTTTGCGAAGCAGAGAGCACAGTGATGTGCTCTTTTTCGTTTGAGACGTTTGGATATGCAGACCAGGAGGAACATGATGAACGTACATGAAGAATTTGAGGAACAGGAAGTACTGCTCAGTGAACAGCCTGTACATCTGTGGAGAAGACGGAAACAGGAACTGTTGCACTGGACCGAACGGGACAAACGAACCTTGTCTCCCAAACGGACGGTGATATGGAACGGGGTAGAGGTCGACGCGGAGCTGGTTCGCTCCCTGAGCCTGCTCCATGAAGCAGGGGTGCAGACCGAGTTTTCATGTGCCGGGGTTAGTCCGCTGGATGAGCCTGTCGATCATTCACTATATGCGTATGTAACGCTTATCCAGAGCAAAGCCGCCGAACAGTTCGTGAACGATGCCATTTTGCGGATGCGAAATCGACTTTTGGTGACTTTTGAGAAAGGGCGTGGTCGATATGATCTATCTTCTTTTTTCATTGGGCACAATCGCAGCTTTTGCTGGTGGATGGAGCGATGCGCACTTGACTTCAAAAGACGAAACGAAGCAGGGAAGCCTGACGTACTATAATGGATAGGCTCGGTAGTTGAAGGCAAGGAGGTATGAACAGATTGAACAAGTGGCTCAAAACGATCCTTTTTCTAATGGCCTCTGTATTTCTGACACGATTCATCCCGTTCTCATCCTTGTTCCGTAATCTCGATACGATGATTCATGAATTCGCTCATGCGCTGATGACACTGGTTTTGTCCGGTAAAGTGTTACGCATTGAATTATACGCGGATCATAGCGGTGTCACGTATTCATCTATGCTGACATCGGGGAGAGCGATATTTGTTTCGCTGGCAGGATACATTGGTGCATCGCTTTTTGCATGGCTTCTGTTTTACTTGTACCGCAAAGGGCGGCACATGTGGGGCTTGGGAGTTATGACGGCTGTGGCACTTGTGTCGCTGGTGTTATATGTCAGAGGCGAATTCGGAATGTTGTGGTTGACCGGGTTTATCGCGTTGAATGTAGTTATTATGATTTTTGGTGTGAAAATCGCGAAGTACTACTATCTGCTACTGGCCTTTATTACGCTCGAAGAGTCTGTCGTCAGTGCGATGTATATCGGTTGGGCATCCTGGACCCGTCCATCTCAGGCCGGAGATGCGGCAAATCTGGCGCAACAGACGTTCATGCCAGCTCTGTTCTGGGGTACGCTGTTTGCATTGTTTGCGCTATGGTGTGCAAAGGGAGCTCTTGCACTTTTCTTCCGAAAAGAAGGAACGGCAAGTCCCTCGAAGTCGAAATCCCGTGGATTAAACAGAGCATAGAACGTAATGTAGATAGGGCGACGGTCTGAAGGATGAAACAAAGAACACTTCCTTTTTCTGAAAAGGAGGTGTGCTTTGTTTTTTTGTTTTGTACCACTCAGCATAATTTGTGAGTTAGTAGCAACTCTCTTTGGATCGTGCGTAGTGTTAGTCCCCGAGATTATCCCATAAGGCATAAAAATAATAAATTTCCTCCATAATCGCTTGATCGTCCTGCGCCGCAATACCGCCTTGAATTCGTGCAAGTGCACCCAGAACATCATAAATACTCTCACGCTCCACGCTGAATTGAATGCGGTTCACGATTCGATGCCAAGCTTGCATGGCATACTCGATCTGACCTTTAGCTTGAGTCCACTGTTTGTCCAGAACCTGCTTCTCCAGCTTCTGGATGGATTCCAGTAAGCGATCTTGCGTGCCAAAAGGTTTTTTGAGCCAAGGGCCGCTAATCATGATCGCGATGAACAGCATCAGCATGATAATGGGGATCGTATAGAGAAGCCATTTATGCTTTTTCATTTCCGAACCTCCCGGACAAGTTTGGTCAGATTGTTTTTATGAGTTCAGATATATTAGATTCATTCAGATCAGTTACGTTTTTTTTTTCTCATCCGTGCTGGTCTTGTCTGATAACCGATCCTTATACAAATCGATATATAACTTGTCATTCGGTAAAATGGCAGCAAATGCAATGTCCTGAATCGTCAGGTTTTGTTTTTTCAATTGTTCGGTTAACCAGCTGCTGTCCTTATTGCGCTCGGCCAGTTTTTCTTTCATTAATACACCGTCGATAATAAGCTCGGTCATGAGTTTCTGGGATGGTGGGTGCATGTGCATATCCTTTGCGGTTACGGGCTGATTCTCTGGTTTCAAAGCAATGGATAAGGTGCCATCTGGCTCTAAAATGCCATAATCGACCGTGGTCAGGTCAAATACATCCTTTTGCCGTAGCATCATGGTGAGTTCGTCGAACTTCACGCGCATTTGATTCAGATTTTGTTCCAGAATTTTGCCATTCTGAATGACCAGGGTGGGATCGGAGTCCATAATTTGGGAGAAGGCTCGGCTTTTCAGCGTAATGTATTGAAAAATGATGGTGATCAAGGTGAAGATGGTTAACGCTACAAAATGAATCCACGCTTTGGACGACAAATCCGTGGCAAACGTACCGGCAATGGAGCCAATCGTAATGCCGTTAATATAATCAAAATAGGTCAGGTTGCCCATTTGTTGTTTTCCCAGAACCCTCGTATAGACAATTAAGGTGAGAAAAGCGATAATCGCTCGCACAGCAACGACCGTAGTTTCCTCCATCATATATGCATCACCACCCTTTACACCCTCAATCCTTGCCCACAACGATGCAATTTATTCCTTATCACTTGAGGATCAAATCAACGTCAAAAAAACCGAAGCCCGTGAGCATATCACGAGGTTCGGTTGGAGTGTGAATCTGTTTCAGACAATCGATGTATCCAAAAATGAGGGCTACACCCCGGAATAAGCCATGAATCCGCCGTCTACAGGCACAACAATACCCGTTACAAAGCCGGACTGATGCTCATCTGCCAGCCACATTAACGTACCGAGCAGATCCTCCGGTTTACCAAAACGGCGCATTGGGGTATGCGCAATAATTTTGCTGGAACGCTCCGTAGGTGAGCCGTCTGGCTGCAAGAGCAAGTTGCGGTTCTGCTCGGTCAGGAAGAAGCCTGGAGCAATCGCATTGACTCGAATCCCCGACTCTGCCAGATGCACAGCAAGCCATTGTGTAAAATTGTTAATAGCCGCCTTGGCAGCACTGTACGCAGGCACTTTGGTCATAGGAGATGGGGCACTCATGGACGATATATTGATGACCGTAGCGGGTACATCGCGCTCAATCATGTGTTTGGCAAAAATTTGAGTAGGGATGAGGGAGCCAACAAAGTTCAGATCCATGACCTGCCGAAACCCCTCTACACTTACATCAAAAAAGGTGGTCACATCAGGATTACCCAAATCCTCCGGTTTAAATATTTCATTTGTTGTGTTGGCACTGGCGTTATTGCCGCCAGCACCATTAATCAATATGTCACATGGGCCGAGTTGCTCGCGAACAATATCTGCCGCCGCCTGTACACTTTCGGCTTGGGTGACATCACATGCAACGGCAATGGCACGGCCACCTGCTTTTTCAATTGCGGATGCAACGTCTTGACCTTTGGATACCGTCCGGTTCAGGATGGCCACCTTGGCGCCGTGTCTTGCGAGTTCTTCAGCCATGGAACGGCATAATACGCCTGCCCCTCCGGTAATCACGGCTGTTTTACCTTGAAGGCGAGAAGTACGCTCCAGATTCAGGTTCGAATGGTGTTCGCTCATGCGTTTGCCCTCCTTTGTAGTGAATCCCAGACACCCCAGAGATACATAATTCCGAGTGCACGATCATATAGTCCATAGCCTGGTCTACATTCTTCTCCCCACAGATGTCGACCGTGGTCCGGTCTGGCGTATCCTTCAAAACCAATATCGTGATAGGCTTCTACAACACCCGCGATATCTACGCTTCCGTCCTGACTGCGGTGAGAGGTTTCGATAAAGTCACCATTCTCATAGACCTTCACATTCCGGATGTGAGCAAACGGAATCCGATCACTGAACTCATGAATCATACCGATGATATCATTGTCTGGATTGGCACCGAGAGATCCGCTACACAGCGTTACACTATTCGACGGACTATCATATAGATTCAGGTATCTGCGAACATTGTCCTGATTGATTATAATTTTAGGCAGACCAAAGATCGGCCATGGTGGGTCATCGGGATGAATCGCCATTCGAATGCCAAGCCGCTCGGCGGTAGGAATGATCTCTTGCAGGAAGTAACGTGCGTTCTCCCACATATCGTCCTCGGTCACATCTTTATAGGCTTCAAACAAACCTGTGAGATACTGTAGTCGTTCCGGTTCCCAACCCGGCATCGTGAGGGTGGAGTTTTCATTAATTTTGCGAACCAGTTCCAGTGGTTCAATGTTTTCAATTTTGCTAGCTTCATAGAAGAGGGCTGTTGATCCGTCCTCCATTTCTTTGTGCAGATCCGTACGCAACCAATCGAAGATCGGCATAAAATTATAACAGATCACTTTGACACCCACTTGGGCAAGTTTCTCCATGGTTTTAATGTAGTTGCTAATATATTTATCCCGTGAAGGCAGTCCAAGCTTGATATCTTCATGAATATTAACACTTTCTACGACATCCAGATGTAGTCCGGCTTGGTCCGCAGCTGTCTTGACAGCAAGTATTTTGTCCATCGGCCATTCTTCGCCTGCAGGAACATCATGTAGTGCCCATACAATGCCTTCGACGCCCGGAATTTGCCGGATCTGATCCAGCGATACCGTATCATTGCCTTCGCCAAACCAGCGAAAAACCATCTTCATTTCATTCACCTCATCCTCATTAGTGGAAGAAACAACATGTATTACGATGTGCAAGCAGGAATTCTTTACTTATTGGAAATAGGAAGGATATGTACTCCGCAGAACAGCCAGATCCGTGACTGTCAGATACAGATGTTCCTGCATCAGACGTTCTGCTTTCTCTGCATCATGCTGCTGAATCGCCTGAACCATGGATCGGTGCTGCTCGATTAAGTGATCCCAATGATGATCGGAAGACAGACGGAGCATCCGGCTTCGATTCAAATGCACATTCATCTGCTGAATCACCGTCCAGGTGTTGCTTTTGTTACAGCCAGCAAAAAGAGTGCTATGGAACTCCTCATCCAGTTGAAACATGCGTTCATCATCCGGTTCGCTCAGGCATTGCTGCTGCTCTGCAAGATTGTGTTCAAGGGCCAACATCTGCTCTTCTGGAAATTGTGCACAAGCTAGACGGATGACAGCTCGCTCCAGCTGCTCTCGCATAAATCGGGCTTCTTCGACGAGATCCAGTTGAATCAGAGAGACATACGTTCCACGCTGGGGATACACTTCCAGCAGACCTTCCTGAGCGAGTCGGACAAAACTTTCGCGCACAGGAGTCCGGCTAACCTGAAAGTCCAGGGCGATTTCTTTCTCCGAAATGGCCGTACCCGGAGGCAACTGCAGACTCAAAATCTGTTGTTTCAGCGTGTCATAGACCAAATCTCGCGTCGAGTAGGATTGCTTGTTCAACGCCGAGAGGTGGCCTGACAAGGGCGATAAACCGGCTTTGGATGATAATCTGGGGGTATGTTCCACAACTTCAACTCCTTCATTGCCATACTACCATACAAGTATGGCAGAGTGGAAGCGTTTTATTTAAAAAAGATTGTTGTTCTGAGCTGTTTTTCTTGAAATTTAAGATATAAGGAAGTACAATTCATTTTATAGGTTTAAATGTTTAAACGAATAAAAGTAAAAACTATAAAGTTCGTAGAATGATAGTTAATAGATAGAACGCAGAAAGATAATCGAGGTGTAAATATGGGTCAGAAGGCCATAACCATTTTCCAAACATGTATCCCGCTGTTTCAAGTTCTGAGTGACAACCATCGCCAATCGATTTTGCTCATGCTGAGTGAAAAAGGCCATATGACAGTGAATGAGATTACGGAACATTCCAGCCTGTCCCGTCCAGCGATATCCCACCACTTGAAGTTGTTGCTGGAGAAAGGGCTCATATCCGTGGAACAGAAGGGAACACAACGTTATTATTCAGCTTCGTTGCATGCTTCCGTCGATCTGCTGAAACAGCTTGTCGCTGCGCTTGAAGAGGAATGCCTATAAATAGGTAGCTGTTTCAGCGCTCGATTAATCAAAAGTTAGATTGCACAACAACAAGAAAAGGCTTAGCATGCTACGGCATGTAACGTATAGGTTCATAAGTTTAAACCTTTCATCAATAATCTTTTCCAACGAAGGAGAGTGAGCATTATGACCACGTTTCAAGAATTAACACACGAAGATGTACACGTCATACTGGAGAAACAACGTACATTTTTCCGTTCCGGTGCCACGAGACCAGCGGAAGTTCGAATAGAACGTTTAAGACGTTTAAAACAGGCCATTCAGAAACATGAATCCGGATTGACCGAGGCACTGTATCAAGACTTGGGGAAAAGCGAATTTGAATCCTACACGACAGAGATTGGATTTATGCTCGACAGCATCACACACACGATGCGTAAAATCAAAAAGTGGGTGAAGCCTGTTAAGGTTAGGACACAAGTGGCTCTCCTTGGCTCCAAAAGTTTTATCCTTCCTGAACCGTATGGTGCAGTGCTTATTATTGGGCCGTTCAATTATCCTTTTCAACTCCTTATTGAACCACTGGTTGGTGCGATTGCCGCAGGTAATACGGCGGTGCTCAAAGCGTCAGAGAACACCCCGGCTGTATCGGCTGTTGTGAAGAAATTGATTGGTGAAGTATTTGAGCCGGAATATGTACAAGTGGTCGAAGGAGCCAAAGACACAACAACAGCGCTTATCCATGCGTCGTTCGACTATATCTTTTTTACAGGCAGTGTACCCGTTGGTAAAATCGTGATGGAGGCCGCAGCGAAAAACCTTGTTCCTGTTACGCTGGAGCTTGGAGGGAAAAGTCCTGTCATCGTGGATGAGCAGGCGGATATTCAAGTTGCGGCCGAACGTATTATTTGGGGCAAACTGCTGAACACAGGGCAAACCTGTATCGCCCCGGATTATTTGCTTGTACATGAGCGTGTAAAACAGCCTTTAATTGATGCGATGAAAGCTGCGATTGTAACCTTCTTTGGAACGGATATTCAGCATAACAAGGACTATGGGCGCATCGTGAACAAGTCACACTTTAAACGTTTGACCGCATTAATTGAACGAGACCGGGACCAGGTCATCTATGGAGGGACTTCCGATGAAGAAGATCGCTTTATTGAACCGACCTTAATTGATGCGGAATCGTGGAATGCAGCTACGATGGAGGACGAGATTTTTGGGCCGATTTTGCCGATGATCAGTTATAGTCATCTAGATGATGCAATTGGCGAAATTATTAAACGACCAAAGCCGTTAGCCTTGTACCTGTTCACATCCGATTCAGCTGTTCAGGATAAAGTGTTAAACGAGGTTTCTTTTGGCGGAGGATGCATTAACGATACGATTACACATGTGGCCAATCCACGGCTACCGTTTGGAGGAGTAGGTCATTCTGGTATTGGCTCGTACCATGGACGGTACAGCTTCGAGACCTTTTCACATATGAAAAGTGTTTTGAAAAAGAGTACCAAGCTTAATCCGCATATGCTGTACCCGCCTTACAATAACAAACTGAATCTGATCAAACGTTTGCTGAAATAACGATATGTAACGTAAACATCAAATAAAACAGCCTGCTGCTGGACATTACTCCAGAGCAGGCTGTTCCTGTCTATATTGTGAAGGGGACTTCCCCGACCACCGTTTGAATTGACGGCTAAAATGGGCGATATCCTTATATCCAAGCATCACTGCGATATTTTGTACAGAGAGCTGTGGATTACCTAGTAAAACTTTGGCCTCGTGCAGCACCATTTGGGATAGAACGGTACGGGGGGACTGCCCGAATATTTGTTTGAACACACGATTGCAATGCGAAGTACTGATGCCGAGTTCTGCGGCGATATCATCGATCCCATAGTGGCTGTCGGATTCATCGCCTTGTTTGAATTGCTGGCTCATTAGTCCTTGAAGCCGAGTACGAATCTGATGCGCCAGTTCAATCCGTTCGTACCCACCCGCAAACGTCTGGACTGCTTCCTGAGACACCGTCTCCCAGAGGTGACCAAACAGCTCAAATACCGCGGATTGCAGTTGCATGCGCTGTACCATAGCACTGGGGGATTGATCGTGGGCAGAGGACATGAGCTTGTGCAGCACAGGTTCAATCTGCCGGGTAACCGGGCTGTCTGCTCCGAATAATACTTGCTTGATTCGTGCCAGAAGAGAGAGAAACAGCTGATCATCAATATCAAAATGCATACAGAAGTAGGTGAAGCCTTGTCCGCTTCGGCTCTGGCTGGAATGAATGCTTCCCGGAGGGATCAGCAGGAGCTCACCGGCGTTTTGTACATACAAAGTACCGTTTATGGTCATATACTGCACACCCTCTGTTACATAATTGAGCTCATATTGAGGATGCTCGTGCGCCGGATAGTCCCAATCGGGTCCGACACTGCGCAGATGAATGGCGAACAAGTTAACGGTGGTTTGCACATCTGGGTAAAACACTTCATGCACACTTTCTCCCAGATCGGGAGGTAAATACGTGGAAGACATTTGAATTCCTCCTTAAGTTGGGTCATGTTACGCTAGGTTATGTACATATTTAAAACGAATTTTTTAAAATTTTAAAAGTGTAACCGCTTTATATTTTATCATATATCAGCTTGATTTGGGTAAATATCCGATTGATTTGTTCATGGTCTGGACGGACACTGCGTGATAGGATGGGGCTAATGAAAACGCATGCATATCTTATTCCGAGAGAGGTTATGAAGAATGAGTACATCCAATTCTATTTTTTACAATGCTCATCACGCACCAATCGGTGCATTTGCCAGTTTCACGCTAGGTTACAAAGGGGCTAAAGGTGGGCTGGGGCTTGAACTTGGGAAGCCGGCTGACCAAAACGTATATATAGGATTACAAGCTTGTGATGGAGAGCATTATCAGGCATTGCCTTTTTATGAAGCGAGTGAAGATGAGAGCAGCCGTTATGATGTGGAGAAGCTGGACAGTGGAAGTCAGTCTGACGGTGCGGGGGCAAAACCGTTGATCTCTGCGTTTCGGGATGAAGACATTACTCGGGAGTTCACTTCGGGGACAGATACATGGAATGCAGGAGATCTTGAATTCCGTATTTATTCGCCTGTACGTCCCGTTCCGCATCCGAAGAGTGCAGATCGTGAAGCGCTGATGGATGCACTCGTACCCGCAGTGTTGGTCGAGATGACCATTGACAACAGCCAAGGCGAGAAAACCCGTAAAGGGTACTTCGGTTATCAAGGTAGTGATCCGTATTCTGCGATGCGATTAATTGGTGGACCAGAGGGAGGACCATTGACAGGGGTTGGACAAGGGCGTCTGACAGCTATTGTGTCGAAAAATGAAGGTCTGTGGCCTGCACGCGGATTTACGCTGGAGAAAATTTTAGAGGAAAAACATCGTGACAATCTGGCATTTGGCTTAGGATCTACCTCGGTATTACTGATGGAAGTTCCGGCAGGCCAGAAACGCACGTTCCAATTCGCGGTATGTTTCTATCGGGGAGGAATTGTAACTACCGGTATGGACACCACGTATTGGTACACACGTTACTTTGCTGACATTCTGCAAGCGGGTGAGTATGCGCTCGATCGTTTTGATGCATTGACTGCATCCTGTGCCGAAGTAGATCGGCGACTTGGAACGGCAGCGCTTAGCGAAGATCAGTCCTATATGCTTGCCCATTCCATCCACAGCTACTATGCGAGCACTCAACTGCTCGATGCAGATGGCGAGCCGCTCTGGATTGTGAATGAAGGCGAATATCGGATGATGAATACGCTGGATCTGACCGCAGATCAGCTGTACTTCGAGCTTGCTCTTAATCCATGGACTGTTCGTAATGAGCTGGAGTGGTTTGTGAAGCGTTATAGTTATACGGATCAGGTTCGCTTCCCTGGAGAAGAGACACTTCATCCGGGCGGCATTACGTTTACACATGATATTGGAATCGCCAATGTATTTTCCCGTCCGGGTCATTCGGCGTATGAACTCGTCGGCATCGATGATTGTTTCTCACAGATGAGCCATGAAGAGCTTGTCAACTGGCTTTGCTGCGCAACGGTATATATTGAGCAGACGCAAGATCGGGAGTTTTTGACTGAGATGTTGCCGGTTATTCAGGAATGCTTCCAAAGTATGCTTAACCGTGACCATCCAGAAGAAGATCAACGTAATGGCTTAATGGGACTGGATAGCAGCCGTACACAAGGCAGGGCAGAGATTACCACGTACGACAGTTTGGACGTATCCCTTGGACAATCGCGGAACAATATCTATCTTGCGGGTAAATGCTGGGCTGTCTACGTTGCACTCGAAAAATTGTTTGCAGGCGAGAAGCTCTCAGAGCTGTCTCATCAGGCAGGAAAACAAGCAGATCGCTGCGCGGCAAGCGTCGCTGCTCAATTGACTGACGGAGGTTACATTCCGGCGGTTATTGCGGAAAATAACGATTCGCGTATCATTCCGGCGATTGAAGGCCTGGTATTCCCGTATTTTACAGGTTGTGAAGCGGCACTCGATGTTAACGGCCGGTTCGGACCCTATATCAAGGCACTACACACACATCTAAAAACGGTGCTAGTTCCAGGAATATGCCTGTTTGAAGATGGTGGCTGGAAGCTGTCTTCGACAAGCAAGAACTCCTGGTTGAGCAAAATCTATTTGTCCCAATTTATCACACGTGAGATTCTGGGTGTGGAGTGGGATGAGACTGGGAAAGCAGCGGATGCAACTCATGTGAAATGGTTGCTTCATCCGAAGGAATCCTACTGGTGCTGGAGTGACCAGATCTTATCCGGTGTTGCTGTCGGCAGCAAATATTATCCACGTGGCGTAACTTCTATACTGTGGTTGCTTGAAGGCAAAAATAATCGTCTTGCACAGATCTATGCAAGCAAGGAGGCTCTACAATGAGTCAAACTACCGTACAATCTGGACTGTCCGGCCCGCAATATGAAGCATGGCTAGGTTATCATGTTGCACTACCAGAAGCGAAAGGGGCTACGAGAACGAGAACGGCAGCTCCTCTCTGGAGCCGGCATATTGATGTAAAGGAACAGCATCTAGTCATCGACACCGCTCTTACCGAGCTCAAGCAAGGGCTCGGTAAGTTATACGGTGAACAGCCTGTCATTCGCCATTCTCAGACCCAAAGCACGGATTCAGACGAACAACGTAAACCTTCAATCCGAGTGGGCACCTGGGCAGGGAACAATCAGGTGACAAGTGCGTTTACGGAGGCGGAACGTGCTGCTGTACAGGGTGAGGGTTTTATCATTCGTGAACATGAGTCTCTTCAGGAGATGGTTATTGGTTCAGAGACGCCGCAAGGTGTTTTATATGCTGTTTTTCATTTGTTGCGCGAACTGACATTAAAGCAAGGTAAGTCAGAAGAGGCCGGACCGGCTCTTGACGGGGTGAAGCCCTTATTTATTACAGAGCAACCCGTGAATCAACTTCGCATGATTAATCAGTGGGATAATGTGGACGGCAGTATTGAGCGGGGATATGCCGGACGTTCTATCTTTTACGAAAACGGTGAGTTCACGCAGGATTTAGGGCGGATTCGAGACTATGCCCGATTACTGGCCTCAACCGGAATCAATGCGATATCGATTAATAACGTGAATGTGCATAAACAAGAGAGTCTGTTTCTGACAGAGCGATACCTTGGTGATGTTGCGAAGGTAGCGGCTGAATTCAGAGCGTATGGTATTCGCTTGTTTCTTTGTGCCAATTACGCCAGTCCAATCGAAGTTGGTGGCTTGCAGACAGCTGATCCACTGGATGATCAGGTACGTGAGTGGTGGAACGTTCAAACGGCGAAGGTGTACGCTGCGATTCCGGATTTTGGCGGATATGTGATCAAAGCGGATTCTGAAAATCGTCCGGGGCCTTTCACATACAATCGTGACCATGCAGACGGTGCAAACATGCTTGCAGAAGCCCTTCGTCCCTTTGGCGGACTTGTCATCTGGCGGTGCTTCGTATACGACTGCAAGCAGGACTGGCGGGATCGTACTACAGATCGGGCTCGCGCGGCTTATGACCACTTTAAACCGCTAGACGGACGGTTTGCAGACAATGTCATTTTGCAGATTAAAAATGGACCTATGGATTTTCAGGTTAGAGAAGCAGTATCCCCTTTATTCGGGGCGATGGAGAATACGAATCAAGTGATCGAGTTCCAGATTACGCAAGAATACACAGGACAACAGCGTCATCTGGCTTATCTTGTGCCACAGTGGAAGGAAATTCTGGATTTTGACACGTATGCCAAGGGCAAAGGCTCAGAGATCAAGCGCATTGCAGACGGTTCGCTCTTTCAGCGCCAGTACAGTGGATTTGCGGCTGTATCCAACATCGGTGCGGATGCAAGTTGGACAGGCCATCCGCTGGCTCAAGCGAATTTGTACGGATATGGCAGACTGGGGTGGAATCCTGAGCTCTCGGCAGAAGCCATCGCAGATGAATGGGTGAGATTAACGTTTGGACATGATGAGCAAGTCGTAGAGCGGGTTACGGGTATGTTGCTGTCTTCACTTGACATCTATGAAAATTATACTGCACCTCTCGGTGTAGGCTGGATGGTAAACCCGGATCATCATTACGGACCTAATGTGGATGGTTACGAGTATTCCAAATGGGGAACGTATCACTTTGCCGATTGTCATGGAATTGGGGTTGATCGGACGGTGAAGAGTGGTACAGGTTATACTTCCCAATATCATGCTGAAAATGCAGCTCGATATGAATCACTGGAGACTTGTCCCGATGAATTAATTCTCTTTTTCCATCACGTCCCGTACACGCATGTGTTACATTCCGGTAAAACGGTTATCCAGCACATCTACGATACTCATTTCGAAGGTGCTGCGCAGGCTGAAGCTTTACTCGAAACATGGAGAGAACTGGAAGGTAAAGTGGATCCAGTCATCTTTAACAAGGTAGCTACGCTGCAGGAGGAACAGGCAGATCACGCGAAGGAATGGCGCGATATGATTAACACGTATTTTTATCGCAAAAGCGGTATTCAGGATGAGCAAGCTCGAAAAATCTACTAATAATCATGCATGAAATAAAAATGTACGAAAGTACGCAATGTTTTCTTTGAAACGAGAGACAGCACTGACATGCATAAGGAGGAGAATGCGTATGAGTGAACACGAACTGCCCGTAAAGATGAAGGCTGCAGTCATGACAAAGCCTGGACATATTATCATTGAAGATCAACCTGTTCCCAGACCTTCATCCAATGAAGTGCTCATTAAGGTTATGGCCGTAGGCGTTTGTGGATCTGATGTACACTATTTTGAGCATGGTCGCATTGGCAGATTTGTTGTGGAGAAACCGATTATTCTTGGCCATGAATGTGCGGGGATTATCGTTGCGGTTGGTGCAGACGTTGCCCGAGTGAAGGTGGGGGAGCGAGTTGCCATTGAACCTGGAGTGACTTGCGGACGCTGTACAGCTTGTAAGGAAGGACGTTACAATCTGTGTCCTGAAGTTCAATTCCTGGCAACCCCTCCGGTCGATGGAGCATTTGTGCAGTACATGGTCATACGAGAGGATATGGTATTTCCAATCCCGGATCACCTGACCTTTGAGGAAGCAGCCATGAATGAACCGTTTTCCGTTGGTATTCATGCGGCTCGCAGGAGTAAACTGGCTCCAGGAACGACACTGGCTATTATGGGCATGGGCCCCGTCGGACTGATGGCTGTTGCGGCAGCGAAATCCTTCGGAGTAGAGACCATCATTGTCACGGATCTAGAGGAAGTCCGGCTTGAGGCCGCACGCCGGATGGGAGCAACGCACACCATCAATGTGCGTCATGAGGATGCGCTTGCTGTGATTCGGGAAATTACCGAGGGCATCGGAGTGGATACAGCCTGGGAGACGGCAGGTAATCCCAAAGCACTGCAGTCGGCGCTATATTCTCTTCGCAGAGGTGGTAAGCTGGCCATTGTTGGATTGCCTGCCCAGGATGAGATTGCAATTAATGTACCGTTTATTGCCGACAATGAAGTCGATATCTATGGCATATTCCGTTATGCCAATACGTATCCTGCGGGGGTAGCCTTTTTAAGTTCGGGACAGCATGATGTGATGTCTTTGATCACCGATCGATACCCCCTTGAAGAGACACAACAGGCAATGGAGAGGGCGCTGCATAACAAAAGCGGTAGTCTTAAAGTGATGGTTTACCCGAACGGTATGTAATAAGAAAAGAGTGTGGGTTCTGTACACATATGTGTACAGGACCTTTTTTTAATTGTAACGGGAGTAGTCGTAATTTTTTGTTTTTTCCGCATTAAAGGCATGGACAACCTGCCAGCACATGGTATAATTCATGTTGATTTTAATATATAAATGAAAACACATAATTACAGGTACTCATATTTTGGCGAAAGGAATTGAAGGTTGTGAGAACACATGAATTTATGATTCACGCGGATTTTCATCGGGATGAGTTACTGTCGGTATCCTCTCAAGCGTCACGTTTTGCTTCGGACATATCATTGTCTTACACGGAGGCTGATCATGAACATCGTGTAGATGTAAAGAGCCTGCTAGGCATGGCATTACTTCCGCTTCGAAACGGCAGTATGGTTCGATTACAGACGAGAGGAAGGGACGAACTCGAGGCGCTCGAGTACATATTGCATGTACTGGAAAAAGGCCCGGCGTAATGATGGATTTAGATACCCACTCGCATGGATTATAATTTTTTTGTCTTTTCGTCAATTCTTGCTGGTACTTCGTGCAAAAAAAGAGTATAATAAAATTTAGTTTGATTCTAGGAAGTACCCATATTAAAGGAGTGTAAATAGATTATGCCAAAAGTTGACATCCATCCTAAAACACAGCTCGTTATTTTCTACGATGCAAGTGCTGACTTCAAATTCCTGGCTTCTTCCACGAAGTTCTCGAATGAAACAATGGAATGGGAAGACGGTAACACTTACCCTGTTATCCGTGTAGATACTAGCTCTGCATCCCACCCGTTCTTCACTGGTAAACAAAGAAACGTGGATATCGGTGGACGTGTTGACAAGTTCAACCGCAAATACAACCTCAAAAACTAGTTCTCTTATAGATGAGGAGCAACCCCTGGAATGTTATTTCCGGGGGTTTTTGTTTTTGGTTGTGTTTTCTTAGTTTCTTGTATGAAAGCTCATTGGTTCTATTCAACCAAATATTGCGCTTTCAGCGCATTCAGTTGTAAACTAGAGTACAGAGTCTGAACATAGTGGAGGAGGAAACAGAGATGAGCAGAATTACACATATGGTGACATTTACACTTTATGCAGGTAAAGATACAGCGGAGTCCGAAGTTTTTTTGAACGAAAGTAAGGAAGCGCTTGCGGAAATTCCAGGTGTTGAACATTTCCAGGTCCTACGCCAAGTGAGTGCAAAAAATGAGTTTGATTACGGGTTTTCTATGGAGTTTGCAGATCAGGCTGCTTATGACGCTTATAATGATCATCCCGTACACCGTCAGTATGTTACTGAGCGCTGGGAGAAGGAAGTCAGCCGTTTTCAGGAAATTGATTTTATGAAACACAATGGTGAATAGAGATCCAAAAGTAACGTTGAAAATGGACTGAGAGTCAAGAAAATCTCCAAAGGAAGTCTTGATATCCGAAAATGCAGGCGTCACGAGTATTCCAAAATTCACTTTTCGAAATCGTTTTAGTGTAAAACGGATAAGGAGGTGACTCAGGTCATGAAGTTGGATTTAACCGGTAAAACGGCATTAGTTACGGGGGCAACGGGGCAATTGGGAAGAGTGATTGCTCGTACACTCGCAACTTGTGGCGCGAATCTGGCACTGCACTACATAAACAACGAAATGAAGGCCAAAGAACTTAAGGACGAGATCGAAGCAATGGGTCGTCAGGCCGTTATCGTACAAGGTGACATGACTAAACAGGATACCGCATTTCGGATACGAGATGCGATCCAAAATACGCTGGGTAATGTGGATATCGTCGTTGCGAATGCAGTCATTCAATACGAATGGACTTCCGTTCTGGAGCAAGCACCAGAGGATTACTTGAGCCAGTTCGAATCATGTGTCATGCAGAGTGTATATCTTGCCAAAGCTTTCATTCCGCAGATGCAGGAAATGAGGTCCGGTCGCTTCATTGGGATTAATACTGAATGCGCGATGCAAAATTTTGCCCATCAATCGGCCTATACCGCAGGAAAACGCGGAATGGACGGTGTATATCGTGTGTTAGCGAAGGAAGTTGGCGAATATCAGATTACGGTTAACCAAGTAGCTCCGGGGTGGACAATTAGTGAACGTGACCGAACAAGTGAACCGGGACATGATGAGGCGTATACTCGATCCGTACCATTGAGACGCAGGGGAGAAGACCAGGAGATTGCAAATGTCGTTGCTTTTCTAGCATCCGATTTGTCCTCTTTTATCACTGGAGCGTATATCCCTGTAAGTGGTGGAAATGTTATGCCAGCCATTTGATTAATTATGCTCTCAGGAATAGATATCGTGTGAAAAACAAGAGTGATCCGTTTGCCTTTCAAGGTAAACGGATTTTTTGAGTTTTCTCCAGATGTTAACGCAGATTGTGCTTATATACTTGGAGTGACATATGCTTTTGATTCGTTTTTCAAAATATTGGGGTATAAGAATAGGTATATTCAAGGGATGGAAACCTAATCAAGATAACGTTATAAAGGAGTGACTAAGCATTATGAAAAAAACGATAGCAGACGTCCTTGTCGAAGCTTTATTAAATGCGGGAATTCACCGGATATACGGCATTGTTGGAGACTCGTTGAATGCGGTCCTCGACTCCATCCGCAAGTCGGGCAAAATTGAATGGATTCATGTAAGACATGAAGAAGTAGCGGCTTTTGCAGCGGGTGCAGATGCCCAAGTAAGTGGGAGTATTGCCGTATGTGCAGGTAGTAGCGGGCCTGGGAATATGCATCTTATTAACGGACTCTATGATTGCCATCGAAACCGTGTGCCGGTTCTGGCCATTGCTGCTCACATTCCAAGTGACGAGATTGGCAGTGAATATTTTCAGGCGACTCATCCAGAGTATTTGTTCCAGGAATGCAGCCATTATTGTGAAGTGATCACGACAGCCAAGCAGATGCCTCGTTCGCTCACAATGGCGATGCAGACAGCAGTAGCACGTTCCGGTGTGTCTGTCATTGTGCTTCCGGGCGATGTTGCTGGACTTGAAGCTGCTGATCTGCCTGTTCCTGAGCATGTATACCATGCACCACATCCGGTTGTACATCCTTCTGAACCCGAACTCGCCAAACTGGCGGAGTACTTGAATCAGGACAAAAAAATTACGCTTTTATGCGGGGCAGGATGTGCGGGGGCTCGTGAACCACTGCTGGAGCTCTGTGATCGATTGAAATCCCCTATGGTTATTGCGCTTCGAGGGAAAGAGTACTTAGAATACGACAATCCTTATTCAGTAGGGCTGACAGGCTTAATCGGATATTCTTCGGGATACCATGCCATGATGGACTGTGACGTGCTCCTTATGCTCGGAACGGATTTCCCGTACCGTCAGTTTTTCCCAGAAGATGCGACGGTGTTACAGGTGGATATTCAAACCTCGCATTTAGGGCGGCGAACCAAACTGGATTATGGCGTGTGTGGCGACATCAAGGCGACGATTCAAGCGCTGCTTCCATACCTCACGGCTGAACATAGTGACAAACATCTGCGTAAAAGCGTGAAGCATTATACGAAAGTACGGGAGGATTTGGACGAGCTTGCGGTGGGCAAACCAGGTAAAAAGCCTATTCATCCGCAATATTTAACCAAAGTGATCAGTGATACCGCCGCGGAAAATGCAATCTTCACTTGTGATGTGGGGACACCAACGGTATGGGCTGCACGTTATATTCAGATGAGCCGTAACCGCAGATTACTGGGTTCATTCAATCACGGAACGATGGCCAATGCACTGCCTCAGGCCATTGGTGCTCAGGTTGCTGATCCTGGAAGGCAGGTCATCTCGTTGTCCGGAGATGGGGGATTAGCGATGCTTATGGGAGATCTGCTCACGCTGAAGCAGCATAACCTCCCAGTCAAAGTAGTTGTGTTTAACAATGGTGCACTCAGCTTTGTAGAGCTGGAGATGAAAGCTGCCGGTTTCCTCGAATCGGGGACAGAGCTTGTGAATCCAAACTTCGCGATGGTGGCACAAGCAATGGGCATTGAAGGCATACGCGTAGAAGATCCTGCCGAGCTTGAGGGAGCCATGGAGCGCGCGTTGCAACACAATGGCCCGGTATTGATCGACGCTGTTGTGAATCGCCAGGAGCTGTCCCTGCCACCGAAAATTAATATAAAACAAGCGGAAGGATTCACGTTATGGATGATGAAAGCCGTTCTGAATGGCCGTGGCGATGAATTAATTGAGCTTGCGAAAACGAACTTGCTTCGGTAAGCAAAATCATATGGGTTGATATAATTTAGTTTGTTTTTAAATCAATTGTTTATTAAAATAGGTAAAGTCAGGAAGGAGTCATGTCCTTGCTGACCTACATAGCTCATCCATATAAGGCCGAGGAATGAATAGGTACGATCACAAATGACACATAATCGGAGGAGATCATCATGAGTCACGCAGGAAAAGTAGCCATCATTACGGGAGCAGGAAGTGGATTAGGTCAAGCCGCAGCACTGAAACTAGCGGAGCAGGGAGCTTCCATCGTTGTCGTAGATTTGGTGGAAAAGACAGGTCTTGAAACGGTGAAGCAGATTGAACAGCTGGGTAGCAGGGCAATTTTTGTTCAGGCCGATGTAAGTAAAGCTGCTGAGGTAGAGAATTATGTGAAAAAGACGATTGAAGAGTTTGGCCGGATTGATATGTTTTTCAACAATGCGGGAATTGCCGGCCCAGGGATCAAATTAATCGAACATACCATTGAGCAATTTGACCAGATTATTGATATTAATTTGAGAAGCGTATTTTACGGATTAAAATATGTCATTACCGAAATGCTCAAAACGGGTGGAGGTTCCATTGTGAATACAGCTTCTACCGCTGGAATTGTGGGTGTTCCGGCAGTTGCTCCGTATGCGGCGACCAAACATGGTGTTGTTGGTTTGACGCGCACAGCAGCGATTGAATATGGCAAGGAGAACATTCGCGTGAATGCGATTGCTCCAGGGACGATAGAGACACCGATGGTTGTTCAATTCGGTAAAGATAATCCGGAGGTTTTCCAAGCTACAGTAGATAGCATTCCATCCGGACGTCTCGGTAAGCCGGAAGAAATCGCTAATCTGGTTTCTTTCCTGCTTGGAAACGATGCACCGTACATCAACGGAGCTGTATATCCGATCGATGGTGCGGTAACTGCTCAGTAAGAAGTCAGGCACTATGAAAAAGAGTACTCAAAAGAGGAACTGTATGCGTTAATCCGCTCAGTTCCTCTTCCATTTTGAGGGCGATACTATCGATCTAATGCTTCAACATAATCTTTCGCTTCTTTTAAAGAAAGGCTGCGGGCTTCACGAAGTTTTTTAATGGCTTGAATTTTGTTTCCACCCCGTACCATTGCAAGCAATTCCTGATCCAACTCCGTATTCATGTCGAATCCGCTCTGAGGAAAAGAGTCTGTGCTTGTAGATGAAGAAAATGATGAAGCATTTTGGACAGAAGAAGCGTTGATAGCAAAACGATTTGCATCGACAGACGAACCGCTTTGAAGTCGCTCTACCTCTGATTTCAGTTCATGCACTTGACGTTGAAGATTGCTGAGTTTGGACCACAGAATCGGAATAATCAACAGGAACACCACGAACAAGAAATTGCTCATTTCAGGAGCACCGGTATTTCCTTGACGCCGCGAACGATCATGCCCGGTCTCCATTCCAGTGTATCGACATCGATCTGCAACTTCATGTTAGGAAAGCGATTGATCAGCGTACTTACGGCAATTTCGCCTTCAAGTCGGGCCAGCGGTGCACCGAGACAGAGATGAATACCTTTGCCAAAAGCGAGGTGCGCACTTTTCTCACGTGTGATATCGAACACATCCGGGTCTTTGAATTGCTCTTCATCACGATTAGCTGAATCGAGCGCGACAATTACAAGTTCACCTTTGGCAATCTGCTGCCCACGGAACTCTATATCTTCTGAAGCCCAGCGTGAAGTGCTGAACTCAACCGGTCCGTTATATCTCAGCATCTCTTCGATGGCTTGATGGATCAGTTCAGGTTTCTGAATTAACAAATCTCTTTGTTCCGGATGCTCAAGTAAAGCCAAAATACCGTTTCCAATAAGATTTACTGTGGTTTCATGTCCAGCAATGATAAGCAGCGAGACCACACCGAGCAATTCTTTTTCGGTCAACTGTTCCCCGGATTCTTCAGCAATAACAAGCTGGCTGATCAGATCTTGACCAGGCTCTTGACGTACTTTGGCGAACCAAGCGGTCAAATATTCGGTGAACTCTCGTTCATGTTGTTGGAACAGTTCTGCATTCTGGCCGGTGGAAGCCTCAATAACAGTGTTGGACCACATGCGGAATTTATCCCGATCCTCTGCCGGCACGCCTAGAATTTCACTGATGACAATAATAGGTAGCGGAAAAGCAAAGTCATCTATAAGATTCATTGTTTCTTGGGAAGGTAGCTCGTCGAGCAGAACATCCGCAATGCTCTGAATATGGCTTCTCATATCTGCGACAAGTTTTGGCGTGAAAGCCTTCTGTACCAAACCTCGCAAACGACGATGATCAGGTGGATCGGAGAACAACATGTTACTAGAGAAAATACTCTGTCCGTCCGCCCCATAGCGCTTAACGATGTCTTTGCTGAAACGGGAATCTTTCAAAATCTGAACAGCATCCTCATATCGAGAAATGATCCAGCCAAACTCTCCACTCGGAAACATGACTTTAAAGATGGGGTCATCTTTTCTTAATTTTTCATATACCGGATAAGGATTTTGAGTAAATGATGCTGTGAAAAAATCTGGGCTAGAGGTCTCGTTGCTCTCATTCGTCTCATTAGATTCATTTGGATTCAAATGTGTAATCTCCTCTCCTTAGCAATAAGATATGTCACTTTGTAATTATTCCATATGTAAAGGTTCGAAACCTTGTTTTGCCATGATAAAAATGCGAGCGATGCAGGAATATCGTGTTGGACTCAAGAAGACAAGATAGGAAGTCAAGAATACGTTTTCAAAAATAAAAAAATGAGAGGGAGTACGGAAATGTCATATAGACAGTTGCCTTTACATGATCATCAAATTCCCGCGAGTCCTATTGTTCTGGGGTGTATGCGCTTTGGAGGAGATTGGGATGGAGCACCCATTACTGAAGATTTGGTGGTTGAAGGCCACCAAGCGGTAGAAGCTGCACTGGAGATTGGCATTAATCATTTTGACCTGGCGGACATCTATACACGTGGGAAAGCGGAGCATGTATTTGGGCGGATCTTATCTGAAAGGAACGGACTTCGGGAACAGATCATTATTCAATCTAAATGCGGAATTCGGCTGGTAGGGGATGATGAGGGGCCACAGCGTTATGACACATCAGGGGCACATATTATAAAGAGTGTTGACGGGATTTTATCCCGGCTCGGCACGGAGTATCTGGATATTTTGCTGCTGCATCGTCCCGACCCACTTGCCCATCCGCAGGAGATCGGAGAAGCGCTGTCTAAACTTCATCAGGCTGGAAAAGTAAGAAACTTCGGCGTGTCTAATATGGGTTCTGAACAGATCCGTTTGCTTCAGATGCACAGTCGTATGCCATTCATCGTGAATCAACTGGAGATGAGCCTTGATAAAATCGGTTTTGTAGAGGCTGGCGTAACCGTGAACCGTGCGCAGGCGAAAGAAAATGTTTTCCCATACGGTACGATGGAGTACTGCCAGGCAGAGCGCATTCAGTTGCAAGCTTGGGGTCCTCTCGCACAGGGAAGATTTACAGGCAGGGCGATTGAAGGACAACGACCCGAGATTGAAGCAACGGCAGAACTGGTGGCTCGTATTGCTAAAGAGCGTGGTGTCACGAGTGAAGCCATTGTACTGGCTTGGTTAATGAAACATCCAGCCGGAATTCAGCCGGTGATTGGTTCGATTCGCCCAGAGCGGATTCTCGCTTGTCGTGATGCGGCTCAGGTTGAACTCACACGGTATGAATGGTACGAGCTGTACTCGTCTTCGTGCGGACGGAGAATGTAGTGTCTACAGAACAGGATATATGTTTGCATATAGTCGCTAATCTAGCGGCTTTTTGTTTATGGCTGTAGCCAGTTGAGTGCGTGAAGTGAGCGAAAATATGCCGCCAATTATGCGGGTGGATGAAACACAGGAAGTACAGTTCTGTGTTTTGTATTCTTTTCTTTTTATGCAGTGATTAGAAGAGATGTTGGATTGTTTATAAGATTGTAGTGCCCTATCTCTGAAGTCCGGCCGTTAGTATTGATAGGTAGAACTATATGCCTAAGCGATATTCCAAAGGATAGAATGAGAAATTGCTCTATTCTAGAGGTAGACCGGGAGAGAGGATTCACATTTGTGCGGTGATGTAAGTCCTTGGACTTAGTCAAAAGTGCAGGTAAGAAGGACGTTTCAACCATTTTTGCCCGTTTTCAGACTTAATAACTTACGGCTGTGATAAAATGATGTGAATAGGAACATACGATCTGTTTATTTGAGAGGAGACATCTTGATGATAGAGATGCTTAAACCGCCTGCGGAGACATTATACGAGGCTGAGTTAAGGGCGTTACAACAGGAGGATCAGGGTCATCGTCCGCCCAACTGGTTATTATCTCCAGCTAATGTGCGGGATTTTATTATTGGTCGAGATAAGCCAGCGATGCTGGATGGAGAGAAGATCACCATTACACGTAAATTTTACGGGAATGATGTGTTGATTGAACGTGCAGTTGTTACCCTTGCAGGAAATCGCGGGTTGATGCTTGTCGGTGAGCCCGGTACAGCAAAAACAATGCTCAGTGAGTTGCTTACGGCAGCGATCTCGGGGACCAGTCTGAATACCATACAAGGTACGGCTGGAACAACGGAGGATATGATCAAGTATTCCTGGAATTATGCGATGCTTTTGGACAAAGGGCCTTCTGAAGCAGCTCTCGTGCCTTCCCCGTTATATAACGGCATGAAAAAAGGAATTTTAACGCGCTTTGAGGAAATTACACGTTGTCCGGCTGAAGCACAGGACAGTTTAATTAGTATTTTGAGCGATAAAGTCATGAGCATTCCAGAACTTGACGGGGGTGTGCTTTTTGCCAAACCGGGATTCAACGTCATTGCTACGGCGAACATTCGGGATAAAGGTGTAAATGAGATGAGCGGCGCACTCAAGCGACGTTTTAATTTTGAAACGATCAGACCGATCCAGAATGTGAAGATGGAAGCCAAAATCATTGAATCTCAGGCGAGAAACCTGTTATTACATAGTGGAATTGATACCGAAATTCAAACCGACGTGGTGGAGTTGCTGGCAACTACATTTATGGAGCTGCGAACAGGCATGTCACGTGAAGGATACAAGCTCGATACACCTCAAGCGTCCATGAGTACTGCAGAAGCCGTGTCGGTATATGTGCAGAGCGCAATGACATCGTACTATTATGAGGGGAAATCTATTGCGCTGGATCGGTTGGTACAAAACATGCTGGGAACCATTGCAAAGGAAAGCGACAAGGACCTAGGCATTCTCAAAAACTATTTTTCCAAAATTGTCAAAGCTCGCTCTGCCGAAGAGGAGATTTGGAAAAATTATTATGAGGAAAGAAAATGGATCGGTTAGACCAAGTAGAGCCCGCCGACGTTGTTGGTTTATCGGATGTTACGGATTTCAATCAGCTTCAATCCTTATTCGATACGAGTGTATATAACTTAAATAATCGAACGGTTTATTTTCCAATACGGCATCATAGTCCAGCTTGTTCCCATCATCTGTTGCATGTCATCGGGGATTACAAACCCGATATCATTTTGATTGAAGGGCCAGAAAGCGGTAATCCCCTTATACCTGTACTAACGGATGAAGCGACCTTGCCTCCGGTCAGTCTCTATTATACCTATGAAGATGAATATGGAAGAGAAGCCTGTTATTATCCGATGCTCCGGTATTCACCCGAATATGTTGCGTTGAAGCAAGCCCACCGGCTTGGCATTCCGGCACAATTTATAGATTTGGATTATCGGCATGTATCCAGAAACACGGAGAGTCCTTCGCAAACAGAACAGAAAGAAATCTCCGTTCAGGACGAAACACTGCTTGCCAGTTCAGAATTTATTAACCGTTTATGTGAGAAAACAAACTGCCGTAGTTTTGATGAACTATGGGAAAAGGTGTTTGAGATCGGGGGGCTACAGAAACCCACCTCTGCCTTTGTGCAGGATGTTTTCACGTATTGTACATTATCCCGAATGTGCTACACTCCGGAGCGGCTGATGACGAGTGGTGACCTGGTGAGAGAAGCCCATATGGCAAAACGAATCAAGGAAGCTGAAGAGCAGTATCAGCGTGTGCTTGTAATTACGGGAGGTTTTCATACTTTTGGGTTAGTGAATTCTACTGTTCAGGAAAAGGAAACCAAGGGCAATTCGACTCGGCACGATATATCTGATTCAGGAAATGTTCAAGAACAGGTGTATCCGATGGTGTATACATTTGCCGAAGCTGATCGATTGAATGGCTATGCCAGCGGTATGCCTTATGTGTATTTTTACGATCAAATCTGGGATCAACTGCTCCATACTTCACGTTCTCCTTACCGTGTAACTACACTGAACGTGTTATCCAGATTGATGCGCAAGCTGCGAGAACGGGAAGAACATGTTTCCACGAGTGATGCCATTGAGGCATATAGTATGATTCAAGGTCTGGCGGAGCTTCGAGGCAAGCAGGAAGGCGGAGTGTACGAGCTGATGGACGCGGCCCTCTCTTCATTTGTCAAAGGAGAGCTTACACTTGCCACCGACAAGCCGCTTCAGGAACTACAACTTCTGTTGACCGGAGACGCCATAGGGAGCGTTGCACCTAATGCTTTTCATATTCCTATCGTTGAGGATTTTAAAGCGCGATGCACAGAATTCAAACTTCAGATTCGAACAACGGGTCAGCATAAAAAGGTACTTGATCTGTATGCCAAGCCGGAACATCGTTTGATTAGCCAGTTGTTTCAATGCATCTCTTATCTTGTTCCCGAGTTCGCGAAGCGACAGGCGGGACCGGATTGGATCGCGCAACGTGATATGAATCTGGTTCGTGAAACGTGGGAATACATGTATTCCTCACGAATTGAAGCCAGGCTTATTGAAAATTCTTTATATGGCGGAACACTTGCCACAGCAGCTACTCGAAAGATGGAAGAGCAGATGCGAGATATTCCTGATCATCACAGCGGTGAACTTGCTCAAAAAATGCTTCAGGCACTATTAATGGGACTTCAGGAGACAGCAATGCAGCTGTACACCAAGGTTCGTGATGCTCTGCGGAGAGATGGACATTTTCTGTCACTATGTAACAGCTTAACGATTTTGAATCGGATTCATCAGCATCGACGGCTACTAGGATTATCGGATGACCCTCATCTTTCTGAGTTAGTATCTGAAGCTTACCGTAACGCGGTGGACAAGCTGCAACAGCTTTCGCGAACGAATGCGGACGAGCATGAAGGTATTATTCAGGGAATAAAGCTACTTGCAATGCTGGCCGAGTCTGCCGAAGAGCAATTCCAGGATACGGCTTTTCGAAACCATTTGCACGAGCTTTTATCGGATTCGAAGCTTCCTGCTCAGCTCGAAGGGGTCTGTATCGCTATTGCTTCGGGACTTGGTGATCGATCTAGAGAAGAGATCGTGGAGCGTGCCCGGGGCTATATCCGCGGAACGCCGGAACAGACGCGTCAAACGGCTTTATTTTTACAAGGTGTGTTTACCGTAGCTCGAGATGCATTTCTATATGAGGACCAGCTGTTACAAGAGCTAAACGGGTTAATTGAGCAGTTATCCTATGATGATTTTATTGCTATGATTCCAGAACTACGTCTGGCTTTCACTTATTTTACGCCAATGGAAACAAATCTGATTGCCGAGCGCGTGGCCAATCTGCACCAAGTGAGGTCGGATGAAATGTTGATGCCTGTGCTGGACGAGCAACTGCTTATTCGTTACAGAACACAGGACGAAGCGCTTCGAAAGGAGTTTGCTGCATGGAAGTTAATATGAATGATGCCCGTCGCGGCCAGGACGAAATGTTGCCAGAGTTGTCTTCCTCGGAAGAACGAAGTGCTGTTGAAACTTTGAACCGTTGGCGCCTGATTTTGGGGGAATCTGCAGAGGAAGGTCTTTGTGAATCGGATCAATATAAAACGGGTGAATTTCAGTATGTTGAATTGGACGAGATTCTGGGGTACCTCTATAACCGTGAATACGGTGAAGAACAAGGTTACCGAAAAGAGGGTGGACGTGGTTCATCCGAGCTTACTGTACCCAATTGGTTACACAAGGTCAGAGATCTTTTTCCCAAATCAACGGTTGAAATTTTGGAGAAGCAGGCACTTGATCGTTATGGACTGACGGAGCTCTTAACCGATAAAAAACTGCTGGAGTCCCTTGAACCGAATATGAACCTGCTCAAAAACATCATGCAGTTCAAAGGGCGAATGAAAGGTGATGTACTGCGGAGTGCAAAAGATATTGTACGCACAGTGGTTGAGGATCTGCGCAGGAAGCTGGAGTCTCATACTCGGGCCAGTATAATGGGGAAACGCAGTCGGTACGCATCCAGTTCGGTGCGATCCCTGCGCAACCTGAACTTTAAACGAACGATTACTCGTAATCTTAAAAATTATGATAAACACAAACGAAGGTTTGTGATCGATCGACTTTATTTTGACGGAAATTTAGAGCAACACAATAAGTGGAACATCATTATCGGTGTAGATGAAAGCGGTAGTATGATGGATTCGGTGATTTACAGTTCGGTCATGGCGAGTATTTTCTATCGCTTGAACGCATTACGCACAAAGCTGTTCATCTTTGATACCAAAGTAGTGGACCTGAGCGACCGACTTGAGGACCCCGTAGATGTATTGATGAATGTGCAACTCGGTGGAGGAACCCATATCGCCAAAGCGCTACGTTATGGGGAGACGCTGATTGAGAATCCTGGAAAAACGATCTACATTTTGGTAAGTGATCTGGAGGAAGGTTACCCGATTAATCAAATGTATCAAGCCTGTAAGGATATTATCGATGCGGGATGCAAGTTGCTTGTGCTTACCGCTCTCGATTTCAACGGAGATTCGGTGTACAACAAACATGCTGCACAGACTTTAGCCAATATGGGGGCACATGTAGCAGCGATTACACCTAACGAACTTGCCGAATGGATCGGAGAAATTATCACTTAAACATACTTTTAGGAGGAATAAAATCATGCTGACCGCAGACCGTGTAGTAGAGAGTTTGGTTGAAAAGTTCGCTTCCATTTGTTCAGATGACTACTCGCTCAAAACAGATCGTAGCTCCGAAATTATCGATTACGTCATGGGTGCAACCGAAAAGTTCCCTGAGATGATGGGTAAAACGAGTCATTATGTCTATCGAACGGTAGAAGCTCTGTCCAAGCTTGGCAAAAAAGATGATGGAGATATCTTTTTTCGTGCCGGAGCTATTGCCATGCATTTGGAATCGAATTATTTCCGTAGAAGCCCTTGGGGGGTTAACGCATTCACAGCTTGTCTCGGTGATGATTCGGAGGCTTACGGATTAAATGGGAAAAGCAAGATTTCTGATCGGATGGGAACCTTGTTATCTCGTTTGAAGAAAATGAAGCAATATGCGGGTGAAGAAGAAATTCTCTCTGAGCTTAAGAGGCGCGTGAAGCGAGCACAATGGCTATTCGATTCCAAAAAAGCAGATAGTCAGGGTAATTTCAGAGATGTGATTGATGCCATGATGCTTGTTCATTTGTGTGTGCAACCGGATGTGGAATTTGCGAATAAACAAGAGATCGAGGATATGAGTTCCGTCCTGCCCGAGTTGTTCCAGCATGTTATGGCGAAGGATGCGGCAAAGCTTCATCAAGAGCTCTACCGCTTGATTGAACCTTTGGTTGCAGGCAACGTTCAAGGCAAACAAAACGGTTCGTCACAGTTGCTAGAAGAGGAATTCCTGAAACAGAAACGTAACGAATTGATTGCCAAGCATTATCCCGAAATCACTTACTCCGCGAAACATCATGTTTCACATGCGGAATTCCATCAGACGATGGTTTTATTGAGCAGTGCAGTCTTGTATCTGACGAATATCAATGGAGGAAAGCAACGCTTTCTGGATAACGTTAGTGACGTTGGCAAGGTACTACTCGAAGTCATTCATCACCTGCATGAACTGTATCCGATGGAGGTTCGTAAGTATTTACTTAGCATGAACCCTCGTTCAAGAAGTGAAGATGATCTGCTGTCCGGGCTGATCCCTCTGAACGAGCCCTATCAATTGATTGAATTGATGCAACTCGAATTGAATTCGTACCGCGTGTCTTGGATTATAATCAAAGCGGCAATTGCCAATCAACCTGAGCAAGCCAAACGAGCATATGAGATTGTCAGAGCACCATTCCTGAAGTTGTGTCTTCATAAAATGATGTTGGATCAAGCTATCAATGGAATTCAACCGGAAAACACAATTGAAGATGCTGTATTCCGCGTGTTGCGTCAACCGCTCGAAGGTGGGAGACAAGGTCTTGCCATTGCGAGATATTTAAGTGGTGAGTACACGCTTGAAGAGTATTGGGAAGACAAGGACAGCCGTGGATTGTTTAATCATGTCAACCGGGATCGGAAGCGGATTAACAATCTCATTAGTATCAGCTTCCTGCCCATTGATTCGGAGCCAATGCACCGCTTTGCGATATTGCTAACTCATCCGGAATGGACGCTGGACATTGTCTCGGACATGTATCATTCTTATGCTTTTAGTGGTGAGCAGATTTTAAATACGTATGGTGACGACCCTCAGGTGAAACGAGAACAACTGCTGACTAGTCTGATTTCGCTGAATGGTATGACAGATTATACGTATCAATCGATGCCGCAGGATGAGTATCGGCGTATTTTACAGCAAAATCTGGAGTATGCATTGAAACAGTATAAAAAACTGCCAACGGATACACGTCTTTTAACGCTTGAGGTTGCATTTGAGCAGCGAGATACCCTGCCTAAGCAACAATTGGTAGCAGCTATTCAGGTAGGTTTACAGGATGCTTCTAAACGGGCGAGCAGTATTGCTTTGGCTGAGTTCAACCGGGTTCCGGATCAAGAACTGTATATGATGATTTACCGTGCGGAGAAAAAGACTTCGATTAAAGAAATGGCGCTAACAGCGATCCGTAGTCTGGATAATAGTAAGGAATTATACACTGAACTCTTACAAAATGAGAAAGCCACCGAATGGAAAAACCTGATTCAAATTCTACTTGATACGGCTGACCTAAGCCCTGAATATTCACATGCAGCGTTAGCTGACCTGGCCGATGCGAAAAAGATGTCTCGGATCAGCTGGTTACCTCTAAAGGAACTGCCTGCCTTGATTCGATCCACAGATGGTTTGCCATTAGATGATCGGATCAAACAATATGTATTACTGCAATCGATTGATCATGGGTCTGGACCGAATGAGCGGTTAAATGAACTACGTGAATATGTAAGCGAAGCTTCACTTATTCGTTTTTCAAAGGAACTGTTACAGCTATGGATTCAGGATGGTGCACCTGCGAAAGAAAAGTGGATCATGTATGTTTCCGCACTGTTCGGTGATCTTCAGATTGTTCATATATTGACCCCACAGATTAAGGAATGGACAGAGAATAGCCGCGGGGCTATAGCAGCCGAGGCAGTGAAAGTACTCGCATTTCTAAAAGAACCTGCCGCACTGATGGCAATTGACAAGGTTAAACGCAGTGTCAAGAACCGTCAGGTAAAAGGCGCAGCCGAAGAGGCTTTGCAGCTTGCAGCAGAAAATATGGGATTAACTGCAGAGCAACTTGAAGACCGTCTAGTCACTTCCCTTGGTTTTGATGAAAAAGGCACGTTACAACTTAGTTACGGTGAACGGTCCTTCCAGGTCAAAGTTAATGCCGATCTACAGGTTGTGGTCGTAAACGAAGAAACAGGTAAAGCCGTTAAAAGTTTGCCTGCTCCGGCACAAAAGGATGATCCTGAGCTCGCGGCAGAATCCAAGGCACGTTTTACCCAGTTGAAGAAGGATCTGAAAACGATGGTTACGATCCAGACTGCACGCTTGGAAGAGTCTTTATCCAAACAGCGTTTATGGACAGCTGAGGAATGGACTTCCCTATTTGTAGACAATGTCATCATGCAGAAATTTGCCGTTGGATTAATCTGGGGCATTTATGAGCAGGGTGAGTTAATCCGTACATTCCGTTATATGGAGGACGGTACATTTAATACGGTGGACGAGGATGAAACGGATCTGCCATCAGGAGCTCAGGTGGGTCTTGTACATCCGCTAGAACTGGACCAGGATACGCTAGAAGGCTGGACTACTCAGCTTGAGGATTATGAGGTCAAGCAGCCGTTCGAACAATTGAAACGTCAAATCCATTTAATTGAGGATGAAGATCGGGCCAAGACTGAATATGATGGTCTCCCAGAAGAGGAATTTTCACCAACAGCTCTCCCGAAAGCATTGGAGAAATACGGATGGATTAAAGGCCCTGCGCAAGATGGCGGCTGGTTCAACGAGTTTTACAAAGAGTACGGAGAGATTGTTGCTGAACTTCGGTTCAGCGGTACAAGTATCACGTATTATGAAGGGATGGACGACGTGACGCTGGAATCGTTACATTTCTTCAAACCAAATGGCAAGAGACAGCACTATTATTATGCAGATAACAAATCCATTCCTTTGGGCCAAATTTCAGGCCGAGTATTCAGTGAGACTCTCTATGATATTTTGAGAGCAACGGGGCGTTGATTTGGTGGTTATGAACGATTTCAGTGAATTCAAGCAGAAATTCAGGCACTTTTCAAAATTGTGCACAGAGGATTATCTCATTCGTTATGCGAACAAAGGGCTATATAAAAGGGCGCTTAAAGAGCTGGATCAAGGTGTACAAGTACAGTACACCTGGAATACAGCTTCAGTGAGCTGTCAGCTAAGTGAGGGTATCGAGTGTACCCTCTATGCTACGCTGGATGAATGGCAGTGCTCCTGTCCCTCGGAGAATATCTGCAAGCATGTATTGATTGCGATTCTATATGATCAGCGTCAGCAGATAACTGAAAACAGTGATATGGGCGAGGATATTGTGGAAGTTGCGCAAGTTGCCAAGCCTTCAGCAGACATTCCTACATCTTCTCCGTCAGCCTTGGATCTAAAACCATCTTCTGCTGATTTTGCAGATCCTGACACGATTAAAGAATACGAGCTTCAGACGCAGGATAAGTTTCATCAGATTAACGAGTCAGAAAGGCTGGATTACGGTTTGCAGTCTCATGCGCCGAAGGGACATGTCCGTTTTCGCTGGATGCTCGAAGCCGATCTTACTCCCATCCTGAAATCATATACTTCGACGATGGTTGAAGAGGTCGTTTTTCGTTTGCGTTATCCCGAAGACATTCAAATCATGGAAGACACACTGCTTACTGTACTTTTAAAAAGTCAGAAGATCGAGGTTTCCTTCACAGAAGAACCTCAGCTAACCAAAGCTTTATGCAAGTTAAAGCAGACCGCGGGAAAAATGGCCAAGCTTGAAGCTTTACTGAGATACCGTATGTATCATGGGGTGGATGATACGGACGCTTTGAGTGTCCGCGCATACGAGCCGAAGTTCTCGCTTCAAACGATTCATGAGTGCCGCGATATGTTGGCAGGCATGCTTAGGACAGGGCTTGCCAGACTACCTCAGTCATATAATGCGCAGCTGGAGACGCTGGCCATTGCTGCACATAGTGGTAACCTTCCAGAGATTGAACGTAGTTTACGCGGCATTCAGGGAGAACTCCAGCTTTTTTTCAAGCGTCATGTACGTTTCTCCATGCAGACGATGCTGGATCGTATAAGTAAGCTGTATCTCGCGCTAGAAGTGCTTGAACAAGGCGAAATCCCTGTTAGGCAACAAAGTCAGCTGGTTGGCAGTTTCCGAAGTAAGTACTTTACCGTACCTTCACTGCATCTCTATGGGCTAGGAGCAGACTCTTGGGAGACACGGTCAGGATTTCGCGGCATTACGTATTATTTCTATTGCTTTGATGATGGGCAGATCTATACGTACAGTGATGTACGTGCGGTGTACTATGAGGATCAACAATTCTCGTTTGCCGAGCATTATGCAGCGTTTACCCCTTGGTTGCCAAGTTTGACATTTAGTCAATTTACGGGAGAAGAAGTTCAGTTCCAGTCGGTTAAAGTGAATGAAGAACGACGAATTTCTTCAGGTGATGGAGCGAAACTGACTATTTTACCACGAACCGGAGTGACTGAGGTTCATTTTGGAGAGTACCTGCTAGACATACCTGCAGCACTTGAACGGGAGCCCGATTCTATTGATCTATTCACTGAACCAAAAGAACGGTTGGCACTAATTGAGGTTGCCCGTATTACAGAGCATAGCTTTAACAAACAAACGCAGGATCTGATCCTTATGGTCGAGAATACTGAGGGGGCGCGCTTGCCTCTCACACTTCCATACTCATCGGATTGGCAATCTATGATTAACAGACTCGAATCAGGATTTGGTTCTCAAAAACTTGAACATTTTTATGCATTTGTTCGAATAGAAACGAAACGTATTAGTCCAATCAGTTTTCTAAAGGGCCAGACGTTGCTAAGCTTGAAGCTGGATTCCAGTAGTGGAAGGATGGGACGTTTTGGAAGAAGATAGTGGATTGATACAGCAGTTATCCGATTGGTCTGAAGAACTACTTCTTCGGGGGTTATCTCAATTTTCGATTCGAGATACGCAACTGCTTGAGCAACTGGATGCCAACGCGCAGCGATTGCAGATGCACTTCCTGCATGAATTGATCATTGGTGTTCTAGAGGCAGGGCGCAAAGTGGCACTAGGCGAAGCACAAGATGAACGGCTCTTGGATCAATTTTGTCGTCTGAGTCAATATGTTCAGCTTAGTGTACAATCACAAACTTGATCTCTCTAGTTAACTTGTTTAACGTTATGGCTGATTTAGAGAACGATGAACAGTGTTAAGTCTGTACTAAGGTATGTTATGAAGTAATTCTTGGGCTGGTTTTAGTCCTAATTCGATAGAAATAATCTAAAAAAAATTGCAGGTGGCTGAGCCCCTGCGATTTTTTGTTGTTGAATGTGAGTAAAAGTGATTTGATGAACGAATATATGTAGGAAGCTCATGTTTACGAAGGAACGAGCAGTCACAGGGGATGAACATGGAAAGGAGGCAGATGTAATTGTGAAGGAAGAACAGATCAGGAAGGCCATAGTGAATCGTAATCCTGAGGCTATGGAATGGGTGATGAATCAATACGCAGGATTGTTGTGGACGATTGCACATTCTATTCTTCAACATGTTTCCAATGAAGAGATTGAAGAATGTGTAGCAGATACCTTTTTCACATTCTGGCAACAACCAGAGGCATTCCAAACAGAGCGAAGCAGTCTGAAAAATTATCTTGCCACAATTGTAAAACACAAAGCGATTGATCGTTACCGGAAAATAAATCGAAGATCCGAGATTACATATGAAGAGCACATTCATTCAATAGAAACGGAAGATGTTTTACTACAGCTTATTCGCAAAGAGAATGATATAGAGCTTGATCAAATGATTCATTCTTTCCCGGAACCTGAACGCGAGATCATGAAACGTCGTTTTTATAATGGTCAAAAGCCACATGAAATTTCAGAAGATCTGTCGTTGCATGTCAGACAAGTCCATAACAAACTGTATCGTTCCAGACAACGTTTGAAAACATGGTGGAACGATAGGAAGTAAACAAGGAGGTGATCCTATGGGGAAATCCAAAAATCAATTCAACGAGCAACACCTATCCAATATTAAGAGACGGTTTTATGACAAAATAACGAAGGCTGAATTAGAGCTGAATGTTCTATCTGAATCATCATTTAGCAGACTTAAACAAACACAAAAAAGCATAATCAATCGGAGAAGATATCGTAAATTCATTTATATTCCTGTGACCGTAGCGTTATTTCTATGTATATTTACTGGTGCAGCTGCCGCGATCGGGATCCTTGACCTGACCTCTGTTCTTCATTTTTTGGGAGTAGATCGAATTGCTATTCTCCAGCCAGTTCATCAGGAGAGTGAAGATCAAGGAATACATGTGGAGGTTATCGGGGCAGTTAGAGATGGGGATACAACCGAAGTTTATGTTTCTGTATCCGATCTGATAAGTAACCGTATTGACGGGAATCTCGATGTGTATGATTACAGATTAACTGGAGGAAAAGCAAGTAATGCTCAAATTATTTATTATGATAGAGCCGCCAAAACAGCAATTGTTCGATTTGTAACCCAGGGTAAAGTTAGTACCAATCGGATGACTGTCCGCATAAATACTTTGATGTCGGGAGCGGCTAGGAAGGATGGCTATTCCGTCCCTGTGGACTGGAAATCATTGTTACAACAAAAAGAGAAAAACAGTTACGAAATGTTGAATTCAGATCAAATCAGCGGACTTGGTGGTGAAATTGCAAATGAAATGGATACAGATTCGTTCCAAGTACTGCGAAAGGATCAAACGAACATTGCCGTTCAGGGTGTGAACTGGATGTATATATCTAATATCGGCTTCGTTAATGGAAAGCTGCATGTGCAGATTAATCCGGATAATGAGGTGGGTGGATATAATCATGGATTTTTCTATTTCATAGATGAACAAGGTCATAGGCTCGATATTCCTGAAAACTCCATCAGCTACGGTTATTATATGAAAGATGGCGTAGGTTATGGTGGAGATTATATCGAGTATATATATGATATTTCATCAGTCAAAGCACTAAATAAGCTTAAGCTACAGGGCAGTTTTACAAATATCGGTGAAGTTATTCAAGGTAAGTGGGAAACGAGCTTTAACCTGAACCAGCTTAACAAAAGTAAACGTGGACATGTAAACCTGGGTAAGAATTCAGGCACACAAGTGGAAGCAACTCTTTCACCAATCGGTATTACGTTAACAGGCGAGGCCTTAGGCATGATTCGTATGGAGGACTTGAAAATCGAATTGCAGCTGAAGGACGGCACAAAAATGTCTGCTTTAACCGGTTTTATTCAATTGCACAATGATCTGGTCAAATGGATATCTTCTAAAACCATTCGCGTAGAAGATGTAAGCAATCTTGTAATCAATGGACAGAAGGTGAATTTAGAAGAGTAATAGGATGAAGTAGAGGTGTCACAATACATTTTCATGTCATATCCCGAGTTATGTTGCATACCATTAGGCGAATGCGGTCATAAGGGAGGAAGCGGAGATGTCGATGAGTGAACCGCTATTACTGCAAATTGTAAATCAACATATTCCGGCGGGGGCAACGGTCATTACGATAGATAAGCCAATTCAACATCCGGCAGTGTATGCGGCTGATCTTACAGGTGATGGAATGCCTGAGATTTCTACAGTGTATCAGTTGAATAGTGAATTGTATCTGCTTATATTAAAATTCGTTCAAGGGCATTGGATTAAAATGGCTTTGACAAAAGGATTAGGTTATGGCGTTACGTTACTGACAGCAGCGCCTGTAACTTCAACGGCAAGAAATAATCTAATCGTAGGCTGGCAGATTGGAGCCATTTGGTCAAAACTCGCTGTATATGAGTGGACCGAATCCGGTCTTATGGACATTGCCCCAGACGATTTGTATTACAGCTACGCTGAGATTGTGGATATACCTGGCGTGCACGGGCGAGATGGAAAGGTAGAAATAGCGCTCTGGATTCATGACACTGGTGAAGCTTATCGAGTGGAGATTATTCGGTGGCAGCAGAATCAGTGGGTTCCAGCAACAGATGTATACCGAGCCTATTTTCCTAAAGTCGTGAAATATTATGAGCAGTTAACGAAGCAGTATCCCGATTATGTATTCTATTGGTATTATCTTGCGGATGCTCAGTTTCATGCCGGCTCCTATCCCGCGGCACTCACTTCGGTTCAGAAAGCGCTGCGTTTTCCGGAAGCGTATCCTTCAAGAGAGAACTTGCTTGAACTAGAGAATAAAATAAAGCAGGCGATGACTGCAACGGCAGGCACACATGCCAGAGTGACAGCGTGGTTATATCCCGTCTCTGTTCGAACAACAAGCGGGACACCCTGGGGTTATATGGATGCACAGGGACATATCCGTCTAGAGCCGGTGCTAGAAGACGCTCAGGCGTTTCAGCCTAACGGATTGGCAGTCGTCATAAAGAATGGTCGTGCTGGTGTCATCAATCTTCAAGGGCAGTATGTAGTTCAGCCTGTGTATGATTCGATTAATTCTTTTTCCGAAGAGCGGGCCATGGCCATTGATTCTCAAGGGTTTAAAATGATCAATGAGCAAGGTACCGTGCTCACCAAACGAGCTTATCCGTTTATCGCAGATATGCATGAAGGCAGAGCGATGTTTTATAATGAAAATCCGAATCAGACGAATGGATCATCTAGCTTGTATGGATACCTGGATGTTTCAGGAAATGAGGTAATCCGAGCGCAATTCGCTTCAGCAAATGATTTTCAGCAGGGTAAAGCCGTTGTACAGATTAAGGATCAGGAATATGCCCTTATTGATCGGAACGGAAATCGATTAGCGACTTACCCATATGCCTATGTAGGGCCGTTAGGGGATGGTTTGCTTGCTTTTCAAAAAGAATCCTCTGGAAAATATGGGTACATCGATGAACAGGGTAACATTCGTATTCAGCCTAAGTTTACTTCTGCATTTGCTTTTAACGATGGGCAGGCTATTGTTAATACGGCAGAGGATTACAAATCGAACTATGGTGTCATTAATATGCGGGGATCATTTGTGATTCAACCGGCTTATAACGATATTCGGGAGCTTGGGGAGAACAGGTACGCACTCGGGAAAGCCATTGATGCAGAACAACCTTACATCGGCTCGTTGTATGCAATCGCTGAATTGAATGGAAGAATACTAACGGAGTTTATCTATCGTAATGTGGAAAATTACAAACATGGCCTTGCATCTGCATCAGACGGAAATCAGACGTATCTTCTGGATTTGAGCGGCAGACCGGCTCCTGGATATCCTCGTGTAACAGGGGCAGGATCGATGGAAGTGGTGGCGCCGGATCTGATTAAAGTGTTTGTGGATCAACGTTTATCCTATGTGGACCGGGCTGGACGTATAATTTGGCAACAGAATACGATCGTACCGCTACATCCGCCTTATCAGGTGCGTGAAGAGAAGTATAAACCCAACCGGGATTATCTCGTTTATTATCCGCAGGTTGACGGATTAGCCAATCAGATAGAGCAGGGTAAGCTTAATGCTAAGCTGAAAGAACTTTCCCAAGTAAAACCGATTCCTGCAGATCAACAACTGGACTATACTTATACCGGTGATTTTGATATAACTTTCTATCAGAAGCAATTGCTCCAACTCCAGTTGACGGGTTATAACTATCCAGCAGGAGCTGCACATGGGATGCCAACGATGGTGTATGCCATTATTAATCTAACCGACGGTCAGCTCTATGAATTGAAGGATCTGTTTAAGCCGGACAGTGATTATGTGAAGGTATTAAGCCAAATTGTAGGGGACCAGATCAAAAATGATCCGCAGTATTCGTATGTTTTTCCAGATACGTACACTGGAATAAGTGCGGACCTGCCTTTTTTTGTGACAGGAGATGCACTACATCTGTATTTCAACCCTTATGATATCGCGCCATATGCTGCGGGATTCCCGACCTTTACGATTCCGTTTAGTCAGATCATGAGCATCATTAATACAGAAGGATCATTCTGGAGAGCATTTCATTGATGATTATAAGAGCAGGGTAAATATACTTCCAGGCCATATGTGTAATATGGCTTTTTCTTTATTTTGGAAGTAATAGAAGAGAGGGATTACGCGAAAAGGTGAAGTCTAAACATATTAAACGCATCTATATAATAGTTAATAATTTCACAAAGTGGAAAGAAAGATATTTGGGAGATAAAAATGAATAATATGAACCAAATGGTATATATTTCTTGTATAATATAAATAACCATGCATCAAGGTATGACAAAATAGTTTGGAGGAAATGATTTTGTACAAATCAGGTTTTTGGATTAGGCTTGCAGCAAGTTTCTTGGATGGACTTATTATTGGAATACCAACAGTAATCATCGCAGGTGTGCTTACTGGTAATTATGATTCAGATGAACCAATTGCGAAGATATTAAGTTCGTTATATGCGATTTTTTTACCTGTTTATTGGTATGGCCGAACGGTTGGTAAACGAATTTGTGGGATTCGAATTCAAATCTATGATACACAAGAACCGCCTAAAATTACTACAATGTTAATGCGAGTTTTAGTTGCTGGACTTGTGTACGTATTGACGCTAGGTATTGGAATTATTGTGAGCGCGTTTATGGTTGGTATGCGAGAGGATCGTCGTGCAATACATGATTTTATAGCAGGAACAGAAGTTGTGTGGGATTAAGTTAAAAATGAGCAGAACCGCAATGGGATATAAATTCATAGCGGTTCTTTTATTTTCTTAAGTACTGTTTCACAAAACTCGTATTTTGTACATATGTATCAGTTGATGTTTCCATTCCATTTCTTCTACAACTAACTTCTACAACTTCGTATGACTATAATTTTAAGTTACAAACCCGAGATTCTTTGAATTACATCTCTCTAACTATTACAAGCCTTGCTTCAGAATATTTTATTTTATATTTCCTTTTGCAGTGGCTTAATATTAATGATACTTACCATGGGCCATTTTTTATTTATTTCCAGCGGGTGTCGCACTTCATATTACAATCCATCATTACTGTTCCCTGTTCCCTCTTCACTTACATTTAAGTAAGCTAACATGCAGGTTAGCTACAGAAACAGATTACATTATCCCACTCGACAGTTTGGAGTTCTCACCCTATTCAACACTGGAACGGAGATTTTGCTTCATTGGAAATATGGCTGAGTAAATTTAAAACTTGATCTGTATTTCTTCGGTGATTTTTTCCAGTCTAGGGGGCAACTTTGTGTCATTCGTAATTGCAGTGATTCGATAGAAAACAAAAAGGACCTGCCGAATAAAACCGACAAGTCCAAATGGATAAATAAGACTTACGAAAAATATACGTATTCTTTTAGGCTAATACAAACTCAATAACTTCCTGATTGAATTTTTCTTTTTCCTCATAGAAAGGGGCATGTCCGCTGTTTTCAAAACGAACAAGTTTTGACGTCGATACGATTTCGTGAGCTTGTTCGGCGGCGGGGAATGGGCACACTTGATCGTGAACTCCATGCAGCATCAGTGTCGGGACACGGATGGCTTCAAGATCGGAGCGAAGATCCTCGCAGCCGATCGCTTTTACCGTTTCGATCGTGGCATGAACATTCGCCTTCATCCCCATGTGCCATAACCAGTTTTCTATCCCTTGGGAAGGCACCGTGTGGAAAAAACCTTTAAACATGTTCGTTAGCGTTTGCGGCCGATCGGCTTGAAGTCCGGCGATCAATCCGTTTACCGCTTCTTCAGGAAGTTTACTCAACGTCGCTGCTCCGAAAAGCATCAGTTTGGAAACTTTATGTCCCAGATGTCTGCCCATATACCGCGTTACAACGCCGCCGCCCATAGAAAAACCGGCCAGTGTAACTTCGTTGAGATTAAGCTGGTCGATCACTGCCTTAATATCGTCTGCCATTCGATCATAAGTGTACCCGTTCAGCGGGTGGTCGGAACGGCCGTATCCTCGCAGATCGATTCCGATAAAACGGATACCATGTTGAGGCAGTACTGATTGCTGATACTCGTAGATCCTATGATTGACAGGCATGCCGTGCACAAATACAACAGGTCTGCCTTCGCCTACATCTTCCACATAAAGAGTAACATTTTCCTCGACCTCAACATAATGACCATTAGCTGTATGCAACATTATAATCTCCCCCTTGTAGTTAAGCGTTCCACTCTATATCGTCACGGTAGATTTCATAAGCGCGGTATTACTCCTTGATTCGGGCTACCTCCGTAATGAAATCTTCGTCATAACCCACTTTTCTGAGCAAATGAAATCCCAGTTCCAACTAATGCGGCAGGCCGGCGCAAGCTCAGCCAAACGATCGGGAGCTTTGTAGCTCGTTGCGGCGATGCCGTCAAGCAATCCCATTTTTCCGTAAACATTGTTCTGAAAGAGAGCGTATATAGCGATACAAGCGACCGTTATGCCTTTCATGGCGTGTTCCGAATCCCCAGGAATCAGAAAAGCATCTAAATCCGGTTCTTCGACAAATGAATAATTCGGAATTACTGTCAACCCGGCCTGAATTTATACAGGACGAGGCGAGTCTACTACCAAAAACACGTCCAATTACGGATCAAGTCTTCTCGCTACCGAAAACACGCCGTAAGGTGCGGTATAATCGATGACTTCCGCATCTTTAAACACATAAATTCCTAATCGAAATCCGCTTTTCTTCATCACGATGGTTCCTCCTTGAAGATGTTGTTGGCTTGAGAACATCTTCATGTTATCATCGGTTTATCCATTTTAAAAACGAAAAGATATGATAGAATCCATTTGTTTTTTCGATACCTAGGAGGAAAAGTTATGTTGGAGACCTTGGAAGGACGATCGTTGCTCACTTTTTTGGCAGTATTGGAAGAAGGAAATTTCAGCCGTGCCGCTGAAAAGCTGGGATATGTACAATCGACGGTTACTTCACAGATCCAGTTATTGGAGCAAAGCTGTAATAAAAAACTTTTTCACCGACTTCCCCGTGGCGTAAAACCGACTGAAGCGGGCGAACAGTTTGCACGTTATGCCCGAAAATTTGTACAGTTGGGTTATTCGCTCGAAGAAGCATTGGAAAATTTGGATCATCCCCGAGGCACGTTGCGTTTGGGATCATTGGAATCTTTTTTGGTGACACGAATGTCCAATTTTATGCATTCTTTTTTTACGGAATATACAGAAATCCATCTGCTGCTAGAAACGGGGTTTCAAGCCGACATTGTTGAACAGGTTCAGTCTCATGTACTCGATTTCGGAATCGTACCGATGGACCCCAAAAAAGAAGAATTGATTTTTGAACCGCTGATCGAAGAGGAAATGATCGTTGTCGCCTCCAAGAATCTGGCTCATTTGATCGAAAACGAAGGATGGGAAAATACTTCGGGGATTCAGATGATCGGTTTCGGTTCCCGCTGCGTATATCATACGGAAGGACTCAAACTGTTAAGCGAAATGGGGCTACCCCCCGGAATCCGTTCGACCGGATTTGCAAGTACCGAACTTGTACGACAGGTCGTGACTTGCGGACTTGGCGTTGCTCTTGTGCCGAAAATCTCTGTGGCGCAGGAACTTGCGGAAGGCAGCGTCATCTCGCTCCCGCTGCCTCGACAAGTCACCTTCGTTCACGGCATCGTCCGGCACAAAAAACATGTATTGAACACGCCTTCCAAAGTGTTTTATCGGGCATTGATCGAATATTTTTCCAATCGAACTTCAATAGAACGGATCTGATATAAAAATGTCGCATACCGAACCGAAAAATAGTTCCTAGATCAGCAAATCACTTTGGATGTAATTCTCTAGTTTGAGCAGGACAAAGCAGAATGATCCACTTCGTTATCCTTTTTGAACGTATCGGTGTTCATTCTCTTCACCGATGTTTGTTTTAAAGGCTTTCGGGACAGCCTCTTTAAAGTAACATCCTGCTTCGAAAATATGCTACCGCTTTCAACTGCAATCTTGTTCTTCCTAAGAATTCGAGCGTTCTTCCAGTTCTTTTACTATTTGAGGATACTTCTCATCCAAATCGTACTTGCGCAAGCAGATATACGTAAGAACGAATATCACCAAAGGAAGATATACCGTCAGAATCAGAATGCTGGTAATCGCTGAATCCGCCTACTTTACTAACGCTCCGTCGTAGTTGCCCATGGCAAGAATCCAGCCGATCATCGCGGCAGCCAGTCCTGTACCGATTTTAATTCTTGAAAAATTCTGTGCACGCATCAGTCATTTGTTTAACAGTAATAACCATTGTACTTGCTAAAACTACTTCTGCGCCATGAACATTCTCGTAAAAGGGGCATTAAATGCTGGACGATTTCGAATAAACTCAACTACCTGCGATTCTGTATTTATTACAATTTCTCCCTTGAAATCATTAGCATACATTTGTAAGACCTACTTTCAGTAACATAAAAAAGGGACTTTCACGTGCCCATACGTAATAACGGCTGCCATTATGCTCAAAGGTAGTGTCATCGAGGGCGAAGCTCTCCCATCTGGTATGAACCTGTCCCCTTTCCATCCAACTACCTTCGAGTGGATTGTCATTTTCATTCTCTAGCACGTACATCCGATGGTCGAACAAGCTTTCGTTCGTTTCCGTCGTGTGCGATCACTACAGTAGTTGATGTAACTTATCACCTGTTTCATCATAATATATATTACCCTTTAACAGCGCCAGCAGTCATACCGTCTATGAAATATTTCTGAAAAGCAATGAATAATATGAAAATTGGAATGATGGAGAAGAAGGAGCCCACGATCAATAGGTCATAGTTATTGCCATAAGGAGTTAACAACGTTTTCAAACCGATTGGAAGTGTATATTTACTCTGATCTCCGAGCACCATGAATGGCCACAACAGATTATTCCAGCTATTCATCCCATTCAAAATAGCCATTGCTGCAAAGGATGGCTTCATAATCGGCATAATTAGTCTGAAATAAATCGCATACTCGTTTGCGCCATCAACCCGCCCAGATTGAATAATCTCTTTGGGTATGCTTCGTAGATATTGCCTGAAAAAAAATATGGTCGCGGCATTCGCTATACCGGGAAGAATGATTGCCGAATAGCTATTCACCATTCCCAAATCATTAATTAGGCTGTACAAAGGAACCAGCAGTATTTCGAAAGGCACCATCATTATGAGCAAAACACATATAAAGAGGAAGTTCTTACCTTTAAAATGATATGCTGCAAAACCATATCCAACAAATGCGCTTACAAAAAGTGTTAAAACCACTTGAACAATTGTTAGAATCATACTATTCCAAAACCACACAAAATAATCATGTTCTCCAGTAAACAGAAAAATAAAATTATCAAAACTCATGATTTCAAAATCCAAACTTAGGTTAAGACCATATCTAACTAATGATTCACCTGGTTTAAAGGAAGATAGGGCCACTGCGTAGAATGGGATCATAATTATAACGAATAGTATAATAAAGAAACAAATAATTACTATTCTAGAGATGAAATCACTCCTTGTCTGACTTCTGCCCACTTTAATCCTCCTCCTTTTTGAACATTCCACTAAATTTTAACTGTGTTAAATTGATAACCATAGCAATGACTAACAGAATGATACCAACCGCAGCTGCGTAACCCAGCTTATTCTGCTCAATCCCTTGTCTATACAGATATCCAACAATGGTTAAGCCAATATTTTGGGGTGATTTGTTACCGTTGAACATCATCAGACTCTCGGTAAACATGGCTAAACCTGCATAAACACTAATTGTGGTAACATATACCGTGGTCGGCTTCAATAATGGCATTGTGATCATTCTAAACTTCTGCCAAGCAGATGCTCCGTCAATTGAAGCAGCCTCATAATATTCATTGTCAATGCTTTTCAAACCGGATAGATAGTAAAGTATATTCACGCCCGTCCATCTCCAACATGCGAGGATTAACAGTGCTGCCATACTCCATGCTCCGTCTTTCAAAAATTTAATAGGCTCTACACCAAATAGACCCAGGAAACTGTTCATTAATGAACCTTCCATTTCACCGAATGTAAGACGGAAAATGGTCCCCGCAACTGCGACAGATGTCAAGGCAGGGAGAAAGAACGAAGATTTAAAAAACTCTCTTCCCACCATTAACTTACTGTTGATCATAACGGCGAATAACATGGGAAAGGGAATTAACAGCACTAAGGTTCCTAACATGTACACAACGCTATTTTTAATAGATATCAAAAATACTTTATCTGTAAGCAATTTCGAATAATTTGCTTCACCAATCCACTTAGGATCCTGCCCCAACATCCGATCTTGAAAACTCATTACGAATGAATTTACAAGCGGATATAACCAGAAGATCAAAAATATGAGTATAAATGGCAATACAAAAACATAAGGTGCAACTTTTTGAGAGTATACAAATTTCTTTATCATATTCTCAATCTCCCTTAACTATGGTTAAACCTGCCGACCACTATACCTGCCAACAGGTTTAATCGAATCATTTACTTATTATATTTATTTCAATTCTTGTTCAATTGCTGCTTGTGCTTCATCCAACGCTTCCTTCACGTCTTGGCCATCTTCAAAGATCGCATTCAAAGTAACCGTATTGAATATATTGCCGATGGTTGGTGAAGCTTTAACGGACTTTATCGCTCTAATTTCGTCCTTGATTTCATTCAAAGTATCAAATGCATTTGTCTTAAAATATTGGACGTATTCATTTTCAGGGTTTTTCGTAACTGCATCATCTTTCCATACTTCCATGTTGATTGGGTCAAATCCAAGTGTATTCCAAATTTCAGTAGTAGCTTCTTTCGAAAGCTTAGCAAAGGCTACAAATTCTTTTGCCAACTGAACGTCTTTACCATTTTTAGTAACAACTGTGCCAGTACCGCCTAAGCCAACGGAACGAGGGTTACCTTCTTCGAATACAGGTAATGGAGCTATTGCATACTTACCTTTAAGGTCTTTCATTTCGTTTACAAAGCGGGACATGTACCACTCAGGCATTAATGCACTTGCGTAGTTGCCTTTGTTATATTCGCCTTTTGCTTCTTCTGTGTCGGGTTGTCCGCCAGGGATCGTATGAATAACATTGTTCTTCTGCAGATCGACTAACATTTCAAGCGCTTTAATCATTTCAGGCGAATTCACTTTTGGATTACCATTTTCATCTGTAAAATCAGCATTTTGCTGAGCTAGTAGCAGCGATGCTTGGAACGAAGCTGACGTATCAGCAGTACCTAAGTACTTGCCAGTCTTTTCGTACACCTGGATGCCTGCTTGTTTGTAATCTTCCCATGTTTTGATGGTCTTGTAGTCAACCCCTGCTTGTTCGAGAATTTCAGTGTTGTAGAAAGCAAGCGTAGCACCTACGTGATAATCAAAGCCATAAACCTGATCGGCTTTGGAGTAAATCTCGACACGTGAAGGAACAACAGTGTCTTTGTATGGTGTAAATACATCATTCAAAGATTCCAAGGGAACGTTGTCACCTTCCAAGAATTTAGGGAATTTACCAAGCTCAATATCTGCGATATCAGGAGCACCTTTTCCGCTTGTAACTGCCAGTAAGAGCTTGTTATGCATATCGTCGTAAGGCATAACCGTTACATTCAACTTAATCTGTTTATCTGGGTTCTGCTCGTTCCATAACCCCAGCATTTTATCCAAATGCTTGCCGTGCAAATCTACGAATGTCCAAAATGATAATTCTGTAGCATTCTCACCGGCGTTAGCGCCTAATTGCTTTGTTTCCGTTTTTGAACCAGAAGAATTACCACATGCAGTAAAAACAAGTGACATAATAAGGAGTGTAACGATGGAGATTAAAGCACTGCGTTTTTTCATTTGTTCGTCATCCTCTCTCTTTTGTTATGCATTTGAAAAGTCGGCTGACTAGTTAGTTCTGTTAATTTAAGCGGTAAGCGCTTTCCGTGCCGTATTAATATATATATGAAATAAGCTTTATATAACCAATTGATTATAAAATCATAAAGTTTATGGGGAGACGCTACTCTTTGAAAAAGCTGGCGCTCTAACCTAAATGAAACGATGTTCTTGTCCACTGACAAATCATGACTGACCAAGAACTTGTTAGTACTGATAAAATAAAAAAAGCCGCTAAAAATAGCGACTTTAATGGGATCATGTTCTTGTCCCTCGACATGATATGAGTGATGTTTTACAGCCCATCTATTCGAACCTTTTAATCTAGATATTGTGTTCTCAGCTTTTAATCTGTCTTACTCCACTTCGCTGACTTTCATAATAATTCGCAATCTCCACAATTAAAGCACCCATTCGTTCTTGTTCTGAAGGTCTTTACTCATGGGAAATCTCTCTCCCATTCTTCAGTAATCCAACTCGTACCTCTTCTACGTGAACCTGAACCGGATAAGTCCGAACCTGTCCCGTATCAGGATCAAGCACCTGACCATCCGTCAACGAAATCTTCCAGTCACAGATTGGGTCGAACAGGACGTCCCCGGATATAATTCCTTCTGCAATCGTGCCTCCGCGCGGACCAGGGCTTTTATTCTCAAGAGCATAGATATGTCCATCCGTTGTCTTAAATATCGCAATCTCTTCATTACCTAAGCGCACTACTCGTCCCAGTCTCTCTGTGAAATCATCTACATTGCCAACAAGATAATACGTGTATTCATTTTTATTCATTATCGGTTCCATCATGCAGCCCCTTCCTGTTTCTAGTCCTGTTTCGTAGAGACACTAATCTCTTCAAACATCCTTTCTCTTAAATTCGAATTATTCAGGATTTCACTCCAAGGTTCCTTCACCTGCGTCAGAGCGACCTCCATTCGCTCAGCCAAAACCCGGCGGTTATCCGGATCATTGACTACAGCTTCCGTGACGGATTCCAATCCCATCCTTTCAATCCATTCCGAGGTCCGCTCCAGATATTTGCCTGTCTCCCGGTAATGCTGCATGAACGCGGCGACAATCTCCAGAAGTTCCTCATCTGTTCGCACCTTACACAGCAGTTCAGCAAGTCGGGCTTTAATTCCACCATTACCGCCAACGTAAATTTCCCAAGCTCCCTCATTACCGACGATCCCAATATCCTTGGTTGTTGACTCCGCGCAGTTACGCGGACAGCCGTTAACGGCAAGCTTGAACTTGGCCGGCATATCTAACCGCTCGAACTTCTTCTCAAGCAGTATTCCCATCCCCATCGAATCTTTCGTACCAAAACGGCAGAACTGTGATCCCACGCATGTCTTGACCGTGCGAAGCGCCTTCGCATATGCATAACCGGACGGCATGCCAAGGTCCTTCCAGATCTTTGGTAGGTCCTCTTTTTTGACCCCAAGCAGATCCAGCCGCTGACCACCGGTTACTTTAACCAGCTTGACGTTGTATTTCACCGCAATATCAGCAATAAGTCTGAGATCGTCCGGAGTGGTTACCCCGCCGTACATTCGCGGCACAACGCCAAATGTTCCATCCTTTTGAATGTTCGCATGCATCCTTTCATTCACAAAACGTGAATCCTTCTCGTCCACATGCTCAGTTGGCCAGATCATACCCAGATAGTAGTTCAGCGCAGGACGACATTTAGAGCAGCCCTCCGGGTTATCCCATTCCAGCGCATATCTTACTTCTTTAGATGTGATCAGCCCCTTTTCTTTAATCGCCGTCACGACTTCATCTCTGCTCAGTGTGGTACAGGAACAGATTGCTTCCTGTTTCGCCGCCGCTGAATCATACTTGTCTCCGAGCACATATTGAAGAATCTGCTCTACAACCGGTCGGCAACCTCCACAAGAACGCGATGCACTTGTCGCCACCTTGATCTCTTCTAACGTGGTTAATCCTTTTTCGTTAATGGCATCCACAATGTGTTTTTTCGTCACACCATTACAACCACATACGATTTCCTCATCCGCCAGCTCTGCGGCTGTATTTCCGGTTTCGACCGAGGCTTGTCCCATAATCGCATTATGAATGGCTTCTGTCATTACCGTGCCTGTTCGAATCCACTGCTGCAGTCTGGAAGATTCCTTTCCGTCACCAATCAGAACACCGCCGACGATCCGTCCGCCGCGCAGGAGCACTTTTTTGTAAATACGTAACCACTCATCATGCATCCGCACTATAGACAGTCCTTCTGCATCCATAAACTCACCAGCGGAGAACACGTCTACACCAGATATTTTTAGTTGAGTAGATACCACAGATCCTTCATATGGCTTCGTATCCACTCCGCACAGATGCTTTGCAAGAACAGCTCCCTGTTCAAATAGTGGAGCTACCAGCCCATATGTAATGCCCCGATGCTCGTTACACTCCCCTACTGCATAAACATCCGGTGCTGAAGTACGCATATAATCATCCACAAGAATCCCGCTATTAACCTCAATGCGGCTTTTCTTGGCTAATGCAGTGTTTGGTCGAATTCCCACCGCCATGACTACGAATTCTGCATCCAGCGTCGTTCCGTCGGTAAAACGAATCCCGCTGACCCGATCATCTCCGAGAAACTCCTCAGTCTGTTTGCCGGTAGCAAATTTCAATCCTTGGCTTTCCAGCTCTGCCTGAAGCATTAGTGAGGCGGTATGATCGAGCTGACGTTCCATTATCTCCTCGAATAGATGGACCACTGTCACATCCATCCCCAGTTTGAGTAGCCCCTTGGCAGCCTCCAATCCCAGCAGGCCCCCACCAATAACAGCAGCTTTCTTGTACTGATCTGCTGCATGCAGCATGTTTTGGCAATCTGCGATATCTCTGAAACCTACAATCCCCTCTTTATCTGCTCCTGGTACCGGAAGCATAAACGGATTGGAACCGGTTGCAACAATGAGCTTGTCATATGGAACCTCCATACCATTGTCTGCCTTCACAATTTTTTGTTCCGTATCAATATGTGTTACAGTCGTTCCGGTATATAGCTCTATTCCATTCTCTAAATACCAGTTCCTGTCATTCAAAATAATGTCTTCTACTGCTTTACTCTTCTCTAGCACATACGATAACTGAATACGATTGTAGTTGGGATAAGGTTCACTCCCAAATACGGTAATCCTGTAGGTGCTGGGCGCCAGTTTTAAGATCTGTTCCACCGTGTTGATCCCAGCCATCCCGTTACCAATCAAGACTAAATGCCGACGATCTTGTACTTTTACCATGCTAAAACCTCCTACTACCTATATATTCCTATCCATGACAAAGAAAACTTGTAACCTACTAAACATCAAATATACAATTGAGCCATTTTTGGCAGTATTTATTGTATTTATATCAAAGAAGGTTATATAGGGCAACTCTTTTTTTGTTAAAATACAGAGTGACAAGAAAACACTGATTCTCTCTGCCTACTTGTCATGGAGGATATTAGTTCTTATGAGAAAGCTGTATGTTCAATAAAGATTAATTATGAGGTGAACAATGAACAGAACATTAGATCAATTGCGATACATCGAAAAATATGAAAGTTGGGAAGGGTCATTGGAGGTTAAAGCTTCGGTAGATTTATTTAATACGGAGATATATTCGCTTAATACGTTTATCGATACTAAATATGCACTAACCACGGAAGATCTAAGTACAATTCAATTTGTTAAAAAAAATTTTCACGAGATATATACAATCTTCTTAGAAAGTCTGTTGGAATGGCAATTATACGGCATTGCTTATGAGATATATGATGAACAAAATCACTCGTTTCAATCGATTTATCCTAAAAAAATAGAGGACCTCCATTCATATGTAGGTCTTCCTATACTTCAGATTCTACATGAATATGCTAAAGATGGGCATTCATACTATTCCCTTAATTTTAACAAAAACTGCAGAATTTCTATTGAACACGGCTTTACAGCCCTATTCCATAAAAAAGAACTCATCGATCTCTCCCCTTCTGATATTGATTCTGTAATTAGCGGACTTCAATATATTGAACCCGATTGTTCACAGTGGGAAAAAGGTTTTTGGAAGTTAAAACCAAAACTTGAGAATAGTCACTACAATGAGCCTGGAGTGATTAGAAACAGGTGGAAATCATTATTTAGTGGCTGAACGTTATCATAAACCAAAAAAGGCACCTCTGTGGAGAGGTACCTTTAGCTAATTTATCCGCTAGACATGTTTCTGGCTGAACAACGGATAAACATTGAATAATGCTAAAGATTTCAAACACCATAAATAGATTTAGTTGTCATTTTATACAGCCTCTCTTTTTCGAAGGACCACTACGATATCTGTCTGAGGTACAAATAAATTATAATTCGTTACATGCACTTGTCTCGTTTCGGTTACGGATTCAATCTTTAATTCAGGAGGAAGACAGCGCTCTATGTGAGTAATTAATGTTTCTTTGGTAAATCTCCAAATTACACCATCAATCGAAGAGTTCGCCATATATCCACCGTCCGTTACAGAACCTGAAAGAGACTTGAGAACAACCGGGTCTGCAATAATAATAGATCCACCGTCACGTAACAGTCTGCAGCTCTCTATGAAGGCTTTTTTATGATAGCGAATGTGATGGAAGCTTCTTGCAAACAAAATCATATCGCAGCTATGGTCAGGTAAAGAAGTCGGCTTATCAATGAAAGCATGGATATAAGAATCAAACCTTCCCCACTTTTTTCCAAGTTTTAGAGCATTTAAATTCGGATCCATGTTGAGAAAACGAACATCCTTCTGCTTGCGAAGATACTTGTTCAATAAACCTGTACCACAGCCCACTTGTAGAACATCGCCCTTTAAAGGGGGTAGAACTTTGTAGACATTACGAGGAATAGGGAAATTTTGAACGTACATGGCCAATTCGTAGAAAATCGGATAACGCTCTTGCAATCGAACCAATTTACTAGTGTAGAAAGGTTTCCGTTTTTTGTGACGTTTGAAGTCCCATTTGTTCAAATAGTAGACAGGGGTTAACAGCAAGAAAAAAATAATAAAAACACTTTGGACGCTATAAATTCCAAGTTTACTAAAAAGATCATTGGAATTCTGAGGCATCGTTTGTTTAGATGTATTCAAAATGACCCAATCCCCTCTCACAACACTATAAATGGTGTAGAAGCTGTTCTAGCATAACAAATAATTCAAAAAAGAGCCGTTTACGATGATGCATCACCATGATTTTGTTGAAATCGCTTATGTATACGAAGAAGAAGGCCTTCATTAGATTGGGGCCAATGTATTTTGGTTTCCAAAGGTGACTTGTTTGTCATCCACCTTGGTGTATCACAGGTGTTTCAACCATTGGATTTGAAGGAACAAGCTCCGCTATATATTATGAACTGTCTGTATAAGCCTTTTTTGGAGAAATATTTTTTTTGTGGAGGCATTATTTAGACAATGTTTGTCGAACGGCATAATGAATTACACAACACATTCTTGTCCCTCATCATAGCATCGAAAAAGCCGCCCACAGGCGACCTTTTGCGCAAGAATACGATTTTCAACTTGAGGACGCTGGATTATAGAGGTCTGCATCATGTTCGGAGATCCAATCAATTTGCTTGTATCCACGGCCAGCCATCGTTTGCTGTCGCACATCCAGAACCTCTAATTTCGGTTCCTGCCAAGGCGCTTTTTTCGTTTCCATCAGTTGTCCCCTCCTTTCAACAAAAACTAGAACCAAGACGCGAGCACCCTTACATTACTTGCGCAATACAAATCTTTTAAGATACAATATGTATCTTTTCGAAAATTATAAGACACAATACGTATCCAAGTAAACAACTATTTCATCCCTTTCTATATGAAGTGCGACATCCCACATAAAGACGGTGCTAATTCATCTATCGGTTACCTTGATCGGAACCATCTTTTCGTAATTCTAGTCCCTTACCCCATTTTTGTTGTATTTACAACAAAAATATTATCATTTATAATCATCTAAAAGGACGTTTAATTTGTTTTTAATTACAAAATGAATTTCTGAAAGGATTATTAGAAATGAAATCAAAAAAAATAGACTCCATTGAGGAGCTCAAGATCGCTTTTGAAATTAGAGAAGAGGTGTTTGTGAAAGAACAAAATGTACCACTTGAAGATGAGTTTGATGATTATGATAATTTAGATGGACAGTGTGAGCACATCCTGGTCTATTTTAATGAACTACCCGCCGGAACAGGCAGAATTATTATTCAAGATGGCGTAGGTAAACTCGATCGAATATGTATCTTAAAACCTTATCGCCAATACGGTCTTGGGAAATTAATCGTTAGATCACTGGAAGAAATTGCAGAAAATAAAGGAATATCCAAAGTTAAATTACACGGACAGACACATGCAGAGGGGTTTTATCACATACAAGACGACCTCCGATGTATTTATGGAAGATGGAATTCCGCATTATCTAATGGTAAAAGAATTATTATCGAAATGATGCCGTTATCACGTGTAAATCAATATTTAATTTACGCAATAGGTATCTTAATTCTAACTCTTGGCATTACGTTGACCATACAATCAGAGCTTGGAAGCTCTCCATTCGACGCCCTTCTAGTCGGATTGTCCCTAAACGTAGGTTTAACTATTGGCAGCTGGGAGATTATCATCGCTCTAGTTATGATATTTTTCAATTCGTTGCTACAAAAACAGAAACCTGAATATTTGGGTTTAGTAACTGCACTTATAACAGGCATTTGTATTGATTTCTGGCTGTTATTGTTACGGACTTGGGTGGCACCTGATCTATTGTTTTTGAAATTTTTGTGTTTCGGCTCTGGTTTGGTTGTTGCAGGAATAGGAACGGCCATGTATCTACAGACCAATTTTGCACCGATTCCGATCGATCGATTAACACTCTCACTACAAAAAATAACTCGAACGAATATATTTTTTGCGAGAACTCTGATTAATGTTGTAATCCTGTTCATGGCATTCATTTTTAATGGACCCATAGGTATAGGAACTGCACTGGCTGTCTGCTTCAGTGGGGCCATTTTAAATGTTTTTATGCCATGTATTGGAGAAATGATAGAAAAATGGAGTTTAACAGAATCAGGAAGTAATAAGGTCGATGGAAACCATTCCGTTTAGAATATATCGCGTATATAAAGACTTTTAGTATTTATGAATTGTCGCTAATCAGGAATTGAAACAGGTTCGTGTCCCTCAGCGGCTAGTTTTATTACTAAATTTCAATTTTGTAATGCTTAGCAGCCTTTGTTTACCTTCAAAAACACAGTTTGTTAATCTATAATGCGTATTTCTCCCAAAAAATCCTTACCTAAATACGCTTTTTGTCCTTGGCGTAGGATAAGAACTTGTAACGACGAAATAAAAAAGCCGCTTATAATAGCGACTTCAATAGGAAGATGTTCTTGTTCATCGTTTATAACTTTTATAATACACGTACATTATACATGTTACTTAATTAATTATTTCCTACTTCAAGTAACCACCAGGCAATTGCACTTTTTATAAATTCGCTTTCTTGACTTAGTCTCTCATTGTGAATAAAGTCGTTTACCTTTTCACGGATTTGATACTGTACACGTTCAAAAGCGACTTTATCACTTTTAATACCAAGTAGTTTTGCTGTTTTATCCAATTTATTTCTATCAGCTATAGTAGTAAACAGCTGCGGAAAAATCATAATCTCTAAACGATGTACGTAGAAAAGTGGTCTACCATTTTCAAACGGGATTCTATTTAGTTGCTCAATTAATTTAACATTTGCAATTTTACTAATAAGACGGTAGTCAAGCGGTTCTTGCAAGCGAAGTAAAATTAAACTTTGAATCTTATTCTGCACATCTTGATCTTTAAGAAATATATTATTGAATTCTGAACGGAAAATTTTAGCTGTGCCCTCTTTTGAAATATCATTGGCTCTTGTGGCTGTCCAATACTTATCGAATATGGAGATTGTATCATTAATATTCCAGTTAAGAACTTCTTGGCTTAACTCATCCAATAACTGCACAGCAGAGCGCTCAATATATTGGTTTTCAGGTTGAGATAATTCAATCTTCAGTTTTTCATAAGCTTTACGTAAAAGCAATTCATTATCTTTCTCCATACTTCCCCTCCCACATCAAACTATGTACATTAAAAAATTCAAGTTATCTACTTTGTAGATCATCACTAAAGAAATTATCATTTTTTTAATGTAGGTATAATTTTTTGTTTCACTTCTTGTTGCAAAGATTCGTAGACCTTGAATACCAAGGTTCTCATATAACCACTCTCAAATACATAATCACAACAAGCTTCAATAGCTCTATAAAAACCACTTAGAAATTCTCCACTGAAGTAATGATAGCAGAAGACAGGAACTTCTTTCTCTCCAAATAAGCCTTGCTTCCATGTAATAGATTCTATTACATCATAGCTTAGATCACTATAAGAGAAGTAGTTTTCCTTATCTATCCCTCTGCCCCAGCCTATTACATTTTCATCTATGAATTCGCGAATACCCCCATTTATGTGAGAAGTTACTTGATTATAATCTGACAGATCTACAAGTATGATATACGCTCCGCAATCAAGCTCCAATGTGAAATTAGGATAAGCCATACCATGTTTATCATAAATCGCTTGTAGCTTCTTCTTAAATGTATTGACCGTACTTTCCAGTTGAGTCTGATACTTATTTGCTAAGTCAAAACTAATTCTATCTGCATTTCCAATTTCTAAATAATTTGAGCATTCTTTATACAGCCGCCAAACACGATTTTGTGCTGCCTCACTCGCTTTACTGTGAGATGAAAAACGAAAAGAGCTGTCATAATCTGTATCAATTGAGCGAAAGACAGATTCCTTTTTTAATGGGATTGACTTAGTTTCATTCACGAGAGATTTAATTTGTTGAATAATTGCATCTTGATTGACATTTGGTGAACTTTCTAAATTAATGTGTTTTTTCAGTTCGGATTTTAAAAGGCTTAACTTTTTATTTAATGTCTCCTGGAATACTTCTGAATATTTCTTATACAATGTTTCAATTTTCGGATCTAACTCTTTATACATTTGCATAGAGAGCCCAAATACAATGTATTCACGGAATGTCTTTTCGGCCTCGACTAGTGAATATTTGTAGCCATCTCCGTAATCTTCAACGTTGATGTAAGTTTTGAAAAATTCAGCCTCTTTCATTCCGGTATTCCAATCGTATCGCTCCAAATGCCTCAACCGATAACAATAAGATTCTCCTTCAAAGCCAAAATCAGGACCAACGTCAAACTCACTAAAATCGGCAGGGAGATTTAGCTGATTGTTAGAGATCGCTTGCCCTAATACAACTACTTCTCCTAGCGTTTTAGCTATTTCTCGATTGATATCATAAAAGTAATTTCCTTCAGTTTTATTATAATAGGAAAACTTCTTGAGTTGTTTAGTCTTGTAATTAATACAAACTGCCTGAATAAGTGCTTTTTGCTGGGAGTACATCGTATCTTTAAAGGCATTAAAGCCTTCTCTATCTGCCTTATCGTATGAGTTATACACTTTGGCAGACATGTCTTTAGTTAATAGTGGAGGAGCTTCATAGTTGTTCTCAACAAAATCATAATCTGATTGGGAGGGATAAGGAATTGAAAAGTTATCCAGTTTTTCGGAGATCAAAGCTTTGAGCTTTACAAGTGCCTCAGACCCACTATGTCCTGTGATATATTCATCTTCTACAGATATGGCCTGAACGGGACAGCTTACCTCTACTTCTTTAAAATCAAGATACTGCACTTCGGTAATTAATCCTGGATCAACAGGTATGGCAAAACCCTCAGGGGTTTCTGTTAGAAATTCAGAATTTACAACACATGATCCACAAGCTACACATTTATCTGATACGGCAATTCTTTTCATTAACTGTTGCATTCAATTTTCTCCTTATATCAAATATTTATTTTCTTCATTTTGTTAAGAAAAGCCTCTCCTGTTTCTATCAATTCAAGTGATTTCAAGTTAATTTCACCAGTCTCATCAAGTAGAGGAACATCCAATATATCTTTGATTCCTTTGGCAAAGTTGAAACAAATCATGAAAGCTTCCCTGTCTTTTTGCGAATATTGATTTTTTTCGTTATCGTTACGTTGGATAATTGATCTACATTGTTGCAATGATCTGATAAATAATGCATTTAAATTCCGTAGAACATCACAGATATGTTCTGAACGCTGGAATATAGCATCCAGAGCAATGCAAATTGTCTCTGCTTGTTTTTCAATCATGAATGATTGCGAGCTACGGGCATTAGCTGCAGACAAGTTCATCTCTGCTTCTTTTTTTATCACTCCGGCAATTCCTGAAAATATGTAAGTAGAAAAAACTTGAGAATCAGATAGTTCACTTTTAGATACTCCAACCATCTTATTCATTGATTCAACAGCAATTGGAGATAGAAAAGAAGAACGCAATTCCTTTAATCCCGCTCCCTCCTCCATTTCAATTTTCTGTAGATTTCTGTACAGCTCTAAAAAGTTTACAATTGAAGTTTTATATATACCCCGTTTTCGATTGATAAGCTTTTGAATGCTGGCTTGCGTTTTTGAACTTTGTATTTTGACCTTTTCTTCTGCCTCCACTACTCGTTCAAACGAACGGACATTAACACTTTCAGCCTTTTCATTTAACTTATCTGCCTTTATCATCCTCGCTACGGTACTGCTGACTGCCCCGCCGAGCAAAATACTTTCTAACAACATAAAAACGCCCCCTAGCCTACATTTTGAATACTGAATTGTTATCAAAGAACATATCATCAAATGCCTTTTGATTTTCAAAAGAGACATTCTTTGAGAAAACAGAGAGAATTGTACTTAAACCTTCGTTGATTTGTTCTGGTGAATCTGATACAGATCCATTAAATATCATGTTATATCCTTTAATAAAATGTGCATTCCACTCGGCATATTCTTCTTGAATTAGCTGTTTTAATACGGCTTGTTGTCTGTCCATCTCCTGCAAAGCTTCAGATGCAATCTTAGCTGATGCCTGCTCAAGCTGTTTATATTCATCCACATTACGGTATGAGTGATAAAGATCCATGCATACCGTTGAAATGATCAATGATCCAAGAGCCGCACCAACAACCGGAATTGGAATAAGTGCTTGACCTGCTATTGCTCCGATAGTTCCTGCAAGCATTCCTACTCCCTTCTCTCCGACTTCCTCGAAAAATTGTTTTCCATCTATTTCTCCCTTTACATATTTGAAAATTGAATCTTTTAGCATTAGAGAGATAGTAATTACCTGCATCACTTGATTTGAATTTGCTAGTTTACGAATTGCTTCTTTTCCACTATTTTCAAGTAAATGTGTCACTCCTGTAGAAACAACTCGTATTGTGCCCCCTGTAGTTGCAACAGATAGAGTTAGATTCCCCATATCTTTGGCAGCATCTTCAAACTTTTTCTCTCCTAAGGCAACTTTGTACAAGTTACCCACACCTTCAACTACTAATGGGACAGCAGAGGATTGCAGTGAAAATAGTGCTCCTTCTGTAAAGTCTGCTCCAGCATTTTTCATAGATCTAGACAAAATATCCGTATTGACTTTGGCCTCCGCAACGACCTTACCTTGTATTAGCTTGACTCTCCCTGGGGTTGAACTCTTACTGTCAGGCGCGAATGCCAATTCAAAATCACTTTTACTACCTTTAGATGTATTCAATGACTTGGAAGTGACCCTGAAATTACTCTTTTGATTTGCGATTTCCTTCATATCTTTATCGCTAAAGAATGGGTTATATTTGACACGATTATGTATTTCTTTTAAGGAAACGACATGATCAACCTCAGCAGAATGTCTCGCCCAAGCTGATGAAATATTCTCTCCTGCTTCATTTTTCATGCGAAACCTACGTTGAGCTGCTTTTTGTGAGAAATGCAATTGCTGTCCGCTTATTGGGTCATCGTAGATTTTCCGATCCTTAAAAGTAGATTGCTTAAATTTACCTTTTGCAGATGCTGAATCCCATAATTTATTTCGATTTACACTGTTATACTCCTGAGTAACTCCATACTGCTTCTGATTATGAATTTTCATTTCTTGCAAAATTGGATTAGCTGTTAGACTGTACATTAATCGAACTGTTTTATCTTCCATTTCCATCTCCCTTTCGCTCTTCTAAAACTTGGATATACTGGCCTTGGCTTCGGAGCCACATATCGATTCCTGTACCGTAAACTTCAGCTTGAATGGTGTAAATACCATTGTTTTCTGAGATGATTTCTGCTGTAGGGAGTCTATCAAGTACGGCCTCTAATGAAGGACCTGAGAAATTAAATACAATTTTCATTAATTCACCTGAATACATAAATTGTACTCGCTTACGAAACTCTCCCTCATTAAATTTATCTCTGTAAGGAAGATTAAAATGACGTTTTGTTTCCGCTAAACCTGAAATTCGGTCTACACGAAATGTTTTTGGAAACTCATTATTGCCATCTTCCATATAAGCAATTAAATAAAAGTAATATTCTGAAAACATAATGGCCAAAGGTTTGACAAATCTAGTTTTCGAACTGCCATCTTGACGGGTATAGTTAAACTTTATAATCTTTCGTTTACTGATTAACAATGATAGTTTCCATATGGTTTTTATCAAAGGTTTGTTGTGCTTCAGAGGAACATAATGGTGTTGCTCATTGCTAATTACTTGTTGAATTTGTTTACGGTCGTTTGGTACAACTTGTTTAAGTAGTTTTCCAATTAATGCATCTAGCTCTTCCCGTGCGAATGCACGGCTCTCAAGTAAGATTTTACACAACGCCATGACTTCACTATTTGCAAGCCATTCTCTCTCAAAACGAACTAAATAATAGACATGTTTACGTCTATCATATCTGATAGATACATCACTTTCAGAATAGTGCATCTCAGCCAAATACGCTCGTAAATCGTCAATATCTCGCTGTATTGTCTTTTGTGTCACTCCAAAGTCTGTAGCAAGGTTAGCTTTATCGATCATTTCTCCCTTGTTTAGACGCTCGTAAATATTTAATAAGCGAAATCCTTTATTACTCTTGTAATTCATTTGTACACCACCTAAAGGCCTAATTCATTTTCATTATAACAGGTTAAATGGACACATATTGGGGTGCTTCAAAATAACTATGAGAAATCTCCAAGTTTATATTCTATAAACCAGCAAGTAATAAATGAGATACAGTTTGCAGTGCTGTTGTTTCTGCTGAATGTTTAGCTAATCCACATTTATATCTCGCTTTTCTGAAGGAATGCTCAAGATCATTCTGTTCAACATAAATAAATAAGGGATTTAGTCCCTCTATAATTTTTTTCAGCTCTTTGATATAGCTAGTAACATCTTCGTTCGTATCACCATATTTGATCATTCCTATTGTTATCGGATTTTGCATAAAGCAACAACAAAAATGTAAGTGTCTGAACCATTCAAGGCACGCTTACTAAACCGCTTCCATCTTTCTGTAATGATTTCCTTGCAGTGATCTAATGTTAATACATAAACATCACAACATACGCGCATAACATGTACGATTCTTTCTATATATCCTTAGAAAATAACTATCTGATTCAAGATAAAATAAGCTTAGTCTGTACAATGCTAACAATCAATTGATTGCGACCAAGACGTTTGATGATTTACCTGCACAAGGATTGCTACAGCAACTCAATGATCAGAGTATTGTCTTCGGACCACTGATCGATCACAAGCTTGGTATGATTCAACTAAACCAGAGCCGAAGAAGGCGATCTACTACATTTTCGATTCACGTACCTTAAAAGTAAAAAACACACTTGAAATCGATGATGCTCTTTTTCACCAAGCTGATATTCGTTTTCACGATGCAAACACATTTTATATTCACATGGATAAAACAATCACAAAATACGTTTTAAAATAAATTATGAAAGCTTGCACATTCTACCGACTAATGACGTATGACTTCGCTCCTTGATAGAGCTAGGCATACGTCGTTTTTTATTAGGGTATTTCATATTAGTCATCGAATTACTACTCGTAATCCCTCCTCCCCCGTCAATTGTAGCTATCCAACATATTGAAGAATTAGCTGGTATATTGCTATGGAAAGCCCTAGAAGACTCGCCTTCATTTTTGACGGGTGGTACCTCTCTCGGTTTGATAGATATAATATAATCAATAAAAATCCAATGGGAAGCGATAGCTGAAAGTCACCTTCTGATGAACCATAGGAATAGATTGGTATAACTAGTGTACTGATCCAAAAGTATAAGAATACGGTAAAACGTCTTGTCTCTAATTGTTTGCTCCACCGTACTAACAAGAGTATAATGATGATCCCAATAATTGTGATTTGTAAAGGGGGTAGAACAATAGCAACGTTCCCAAATTTGAATTCCATTCTGCACAGCTCTCCTCTTCATAATCATTCGTAACGTACTTTTCAGATGGTCTTATATCATATGTCTCCTGCCTTATTGGTAGTAATGTAAATGGATTGGATGAAAGGTGGCTAGAACTTCTTATATGTTGATAAAACCAACCTTACATAAGTATAGATATCTGAATTTCACAATCAAAAAAACCTCCACTCAGGAGGATTTTGATTTATCCAATTTAATTGAATCTTTGTAATACTTAGTGGAAACAGAGGGAAGGCAAAGGCTTAACTCGATATTCGTGAAAATAAATTGTATAAGAAGTTAAAATAGTTAGTACCCTTCTCATATTCATTAACATAATATTGAATAACTCTGTCTACTTCATTCTTATTCATACCTAATTATTTCAGTTCACCAATTCTAATACCAAGTTCAACCAACATTTTATACCAAGAATGCACTATCCTTATTTTGTTTTAAATATCTATTATATACCAATGTATTTATCAGTCAACAGGATTACAGCCCTCCCATCATCTGCACAACCTCCTGTAATCTCAATTGGGAATTAACCAGTTACTTTCAATGAAACACATATCTATGTATTATTCATATGTTTACAATTCGACAAAATGGTTGTTCTTATCTCACATAATAGCGTGAATTAAACGAGATTATCAATAATGAGAATCAAGTCATTTTGACGCAAGAAAAGAATCTGTCCAGATAAAATAAAAACCCGTTAATTTTCAGTTCATGAAAATAACGGGAGATTAACAATTTAATCATTACAAAACGTATTCTTCATCATTTCTGGTGAATTCTTGATTTTTAAAGCTGGTGCTTTTTTAGTTTATTGCGCTTCAAGTATTCGTCGTAGCAGTTTCTTCCTACCCTACTATAAGCATAACAATAGAAAGTTGTCTATTCCATCAAATCGGTTACTGCACCTTTTGAAGCAGAAGAAACTAATTTAGCATATTTGGCGAGTACACCGGATTTTACTTTCAGCGGAGGTTGTACCCACGCTTTCGCTCGAGCGGCTAATTCTTCTTCTGATACTTCAACCTTCATTTCCTGAATATCACTGTTAATGGTGATAATATCCCCATTTTTGAGCAACGCGATCGGTCCGCCTACTTGTGCTTCAGGTGATACATGTCCGACTACAAATCCGTGTGAGCCACCCGAGAATCGACCATCCGTGATGAGAGCCACTTTCCCGCCGAGTCCTTTGCCTACGATAAGTGCTGTAACGGAAAGCATCTCTGGCATACCTGGGCCGCCCTTCGGACCACAGTAACGTATGACCACGACATCGCCTTCTTTAATTTCATCATTCGTAATCGCTATTGTTGCTTCATCTTCGCTATCGTACACCTTGGTAGGGCCGGAGAACTGCTGGATCTTCATGCCTGACATTTTGGCAACAGCACCTTCGGGAGCGAGGTTTCCTCGAAGTACAACCAATGGTCCATCAGGTTTCAGCGGATTATCGAGTGGTCGTATAATCTCTTGATCATTCGGAAGTGGATCAGCTTCCGCTAAATTCTCCGCCAATGTTTTACCGGTTACGGTGAGGCAATCCCCATGTAGTAATCCCTCAGCAAGCAATAGCTTCATTACCCCTGAGACGCCACCGATATCATTCAAATCCTGCATCACATATTGGCCGCTTGGCTTCAAATCCGCCAAATGAGGAACACGGAGGCGAATGCGTTCAAAATCATCTAAGGTTAAATCGACTTCTACCGAGTGCGCAATCGCTAGCAGATGGAGAAATGCGTTAGTTGATCCTCCCAGAGCCATAACAACGGTGATCGCATTCTCAAATGCTTTCTTCGTCATAATGTCTCTTGGATAGATTTCCTGTTCAAGCAGTGAGATGACCTGTTTACCGGCTGCTTCGCATTCTAATGCTTTATCCGCTGAAATCGCTGATGTCGAGGAAGAACCTGGCAAACACATACCCATGGCTTCTGCAGCTGCGGCCATCGTATTAGCGGTATACATCCCCCCGCAAGCCCCTGGGCCTGGGCAAACACTACATTCAACCTTATGTAGCTGTTCATCTGTTATTTTGCCATCTTGATATTGACCAACGGCTTCAAAAGCGGAAACGATATCCACTTTTTTTCCATCGAGATTACCTGGTTGAATGGTTCCCCCATATACATAGACAGAAGGAATGTTCATTCGTCCAATAGCCATCAGACATGCAGGTGTATTCTTGTCACAACCACCAATCGCAACAACGCCGTCAAAACGCTCAGCTCCGGTCACAATTTCAATTGAATCAGCGATAGCTTCCCTACTAGGCAGTGAGAACAACATCCCGCCATGACCCATTGAAATTCCATCTGAAACGGTAATTGTATTAAAAATTAGTGGAGCACCACCGTTATCGCGTGCGCCCTGCTTAGCTTGTACCGCTAAATCATTGATGTGCATATTACATGGTGTTACCTCACTCCAGGTACTCGCTATGCCGATCATTGGCTTTTTAAAATCTTCATCCTGAAAACCAACCGCACGCAGCATTGCTCTGTTTGGTACCCGGTTAGCTCCTTCACTGATTACCTTACTTCGAATACGAAGATCTTTTTTATTCTCCATGTTTCTTCCCTCATTTCAAAGTATTTCGTTCAGTTCCTGCATAGGCCTGATAAAATTTTGTTTCATTAGTACGTGAGCATCCTCACTATTTTTGCCTTCAAAAGCTTGAATAATCAAATCATGCTCTTCGACTGAAGCTAGTGTAGCCGTAATAGGTTGTTTTAAAAACACATATTTAAATCGCCTAATGTGAATCTGAAGAGATGCATTAAATGTGGCCACATAAGGATTATCTGAGAGCTCCACAATATAATTATGAAATAGCTCATCTACCTCCATGGCCTGATACACTTGACCATTTTTAATGGAATTTGCAAATTCCAAATTAATAGATCTTAGTTTCTCGATCTGTTCTGGAACAATAATCTGGGCGGTGATTTCAGCAGCTAATGCCTGAAGAGCAGCCATCGTTGAATACATTTTAAAAATATCGTTTTTCTCAATATTCGTTACCTTTGTTTCTTTCCCTGGATGCATCGACACGAGGCCTTGAACTTCGAGTAACTGAAATGCCTCCCGAATCGGAGTCCGGCTGACTCCAAGTGATTCAGCCATTTCCGCATCAATAAGCTTCTCACCTGGCTGCAGTGTTCCATCAATAATCCATCGCTGAATCTGAGAAAACGCTCTTTCTTTTGCGGACATACGGACCGGTAAGGCAAAATCTTTAGGAATTGGCATGGTTTTCATCCTCATTACAATTATTCTTATATGCAATATATCGCATACAGGATTGAGAAGCAATTATTATTTCATTTTAACTCGCTTATTTAAGTTTATTCTGATAACTACCTGTTTTTTTGGCGCGTTCGAATGCATGAAAAAAGCAACCAATCATAGATCAGTTGCCTCCTTGATTTATTAAGCACGGTTAGATTTACATTCATCATTGAATCTGTTAGTTAGTTAAACCAAAATGTTGTGTTAAAATGTTCACTAAAACTTGCTTATAATCGTTAAAATCATACGAAGGGTTCCTGAGATGCTTGTTTAAGAGCTTTTAAAAATACCTCTGTTGGTTGTGCGCCGGATATCGCGTATTTTCTATCAATGACAAAGAAAGGCGCTCCTGTTATGCCTAATTGTTTTGCTGTGGCTTCATCTGAACGCACTTCGCTAGCATATTTGGAGGAATCATGGAGAACTGCGATTGACTCGTCCCTATTCATTCCAACTGATTCTGCAATACTGGCTAAAGTATCATGATCACTAATTAACTTGGCGTCCGTGTAATAAGAATAGAACAGCTTCTCAGCTAATTCCTGATCTTTACCCACAGATTTGGCATACTGGGTTAAACGATGCGCATCAAACGTATTGGTGGGCTTTATTTGGTCGATATTATACACGAGACCCATCATTGCTGCTTGTTGTTCAAGTTCAGCATGTGCCTTTTTCGCTTGTTCGAGACTCATACCATGTTTCTCCGAAAGTATTTGATGCATACTTTTGCCTGAGTACATGGATGTTTGCGGATTAAGTTCGAAGCTTTTATATTCAATAAGCACTTCATTCGGAGTAGCGAATTGCTCCAGTGCAGATTCTAATCGTCGTTTACCAATATAACAAAATGGACAAACATAATCCGACCATATCTCGATTTTCATTTTGAATCCTCCCTCACTAACCACCTTAATCGGTGAATACTACATTTAAATTTATTTGTTATAAATAATAGGCATTTTCCTAATCAATGCGTTGTCACGAGCGGCAGAGTACATGAATTTAGCAACATTTTCTCTGGAAACACCTAATTTAGCTGGTTTATCACCGAATGAATAATCATAAGATTGCCCTTTGTATTTGACATTGGGATTAATAATTCGAACGACTGTCCAATTCAGTTTGGATTCCTTAATCATTCCTTCCAGTTTCTTCATTTCTGCATAACCGTTTGGTAGGAAAACTTTCGCTAAGACACCTGGAAGTATCGTGGAAATGTTTTTCTTATCGTCATCGGATTGCAAAGCCGGCGTCGCAAGTGTAATGAGCCTTTTTTTGTTAAGTTTGTTCATAGCCTTAATGATCCGTTCGTGCCCGTCAGCAATCGGCGTGCTTTTAAGCTTTCGTGACATATCGGATGCTGGCCCCAATGTGCTGATTACGACATCTGATTCGGCAACGGCCTTCTCAATGGTTGAAGTATTCGAAAGATCCCCTTGTACAAGGCTCAAATTTGGATGTTTGAGGCTGATTTTTTGGGGGTTTCTAACATATGCCGTAACGAAATCTCCGTGATCCAAAGCTAGTTGTGTTACAAGCTGTCCAATTGCACCACTTGCACCAAAAACAGTGATATTCATATTTTTCTCTTGTATCTCCTTTAAAATAAATTATTCAACTCACACTTTATCTTCAGTTATAAACTCTTCTACTCTATCTCTTTTGGTGTACATGTCGTACCAAATATCAGCGATTTTATCCTGAACTCCTGAATTCGGCTGCATCCAGATTCCGATCGAAAGATGACCTGCATATACTCCTTTGTCCGCTAATTCGCCGTTCAAATTAAAGATATAATTACGAAGTCCTGAGATTGCAATTCCTACATTACCCATCATCGGTACCGGGTGGACTGAAGCACCTCCAGTTGTAAATAACAGAGCACCGCTTTGCTTATCCAGCATATCCGGAAGTACTTGTTTAATGCTCGATAAAGCACCTAAAACATTATATTGAAATTGGTATAACGCATTTTCTTCAGTTACATCTAATGTTGGCGCTACTGTGTCAAAGCTCGGCGTTGGACTGTATTCAAGAACATCGATAAATCCGTATTTCTCTTTAATAGCAGCAAATGCCATCTCAATTTGTTCTTTGTTTAATATGTCCGCCTGAAAAGAAGCCGCTTCGATTCCCAATTGTTCTAATTCAATAACCAGTTGGTTCAATTTGTCTTCATTTCGCGCAATAAGAGCTACGCGGAAGCCATTTTGTCCGAATTTCTTTGCAATGGACATCCCTAATCCTGCTCCTGCTCCAACAATCGCTATCGTTTTCATTTCATATCTTCCCTTCAAATAGAGTTAATGATCAACAAGATAAATAATGAACAACGTGTTGTATATTTATCTTTTGTTTATTATGATTAATAAAGGATCTGCATTCAATGTTTAATAATTTTGATTTTGAGAGATAAAATACAGTTTCAACTCCAATGTCGTATATCTAACAAAAAAAAGTTAAGGGAACGGGTCATGATGAAGAAAAAAACTGATTTGCGTATCATTCGCTCCAAACATTCGATAAAAAAAGCATTTATAGAACTTCTCAATGAGAAGGGATACGAGGGGATTACGATCCAAGATATAGCCGATAAGGCGATGATTAACCGAAATACATTTTACCTTCATTATCAGAACAAACCCGATTTGTTAAATGTATCTATGGACGAATTATTAGATGAGTTAAAGAGTACACTCAAGCTTTGTTCGAGTAGCACATCTACTATAAGTGGCTCTATGCTTGAACAACTGATGCAAACCATACTGGAGAAAATTAAGGACAATATCCCCTTTTACAAAGCATTCTTACTGGATGAGAACAGAATTTATGGTTTTCAATCAAAAATGGAGGAGATTATAAAAAATACTGTGGAAGATGGCTTGGATCATACCCCTCTGAAGATTTCAAAGGAATTATTACTTCAATATATCGCATCTACTTTTATGGGCATTGTAATATGGTGGGTTAAAAATGATTTTTCGTATACTCCGAGTGAACTTGCCTCTCAATTTGGAAAAATTTTAACTCACGGACATTTAACAGCTGCGGGGATTCCAATCAAAGATTAAAGTGATGCATGCTGTTAGGACTAGTAATAATTTGCTGAAACCAAAATCTCGCCATGGAATAACGAATAACCGGCCTTAAATTCTCCAACAATGGAGTAAGGTCGGTTTCTGTTTGTTATATCTTCACATTTAGGAAAGGTTTACAGTTCCTTGGTCATAAATGTACTATTCCCATCTGGGATATAATCTGCAAATGGCTCACAATACGTGAAACCAAAATTTTCATACAACTTGCGAGCTGGAATAAATGAATCCGTGGAGCCAGTCTCTAGACTGATCCTTTTGTATCCATGGTTGATAGCTTCTTCAATAATGTGGGCAAGAATATGTCTAGCAACACCTTTACGCTTATGATCTTTAGCAGTCCGCATCGATTTTAGCTCTGCGTGTTCCTTGTCCAATTCCTTAATAGCCCCACAGCCAAGAAGCTCATCTTCCTCCCATGCCTTCAAACCGTCCAGATTAAGGGCATGAATGCTCTCTGGTGGAGAGTCATCTGCCATTCCTTGCAAATGTTCTGCAATTAACCCAATCACTTGTGCCCCGGTCAAATCATCTACACGAATATCCATTGTAACCACTCCTGCGTTAATGTTAAGTATGAACCTCATAAATCAGAACCCAATATTTCGCTCCAGGCTCTCCTTCCTCAACAACAGCTGCCCGTTTGAGTAACAGATCGCCAACACCTTTGCCAGCAGCAGTGGGGTGTACAAACAAATTATGAATAAATCGGTTAGGTACATATAATGAAGCAAATCCGAGAATATGGGAGTTCTCCTCTGCAAGAAGGATTTGTTCTTCTAATGTGTCCCTGTTAAAATCATCAAGTGTCATTTCATCTGTGTTAACCCAATGAAAACTCTCACGACGGGAATCTAGATAAATTTGTCTCAATTGTGGATAGTCTTTTATATTGGCTTCTCTGATTAGCATCAGATCAATCCCCCTAATTCTTCTACGCTTAGACTCACCATGAAGTGAGTGTTTGCCTTTGTATTTTTCATCAGAGTCAAACTCATCGTAATCTAAGAAATATGTTAGCATTTTATTTTGGGATCAAGTAAGTACCATTTTTATTCTTTTACAACATACCAATTCTGCTATTTGGCAAATTCAAAACGACTATGTAGTTCAACTGAATAGTCCACCACAAGATCTTCACGTTTGTCAGCTAAAGTATTATGATTTGAACTTGCTTTTATAAACCGATCGGTTTATAGTGATACAAAAGGTTTAGAAAGCGAGGAAAAACTAATGAATAATTTAACTCCCCCATTCACACTTGAGACAGCAATTCAAAAAACTCGTATGGCAGAAGACAGCTGGAATAGCCGAGACCCTCAGCGTGTCTCACTTGTGTATACTGAAGATTGTTATTGGAGAAATCGGAGCGAGTTTACAACAGGTCGCCAAGAAATTGTTTCTTTACTAACTAGAAAATGGGCCAAAGAACTGGAGTACCGCCTTATTAAGGAGCTTTGGTCATTTACGGATAACCGTATTGCAGTGAGATTCGCATATGAATGGCATGATGATAGCGGTAACTGGTTCAGATCGTATGGAAACGAGAATTGGGAATTTGCTGATGACGGCTTGATGAAGCGAAGATTCGCTTCGATTAATGACATGCCGATTAAGGAATCGGAACGAAAATTTCATTGGCCTCTCGGCACACGCCCTGCTGAACACCCTAGCCTAAGTGAGTTAAACCTATGACTCGTACTGTTTTTGAAAAATCGGACGTCATCCCTCTCGTTACGGAGGTATTCCGTGAATTAGGTTATGAAGGTGCATCGTTAAGTAAAATTACATCCCGTACGCGTCTATCTAAAGGAAGCTTATATTATTTCTTTCCAGGCGGAAAAGATGAGATGGTTGCTGAAATTCTTACTCATATTGATCAATGGTTTGTAAAGAATATTTTTGAACCGCTCGAAAAGAATGAACCTCGTGAAGCCATTGATCATATGTGGCAAGAGGTCGATACTTATTTTCAATCGGGACAGCGTATATGCCTTATTGGTGCATTCGCTTTGGACGGAACAAGAGATCGATTCGCTACTGTAATACAGCAATATTTTATAAGATGGATTGAAGCCTTAAGCGCGGCGCTAGTTCAAACAGGTATCTCTAAAGAGACTGCTAATCAGCTTTCAGAGGAGATAATTGCTAGTATTCAAGGAGCATTGGTTCTGAGTAGAGCGCTTAATGATGAATCTTTCTTTGAACGTACGTTGGCAAATCTTTCACAACGAGTCTCAACTTATGTTTCTAAAAGCAACTCTGGTCACTGACACAAACGTGTTCTCTTTAACGTTTTCATTAGCGACTTTATTTTATGGGAGGTCAATATCATGAGCCATTTTGTCGCAGATCAATTGAAATTTGTTCGCCGTCAGGCAGTTGATTATGTAAGGAATATAACTGACTCTGCATCCGAAATCATTCCAACAGGTTTGAAAAACAATATAAAATGGAATCTCGGCCACATGTATGTTATACATGAGAAGTTCGCTTTCCAGCTTACTGGTGAAGAAACCAAATATCCTGCTAATTTTAGTAAATTGTTTGATCCAGGAACTAACCCGTCTGACTGGGATACAGAGCCTCCGACATTGTCTCAATTAATCGACTTGTTAACTGAACAAATGGAAAGGGTCGAATCGGTACTTTCAAGCAAATTGAAAGAAGAAATCAATCCTCATTACAAGTCTTCTACAGGACTTAGCTTTACGAATGCAGAACAATTACTGAGTTTCCTGATTTACCATGAAGCAATGCACTTTGCAACAATTAAAAATATCAAGAGCATAATTGAATCCGACTAAGGAAACGGACTGGGCTGGAGGATAAAAAAAGAAGCTACAACAAAAGGTCTTGGTAAAGCCCAACCTCTTGATGCAGCTTCTTTTGTAGTTCTACTCGCTTTACACGGCGAATTCAACATAAATTTAAGCTTTGCGAAGCATTTGTCTATCGCTTAGGTGTGAAAGCATATCCTTCGTCATGGCCTTCAAGTCGTAGCGGGCATGAAATCCCCATTCTGTTCTCGCAGCTGTTGCATCCATGGAGTGCGGCCAACTATCGGCAATTGCCTGTCTCTTCGGATCAACATCATAATCCAGGATAAATCCGGGAATCTCTTTCCGAATCGCGGCAGCGATCGCCTCTGGGTCGACGCTCATTGCAGTGACATTAAATGAGTTTCGGTGTATCAATCGGTATGAATCCGCTTCCATTAAATCAATGATAGCGTTTAGGGCATCCGGCATATACATCATGTCCATGTTAGAGTTTTTGGCGATATAAGATGTATACCGACCAGTCGTCACAGCGGCATAGTAAATTTCCACCGCGTAATCCGTCGTTCCTCCACCGGGAGGCGTCATATAAGATATCAATCCGGGGAATCGTAACCCCCTCGTATCCAGACCGTACTTATAAAAATAATAATCACAAAGTAGTTCGCCGGACACCTTGTTCACACCGTACATCGTATTGGGCCTCTGGATCGTATCCTGCGGTGTATTGTCTTTGGGAGTCGAAGGGCCAAAAGATCCAATGGAGCTTGGAGTGAAAAATTGGCAACCGAGCTCCCTGGATATTTCAAGTGCATTCATCAGTCCGCCCATATTCAAGTTCCAGGCAAGCAGGGGCTTCTCCTCTGCCGTAGCCGACAGTAGCGCAGCCAAATGCATGATGGTATCTACTTCGTACCGCTTGGCGATTTCAAACATCGCCTTATCATTTGTCACATCCAGCACTTCGAATGGTCCGGATCGGGTAATTTCGTGGGATGATGACCTGAGATCCGTAGCAACGACGTGATCCGCACCATAAATTTCACGTAATTTAACAACTAACTCAGAACCGATTTGGCCCAGTGCTCCGGTCACCAATATCTTCTTCATAAGACATTCCTCCCGAAATAGACTCCCGTAGGTGCAACTAAATCAGCTTCATTTCTTTGCCAACTTTCTCATAAACGGAGATAACCTGATCCAGCATCTCCTTGGAATGGGCAGCTGTCGGCATGTTGCGTATTCTTCCGGTTCCTCTCGGAACCGTAGGGAACAGGATTGCCTTGGCGTAAACGCCCTCTTCATAGAGCCGTTTGCTAAACTGTTGGGTGGTTACTTCATCGCCAATGATACAAGGTGTGATCGGTGTTTCGCTTTGGCCTACATCATATCCAAGCCGACTCAAGCCATTTTTCAAATGATTGCCGTTCTCCCACAGCTTCTCGATCAGTTCTTTGTCATTCATCAAAATGTCGACAGAAGCGCTACAAGAAGCGATTACAGCCGGAGGCAACGATGTTGAGAACAAAAACGGACGGCTTCTCAGCTTCAACCATTCAATCAGTTGTTTCTTACCCGCGACATAACCGCCGACAACGCCGATCGCCTTGGAAAGAGTGCCAATTTGAAAGTCGATACGGTCGGACAATCCAAAATGCTTCACGGTTCCAGCACCTGCTCCGAGAACGCCTGAACCGTGAGCATCATCCACATAGGTAATCAAATCGAATTCTTCTGCTATTTTCACGATTTCGGGCAGATTTGCGATATCACCATCCATGGAGAAAACCCCGTCGGTAATGACCATAATTTTATGGTACTGACCGGATTCCTTGGCCTCTTTCGCCTGCTGCCTTAAATCATTCATATCCGAATGCTTATAGCGGATAACCTTGGCTCTCGACAGACGGCAGCCATCAATAATTGAAGCGTGGTTCAACTCATCTGATAAGATTGCATCATGCTGGTCCATTACCGCGGATATAGCAGCCATATTGCAGTTAAATCCCGATTGATACACGATAACGGCTTCCGTCTTTTTGAAACGGGCAAGTTTTTCTTCAAGCTCAATATGAAGATCCATCGTACCATTAATGGTTCTCACAGCCCCTGCGCCTGCCCCGTATGTCTGAGCTGCCTTAACTGAAGCATCAATCAGGCGATGATCCGTTGCCAGTCCCAAATAGTTATTAGAAGACAAATTGATTAGAGACTTTCCGTCGATTCGAATAACCGGACCATTTGCACCCTGTAGCGTATCGATAACGTTATATAGACCTTTAGTCTTTAGATCTTCGATGTTCGAACTTAAAAATTGATCCAATGCTTGACTTGACATTCTATTCCCTCCTCGATATACGTATGTCCTCGTACAGGAGACAAGAAATTTCTGTTTTAAAACCTTGTTATAAAAGGAATTTTCCTGATTTCAATGTAGCATCTTTTTTATTTTTTGTACACATATGGTGGACAAAATGACAAAAAAATCCGCAAATAAACATAGCGATTGCATCGCTGGACTAGTATAATATTTTGACAATATAACCATGTACTATGCTCCAAATCATGGTATATTCTTTATTATTAAATCATATAAGGAGTGGATCATGAATCGTACATAGTCATACATAGTTGAGAGAAAGAGATCGAAGAATGAATGTAGAACCTAATTTTAAGGAGTGCACTATGCCTAATCCATTCGTAAAACGTTTAATCGTATTTTGTTTGATGCTTTTAATATTACCGACATCCACAACTTTGGCAGCTTCAGTTGTTAAAGATCCCGTTTTAACACAAATCATTCGAACAGAATTAAAGCTATCGGGTAAAAATGAACTGAAAGCAGCCGATTTAAAAAAAATGAAATCATTGTATTCATTGGATGCAAAAAGAAAAATCTCAAATTTGCAAGGACTTGAGTATGCAGTTAACATAACGGAACTAGTTCTACCCGGCCATAAAATCAAAAATATAAACCCCCTCTCCAAGCTGACGAAAATAAACCTATTGGCTTTAGATGGGAATCAAATTACAGATATATCTCCAATTTCAGGATTGCGCAATTTGGAAAGTTTATTGATTAATGATAACCAAATAAAAGATCTAGGACCTCTAAAAAATTTACGCAATCTTACAAGTTTGCTTGCCGGCGGCAATCAAGTATCAGACTTAAGACCACTCCAAAAGATGAATCTTGAATGGCTTAGTATGGACAATAATCGCATTAAGGATCTGACACCATTAAAAAACCATCCAACTTTACAACATCTTTATCTGCAAGATAATCTTATTCAAGATATTGCTGTGCTTGAAACGATTCCTCATTTAACCGAGGTATATCTGGGAAACAACCCGCTAAATGAACATGCGAAGCAGATCGTTAAAGATTTGGAGAAGAACGGAGTGATTGTGAGCCTGGAGATTGATAAAGTGGATTAGTCTAATCAACTTAAGTTTAGATTTTTAGACCATCTTTCTTTCAAATAGGACAAAAAGGCCGTTAATATTAACGGCCTTTTTTGTGCATTGCAGTATATATAAGTCACACGAGCGCTTCTCTACCTGTTAGTCTATATCTCCATTCATTTTTCGTTGTTACCGCATTGGCGCAAAATGGCTGATGGAAGACAGGATTTTTTCGGTTTCCGAGATAATATCCGGTGTAAGTTTAAGCTCAATTGCTTTGAGATTCTCTTCAATCTGAACGGGTCTGCTGGAGCCAATAATGGCAGAGCTTACCGCTGGTTGTCGGAGAATCCATGCTAATGCGAATTGGGATAAGGTTGTCCCGAGTTCGTTAGCCATTTCCGATAGTTGTACAGTACATTGGAGCACATCCTCACGTAAATAACTGTTGATGACACCATTTGTTTGATTATTCGCAGCTCGTGTGCCTTCTGGAATTTGTTGTCCCGGTTTGTATTTGCCTGTGAGTATGCCCTGTGCTAGTGGAGAGAACACAATGAGACCAAGCCCCTCCTGCTCGCATTGCTCAATCACACCTTCTCTCTCGATATATCGCTCAAACATATTGTAGATTGGCTGATTGGAAATTAACGGACGCAAGTTCAGACGTTTGCTGATTCCGGAGGCTTCCGCAATCTGTGCGGCCGTCCATTCACTGACACCTGCATATAAAATCTTACCTTGCGCTTGCAGATCATCCAATGCTCGAAGCGTCTCTTCAACAGGAGTTTCGGAATCAAAACGATGACATTGGTATAGGTCAATGTAATCTGTGCCCAATCGTTTCAAGCTCGCCTCACACTGCTCGACGATATGTTTACGGGACAATCCACGTTCATTCGGTCCCGATCCTTGCGGGAAAAACAATTTTGTAGCAAGGACATAACTACTGCGTGAATACGACTTCAACGTACTTCCCATGACCTCTTCAGCACCTGTATACGAATTCGACGTATCAAAAAAGTTGACACCGAGTTCGTATGCTTTATGCATACATGCACGCGCTGCCTCCTCAGAAGTGGCCGATCCATAGGTCAGCCAGCTTCCTAATCCAATTTCACTAACTTTCAATCCACTTCTACCCAGCTTTCTGTATTTCAACTGAAATCACTCCTTTTTGAGAATGGTTTGACTAGAGGCTATTTATGAAAACGCTCTATTGTACTATCTTAGGATAGTAGTTAAACTTAGGTTTAAGTCAATACCTTCAACCTTTTTTTGAAAGGAAGATTTGTTTGGAATTTACGATTAAACAAGTTGCAGAACGCACCCGGTTGCCTGCTTCCACGCTGCGGTTCTATGATCGGACAGGTCTGATGCCTTTGTTGAAAAAGACAGAATACGGTACACGTAAATATTCCGAGATGGATATATGTTGGCTGGAATTAGTACGCTGTCTGAGAGATAGTGGTATGCCACTTGAGGATATAAAAGCATTCATGCGCTCTGTCTGGAAGGTTCAAGTACTAGTGAACAGAGGAAAGAAATGTTACAGCAACATCGGCAAAATATCGTGAAGCAAATGGACGTGTTGAACTGTAGCCTGGGAACCATTGATTACAAGCTGGATCACTATAATGAGATTGGCATCTTTCATATCGATACCCGATAATATGATTTTTGTTTTTCAGACGGGTGGCCTTTTCAAGTTTAGCTCTGAAAATATGGTTACGAGGAGTGATTTTCATGCGACAACCGATCCAAGACGAATCATGGTACTCATACCCCGGAATGGTTGCAATAGTGACTGCGCGTCATGAGGGAAAGCAAAATATTATGGCTTCAGGATGGCACACGTACATCGGCTCTTCACCAGGAATATATGGCATATCTCTTCGGAAAGAGACCTATACCTATACACTAATAGAGCAGAGCGGAGCATTCGGTGTACACTTTTTGCCTGCACATTGTTCAGAAATAATTCAAGCCGTTGGAACATACAGTGGAAGAGATTTGGATAAATTCAAGGAATTCAATATTGAGTATGAAGAAGGACTTCAAGTCGATATACCTGTTCTCACGGATGCCTACTTTGCATATGAATGCCGTACGCTGAGCATTACAAGTTTTGGCGACCATGAGTGGATCGCAGGAGAAATTGTTCAGCGCTATAGAGATGATTCATGTTTTTTAGAGAATGGACTCCCCGACTTCTCAAAGCTTGAGGTTCCATTATATGCAGGCCGATCAACCTACAAAATACTAAATCAGGAAAGCGCGGAAAAGAACCATCCATTGCATCTTAATCGATCGAAGTAGAACTAAATCGACTGATTAGAGCTAAATAGAAGGAGTCCCCTTTTGGGAACTCCTTTCGTCATTATGGGTTTTTACGAATTTTTCCCGATGCTGAGCTCTCCATAAATATGGCCGTTAGGGGTCAGTTCTTTAACAGTACTCCAAACAAAAGGCCTTATTTCTTAATCAGCCTTTTTGTAGATTTCATATCGATTAGAACTTACGAAATCAGCTTCTCCTTCTGAGCATGCTCCGTACTTTTCGTAATTACTTTTGCCTTCTGACAATGTCATGTGATTAGGTCCACTGTACCTGCTTGGATCATTGTTACCATCATCCTCCCAGAAACAAACTGGACAAATATCATATTCTCCTCTCTGTTCCAAGGTTTCATAATTACAACAAGGACAAGCTAATAATTGCTCCACGCGGCCTTCAACCTCAATATCGCTCCCTGCTATTTCTGAGAGGAGTTTAGATAAATATTCGTTAGGTTTTCCATAGAAACTGCCTTCAGACACCTTAAATAACAATTCCTTGTAACGAATGTGCATTATATCATTTGTTGGTTCATCTGAACTAAGCAGTTCATCCTGCAAATATTTGGAAAAAAATGAAATTCAGGGTCATATTCATCAATTCCCCAGGAATTCAATAACATTGGGAGAAACGCTTGATTCTATTATGCAGTATCATTCTCCTAAAAACATGAGCGGATGCAACTAAATTATGAATCAGTCTACAGTTCCCTCGTCATTTTTACGATAAAGAGTATGGAGCTATACATATAGCCTTATGCTTTATTTACTTCCGAGGGGGAACAGAACATGAAACACACGCGCAACAAAAGAATGGATTTAAGGTTAAAACTATATTTGATCATCCTTGTCCCACTACTGACTATTGGCGGTCTGATTCTGTGGGCCACGAACTACTCCAGTGAAAATTCATCCTTAATGACAATGCAGCATAACAACCAGAAGCTTGCAGTGAACATCGCTTCTGAGATGGGTAAGGAATCGGCATTAATCAACTCCTTATACACTTCAGGTTCGGAGGAAAGCTCTGAATACAAAATACTTAGAGAACAGCTTGTTAAGGCTCGCCTTCAATCGGGAGCCCTTTATGTTTATATGTATAATAAAACATCAGTCTGCAGCAGAAGTTGAAGGCGTCTCTGCAATAACGTTGAATAATACGTATGGTAAAGTTATCCCGATTTTTGCAGTGGTTTTAATTTTATCGTTCATCATCATGTGGCTTGTCGTAAGAGGAATCCTTCGTCAAGTATCTGACATTAAGTCAAGCCTGGAACAGGTCTCTTCCGGAAATCTCCGGGTTGTATCCACTCAGATGACAAACGATCAACTCGGGGACATCAGTAACCTAATTAATACTATGGTTGTGCAACTAACGAATATTATGAAGGGAATACAACAAGGTTCTTCTACACTGCAACAGGCTTCTAAAAATATTGCCAAAACATCTCTTACCAATCAGCGTCAGTCTGAAGAGCTTTCCAGAGCCATCGAGGAAATTGCCATAGGCTCCATGAAACAAGCTGAAGAGACAGAACACTCCGTCCAACATTCTGAAAATCTGGGCAGTATTATGAATGAAGTAGGTTCTTATGTGGAACAGTTCACCCGTACTTCCGATCAGTTATCTGCATTGCAAATACAAGTGACACGCCAACATGAAGTTCTGCTAGAAAAGGGTCGTGAGAACGCCAAACTTGTTGAGGATCAACAGAATATTTCCAAGTCGTTGACGACACGCTCGGAACTTGCATCTTCCATCAGTGGACAGATTCACAACATATTAAAACAAACTCAAATTTTATCTTTAAATGCTTCGATCGAAGCAGCCCGTGTTGGTGAAGCGGGTAAAGGTTTTGGAGTTGTTGCTAATGAGATGGGACATCTCGCTCAAGAATCCGAACGTTCGATTCAGGAGATTGATGAGATACTAACTTCATTTGTTCAAGAAATTCATCATATGGGAACGCATCTGGATTCAAATATGTTGGCTGCCAAGGAGCAGGAAGAACAGATCGCTGAATGTCTTCAAAGCTTCAAACAGGTAAGCCGGTTATCCTCTGAAGTGCATGAGCTTGCTCAACGTCTGGAAAATCGGACAATCCATATGCAATCCATTCGCCAAGAGGTGGAGCAACATTTGAGTTACATTGCTTCAGCAACTGAGGAAACATCAGCCATGTCCGAAGAAGTTTCCGCCAGTGCTGTAGAGCAACAGCGTTCGGCCAATGAACTATCGGGCATTTCCGGAGATCTAACCCACCTTGCCGATAACCTCAAATCGTATTCAGATCAATTTCAAATCGAAATCCGTGATACGGATAAATAATAAGTAAAGGCCGATGCTTGATCAAACAAGTGCCGGTCTTTTTTTTATAGTTTTTGACACTTTGTTTTACTTCATAGTTTGAGTTACGGTTCTCTGTAACTAAAATTCAGCCGGCCAGTGTTTCATTACATAGCGGTTTGTTTTAAATTATCAACAGCTGGCTTTTCGCATGATTACAAGCCGGACTAGCAATACTAAGGATTAGTTGGCTAAAGCTTACATAACGGAGGTCTCATCATGGTATTCACAATCACAATTATCATCGTTGCACTCTTTGCAATATGGGGGGCTGTTGCTCCTGATCAGCTGGCTGATGTGGCTAACGTGGCCTACAACTTCTCGATTCACAATTTTGGCTGGTTTTATTTGCTTGCGACACTGTTCTTCCTGATCTTCGCTTTCTATCTGGCGTTCAGTCGATTCGGAAATATCAGACTGGGGGATGACGATGATGAACCGGAATATTCTACGGTTTCCTGGCTGTCCATGCTTTTTAGCGCTGGTATGGGGATTGGACTGGTTTTCTGGGGAGTTGCCGAACCGCTATCCCACTTTTTATCTGCACCGGAAGGAGCTGAAGCCGGAACCGCTCAGGCAGCAAGGCTTTCCATGCGGTATTCCTTCTTCCACTGGGGTCTGCATCCTTGGGCGATCTATACCGTTATCGGCTTAGCGCTTGCTTACTTCCAGTTCCGAAAAGGGTATAAAGGCTTGATTAGTTCCACCTTTATCCCTTTGATCGGAGAGCGTCTTGCGGCAGGCTGGCTTGGCAAGGCTATCGATATTTTAGCGGTCATCTCCACCATCTTTGGTGTAGCGACATCACTTGGACTGGGTGCACTGCAGATTGGTGGAGGACTGAATCACTTATTCGGTATCGCTAACTCCACGACGGTACAGGTGATCATCATTACGGTAGTAACCGTGCTTTATTTAATCTCCGCTACCTCCGGACTGGATCGAGGGATTAAAATTCTAAGCAATACGAACCTCGTTATAGCTTTGCTATTGATGTTATTTGTATTGGTGACCGGACCGACTACGTTTATCTTTGACACATTTACAACAACCTTAGGTAATTATTTGCAAAATATTGTTAACATGAGCTTGAGACTAACGCCGTTCTCAAGAGAAACCTGGATTGGAGCATGGACTTTATTCTACTGGGCATGGTGGATCGCGTGGGCTCCGTTTGTCGGAACTTTTATCGCAAGGGTATCCAAAGGAAGAACGGTAAAAGAATTCGTGATTTACGTGATGCTCATTCCAAGCCTCTTCGGATTTGTCTGGTTCTCTGTCTTTGGTGGTACAGGTCTTCACATGGAGTTGTTTAATGCTGCAAATCTGGCGGAAGCTGTCAAGCAAGATACGACAACGGCTCTATTCCTTATGTTGGAGCAACTACCTTTAGGCACGATCGTAGCTTTCATTGCCACAATCTTAATCATGATTTTCTTCATTACGTCAGCGGATTCGGCTACGTTTGTTCTTGGCATGTTAACCACAGATGGTAATTTGAACCCGAGTGCAAGAGTGAAATTAACCTGGGGTATCTTTCAATCAGCTATTGCGGTTGTACTGCTGATTAGTGGGGGATTGAATGGTCTTCAGACAGCCTCTATTGTAGCTGCACTGCCATTCGCAGTTGTACTTATTGGCATGTGTGTGTCCCTTCTCAAAGCTCTGCAAGCTGAAGATCGAGAGCGCCGTCAGAAGGAAAAACGACAGCGCCAAAAACTGAAACGACTGCTGGAAGAACAGGAAAACCTGCAGATCTGAATGGCCAGCAGGTAATGTATTCTTGATCTATAACGTATACAATCTCTACAGAAAGAAAGGACACTCACTTTTGTGTGGGTGTCCTTTTATTTATTCATGATGTTACTCCATTCGATTACATCACATTGTCCATAATCATTATCACCCACAGCAACCATCGTACCATCTGATTTCAGTGCTATGGTATGGGTACATCCCGCTGAAATAGCTCTAATATCTTGCCATTCACTTACAACGCATTGCTGATGTTTATTCGAACCCACAGCAATGACTGTACCGTCCGATTTTAGACCTACCGTATGATAACTTCCTGCTACAATAGCTACAATATCACGCCATCCGCTTACGTCACATTCACCTTCCTTATTCCTACCCACAGCTACTACCGTACCATCCGATCGAAGCCCAACCGTATGAAGATACCCGGCGGATATAGTTAATATGTCGCTCCAGTCATTAACGTTACATTGTCCATACTTATTGTTACCAACGGCTATTACTGTACCGTCTAATTTGAGGCCGACTGTATGCCAGTCCCCTGTCGTGACCGCTACAATATCGCGCCAGCAGTTAACGTTGCACTCCCCTTCGTTATTTCTCCCCACAGCAACCACAGTTCCATCTGACTTAACCCCGACAGTACGACACCAGCCTGCTGAAACGGAAACCATATCGCGCCATTCGCTTACATTGCATTGCTCATGTTTATTCCAACCTGTAGCTACTACCGTACCATCAGATCTAAGACCAACGGTGTGGGCATTGCCCGTGTTCGTAGCCATATGAACATTGCCAGCATCAACTGCGACGATGTGGGTCCAATCACTTACGTTACATTGTCCGTATTTATTATCACCAACTGCTGTCACTGTACCGTCTGATCGAAGACCGACGGTATGACGACGACCCGCAGCTATAGTAGAGTTTCTAAGTTGTTTCGTGTCAAACCATGCGTGCTCTCCTGAATTGTAGTCCATATCGCCCTCCACCAATTGAAAACCTGCGATTTTCAAGCAGAATATTTGCACTAATAAAAAAACCTCAGATGATATACCTATTCTGAGGTTAATCCATTCATTATGTTATCAAAATTCTATCATGTTGCAGTCTTTTGATTCTAGTGACTGTTGTATCAGTTGTTTTCAATTCCTTTGATAACTTCAACCTTTTTATCCCCTGCTGTTTTAGCCACCTCTAACTCCGTTGTTTTACCTTGGATCGCAACGATTACACCAGCAGCTAACATAGAAATGATTAAAGTTGCACTCACGGCAGTGGAAAGTTTTTTCTTGACCATAACAATACCTCCTTCACTGAAGAATAACAATATTTCACTTTATTTTTGGGTAATTTCATCTAGTGATTGTATTATAACCTACTGATAATATTTGTAAAAGGATTTTACGATGCTCAAAGAAAGTCAGTTTCTACTGAATCTATATCTATGCCGTACTAAAAACGATTGAAGTCTCCTGATTTTCTTGCAGTGTTAAGTTCACATATTTCTGCTTGCCATGCATGTGAACTTGTACCTCTACTCCATCGACCAGCGCGGTTGTCCATGGCAAACCCAAACTTAGTCGAATGGTGTTATCTTGAATAAGTGAGGACAAAACTACGCTTGTTATCCCCACGGATTGATCCCATGACAAACGGCTTACTCTCACTTGTGTTCTTGCCATTAGCCCTTCGATGTGACCCGATATCCAGTCTGAAGAAAGTGCAGGCAACACTTCAATCTCTCCCGTGTTGGAATAGAGCAGTGCTTCCTGTACCGTAGCAACTACACCAAAAGCTGTGTCCGTACAATAACAATGATTTCTACGGTTGGTATCATGATCAGTCATTAAAGAATCATAATAACCCCCTTCGATCATCATCGGCAGAAGTGAATGAAGGACACCATCTGCATTTTTCAAGCGTGCATGTACGAGTGCTTTATGCATCCAGCCATGTCCTGCTGTGGCATCCGTTGTGTTAAACTGGTCTCTGTTTGCCAGAGCTACAGCAGAAGCCGATGCGAGGTCAGCATCACTGTGGGTTTCATACGCAGGCCAGGCAGCATATAAATGACTCAAATGCCGGTGATTGTTGTTTTCAATATACTCGGCCATGGCCCATTCGCAGAGCGCACCATCTTCATCGTAACGATATGCTGGTAACTGTTCCAGCAACTTGTTCCACTTGCCTACCGCTTTGTCATATCCGGGGCGCTTTAAAGCCATCTCCGCCTGAATAACCATGTTTAATCCATCCCGTGCTGCAGAAATATCCATCGTAGCGTTAGCGGTGATGGTGCTGTTATAACCGATTGGGTGATTTTCAGGAGAGTACGTAGGAATAATCATATAACGCTCTCCGGCAAGTAATGATTGTTTGCCTGGTTCATAACGTGATTGTCCCGCAACATCTGTGAAATACTCAGGTGTACAGATTTGCTCCCAGAAGTTAGCCTGTTTGGTGAGCAGCGGTAGCAAAATATCTTGAAGCAGATTCAGCGTACCGCGTTCTTTCAAACTTACAAATGCCTCATCAGATAAGCCGTTATCATTGACAGATAACAGCGGTTGCAGACGATCAATGTTCATGTCCTCTACTATGGGAATATCCCGATTGCCGAAACATTGCCAGTATTCAAAAATAGGAAGTAAACACCAGCTCGCGCCGGCATTCCAATATTCAAAAGGATAGTCGTTATCATATTCGACATGCATAGCACGATCTCCGTCCGAGTTAACACTTACCTGAATCGCATCATGCATGCCATAGGCCATACGGGCATTAGCTTCGAAATCCGGGGCATTTCTGAGAAAAAATGAGATGTACCCAAGCTGAGCTTGTGTCAGACTCCCCGTATTCATGGCTGCGACCTGCAGGTTCACGTTCGCATCAAGTGTGTAAATGCCTCTCCATCCCGGATTCCACTCGCCTGTCCACATTCCGTATAAGCGAGGTGCACTGCTTCCGCTGCAACAGATCATAGCATACCGCCCCTGGTTATAGACCTGTTCCATAAAAGCATGATTAATTCGGTTTGGGGATGCCCGTTGCAGTTCGATGAGTTTCAGATTATCCACATCTTTGTGTTCCTCATCACCACCGAGAGCAAAACGTACAGCGTTAAATTCACGGGAATGCCATGCTGCATGTAATGAAAGTGCCTGTTCATAATCAAATGCACATTGCGCATGACTATACTTCTCCACGACCGACTGGGTGTGCTGTAACAACTCATCTACAAGGAAGTAGCTTGAGCAGTCGGCAAAGTTCTCTATACTGCCCATCTCATGAGTTCGTCCCGAAGTTGTGATCAGAAATACGGCATCGGCTTCTTTAATCTGAATTGCAGGGTTCCGTTCAAGTCCTACATTCATCTCCTCGTGGGTATCTTCCAGCACAATACGTTCCTTCGTACCATTAACTACAATAACTTGAGTGACACCTGCATATCCTCCATGGCACAACTCACTGCCTGCATAAGATGGATAGTGGGCCACTTGAGCAAGATAACGGGCTTCGGGATCCACCAGTTTTTTGTATCGAAGTGCATGAACTTCGGACATCCCATTATGCGCTCCGTCCATATGTGAAATATCATCAAGCTGCAACACCATATTTATTTTTTTGCCAAGATTCGAATGCTCCAGCTTCGTGATGGACACGTCATCAATTCTGGATGTAAACGAAGTTCGTACCCACAGGCCATCGTTGTCACGATATTTTACGCCCGTTTCAGCCGTTTCATAGTTCGTCCAACGTTCATAATCTGCAACTTGTCCTCTGTTCACCATGTTCAAGCGAAGCTGATGACCTGGATGGTAACTGTAATAGAATGTTCTTACACGGGTCTTACCATTGTTGTGTTTGATTTTCCATTGGTCATTCTGTTCAAATACATTTTGTCTGGCTTCCTGCAATTGACTAGTCAATTCTGGTGGTATCTCTCTGGGGTCAGCGGAAGGGAAATTGAACCACATATGTTGAAAAATAAAGCTGTCGGAATACGGTGAACCTGACGTGATATAGCCGTTTCTTCCATTACCACTCACCATGCCATCTCTCCAGGCATGACCCGGATTTAAAGCGGGTATTTCGGTATAATGCAGAGCGTAATTGCCTCTATCGTACAGATTAGTTCGCGTTTTCGTTTTTCCCAACTTCTTCTCCCCCGTTTCCCAATCTTGGATTCATAGATATAATTATAGAGATGAGCAATGGAGTTGTGTTATCACAAGAGCCGACCAAGTTCCGTTCATGATGTCGCATTATGACAGAGGAGAATAGACCATGAATCTACCCCCGATAGATATTGATGATATGGATATCAAGTTAAAACTCGATGACCTTGTCCTTAACGTACTTTATGTAAAATTCGGTTATTTTCATCAAACGATGCCCAAACACAGCCACAGTCATGGAAGCTATGAGCTTCATTATATTCCGAGCGGTAAAGGGCTTCTTATTGCCGACGGCCAGCATTATTCCTTAACGCCCGGCACGTTGTTTATGACTGGCCCTGAGGTCGAGCATGAGCAAATTCCAGATCAAACAGACCCCATGGCTGAGTATTGTATTTTCTTCGAGATTATTACGGGACCACTTCAACTGAAACAAAACACAAGAGATCTTCCGAGAAAAGGGCTTCTCTCTAGGTGGCTACTGGATACGCCTTTCTGGATCGGTCCCGATCAGGAAAACATGATGACTTTATTTGAGATGCTTGCTCGGGAGGTGTCACTCAAACATATAGGTTTTCATCAAATGACATCGAACATACTTGAGATAATTGTAGCTCGAACAATCAGACACTATCACCAAGGTCCTAATGTGCTAAATGCACCAGTTAAAACACTCAACGATAGCAGGCTTGTGACCATTGAAAACAGTTTCTTATATGATTATCAATCCATAACACTGAAACAGCTTGCGGACAAAATTGGATTAAGTACAAGGCAGACAGAACGGACCGTGCGGAAGCAATACGGAATGTCATTTCAGGACAAAAAATGGCAAGCGCGTATGGAGGCTACAGCACAGCTTCTGCTGACGACCGATTTGCCGATTCGGGAGGTAGCGATCGCGGCAGGCTTTTCAACACCGGAACGATTCAGTCATTCGTTTAAAAAATATTATAACCAGTCTCCCTCTAAATATCGCAGTGAGAATCGTATAACCTTGACTGCGTCTAGCTCTTCCGATAAGCAACCCTATGAAAAGCATTGATATAACGAAATAGTGCTTTACCATCATCAGGCACATGCTTGCTTCTACCCAGTGGCAACATCATTGCCTGATACGGTTCTGGCACCATGCTATATTGATGAACATAGGAGGTCAGGACAAATCCGTTCCGTTGCCAAAACTGAACACGTTCCAGATGAGCCTCCGTTGTCCCGGACTCCGCCTCGATAATCATGCCATTGATCCCATGTTCCCTTATTCCCCAATCTCTAAGCTGTTTCAGCATCCATGTCCCTATACCCGACCCACGCAACTTCTGTTCAACCGCGAGATAGTCGATGATCAGGAGAGAATCTTCACCCTTTCCCACTAGCCCAGTAACCGCCATAGCAACTACATCCCCCTGATGAACCCCCATGTGTAAATAACCAATCCCCCGATCCAGCATACTGCGCAGAATCACTTTTGTCTTGGCGCCATATGGAAAAGCCTCTCGATAGATCCGCTCCATCCGCGCCCACAAAGCATCATCCCAGGTCTCTATCGTCGTAAACTCTAATTCCAGCACTTTTATCGCCTCCAGATGGTTATCACAATTCCTGTCTCATGTTTTTGATCAACAGTGAGTCCTATTAATTATACTATTTATAAAACGAAGTCAGCTTATCCTGATCAAAACAAAGAAGCCGCTATTAAAGCGACTTCAATGGGAGTGGAAGAACGCTCCCCGCCTTAAACCTGCTCGCACAGGTTTTTACTTACATATTACGTTTCTGAACAGCATTCAGAATATGTTCCCCCCCCCCCGCACCTTATCCCAAGTGCCGCGGTTCTTCTACTTTTTTTATTGATCGTGATCCAATCCATAACATGCTTAATGAAGCAACTACCAGTAACACAATAATGGCTACAATAACAGCGGAAAAGGACTGATCAAACGCAAATCGCGCGGCCTGTTTCAATGTTTCCGAGGCTGTTCCAGGCAGCCCTTCTGCTACGATTAAAGCTTCATCCAAACTATCTTTCACATTTACTGGAACAGTCAATCCTGTTGGGATTTTCATGGTTAATGTGTACACAAGACCTGATAGACTGCCGATTATGGCTATTCCTGTAGCTCCACCAACTTCATATCCCACACTTTCCATCGATGCAGCCATACCTGCCTTTTCATACGGAGCACTGCTCATTATAGAATGAGAAGCTACCGTCATCCCGCCACCTAAGCCTACTCCAAAAATGGCTAGTCCTAATACCTGCCCAGCAATGCCCGAATCCAATTGTACAAGATAGATTCCCAATCCGGCTGCTGTAAGGAATAGAACAGCACTCTTGATATAAATAACATTGAAGCGATTCAAGAGCATTCCGGTCACTGGGGCTGCAATGACAGATGCAAAAGGGATCGTTAACGTATATACTCCGGCTAGTAGTGGGCTGAAACCTTCTATTAATTGAAGCCGTTGCGTCACAATATATTGGATTCCCGTCATAGCAAATAAACCTACCAATGCCGTAATAAATCCTGTGGTAAACAGAGGTATCTTAAATAATGAAAGGTCAATAAGTGGGTCAGAACTTCTGTTTTGACGACGTATAAAGATAACAAGTGCCACAATGCCGACAGCAGCTCCGATTACTGCAAAAGTTACCGAACCTTCGCGGCGAGTAAACTCCTTGATCGCATAAATTAGAGTCACCAAGGCAATCATAATTTGGATTGAACTGGTGAAGTCAAATTTTTTACTTCTATTCCCTTCATGTTTAGGAACAAGCAATATGGTTAGTACAAATGCTAGAATTGCGATGGGTAAATTAATTAAGAATACAGATCCCCATGAGAAATACTCGAGAAGAAGTCCACCTACAATGGGTCCAAGTCCTGCACCTCCTGAGGCAACAGCACCCCAAATGCCAATAGCCAAGCCTAACTCACGCGGATCTGTAAAAGTAACTCTGACGATTGCCATGGTAGCAGGCATCATAATCGATGCTCCAACAGCAAGAAGTACCCTTGCCGCGATCAAAACATAGGGGTTGGGAGCAAAAGCCGCAGTAAGTGAGGCGATTGAAAATATAATCAAACCGATTAAGAAAACCCGTTTATAACCCAGGCGGTCTCCTAATGTCCCCATTGCGGGAAGCAAACCCGCCATAACAAGGGAGTAACCATTTAATATCCATAATTTTTGTGAAGCAGTCGCACCTAATTCATGTGTTAACGTTGGCATAGCCGTGTAAAGAATGGTCATATCCATGACGATGAGTAAGAGTGCACTGGATACAATGATTAAAATCATCCAGCGTTTGAATGTTGACATAAGTAATCTTCCTCCGTACGAATTATTTTAAACTTTTAACATATTGAACTATAATGTATAGGGTAACCCTATAGTCAACAAACAATTTCAGCGAATTTAATACATAGCTATAGAGGCATGGAGGATAGAAAAATGTCGAATATATCAAACGAATATTTCACAACCAGTGAACTAGCTAAAACTTGCGGAGTGACTAAACATACCCTTTTTCATTATGATGATATTGGACTGTTAAAACCTGAATTTGTCAATTCTAAAGGCTACCGTTATTATTCCGTTCAACAATGTCTTGTACTTGATTTGATTATGGTGCTCAAAAAAGCCGGGAGTTCACTAGAGGAAATCAAGGTGTTTCTCCAGAAGCAAAATACGCCTCTATTAATCAATATGTTAAAAGAAAAACAGGTGGAGTTGGAAAGAGAACAACGTAGAATTACTCAGATGCAAAATATTTTGACAAGTGCCATCAAGATGACAGAGAAAGCAACAGTAGAGTTACGAAACGCACCAATGATTCTTGAATGCCTAGAGGAATATTTTATAACGACCCAACTGGATGCAGGTGATGGTGATAAGGAGTTTGCCAAAAAATTAACCGAACATCGAGACTTTTGTGAAACACACTATATCGATCATGAATTTGCGATTTGGACGATTATAAGTAAAGACCGATTTGAATCCGGGGGCTATTATCCTGAATACATAGCAAACCAAATAAAGACCTCCATTCCTGAAGAAAAGATGTTGATCAAACCTGCAGGTTTATATGCAGTTATAGATCACAAAGGATCATACGATAGCATGCCACAAACGTATTCTATCATTAAAAATTTCATTGCACGTAAAGGAATGTATATAAGCGGAGATGTATATGCATTGGAACTGCACACCTATTGGACAGAAAAGAATCCAGACGACTATAAAATAAGGATATTTGTTCAGGTATCACATTGATCTCTTCCTCATTTGCATGCCAGATGAATAACAAAATCCCCCCTTCTTTTTAAAAGGGAGGATTAATGTTAAACGTTTAATATGTTCACTCTCATTTGACTCTAAAATGGTGATGAGCATATTTGCTGACAAGAGGTACAGCACTGAATAGATAACCTACAGTCAACACGATTATGGTAGCAGTTAACAACCAGAGTGCAGGACCTAGAATGATCGCGACAACAATACCTAATGAGATCAGACTGTTCACGATTGTAAAAAGAGGATGATTCGTATCCAACTCGGCTGTGTAAGGCTGGAGCACATAATACAACAATAGATGATGTACTGAGAAAAAAACAGCCAGCGTAATGATTAAAATCCAGATAGCAAGAAGTGAATCTATATTCCGTCCCTCACTTAATATGAGTACAGACACACTTATGACAGCCGCAAAACACAAGCCTAATTTTAAATTGGTGCTTAATATATATTTAAACCTCAAAAGGGAATGCTGTTTCGCATCCTTACGGTAAAATGCATAACGCATAAGTGGTATATCGCAATGATAGAATAACATTTTGCAGATTTGACTACCTACCGTCAGACTTAGCATGGCTAGAATGAGTAAAGGCGTAAATCTTTCAGCCTCATACAGCGAAATATGATCTTTAAAAATGAATGCCAAGCAAGATAATAATAAACCAATGATCACAATAGCGATTAAACGTCTGTGGAACGGTGCGCGGAGGAGATTAGAGTGCCTCTTAACAAATAATTCATGCATCTGCTCGTATCCCTTTTTGTTTACGGTGCTCTGGACGCTCTGCTCAATGACATCGAGGTTAGTGGATGAAGGCTGGCTAGGACCGCTCCCCTTCGACTGGATCATTCGTTGTTGAAGATCAGCGATCATGATTTCTTTGTTTAACAAAGGATCAGCATAGGTTGTTACTGCTCGCACTACAGCGGCATAATCCGTATATTTGAGCAAAGCATACCCAGCGACAGTCCCTGACAACACGATGATGGTCACAAACCATCGTTGATCCAATATTGCAGCCCCAAATAAAGGAATGCTCCATTGGGTTAAAGGAAGGTAAGCGAGAGCAAGTGCGATTAACATTGTTAAACTCGTAGCCCACGTTTTCTGTATGAGAACAATGCCTTTCTGCTGAAATATTGCCAAATGTAAAAATTCGCATAAGACTCTCCAACAAGTCATGATTAAGACGACCAGCAATACATGGCTGATCGAAAAATTGAAAAATAAGGAGACCAGTGTAAAGGCTATCCCTTGATACAAGAAAAATGTGGTATACCTGTGAAACAGTATAGCTCGCATATATCGACTTGGTGCTATTCGCATAAGCTTGATTGCAGTATACTTCATCTTATTTGTTTCCAGCACTTTTGCACTCGTTATTGCACCCATCACGCCACTAATGCAAAAATACATATGAAGAACAAGCGTAAATTGCTCTGTAAAATGACCTTCCGTCCATATAAGGATAGGCAGTACGAGCATTCCCAAGAAGTAGAGTAAGCTCTCTATTAAACCCGCACCGAACATCAAAATAACTGCGATTGCACCTAATGTGCGTTTCGCCCGGAAAGCAGTATACGTTTGATCACGAATTAAAATGCCTACGACCGGTAACCTTTGTAGTAAATATATTAAACGGTTGACTAGCGTGATCACCTGCAACTGCCACATGAGAGAAACCGTATTAAAGATTCCCTGCATCGGAATTCTCCTTCTGGCTACCCTCTTCGCCTTCATGTCGCAATAACTCAATTATTTGTGCTTCAAAGTCGGGTTGAGTGAGAATGTCAGGTGAAATCCGAGTCAAACTCCCATGATTTAGTATAACTAATTCGTCACACAGATCCGTTGCCAGTTGTAAGATATGGGTTGAGAAAATGAGGATATGATCCTTTTTTATATCACGCAGCAGTTGTTTCATCTCGCTCGCCACGATGACGTCAAAGGAAGTCAAAGGTTCGTCCAGGAGAATCACTGCGGGTTTCATCAGTAAGAACAACATCATTTGAACTTTATTTTTCATTCCGTGCGAATACTGTTTAATGAGTTTGTGGCGGTCTTCTAATGTCATGTGCATCATGTCGAATAAGCCATCGATGTCATTTCCTCGCCCTTCGATTACATCAACGTTAACATCTATAAAAAATCGTACAAACTCATATCCCGTCAGAAATTCAGGTAACATGGGTAGAGAATAAACGTAGCCTACATCATCGATTTCCAAGTGACGCGATGTTGATTCGTTAATAAGTTCCATTGTGCCGCTATCCGTCTGAATCTCGCCACCCAGACAATTGAATAATGTGGTTTTTCCAGCACCATTTCGTCCAAGCAGGCCATAGATTTTTCCCTTCTCGAACTGAAAATTTAAATCACTTAATACGTGTTTCTCACCAAAAGTCTTCCTTACATTCTGCAATACCAGTTTCATTGATTAACTCCTCGCTTCCAAAGCCATTATTTTCGTTCATATACAAATTGATTAATTGTTTAGTTTTCATACTTATCAATCCCTTCAAGTTATTTTCATAAAAGGATAGCCATTCACATCCCTTTAGAAGGTAAATCGTCTTAATGGAACCCAATAGCTAATCTTGGGAAATTAGACAATTACTTAATCTTGTATTCGATCTTGATTTATAATATTCCTTGTTGTATCTGCAAATAAAAGAAAACGAACTATTGAATGATAGTCCGCTTATGCAAGTTATTGAATTACTAGTTCCTGTCCATGTAAACCACTTATGGCTGTAACTTCATTAGTAAATGGTTGGAACCAGTCCCCCATCCATACGAATCGGTGAACCTTTAAATGGCGCTGCATAAGGGCTGCATACAAATGTTGCTAGTCTTCCGATCTCGCTTGGTCTGATGAAACGCTGCAACTCGGATTGGGGAAGATTGGCCGCCATGAACTTTTGTTCTTTCTCATCAAAGGTCAGACTCTCATCCTGGATGACACTCTCTATGATCTGCTCTACATTCTCCGAAAGGGTTGGTCCAGGCATGATCGTATTGACCGTTACTTCCGTACCTTTTGTCAATTGGCTTAGACTCTTCGATAAAGAGAGTAGCATGGATTTGGTTACAGCATATTGCGGCATATGTCCAGGCATCACAGCTTCTTCACTCGCGATAAAGATGACCCTTCCGAAGCCGCTGTCCAGCATGATTGGTAAATAAAACTTGGTCAGTGCGTTTGCGGAAAGAACGTTTGTCTGAATATATTTTTCCCATACAGCGTCGTCTACATCATAATAGGACATGATTTCGTAAATCCCGGCATTGTTGATCAAAATATCAACCTGTGGGAACGTTTTGAACAAAGCTTCACGTTCATCGGCGTTGACGATATCGGCAGCCGCGTTTTGAGGAGAAGTGTTCGGATAGGCAGATTTGATCTCGCGAACGACTCGTTCTACCTCTTCAGCACATCGTCCATTGATAAGTACGTTGACACCTTCTTGGGCTAACTCCATAGCAATCGCTCTACCGATTCCTTTGGTGGAGCCTGTCACCAATGCTGTTTTATTATTTAATCCCATATCCATAAACCATTTCTCCATTTCTGTCTAGTTTGGCGTATCTCTACGCATGTTCGCTTCGCCAATTGGCAGGTGTATCTCCTTCCCAAGCACGAAATGCACGGTAAAATGAATTCTGATCTTCATATCCGATCAGGAATGCGACTTCCTTGATATCAAGCGATAAGTCTGCCAGGTACATCCGTGCTTGTTCATGCCTTGCCTGGGTGAGCAGATGTACGAAACTTGTTTTCTCATCCGTTAATCGGCGCTGTAAAGTGCGGTCACTCATGCCCAATTCCTTAGCGATAGTCTGTACTTCTGGACGTCCGGCGCTTAAGCTACGCTTCATGATCCATTTGACCATGTCCGACATGGAACGATTTACTTTGTATTCATGTAGCGTATGATCCAGTGCAGGGCTCAAAATCTCAATTAACTCTTCATTGTAGGTGAGGAAAGAAAGATCCAGGTCTTTTCGATGTAACGTCAACCGATTTCTACTGCCATTTGTCTGGACGGGGCAACCAAAATAAGCTTCGAGAGCTTTTTCATCTCCCATCGGTTGAGTAAATTCTACCGCACTTGCAATAAGAGGCCGTCCTGTTCCCTTCCGTCCCAATTCAAGCAGGAATGCTAATGTGATGCCGACCAGTAATGGCGGACAAGTCTGATCGGTGATGATCCACTCCAGATCAATTGTAAAACTCTCCCCCGCCTCAACCATCTTTAATCTTTCGGGAGGACAAAGTTGTTTATACCTGGCCATCCGATGCAATGCATCGCGATAATTACGGGCATGATAAGTGGCTAATATCGGCGGTGGATACTTCGTTACTTCATAAACGGTTGCAAGATTGATGAGCCCTTGGGCAATATCGCCTGAAAGGTCAGAATACGCTTGCCAAATAGCATAATATTGAGCGGTATTTACCGTCGTTTCGGAAATGATGGTAAGCGGTAATCCGGCTTTACGAGCTAGATCATGTGAGGCAATCCCTAACTGACGCAGTCCTTCCCAGAGACCTTGTGGCATTTTGATACGGTTATAGGAATGGGATGACATTCATTTGTACCTCCTTCTGTTGACTGACACACTCGAATGACAAACCTCCCTCGTCTTCGCTGACTCATGAATATGATGATACCCTTAACTTTCTGATATGTAACTAGCACAGGGTGACAACAGACCAACAAATTACGCCATTTTCTAAACCATATTCAGGTCATGTTACAATCCTTTCTTCGAATATCCTTCCGTGTATTTTAGCTCTATGGAAAACTGTTCCCATTAACATAAAAAGTCGCTAAATTAGCGACTTAAATGAGAGTGTTTTTAATTCCTCGACATGTGTGCTTTCATATTATCAGAAGATTCGTTCTTTTGCGCAACAATAAAAACACGGTCCTCTTCTTCCGGGGTTTCAATAGGAGCGGATAAGTCTTTCAATTTGGAAAAGTGGACTTGGTTCCATCCCACTTCTAGAAGAGAGGCCTTTACTTCATCTAACCTAAAACAGGTATTGGTGATTGAATGTACAAATCTGTCGTAATCCCCATTTTGGTTTTTAGAGAAACCTGTCATATTTGTAACGGCTCTTAAATTCATTTCGTCATAGAAACTTCTAGATACAATCATGGATTCCTCATTGTCCTCAATCACGATATTGGTCCATCCTTTAAGACCTTTATTGGTATTCAGATCAAAAATAAAGATCCCGTGATCATCGGTCACGTTATAAACGGAACGAAAGCATCTCTTTAAGGCATGCATATCAGGTAAATGGTTAAGGGCATCGAATGTTGAAACAATGAGACCAAATTTCTGCTCCAACTTGAAATCAGTTGCATCTGCCTGTACAAATGCAGCCTGTCCTGTCTCAACATATCTGGAATTGTTTCGCTTTGCGTAATTCAACATCCCTGAGGAAAGATCGATACCCGTTACTTGAAATTCTTTTTTTAGAAAATAATGAGCTAAGTGCCCTGTTCCGCAACATAAATCAAGAACGTAATTGTTATCAAGGTGTATAGCCTGTTCAACGTAATATTTCCAAATTCTTGGCGCTGCTTGAAGAGCGAAGTTTGACCATTTTTTATTATATAATCCGGCAAATACATGACCATACGTTTCCATGTTCATCACACTCACGATCTATGTTGGAATCGATAGGAGACCTCTTGTAACAAACCTAAGAGGACGCTTTTAAACTGTGATTGAGCTTCTTCGCTTAATTCGTTATTCTCTGACAACTCTTTTTCACACACGGAGATTTGCTGAGGAATAACATGAGCATGTAAAGAACGAAATATTAAGCGCATCGAGTTCAGGGTATTGATGCCTGATCTCATTCCGCCTGAAGTTGACATTAGTGCGATGGTTTTATTTTTAAATCCTGATCCATCTTGGTAGTCCAGTAAGTTTTTCAGTGCGCCAGAGTACCCTCCATGATACTCTGGCGAAGAAATAATGAAAGCATCAGCCGCCTTTATTTTCTCTGAAACGATATTCATCTCTTCTGTTAGAGGTACTACTGGGCTGTATAAAGGAAAGTTCGTATCACATACACAAATGATCTCTGTATCGTGTCCTTTCTTCTGCAGCGTTCGACTTGCCATGTTTAACAGTTTTTTTCCTAGCGAATTTGGATTCATACTTCCATTAATCAGAACAATTTTAGCCATATCGCTCCTCCTATTTCTACTAAAAAGGTTTTAATTGTTTTTTAATTGGTATTTTTCAATTGTTCTAACCTGCTATTCATTTTTACAATCCATGACTTAACCTCCGTGTCGGCATGTAAACCGTAAGATTCTTGCAAGGCTCCTAAAGCCTTGGGATATTTTTTTAACTTCATATAACTTATCCCGAGCAATCGCCAGCCATAAGCATCTTGGGGATGTTCTTTCAAGTAAGGGGTAAGCCATAAGCATGCTTCTTGTTCTTTCTTAGTACGAATATACAGTAGCGCCAGTTCAGTTATTGCCCATTTTTTATGGACGCTATCTACATAATTGAGATATAACTGCTCCATATCGTTCGTTCTATTTTGTTTTTTCAGAATTTGTGAATACAACGTAGCGTATTCCAAGTGATCAGGGTGCAATCGGCAAAGCGCAGATAAGCCAGTCGTTGCTTGCATCCATTCTTCCTTCGAAATAGCAGCTTGTACTAAATTATGCCACGCCTTAGAATGACTTGGGTCTTTAAGAACGACATTGTTCCACAGTTGTGTTGCTTTGAATAGGTGGCCGTGAGCAAAATATACATTTCCAAGATGATAAAGGGAATTTGTATCCCTTCTCCAAAAGTAAACAGAGCGCCAAAAGAAAGATAGGATATAATAAGTCACTTTGGATCCCTTATGAGGAGATCGTTGCTCCAGTTTCTTCAACCAATATTCCCCCCGTGTATAACTTAAGTAATAGCTTTCTTACGGAGGCCTCCTGCTTCTCTGGAAACTTGTTCAATAAATTGCCTATTGTGATTGGATTTTTGCATTGTGTAAGAACGGTGACGATAGCTGGAGAGATCGTGATAAAGCTATCTTTTTTACAATCATACAGTATACGTGTTTCCTTTCTCTCAATGGCTACGCTAGCGTACTCCTTCTCCTTACCTGGAACAGTTGGTTGCATATTTTTTTCTAATTCCGATAGAGAGTAAGGTAAGGTGTACATTTTACATGAAGGTGAGAGCGACACTACTAAATCTTGCTTCAACACGGGTTCAGCTTCTGAATCCGCTTTTCGAGGTGGATCTAAGAAGAGCTCCGTATCATCTACAGCCAGCACATCACGAGGAAAGTCGTATCTTTCCTTATGTTGAAGCTCCCCTACTAGTGAAGAGGCAAAGCTAAGAAAATGTTTACTGTCCCAACCCGTTTCTGTTCGGAAAGGATAACTCCGTTGCAAATCTTTCTCCGGGTTTTTCTCAGCGATCCACTCGATTCCGTATTCCTTGGATTTATTCCAAAAGCTGCTACCCTCATAAAGACGGAAAATTTTGAAACGAATATAACGATCTGTCCATTCGGAATGTTCTTTCAGAAAGGATATAAATTCTGTAAATCCTTCCGGAGAAGTCAGCGGATAACCTAGAACGACAGAATGGTACACCGGAAGTTGCTGAGACCTGCATGCTTGCCAAGTTTGAAGCATCTTTTGCTTGACCTGTTCAACGTTATCCCTTTCAAGCCAACCCTTGATCTCCCAGTGGACCCACCGTAGCCCTCTACTCTTTAGCCATATCAATTCATCCTCTTTCAAGGATTGATCGAATTTGAGATAGATCCCCCAAGGGACTTCAGTATGTGATTTTTCCAAGCGTTCTCCAAAGTGTAGAGCTTCTTTCAAAGTCGTAGGTTCATAAAAATACAGGCGTTTATCCGCTAAGTGCTTGCTCTCGGTTAACCAGGAGAAAAATGAATCGTCCTGCATCCAGTTCTTCTGTACTCGAACATCTCGGTAAGGAGTCCAATATTCAGCTGACTCTAATTCCCCGAATCCCCAGCTGATGTCATGCTTAGAGCTTTGATGCAAAATGAAGTCCTGAGGATGTCTAACAGCTATAACCTGGGCTAGGTTCATCGGAGGATTGCTGATTAAAGCTCTCCCAAAATCCGAAAAAAACGGGCCAGCCCAGGAAATCGACGCATTTGAATTCTTTTCACGAATAAGGGCGGTCAGCGTGTAGGCTGAAACGATTTGTTGATCTGACTCGATCCAAATGATCCATTCTCTCTCTTCGGTTTCTATAATGGATTTCAGGAATGGCTTAAAGGGATTTGTTTTCTCGTCAGTAACGCTCTTCTCCAGTTGCGCTGTACTTTCAGTGGAATACAGTAAATTAATATCATTCATTGCTAATTGAGTTGGGAGATAAGGCAGTTGAAAAAGCTCTATTGCATACCGGATCAGATTTCTTGCCTCTTCCCGTTCGCGTACACCGCATTTTGTCTTCATCGCTTGTACCGCTTCAGGAAGGTTTTTTTCTATGAGGTCCCTTCTCAAAAAGGCCCTAATCAAACCTCTCACATACTCTTGATCTTCTGGTTGAATTTCGTTTCGAACATGCAGTTGATCCCATTCAGATTCAAGTTGTTGATACCGTTCTTTTACCGCATCTGAATCTACGACATCGTTCCAAAACAAAAGATTGGCGTCTACAAATTCAATCTCCGTATAAGAAGCTTGTACAGAAGAGATACAGGACGTTAACAAAAAAGGAATTTCGGAGGGATCTTTCAAAGGTGGATAGATTACTTTAATCGGAAGAGTCATGCCCATTTCCCCTTTCAACAAAGCAGCTTATTCTTAATTCGGCTGTATGATGTTGCTCGTGACCTTTGGTTAGCCAGGTTTCGTTCAGACCGGGTAACATTTCACTTAGAGTACATTCCTCGTCAGTCCAGAATGCATTCCACATTTCCAGAAGAAAGTAGTTCTCAAAATCAATATAAAATGGCTTAGGCTGATTCGCCGTTTTAACGAATGCTTCTTTGGGGAGTCCGTTTACCAAATGAAATTTAAAAGCAGCATAAAAAAGTTCACTGGAAGAGCCTTTATATACTCCATCCCAGAAATTTTCCTTTTTGATCTGCCATTTAGCTCTTTGCACAACTACTTCCCCCATCATCAATCTTGGAGTGAATGAGCCTGTGTTAATAACAAATGGCACCGCTTTAGGTAAAGCGAAGAACGAATGTACCATCGTGTGAAGTTCACCGTTATAAATACGATACATGCCATCGTCCTCTGGAAGAGATATAGCAACACCGTTGTCTAAACATTGCACCTTCGCTTGAGCCAGGGGAATTTTTTGATTTGGGCTATTCGATATGCTGCTCATTTGTGCGGTTATGCCAGGATATTCGAAGGGTACAATTTTAAATCGTTTATTGGATAATAGATTCAACATAGGTTGATGCATTGTGCTACTTTTAATCTTGTTTTCTAATTGTGATGTTAGATTTTCTTCATCACTATGAAATTGCAATGCCCATCCCCATATCATAACGGTATCGTGGATTTCTCCGAGTATAACTTGATAAGTACCATCATTCTTTTTGGCTAGCATCAGGTCGGGAGAGTTAATCCAGCAGAGGTCTGAATCAAATTCATAGGGTGAATCGTTAGGAAGCTCAACAACAAAGTCATTGCTCTTTTGAACAAAGGATTGCACGTGCTGCTCTGTATCCGTTTGTATGTTTTGCCATCGATTTTCCCAGATCTGAGCTTCAGGATGCTGAGTAACATCCTTTATAAATTTCAGATAAGGTACCTCTTTTGCTGACGGATATAGGGCGGTAAATATCTCTTTCGCCAGTTTTTGCTGTTTCTCATACTTTTCTTGGCCATGTTTAGCGCAGAGATTGAGCCATTTAGGTACGCTTTCCCGAATAACCGCTTCAATGGTGCCACCTATCTGTAATTCATCTAATGGACCGTGGCTTTCTTCATACAAAAGAGTACGGTCTGCATATATAGCCCCACCACTTCTTCGGGGATTCTCCCCTGTCCATTCCGTGAAAGACTGCTCCAGTTGGGTCAATGCATTCATCTTTTCTTCCAATGGAAATGAGGCATATGAATTTTTTAAATCCCAGAGCCAATTAATCCTTTGTCTCCATAAGGTTACTTCTGGATGTGTGGGTAAGACTGGATTGTTCAGCCACTCTCTTAAACTGCGTAGGGCATCTGGTTCCGTAATGGAAATGGGTATTTCAATGTCAACCCATTTTTTGCTTTCGAGCCTCGATAACATTGGTTCTGTTTCTTCGTACGTCCAAGGTAAATGATCCGTCAGCTCCAATATGGTTTGAAAATCATGAGAAAGCCCCTCAATCAATGGATGATAACGCTCCTGAAGTGTAATGCGTTTCCCGGAATGAGGGAAATAAAGTGTGGAGCCTTCCTTGTTAAGCAGATAAGATAATTTCACACTACAATAGGGTCTAAACACTTCTTTGACCTTCAAGACGTTGACTAAACTGGACACTGCCCAGTAGGGGAAAAAGGTTCTCCGCTCCCTTTCTTGTCCTGAAACGCTAATAGTGTATGTCACGTCTTCATCAATATTTGTTAATTTGCCGTATTGAATAGGACCAAAATAACTCGTGGTTTCATTTTTTGTGCAAAATCGTTGCAGATAGGAAATTAATTGTCGCTCTATCCGCTTTACTTCTGCATTCCTTTTTTCTAGAGAATTCTGCAGATAGGGTAATAATGCGTTCTTATACATGGATGGGCTTTGTTGAAAAACAGCCTCTTGTAATCGCACGTTCTTAAAGATGTTCTGTAATTGACGTTGTTTTAAACAAAGTTCCTCTTTGAATACTTGATTACTTTCTTCACAGACCATTTCCAAACGTTCAACATTTATTTGATAACGTTTTAATTCATCTAATGCGTTTGAGTCTAATCCACCTGTTTCAAGGCTTGTGATGAGCTCCAGATGTATTGGTTTTCTTTTCGACATCGTTTTGCGAGCTTTTTTCCAAAAAGGAAGTACTGCGTTTGAGATGGAGTCGGCACGTTCCAATTCCTTCAATTGGGTAATACCCTGTTCTATAGCTCTCTCTATGTCATAGCGTTGATGAAACGTTTGAACGGTCTTTTCAAAGCGAAGTTGTTGTATCCATTCCACAGGAAACCCGGTTGAGCGTAAAATAAATTCAGGAAAGTGCTCCCACTTTGGAGTCACGATACCGCTCACCTCCTAATCGTTCGGATACGGATGTTCCTTTTTGAAAAACAGTTCCCCTCATCTCAAAACAGTATTTGCCCTCCTCATCTTTAAGCCACAAATGATCGGGCGAGGGTTCCATTTCAATGAAAGTTACACCTTTATTTTTTTGGAGTAAACTATGGAGCAGTTCGATTGCAAAGAAATTTTCGAAATCAAAGAAAAATGGCTTTTTCTCTGAACCCACCTTAAAAAATACATATCTTGGAAGTTGGTGTTGTTCACGAAGACGTTGCATTTCAACAAAAATGCCAAACACATCCTTGGCGTTACGCAGCCCTTCTAAAGTTGCTTCTCCGAGTTCCCAACGCTCGCGCTGAAAGATTACACCGTTAATTTCAATCCTTGGTGTATGCTCCGAAATTCGGACTACAGGCGAACTCACACGTGAGGGAGCAAAAGCCCATAAATGAATGTTCTCGTCTCCGCTATTGTATAAATAGAGCTGTCTTTGATCCTGATCTATTAATTTCAATTCCCGATCTTCATAGGTTACAACTAGATCACGAATGGACACTACGTCTTGAGCTCTTGTGGATGGTGTACCAAATAGTTTGATAATCGTGCCCGGAAAAGTTTCATGAATAAGTCCTTTGTGCCTCCTTGTATTGAGGATGACAGAGAGGTTTTGGTACATGGGCATATCGGAAATCATGTGATTAATCTCTTCATTTACCTGCTCTCTTTTCGAATCAAAGAGAAGTTGTGAACCCCACATCGCAATAAATTGGTGGACCTCACCCAAAATGATTTTGTAATCTCCTTTGGATAGTGCATCTAAATTCTTAGCTGAAAACATGACATCTGGAGAAGTATGACACTCCTCAAATTTCCTGAAGCGTTTGAAATGCTCGACATCTTCAGAGGTGATGTGAGCGATTGAACCTTCCTGCCGATTCTGAACCAGTTCATCAAGCAGCGTATGAAATTGGTCTAATGCAGGAAAAGAAAGGTCAACCTTGGCTTCAGCCAATAAGGCTTGGGATTGATAGATAAATTCTGAATATGGAATGTGAGTTCGATTGTCTTTTATTTTTTCAAAGATACGTTGTGCAATGGTTTGGTAATAATCCCTCATTACATCACCGTAGGCGGCACTTAAATCAAGAACCGGTTTGAGCCTTTCCATAAAATCATCGTAGAAATTCTGTCCAAACGACAGCCTATCAATGGTTCCCTTACATTCTTCATAGTATAACGTTCGATCCGCATACATTTGCCCTTGGCTTCGCCGTGCCGAGGAACGAGTAACTTCTTCAAAAAGTTGTTCCATACGACCGGTGACATCTTGACGATGATCTAAATCTTTCGCTAATGCTTCTTTTTTCAGATGGATAAACTGCTCCAATATGTCGAGCCATTTTCTCTTACTGCCGTTGTTTAGCGGAAGATCCTTTAACCATGAATACAAGTAATTTAACGGATCAAAAATGGTAGAAGGAATCTCAATTTCAAAAAGAACGATGTTTCTATCGGCCAGTTGTTTGATGTACCTCGTAAGTTCAGGAATACTCAGACCCAATTTTGCTGACAATTGATGCAGATTTTGCTCTTCATTCGATATTTCCTGGACAATCTTTTCGTACTTTGTAGGGAGTAAGACCTCTTTATTCAGGTGTAAAAAGAACAGTTTATTTTGTTGGAGTGTACACATCGGGTGCAGTCTGGGAATCAGAAATTTTTGGATTTCCTGCTCTTCTGTCATACCTTTGGCGAGCTCTCTGACCATCCAGAAGGAGTAATGGATGATGCGCTCTGCGAATTTGCCCGAGTGTGCTTCATAATGCACTGGTTCATGCGATTCCATATCCCACTCTGCATAATTCATTGGTCCGAAAAAACTGGCGGTATCATTTTTCGAACAAAAACGTTGCAAATAAGAATAAAAACGCATTTCCAGTGTTCTAATTTTCGAAGGTCGACTCTCATAGTCCCGATGTGTCATAAAACGAGGATAGGAAATATTGAAAACATCCGGATTAGATATATATACGGCTTCTGCTAAATACGGATCTTGAAATATTTTCTGGAGTTGTTGCCTATTCATCTTTAGTTCTTCAAGAAATTTAGCCTCAGCCCGTCTTATGGTTTCATGGATAAGCAGATCAACATCATGCCATCTCTGCAAACCTTTACGCATAGGGTGATCCGAAGGAAAGAATTGATTCACTTCCTCCAGTTCACGGTTTCGTATCACATTTTTTGCTAGATATTTCCGAATTCGGGACAGGAGGTGTAAGATCGATTTTTGGTTCTGTTCGGCATACAGTTTGACGGACCGAGGAATGATGTCACGTAATAATTGTTCCGTTAGTAATTCTTTATCTTTGTCTAAGGAAGTGACAACGATTAACTGCTGCATAGTTTCTTTCCAGTGGAGCTGCTCTAGTATTTCAAAAGGAAACCCCGTTTTTCTGACAACCAATTTTGATACAAACGTCCAGTCCAAATTTTCGTTGATATCCATCCTGTTCATACCTCCAAACATCGTATTCTAGTTACTGTTGGATTAACGGATTAGGATTATGGATCGGATAAAAGGGACGACCGATTTTCGTAATCGGTAAACCCAGATCCAATTGTGGTTTTATCATCATGGAATCATGTTGTTGTAATATCTCGACTCTTCTCCTCTGCAGCGAAGCGATCTCCTCATCACCAAACTCCATTGCCATAGACGCCGACTGTTCCAGCCAGTGGACAGCTTGATCGAAATTATTGTCATTGTAGGCATAGATCGCCAGCTCCTGGGCAATAAAGGCGGCATGGAACACGTCGTCAATCCCTTTTGCAATTTCATAAGCTTGCATGATGTGTGCAATACCCTCTTTTTGCTGACCGGACACTACAAGGAGTGCTCCCAATCGGAAATAATAAGTTTTGCTAAACGCTGCGGTTGTGCCACGGGTTATAAATTGGTCAAATTTTTGCCAAGTCGCCAGTGCTTTATCGCTCAACCCCATTTTTTCAAAAAGTACACTTAAATTAGAAATAACATTAATTTTTAAATGAAGTGCATCTCCTGCTTGATGATTCTTAATTCGTTTCAGAGCAGATTGACTGTACTCTAAAGCCTCACGGTAGTTCTTTTCCCGGAAAGCAGACAATGCACGGACATTAAATAGCCAGCCCTTTTCAATATCGGCTTCTTTCCCTTCCAACTGTTCGGCCTCTTGCATCCCTTTATTAATCCAAGACTGTGCTTCGTCTTCCTGATCCAGTCGTTTACTAGAGAGCAGAGCCAGGTACATGCAGGTTGCAGTTCGTTTCTGAGCATTCATCGAGAGTGAAAATAGATGTTTGTAACAAGCTATTGACCTGTTGTAGTTGCCAATGAAGGCGTATACAAGCCCCTTTTTCATCCAAAAGGTTGCTAGGCGTTCCTTATCGCTAATCTGTTGCAGTCCTTCTTGAATCAGTGCCAGACCAGCTTCATAATTCCCATCCATAACCAACCGCTGAATGGTTTCCTCAATATCGTAAGTGTCGCTGGATTCACGATGCTGAAACCAGGATAACGAGACTTTTTCATCGAAGGATAAAGATCTACTCTGTGTTACTTGTTCAAATGGGGCTTCAATTTCATCAATCTTATATAGGCTCTTCTTCCATAACCGCAGAAGTTCAAAGCGCAAGAGTTTGCATTCTTCATCCCAGCTTACTGGAACCTCGCCAACATGTATTCGTAGTCTCATGTTTCCCTTCAATGAAGAAAGATAACTGATAAATTGAAGACTAACTCGGTCCGCCTCTGCTAGGTTATAAAAACGAATTTGTAGAGGACTGTGATAACTTACAAACTGAATTAACTTGGATATGCCCCAAACGACGCGAAAAATCTGTTCGGATTCTTTGGATAACCTTCTTTCGGAAGAACCTGCAGCCAGCGCTTCTAAAGGGTCTATACGCTCGTTAAACGATTCTTCTGGGAATAAAAATTGTAACTCAGCTGAGAATCGTCGCTTCAACTCGGGGTGATGGTTCTCAACAACGTCTCGAAGTTGCCACCAGCATTCCTTTAACCCGTAGAATGAATGGAACAGTTTCTCTTCGAAGGAAATAGAGACTCTGATTTCTTCATGCGTAACAAGGGTAGAAGGATCTTTATACATGGTCTTCCTCCTCCTTTGTTCCGATTTTGTAAACACCCATTCTGAGCTCACAAGAATGGCTTCCTTTGTTTGAGGTCAACCATAGATGATTCGGGCCCGGAAGCATCTCTTCAATCATCACATTGTCATTGTCCATTAAAATCTGCTGCATCAGTTCAAGAGAAAAGTAATTTTTGAAATCAATAAAATAAGGTTTCCTAACGTTAGATCCTTTCATATAAATGATTTCAGGAAGGCCTTCTTTTATTCTCCATTCCTCGCTTTTCTTCATTAATTCAAGGCCATGCAAACCTTTAAAGGTTAGATCCAAGGGTTCTGCTTCAAAGCTCCAACGTTCTCGTTGATAAACTACACCATCAATCACGATTCTAGGTGTATGTTTTCCAGTAGATATAGGAACATGAAGTAGCATAGGTTTACTAAATATTGCAAAAGGCAAGTAAAATACTTGATCGGCCAGAGGGATGTAAAGCTCTATTTGCTCCAAGCTGTCTTTTCTCATAAGAATGAGATGTCCTTCATCATTTGTTGTTACAACTAATTCGGACAAGTGGATGGATGGCTTTCCCTGCGCAGGCTTCTCCGCGATCTCAATGACTTTGGATGGATAATCATAAAAGGCTTTATTTCTGCGCATCACTTCAATTCCGGCCAGCGTAGTACCATCCGTCTGATCCATCTGCTCCAATAGTTGAACCAGCTCTGTCTCCAGACTTTCTTTTTCTCTGTAAAAATAGGTCATCCAATTATTCATCAATAAATGATGATGCAGCTTGGCCAGAATGATTTGTACGTTGCCGGTTTGTAAATCTTCTGTATTCCTGGCCTGGAGAAATAGATCCGGTAGAGCGTATAATGAACGATTGGAACGTTTGATCTGCATAGATTTGGAAGATAGTTCGACTTGTTGCAACTCCGAACCCTTCTCTTCAAGCATTTCTCTCAGATGCTGTGTAAGCGAAAATGACGGCAAAGTGGGTATATCTGGGTAGTGCTCTCTTAATTGCTCTATAAATTTAGAAAAAGGAACGCCTTCACGATCTACCGTTTCCATTCTTTCGAACACATTTTTCCCAAGCTGCTGGTAGTGGTTCCACACTTCTTCCCCGTATGCTGCGCTCAGATTCAGAACCCCTGACATCTTGGACTCCAAATCTTTAATAAAGGGATTTCCCAAAGTAAAATGCTTAATATGTCCGTGAGCATCTTCGTAATAAACAAACCGGTCTGCATATAAAGAAGCTTTGCCACGTCTGCTTGGCTTACCCGTTAGTTGCTCAAATTTCTCTTCGAGTTTGTGAACCCATTCTATCTTGGACGTTATGGGTTGTTCGGCCAATTGCTCTGCTATTCCACATAGTTCCTGTAATTCACTGCACCATTTTTCTTTCACTTCGTTATCTGGCAGAGCTCGAAGCTGTTTCAAAAACATAGAAATGGGATGAACCAATGTGGATGGGATCACCCATTCCTTTCGTAAAATTCCTTTGGAGATGAGTTGATCTATCCATTTTTTAATTTGTGCTGGTGCAAGATGCGAATGTACCTCCATGACTTCCGCAAGACATGGTGAATACTGCTGAATATAGCGTAATATAGACATCAACTGTGCAGGCAGTTTGATTCGATTTTCTGAAGAGATTTGAATTTCATTTTTCTCTAAAATAGTCCGAGCAGAAATATGCAACGGGACGTAGGCACTAAGTTCCTTTTCAGCCGCCACAGCTTTAATAAGTTCCTTAACAGCCCAATAGGATATAAAGGACTCTCTATCTTGTAAATAGCTTCGATGATCCCATTCTCCATTCCAGTAGCAAGGCTCTTCACGATCCACCTTTCCATAATTCAATGGACCAAAAAAACTAGCCGATTCATTTTTAGCGCAAAACCGCTGGAGATAAGAAAATAGTTTTTTTTCGATTCGTTTTACCTTTGAAGGTCTTTGGGAAGCTGAAAAGTGTTGCATATATCGATCAATATGCTGATACATATCTGGGTTCGATATAAAGATAGCCTGCCGAAAGTCTTCCGTATCAAAAAAGTATTTTAGTTTTGTTCTTTTCTCCGCGAATTCTTTTTCAAAGACAATCTCCGCTCGCTCTTGATTGGAATCCTGGTTTAAAAGGAGTGAGGTTTGCTCCATTCTTAACTCAGCTAACCATTCGAAAGGGAAACCTGTGCTTCTCAAAACGAAATGCCCAAACCACTGCCAACCACTGGAAAAATCATGCTCATGCGACGAAGTATTTTTAGAACTATCTGTTAACAGATTCATTAGCTAACACACCCTCTAAATTTGTTGAAAATGGCTGATGGGAGTATGTAAATCCCATTCTGAATTCACAGGTTTGCTTACCGTGTCCACCCTCCAGGAATAGCTGGTCTGCTGCAGGCAAAAATTCCGTAATTTCAATAGAAGAAGTATTTTTCATGATCCGGAACAACCAATCTAAAGCCCAGTAATTTCGGATGTCGACAAATACCGGCTTCTCAGTATTCGACCACTTTACAAAGAACTGCGTTGGAAGATGATGAGCAGCCTTGAACTTGTAACCTTCTTTTAGAAGTTCATATCCAGATGGCACAGTCTGGCTTTGATAATCCCGTGTATTGATTTTCCATTTTTTTCGTTGATACACCATTTCTCCAACATAAATTCGAGGTAACATTGTTCGATCATGCGAATCCAATAGGTTTATTGAAATGATCCGGGGTAAAGAGAACGCTCCATGAGCTATGGTTCTGACATCCCCGGGATAAAGGATGATTTCCTTGCCTTGATATTCAAGAGTTAGATGTTCTCCATGTTTGACAACATTCACTTCGCCAATAGGAATAATCTGTTCCCTGCTTTTGGTGGATTTCGATGCGAGTTCAATGGTCCAACCAGGTAACTCCGGGGTGACATGTTTATGGCGCCGGTTAGAAACAACACTAGACATTTGAGATGATACAGGCAAAGCAGATATAAAATCCTGCATCTCTTTTTTCACTTTCTCATTTTCGGGATGAAAGAAGCCGAACACACCATCATAAATCGTACTCCAGTCATCATGTATTTCTCCTAATACAATTTGGTAGGCTCCCTCTTCAAGATCCCTTACTGAATGGGCAGCAATCATGAGATCCGGGCTAGGAAAACTAAATGGTGCATGTGAATACACCTGATTTATGATTTCTTCATATTCTCGAATGAACTGCTCTACTTGATGCGCATCAAGCACATACCCCTCGGTCGTCTCCTGGAGTACTGAACTTGCTTTTTTTTCAAATTCATTCACTCTTGATGAAACAAAAGTTAAGCCAGGGTTATCCAGACTCTGAATGATCTCGGTATAAGATATGGAGTCCCTCTCCCCTCTTAATTTTTCATAAACAAGAAGAGCGGCTTCCTGATAATCTAACCAGCGCAAGGCTGCAGGGATTTTTAAAAATTCCAATACGAGAACGCTTTGATTATATAGCCGTTCATAGAGCTCTCCGCCGATCTGTAAATGGGTTACACTGCCAACACAATCTTCGGTAAGAATCAACCGATCACCATAGAGCGTACCCGCTTTACGGCGAACTTCATCTTCATGCCACGAACCAAACCACGTTTCCGTTGCTTCAAAAATACGGGCTTTTTCAGGCCATGCCGAAGCTTCGAATTGATCTCTCAGTGTTACAGCTTCTTCCACTAACGAAGCCCAACGATTTCGAGCATCCGGAGGTAGTTGCTCTACAATTCGTTTTAAATCCTCTAGTAATGGGACCCTTGTGGCACAAAGCTCAACCTCATGCCGAATCGCTCCAATTTTTTTGAGTTGTGCAAGCATGTAATCTATTTTTTCAATGGGCTCATCTATTAAGCGGGCTAACTCATGTGGTTGCGTTTGACCGTCGATTCGTTCTAATAGAGAGAGATAGACTTCTGGAAGAACCCTTGTTTTGTCCGTGAAGTGATACTTTAGTCTGTTGTCTACCATGGTAACTAACGGATTTTTACTAGGAGCAATATGTCTCAGAACAGCAGGATCACTACTGATTTTTGAAGCCATTGCACGTATGCACCATTGACTAAAAGTAGCTGCTTTTCTCTGTAATGTTCTTCCCTCTGTATGCTGTATTTCTAACGAACGAGCATTCTTTTGTTCAAATCGCCCGTAGTTAATCGGCCCAAAAAAACTGGTTGTATCGTTTTTCGTACAAAAACGCTGCAAATAACCAAAGATTAAAGATTCATTTTTGCGAACCTCTTTATTCAAAGAGGGGCCTTCCCTACCAGAATGTTGCCATAACTTGGCGTGCCTCTCCAATGCTTCATAAGCAGACGGACTGCTAAAATATACTGCTTCCTGAAAACGGGAATCTTCTGCAATTTCCTTAAGACCTGCTCTTATTTTGCTGAACTCTTGTTCAAATTTCTCCTTTGCCTCTAACTCAACTCGTGATTCCTCTTCAAAAAGAGCATTCCACAAAACAGGGATTTCCCTCCATTTTTTCGGGTAGTTTCTGGATAACCACCAACGCACCATTTCGCCGGGAACAGGGGTTCTTTTAAAAAAGTACTTTCTAACCTTGTTCACTTGGTGGTGGTGTTGCTCGTTTTCCGTCTGACTCCATTCCCAACTCATCATCAGATCGTAAATGGTTTGAAGATACTGTTTGGCCAACTCTTCTTTACGCTGTTGAATATCTTCCCAACGCTCTAGTGAAACGACTACTTTTTGAGAATTTAATCTCTCCACCATGTCAAAAGGAAAACCTGTCGTTCGAAGGATCATTCTATCCATCAACGTCCACTTCTTCTCATGATTGGATAACAGCATGTTGAAGTTCCTCCTTAAGGCTGTTCTGCTTTATGGGAGGGCGAATCATAATGCCCCTGAGTTCACAACAATAGCTTCCCTTCTCATTTTCAAACCAAGTAGAGTCTCGGTTCGGCAGTAATTCACTGAAGGTTACATTCTGCTCTGGAACCAGATGTTTAAGTAACAAATCAACTAGATAATAATTTTTGAAATGAATATAGAACGGCTTTAACTCGCTCTCCAGACGCACAAATACCTCATCAGGAAGTTGATACTTCTCCTTTAAGAGCCAGGCTTTTATAAAACGCTTATTCTCATCCGCTGTCAAAATGCTGTGCCATTCTTCGGTTGACATGGTCCATGTTTCACGCTGCAGTACAATGTCACGAAACAGAATCCGTGGTGTATGCCCAGGAAGTTTAAACTTGGGTACGACAACATTAGGTTCAGAGAAAACAAGCGATACCAAATCGTCTGGTTCTCCCATGTGTGGAATAATCCGCTCATGATGTATATCCCGAATCAATAGTTCCCCATTCTCTTCGACCACATATAATTGGCTAAACGACAACACGTCATCTTTGTTTTTCGCCGAATAACCCATGAGTGTAATACTTCGATTGAAAATTTCTAGAAAGAAATTTTTTCCGGCTCTCTGCTTTAAAACCACATTTACAATATGCTTTCCGTTAGGCAAGCTTTCGATAGCCTGTTTGACCTCTTTGATCCATGGATCACGATTCGGATGATAATAAAGCAAATTACTCATCCCTTGTGTTCCCCAATGAACCTCGCCAATGATCCACTGGAAGTTTCCTTTATTGATTTCATCTATGCTTTTGGCTTGAATCATGACGTCTGGGGACGTAACACATAGATACTGCTCTGCTTCTGGAAGATCGATGACGTTTTCCACCCATTCCTCCTTCAGTTCAACGACCCTACTATGTTGCAGTTCCTCTTCATCAACCCACTTCTTCAAGAGTTCAGAAGGCGATGCCCCCTCTACCTCTAATTGAAATCTTTGCTGCTGTAGAGCAAGTAAAAATACTAAAAAAGGAACTTGTTGTGACCCCGAATCGTTACTTAATTGCTTGAACAGCTGCCTGGCTTGAGATTGTGCCAAATTCTTTTTCTGATTAGCCAGTGTCCAGCCCCAATCTAACAAAGGAGATATACGATGTTCTAAATCTTCCTTTATTTTTTCGGATAAAATGAACTGGGTCACATCTCCTGCGCATTCTTCACAATACAAACTACGATCCGCATAATTTTTCCCTGATGATTGATATGGCTCCATACCTGTGAGATTTTTAAAAAGTTCGCCGGCTTGTTGAATAATCTTCACTTTACTTTCCGCGTTTCCGTTACTGTACTCCCATTGCCACTTCTTAAATTGACTCAAATGTAGTAGCCAGCTTTCTTTCCGAGAGCTTTCGGGTAACTTCTCAACGAATTCAATTAAGTCTTCAAGTAAATGATGTGTAGAAGGTGTCAATCTGAACCCTCGAATGACGATACCTTTGTTGATTAAGAGTTCCATCTGTTTTAAAACAGCAGCCGAATGGTTACCGAGTAGGTCGTTCGCTGATTTCAGTCCGTCACATTGTTGTAAAATTTTAATGATTTCGGTTCGGCTTCCTATTTTTCTACCACTCTGAGCATGCACAATGCCTGTTTCGTCCAGATAAAAACTATCATGTAAAGACAGAGGGAAAAACCGGCTCCATGTCTCTTCGCGATTGATTTGATGAGCTAAAGACTCGACCGCCCAATAGGCAAGAAATGTTCGTCGTTGGCTAGGGATGTGTCCCGTTCTTGTCAAACCAATATTCTGATTTTGTTCTTTGAAAGATCCGTAATTTAATGGGCCAAAAAAACTGGTCGTATCATTTTTGAACAAAAACCGCTGAAAGTAACTAATGTAGGTTCGTTCTTCATAACGTCTTCTGGAAGGTTTCATTGAACTCGTCTCTTTTTGAAGATAGCTGTTCAACGAATTCCATACCTCACGGTTTGAATGGGCGATGGCTTCTTGGATGTCTGGTAGGTTTAATAGGAATCGCAGCTGGATTATTTTCCTATTTTTCTCTTCATGCAGAACATGTAAGGTGTTTTCTTCTTCCTTCACTAGTGTTGCTCTTTGCTTCTCGTATTCTCTAAGCCATGCTTCCCCGGGAGGCAGATTGTGAGGCCAGTCATAAGTTAATAAAGGAGCATATTTCGTGATCCGTTTTTTTACGTTGTATAACGTTTTAAACACAGGATCTCCCTGAGGGTAGATGTGTTGTGCTACAATAACCCATTCATCAAAAGTAGTGAGAAACCATTCCCGTTCTTTTTCTAATTTCTCTCTAAGCTGAGTTGTATGTTGAATTTGATTTATTGTCTCTGAAAATAAAAGCGTGTCCATCAGATGTTGAGGAAATCCAGTACTGCGTACAATATAATCCGATAAAAAAGACCACATCACCGATTTCACCTCATTCCTGCAGCTGTGAACCGTTCGAAGCCGAACGCATTCAGCAGATTGGGAGTTTTGTTCATTTCCAATTCCTGAGTTACTAGATGCCCCGTTATACCGCTAAGCAGGACACCATGCCTTGTATGGCCGGTCGCTAGATAAAATCCTTCCCATTCAGGGACAGCCCCAATAATCGGTTGTCCATCAGAGGTAGCAGGCCGAAGTCCAGCCCATAATTCCTGTATTTCGCAACGTTTAAGCTCAGGCACGTAGTCAAATAAGGGGAGCAATTGTTCCAACCCTTTTGGAGTAATAGCTTTGTTAAATTTCTCTCTTTCGTTGGTTGCTCCCAACACAACAGTGCCATTTGGCTTTGAGAGAATATAGCCTCTGGAAGTGTTAATCATAACGTTCAGATCGATATTTCCCTGTTTTAGTACGATGATCTGCCCTTTTAAAGGATAAACGGGAAGCTTTAGCTTGGCCCATCTTGCAAGTAAAGCAGACCATGCTCCAGCAGCCAATACAGTCGTTTTAGCTCGAATCTGATCATTGTGATTCGTTAAAATTCCGTGCAGTTTTTGGTTTTGTTGAATTAGCTGAACAGCCTCGGTCTGTTCTTTGATCGTTACACCTAACTTCCTCGCCATTTTTGCTAAGGCATGAGAATATTGTACCGGGTCTACATGGTATTCTCCTGGACTGCGGACTGCCATTTGAATATGGGGAGATAGCAAAGGCTCGATCTCTCTAGCTTTTTCAGCGCTCAGTACGGTTGTCCCCGGATTAGCTGCGGATTGAAGCTGAAAGGTATCCTCAAGAATTGAGGTCTCTTCGTGATTTATGGACAGTCGCAATAAATCCTGTTGAACCAGTCCGCTGCTGATCTGTGTTTTGCTTTGAAGTTCAGGTATCCAATGGAGAAGATATTGAAGTGCTTCTCTGGATAATCTAGCGTAAGGATGTTCCTCACTTGATCCTTCGGAGACAGTAGTTAACAAGCCAGCACGGCCTCCCGATGCTTCCTGACCAAGTTGTCCTTTCTCTACGATGACAACCTTCGCTCCCTTTTGCGCTGCATGAATGGCGATAGACAGACCGATAACGCCGCCTCCTATAACACATATATCAAAGTTCTCTCTCATAAGTTCCTCCTAACCTTAACGTTATACTGCTAGGTCAGATTCTCATATATGACACTGAACCGGAATTCCGAAGTATACTTGCTGTCATGACGTTCAAACCATAGATCATCCGCTGATGGTAACATCTCTGATATCACTACAAGCTCATTTTTCTTCAGAAGCTGAATCAGTAATTCCAAGGTGAAGAAATTTTCGAAATCAACGAAAATGGGTTTAGGCTCGCGATCTCCCCTCACATATACATAGCGAGGCATCGAATATGTTTCTTTGAACTCTATGGCCCATTCAATAAGCAACCCATCGTTAATGTCTTGATCACTCGCACTCGTTAGAATCTCTTGACTGTTTAGTTTCCAGCGTTCACGCTGATAAACGACCCCATTAATCTCAATCCGGGGCGTATGTTCACCCATATGAAGCGAAAACGACTTGACGGAAGGGAAACTAAAGATCTGATTAAGAGGTTCAACATCCGTCTCCAGGTCCATAATCTTTTTATGTCCGGATTCTACAATATAAAAGCGATCATCATAGACTAGATCTAATTCGGAAACCGCTCTTACTTCATCTTGCGATTTCATGGAGCGACCTAGGTTTTCAATAGTTATGCCCCCGCTTAGTTCTGGCCTAAACGTCTTCCCGGGTGCTCTTGGCCCTACATGTTCAAGCCAAAGGGCTTGTAAACGGTCACCTAAATGATGATAAATCTCCGCATTGAGTTGGTCTCTTTCAGGGTAAACGGAGTCAAGCACGCTCCATACCTGTATACCACTGTGAACTTCACCCAATACCAATTGATATTGCCCTTCATTTATTGCTTCCGCATCAGGCGCCGCCATCATTACATCCGGGCTGAATAAAGCCAAATCTGTTGAAGGAAATTGAGAACAAAATCGTTCAATCTCCTCTCCTGTAACATTGATTTTGTCTGAATCTAGGGGGATTCCTTGTAGCATTGTAACTAGCTTATGATCAAATGCCTGAAGTTCTTTGTTTACGTACTCCAGTGCATCCTGTTTGCATTGTTGCATATGCAGTGCGAAGGAAAGAAAGTTAGGTTTGCTCTCAAATTTCTGATACTGTTCATAGGCAAACGTTGTGAATGCCTGATGTTCAATACCAGCACGGCAAGTTAATAAACGGAAAATAGGGGTTAATTGCGCTTTCCATTGCTCCTTTAAATCTTGTCCAATCAGACAAGTGCTTACATCTCCATGAGCCTCTTCATATACGATCATTCTGTCGCTATAATGCTTTCCTTGATCTTTTCTAGAAGAAACTCCGATATGTTTTTCAAAGGAGATTTCAAGTGATTTTAGCAGCTTTCGACGTTGTTCAAAGGTGCTGCTATGATTCCATTCGTTTAAAAGGTCAGACCATTCATGGGCAATTTCTTGCCAGGTCGCCTTCGAAGCACAGTCATTGGGCAGCTGATGGATCCATTCTTTTAATTCGTGAAACGTTTCAAATACGGAAGTGGGGAAATCCACCTCAAGAACCAGGACACGTTTTTCTTTTAATTTCAAAATTCGTGACAGACATTCGGTTAATGGCAAATCTAGAACATGAGCAATCTCACTAACGTTCTTTATTCCGTTGCTCTCTTCAATAATTTGTTGATATAAGTTTGGAAGCCGAAGCAATTTGTCCGTTGCTACTTGTCTGAGCTGTGTATTTTCTCTTTTCAAAAATGGGCTGAGTTTGGGTTTCAGATATGGCTGCACATGTATATCATTTGCAATTTTGTCAGCTAAGCTCTGTACTGCCCAGTAAGCAAGAAATATTCGGCGCTGTATTTTACCGTTAACACGGACATCTAGCCGGCCAGGTTGAGATGTAAACACGCCGTAGTTAGAAGGCCCATAGAAACTCGCCGTTTCATTCTTTGAAGTAAACCTCTGTAAATACTTCGTGGCCATCTTTTCCTTTTTTCGCTGGCTGTTAGCACGAGATGAATCTAGCTCACTGTTTATGAACAAATGTAATCCGGTCTCATATGCGTTCGGAGATGACAGGTAGGTCGCTTCTTGAAGATTTTCATATTCCATAAATATTTGTTGCAAATGTCGGCGATTTCTCCTTAACTCGTCTGCAAAGACCGTGTTTATTTGATCGGATATTTCCTTCAATGTATCGAATAATTCTTTTGTTTCCATGAGCCGACGATTCTCAATCTTACCTAGTAGTTCATCACTTCCCTCACCTGCTGGCCAGGTGTACAGATCCAGTTGGCGATGTAATCTCTTTCGTTGTCGATTTGTTAATTCAGGCATGTTTCTTAGTGCGACTTTAAAATCCTTAAGCGCTTCTTTACACTTGGCTTCTTGCTGTTTCTTTTCATAAATCAATGCTGATGTTTTTAGAAAAGAAAGTTGTTGTAACCAATGTAAAGGAAATCCTGCACTCCGAAGAATGACATGTGGGAAGAAACGCCATTCTCCTCGGTCTAACTGTTTCCGTGTAGGATCTGCTGTCATTTCTAATGTCATTATTGCACCTCCTAATTACTGATGTTCTTCGTCATACTTTCTGGTTGATGAATGTTGTTATTCGCATTGTTTAGTCTGATTCGACCAAAGATTAACATTCCGATTGCCAGAAGTCCTACGATAAAACCGGAAGTTGCATAGACCATAGTTGGCGTGAAAGCTCCAAAAAGATATCCAAATAACGCATAAGCCATAAATTCCCCGATCCAGATCGTTACTGTATGAAATCCAAAAACTTTACCTAAGTGTTCATCTGCCACTCTTTGTTGTACTAAAGTAACTAAAGGAACATCGACGAAGGGTTGAGTTATCCCTACCATGAATAATAGGATCAGAGGAAGCCAGATGGAGTCACTAAACGGCATGAAAAGAAATGCGATTCCTCCTCCCAGCCAAGCAAGCATCATTGTACGGTATTTGTTCTTAATGGCAAGACGAGCCATAATAATGCCTGCAATCAGGTATCCAAACCCATCGGCGCTCGAAAGAACACCAAAACCCGAAGAGTCTAAGCCAATTTCATTTGAAACCATCAGATTACCTAGGTGGGCAATCCCCCGACCAAAACAGGTAAATGCAGCAAACGTAATAAAAATGGAGAAGATTAGTCGATCTTGGGATACCAATTTTAATCCGACGCCTAAATCTTTGAACAGATTTTTGTTCTTATGCTCCACTTTCACTTGCTTAATCTGCACAGGCATAAGTAAAAATACAGAAATTATAAATAGAATAGCGTTCATAATCATAATTTGTCCCGTACTAAGTAACGTTAATGAGAATCCAGCAAATAACGGTCCAATGAGCCAAAACCCCATTCTCACGCTGTTCGTTATGGAGTTGGCTTTCATTAATTGCTCTTTATGAACGATACCCGGCATGGCAGCTCTGTATGCGGTCATCGCAAATAAACGCAGAAAACCTAATATGAACGAAGCCAACATAAAAATGATTTCATTTAAGAGGCTAGAAAAAGCTAAAAGTCCCATTACAACCATGAGCACAGCTCTTATGGCATTACAAAACATCACAATTTTTTTGCGGTTAAAACGATCTGTTGCCACTCCAGCGACCATGCCAAAGATAATTTGCGGGATGGTCGTAAGGATTAAGGTTAAAGCCAAAAGTGTAGTCGAATTGGACTCTTTCCAAATCGTCCAGGTTATTAAAATCGTGGAGAAACTCTCTGCAATGGGTGAAACAATTTGGGCAGATACCCAAAAATTAAAACTTCTATTTTTGCGTAAAGGTATGATCTCTGACAAATGAAGTGCCTCCCTTAAAACCAAAAATGATGAAAAGGATAAAAGAATCTTGAATTCGGTTTCGGGACGATCTGGTAGATTTCAATCTCCCCTCTTTCGATCTGTTCTAGTTGTTTTTTTCTAATTCTCAATTGAGAAGGGGATAAAATCACGTTTCGTTTGACTGTTGATTCCGACAGTTCTTCTGATACACCAGTGATTTGGCGGACTGCCCTTAAAGCTGTAGAGATAGATATCCACTCTGGCAGAAGATGAATTTTTTGGCACAGATCTGCGCTTCTTTGAAGCCATAATGCTGCTCGATCCATCTCCCTGGACTGAAGTAATAGATATGCTGTGCTTCTGGCAATCCATTCTTGCATGTAAGAGTCAGATAACCGGTTACAAGCTTGATACGCTTTGTCTAACCAACTTAGCGCTTGCTCGAGTTCTCCCTTCTTTCCTGCCAGAAATCCTATGCGGAACCAGTGCGGGAGCAAAAAACGGTCTTCCTGTCCTGCATTTTTATGGATGAATATGTGCTGGGCTTGTTTCGCTGCATCTATTTTCCCGATAGCTTCGTAAAGGTAGCTTGAATTCTGGGCATATGCAGACGAGAGCAGGGCTGCATCTTCCTCGCCTAGCTGCTTAATGTATTCTTTAACTTGTTGTAATGATTTCGCTGCCTGAGGCAGTTGCTGAAGCCTGTAATAAGTTAAAGCTTCTACATTATGTAACCAAGCCATTTCTCTAATGGCTGATTCATCGTTCCTTCCACGAAGAAAAGATATCCCTTTTCTCACAACGTGAATGGCATCTTCAGGACGTTTGATATGATTCGCTAATAACAACGCATCATATATCGCTGCTCTTGCACGAATATCGTTTGAATATTTATGGGCTTGAGTGATTTTTTGCAACGTTGATTCTGCTGCAGAGAGCTGCCTCTCAAAAAGATAGGCACGCATGACAAGAAATAAAACTTCAGCCTCTTCTTCGTCGTTCACTGCTTTGTCAAGTGCTTCGTTAGCATGTGCTAATACTGCATATCCGTCACACCAAACAAGTGCTTTTTCTAAAGATAGATTTAATAAGGGGTACGGTTCATAGGATGATCTGATTATGGACGTTTCCTTTAAGTGGTCTACACCTAGTGATTTGTAAAAATCCTTTACCCGGATCTGGATGAGCTGATTTACGTTTTGATCTTTACATGGAATGTTTTCCTGGTTGAAGTAATATGTTGCGATACCAAACGGAAGGTCTTTTGTCCGAACAATTAGCCTTTGTAGAAATATCAAACTTACCTTATCCATGCAAGAGACATTTAATTGTAGAATCCAAGGGACTTGTATTTCAGGTGTTTGAGCACGAATTTCAAGCAAACAACTTACCATATCATTTGCTATACGCAGTATTTTCTCCATGTTAGTTGAGAATTGTCGATCCATTGAGTGAGCTGGAAGGGGCGTCAACCAGCCTGTCTCATCCTCTTCAAGAGCCTGATGCAAAGGGGTATAGGCATGTTGCAATTGAATACTTTTTCCGATGTAAGGATGAATTAAAACGTCCCACATTTTACAAAGTAAATGAGCAGGCGTGTATGTGTCCTCTTGTAGTTGGATCAGAATGGCCACTCTTCCATCTAAAGAAGGGAGTTCTTGATGTTCCCGGCCCGTAACACTTGGACAAGCGGAGAACCACTGATCCAGTGCTCCTTGGTCTATCCAATTGAGCAGGTCGTGTTTGTCGCTTTTCATTACCTTCATCTTCTCACCCCTTTAATAGAATACAGATACGTTTTCTACATACAAAGATGGAGATATAAATCCTTTACTACATGTATGATGATATCCATCTGTCGCTGGATCAATTGAACGTAACATCTGAAATAAAGGTGCTTCAATGCGGACTTGTGATAATCTCTCCGCTAATTGGTTATTGTGAATTCTCCAGCCTTCCGCTTCAAAGATGAGTTTGCCGCCTCGAATATGTCCACCATAGCTGCGGTTTAGTACAAAATCGGATAGCTTCTTACTTATCATTTGTTCTGTCGAAAGAGTACCTTCTTCTACCTTCAAGTTTGTGTATTGGATTTTGGGAGTACTTTGATAATTTTTGCGAAATGCTCGGCCATTGGCCGTCTGTTTATGTTTAGTTGATGAAGAGAGTGAATGCAAGGCTTCATTAAATACGCCCTTTTTGATGATCTCAACGTCCCTACAGATGGCTCCTTCATCGTCGAAAGTCGAACTTCTAAGCAAATCAGGGATGTGAGCGCAATCCGTTAATGTGAATGTGGGACTTGCAATTCTTTTCCCTTGTTTTTGCCAAAGTACAGGTACATTTGCATCCATATAGTCAGAAATAAAAAGATTTCCAAGAGCTTTGAGCAGCTCTTCTGTCCCCTGCTCCGTTAATATGATGCGTGAATGTTCTGCGCTTCTGTTTGGACCATCTGCTCGAGATTGCAGTTGAACATTTAACTGTTCACACTGTAACTGCCAATCTAAATCTGCAATGGAACGAAAAGAGAATGTCGTACTGGCCCTACGGGATTTCCCCTGGACCAAAATAGATACAGTATGTTGAGCTTCTCGTTTCTCGAGTTCTCTTCCCTCCGTATCTTGATAAAAAACGGATTTCTCTTCCGCTTCAAAAAAAAGAGTCGGACTCACGATAAGGTCAGGAATCGAATATATGATTTCTTTTCCTTCAAGCAAAATATGATCTATAACTTGGTTTGAGATAGGCTGGTGAATGTTCAAACAGGGTTGGTTTATATTCGTTTCATCAGATCGCTGCGGTACAGTCCCTGCTACTCCGCTATCACAAGCCCAATGAATCCAATCTTGATTTTTCACATCTGTATAATTGGATAAAGGGCGAATACATGAATAGAATCGATCTTCCCTCCACCTTCGTAGCGCTCCTCCGCATCCTTTTCTCTCGGAATAAAGAGACTCAATCTCGGTCATGACCCATGACTTCTGGAATAGTTCTGTTCCATAATAATCCGCATATTTACTCATGAGTCGATTCCCTGCACTTCCCAGTTGAGTACTCTTACAGTCGGAGAACCGGCTGAAACGGGTAAAGGTGATTGTCCTAATTTTCCGCATCCGCCTCTTACTTCTGCATGGATCTGAAAATCATTTCCTACTCGATCAATGGAACGAAGCAGCTTACGGCCGTCCCCTTCTAATATAGAAGGCGCTATTGGTGAGGTTAGTTTACCATCTTCGATAAGATAGCCTTCAGTAACATGAATTTTGAATTCACCAGTAATCATATTTACGTCTCCATTAAAAGCATTTTTGATATAAATTCCTGATTTTGTTTCCAAAATGATCTCTTCTGGTGCGTCCTCTCCTGGTAACACAAACGTATTCGACATTCTTACTAGAGGAGGATGCGCATAATTGAGGACACGTCCATGTCCGTTGCTCTCAACATTACTGTGCAGATGACTTAAATAGTTAGATATTCTACCTGATTCGACTAATGGTGTGCACTTGGCGGTAATACCTTCATCATCTATGTTATAGCTCCCGGGTAAACCCAAAATGGTTGGATCGTCAACAATGTTAAGTTTATCGGAGCCAATTTTTTCACCTTTACAGTTATGGAATGCCGCTCCTGTAAGAGCCGCAATATCTGCTTCAAGTCCATGCCCAACAACTTCATGAAAGATGCCTGGTGCTGCTAAAGGACCTAGTACTAACGAGTATGTTCCAGAGTGAAATGGTTTGGCCTGGAGCTTGTCCAACGCCGATGCGGCAGCGTACGACACTAATTTTTCAATGTCTTTCATGTGCACATGTTTTGGTGAAAGCCAGCTTTTCGTAACATTTGATTTCGTTATTTTTTTGTTTTTTCTTGCGATTACATCTAGCTCTAACATGAAACAAGGTCTAATATCTTCCCGCAACCCTGTTGCTGTCGAATAAAACCACACATGCTGCTTTACAGATTTCCAATAAGCTCTTGTAGACAAGATCTCTGGTGCAAAGTTCAGAGCTAATTCATTCATATGGTGGTTCCATTGTTCTATTTCGTTTGTCATATCATCCTCAAAGCTGTTCTCATGCTTGGGGTCCCAATGTTTAAATAACTGGAATTGTTCTCCACTTAAATGTTGTTTGGAAGCATCATATAAAGAATCCGGACTCAAATCAGAGATACCGATGACTTGTCGATGTGCTCCGTGATTCAAACGAACAGCACTACCCTTTTCGATCCAATTTTTCATTTCAATTTTTTCAAGGTTATTAAAAATGAGAAGCTCGGTTTTCTTTTGTTCAGCAAACAGGTGAATATTCTGCATCATATCCCCCTTATTGTTCATTTTTCACGTAAATTGTGAGTATAAGAATCAGCTGTGATAAGCCGATCCCTATACTCAAAAGCTTGTATTATCAGAGGGCTAAAGGTGCAATCTTATCTTCGATCTCTTCCAATTCGAAATCGATATCATCAAGGTCATCTAACTCCAGATCCAATTCTTCCAATTCAACTGTGTCAGCCATCTTTATCACCTCCTTCACAAGGTATAATAAAGACTATCCATAACGCTAAATCGATTTTTCTGTTCTATATAGAAAAGTTCGTAATTCGGAACAGTAGTGGCCATACTTATCTTTCATCCACAAATCCCGGAAAGAAGGGTCCATTCTTGTGAAAATGAAAGATTTTGCTTTTTTGGCTTCGGTAAAAAACAGATCAATACAAAAAGGATTGTCAAAATCGAACCACATGGGCTTCTGTTCGTGCGAAAAGTGAATAAAACCCTCCGTTGGTAAATTAAATCTGCTTTGGATGGTTTGCAGCCGCTCAAACTGTTGAAACCAATCGGATAAGTTCTGCTCACCGACCCAATCTGAAGGCTCAAATCTCCAATGTTCGCGTATCATGGTGACTCTTCCTACTTTAACGGGTGCGTGTCTACCTTTTGATATCGATTTAGGTGGATCAAAAATGGGTGTACCGAATAGAGCAAATGGGAAAAAGGTTTCCTCTTTAAATCCAAGAGAAGGAGAATAAAAATGTAAACATTGTTGCGAGTCTTTTATAAAAAGAGCTACTTCATTATTTTTAATTCGCACTTCGAGTTGCTCTAAAGACAAAATATTCTCCTTGATCGATTCAGAGACACCTGTTAATTCAACGCAAAGACCTGGATATTCTTGTGGGGTGCTTTTCATCGTGCGTTTAAATACCCAATTGGCCCACGACTGTGTGCTGTGTTCGACTTGTAAGGCGTTCTGGACCGTTTGTCGTATCTTATCTTTTTCGATGTTAAAATATTGCATCCACCCATCACCCGTAAATCCATGATGAAGCTCTCCTATAACAATGGATGAAACTTCAATTCCTGTTTTGCTTTCATTGCCAATGATCATAAGATCAGGAGAAAGAAGCCACCTGAATGAGTCCATTTCTGATCTCCATTCTTGCAATACGTTTTGAGGCACTTGAATGTAAAAATCCCCCTGATCTTCAACTAACCAACTCTCTAGAAACTTGACCATGGACTGATTTTCAATAACTGCAGGATTCCGAAGCCAATACGATATCCACCTCTTTGCTGGTATGGATGAACGGCCATGACTTATTTTTTCAAATTGTTGTACTGCCGTTCTCTGGAATGCCTTCCACCGCTCTAATCGAAGTTTTGCTTGGATCAATATCGTTTGGTCTAATTCCTGCCAGATATCTTCCGGGATAACGACGGGCAAAAATTGCTGATCGTAACACTCCTCGTATACTAAGGTTTTGTCAGCAAAATATTGGGTGTTTTTACCTTGATAATGCTCTCCTGTAATTTCGGTATACATCTCTTCGATTTTAGCTAAGGTGTTACTCTTTTCAATGGGTGAAAAACTACTGCCATACTTTTCTAGATTGTGCTTGATCTCAGACAATACAGCGGACCATTTAGGTGAATTACAATCTCCTGATTTCAGTAAAAGCTGCAATTCATCTAAGCCATCTACTGCGGAAGAAGGAAGTCTCCACTCCGCTGCATTTGTACCCAAGTCATGCTTTATAGCAGTTAATATTTTTTGTAGCGCTTGATGTGACATGAATGCTTTTTTCTCTATAATCTTTCTTTCTTTAAGGGGTGCTCCTCGATCTAAAACACCATAACTAATGGGGCCAAATTCACCCATCGTATCGTTTTTTGTGGTAACACGTTGAAGATAGGCGAAAAGAGTTCTTCCCATTTGTCTTTTCTGACTATGCTTTGTATGCTCTTTTCGCTTATAAGATTGATAAAAACTCCAAAATGCCGAGTTAATTGTATAAAGCGCTCGATCATAACGCTCCGATTGATACAGTTCAAATAGTTTTTGTTGTAGAAGTCCGAGTTCTTGCTCAAATGTATTACGAGTTAACATTTCAAGCTGGACCAACTCTTGATTTTTAAGTGAATAAAATTGGATTTTCTCTTCCATATGCCAGTTCAGTAGCGTTGTTTTATCATTTTCAGTTAAAGGGTTCTTCTGTTTTATTCTTCGGATGATTCTACGCTGTTGGGAAAGTAGGATCTTTTGCTTCGGAATAGTTCTTATTTCTTCAATCCATTGGCTGCACCAATCGTTCAAAACTTTCGTAGCTTTTTGCCATTGATGAAAATCATCCTTCGTTTTAACTACTCTTAGCTGAAGAATATCTTCAATAGGGAGAGATGTGCTACGTAAAACATAGGGTTTTAACCATTCCCAGGTGGATGTTTTAGCCCACACGGATTCTCTCCGCTTTTTCATAATAAAGATTAGTAAGATCAAAAGGTCGATTTAGTTTGGTTTCTGGTTTTTGGATTGACCATTTTACGTAACTCTCCCACGTCTCATCTCTTTTTTGATCCCATTTTAGTACGATTTCTGATGCTTTTTGCGCAGCGCTTCCTTCGGATTGAACCTTTAAGCTATTCAAAATTTCCTGTTTCCCTGCTTCCCCGTTTCCTTGTCTTTCCAGACATATGGCTAACGCCGTTGCAACCCGTGGAAGATCTTCATCTTGCATAAGAGCCAGCTTGGAATCAAGACTTTGGCTGTACCATTGCGTCGCTTTATCGTAAATCTCCTGCTCGAAATATATGGCTCCTATGCTTCTGGCGATGATATCCATATGAAAAGCATCATTCATCTCTTTGGCAATTCGATAACTATCTTCTAATGACTCAATGGCTTCAGCATATCGCTGAAGTTTAAAAAGCAGGCCTGCTTTTCTATATAAATAATGCTTTGTAAAAATCGGGCTTGAATGTATGACAAACGGTTCAAATTTTGACCAATGTTTGAGCGCAGCATCTACCTTCTTCATCGATTCAAATAAGACCGATATGTTGGAGATTAAGTTGATTTTGATATGGATAGCATCTTCTTTCCGATTGCCCTCTTTTATATGTTCCAACCCTTGTTTGCACTCTTTAAATGCCTGAGCCAGATCGCCCGTTCCCACGAAGGTAAGTGCCCTTAGGTTATGTAACCAAGTACGCTCCACTTCTACTTCGGAACCGGTTGTTCCCTCAATACTCTGGAGTGCCTGATCAATAATTTCCCTTCCTACTAAGGGTTTGTTCAAACGTTTCGTACACAGCAATGCTACATACAAATGTAATTCCGACTTTTTTAATGTATCTTCTGTAAGGGAAAGTGCATTCTTGAATATAGCTAATGCTTTATCATATTCAACCATGAATGCATAACATAAGCCCATATAAATCCATAGTTCAACGTGTGTCTCTTTCCTCAGATTGTGGATATACGGGGATGCCTTATTGATGAGAAACAGCGCATGTTCATAATTTTGCGTGAAAACACTGATCTCTAGCGCTTCAAGTAACAATTCATCAAGATGGTCTACATCTCCATTGGTAATGCTGTCTAGAAGCTGTGCTGATTTGTGAGTTTCATTGTTTACAGGCTGCATGGTTAACGAATTTTCGTATGAGCAGTCACTTTGGTTCTCATCTTTCAAGTCTGTTAATTCATATATACTAGGTTTGATTTGATGGTACAGACTTTCAAGTAATTTATTTCTGTTTTCCGCCAGATTGACATGCATGCAGATATCGTTATGTGATGCCATGTGGAAACGGGAATCACGTTCACTGGCTTCGGATACGGTTGCAACAATGACAATGGGATGATGCTCAATACACTTAGACAAGCGGGCAAAACATCGAAGAGAATGTTCGTCCATTCTGTCGATCTGGTCAAATAGAATTATGGTGTTTGTGTGATTCAGATGTTTTGTATATTCTAATAACAATTTTACAATGGCTTGTGTAACTCTGAACATTTGTTCCGATTCTTTATGCAACCTACGACGTGATGGAGGAAGTGCAATATCTTCAAGATTTTGAGCATTCACAAAAGGAGACTCGGAACGGAATTTTGGAAAAAGATACAGAATCTCAGGTGCATGGCTTTTTAGAAGATGGTGTTTCCCGTTGTGGAGAAAGGAAGAAACGATTGTATAGATCAGAGGTGCAATGGAATTAAACCCCTCAGTTCCCCTTCTACCTCCAATGGTAATTAGATTCGTTGTATGAACTAATCGATCATGTGTTTTTTTAGCAAAAGTAACTCTGTTAATCAAATTATCGTTATAAATCCATAGTTTATCTTCTATTTTTAAGGGAAGTTTGTTCCTCTTTTGTTCCAGGGTTTTCAATACACTAGATTCTAATATTTCATATTTTGACTTTATCTTACTTTCAATAAGAAAAGGAATCCCTACTTCTTTAGAATGCATATATAACACCATCCTTTTTGAATAATCTGACGTGTTATTTTGTTGATAAGTCTATCAAATATGATGTGATTCAAAAGAGATCTTGTGAGATTGAGTAATATGAGTTTTGTATTGAAATTTTGGACAAAGAATGTGCGGGATTTACTCTTTCAACTTTGAGTAGAATAAGAAGAGTGTCATGTAATTTTACGTCGTGACCTTTTCCAAAGTACAATACGAAAACTATTCTGACTTTTTTAGCGAAGGGTAAAGTAAATGGGCAGAATGCTATGTAGAACCATTGGATTATCCAATAAAATTCAATTTAACTACAGCAATTCTTTAATGTGTAAAATTTTTCTATTGTTATACATGATAACATAGATTTTTCATGTGTCAAATTTCGTATAATTGATAAATATCCGCCAACATTTGTCTTTTATCGAGCCTGTTGCTTCATTAAAATACGACAGAACACGTCCTTTTTAAAGCTGGATTCAGCTCATTCCAAGGACGCCCATGACTTTAGAAGATTCAAGTTCCTTCCCCTTGTACAAAAAGTTATTGTAGAATAAAGGGTAGTCATTATGCTTCTTTGCTGCACAGGGGGAAAAATATGTTGAAGGAAAAGTTTTCAAAAGAAAACGCTTCTATTTTTCAAAAACTGGCGCTAGGCCTGGTTTTGATGTTTGTACTAATCATCCTGATCTTCTGGTGGATCTATCGATTAAACGTAGAAGAAATTCAGCGTGAGCTGCAGAAGAATAAACTGGGCGAAGTACGTTTCATGTCCTCCCAGCTGTCTAATCAATTTGAGCAGGTATTAATGAATGCGCTGACATTATCTGAGGATCAGTCGGTTAGAGGGTATACGTATGCTCTCACTTTCGGGAATGATTTTGCTAAATACAAAGCCAAACTCGAGCTAATGGAGAAGTTGGCCCTTAACAGTGCTTCAACGGCTTGGAACAATACGATCATTCTATATTATCCAGATGAGAAGGCTACCGTATCTTCGGACCGTGAATTTTCATTTCAGCCGTTTGTCATGTCCAAAGATCCGCTGGATAAATGGACGTTACATATGAACAAGGATGGTACGGGGTATTATTCGCATCTTACCAAGGGACATCGAGGACCGATGTACATCGAGATTCGAATATCCTTGGAGGTGTTGCAGAAAATGATGTCTGAATATACTTCCGGAACACCAATGCTCTATGATTCGCATTTTAAGACACCAATCCGGGGAGCAGGCTCCTCACAACTTGCGGAAGCGGATGAACAGGTTATTCCACAACTCAGAGATGATAGCGGTTTCTTCGAAATTGCATATCAGGATCAGAATTATTTCATCAGTTATATGAAAGCAAGTATTCTCGATTTGTACTTTATTGATTACCATCTTACCAATCAATTGCAACAGTCTATCTCACGTAACAATACATTATTTGTGCTGGCGCTGATGGCGATGCTTCTGCTCTCTCTACTGTACACTCTGGCGCTGCGAAATCAGATCCAACAACCGATTATTCGTTTGCGTAAAGCGATTGATCGTTTTGACCGGGGAGATTTCTCCAGCCGTGTTGATGAAACCCAGACTCTTGAGTTTCGAATATTAGGCCGGTCGTTTAACCGAATGGCCGAGAATACCCAGACGTTAATCGAGCAGGTGCTACTTGGAGAGCTTTCGGTCAAAGAGGCCAGGTTGAAGCAGTATCAAGCCCAGATCAATCCACATTTTCTATATAACTGCCTCAACTATATTCAGAGCAAATCCAGTGTCAAAGACTATGAATCTGTAACCGCCATGACCTTGGAACTGGCTGCCTATTGCCGTTATATTCACCGCATTGAAGATATGGATACCACGCTTGGTGAGGAGCTCCGTTTTGTGAATCATTACATGTCCATCATACATATGCGAAAAAAGAGTATTACCTGTGAGATTCATGTGCCAAAACAGCTTCTATCTATTCGCATTCCTCGCATGATCCTGCAACCGCTCGTTGAAAATGGTGTCAAACACGGGATAGAACCTTCCATGGGTCCTGGGAAAATTACAATTCGTGCAGAGCAGGATCAGGAGTTCATACGTATCACGGTTGCAGACAATGGTGTAGGCATGCCAGCAGAACGGCTTGCACTCATCAGTGAGCATATGGATGAATTAACACGTCCAGAAGAACAGATTGGAACAGGAGTCCGAAATGTAAATCAGCGAATCAAGCTTACATATGGCAAACGATCAGGCTTGTCCATACAATCTAACTTATATGAAGGTACCACGTACATCATTACTATACATAAGGAGGATATTGCAGATGCATCAGATTCTGTTAGTTGACGATGAATCCTATGTGATCGACGATCTTGAGATCTCATTCCAATGGGATCAATACCGTATTGAAGGTATTCACAAAGCATACTCCGGCATGCAGGCATTATCCATTCTGGAGGAACAAACGGTAGACATTGTGATCACTGATATTTCAATGCCTGTCATGAACGGACTTGAACTGATACGGCAGATCAAGGCGGTAAAACCCAACCTTCCCTGCATTTTGCTTACCGGTTATGCCGAGTTTGAGTATGCCAAAGAAGCGACGAAATATGGTGTTGTCGAGTATTTATTGAAACCGCTGGATGTCGAAAAGCTGGCATCCTGTCTCGAAAAAACAGTGCTGTCCATTGAAGAACAGATTCGCAGGGCTTTGTCCTATGAACAAGCCATGAACTCATTTCGTGAGCATCTGCCTTCGCTGAAGGACAGATTACTGAATCAACTGATTGAAGGTAATCGTTATTCAGAAGATGTTCTGAACGATAAGTTGGGCCATTATCAGTTACCCTTCAGTGCGGAAGATAATGTGCAGCTTGTTCTGGTGCGGTTGGAAGAGCATTTCACCAGGTATACAACGACCAGCCTGCAATTGTTTGAATACGCTGTGACCAACATTGCATGTGAGTTGTTCAATACGGCTTTTTATACTTGGCACTGTAGGGATCATTACGATTATTTGGTCTTTTTGTTAAAGCCCGCTGGACCTGGAGCCAGCGAAATTGATACTTCACCAGAGACGAATCACAGTGAGCAGCTTACGAAGCAAAATCAAGATCTCACCCATCTTTCCCTGCAGTTGCATCACAATGTTAATGAATACCTGAAAGGTGGCATTTCGGTTATTCTTAGCCATGGAGGCAGACTTCAGCATGATATTCGTGACATGTACGAGCAAGCCCTATCGGCTCTCAAAAAGCAGGTAGGTAACGGCACGGGATACTTTCTTTCCCTCGAGGAAAGTTATCGCCCCGTATCCATTCGTTCTTTGCATATATTATATGAACCTCCAACCTTCAATCATTTACTTGAAACGGCACAATGGGAAGTATTCAAAGAACGTCTACACCGAATTAAGATCGGATATAGTGCGCTACCTGAACAAACCGAAGAACATCTGGATGAGATTCAGATTGTATTGTTATCCGCCTTTCATTACATTGCCCACAAAAACCAAGCGCTGTTGTCTGATCTGGCCGGAAACGAATGGGTTCCACGTGTGCCCTTTCGTTCAGTCTCCCAACTTACGGATTGGGCGGGTAACATGCTTGATCGGCTGCGTATTAAGCTGGAAGAACAGTCTTTTGATGAGCAACATGACGTTATTCATCAGATCAAGACATTTGTCTCTGCTAATCTGCACTCCCTCAGTCTTCAATCGATCGCAGATCATGTATCCTTGCATCCGGTATACGTCTCCAAGCTGTTTAAACAATTTCAAGGTATCAGCTTAAGTGAGTATATTTTAAGCGTGAAAATGGATCTTGCCCTCTACCTACTCAACCATTCCCAGGATAAGGTATATGAGATTTCGGAAAAACTGGGGTATGCCAACTCCCAATATTTCATCAAGGTGTTTCGTGATAAATTCGGGATGACACCGCAGGAATACCGGGAACAGTAATGCGGCATATCGTGAAGAAAGTAGCATAAAACAAAGTAAAAACCGCGCTTCACGTACACAGGTAAATGAAACCCCTTGTACGTAAAGCGCGGTTCGTTTTTTTATTTTATCGTGTCATACCATGCATTAACTTCTTCCGTGATCTCTCTACCTCCAGAAGTCATATACTGCTCCGCAAAAGTATCAAATTCCTCAATCGGCGCTTGGCCATAAATGATTTTGTTCAATACTTCCTTCTCCAGCTTGGTCAGCATATCGCCTCTGGCAACCTGTGTTTTCGTTGGAACACCCGTGAACATTTGAGGCATTACAATATCTTTTTGATCAATGACAATCTTGGCTGCCTTAATCTGTTCAGGGATTCGGTCCGCCAGGTTTTTCTCATACTGAGTGGTCGGCTCTTTGCCATTCGCAAGATCAGCTAACGTATTCATCATCAGGTTAGGAATGATCGCTCCATCAAAGGTTAATGAATAACGGATCGCATCAATCCAGCCGCCCGGAATTTTGTCACTTTGCTGCTCTTTATATACCTCACCGTCAGGGCCGATATCATAATCATATCCTTTGGCAAACCCGTGTACGAATGTTGTACTGTCCGGATTAGCCCAGTGATCAAACAGATAGTTCTGGTATACAAAGAAAGCGTCTTTGTGTTCCATATCTTTGTTGATCAGAACAGCACCCGTACTAATTGGTGTTCCGTGGCGTCCCATTTTACCATCGGGACCAGCAGGAAGTGGATAAGCTTTATATTCAGCACCTGGCACATTTTGCTGCAGATCCGGGATTGGCCAGCCTGTCATCCAATAAGGGCCAACGATAATACCAGACTTGCCGGCAGTGAATGCTTCAGCGGCCTTAGGCTCATCATATAGTCCCGCTTCCTTATCAATATAACCTTTCTGCATCCACTCCTTCATCTTCTCCAGTGCCGGTTTCATCTCGGGTTGGATAGAGCCGTATGCAAGCGAACCGTCTGCTGCTTTATTCCACTGATTCGGCATCGCTCCAAACATACCAAAAATCCAGCCGGATTCTGCCATCCATGTGTTCAAATTGTTTTTGAACCCTACAGAGAGAGCAACGGTGTCTTTCTTCCCGTTTTCATCCGGGTCTTGATTGACGAAGGCATCCATTACCGTTTCTAATTCATCTAATGTTGTTGGTGCCTTCAGGTTCAGCTTCTTAAGCCAGTCTTCACGAATGTACATCACTGGATCATTGTTGTAAGCGTTCTCCAGAATAGGAATTGCCATTCGTTTACCATCACGGATGTAGGGATTCCATACATTCGGATCTTCCGCCATCGCTTTTTTATACGTATCCGAAGCATATTTATCGAACAGTTCTCCTGCATCCACGAATTGACCCGATTCAATTAAATCACTGATTAATGTCTGGCTGCCACGGAAAGAGATAATATCCGGCATTTTTTGACCCGATGTGAGCATTAGGCGAAGTTTGGTCTGGTAAGCATTATTTTGTTCACTGACCGTCCATAAGTACTTAATATCGATCCCTAGTGTATCATGAGCCCACTTGGTATGAACGTTATTTTCAATGTTTTCCCCATTTTTGAATTTCAGGCTGCTAGTGATTGGGAATACCGTCGAAATGGTAACCGGTTCAACATACTTACCATTTTCAAACGGTGCGGAATAAAATTCATTACTGTCGCTAGGCTTTTTCTGTGATGTAGAATCGTTACTGCATGCTGCGAGTACACCAGATAACATTGTAGCAGCCATCAGAATGCGAAGCGGCTTTTTCCATGTTTTTAACATGTTGTCTCCCCCATATCATATAAAATTTAGTTAACCCTGAATTGGTCTTACTCTTTAACAGCACCAAGTACAATCCCTTTAACAAAAAAGCGTTGCAGTAAGGGGTACACCAACAAAATCGGTGCCATGCCAATGAAAATCTGTGCCGCCTTGATCGTCCGTTGTGAGATGTTCTCCAAGTCTTCAGGACGTACTGAAACTTTACTGAAATCTTGCTGTACGATGATCGTCTGCAGGAAGGTGGCGAGAGGATACTTTTCGTGATCCGTCAGGAAAATCAAACCATCGAACCAGGCGTTCCAGTGCCCTACCATGGAGAACAAGGATAGTGTAGCGATGGCTGGCATCGACACGGGCAAAAAGACAGAGACCAATGTTCGAAAGTAACCCGCACCATCAATAAAGGCAGCCTCCTCCAGCTCTTTAGGCACATTGCGGAAGAAATTTAATAATAGAATCATATTCCACACAGATACCGCTCCGGGAAGAATAAGCACCCACATCGTATTGAGCAAATTAAGCTTCTGAATAAGAATGTAAAATGGAATTAAGCCTCCACTGAACAGCATCGTAAATACAAAGTACCAAGTGTAGATATTACGACGTTTGAAGCTTCTATTTTCGCGAGATAACGGATACGCTGCCAGAATGACAACAATCATACTGAGAAGTGTACCCAGCACGGTTCGCTGTACAGCAACCCATAGGGAACGTATAAAGTTTTCATTAGCCAACGTTTTCTCATAAGCATCCAAAGTAAATTCAACCGGAAAGAGTCCGACCAGATTCGCATTGGCAGCTGCTTTACCGCTGAAGGAGACCGCGAGAATGTGGATCAACGGGATAATACAGAGTAACGATAATAAAATTAAGAACGTATAGTTAAACACGGTGAAAACTTTGTAAGGTTTTGTTTTATGATACATGCCGGTAAGGTCTCCTTTCTAGAAAATACGGTAATTTGCAAATTTATAAGCTGCACGGTATGCGAGCACAATCAGAACGAATCCGACAACCGACTTGAACAGCCCGACTGCAGCCGAGAATCCAAACTTCCCGTCGATGAGACCTACCCGATAAACGAAGGTATCAATGATATCGCCCTTATCGTAAACGAGTGGATTATATAGATTGAAAATCTGGTCAAATCCTCCGTTCAAAATATTTCCGAGCGACAATGTGCCTACGACAATCATGATCGGAATCAGGGCAGGAATCGTAATGGACCAGGTTTGTTGCCACCGGCTCGCTCCATCCACTTCAGCAGCTTCATATAGTGCAGGGTTTATACCTGCCAGCGAGGCGAGAAAGATAATCGCGCCGAATCCGAATTCTTTCCAGATATCACTGGTGACCACAACGATTCTAAACCAGGTACCTTCTCCGAGGAAAAAAATTGGTTCCAGGCCAAACACGGCCCCAAGAAACTGATTGATCATACCTTTTGTTGCGAGCATGTCCAGCAGTATTCCGCCAAGAATAACCCATGAAAGAAAGTGCGGCAGATAAACGAACGTTTGTATACTCTTCTTGAAGGTTTCCTTCCGTACTTCGTTGAGGAGTAAGGCAAAGACCAATGGTGCAATCAGACCTCCAATCAGTTTCATTCCCGCAATAATTAAAGTGTTCCAGATCACCTGCACATTCTCCGGCATGCTGAACAGAAATTGGAAATGTTCCAGGCCGATCCAGGAAGATTTGGCAAACCCGAGCCAGGGCTTGTAATCCTGAAAAGCAATGACCAATCCGCCCATCGGTATGTACGCAAATATGAACGTCAAGATGACTGCTGGCAGTAGCATAAGATCCAGTGCCAGTGTTCGTTTAAAGCCTTTTTTGCGTTTGGTGCGCCGGGGACTCGGACGAATCACATCGGCTTGTGTGGGTGTGGTGGCTTTTGCATTACTCATTCGTGTGCTCCCCTTCTTTCTCTATGTTCTGCAGAGATAGGCGTCAGCTCTGTTGTATCTCCGTATATTCAGTATAGATTCACCGCTCCGAAGTCAACATGATAAAACGATAGCTTCGATAACAAATTGTTAATATGACACGTTGTTTGAACGAAAATAACCCTCATGCCTATAGAGCGTTCTCTCCACAGGTAAGAGGGTTATTGATTTACAGGTATAATTCACCGAAAATAACTTAACATGTATTTAGTATGAAGTGTAAGTGTTAGTATTTAGATAAAATATTCAGGAGTACATCTCCATCAATGTTGCCACCGCTTAACACAAGTGCGACATTTCGACCACCGATTCGTTCCCCCTGTTCCATAATTGCTGCAACTACAGTAGCGCTTCCTGCTTCAATAATGTATTTTTCTTCTTTGGCCAGAAAACTTACGGCTCGGCCAATCGAATGCTCCGATACGGCAATAAAATCATCAACATAATCTTTCGCCATCTCGTAACTCAGTTTTCCAACCCCACCAAGAAGTGCGTCACAGAGGGATTCCTCGCTAGGATATTGTTCATATAAAGTATGATCTTCGTAAGATTTAATCATGGCTGGGCAGGCTTCGGTTTGCACTCCAACAATTCGAATGGACGGCTTGATCGATTTGGCAGCAACCGCAATCCCTGTAATCAGGCCCCCACCACCTACTGGCACGACGATCGTATCAATATCCTGGTTTTGTTCTAAAATTTCAATGCCTATCGTGCCTTGTCCACCATAAATCTCCGGATCATCGTAGTAAGGATCAATATACGTTAAATGATGTTCATGAATGTACTTCATGCCGAGCGTATGAGCCTCGTCAAAATCTTTACCTAATTTCATCACTTCTGCCCCGAAATAGTTCATTTTATCAATTTTGCTTTGGGCCGTCGTTTCGGGAACGATCACCTTGACGGTATGAATTCCGAGAATGGAAGCCGCGTAGCTCACAGCACTACCGTGGTTACCTGAAGAAATGGCGGCAACGCCTCTCTTCTTTTCTTCCTCGGATAGCGTCATCATTTTGTTTAAAGCCCCTCGGATTTTAAAGCTCTTTGCTCGTTGGAAGGACTCCAGTTTGAAAAAGTATCTTCTGTTCAGATCGCCTAGATAGAACGACTCTTCAAGTGGTGTTTTCTTCAGGTGTTTATTGATACGATCATATGCTTGTAACACATGTTCATAGTTAAAAGTCATTTCTCTTTCTCCCTAGATGTCAATTTTAACGCCGAGATTTCGTTCCTCTGCAGTCTGCAATGCAGTTTTCGCTGCATATATATCCAGAATCGCCATACCTGTCGCATCAAATATGGTGATTTGTTCGTTTGAGGTTCTTCCCTTTATTTTTCCTAAAATCAAATCCCCGATCTCACCGCGTATATGGCTTTCTGTAATCTTGCCTTCTTTCAGCGGTATCTCAATCTCGCCCACGTGTATACAGTGCTCCCGATCATCTACATATAAGATGGCTTGTGACACTAGGCTGGAGTCAATCTCCTGTTTCCCCGTCATATCTGCACCTATGCAAGAAAGGTGTGTGCCTTCTTTTACCCACTCCCTCTTAATGATCGGCGTTCTGGATGATGTGACGGTGATGATAATATCACTGCTTTTTACAGCTTCTTCTAACGATTCTGCTGCTTCAAACGTAACGTTCTCTAAGTTCGTACCAAATTCAGATTGAAGTCGGTGTGGTAAGGTGTTTACAAAAGTTCTCAGCTTCTCTTGGTCCCTACCGGCCACACAAACCGTTTTCAAGTTCGGAAGCACGGATAAGGCACAAGCGATTTGGAAGATCGCCTGATTGCCAGAACCTACGACAAGGAGAGTTTCAGAGTCTTTTCTTGCCAAGTATTTTGCTCCGATTGCCCCCGAAGCACCTGTACGTATGCCCGTAATATAGGATGCCTCGGTTATGCCTAAGGATCTGCCTGTATCGGCATCAAATACGTTTATAAGCCCCGTCAACGTGGGGAGTTGCTTCGCTTCATTCTCGGCAAACCATGTGATTGTTTTATGTCCAAATACCTTATCACTCTTCAAATATCCTGATTTGATATCCATATCTGCCTTGCCTGGAAGAAAATCGTAGAAGATTGTCGGCCAAGTCTCCGTGTTCTCTTCACTCCTAGCCTTGTATACTGTTTCCACTAAATGTATCACCTGAGGTACATTCAATCCTTGTCTGACATCGTGATCACTTAAAAATCGCATACGGTACTCTCCTCCTTCTTTATCAAAAAAAGCACTGAATCTCATCCCTCCTACATTACATAGGCCCTAGTGGGGATTGAGACTCAATGCTTTTTATCGTTCTTACCCGGGGATAAAAACAAGCATGATATAAAATTTGTAGCTTTATTTTAGCTGAACTTTGTTGAGAATACAACGATTATTCCGTTTGGATATACAAATGAGACTCAGAGTTCAATTCCTTCGCCGGCTTCTAGAACTTTCCCTACTCCACTAGGCAACAGCGCGACAAAGGAATGCGGGTTTTGCTGAATGAACGGAAAGGTATTGAAGTGAATCGGTACCACCTGTTTGGCTTGAAGCCATTCAGCCGCCACAGCCGCGTCTTCGGGTCCCATGGTGTGGTTGTCTCCAATGGGGAGAAAAGCGAGATCAATGGCATGGCGATCACCAATCACTTTCATATCATAAAACAGGCCAGTGTCTCCTGCATGGAACACCGTTTTTCCTTCAGAGGTAAATAAAATTCCTGTTGGCATGCCGGTATACGTAATTTTTTTCGAAATATGGTTTACATAACTTGAACTATGGAAAGCTTGTGTCAATTTCACTCGCCCGAAGTCAAACGTATACGCACCCCCAATGCTCATGGCATGTGTACGAACGCCTTCCCATCCGAGCAGGTCGGCGAGTTCGGGTGAAGCAATAACCAGTGAATTGTTGCGTTTTGCAATGTCTACGGTATCTCCCACATGATCGCCGTGCCCGTGTGTCAGCAGAATAACGTCTGTTTCTATGGTGGATGGATCAAGATCGGTATGTGCGTTTCCGGTAATAAAAGGATCAATTAAAATGATAGTGCCTTGCGTTTCGATCTTTACTACAGAATGTCCGTGGTAAGTTACTTTCATGACTAAATCCTCCTTGAATCAAGATACCCATCCTGCAAATGACGGATAAACCGACAAATGAGTGATGGGTACAATGAGATGCGATACAATTTGGCGTATTGTAATTCCTGTTTTACAGCTTTATTTTATATCTAGCATTAAAATGTTTGTGCTATGCTACGCGCTTGTTCAATGCTTTCGGCTTTGATCTGTGGTGCACGTTCTCCTGCTGTGGATACACCCTCGATAAACAGATGCTGAACGTCTGTGATGCCTACAAAATGAAGTACTGTTTCCAGATGACGGTTGCCATTCTCCCGATCCGCTACAGGACCAGTTGAGTATACTCCGCCACTTGCCTGAATGTGGAACGCTTTTTTGTTTTGTAGCAGGCCAACTGGACCGTTTTCGGTATATTTGAATGTTTTGGCTCTGACACAAAAGGAATCGATATAAGCTTTCATTACGGGAGGATAAGAAAAGTTCCACATGGGTGTCACAAAAACATATTTGTCTGCAGCCACGAATTCTTCGAGAAGTTCATTCAATTGAGTTACTTTTTGTTGCTGTATTTCAGTCAATTGATTGAATGTGCCGCCTGTTTGCAGTTTGCCCCAAGCATCCAATACGTCTGCATCGATGTGTGGGATATTGCGTTGATACAGATCTACGTGCACGACCTCATCTTGAGGGTGACTTTCACGATAAGCTTGTACGAATTGCTCGCCAGCCGAAAGGCTATACGATGTCTCGGGGTTGCCGGGATGAGCTGTTACATATAGTAAAGTTGACATAGTTATGACTTCCTCTCTTATATACGGAATGAATGCATTGTTACAGATCTAGACAATAAACGAAGCAATTCCATTGCCGTATGACCAGTTTTCTTTGGTAACTTCAATCAGATTAATGAATACATCTTCTTTTCGAATCCCCACCTTCTGATGTAACTCTTCAGCGAGCGCTTCATAAAACTCCTTTTTCATTTCGTCAGGACGACCCAGGTTCAAGGTGACCTGAATGATTAGGAAACCCTCACTTCTTTCGATATCCAGACAAGTTGGATCAAAGCTGAAATTTTCTCGATCCAGTTCTTCAATAATCAGAAAACGATCATTTGCGGGCACATGCAGTTTATCCACGATGGTTTGTAAAACAACTTCTTTGAGCTGCGTTTTCTCTTCGTTTGAACGACCTTTCAATGCGACAATGCGAGTTAAAGGCATCGGTGTTACCTCCTTAGTTAATTGGTGTTGATATGAATTATTTTATCTGCTACAATCCAGAACACGAATGTACATGAGTTCGTGTTTGTTCGTGTGCTCAGGTTGCTTAGACTATGAAATTCAGGTGATGTCATGGAAAACGATAAATATACAAATGATTGGCCCCATGAATGGATTAAAAAAATTCGTACAAGGCCTTCTCGGAAAGGCGCTTTTAAAAAAATGCGGCAAGTGGATTTGGCCAAGCGAGCTGGCGTAGATCCAAGGACGGTACAGCAATGGGAGAATGGGGATCGTCTCCCCAGTATTGGAAGCCTGAAGCAGATCATTCAGGCTTTTTGGGAAGAAGGACTTTTTCTAGAGGATGCTGCTATAGAGGAAGCTACAATGTTATGGAATACCGTCAAGCGATTCTCGGAAGCGCGTTCGGCGTCAGGTCGTGAATTTGCAGATTTTGATCAAACATGGTTCAACACCCTCATGGCAAGTGAAACTGTGCAACGTGAGGCTGTGAAAGAAGTGTCCACAACACCGTTCAAGGCAGCAGTACGATTACGCAATCGACCCTCCACCTTTGTCGGACGACAACATTCCAGAGAAGTGCTGACTGAGAAATTGATTGATCATGCTCTGATTTCTATCATCGGACCTGGTGGGATTGGCAAAACGTCTTTTGCTACCGAATTGGCTTCCACACTCACAGCTCGTTTTTCGCAAGGAATATATATGTTTGAATTTGGTACAATCCATGATGCACATGACGTATATCCTTTGCTTTTATCTACATTGGGGCTGACCACCCAGGGGAAGATGTCGGATGAAGCTGTGATCATTGAAGTGATACGTCATTATGAGCTGCTGTTTATTTTTGATAACTGTGAACATATCATTGATACAATTGCTGAGGTAGCGGAATTCCTTTTGATGGAAACACCAGACCTACGAATAATAACCACCAGTCGAGAGCCTCTTAATATCAGTGAAGAATTGGTTTATCGCCTTCCTCCACTCTCTTATCCTGCGCAGGAGGACTTATCGGATGTACATACTGAATCAGAATGGATGAGTTATGAAGCGATCCAGCTGTTTGTGGAACGAGCCAGCGTTCTGGTTCCGCACTTTGTGCCTACGCTTTCAAATTTGAAGCAAATCGGTGCAATTTGCCGGAAAATTGAGGGCATACCTCTAGCGATTGAGCTTACGGTAGCACGAATGAACATGTTGAGCTTGGGACAGATTGAAGAACGTCTCACTCAGCAGCTTACCCTTTTGACTTCAGGTAAACGAACCGCCGGTCCTCGGCACCATACACTGCGTTCAACCATTGATTGGAGTTATCATCTGCTGACAGGCAAGGAACGCCTTTTGCTCCAAAGGTTAAGTGTATTTGCGGGCGGTTTCACGCTGGAAGCAGCAGAAGCAATCTGCATATGTGAACCGGATCTGTCTGGCCAGAAAGACCCTATTACGGTCGAAGATATGCTCGATCTTTTATCGGGTCTGGTTAACAAGTCTCTTGTCTCCACCGGGATTGATTCGCACCATGGCTCTATTCGTTACTCTTTGCTGGAGGCAATCAAGGAATATGCCACAGATAAATGGAACGAACAATCTGATGATGAAAAACGTAGTACCCTCTCTATGCGACATATGGAATATTACAAAGGCTATTTAATTCAGGCTGAAGCCTGCTTCAGAACGATTGAACGAGAGCTTAGTATCGAATCTGTGAGAACGGAATACGCCAACTTAAGTGCTGCACTTCAATGGTGCTATGCTCATGTTCACGCACGTGCATGGGGTCTTCATCTGGCGGCCCATCTGTATGGGTTCTGGCTTCACGAGGGCAGATTGAAGGATGGATTGTTCTGGCTGGAACGATTTTTGCATGTAGAAGAATCAAACGATGGTTCTACAACGGATTGTGCCAAAGCATGGCACGGGTTAGGCATCATTCAATTTGTTCAAGGGAACATCCAATCGGGAATGGACGCTGCAACACGCAGTGTGGAGCTAGCCCGTGAACAACAAGACAATTCCCTGTCTGCCTCTTCCCTTCGCTTGCTTGCTTTTATCTACATTCGGCAGAACGATCTTCAAAAAGCGGAGGTAATGGCACAACAGAGCGTAGAATTGGCAAGAAGTATCAATGACTCTTGGAATCTTGCTTCTTCACTGCATGCGTACGGCAAAATTCGTTTGGAACAGCAACGTTATACAGAGGCTTCCAACTTGCTGGAAGAGAGCGTGCGTCTTTTCCAAATGGTAAAGGACCCATGGGAACTATCTGGCCCGTACGAATGTCTCGGGTATTCCGCGTTGAAACGCGGGGAAATGAATCAAGCGGTTGAATATTTCAAGAAATGTATCGCTGCAAGTCAGATCTACCGCGGTTCCTGGGTTCTTTCTCGTGGAGTTGAGGGTTTGGGAATAACATTATGTGCTCGGGGAGCATTAATGGAAGCCGCATTATTACTCGGTGCTTCCGAGAAAAGGCGTCAGTCCTATGGCGGGGATAAGCAACCGAGCTTTCCAGAAGAATATTTGGAATGTGTGGAAGCCATCCATCAAGGTTTACAGCAGCACGAATGGCAGATTTGGTGGAATAAAGGGGCAGACATGAGCCAAGCGCGAGTCCTTGCTTATGCGCTCGAATTGTAGAATGATCGTTTCTGAACCGTCTTAAGCCGTATTCTATGGCTTATGTTGCGCGAAGGCTTTGCAGATATTTCTCTGCGATTTGGCGGGATATTAACGTTAAAAACGCTTCCTTTTGTGCTACTATTTCCAGTAGTTGTCGGGTCGTTAGCTTATGGATTCGCCTGGATAACCGGCTTGGTCGACTACGTGCACACCAGTGGCTCTTTTATCTGGGCTCTGATGGGAATTGTTATTTATCAGATGTTTGCTGGTACATTGTTCGGTGTGATCAGCAGTGCCGGTGAAGAGCTGGGATGGAGAGGCTATATGCTTACCAGATTAATAACAGCAGGTGTGCCCAAACCGATTCTTACAAGCGGGTTGATCTGGGGAGCGTGGCATATTCCCGCCATTCTGTTAGGGAGTTATTATTCGGGACCATCACTCGGATTGTCAATTATCCTATTTTTGATTACGATCAGTTCATTTAACTTTGTCATCAGTCATCTTCGTTTAAGTACAGGTAGCATATGGCCAGCAATCCTCCTTCATGCTTCCTGGAACGCCGTGATTCAGGATTCATTTGATCTCTCCACAAGCGGAGAAAACGCCTATCTATGGACAGGGGAATCCGGCATATTGGTTGCTTTGGTGATGCTGTTTGCCGTCTGGGTGTTTTCCCAAAGATCACAGTTGATGCAGCATAAAATATAATTAAGTTTCGGACAACATGGGTTTACTGCGACTTATCACAAATAAAGATAATACAGTTTAAGCCGCTATTAAAGCGGCTTTTTACTCATCACGGGCGTGTACTGCGGGCTGCCCTCTCAATTCCATCAACAACGGTTTCAAACAGCTGCTGCGGCAAATCATGGCCCATACCTTCAAGTAACATCAATTCTGCACCGTTGATCGCTTCCGCCGTGTCTCTACCGCAAGCGGGAACAAACATCGGATCTTCCACACCGTGAATCACTAAGGCTGGGACCTTAACTTTTGCCAATCGCGCCCGCCGATCACCTGAAACCGCAATTGCAGCAATCTGTCGCCCAACACTTCCCGGATCATAAGCTCGCTGTATTTCCTCTCGAATGAGTGAACGATACGCGTCTTCCTCAAAAGGGTAACCTGTACCGGCAATACGTTTGGCAAAAGCTACGCTGTGAGCCAAATAACCCTCTTCATCCTCCATCGGATTCGGTGCTGGCCCAGTCATCAATGCCATGACTTCCGGGGATGTCGGTGGAAGTTCCGGGTTACCTGTAGTTGACATTAGTGAAGTAAGCGAGAGGACACGCTCGGGATATTGGCTGGCCATAAGCTGGGCAATCATACCGCCCATCGAACGACCAACAACATGTGCTTTTTTGATCCCCAAGGCATTTAACAATCCAATTGTATCGGCAGCCATATCATCAAGGGTATATGGAAGATCAGGAAGTTTTCCCGACATGAGTGTTTGGGCAAGTGATTCGAAATCTAATGTTGCATGATTGCTAAAATGGGTCGATAACCCCGTATCTCGATTATCAAAACGAATCACTCGAAATCCTCGTGCTGCTAACATCTCACAGAATGGAACCGTCCAACGAATCATCTGTGTGCCGAGCCCTGCAATTAATAGAATGGTTTCATTCTTTTCACTGCCATAACTGTCATAAGCAATATCAATATCGTTTACTTTTAACATATTCATTATGATGTTCTCCTCTATTCCTGCGTGAATGCATTACTGGACAAAGACTTAATATAATCTCTGATATCAGGTGTCCAATCTTTAATCGATTCGTAGAAGCGATCTTCATTTGCGGCATACAGTGCTCTCAAAGCCTCTTCGTATTGAGGGAAATCACCCGCCATTGCCGTCATGAAATGATACGTGTTTTCCTGTGCCACACGAACTTTATTTCCGTTCTCCCCAGCACGGCGAGCTTCATCAATCAGTTTACGCAGGGTTACCGAAGCACCTCCGGGTTGAGCTTTAAGCCAGTCCCATTGTCTAGGCAGCAAAGTAACTTCACCGGAAACTACCCCTAGTTTGGGACGGCCGGCTCTGCGAGCGGGTTGTTCATTTTCTTTCGTATCCTTTATTCGTCCCGGTTTACTATTAAGACGGTCTAGTACATCCTCTAAGCTTCCTCGAAAATCAATATCTATCGGTTTTCCAGTAGAATCGTCAAAAACAAGCAAATCAACAAGTGTATTCTCTTCCAAGTTTTCTTTTATGACTTTAACAACGTGTTGTAATGTTCCTTTGACGAAATGTTTTCTGCCTACAAAGGCAGTGCAGTTTATTTCGACAGGTGAATCCTGCATGTTAACCCTCCTTTAATGATCTTCTTAATGAATTATACCCGGGTAAAAACACAAAGTCAATATTACCCGGGTATAATTCGGTTCTTAATTTTTTTGCATGAAAAAACTCTCCTTACAGCAATAGGGATGACTTTTTCACCCAATTACTGTAGGAGAGCATATCGTATATATTTAGAAATTCAATACCGTTACCGAGTTGCTGCTTCAATGATCCAGTCGGTCAACTGGGTAATTTGTTTGTTCAATGCGATAGGATCGCGGTACCAGGATTGGTTCTCGGTCCATAGATATACTCGATTGTTGCGCATTGGTTCCAGCAAGCCCCAAATGGGATCAGCCTGTAACTCCTGTAAACTGGCCTCGGTTGTAAGAATCAGATAATCACCCGTATATTCTGGTAAATTCTCTAGCGAAAATTCAGAGTAGGATTCTTGCAGCATATTTTCTGGAATCGCCGCAGGCGGCTTCAATCCCATGATTTCATACATTAGCCTGCCGCCACGCCCGGACTTTGGACCAAAAAGGAACACGGTCCCATCGTACTCCTGCATAACCGATAGCGTTTTTCCTTCAGGAACCGATTGTTGAACTTTTTTTCGAATATCAGCAGTATCTTTCTCGAATTGTTCGTTCCATCTCTCCGCTTCATCCCGTCGATCCAGCAAGTCACCGAAATACAGCATTTCCTCCTGAATGGAGGCAAATTGATTGTAAGGAACGGAAACCGTAGGTGCGATTTTTTGATATTTTTCAACGACTTCAGACTGGCCGTTATGTGTAATGATCAAATCAGGTTGCAATTCTAGCAACTTTTCTACAGAGTCTCCTACATCTGTTACACCATCCAGCATTCCTTCAAGATATGGACTTGACATCAGGAACGATTCGCCAGCAATCGGTTTGACATCTAGCGCAAGTACAGTTCCGAGATACGATATTGCAGCTACGCGCTGCGGATGCTCGGGTACTTCGACATCGCCAAAAGCAGTTTTCACTATCTTGGTCTCTGAAGAAGGCGTAGATTCCAACTCCTGAGAGGTCGAGGTAGAATTAGTAGAAGCGTTAGCGTTACCCGTTGTACTCCCGCTATTTACTTGCCCGCCACAAGCGGTTACGATCATGGTTAAACATAACAGGAGCGCTGCATAGAAACTTTGATTAACTCTGGTCATTTTTTGCTCACCTTTCCATTGAAATTGATAATCAATATCACTTACTTGGAAATGATAACGTACTCTGTCGTTCAGAACAACGGATGATTTTGACGTATTCCTTGCATGATCTGAAACGGATTGGCCATATTGTTTGCGGAAATGTCCTGGTGTCATGCCGGTGTACTTTTTGAACATACGGCTGAAATACATAAGGTCGGGATATCCAACATGCGAAGCAATCTCCTGTTGAGTTGCCATTGTAACAGCTAACAGTGATTTTGCTTCTTCCATTCGGAAACGGATAACGTAATCCAGCGGACTTAGACCGGTCTGTTCTTTGCATTTTCTCGATATGTATTGCTGGCTGTAATTTAATTGTCTAGCAAGAGCTTCTAAGGAGAAAGAATGTCGGTAATTTCTGGACAGATGTCGGACGATCTGTTCTGATAAGGAAAGCTCGCCATCTCTGTGCACGCTTTCCTGCAGAACAGCATGGACAAAACGGATAAAGTCCCCCTTTGTCACAAGTCGGGTCAATCCGTCATCAGGTTTTAACCAATGTTCGCGCATTGTTTGAAGCAAATCCAGCATGACAAGAGGTTCTGCGGGAGAGAAACCCCAACATTCCTTAAACGGATCTGATTCCTGAATCATCATGTGGAATTCTCTTAAGGAGGAAGCGGGAAGAACTGCTTTGTACAGTACGATATACACGTTCAGATCTTCTCGGCTACGAACGGTTAATCGAGCTCCCTTACCGGCGTGTAATACATAAAACCGGTCACAGAGCCATACTTCATTGTCGACCCATAATTCACCTTGTCCTTGCATAACGAATATAAAAGCGCTAGCCGGCAAGCGGTATTGATGTAAATCATCATCAATGCCAGTCTGTTTTAGCCGTACATCCAACACGCGCACCATGACCTGATTCCAAATATGTATAAGTTTTTGAACGTCCATTAGATGATTTGTAATCCCCTCTTCTGTTCTAAAAGATAATCATTCTCAATTAGATTATATTTTAGAACACCATACAAAATAAGACGGATACTGTCAACAAGGCGTTTTCGAAATATACAGAGGTGTCTGTTGTAGTTGTATCACGTGTGCATGATTACTAACTAGATTCATTCTGCTGATCCTTATGGTAGGTATCTTCATTAAAATTATGCTTGAATTGTTTGTTCATTTTACTTGCCATCTTGTGTGTGTACTGTGAATGAACTATCGCTCTAATGACGAAAATCAGTATGATTCCTGCAATAAGACAATACAATATGTTCATTGGAAAAGTCCTTTCTTACCACTCTACTTGATCAAACCGCATATCTTTATAGTAGAATTCTTGATCATGATCCGTAATCTCTCGAAGAACCCTGCATGGATTTCCAACCGCGATTACGTTAGCCGGGATATCTTTGGTTACCACACTACCTGCTCCAATGACACTTCCTTTGCCAATCGTAACGCCTGGTAAAATAATGGCTCCACTTCCGATCCACGCCCCATCTTCAATCACGACAGGTAATGCAAACATTGCACCTTCCTTGCGTCTTTGTGGGTGAACAGGATGATTCGTTACCGCAATCGTAACATTCGGGCCGAACATGACATCATTGCCGATTGTGACTTTGTAGTCGTCAACTACAGTGAGATTGAAATTGATATACACGTTATCACCTACGGATGTATTTGTACCATAGGACATGCGAATAGGCGGCTCCAACCATACGTTCTCTCCCATGCTCCCAAAGAGCTGCTTCATTAGTATTTTCCGCATTTCCACATCATCCGGGTGCAGATTATTGATCTCGTAGCATAACGCTTTGCCTCGCTGGCGGGCATGAGCTAATTCGGCAGCCTCTTCCGGATAATTCGCATCATGATCTGTAAATAATTGTTTACTTGCCATACGCTGTTGAATATTCATTACACGTTCTCCTTTGATAAAAAGCTGATATTTATTAGAGTTAGTTGCATTTATCTATCTTTGACTAAAGTAGATTTATGCAAAGTTTCTAGTTAGGTTGTTGAGCCACTTCAATTGACGATATCGCATGAAAGCAATAGGTAATTTCAGAACTTCATCCAAGCTGATCACAAGGTATAAGAAAATGGGAGACACTTGCCAAACAAAAGCACATAAGTAACTAAGCGGGAGAATAACAAACCACATGACCACCGTATCACACCATAAACCGAATTTGGAGTCTCCACCAGCCGGAAATATGCCAGCTATCGTTGTAGCGTTAAACGATTTGGCGACACAATAATATGCACTAATGTAGAGCATACCATCCAGATAACTTTGGGCAATGGGGTTTAAATTCACCAAGGAATAAACTAAAGGTTTCGTTACCAGGATGGTACAGCCTGCAACGACTCCAAAAACGAAAGCATACATACACATGAGGTTGCCTGCATATTTGGCCTTGTCCATATCTCCTTGTCCTAGATACTTACCTACAAGTACAGAACCTCCGGCGGCAATGCCTCCACAGAGAACAATCGCCAAATTTTTCACGACAGACGCAATCGAGTTTGCTGCTACCATATCGGAGTTTACATGACCTATAATGGCAGCCGTAGCCGTAAGTGCTCCGCCCCATACGATATAATTGCCCTGTACTGGCAGTGTATATTGGAGAAAGTCTTTTAATAAATTCCCCTCAATGCGATCCCATACCGGTAAACGAAAACGAATGCTTCCTTTGGTCAAGGAGTGAATGATGCAACAGGCCAGTTCAATAAACCGGGCCAATACGGTGGCTAGAGCTACTGCAGCAATGGACAGTTCAGGCTGGGAGGGGAATAAAACAAATATACACAGTGCATTAAAGAGAATATTCAAGATCAAACATAGAGAACTAATCCAGGCGCCGATCTTGGCATTCTCCATACTTCTAATTACGCTGAGATACATTTGGGATAAACCCATCACAAGATAAGAAAACGAATTGAACTGTAGAAATCTGGAGCCGTATTGAATTAACTCAGGGTCGGTTGTAAATAAGCGCATAAGTGCCTCCGGAACAAATAAAGAGGTCATAAAAAATAAAATCGAGATACATAATGAGAACATGCAGGCAATACTAAGAATGCGCTGTATGGCAGGGGTATCCTTCTTCCCCCAATATTGTGCTGTGAGAATACTTGCCCCTGCCGACATCCCCATGTAAAACAAGGTTAATACAAAGGTGATTTGTCCTGCAAGGGACACGGCCGCCATGGCCGATTGACTTATCACCCCCAACATCATGACATCCACAGATATCACCGTTGCCGAGATCAGATTCTGCAAAGCAATCGGAACTACAAGTGTCATCAACTCCCTGTTAAACTCTCGCTTGCCCAATTCTCCAAGATGCATTGGTTTATTCACGAATATTCTGTCCCCTTTTGATTCGCCTTAATGTAAGAATAGGATATATACATTGTTGTTTCCATCAGAATTGGCTATAATTTTATCAATATCGTATGTTTTAGCTAAGGGGGATTAGGATGACCAATTTAGAGGTGTTCTCCGATTTGTCAGAACGTTTAAAATATAATTTTCCTGATCTCCCGCTTTATGTGAGAAAAGGAAATCTTCATCAATTTAACAACGAAGCAGCCGTTGCTCATTGGCATATCGATCTGGAGTTTATTTATGTATTGGAAGGCGCGATGGATTTTTCGGTGAATGGAAAGGTTACACGTTTGAATCCAGGGGAAGGTATTTTCGTGAATAGCCAGCGCTTGCACTTCGGCTACTCGCTTGCAGATCACAGCGATTGTGTATTCCTTGTGGTTGTCATTCATCCTTCAATCCTTGGTGAGAAGACGTCATTTTTACAATCTTATTGGGAGCAAAAATTCGGTCACATGATGACGGATTATATGTTTCTCACCAATCAAATTGATTGGCAGAAAAGCCTGTTACAGTCCATTCAGGAAATCTATTGGGAGATGTACACGGAACATCTTACCCCGAATCCTTTTCGCTTAGTGTCACAGGCCTTAGCTTTGTGTGCGGCTATTGGGGATCACTTGCAGTTTGTTTCCCGACAATCAGGCGTATTAACGCATGTGCAGGAGATGACAAGCTTTATTCATCAGAACTATGATCAAAAAATATCACTTGAAGACATTGCAACTGCCGGGGCGGTTTGCAGGAGTCGTTGCTGTACATTGTTTAATCAATATGTAGGCCAGACACCCAATAACTATGTGACGCAATATCGTCTTCAGAAGAGCTGTGAAATGTTAAAAGAAACACGAAGATCCGTAAGTGAAATTGCACTTGCATGCGGTTTCCAAAGTTCAAGTTATTTTTCATTCATTTTTCATAAACAGATGGGGGTAACGCCTCAACATTATCGGAAGCAAGTTATAAACCATACGTCGTAAACCGAATCGTGGTGTGAAATCCACAGCAATTCCTAGCGTTTATCCTCCTCTTCTATTGGAAATAGTGTATACAAAGCATTCGCAGACAACAGAAATCCAAATTAAAAGGAAGTTGAAACGAATTGGAATTAGCTAAAGATCTCCTTCTCGTTACAGGACGGATCGTAACCATTTTCCCCCTGCTTCTAGTGATGGGGCTTGTTATGGGAAGAAGGTCAATCGGGGAGTTGCCTGTATTTGATTTTCTCGTGGTACTTGCACTTGGAGCTGTAGTAGGTGCAGATATTGCAGACCCTGAGATAGAGCATATTCCTACAGGTTATGCCATTATTTTTATTGGACTTATGCAAAGAATCGTTTCTTTGCTGGTGATCAAATACAAAACATTCGGCAAATGGATTACATTTAAGCCGACCGTTGTCATATCGAATGGAAATTTAATTGTTTCCAATCTACATCAAGTCCGTTATTCCATTGATAACATCCTTCAAATGTTGCGTGAAAAAGATATATTTCATATGGAAGAGGTTGAGCTCGCGATACTGGAGGCAAACGGAAGATTGACGGTTCACAAAAGCCCATTAAAGGCTAGTGTGACCGTCGAAGATTTAGGATTAACGAAGACAGACCAAAGCATCGCTTATCCGTTGATTCTTGAGGGCAACGTCTCAAAACGTGTATTGGAATATGTCAACAAGGATGAAGCTTGGCTAGATGAACAACTTATTGCTCGGGGACTCCAGAGTGAGGACATCTTTTACGCATCAATCGACGAGAATTTGAAATTGCATATTTCACAGCCCACGCTTGATACAATCCCTCCAATTGAGCACTGAAGGCATATTGATTGTGTTTCCTAATGAATTCCTCTGGCTCGCGATGGATTAATCCAACGAAGAGCCTTTTGTGTTTTGCACGAGATTTGTCAGCTTGGTTGTAAATTCTCCCACCATTTTAGAAATCGGTTCATCTGTTCGTGTGATTCTGCCTAGAACGGCTTTCTCTGCGCTGAATTGTTGCAAAGGAACCGTAACTAATTGTTCCAGATAGATCGAAGATACCGCATTTAATATAAAATCGGGAGCGATCGTGATGGCATTCCCATAAACAATCATTTGACATAATGCATCCATATTATTGGTGATCAAGGCGATACGGTTGGTATGATTGGCGGACATTAATGTGTGTGCGATTGTTTCGATCTGTTCGTCTTTATATAGGACAAATACTTCATTATGTAAGTCTTCAGGCGATATCGTTTTAAAAAAACGTAAAGGTGAACGGGTGTTCATGATCAATACTGCGTCACCTTCAACAATTGGGACCCAATCAAATAAAGTGTTCCGTTGGCTTTTTGGGTACGATAGCAAACCCATATTGGCATGACCCTCTTGAACGTCCTTCATTACCTTCTGCGTATCCCCCTCGATCATCTGGACTCTAAGTGTCGGATAGGTTTTCATCAATTCCAGCATCGTCTGCACCACTTGAGGAACAAAACCCGGAATGCTGGAGATGGTAATACTCTCTAAGGATTCTTCTTTTAGAGTAAGCAATGCACCTTGCATATGTTCAATATTTTTGAGAAAGGCTGCCGCATGCTGGAGAATCAATTCCCCTTCTGCTGTTGGAAAGACCCCCCTTTTTGTTCGGTGAAAAATAACGGTATTCAGCTCTTCTTCCAATTGTTTGATCGACTGACTAATGGTTGGTACGGTAAGATGATGCACATTTGCAGCTTTCGTAAATGAACCCCATTGTGCAGCGGAAATCAAATATTGCAACTGTGAAATATTCATGTTCATCCCTCTTATCCTTAAATATATATTTATGATACTAAATTATATTTAAATATCTTTTATGTTTAAAATCAAGTATTCTCATTACAGGAGGTCGATTATGATGCGGAGTATACGAAGTTTTCTTGTAGAAGTATTGCTAAGAATCACGAAAAAAAAGCTGGACGTAAATGAATTTATGGAGAAACGCAGTCAAATCAATAGCGAATCCTATCAGGTCCCTGCTAAACTTAAACAGAAGTACAATATCACTAAAGACGGTAACCTGCCTTTGGATACGTATATACTAAAATCCAATTCTCGTTCCGACGAACGAATTGTGTTGTATTTGCCTGGCGGAGGATATGTTGAGCAACCACTAACTTGGCACTGGCATTTCTTACACAACTTAAGGGAGCAATTGAATTGCACGGTTTTCGTGCCAATCTACCCGAAAGCTCCGGACAATCAATATACGGCTGCAATAGAAAGTGTCCTTAAGGTGTACCAGCATATATTAAAAATAGCGAAACCTGAAAATATGGTCATCATGGGCGATTCTGCCGGAGGTGGTCTCTCTTTAGCCTTTGCACAATATTTATTAGAGCAAGAATTGCCACAGCCTAAAGACATTATTCTACTCTCTCCGTGGCTTGATATCACCTTAAATAACCCTCAAGTCCTTGCCATGATTGATAAAGAGCCGATGTTGAATTGGGACATGCTGGTTGAAGCTGGAAAGAGGTACGCTGGTGAAACCCCGCGAACTCATTATTTAGTTAGTCCTATTCATGGAGAGATTAAAAATCTGGGCAAGATTTCTCTGTTTATTGGTACACATGAATTTTTCCTTCCGGATGCTCGAAAATTCAGAGAAAAAGCTGCCCGTCAGTCGGTTGACATAAACTATTTTGAGTATCCAAAAATGAATCATGTCTTCCCGGTATTTCCTATACCTGAAGCGAAAAAGGCGCTTAAACAGATTGTAGACATTATTCAAAGATAAGCAGAAGTATCAATAACTTTCCGGAAAAAGATATTTTGAAAAATGACATTGTAAAAAAGTCTAATCTAAACCAAAATTAAAAAAGCCGCTCAATAGCGGCTTTTTTAAACGTCCTGAGCACTTTCCTCCACTTGCTCGGCTCGTTTAGTTCGTTAGGTATCCTTAGATTTTTTGCAAAAATTAGATTTTGTGCTAATTCTACTTTGTTGAAGGATGAATGTCGCGGATCAACAAGATTCCATCGTACTGATCACGAGGGATCATCTTTTCATCCAATACGCCCCACGCCTTGGCTATGCGAGGTGTGAACAGCCATTCCGTCGCTGAGCTTAATGCTTGGTCTCTCAGATCTATAAATCGGGCTGCCTCCATTTCCGTTCCTAGAATATCTTCCAGGCTACCCTTATCATGAGATTGAACCTGTTCCTCTTCGCCATTATTTTTGGATGAGCTTCCTTGGTAAGCAAATAAACCGATTACATAATTAGCTTGTTTCAGTGAATAAGGCAGAAGCTCCCCCATGGTGGGATATGGATTCTCGTCAAAATCATAACCGTTATGCTCTGTGATCATCGTAGAATTGTGTTTACGAATGTGATAGTTATGTCCCCATACGATCATTTTTTCATTGGGATATACCGTTTTGGCAAGCCAAGTCAGGTTATAGGCCATAACGCGATCACGTTCATAACTCGCCATTTGTAACTGCTTCTCAGGGTCAATTCCAGCAAACATGTTTATGATGTGCGGATGATAGCTATCCAGCATATCCAAACGGTTTTGCAATACACGTTCAATTAAGGGCACCAATTCGGATTGTTTGGGCTGTGCTTGATGTAATTCATCTTGATTTTCGCTTACGAATTGTTGAAGAGCTAGATATTTTTCTTTGATCTTCTTTTTTTGCTTGTTGAATTCATCCATGTCGGTAATCGTGTTCATTTTCAAATACCATTGTTCCGTTTGAGCAAAACCGCTCGCTTTACTTGGATCGACTTGGGCGAACCAATCTTTGATGAAAGTAATGAAAGATTCCTTTGGGCCTTGAGCGTCAAATCCGGTTAAAATCAATGGATGATCGGTCTTGCTCTGCGCTGCAATGTATTCAAACAAAGGCAAGTTTTCTTTAACCTGCCACACACCAAAAATAGAATTTTTCATCAATTGTTCCGGCGTCGTCTGATGTACCTGTGAATACGCAGTAGCTGTATCCGAAAGATTAGACTCGAATGCGATGACGTTAAATCCTAATTCCTCATGCAAGAATTGAACTAACCGCACTTTCATCGAATTGTACTCAGAGGCACCATGCGAAGCTTCGCCCAAGCTAACGATTTGTTTATCTGCTAGAACAGACTTCAGAAACTTCAAATCATTGTATTCATCCTCTTTTTCCAGTTTGACCGATGTGATCGTTTTGGCATTTGTACGAACGTGTTCTTTCCAGATTAGATCAGGAGACATAAGGCTCTCTTGTCCCGCTTTAGAAGAACCTGCCATATACGCCGATGCATTCACAGACACCATACTTAAGCTGCAGATTACTGCTGTGGATAATAAAACCTTTTTGTACCATGGATTCATTAGGCTGACACTCCTTATCGTTGTAGTCAGCCTCACACAGAAACCACGTCTGCTCGTTAGGTGTCATACATTCGTTGACCACACGCAAAAACGCTGTATACTCCGCGGGAATATCCGTGTATCTAGTGAGTAAACGAGGATCTAGATGGAGGTCACGTTCGGATTTAAGAGTTACAATCCATCCGTTTGACTCAGCCCAAGTCACAAATTCCAGAATCGTTTTATTCATAACGTACATCGCCCCTATCTTACAAGATTTTCCTCCAGAACGTTTGAGCATAGTCTAGTCCATCTGAAAAATAAGAGCTATAGTCAACCTTCATCCTTAAAATGGAAATGTTCGTGATGGATTGAATCCATTCCTGCCAGCTTCCCCGTTTTTTTGTGGTAAAACGCAAAGTTATGATTCAGCGGCATTCGCAGCAATTGATAATTGTGATCTCGGGGTAAAGTGTCGATTTCTTTCACGGCCTCTTCCCTCGTGCTGTACATGCCAATAGGAAAAAAGTTAGGAAAGTGTGCAGAGGCATCTACTGCGAATATTCCCCAAACGAATTCAGTCAATGGATTTCATCTCTTTTCTGTAAATGATCGCCTGCTGCTTGCTCAATGGCTATTCCTTTCGTGTACCTTTCCATAAAGCGGTTGAACCCGTTCACATCAGAAATGTCCGGATCAATCTTCAGGGCTTCGATGTCTTTGAATACTTTCAGATGGAGGTAATCTGTCAAACTTTCGTTTTTCTCCTTACAAACCATATAGGAAGCTAATATGGCTATACCCCATGCACCACCCTCACCAGCAGTCGGCATGACAGATACGGGAACGTTAAGTGCAACTGCACACATTTTCTGGCCAACGAAGGGCGTCTTGAATAGTCCGCCATGTGCCAAGATCTGGTCAACCTTTATTTTCTCCTTCTGCGTTAAAATGTTCATTCCGATCCTTAATGTGCCAAACGCACTGAACAGATGTGTCCTCATAAAATTAGCGAGTGTAAAGCGGCTCTCTGGAGAACGAACAAATAACGGACGCCCCTGAGTCATACCGGTAATTTTTTCTCCCGAATAGTAACCATAACTTAGCAAACCGCCGCCATCCGGGTCTGCTTCGAGGGCTTTATTAAACAGAACATGGAACAAGTGACTGGCGTCAGCTTTATATCCTAATGCTTCATAAAACTCATGAAAAATTCTGATCCATGCATTGATATCACTAGTGCAATTGTTGGCAAGAACCATACCAACAGGACTTCCATCCGGTGTAGTCACAATGTCAATCTCGGGATACACCCCTATATCTTTATCCAGAACAATCATAGCAAAAATAGATGTTCCTGCGGATAGACTGCCGCTACTTGTATGGATACTATTCGTAGCTACCATGCCTGTTCCTGCATCCCCTTCCGGAGGGCAGAACGGAATGCCTGCTTGTAGATCGCCAGACGGGTCGATGAGACGTGCACCGGCTTCATGAAGATAGCCTGCATGTTCACCAGCCGAATATACAGAAGGTAGAAGATCTTCCAGTTTCCATGGATATTCTTTATGACTAATCCATTCGTTAAACTGCCTGATCATCCCTTCATTGTATCCTCGTGTCGCCCTATTGATCGGAAACATGCCGGAAGCATCCCCTACACCGATGGCTTTATTCCCTGTTAGAAGAAAGTGCATGTAACCCGACAACGTTGTTATATAGTTAATGTTCCTTACATGCTCTTCATCGTTTAAGATCGCCTGGTACAGGTGCGCAATACTCCAGCGCTCCGGAATTTTGTACCGGAATTCCCGGGTTAACAACATTGCTGCTGTACTTGTTGTGAGATTACGCCAAGTCCGAAAGGGAACTAACAGTTCTCCCGCGCTATCCAAAACAAGATAACCCTGCATCATGCCGGATAGACCGATGGAGCCTATGCTGTTCAGCATCACTCCATAATTGTTCATAACCTGCTGCTTCAGTTGAGCATAAACTTCTTGCAACCCTTGAACCATCTTATGGGGATGATAGGTCCAGTAATGATTATTCCACTGATTTTCCCATTCATAGCTACTGGAAGCAATGATTTCATGCGTGTTATTGATCAGAACAGCTTTGATCCGTGTTGATCCAAATTCAATACCAAGCGAGGTATTTCCGCTGAGGATCGCTCGTTTAAGATGTTGATCCATTATAAGCTTTGCACCACCTTTTACTTGAACTTGGTGAGATAATAACATGTTTACGAAACTTTGTATATTGGATAAACTAAGTTGATTTTATAAAATGTAAAAAAGACACACTTGATTCTCACCTGCCTGAAATGGATGTATAACCACATTTTCTGCATGCAAATGAAAATAAGATATGTCTTTCAATCATGCGATTATTTTTAATCGAAGGAACACTCATACTTTATTTTGACCACACAGTCGATCTGTTGGCTCTATGCTTTCAAGCTGCTTAATTTCTCAATAGCCTGATGTTCGTCTGACACAAAGAATATATCATTACCATTATTACTCTCGTAGATAAAGTCTTTCAGACTTTTGCTGGTATAGCCTGAGTAATCGCCAATAATCGCAATTTTGGTCTGATAATTAATGAATTTTTGCAGTACTTCACCAGCCAGACGTGTTTTCAGATCAAAGAACGCTTCACTAACTTCCGATTTATTAACGATGATCAGGTTGGAGTCCAATTCATATCTAACGGTTGCCATTAAGTCCAAGGCCGATTGCACATCCGAGATTAGTGTTTCGTTATTCGTGACGTAAGCTATGGATACTCCGTTTTTGTTTATTTGTTGAATGTTCATGTCTTCTGATCCCTCATCTCATATTTGTAACTAAGTATCAAAAATCATCTAAATATACTTTAGAGTCTATTCATATACAAGCACCCAGTATTTCGCTCCTGGTTCACCCTCTTCAATAACGGTCTTCCAGCCCTGCTTTTTATAGAACGACAGCGCCTTATGATTGTCTGAAACACACTTTAACGTGACGGGTGTCCCTAATCTGGCTATCGATTGCTGGAGTAACTGTTTACCTGCACCTTTCCCGGCCGCTTTCGGGTGTACGAACAAATTATGAACAAAACGGTCAGGCACATATAGTGAAGCAAATCCAAGGATTTGATCCCCTGCTTCTGCCACAAGGATCTCTTCTTCCGATGTATCCCGGTCAAAGTCTTCAAGAGTCATCTCATCGGCATTAGCCCAGTGGAAGCTCTCCCGCCGGGAATGCAAATAAATTTCTCTCAATTGTGCATAATCTGAAGTTCTCGCTTCTCTAATGATCATTCGATCAATCCCCCATTCATCTGACTCATCAATTCATTTGGATGTTACTTGGAGCCAGTGTTCACCGTTTGTTTGGCCTGTGTACGGCCCGCTTGTAACAAATCATCACTGAACTTTGAATCACTGACTGCACGTGCCAAAGCAACGGTTCCTACCATACTGCTCACTAGCGCATAACCGGCAGAAGTATCTATTTCAGCCAACTCTGTAATAAACGTAATAAAACGCTGTAACTCTCGTGTATAAGCCTGCCGTATTTCCTCCGATAGCTGAGAAATTTCACCTGACAGTGCAGGTAGGATACAACCGACTTCCGTTTGATCTCGATGCAAGGAGCCTAAATAAAAATCAATGACAGCCTCAATTGCAGACTGATCTTCATTTTTGTTTTTATCAGCAACTTTTTGTAGCATCTCCATAGTGTCACTAATAGCAAAATGACAGGTCTCCTTCACAAGCTGATCTTTGTTTTCAAAATGAGAGTAAAATCCCCCGTGTGTCAGTCCGGCACCTTTCATAATATGTGGAAGACTTATATTTCGAACGCCGTGGGTTCGAAATGCTTTAGCCGCACTAGTAATGATATGGTTGCGAACTTTGAGTTTGTGCCCTTTCGGATAAGGCATCGTGCTTCCTCTCCTTTTTGCCTAGGTCTGTATATATCGATCGTTTTTAAAATATTATATTTATCATATTATTTAATGTCAATTCATAGATCAGTACTTTCAGCAGAGGAAAGGTGATCATAAATGGAGTATTGACCCCTTTAAAATATGATGATTATAATATATTATAATCATCATATTTTATTTCGGAGGTACCCACTATGAATGCATTAGAAGCTGTAGACACACTGGTCATTGGATCAGGGCCAGGAGGTTATGTGGCCGCACTACGATCCTCACAACTCGGGATGAAAACAGCGGTCGTGGAGCGTCAGCAGATCGGCGGCGTATGTACGCATGTAGGCTGTATCCCTTCCAAAGCACTAATTGGTGAAGCAGAGCGTTTTTCTTTACGCAGGCAATGGGGCGCTATCGATCAAGGCGTTTCCTTTCAGGAGGCTCAGGCATTCAAGCAAGCCGTGGTGGATAAGCAGTCTGGAGGAGTTCGGTTTTTGCTCAAAACGGCAGGCGTTACTGTTCTGGCAGGTGAAGCAAACTTGATAGATGCACATACCGCCGCGATTCATCATGCTGAAGAGGGTGAGCGCCATATAGTCTTTAAGAACCTCATCTTGGCAACCGGCTCCCGTCCGATTGAAATAAGTGCTCTTCCCTTTGGCGGACGAATCCTCTCATCCAGCGAAGCGCTATCGTTGCCGGAAATTCCCGAAAGCCTAGTTGTGGTTGGGGGCGGTTATATTGGCGTGGAGCTCGGTCAGATGTTTGCGAGATTTGGAACCAAAGTTACGATGCTTGAGGGGGGTGAACAGATTTTGCCCGGATTCGAAGCAGAGCTTGTTGAACCTGTTATTCGTCAACTAAAAAAGGACGGCATAACCATCTTAACCGGAGCTAAAGTTACGGGAGCAGACCAGTATACGAGTCACATCGATCTCCACTATACACGTCTGAATGATCACGGAGTTGTTCAAGCGGAATATGCGTTAATTACGGTCGGCAGGAAACCGAACACAGACGGCACTTTAGGTCTTGAAAATATAGGTCTCTCCCCTACTCCACAAGGCTTGATCGAGATTGACGCGCAGTGCAGAACATCCATCCCGCATATTTATGCTATTGGAGATATCGTTCAAGGCCCTGCTCTAGCTCATAAAGCTTCGTATGAAGCAAAAATTGCAGCTGAGGCAACTGCAGGTAAACCCTCGATCATCGACTACAAGGCGATTCCGCTAGTCGTGTTTTCACATCCGGAGATCACTAGCGTTGGTCTTAGCGAGACGGAATGTGAACAGAAATCCATTCCTACTGTTGTTGGAAAATCTGCTTTTTCCATCAACGGCCGTGCACTCGCTCTGAAGGAAACCGAAGGTTTTGTTAAAATTGTAGCTCACGCTACGACGGGGCTTGTATTAGGTGCACAGATTGTCGGGGCTGATGCTTCTACGCTGATCTCCGAGTTGTCTCTTGCTATTGAAATGGGAGCGACAGTTGAAGATTTGGCCATGACCATTCATCCTCACCCGACGCTGGGGGAAATCATTATGGAGGCTGCAGAACAAGCATAGAATGAACAATCGCCGCAAACCTGTTCAAACAGTAGGTTGCGGCGATTTGTACTATGAATTTGTGTAGGATCTGTAACAGCTTAAGCGCTCTAATTCAATGATCGAACCTGATTTTGGTAATTTTCTTATCAGCTTTTTTGCGCTTCATTACCCTTAGGAGCTCCAACAGCTTTTCTCCCCATGTTCATGGATAACTGTACACTAATCATTAGCATTACAATGACCAGCATGGCAATAATGGATACGTTAAATCGTCCGCTGAGATCAAAGATCCATCCAATAACAAGTGGACCGAAGGCACCCATGATATAACCTCCCATCTGTGACATTGCTGACCACGACCCTGCTTCCTCGGCCGTATTTGTTGCCATAATGGGTAGCATCAGCGCTAGTGGAAACAATCCACCAGCCCCGATACCTAGAAAAATAACGGCTGGTAGCATGGGCACAGGCAACAAAAGTAACACTAAACCGATGAGTTCTGAGACACTACACAAGACAAGCCATAGTTTGATCTTGCCTGAGCGGTTTACAAGATTCGGAATCAGTAATGCAACAGGAACTTGAATCAATGTAAACACGGTCAGAAGCAACGCTGCGTTTGGTGCGCTGTATCCGAAGCTAAGAGCGATTGGCGAAATCCAAGCTGTCAAGCTATAGAACATGCTGGCCATGAGGCCAAAAAACAAAGTGAATTGAATCGCTTTTTTATTGCCCAGAGGCAGTTTAACACGTTGTGACCTGCTGCTGGAGGGTTTGTTTTTTCGAATGAGTAAGGTCCAGAAGATCACAGCAATGAAACCAAAAGCGGCCCAGCAGGACAAGGCTAGTGAAAGATTGTGTTCATTTTGATTATAAATCGGAATGGTTAATCCGGATGCCAATGCTGCCCCAATCGTCATCGATACGGAGTAAATACTCACTATGCTTGGGCTTGCCGGGAAATACTTTTTAATAAAACTTGATAGTAGCGGTCCCGCGAAGCTAATGCCAATCCCTCCGACTAAAGCAGTAGCAAGTAGTACGATAACAGATTGATCTACACTGCGTAGTGCAGTGGCCAGTGTGATGAGAAGAAGCGAGATAAAAATAGTTCGCTCCAAACCGAGCCGCTGACTTAACGTGGTGGCGACGGGAGCAAATAATCCCATACACAGGACAGGCAGTGTAGTCAGAAGGCTTGCTGTTAACGCGCTTATACCTAGCTCGGTTTGAATCATGCTCATCATGGATGCCACGGAAGTAATGATAGGTCGCAGGTTCAATGCCGCAATAAATAGTGCGAATAAATATAATAATTTTTTCATCGTTCTTTTTCTCCTGGTTCTTCTTGAAGTCACTTTGAGTATACGTCCGTCCTATCCATTGATCAATCCAATAATTCGTATTATTATGATAGTAAAATACTATCATTAAACGAGGAGAAAAAGATGGATACTCGAAATATAACGTACTTTATGGCCGTCTTTGAGCATCTTCACTTCACGAAAGCCGCAGAGCTTCTCGGGATTTCACAGCCTACGTTGAGTCAGCAGATCCGTCTGCTGGAGGCTGAAGTCGGTATGCCCCTTTTCGATCGAATTGGAAAAAAAGTAGTTGCAACTGAGGCAGGCAGGCTTCTTCACCAATACGGCATGAAAATGATTCAGGCTGAAATGGATGCAAAAAGTGCGATTCAAGAACTTGTATCGGAGAAGCGTGGAACGGTCCGGCTTGCTGTGTTACCCTCTGATCTTGATTTTCAACTTGTTCCGCTGTTTGTTGAATTCAAGACTCGGTACCCTCATACGAAGCTACAGGCTTTTTCAACCATTTTCGTTCGAGACGAAGTACTAACCCATAAAGTAGATCTTGGCATTGGTCTTCGTGGTCCCAAGGACAAGCGCCTTGTACAGATTCCACTGGGAAGTGAGCCTTATGAACTGTTTGTTCATGCATCCAGTGATCTTGCAAATAAACATGAAATAACCCTGGAAGAATTGACACGGCTTGCGCTAGTCATGTATCCCAAAGGGTATATTGGCAGAGATTTGGTGGATGAAGTTTTCCGGGAGCAAGGCCTGGAATTAACGACGGTTATGGAAGCAGGTTCTGCTTCTTCCCTATTGCAACTGGTAGCTGCAGGTATTGGTGCAACGATCCAGCCAAGAGAACTGTTAAAGCAGCATTCCGGCTGGGAAGATATCGTAACGATTCCCATTGTTGGGCCTGCACCTGTTCGACATATGGAGTTGACCTACTATGCGGATCGATTCATTAGCAAAGCGCAACACCAACTAGCGGAGTGGTTGATTGAATTTTTTAAATCGAAAACGAACTAGTGAAAAGCAAAAATTCGAAGAGAATAAATGAGGTTTTATAAAATGGAGAAATCGAAAGAAGTATTTGCCGTTTCGGAGCGTCTCGTGATTCGAAAGTTCGGCATGCAAGACGTTCAGTCCTTCTATCAGTACCGCTCTAATCCCGATATTGCTCGTTTTCAATCCTGGGAAAATTATACGATTGAAGATGCAGAATCATTTGTCGGCCGTCAATTAGAATCTTCCCCTGATCAGCCGGGTAGGTGGTTTCAATATGCGGTTGCTTTGGCTGCGTCTGATCAGATTATCGGAGATTGTGCGATTCATACAATTGGAGCCGAACCTCGAATTGTCGAGCTTGGATTTACTCTTGCGCCTGAGCATCAAGGTAAAGGATATATGCATGAAGCACTTTGTGCCCTACTTGACTATGTTTTCGGTACACTGAACAAACATAAATTGATCGCTTTTTCCGATGTGCGTAACACAAAGTCTATTCACGTTCTGGAACGTTTGGGCATGAGACGCGAAGGACATTTGCTCGAAAATTACATGTCCAAAGGTCATTGGATCGATGAGTATCAATACGCGATTTTGCAATCGGAATGGCTAACCATGCGTAGGTAATCTTTGTGAAGAAATGGGTTGTTCCAGAATGACGTAGAACCCAACGGGTCATTGTTTTAATGGGGTGATAACTTTATTAGGTACCCACCCCTTCTCACCTTCAGTCGTGTGCACAAGACTCCATTCGTTCAGCTCAAATTCTTTCAGTACGATCATACCAGGAGTCACGTTCAATTCATATGCAGCATAGTCCTCCTTTACTTTTGCTATCAGTTCTTCATTCGGTGTGCTCAGTATTTGCTTGGGTACCCAGCCACGCTTTTTAGACTTGATAGATTCACAAAAAATCCAGTTCGGAAATTCAGTATCTTCCTCTCCATAATGAACAATATCTCCCTTAGCCAGAACAATAGGGTCAGGATAATTGGACTTATGCGGGTGAATCACTTTGTATTGCTTCATATGTACTCCCTCCAGAATGTAATTCTTTAAAAAGTGAACCCAACGATCAGGACAATTCTTCATTTTTTATAATAAATGGTGTGTTGCCCATAGGCGCGAAGAAAGACACGTACCCCTTCAGTGATGATTCGCTTGGTTTGTTCATCCTGAACATTTCCGATTTTTTTCGGTTGATTAAATACCATCAAAAACGTTAATGCGGCAAAATGCTTTGTAGCCAGTTCGGGATCGGGCACATCAAGCAGTCCGTTTTCTCCAAACTCCGCAAACCTCCTGATCATCCCCTCTTCCGTTGCGTTGTCTAACTTTTCTATAAAAGAGATGGGTAGGTTGGCTTCTTCCATCGTAACCAGACGGATCAAAGCACTGTAATCAGAAGAACCGTTCGCTGAAGCTACGAATTGTTCACAGAACAAGATAAGAGCCTGCTCCAGATCCTCGAATTCCGAGAGGTAGTCTGTTATTCCTTGTTTGATCATGTCCAAAACCGCCCAACTCGTTTCTTCCACAACAGCAAGCAACAAGTTTTGTTTGTCACCGTAATAATCATAAACTGTTCTTTTCGAAACACCTGCTTTAGCTGCGACCGCATCGACGCTGGAACGATCAAACCCATCTGAGAGAAACAAGTCTCGTGCCGCCGCAATAATTTTCGCTCTTTTGTCAGAAGAGCCTTTGCGGACTTTTTTGTTTTCCGTAGTATTCATCCTTAAGCTTCCCCCCTATAACTATACTATCAAAAATGAGTTCCTCTTTACAAACTACACTGCACGGTGTAGTTTATTTTATATAACCTATCCCGATCCATGATCAAGGAGGAATTAACTTATGAACACGCCACAGTCTTTTGTTGATGTTCTTATTGTCGGGGCTGGGCCTACAGGGCTGACACTTGCCTGCGACCTTGCCCGTCGAAACGTAGACCATCGGATTATCGAACGAAGCACTTCGTATAACATAGCGTCCCGTGCCAAAGGAATTCAGCCCCGTTCGCTTGAAGTCGTTGATGATTTGAAAGCCGTTCGTTACATTATGGACACAGGTGTCGTGGATTTACCTGTGCGCTATTACAATGAGGATGGCAGAAGTATAGTTAAGCCCTCTATTACCGTTGCGGCCAGCGCTGAACTGGGATCACCCTATCCAGATCCGGTCTGGATTGCTCAATTTGATGTGGAAAAGGCATTACGTGACCGATATGAGATGTTTGGCGGTAAAGTGGAGTTGGATAGGGAAGCCGTAGGACTTGTTCAAGACTTGGAGGGTGTACTGGTAACAGTGAATACATCAGAAGGAAAAGAGCAAATTCATGCCCGTTATGTGGTTGGCGCTGATGGTGGTAAAAGTAGTGTTCGCAAATTTATCCATCATCCATTGGTTGGGAATACACACGATCATGAACGCTGGTATCTTGGCGATGTGCGTTTGGAAGGACTGGATCGTGATCATATCCATATCTGGACTTCGCCGGAGGGGATGGTCGGAGTAACGCCATTACCTAAATCTGATATTTGGCAACTGCAAGCTACCATTCCGTCAGAGATTAAGGAACCGGAAAAGCCATCGTTAGAAGTGTATCAGGATATGTTTAACCGTCGGGCAGGTGCTGGGCATGTTCAGTTTATCGATGCCTCCTGGCTATCTATCTACCGGATCAACGTGCGAATGGTTGAATCTTACCGCAACGGTCGGGTTTTTCTTGCCGGAGACGCCGCGCATGTTCACTCACCAGCCGGAGGGCAAGGCATGAATACCGGGATACAGGATGCCTACAACCTAGGATGGAAACTGGAATCCGTCATACGCGGAGCAAACACCACCTTGCTTGACACCTATAATGAGGAACGTCGTCCCGTAGCAAAAGCGGTGCTTGAGGATAGCACCAAAAAAATGGGAGCGATTCTAGGGACAGCGACTGAACGTGGAGCATTATCCCAATCCTTAAGTACCGTATCCGATGATCTAACGAGCGGACTTCTTATTTCTTATCGTTCAAGTTCTCTTACCCTCCCCTCTCATCAAGCCAATGTTACCCGTTCAATGCCTGGAGATCGTGCTCCTAATGCCAAGGGTCTGCAAAGTGCTGAGTTCACAGGAGATGTCTTTGACCTTTTGCGCGGTCCACACTGGACTCTTTTCGCTTTTGTAAACCGTACAGACCACCTTTCTCTAATGGACTTCACTTTTGATGAACTCCATACGCACTGCATTGTACCATCACATGTTGAAGGGGAAGAATGCATTATTGACGCAGCAGGTAATGCCTATAAAATGTACGATATTACAAGCGAGACACTTTTATTGATTCGTCCTGATGGCTACATCGCATTACGCACTTCCATTGAGGACAGCGCACAGATTCTACAATACCTGAACTCTATGTATCACGCGAACTAGTTAAAGTCAGGCTACCTTTTATAAAATTATGTCTCTAAACCTAAAAGATGGCCCCCCGTGAAAACAGGAGCCATCTTCTTCATTATCTATGATGTGGAATAACGAAAATAATCAAAATCAGCATGTCTTCGGGTTCCACCGAGATCCTGCACACAAAGACCAATATAAGTACCCGTGAACCGGATGTATTCCGGGGATTCATCGCATAAATGCGTAATATCCGTCCACTCACCGACCTGAGTCCATGATGCTTCGCGCTCTTCTAACGCATAGTAGAAGCAGGCACGATCATGGTGAACGACTACTTTTAAGCGGATCGGGTTACCTGTCTGAAGCGGAAGCGGAACGTCTTCCTCCAAGAGCTCATCATACACTCCATATTTAGACTGAAGGATCCCAAGGCATAGTCCTTTTTCTTCTTGATACGTCACCCTAAGGTAAAGGTAATCCTGCGTATCGTAATAGAGGATCAGTCCAGCCATCTGCTGCGGATGATCCGGTTCGAATTCCAGACACGTTGCAGCTTCACACTTAAAAGCATCAAGTCTGCGAGCAAGCATGCTTTGTCGGTGTGTTGAACTCATGGATTCCATCCCATACAAACGTAGGTAGCCAGGACGTTCCTTCAATGTAAGCCAATTTTCGTCGGGCGGGATACGAAGAGTGTTCCAGTCGTTACGAAGCTCGCTCTGATCAAAGTGGTCCATCTCCGCTGACGGTTCAAACGGCTGAGGCTTTATATTCGGTGCGGGCACTTGAAGTTCTGGATATCGATCCCCGCTTGCAAGCCTTAACCACCCATCCTCGCTCCACGTACAGCGCTGCAGAGCCGTTTCACGTCCAAGGATACAGTGTTTTTCCTGAACAGGTCTGCCCACCAGATGTGCCATGTACCATTCGCCCGTGTGCGTCTCGACGAGACTTCCGTGACCTGCCTTTTGCAGTGGTAAATCCGTTCTTCCGTGTGATGTGAGGATCGGATTGTGCGGATCGACTTCATACGGGCCTTGTAATGTACGTGAACGGGCAACCGTCACAGCATGCTCATAACCTGTTCCGCCTTCAGCGGTTACTAAATAATAATAACCATTGTGTTTATACAGATGCGGTGCCTCTGTCAGTCCCAGTTCTGTTCCTTTAAAAATGTTGATAGCACTTCCGACCAGCTTCTGCTCCTGAACCGAATACTCCTGAAGTACAATACCTGCAAAGCGGTTTTTGCCCTTACGATGATCCCAAATCATGTTTACCAGCCACTTACGTCCATCTTCATCATGAAACAGAGAAGGATCAAAGCCGCTGCTGTTCAGATAGATTGGTTCAGACCATGGCCCTTCGATATTTGTTGCGGTCACGAGGTAGTTGTGAGTATCTTTAAAAGCACCTATTCTACTCTTCACATCCGTATATATCAGATAAAACATACCGTGATCATAGCTGAGACAAGGTGCCCATACGCCTCCAGAGTTGATATTCCCCTCCATGTTTAACTGGGATTTTCGCGTCAATGGTGAAGGTAACGCACGCCAGTGAACTAAATCCTTGGAGTGATGAATGCGGACACCTGGGAACCACTCGAAGGTGGATGTGGCAATATAATAATCTTCTCCTGCCCGGCATATGGAAGGATCGGGATGAAAGCCGGTGAGGATCGGATTGGTAATCATGGTTGTGGTTGTATTCATGAAAGCAACCTCCGGTAAAAGTAATAGCTATGAAACATTGCTGGCTAGCACATGGTAAAAGAATGCGTTGATTGCAGAGCCTCAGTTCCAACCGAGCGCCTTTTTGCCAGCCTCAAGTGCAGTTATGATGCGGTCTACATCGTATATATTGCCTCTCCAGGTGCCTCCACTGACCGATTGCAGCGCTGCCCACAAGCGTGTATCGTCAGGCAGTGCTTGGTCTGGTCGCATATCCGGATGAAAAGGCCGCTGTGCCAGGATCAATGCTCCTTCTTCGGGAGAAACTTCGATCCCTTCCGCTCCGACAAAATTAACACTTCCATCCAGCGTGCTCCGATCTACGACAATGTCAATTAAATCACCGTTTCGCAACTTTCCGATGGGACCGCCGGCAAGCGCTTCCGGTCCAACATGACCAATGCATGCACCGGTAGATACACCGGAGAAGCGGGCATCGGTTATGAGCGAAACATGTTTTCCAAAGGAAAGATGTTTAAGTGCAGAAGTAAGTTGATACGTTTCCTCCATCCCTGTTCCAGATGGCCCACGTCCAAGCAGGACTATAATATCACCCGCGACTATTCCACCTGTTTTAATTGCACGGATGGCTTCACGTTCAGTGGTAAATACCTTGGCCAACCCCTTGTGACGATATACTCCTTGTTCATCGAGTACATCCGGGTCAATGGACGTAGATTTGATAACAGAGCCTTCGGGAGCAATATTGCCCGTTGGAAATGTCACAGTAGAGGAAATGCCCAGCCGCTGGGAGTGTTCCGCACTCATAATGACACTGTCCGGATCGATGCCATCGACCTCTTGCAACTGTTTTCGTATAACATGCCGACGCTCGGACGACTCCCACCAATCCAGGACGTGGCTCAGAGATGTTCCTGTTACCGTCTTCACAGTTTCATCCAACAAACCAAGACGTCTAAGGTGAAGCATAACTTCTGGCACACCACCGGCCTGAAAAACCCGAATGGTCGGGTAGAAAATGGGGCCATTGGGGAGCGCACTCACCAGTCTCGGCACATGTTTATTGACCTGAATCCAGTCCTGTACATCGGGCAGGGTTAAACCGGCCGCATGTGCAATGGCAGGAATGTGAAGAAGCAGATTGGTAGATCCGCCGAAGGCTGCATGCACGACCATGGCATTACGAATCGATGCATCGGTGATAATGTCCGCCATTCTCAACCCTTGAGTCTCCATCTGGATCAGTGCACGTGAGGATTGCCGAGCCATCTCAAGCCAGATCGGTTGCCCTGAAGGGGCTAGAGCAGCATGAGGCACAGTCATTCCCATCGCCTCAGCTACAACCTGAGCTGTGGCTGCTGTTCCTAAAAACTGACAACCTCCGCCCGGGGTAGCACAAGCCCGGCAACCTAACTCTGATGCCATCTCCAGTGAAAGCTCTCCGCTTGAGTACCTTGCACCGATCGTCTGAATTTTCCCGGCGTCTTCTCCATCCGTAGGCGGAAGAGTTACACCGCCAGGAACAATAACACCTGGCAGCTGCGGCATACCCGCCAGAGCAAGCATCATTGCGGGCAGTCCCTTGTCACATGTCGCCACGCCTAACACACCTTTGCGTGTGGGCAAAGATCGAATCAATCGGCGAAACACCATCGCAGCATCATTTCGGTATGGCAGTGAGTCGAACATACCGGTTGTTCCTTGTGATCTGCCGTCGCAGGGGTCGCTGACATAACCGGCAAACGGAATTCCGCCGCGGCTGGACAATTCATCTGCCGCTGCTTTCATCAGTAGTCCAACTTCCCAGTGGCCCGTATGATAACCGAGTGCTGTGGGACTGCCATCCTCATTGCGTATACCACCTTGCGTACTTAAAATCAGATACTGTTTGCCGTTTAACTCTCCAGGCTTCCACCCCATGCCAACATTCTGGGACATGCCGAACAAGTCGCCACTTGGCGCATTTCGCAGTAAATCATCGGTTAGAGGCAGACGCCCTTCCACCCCGGGAGCATGGGCTTGAATCGTGAAGAGGTCAGATTGATTGTTACTCAGATCAGGCGAATTTTCACCCATAATGGATCGAATCTGTTCGTACATGATATCTCTCCCCGCAGTTTAAGATTTCACGAAGACGGTTTTGATTGCGGTGAAAAATTCAATAGCGGCCTGACCTTGCTCTCTGGAATGGGAACTGGACATCTTCATCCCGCCAAATGGAGCCTGTAGCTCGACACCCGCTGTTTCCGCATTAATTCTTACAAGTCCAGCGTCCATATCACGAATAAACGAAAGCATCGATCCAACGTTTTGTGTATAGATTGAAGCACTTAATCCATAGTCGCTATCATTGGCTAGCTCTATAGCTTCTTCAATGGAATCTACAGGCATTAAGGCCAGCACTGGGCCGAATATTTCTTCTCTAGCGATCGACATATGGGATTCGACACCTTCAAATACCGTCGGCTGTACATAGAATCCTTCTGCAAGCTCAGGACTGTCCGGTCTGTTCCCTCCGGCTAATAGTATTGCACCCTCATCCTGTCCTTTTTGAATGTAACTCAGGACTGTATTAAGCTGTCCTTCACTTGCGCATGGACCCATCCAGCTCTCGCCAGACATACCATCGCCCAAACGAATTTCCTCAACTTTTGCCAGAAGCTTTTCCTTGAAAGCATCATAGACTATTCGTTCAATGATTACGCGGCTGGTCGCCGTGCATTTCTGACCCGTTGATTTCAGGCCACCGCTAATCGTTCCTTCCACAGCCAAATCCAGGTCAGCATCAGCTGCAATGATGACCGGGTTTTTGCCACCCATTTCAAGCTGATATTTGGCTCCCCGAGAAAGTACAGCAGCACCGACCCGTTTACCCACTTCATTGGAGCCTGTAAACGTAATCCCGTTCACATCTGGATGTTCAGCCATTGCAGAACCGATTACCGAGCCTTTACCACACACCAGGTTGAGAACACCAGCCGGAAGGCCTGCTTCTTCAAAACATTCCAATACTTTGGCTGCCGTAACCGCTGTCTCCTGTGCAGGTTTCAAAACAACCGTATTGCCGTAGATCAACGCAGGTGCAGCTTTCCAGATCGGGATAGCTACCGGGAAGTTCCACGGTGCAATTACACCAACAACACCAAGCGGTACACGCGTTGTAAACATTAGAGCTTCGCTGTCTGTGGACGGAATGACATCACCCGTTTTACGCATGCCTTCACCTGCGTAATATCTTAAGATCGCGACGCCGCGCATTGTTTCTCCTTTGGCTTCAGGGAACGTTTTTCCCATTTCTCTCGTCATCGCTTCTGCGACTTCATTCGCTCTGCGTTCCAGTACGTTTGCCGCCTGAAAAAGAAAATCACCTCGTTCAGCGCCAGTTAACTTCCGCCAAGACTTTGCCGCTGCTTTTGCTGCTGTCACGGCTTGATTCAGGTCTTCCACGCCAGATGCAGGTACATGCCCCACCACTTCATTTCGATTGGCCGGGTTGATGCTAGCGTCTGTTTTTCCACTGGCAGCTTTCACCCATTCTCCATTAATAAAATTGCTATAGGTCTGCTCTAACTGAAAAGTGCTCATTGTTTTCATCCTCTCTAATCAGTCATTAGAATTTAGAATTGTCGGATTGTCACGAGTTCGAAATAACGGGATTAATTAGCGTTCCGATGCTGCTGATTGAAATCTCGATACGGTCTCCTGGCTCAAGTGTAAAATCATTTGGCGGTACAATATTAGTACCGGTCAGAAGTACTGTACCGTCGAACAAGTCATTGTCTCTTGCCAAAAACGAAACCAGTTCATCCAGCTTACGGTTTAATTCACTCGTGCTAGCATCACTTTTTACAATGACTTCTCCATTGCGATAGATCTCGCAAATAATGCTCAGGTCATAGGGGTTCTGCACCGTTTCCGCTAGCCGGATCGCTGGCCCGATAGAACAAGAATTGCGCCATATTTTGGCCTGCGGCAGATACAGTGGGTTCTCCCCTTCGATATCCCGGCAGCTCATGTCATTGCCTGCGATGTATCCTACAATGCTGCCATCAGCGGCAAGCACAAGCCCAAGCTCGGGCTCTGGAATCTGCCATGTGGAATCACTGCGTAGCGTGACCGCTTCATTGGGTCCAATGGTACGAGCAGCTGTGGATTTGAAAAAAATTTCCGGACGTTCTGCATCATAAACTTTATCGTAAAAGGTAGTCGCATCCAGCTTGCCATCCGTTGCTTCATAATTACGAGCTTCCCGGCTTCGCTGATACGTTACACCTGCTGCCCATACTTCGGGTGCTTCAATGGGGTTGACAATATGCAGGGTTGTCCAATCGTCGGTCAGTTTGTTTACAGGTTTAAAAGCGCTTTCAACAAGTTGGACTGTTGAAATGCCCTGTTCTCTCGCTTGGTAGATTAAGGTCATGAAATCGGTCTGTGGCAAACGATAGGCTTGTTCATCATCCGTCACGGCTGCCAGCCACTTCTGTTCTCCATCCAGAAATCGAATAATTCGCATATAAACGTGCCTCCTGTGCCCCTATTGGGTTGATAATTCTAGATTAGCATTCACCATGTCTCATGACGATGTTCTAATCACTCTGACCATTTACCCTTTTCACGCATCAACTTTCTGTTAAAATGAGGATATAAGTTTTACAACAAGCTGATTTACACAGACACTCCGATGACAGAATAAAAAATTGTACAGGACGAGGGGGACTTGCAGTGGCGAAGCATTCAGAAGCGATGTATTTAGGCCGTTTGCCTGATGTTCGTCTGTCGTTCCAATTAATGGGGTTGCATGCCAGAAAAGCAGATTCGAACTGGACATATCCATCCCATGAACATTCGATGTATGAAATTCATTGGATGATGGAGGGTCAGATGAGCATGGTGATCAATGGAAAACTGCATCAGCAGTCCAAAGGAGATCTTTTGTTCATTCGTCCGGGAATCACCCATGCTTGCACAGGGGCAGGGCCAGAAGGGTTTACCTATTTTTCAGTTCATTTCAGTGTGCACGATACTTCTTTTTGCCGGGAACTCAACCGCAGCAAAGACACCTACTATCCAGCAACATCGAATCTGGCCATGGCGATGTCCCCGATCCTCTCTACATTGTATGATCTGTCCACAGAGCATTTGTCTGAATCCTTATCCTCCTCGAAACAAATGAAGGTGCATGCCGCTGTATTTGAGCTTCTTGGCTCGCTAGTCGGACAGTTATCGCAGAACGCATCCGTTACTGTATCCAGAAAAGAGGCGATTGCCCATCAGATCGCTGAGTATATCGAGGACTCGGTAAGATATATCCATCTACATAGTGAGATTCAAGAAACGGATAGAACCTGGATTCAGGATATTGCAAAATCGCTCAACTTGAGCACGTCACAGGTCAATCGAATTTTCCGAGAAGTGTACGGTCAGGCGCCGCGCAAGTATTTATCCGAAACGTTACTGAACGAAGCACAGCGGCTATTAAAACAAACGGATCTGAATATTGATCATATTGCCATGATGCTCGGATACAAAACGAATGCACATTTCAGCCGCCAGTTCAAACGGTGGACAGGCATTGCGCCAAGTGAATTTCGCGTGCATGCCCAGCAGGATGTGATGAGTCTTACGCAAGACAAATAATGCGCAAAGATGGAGAAGTACGTACTGTTTAAAAATGAAACGCGATTCCATGTGAAAAAGAAAAAGCAGCTCAAGGATGAGTGCCCTCACCACTGACTGCTTGGAACTTTTGAAGACAAATGAAGTTATTTCAGTTCAAATGAAGCCAGGCTCGCGCTGCCCATCCCCTGGTATGTAAAATACAAGGCCTGTTTACCGTCCGGAATGTGAATCGCGGATGAATACGGCTTCCATACGTTGGTGAAGTGTACCGGGATGGTTCCCAGGACGGGGCCGTCCCAAGCGGTTTTTACCTCAAAGCTACCATTACAGTATCCACGCACCTTAATCGTGACTTGTTGAATGTCTTTACAATCGAAGTATTTAAAACCAGCTGTCGCAGATTCCGTCATATTGGCAATATATCCGGTTTCTTCGTCGCCATCTCGGCCATCTTGGGTAATTTTCGGAAAGCGACTGTCGAGCCAAGCACCTGTACCAAATCCACCCGTATACAATTGATCTTCTTGGGTAAAAAGGTTGCACGCAAGATAGGCGGGGTACTCGCCTCTACCTTCCAAAGGTTCTCCATTCGAACCACAAGAGGTCATTTCAACTTGAGGGATGAAGCCATCCTTTTCAAACGTAAGCTTTTCAATACATCCCTGCCGGTTAAATGCATCTCCATTCGTATGTCTGTGGTAAAAAATGTACCATTCTGCGCCGATCTCTACGATACTTCCATGATTGTTCCCTCCATAATACATGGGCTTTCCAGCCGGCTTGTATGTATCGATGTGAAGATCGCAGTTGCTCACAATTACACCTTGATATTCAAAGCCTTGAGTTGGAGACGTACTGGTTGCGTAACATAATTCATGCATGACGACCGAGGAGTATACGAGGTAGTAGAGGTCTCCCCTTTTGCGAATCGAAGGAGCTTCAAAAAATTCATGTCCTTCATACCCGCTTCCATCACTATATGGCTGACTTGGGGCTATAAATACCGGTTCCTCTACAATCGTTAGCATATCGGGGCCAAGCACCGTCGCCATTGCTCCATGTCTGGAACGGTCACCGGGTGCACAGAAGCCCGTGTAGAGATAAGTGAGCTCTCCTTCTGTCAGCACACCTGGATCGAACTGCGGCTCATCCCCTTCTCGTTCCCCGAGCCGAGTGCCGTCTGTATATTGAACATAACCATAGAATTCATATTTACCCGCAGGCGAATCGCATACCGCTACAGAAACAACCGGTACTTTATCAAGTACATAATATAGATAATAGCGACCATCCGGTCCGATTGTTACATCGGGGGCATAAAGGCACATATGACCGTCGGGGTTCAGCGGATCATCTGTTTTTTGATAAATAACTCCCTCATTGCGCCATTTACCAAGGTCATCTACAGGAGCAGACCAGCATACATAATCGTTCAGACAAAACGCATGTCCGTTAAACCGATCATGTGACCCGTAGACGTATACTCTGTCGTTAAACACATAAGGCTCGCCGTCAGGCACGTACTCCCATGATGGGAGATAAGGGTTTAAACCTTGTTTTTTCATTGGAAAATGCACCCCTTGTTTAGATTTGTCAAGATAACTTTCGTATAATAGGAGACACCGAGCATGTTCATGTTTCAATGGCGTTTCGATGTACACGTAGACGAGATTCACAATACGCATGGTAAAGGTGAAATACGATGAATACGATTTATTACGTTGAATATGATGCTGAGCATCACGGTCCATTTGTGTTTGATATACCTGAAGGCCATGATTGCTGGCTGTTGGTCATTACGCAGACTCCGGCACTGTTCTGGGTTAAAGGTCAACTGGAAGAATTCCCGCCCTATTGTGCTGTTCTGTATCCGCCCTATTCGAAAATATACTATCGCGCTTGCTCAGACCAATATGTGAACGATTGGATACGTTTTGCAAGTGACGAGCTCTATGTAACCGAAACCTCTCTCCCTCTGGGCGAGCCTTTTGCATTGGATGATCCTGAATATTGTCATAAGCTGTTTCAATTACTTGTCGCAGAGCATTCTCTCCAGAAAGGCTACAAGGAATCATCCATCGATTATTTGCTTCGCACATTGTTTAACAAACTGCTTGAATCTTATGTGCAAAAAAATATTGGCCCGCAGCATTATCCTCTGATGAAACTTCGGACAGCTATTCACAACCATCCAAGTCATCCATGGACTGTGGCTACGATGGCCAAAACCATGAATATCAGCCCGGGATACCTGCAACTCATTTATAAGAAATCATTCGGTTTGTCCTGCATAGATGATGTCATCCATAGCCGAATTCGCTTGGCTAAAGAGTACCTTAGACACCATCCCTATACGGTTGCAGAGATTGCGGACAGATGCGGGTACCGTAATGTCGAACATTTCTGTCGGCAATTCAAACAAATAACAGGTGTATCGCCTAAGCGATTCAAACATCAGTGAGTCTTAATGAGCATCTGCACTTCTGAAACAGACTTGTTTGTTTCTCCACGTTTCTTCGTGAAATGGTAGTGCTCTCTTATGATTTAAGATAAGGTTTTTAACACATGCATACAATGACTTATCCTGACCGATTATTGATCAATCCTCATATGAGACCAGTTGTTGTAGTTTTCTTCGGTTCTACCTTGGATTAATGGTAAAATAAACAAAAAATGATGCCCACTAAAGGAGAGTTAATATGAACGAAAGACCGAGTCAAGAAGAATACGCTGCTTTCTACGAAGGATACATCCACCTTGTTCCTGAAGGAAATGTCATTGAGTTATTACAAAAGCAAGCGGAACGTGTGGAGAGCGCAATTCGCGCATTATCAGAGGAACAAGCCGATTACCGCTATGATGAAGGGAAATGGAGCGTTAAAGAGGTATTTGGTCACCTTATTGATAATGAGCGAATTATGAGCGGCCGTTTGTTACGCATCGCCAGAGGAGACAAGACCTCTCTTCCAGGGTATGATCAGGACACACTTATGGAAGGTCACCCTTTTGAAGCATATAGCGTGGTTGATCTGGCTGAAGAATATGCAGCGGTACGGTATTCCACCATTGTACTGCTCCGCCGCCTGAGTCCAGAAGCTTGGATGCGTATGGGGCAGGTCAATGATAACACGGCATCTACTCGTTCCATTGCTTATGTGATTACTGGACACGAGCTACATCATTTGTCAGTCCTTCGCGATCGTTATGATGTACAGATATAAGAGGTGAAGTGAAATTGAAAGGATCTCCAGCCTATTTGAGGCAAATACAGCTTAAACGGAATCAAATTGCCACTTATGATGAGTATCCGTTTGACTTGCCCGTTATTCGTAACCTGCATCCGATGGATTTTCATCCCAAAGTTACGTACATTGTTGGTGAAAACGGAATGGGCAAGTCTACGTTAATGGAGTCGATTGCCGTGTCATGGGGATTCAATCCCGAAGGCGGCACGATGAACTTTACGTTTTCTACCCGAGCCACGCATTCGAACTTGTATGAGCATATTCAATTAGTCAAAGGCACACGGCGTCCCAAGGACGGTTTCTTTTTCAGGGCCGAGAGTTATTATAATCTGGCTACAACCATTGATGAGTTGGATCGTGAGCCTTCCTATGGTGCTCCCATCAAGGATTCATATGGAGGGAAATCGTTGCATGAGCAATCCCATGGAGAGTCGTTTTTTTCCACGTTTGTTCATCGATTTGGCGGTCATGGTCTTTATATTCTGGACGAGCCTGAGGCGGCATTATCGCCGCTTCGCCAGATGGCCATGCTTGCCCGAATTCATGAGTTGGTAGAGCAAAATTCACAGTTTATCATTGCTACCCACTCTCCTATTCTGATGGCTTATCCTGATGCGCAGATCTATAACCTGACACCGGAAGGCATCGAGGTACAGATCTTGGAGGAAACCGATCATTTCTTGATTATGAAGGAATTTTTGAATAACAAAGATAAGATGATTCAGCAGTTGTTTGAAGGAGCGGACACAGACGATTAAGGACACCAACTACTGATTCTGATGCTGCCCCCTGACCTGCTCCAACAACCTGTGTTATCACTGCTACTAAATAAAAAAGAGCCAGCTAACCTTATTGATTAGCTGGCTTACCTATTGATAACTAGAATGAGTTGATCACTAAAATTACTTCTTGATTACTCGGATTGCTTCATGTACATATTCCTGCTTCGTTCTTAGCCCTTATAATGAAAATCAGGGATACTCGTCCAGCGTCTTTTCAGTTCATGTGCGATAGCTTTAGGTTTGCGATCCCGTGTGAAAATACCTTTTTTATTGCCTTGCACACGGATAATTCCCTGACTGGTCGCAAAATCAGTAAAATTCCATACTTGTTCACCGACAAATTGCTCAAATTCATCGAATACTTCATGGTTGGCTTTGTAAAATTCCACCTGGTATTCCTCCGTAAACATGACAGGTTCAACATCGTGCAATCCGGCAACCGTGTCTGCCCCGTACTCGGTCATCATGAAAGGTTTGTTCGGGCATCGCTTTAGCCAGCCATTGAATTCGGCACGAAGCTTTTCCTTGGCAGCATGCAAATCCCCACCATCCACATACCAGCCGTAATATCGGTTGAAAGTGAGTATATCCAACAGCTCTGCAATCTGATCTTTTTCTGGTGAAGATTCCATTTGAGTAACAATAGTCACCGGACGTTTCTGTGGATCTAACTCTCTCGTTAGATCAATCAGCGGTTTAAAGTATTCATAGGCTCCCTTTTCTTCAGAGGCAGGCTCGTTAGCGATATTCCACATGACCACACAGGGATGATTTTTGTCCCGCTCAATGAGTTCCCGAATGACATCCTGATGATGTTCGAACGTATCAAGTTCATCCCATGTGTTCTTCAGCACGCCCCCGCGATGCACAACCAGCATGTTCAGATGCATGCCAACTGCGGCCACCTCATCAATCACAACAAATCCTTCCCGATCAGCCAGTCGCATCACTTCTTCCGAATATGGATAGTGTGCAGTTCGGAAAGAGTTGGCTCCCGACCATTTCATGAGATTAAAATCAAGCACATTGGCGGCCTCATTAAATCCCCTGCCATGAATAGTCGTATCCTCATGTTTGCCATACCCTTTGAAGTAAAAGGGTTTATCATTAATCAGGAACTTGCCTTCTTTCACTTCTACACTTCTCACCCCGAATGGCTGTTCATATACATCTATGGTTTCCCCTTCGGTTTGCAGTTCTACGCGCAACGTGTATAAGTAGGCATTCAGTGGCTCCCAGAGTCTAACATCAGATAGGATCATTGTGCCTGATTCGCCTTCGGATGAAGCAACCAAAGAGCCGGATTCATCGATAATTTCAGCTTTAACCGACGCAGAGCCAACCACATTAATGGAATAATGAACCTGTCCGTCCAATTGGGTTACGATCGTGACGTCCTTAACATAGGTCGTTGGTGTTGTGTATATTTTTACAGGGCGATGCAGACCGGCATAGTTGAAAAAATCAAAGTTCGGCAGATTGTGCACCGTTGTTTGCCCATCTGAATGTTGTTTCTCAACAATGGAGCCAACGGGTAGTGTTGTTTCATCCACAATATTATTTACAGCTACGGTCAGGCGGTTCTTCCCTGTGTGCAGGTAACGGTTTATTTCAGCTTCAAAAGGTAAAAAGCCGCCTTTGTTCTGGGTAACAAATTCCCCGTTCACATACACTTTGGCCATATGAGTAACGGAGCCAAAGCGCAAAACAACTCTCTCTTCATTCATCACACTCGGTAGCGTGATCTCCCGCTCGTACCAGACCCAGCCTACATGGTCCCGAATTTTGGCGCTTACTCCGATGTCGTTATATGAAGCTGGGACAGCCATGCGCATCGGATCTTGGAGTTTTGCCTTTTGCCAATTTTCCTGAAATCCCTCTCCGGCATCCAATTTGAAATTCCAGATTCCATTCAGATCGATTAGATTACGTGTTTCGGTCAAAATAGGGTATAACATATGAACACTCCTTCATTCTCTATAAAATAGGTGCTTCCTCTACCTCCTGCCTTATGCACGTTGTGAAACAGGTCTCGGGTATCAGTTCATTCGTTTTGCCTTGATATCGCTTACAAGTTGTGCTGTACGTTTTTTGTTTAATGGATACAGGAAAGCAATGCAGATAAATACGAGAAATAGGCCCATAGCTGGAACAAGTGTTGCCAAGAAATAAATGCCTTCAAGTGTACGTGGTGTCTGCACATGCAGTGTAGCATTATAGCCTACAGCCGCCATAGCTACCCCGCCAATACCACCTGCAACGGCCTGCCCGACTTTACGCGAAAAGGAATAGATGGAATATATCGTCGCATCCTCTCGGAGTCCTGTAACATGTTCGTGATAGTCAACCAAATCTGTGATAAACGCCCAGCCGATTAGATTGAACAGAGCGTATCCTAACAAGCCAATGAACAGAATCGCCATGTATTGAATAGCGGAAAGATTCGGAATGAAATAGAGAAGCAAGTAAACGAGCGTTGAGAGTAAAAAGCCAGCAGCGGCAACTTCTTTTTTCCCGAACTTTGCTACGAGTGGTTTGATTAACGGCATTCCGATAAATATAGGCGCAGCTTGCACCAGACTGAACACACTAAGTAATTGCGCGTTACCGAAATAGTCTTTGAACAAATACGTATTAACCGTGCCCAGCAACATTAAATTAATTAAGAAAATGAGCGATCCGATCAGGAAGACGATAAGCGGTCTATTTTTCAAAAGACCATATAGTGTTTTTCTCAAATTGGTATTTGGCTTCTCATTCATATCCGGGATAACACGTTCGATCGATAATTTATAACACGCCATATAAGAAGCAATGGACAATATTCCAAAAATAACAGCTCCCAGTAAAAAACGGCTTGCATTCGCTTCGTTATTAACAAACAATAGCAACGGGCCCACCACGCCTACAAATAATTGCGCCAATGTTGCTCCGAGCGATCTCCATGTAGACAGAACGGTTCGTTCTACTGGGTCAGCAGTAATGACTGAAGCCATGGAACCGTAAGGAATGTTAACGGTGCTGTACAGCGTTCCCCACAGAATGTAAGTAACATAAGCGTAAGCGAGATAGAATCCGTCCGACATTCCGGGGATGTAAACAAACATGAGTACCCCGGAGATCACAAGCGGAAATGACATGCGATAAATCCATGGTTTAAATTTACCGTGTTTGCTTGCTTTACGCGTATCAACAAAACGCCCCCACGAGACATCCGCTATGGCATCCCACAAACGAGCTAACAGGAATAATCCTCCGACCGCTGCCGGGTTAATATGAAATACATCCGTGTAATAGACCATCAAAAATGAGCCAACTAGCGCGAAAAAGAAATCGTTTCCAAAATCACCAAACAAATAGCCGAATTTATCCTTATATCCGAAAGGACGCATAAAAATCCACCTCTTTATTCAAAATTTGGAATAACTATTGTCGAATTTTATTACAAGATGAATCTGATCATTTGATAACGCTCTCAATTCAGGGTGTAGGTCGTGTATTATATTGGCTGAGTTGCTGATCCCCCTTAAATCCATGCTTGAAATCGATTTCATGACAAATTATAATCGGTCTTGTGAGGTTTCATATGGTAAGTTTCACATGTAAATAGGAATATTCACATGTGTTTTTCAGTTCTTAGATTGAAATGGAGGCTTGGTGATGCATAACTTTTGTGATGAAAACCTTGAATATATATGTAATATGACACATCATTTATACAATGTACCCGTCTACTATTTTGATAATGAATACACGCTAGTCTATCAGGTCACCCCTGTGGATTTCCGGTGTAACCCCTTATTCCCCTCTGACTACAAGATCATGACAGACCTGTTTTCCAGCATGCCAATCGAGCAACTCCCTGTCCTTCGTGAAACAATGTATTTGGAGAAATTTTTCGCCATACGTATTCATGCGGATCATCAGTGGAAAGGAATCATCATTGTAGGTCCGATTATTAATTTTAAAATGACAGAGGAAATTATTCGTGTGACTCTAAGTGATTTGTTAGCCAAAGCGGATCATCATGAAATGAAGAAATATTACGACGGAGTCTCTGTGATGAGTACGTTTAAATTAATTAATCTTAGTATGGCGATGTATTTCATGCTCTATCAGGAAAAGCTAACGCTGGACGAAATCTTGATGAAAAATGAGGATGAGCGTTGGAGAAAAACGCTGGAAATCGAGCAACCGTATAAGCAAATCATAGACGACCGTCAAAATAATCTCATTCACACGGAAATCGATAAAGAGAAGAAAGTATTTGATATCATTCGTTTGGGTAGAACCGATAAGGTGCTGGAATCCTTTCATACCATTCACAAACAAGGCAAAAAGAGTGTGTTGTCCAAGACGAGTTATTTGCGTAGTCAAAAGAATCTGGCGATCTCCCTGATCACGCTTGCGACAAGATCAGCGGTAGAAGGTGGTGTTTTTCAAGAGATCGCTTATAATCTTAGTGATTTTTATATCCTTAAAATTGAGGATTTAACCGACAGCCAAGCGGTTGAGGATTTAATGGAGGTTGCTGTGCTTGATTTTGCGGAACGTGTAAAGCGTAGTAAAAAACACAAATACTCCAAACCGATTAACATATGCCAAAACTATATCTTCAACCATTTAAATGAACGGATTACAATCGCTCAATTGGCTGAAATCACTTCGTTGAATCCGAATTATTTGTCCAATCTGTTCAAAAAAGAAGTGGGTATCTCCATTTCGCAGTTTATTTTGAAAACGAAAATTGAAGAGGCGCAAAATCTGTTGACGCATTCTCACTATACGTTAGCGGAGATTTCTACTCTTTTGAACTTTTACGATCAGAGTTACTTTGCGAAAGTGTTCAAAACGTATACGGGATGTACACCCAAACAATTTAAAGATCAAAGAACAAACGGTTAAATTCATTGGATCAGAAACAACAAAAAAACCGCTGTAAAAGCGGCTTTTAAAGGTGTATTTAGTAACTTCCAAGTTACATTCCGGTGTTCGAAAGTAGTCTGTGATTCGCATATGCGGCAGCACCGATCATGCCCGCTTGTCCACCCAATTTAGCTTGCACGATGGTACAAGCTCCTGAAGAGAGCTTTAATGAGTGATTTCTAACGGTATTACGTACGGAATTAAGGAGACGATCACCAGCTGCGGACATGCCGCCACCTACGATAATCATTTCGGGATTCAACATATTTATCACATTAGAAAGGCCGAAACCTAATATCTCTCCTGTTTCGTGCATGACTTCAACAGCAAGTGCATCGCCAAGATCATATGCATTCGAGATCATATGAGCGGTAATTCTGGACAGATCTCCTTCTACCCACTCCGTAATCATACTGGATTGGCCTGCCTCCAGCTTTTCCGTCAACGTCCGAACCATCCCAATGGCAGATACATATCTGCCCAGGCAGCCTGAACTACCGCAACGACAAGCACGGCCTTCCCTATACATATTCATGTGTCCCATTTCCCCTGCGCTTGAGGTTGCTCCGTAGATCACCTTTCCGTCATTAACGATTCCAGAGCCCAGACCGGTTCCTAAGGTGAGTAATACCAAGTTGCGACAACTGACACCAGCACCAAACAGCCATTCACCATATAGATTAACGCGTACATCATTGTCGATAAAAACAGGGAAATCAACATGTTTGTTCATGTGATTCACTACATGGATATTCTCCCATCCGGGGAAATTAGGCGAAAATATAGATAAGCCCGTTTGTGGGTCTAATAAGCCTGGCACACCTATACCCATGCAATTTACCTCATCTGGATGGATTCCTTCGGCCGCCATCATTTCTTGCGTAATGTTCGCCATTCTATTTAACACATGAATCGGGCCTTCATCGGCTTCCGTGGCATCACTTCGTTCGTGAATTTTCTTAAATGTTGTATTAAACACAGCAGATTTAATATTGGTGCCGCCCAGATCTATTCCGATTATATATTTGCTCATTTTAGAACCCCTACTTTAAATGGTATAGATACATTATTATTAAACTATGAAAACAGGTATAGCGTTAATGTGGCTGCAATCATTTTTTTACTCCAGCAGATAAATAAATACCTCTTTTTCGTTTAAAGTAATAACGACTATACATTATCCTTTTAACTTCCATATAGTATCTTATATCACAAAATAATGTGAAAAAATATGGTTTGGAGGATGATCATGGTACGTACACTTGACGCTCGTACTTCACTCGGTTCGGATGGAAATACTCCTCTGAATATTCATCTTATCACTGAATTGCCTACGTTAGTAGGTATCCTTGGACTTAATATTGTCAATCCTGGACCTGTCATACGTACACAGTTTAATGGAACCTACCGGATTTCGGTAGACAATATTTTCTCATTACCTTCTAGCATACAAGTTAACATATTCAGAGGGCCTACGAATGCTGGAGCACCAATCTATACCTTCTCACAACCCATATATCCCGAACAAGGGAGCGTGTTGGTTAGTTTTGAAGGTTCTGATTACAACGTGCCACCACCTTCAACTGGACAACTCACGTACTCATGTTACTTGACCTTTTTTCAATCCTCCCCTTCGCAAGAAGCGACTCGTCTTGGGCCTGAATGTTTTAACGCTGTCGCTTACAGTGACGATTAAGATTTATTTTTTTATTAAGAGAGGAAGTTCGCCATGGTCAAAACGCTGGATGCACGAACATCTCAAGGTTCTAATGGAATAGGAATATTAAATCCCACTTTTACAAATGGAGTTCCTCTATTAATGGCTCAAGTCGGACTTCAGGTGAAGAGTCCAGGGTCATGGATTCGTACGTTTTTCTCAGGAAGTATTAAATTCCAAGCGGTAAATTTGCCTATTAGCGGGTTTCTTGGTGTAGAAGTGTACCGCGAATCAGATGGTTTGCAGCAATTGGTGTATCAAGTAGGAACTGTGGTTAGACCTGGCCGTTTGGTTAGTCCCTGTGCATTAACCTTTAATGGCTCGGACTACAATGTCCCCGCCCCCAGCAGTGGTCAGGTTACTTATACTGTGTATAGTGTCTTTACCTACAATCCTCAATACAGTATCACTAACTTTAGAATGGGGCCTGAAAGTTTTAATGCAACGATATACTCGGATGATTAAAGAGGTTGATCTAAAATGAAATGGTTATCTATATAAGTTGAACTTAAGAAAACGACATTATGCTGATTAATGGTCCATGATTGTAAAATCACTCTTTAATTGGGGAATAATACCATAATTGGCAGGCTGCTCAAGTAAAGGATGGGAAGCTAACGATCACCAGGAAGCTTATTTCATTTAAAATCCTGAAAAATGAGTCTGATTAAGCTGATTACAGCAGAATAGCGTCTCTGGGGATCGTTAGAATTTTCCAAAGCCCGAATATGCCGAAATAAGGCTTCTCCTGATCGTTAGTGCTCGCAGCAGAGGATAGCGGACTTGCACTAGCCATAGGCAGTGGCTGATATTTGACTAATATGCATGGATTGATGAGCAATATTGGAGTGGACTGTGTAAAATCTTTAGTTCAACTTATATTGATTATTAGTAACAGGAGCCTAGATTTCGAGGCTCCTGTTTTTGATTTGGTAAAGTAAGCTACATTATTTTCCGTACAGCAAACCATAATTCGACGAATTGCAGTCCATCCTTGCTTCCTGTAACCTCGAATTCGAGACCATCGACTTGCTCATAACCTGCTGTTGGGAGCCACTCTGAGAAGAATCGTTTATATAACGTGTCCATAACCTCACCCAGTTGATCCCAACCAAACGGCTCGGATGAAAAAACGGCCCACGTATAGGCGGGAATGGAGATTACTTTGTAACCAGCAGTTTCACTCGTCTCCGTTCTAAATGCACACAACATATACGGGAATGTTTCTTCTTCTGTCGGTCTGTAACTGCACACCGCGTGTACTGGATGATAGTTCTGATCTACATACTCAGGTAGCCCATTTGCATGAAGTGCAAGTCTTTCGACTTCACCGTTCTCATGACTTTGTTTCCATAAGTCGGCTGGGGTTTCTTTTCCGTTTAAGTCGAATATTTTTTCAATCCCGAACACGTCAAAGCTTTCTTTTGTTTCAATGCGATAATTCATTGGCTCAGCTCCTTTAATAGAGATAAGAAAGGAAAGCCGTGGATAGGCTTTGAGCGCCGTCCCTTTTTCTCTGGCACGTGCAGGATTCACTCCATGTAACGCATGAAATGCCCTTGCAAACGATACCGGAGATTCATAGCCATACTTTATTGCAATATCAAGCACTTTGGCATCACTGTTCTGTAATTCGATGGCAGCCAGTGTAAGCCGTCTTCTCCGAATATACTCAGCCAATGGTACATTCGTAATGAACGAGAACATCCTCTGAAACTGATATGAAGAACAGCAAGCACACTGCGCAACGTCATTTAAACTGATTTCGTTGGATAGATTCGTTTCAATATGATCCAGAGCACGATTCATTCTCATCAGCCAATCCATCTGATCCCTCCTCTCAACTAAGGTAAAGTATAGCGTTATGTAACCGATTCTTCGCAACGATCTGTGCACTCTGAAGTTTCATCATGCCTCACCCATCTCTGTGCAAATATTGTGTTCAACACCTTTTCTTTAACAACCATTTGTAATCCTGCACAAATCAATCTTCTGATGTTATGTTGTTTGACATTCTTGTTTGACTCCCCTCCACAACCATGTTACATTTTCAAACATAAGCAATGATTGGAAAAAGATTACATGGAACCAAGCCTGTTATTTCTTCTCATTTTAACTCAGCGAAGGAGATGCTGACTATGCATTTAACTGTACAGGAACGTGAAAAATTCCTGATGTACCTCGCTGCGGATATGGCTGAAAAGCGGCTGAAACGTGGCGTTCAGTTGAATTATCCGGAAGCCGCTGCCTATATCTCAGGTTTTGTCGTAGAGGGTGCACGGGATGGGAAAACCGTAAAACAACTGATGGAAGAAGCTCGTCACCTATTATCAGCAAATCAGGTAATGGATGGCGTAGCCGAGTTGCTGAGTGAAGTTCAGATTGAAGCCACGTTCCCGGATGGAACGAAGCTGGTGACTGTACATGAGCCTGTTACTCGGATCGATGGTGCGATTATCCCCGGTGAATATGAATTTGCGGATAACCCAATTGTCTTGTTGCCTGACCGCAAACGGATTACCCGTTCCGTGACCAATACAGGCAGCCGCCCCATTCAGGTTGGATCACACTTTCATTTTTTTGAAACGAACCCCGCTCTATCATTTGACCGCGAAGGTACTAAAGGATATCGATTGGATATCGCTTCAGGCCTTTCCGTCCGCTTCGAACCGGGTGAAATTCATGAAATTACGCTGGTTGAAATCGGTGGAACCAAAGAAATCTACGGATTCGCCGGGTTAACTAACGGGAGGGTTGAATGATGAACACCATTGATCGTGCGACATATGCAAGCATGTATGGTCCCACGACGGGAGACCGGATTCGGCTCGCGGACACCTCGTTAAAAATCGAGATCGAAAAAGACTTTACCGTGTATGGAGATGAGTGTGTTTTTGGCGGAGGTAAAACGGTCAGGGATGGCATGGGGCAGCATCCTCTGGCAACGCGTAGCGAAGGCGTTCTGGATACGGTCATTACCAACGTTGTTATTGTAGATACATGGGGAATTGTCAAAGCCGATATTGGCATTAAGGACGGATTGATCCGAGGCATTGGCAAAGCGGGAAATCCATTTGTGATGGATGGTGTCGATCCTGACATGGTTATTGGGGTAGGTACAGAAGTGATCTCTGGTGAAAATTTGATTGTAACCGCTGGCGGTGTAGACAGCCATGTTCACTTCATCTCTCCGCAGCAAATTGAAATTGCGTTGCAAAGTGGGATTACCACGATGGTTGGTGGAGGCTCCGGCCCGGCCACGGGCACACTCGCTACTAACTGTACCTCGGGTGTGTGGCATATTGAACGCATGCTGCAGGCGCTTGATTCACTTCCGATGAATTTTGTAATGCTTGGTCGAGGCAACAGTTCCAGACCCGAAGCGTTGATGGAACAAGTACTTGCTGGTGTTGGCGGACTGAAAATTCACGAAGACTGGGGAAGCACACCATATGTTATCGACAAATGTTTAAGCGTGGCAGAACAGTATGATATTCAGGTCAATATCCATACCGATACGCTGAATGAAGCCGGATATGTGGAGGACAGTTTGCGTTCTTTCAATGGTCGGGCCATTCACACCTATCATACGGAAGGTGCGGGCGGTGGTCACGCGCCGGACTTGTTACGTGTTGCTTCCATGGCGAATGTACTACCTTCTTCCACCAGTCCAACCATGCCATATACCCGAAATACCGTCGATGAGCATCTGGATATGCTAATGATCTGCCATCATCTCGATCCCAAAATTCCGGAGGATGTCGCTTTTGCCGCTTCGCGGATTCGGGAGACAACAATTGGTGCGGAAGATATATTACATGATATCGGTGCAATCAGTATGACTAGTTCAGATTCACAGGCGATGGGCCGTGTAGGTGAGGTGGCAATCCGAACCTGGCAGACGGCGGATAAAATGAAAAAACAACGCGGTTCGCTTACCGGAGATACCCAGGCGGATAACAATCGTGTGAAACGATATATTGCCAAATATACGATTAACCCTGCAATTACTCATGGCATTTCAACATATGTAGGATCGATTGAAGTCGGTAAAATGGCGGATCTTGTGTTATGGAAACCCGCTTTTTTCGGAGTTAAACCCGAACTTGTTATTAAGGGCGGCATGATTATGCATAGTGTAATGGGAGATCCGAACTCCACGATCTCGACACCACAGCCCTATATGTACAGACCGATGTTTGGGAGCTATGGCAAAGCACGTTCTGCCATTTGTGCAACCTTTGTGTCCCAGGCCTCTATTGATGCTGGTACCCTTTCCCCTCTGGAGCTCAGTAAATCTTTAAAGCCAGTGACGGGCTGTCGTGCAGCTAGCAAAAAAGATATGATTTTAAATGGAGAAACGCCAACGATTATGGTTAATCCGAAAAATTATACCGTATCCGTGAATGGTGAAACGCTACGCTGTCTTCCGGTTGACGAATTACCCATGGCTCAGAGATACTTCTTGAGTTAATATGTGAAATCGTTGTTGCCTTCATTGAATGGCTCCGTTTAAATCTACAAAAAAGCCCAGCTAACCTAGCCGGGCTTTTTATGATTCTAATCATTTTCTTTCCAGCAACGTTCGATTATTCTCGAATGAATCCACCTTCCGAATGAATAACTTGTCCCGTAATCCAAGCTCCTGCTTCACTCACGAGAAAATCCATAATGTTCGTTGCATCCTCAGGTGCTCCAATTCGTCCCAGCGGGAACTTTGGCATCAGATAATCACGAATGGAATCATCCATCCACGTTGTATCAGTTGGCCCCGGATTTATGGCATTTACTGTAATCTTCAATGGTGCAAGTTCACGGGATAAGGACGTGGTAAAGGCAGAGATCGCCCCCTTGGTTGCAACATACGCTAACTCACCTGGCATCGGCGATATATCCTGTCCCGACGTCATATTGATAATTCTGCCTGAGGTTAGATTGGACTTTTCGAATTCACGAGCAAATATCGTACACAGTAAAAATGTCGTTCGCATATTAACAGCATAGTGGTTATCCAAGAGTTCGGCGTCAAAGGACTTGTAATCGGTGTTGACACCATAAGCCGCATTGTTAATCAGTATTGAGGGTTGTCCCAGTTGCTGGACTGCACTTTCATATACTCGTTGTGCTGCGTTACGCTCGGTTAGATCGATCTCGATTGATGTACAGCGAACCCCCATGTCTTCAATTTCCTTATGAAACGCAAGTGTCCATTCCGGATCAGCCTTATAGTGTGTGAAGAAAATATCAATATCTCTGGAAGCTAGTTTGCGACAAAAAGCACTTCCCATTTCTCTGGGACCGCTGGCACCTGTGATAATCGCGATTTTTCTCTGAGTTAGAGTCATCATTCTACCTCCACTTACATAAAAGATGTGTATCTTTCTCATCAAGTATAGTGAATAGAGGTGATTTATGAAACACTTCTACCCAAAAGAATATCTGAACAGTCCATAGTAAAGAGGCCCAAGTATGAGTACTAGAGTAAAAAACATTAGCAATCTTCTCTTACGAAGGGAGATTTCTGCTAGAATTTCTTTGCCTTGGTGATCCTTAAGCAGCATCCCGAACAGTATTTCCCACAATAAACCGAAGATTGTGATTACTTTCCATGTTAAAGGGTTCAGCCATTGAATGTGTTTTACATACCCTAACAATCCAATCCAAGTGATAACAGATACAACAAAATCAATTTTGCCAAGTGTTGTTTTGTATTTCCCTTTTAGCAAATAACCAAGGGATGCTGTTCCAAGTAATCCAAGATAAATCGTCCATAACAAGTTAATCACATGTGTACCCCATTTTAGTCTATTATAAAATAATCGTAACCTATGTCCTGTTGCATTATAGTGAAGCATTTTCGTTCTGCATAGTGGGAAATTATTCTAAAATAAAGAGATAAAGAAGATTCATATGTAATACCCCTTTCAATATCACTCCAGTTGTATTGTAATATACAGTGATCATTGATTTATTTTAACTATGAGGTGATAGCCGTTTGATGAATTTATATGGTGCGCAGCATAACATTCTTGTGCATTCCAATGCCATTGATGCTGAGGAACATCAACATACGTTTATTCAAGTCACGATTGCACTAGAAAATCATTTTCAGATTGAAGTTGAGGGAGAGATTATAAGTACTGCCGGAATCGTGCTTAATTCTAATGTTACTCATCGTTTGCAGGGATCGGGGCAACCTCTAGTCTTGCTTTTAATAGACAGCACTTCAAGCATAGCTGCCGCCTTTAAACAATATATGGGCAAACAGGCGTACGCCAAGCTTCCTTCAGTGGATAGAAAAGAAGTCGCCGAATTTATAAAAGCATCGTTACCGCAAATTCATGATGAAGAGCGATACGGTTTATTTTTACAAGAACTCATGACTCTTTTTCAACTGGATTACACTCCACCTGCGATTACGGATTCACGAATCAAGGAACTGATCCAACATATGAAGGATTGCACGGATTCGGAGCACTCTATTCGTAATTACGCGGAACAGTTCGGTCTTTCGAGTAGTAGGCTCTCACATCTGTTTAAAGAGAATACAGGAATTTCCCTTAGTGCTTATCTCGTCTTACATAAGCTACAGAAGGCATGTTATCTGATTTTCCAAGGAACGAGCATCACGGAAGCAGCAATGGCAGCTGGTTTTGATACGCCCTCGCATTTTGCCAATACGAGTAAACGATTGCTCGGCATGACCGCCAAAGATATTCGCAAAGATAGCGTGTTTTTGCAAGTTTCCTCCCTGCACTGACGATACAATGTTTGCAGGAGGTGCTCATCATGAACCACAATCTCGAGCAAACGCAATTGTTAGATTACAATCATTCGACCATTCAGAGCCTCATTCTCAGCCGTAACTGGGCTTCACTCCCTGTAAAGGAACAAATCCTTCACGTATATAACTACGTTCGTGACGAGATTGAATTTGGTTATAATCGTAGCGATAATGTTCAAGCTTCAGAAGTGCTCCACGACGGCTATGGACAGTGTAATACGAAAGGCATTTTATTCATGGCACTACTCAGAGCGCTGGGTATACCTTGCCGCATTCACGGTTTTACGATTCATAAGCAATTGCAAAAGGGAGCCATGAAAGGCTGGTATTATCACCTTTCTCCGAAAGAGATTATCCACAGCTGGATTGAAGTGTTATATAACGACAGATGGTTAAATATTGAGGGATTTATCCTGGATCTTGCTTATCTGACCAAGCTTCAACAAAAGTTCGAGCAATGTACAGGTTCATTTTGCGGGTATGGCGTGGCTACGGATGATTTTCAGAACCCCGCTATTTTTTGGAATGAAAATGACACCTATGTGCAGAAAGAAGGCATTGTCCAGGATTTCGGTACGTTTGACAATCCGGATCAATTCTTTTCTCTCCATCCCCAAAAGTTAAATCCAATCAAGAGAATGATATTTAGTCATCTGGTTCGGCATCTGATGAATAGGAATGTGAGACGCATTAGGCGAGGGTGATCGGTTATTCTTTTGAAGCAAAACACGAACAAAAATACGGAACGATCCGAGGAAGACCCTCCGTTTCGTTCCGTCTGAAAGCTAGTATTAATCCATTTTTACAGGCTCGATTACTTCGAATAAAAATGGATTACCATTTAAATATTCTCTTATGTATGCTTGGGCATATTTTTGTTCATCGATTAAACTGGCGGTTTCTCTTGGATTAGAGGCGTGATGACAATAATTCTCGATCATGAACATGATGAAAAAACATTCCAGATCCCGGGTATAGTCCGTTTCCAGCTTCCTACTACGCTCATAACCTTGGATAAGCTGCCATCGATGTTTAGGCCAAAGCTCCAGCATGGTGCCTGCCATATCGTAGAGAAAATATCCATACCCACATCTTTCAAAATCAATTGGTGAAGGTTGATCATCGTTAAAAACCATATTACCGGTATGTAAATCAGCATGAATTAGTCCGTAGTTATGTTCAGTTTGACGCATAGTGGTAAGTTGGGATACAACCTTCTCCGCTGCATCTTGATACAGCTTCCATGCCTTTTCGGATAAAAAACGTTGATGGTAACGTTCCAACTTAGCCAGTTCACGTTTAAAGCTTTCTACTCCCCAAGCAGACCTTACAAAATCAGAAGGTGGATTGAAATCCTTTGCTGCTGCATGGAGCCTGCTAATCATTACTCCCATATTATACGCATGACTATCCGTAAATTCCCCTGTTGTTTTTTCACCCTCGATCCACCGCATCATTGTTACATTAGGCCGTCTATATCCCATTTCTGTTTCAATCTCCAAAACATAAATACCATCACAACTTGGTATCCCTTCGGATACATTTAGTTCTTTCGATTTTTTCAGTGCTTGTAACAGTAGGAGCTCCGAACGAATTTCCTCTCTGCTCAATCGGTCCGAATGAATGCGAAGCAAATAATGGTTAGCTGTACTGGTTTCAATTTTATACGTGATCGATTCAGATAGTTGAATAAACTCGATTTTATCCCATTCTAAGTCATACTGTTGGATTGCTGATAAAGCAACCTTCCTTGCTCTGATTAACAACGCTTGCCGTTCTTCATTCGTATCAAATTTTAAAAAATCTTTCATTGGTTATCCTCCTGCAATTTTCATGTAGTAAAAATCACCTACTTCTCTTATACGTTATTGTAACGATCGCAAAAGCTTAAAAATATGTAGTAAACAATTTAAACTATGCTATACACAAAAAAAGCCATAAGTCTAATCAACAAAAAAGGAACGAGGCGTCATCAAGTGATACCTCGTTCCTTCTGAATCGGGTCTACTGAATGGAGAATACTTCTTTTTTCAACAGTTCTTCAGGTTTCTGACCAATAGGATCGCTGTGGAAATAATCACGGATAACTCCATCCTCCAGATAGTTCGCAATAGATACCATAATCATGCCTTGGTCCAATGCCAGATAAGCTTTGGCGATTTCTTTGGTCTCCAGATTGATGGAGTCGTATAAGCCATATTCGCCAATCATGTTTAACTTTTTCAGTGTTTTGATGTTTTTACGTGCCTCTTCAGGCGCATAGTCCAAGGCAAGGAATGTTGCATGCGCAGTTACCGTTGCTCCGTCTTTATAACCTGAGATGCCAAGCGGTGTTGCTGCAAACTCACTATATCCGGTAGGTGTTGCTGACGGGGAAAATCCCCATGCTGCATACCCTTTTTCTTTGGCATATTCGATTTGCAGATCGACATGATGTTTATTGTTTAGACCTAACGCCTGAGTACCCAAGTCTTTTTCCTTGATCACCAGACCCGGCATCAGCCCTTCAAACATACTGCCTCCCCAGCTAGGAACAAACTTTTTACCTTTATACTCATAACTTCCTTCGAAGACATCGACGCCATCATAATTCACCGTTTGACCCTGAGGAATCTGAGACTGCCAATCCCATTCAAGAGGCATAGTTCGATACATCTTCCACCAATGCTCTTTCGGTACGTCTCCTTTACCAATGGCAATATAACTCGCTACACGAGGTTCCGTATAAAAGGACCCATAATGATGCTCTGTCAGTGCGCCTTTTGCGACATCATAGCCACCACGGAATTGGCCGACTTCCGGATCGTATAACGTTGTATAGTTCATCTGTTTAACAAGAGTGCTGGTTTGTGCATTTAACTCGTTATACGCTTGTCCAACGACGATTAATCCTGCGGATAACCAGCCATTATCTACTTGTGATATAAATTGCCCCCAATCTTTTTTGACGGAACCATCGTCCGTGTTGTACCAGTTATAAAAGAGACCATTCCACTTATCCATCTTCTCCAGTGTGTTTAACGTTGTTTTCAAGCGGGATACGGCTTCTTTCTTCGAAAGCAGGCCCATTCGTTCCGCAGAAACGGTACTCATCATGTACATCGCAATGTTTGTTGGCGAGGTACGCTTGGCTTCTTCCATTCCCGTTTCCTTCATTCGGACTTCATCATACGTCAACCCGGTTTTGGGATCGGTAAAATCTTTGAAGTACTTGTACGTTTTTTTGGCAACCGCTTTCAATTCTGGTTTGAAGCCCGGCGTCTTGCCTGAATCATGTGCAGATATGACAGGAGCGAAAGCTGTGCTGGCAAACAGACAAAAAGTTAAAATAAGTCCTAACCTTTTTACAATGTTCATCTCTTTTCTCCCTTCAAAAATGAATTCGAAACGTTTCGCATTTATGATATCACGAATGTACATATCTGGTAAATAACAAAATGAAAACCCTTACTTTAAAAGTTTTATTTAGGTTTATCTTTTGACTTTTAACTCGAAACGTTTCATCGATAACAGAAATTCTTCTGCAAGCAGTCACTCTTTCTTGTGTAACAGCGATGATTTGGCCCATGTACGTATATAAGCAAAATCTAAAAAAGCCGCTATGGTTTAGCGGCTTCCATGAGACGTACAAATGATGAATCTCCATTACGATACTCTATTCGAATTGCTTCGGTTTTGTATCGTGATTGTTCGCTTCAATACTGTTCAACCATCCCATCATTTCACAAAACAATAGGCTTCATACGACCATCTGCTCCAAACTGAATCGGGTCAATACATACTTCCCGGTGGTACCCTTTCCCCTCGGAGAACCGCGATAACGGAGTTACAAAACGATGGTAAGCCATGTAATACTGATCCGTTTCAGAATCATGGAAAATACAGTGATGTCCTGTTCCAAGCATGTCTTTTTCTACATTTTTGCTTAAGACAGGGTAGTGATAGGTGACCGGGCCGTAGAGGCTTTCCGACGTACCGTAATTGACGTGATAATCCTCACTTCCCGTATCATCACAAGACCATGTGAAGTGGTAAAGCCCATCCCTCTTTAACACGGTTACGGCCTCTCTGAAATCATGCAATCCTGCAATGTTACGCATCGTTTCTTCACGAACAGTGATCATATTGTCACCAAGCTCCACAATTGCAGCATCACCGTTGCCAAACAACAGATACATCTTGCCATCCTGCTCTGCATAGATTGAAGGATCAATGGCTTGCCCCATCTTGATCCCAAGATGTCTTAATTGATCCATTGTAATTAAAGGCTCAGGCTCCGCTCGGAATGGACCCGTCGGTGAATCGGCAATAGCGACACCAATAGCACTTTCCTGGTTAGGCAATTTGCCGCAGAAATAATAGTAATATTTGTTGTTGTGGCTGGCAATCGCTGGTGCCCATGCATTCCCGATGGCCCAAGGCACATCATCCGTTGCCAGATCAAGAATAATCCCTTCATCCTGCCAATATTGCAGATCGCTGGAGGAAAACACCTTAAACTGCGTACCTGACCACCCGTCGAAGCCATCCGTAGTAGGATACATATAATAGCGGTCGCCAAACTTCGCCACATCAGGGTCAGCGTATTGACCAGCCAGTACCTGGTGACCGTCTCCATAAGCGGCCAGCAGACAATTACCTTCTTCCACGGTGATTGGCAGAATGCCGCCGTGCCGCTTTTGGGTTTTTCCCATATCAAACTCATCATCTGAAGCTATTCGGAAGTTTCCGCTATCCAAATCCGTTGTCAACAGCGGTAGATAACCTTTTCCCTCAGCAAAACGATCCACAATCAGGCACCACTCATCCCGGTCATTGAATTTAAATATCTGTGGCCCTTCTACACCCATCAGAGCTTCCAGCACAGGCGCATGGATCGTAGTGAAGGCATCCTTGTCCAAAGAGTTCCCCTTTTCAACACGAATGTTTTTGGTTGTTTCATCTTTGGAGTATCGGTAGTAAGAACCCGAAGAAGCAAGAATGGTCGTATCAATGATATGATTTTCACGCTCGATATACTTTACCGATGGAGTGAATGTACGGAAGTCTTTGGTGCGTGCGCTGTAAATCTTCTGTTTACGTTCAGATGCATCTGCATCTTGTGTGGCTGAGGCCCAGAATACAAGAAACTCATCAGTTGCTTCATCATATACGGCTTCAGGTGCCCACACACAACCTGCACCCGGGATGCCAAGTGTAATTGTCCAAGGAGAAGACCAATCCACGAGATTACTGGACTCCCATACGACAATATCACGACTGCCTTCGTTTACAGCAACACCCCAGCCTTTGCCGTTTGCGATTCGCAGATCGGTTGCAATCAGATAAAACTTATTCTCCTTAGCGGAGCGAATGAGAAACGGGTCGCGTACACCCTGTTCCCCCAGATTGGAGCGCAATACGGGCTTACCCCCGTTTAAGTCCTTCCAATGAAGGCCATCCTCGCTATATGAAAAATAAACCTGCTCTCCATCGGGCTGTTCACCGATAAAATGCACAAAAAGATATCCTGCGTAATTGGTGTTTGTATTCAACAAGTTTAGTAGCCTCCTAAGTATGTATATTGAATTTGATCTAAAAGAAAGCGCTTAACCTAGTATATATCATACTTCAAATCAGGGTTTAGGAGTAGGGAAACTTCCTGCTTTTCCTTATTTACCGTTGTAGTCTCTCCAATTCCAATGGTATAACTGTATCGTTGACCAAAAGATGAAATGGAGGCCCCCTTATGATTCAGTCGATTATACATATCGCTTTGGTCATTAACGATTATGATGAAGCGATCGAATTTTATACTCAAAAATTGAACTTCACATTGCTTGAAGACACCTATCAACCTGAGCAGGACAAAAGATGGGTGGTGATTGCCCCTCCGGGATCTATAGGCACAACCATTTTACTCGCGAGAGCTTCCAAACCGGAGCAACAGCCTTTTATCGGTAACCAGGCTGGTGGGCGTGTTTTCCTGTTCCTGAATACCGATGACTTCTGGAGAGATTATAAGGACATGGTTGCCAAAGGCATTGAATTTGTGAGAGAACCAAAGGAACAAGACTATGGCATCGTTGCTGTATTTAAAGACCTTTATGGGAACCTGTGGGATTTGCTGCAAATGAATGAGGATCACCCTATCTCCAAACGTGTGAAGTAGTGTTACAAATAGTTTGAAGAACCGGGGAGAGTGTTCTGCTCTAGAATGTCAGTGTTGTATAAAGATTAAAAAAGCCTGACTTCTATGAATTGAAGGCAGGCTGTTTTCATGCAGGCTTATCAGTAACATATCCCTACGCGTGCATTTATAAAGCGGCGGTCGCTGAGTTGACGATAGGTGAATTCAGCGGTATCGCCAACGGTAATTTCTGTGCCTCCTTCAGGTAAAACGTCACGCTCTACCCGGTAGTTGCCGCAAACCTCCCCATCTGGCAAATACGTAGGGCATACAATGGTCCACTCCAAGGTGGAGCCTTTAAGCAACGTGTACACTTGTTCATGTTCCTCGGCAGCCCTAGTTGACTTACGTCTGGATTCACTCGACTGATATCGAAGTTTCTCTGGCTCGGTTCTGCTTTGCAGAATACCGGCTGTTCCTACAGTAATGATTCGCTTTAAGCCCTCCTGCCCCATGGCATTGATGAGTAACGGCATGCTTTTGGACAGTGTAGTTGTTCCATCCGTGTTCAGCGCGCTGATTACCGCATCAACTCCTTGTATAGCACGGAGAAGATCTTCGGATTCCAACACATTTCCTTGAATAACGGTCAAGCGATCATGGCGTTTGTTTATTTTTTCTGGATTACGCACCAATGCAGTTACATGATGTCCGCCTTGAAGCGCGAGTGTAATGATATGGCTTCCGACACGTCCAGTAGCCCCGAGCACTAAAAGTTGCATATTTAAACCCCCTGATTATGTGTTCACTATACGATGCTGTATCAGCATTTTGCCCGTAAAACAATAGAATAACAAAAAAAGCGTTACACGGGTACTTTAAGTACGCCATATAACGCCGTTGCCTCAATCTGTAGCGATCTTTTCGGTGAATTCCTTGATCTTCTCAGCGATTTCCTTGGGATGGGAGCGATACAAGTAATGTCCTGCCTCCAGTAAAACCATTTCTCCCTGTTTAGCGTTCGTCATCTGTTTCTCATGTTCTGCAACCCACTCTTTCACGACCGGGTGATTTTTCTGTACAAAGAAAAGAACTGGTAAATCACTTGGCCAGGTAAGCTGTTTCGCTGCATGGAAATTAGAATACATGCTTACGGCCTCGTTTAATTGTGTGTTGTTGTACATATTTTTACGGATTAAAATGTTTAATTGCTCCCTGGTATCGTCGTCATAGGAGAGCCCTTCATACGGGTCATCAGTCAGTTTCAACTGAACACGGGCAAAACCAAGGTTACGGAACCATTTAATGGGCTCAATGTCGGACGCTTCAACTTTTTGCTCACTAAGAGACGGAACACTGTGATCTAGTCCAATGAATGCTTGTACCTCATCTGCATAACGGTTCACATAGTCCAGGCTATAGAGACCTGAGATAGAATGTGCCATGAGCGTATAACGTTTGATACCGAGGCTTTGCAACGCACTATGGATCTCATGCGTGATATTAGCCGAACTACGTTCCTTGTCAGTCTGTTCACTTAGTCCGTAACCAAAAGGCTCAACAACTACGACCTTATAATAAGGACTCAGTTCGGATATGAGCGGTTTAAAATCAAGCGCAGGAGAAGCTGTCCCGAACCCAGGTAAGATGACTATCGTTTCTTTCCCTTCCCCCTGCATGAATACGTTCATTCGTTTTCCATCGACAGATACCTGTTGCCCGTAATGTTCCAGTCGCTTTTGTTCAGAATGACTGCTGACTTGGTTCACCGTGAACACGGTCGCGATGAAAAGCAGGATGACGATAAGTATAGAGGCTATGACTTTTAGTAAAAGTTTAAGCACTCGCTTGACTTTGGAATCCTGGCTCGCTTTTGTTTTTTTTGAATCTGAATGACTTGGTTCAATCAACACCTTCAGCTCCTTTATGTCATGTTTCCTTCTCGGGTGGGTCTTGTTTTACTCCAAGTCAAGTGTACTTAACTTCGATGTCCCTAGAATGAATGCGATATGAACGGAACATGAACGAACGCTATAAACTTTCTTTCAAACCTTCTTCATTCTTCCTTCTACCTTATTTAAATGTAAAAAAACACCTCCAGTCATGATATCCCATAATGAACAGGACTACATGTTGCTGAAGGTGTCTGAGCTTATTAACCGTTAAACTGTCGTTCGTTTCGTGTGAGTTCTTAAAATAATTGATTCAGATAGTTAACCAGTTTCTGACGAAATTCAGTCTCTGAGCAGCCTAAAATGCCTTTGAGATCCTGCGGCTGACGGATCAATTGATTCATAGCTTCTAAACCGTACTTCTCTATGACAAACTCGACAAACATATACGAGAATTGAAATCCTTTCTTGGTTTCGAAATCCCATGTATCATCGTCTAATTGAGCAAAAGTAGGAATAGAATTCGTGCGAATGGCCTCTTTCGTCGAATTTTCAAGAAAATAGGGCGTCATAAGTTTAGCCTCGTATCCGCCAATTCCTTGTCTAATCCATTTGGGGGCCAGCGGATTAATCTCCTCAATCAGCCACATGGAGAACAGGTGAACCGTACCTTTGATAATAGACTCGTAGGTATGTTCCGGTCCGGGATTAAGTGGTGATACGATCTTAAGAATATTTTCTTCATACGTACCCGTGAACCAGTTAGGCGCATCCACTTCACCTACAGCCCGATGAAACGTTGGCAGATCTGGATACATTTCAATGATGACTTTACGTTTGGGCTGGTAATTGTATTTGGTCGCCAGTCGTTCGACATTTCCACTTAGTTGCGTGAAGAGATCATGATTTGCTTTTTTCAGACGATTAACCGAATGTTCTGAACTTCCTTTATTTTCGATAGAAATCAATTGTTCAATCGACATGATGGCCATGTTCCCCCATTCATTTAATTCATGCTTCAGCTTTCCAAGAGCGCGATATAATCGGTTCTTCACTGCGCTCTCACGCATGCCAACAATACTCGCAATCTCGGGTAGTGTACAATCTGCGAAAAAACGTAACGCAATAATCTCCTGATTTTTCTCATCCAGTGTTTGTAGTGCCGCGCCAATGTCAATTCGAAAGTCAACATACTTTGTAAATTCAAGAGTGATGGATTGGGATTCTAACTGTGTAAAATCAAGCGGTGTTTCATTCTGACGTGACAATCTGCGATATTCGTTTTTTAACGTATTCTGAGCAATCTTGAAGATCCATGTGAAAATATGCGCACTCCCTCTAAAGCGATGCATGTTCTCCGAGACTTTCATAAACACCTGTTGTGTAAGGTCGTCTGCAACCATGGCATTTATTTTCAGCAAAAAGTAACTACGGATGCGGTCACGATATAATGCATAGATGTGTTCAAATCGGGTATTGCTATCCTGTTCATCCGGATAAACAGGTGTGAAATCTGTGTCATGAGCTCCTGACATGGTGTGAACCTCCTCTTGATTTACAACGAATTAGACACCGCAGCGCAACGAATAGCCACAACTAAGCTGAAAAAATATGTATACTTCCGATAATTCTCACGATCTTCTTTGGTTCGAACAGGTCAAAAAAGTGCAACACAGTTCAAATAAGTGCAAGATCCGTACACACTTTTCATCCCATTCGCTCTCTCAATCTTCCTCTAAAGTAAAAAATCATACAGATTCTGGTCAATAACGTTTATATCCCCTCCTCTTATTCTCCATTACAATATCTTCAAGTACAACTTTCCTAAATATGACTTGAACTTGAGGGGGAACGTGAATGAACCAAAAGATGAAGCTTCTAATCATGTCAGTGAGTATGTCTACTCTGCTGATCACAGCTTGTAGTGACACGGGAAAAGGTAAAACACAGACCGATGCGGACGATGACGGCACAGGTGCAGTCACCATTCATACGGTCACATCGGAGTATAGTTCAGCGAAATATCCAAAGGGCGATGATATCACCAATAATGTCTGGACTCGCCGGTATAAAGAGAAGTTAAACATTAACGTCAAGACGGACTGGGTCAGTGATGAATATGAAACAAAACTCAATCTCGCCATCTCTTCCAATGAACTACCTGACGTTTTTCGAGTGAACCCTTCTCAGCTACGCCAGTTGGTTGAAGCCGATATGGTCATGGATTTGACAGAAGCCTTTGAACAGCATGCCTCGGAACGTCTGAAAGGGTATATGAAAGCGGATGCAGACAGCTACGAATCAGGCAAAAAAGACGGCAAGCTCTACGGTATACCGCAGATGCACTGGGGGTTAATTGAACAGCCCGACTTTATCTGGATCCGGAACGACTGGAAAGAAGAACTTAAACTGCAAGATCCGAAATCCGTTGAAGATATCAAAAATATGGCACTCAAATTTATGGAGAAACACGGCGGATACGGCATTGCTGTGGATCAATCCCTGGACTACCTCAACCTGCTTGCCATTGCATGGAATGCACATCCCGACATGTGGATTGAAGATAATTCGGGAAAACTCACCTATGGCTCCATTCAACCTGAGATGAAAAACGCGCTTGCCGAGTGGGCGGAGTGGTTTAAATTAGGCATTATTGATCCCGAATTTGCAATTAAAGATTTCAACGCGATGAATGCCGACATCGTTGCTGGTAAAGTAGGCATTCAGCCTTACTATCAGTGGTGGGGGTATAATCCGGGCGTAGATACGATTGCCAATCTGGGCAAAGATGCGATCTTTTATCCGTATCTCATTCCAACCGTGGACGGTAAGGAAGCAAAACAGTCGATCTTTTTTGCCAACAACAACTACATTGTTATGAAAAAAGATGCCGCCAATCCGCAAGCGGTGATCGAAATCCTGAATGATTATGCCTACATCGTAGATGAAGGTAACGGCAAGGAAACACCGGAGACACTGTCTGCCCTGCTCGATAATGATATTGCCCACGTGGTTGGTGCGTTCCGTGTACTTAATCCGAATTCGGACTATGAGCAGTTTGAGGCTGTGTCCAAAGCTCTTGAAACGAAGGATACAAGCGGACTTACGACTTCAGGAATGTGGCAGAAATACAATAATAGCGTGGAGTTTATTAAAAATGCGACACCGGGAGCAACTGGCGATTATTTGCAACAGGGTGCTCCGAAAAATGCGTATGGTCTGGCCAAAAAAGTGCTTGATAGCAACAACTATATCAAAACCGCGCTATGGGGTGTTACGCCGGAAGCTCTCTCCAGTTACGGCACAACGCTGGATGACATTCTGACCGAAGGATTTACCAAAATCATTATGGGCAGTGAAAGCATCGATTATTTTGACGTGGTCGTACAGAACTGGCGAGCAGCTGGTGGAGATAATGCCATTGAAGCAGTCAACGAAGCCTACGGGAAATAAAGCATTTGCGGTGTGAAGCCGGAGGGGGTGAGCCCGTTCTCATCCCCTCTTTTTGATAACTGAACGGAGGAAAAGCCATGCTGAAAAAATGGAAGCAGCAAAGTCCTTACCACCTCATGTTGATCCCCAGCGTTGTGCTGGTATTTATTTTTAGCTACATCCCGTTCTATGGACTCATTATTGCGTTTCAAAAATATAACCCCGGTCTCGGCTTTAACTCACCGTGGGTTGGATGGGACAATTTCACGCATGTATTCAATCAGCCTAACTTTGTGAGAACGATCTGGAACACCCTCTACATGTCCATATTCAAAATGCTTGGCGGCATTGTGGTGCCGGTTGTTTTCGCACTGCTGCTGAACGAAGTCTTGCACAACGGGATCAAACGCACCTTTCAGACCCTCGTGTATATACCGAATTTCTTGTCTTGGGTCATTATGGCGGGTATCATGCTGGATGTTCTAAGTGCGAATGGCATCGTGAATACGTTTCTGAGTTTGTTCGGCGTCAAGCCGATCTCTTTTCTCGGTACCCCTTCCATCTTCCCATGGACAATGATCGTGAGTGACATATGGAAGGGTTTCGGTTTTGGAACGGTCGTTTATCTGGCGGCTTTAACCAGCATTGACCCCGGACTATACGAAGCCGCAGTGATCGATGGAGCCAAGCGTTGGAAGCAAACACTCTATATCACCCTGCCCCTACTCATGCCAACGATTGTTCTGATGTCTGTGCTTTCTCTTGGAAACGTGTTGAATGCCGGTTTCGACCAGATTTACAACCTCTACTCTCCTGTCGTTTATCAGACCGGTGATATTATCGATACTTATGTCTATCGTCTGGGGATACAGCAAGCCCAATATTCCATTGCGACCGCCGTTGGATTATTCAAATCCGTGATCTCCTGCATTCTAGTCGCTGTCTCTTACATTCTAGCTTACCGCGTGGCGGGTTACCGTATCTTCTAAGGAGGGCATATTCGCATGATCTATGATAAAAGTATAAGCAGACGCGTGTTTCTTATTATAAATTACACTATCCTGCTGACCATCTCGCTACTCTGTGTGTTGCCATTTGTGAATTTACTCGCTGTGTCCTTCAGTAGCAGTTCAGCGGTATCGGCTGGTAGTGTTACCTTCTGGCCTGTCGAGTTCACAACCAAAGCTTATGAGTTTGCTCTTTCGGGTGGCGCGTTTTATTCCTCGCTATGGGTTGCCATCCAGCGAACGGTTCTGGGTACACTTGTGAATCTGGTGTTAATTGTGCTCACAGCCTACCCTTTATCCAAAACCAAACAGAAGGTGATGGGGCGCAACGTCTACATGGGATTTTTTATCGTAACGATGCTGTTTAGCGGCGGTTTAATCCCGACGTATCTGGTTGTGGTGAAAATGGGACTGATTGATTCCATCTGGTCTCTGATTCTGCCAGGAGCGCTCCCCGTGTTCAGCATGATTATTCTGATGAACTTTATTCGTGGACTTCCTGAAGAGATCGAAGAATCGGCTATCATTGACGGCGCAGGCCCTCTGCAAGTGTTGATCCGCATTATGCTGCCGCTTCTCAAACCTGCGCTCGCGACGGTTGGATTGTTCAGCATTGTGGGTCACTGGAACTCTTGGTTTGACGGCATTATCTATATGAACAATCCCGCCAACTATCCGTTACAGAGCTATTTGCAGACGCTGCTTCAAAGCTTTGAGCAGATGATGCTGAAATCCGGATCGGATTACACGCAACTGTTATCCATGATGAATGCCCGGACAGGGCGAGCCGCGCAGATGTTCCTCGGTGCGATACCGATTCTGCTGATCTATCCGTTCTTGCAAAAGTATTTTACCAAAGGACTGGTACTGGGCAGTGTTAAAGGCTAAAGTGACAGCAAAAGCGACTTCACATGCGACTGTCTAAGACACATTCACTTGTTTTCCGATAAACAGGAGATCGCTGGAAGCAGAATTGCAAACGTTGTTCCTTTGCCGACCTCACTTTTCACCTGTATCCCATACGGCTCACCGAAGTGAAGTTGAATACGCCGTTGTACATTATAGAGGCCTATCCCCCGGCCTCCATTTCCTGTTTCATGCTTTTCCTCCATCAAGCCTCGTACCATACTCTGATCCATGCCGGTTCCATTATCACAAACTTCAATGCAGATGTCTTCCTCCTGAGATCCTATTCGAATCGTAATTACGCCATCCTCTTCGATCTCGGCCAGACCGTGAAAGAACGCGTTCTCGACGATGGGCTGCAGGATCATTTTAGGCATTGCATATTGTAGCAGGTTCTCATCAATCTCATATTTCATCTGAATACTGCCATAATATCGAACATTTTGGATAGTCACGTAATGTGCAATGTGAGTTAATTCTTCACGAATCATAACGAGACTTCCATCAGACTTGGTGGCATATCGGAGCATAGAGATCAGTGCATCGGTCATATCTACAATTTTGTCGGCCTGTTGCATGGAAGCGATCCATTTCACGGAACCTAAAGTATTATACAGAAAGTGCGGGTTAATCTGATCATGCAGTGCCCGCATCTCGGCAGCGGCCTTCTCGACCTCTTCCTGCTGCATGCGTTCCACCATTCGTTTCAATTCATGGGACATTCGGTTGAATCTGGTGGATAAATGACCAATCTCATCACGGGAGCGAATATCCTGCACCTGCTCAAATTGCCCCTTTTCGACAAGACGTATATTGTTTAACAGCTTTTTGATGGGACGTGTAATGACGTGAGACAGGAAAATGGAGATCACCGCAGCGAAAAGTGACATGACGATCGCTAGCGTTACGAGGTTTTTACCTAGTATTCTACCATCGGCAGTTAGCTCTTCCAGCGGCATATAGACATATGTAGTCCATTTCTGCTGACTAAGCGGACTCTTTACCACGACGTTGGTTGCTTCGGATGGACGAACGTTATCCCGAAACAAGGTGCCAATTAACTGGTCGTTGACGTTGTAAACGATCTTTTCGTCCTCATCAATGATCATGAATCTGGATCGAAGTCCTTCCTGCAAGTTACGATTGACGATTTCGATAAATTTAATATCGATGCTAACCACCATCACGCCAAGCAATTTGCCGTTCGTGACATCATGAATTTTTCGTGCATGGGACACGGCCAGCACTTTGTTTTCGAGTTGCTTGTCAACCCGGGTTGTTAACGTGATCGTACGCTCGTCCTCATGCATAAACTTCTTGAACCACAGCTCATTTCTCACATTGAAGGCCTTGTCAATCGGTTGATGTGGACTTACAAACAGGTCTTGTCCTCCGTTCATATTGTAGAGATAAATGGAAAATACACGATCCTTCATCATGATGTAATTCATTAGTATGTTATATGCCGAGATTTCGTTTTCTTCATTACTTACACGCAGAAAATCCTGGATCGGAAAGCTGCCTTCATGGGTAGCAGATAAACTGTCACTGAGTCCATTACTGGCGAGCAGCGTGATCTTTTCGATTTCTTTCAAAAACTCGTCAATGCGAATGTTCGTCTGTTTGGTCAAATCATTAAGCAGTGTATTGTAATTCTGTGATAATAACCTTTCGGAAGAGTAGTACGAATTAATAGTCATCACAACGACAGGAAAGATGATGACGATCATACAGATCACCATAATCTTGTATTTAATCTGAAAAGGCCGCTTATATTTCATCGATCACACCTCTATTTCCGAATGGCATGCACATGCTGCTGTTCCCGATATTCCTCTGGCGTAAGCCCTGTGTTCTTTTTGAAAATCTTACTGAAATACGTGTAGTTGTGATACCCGACTTTATCGGCAATTTCATATATTCTCAGCTCTTTGCTGAGGAGAAAAGCCTTCGCATGATCAATCCGAACCCGGGTCAGATAAGAGATGAAATTTTCCTTCTTCTCCTGCTTGAACAAACGGCTTAAATAGGACGGATTCACGTTAATCTGGCTAGCTACACTTTGCAATGAAAGATCCTCTGCATAATAACTGTTGATGATGTCTATTGCGAGGTCCGTGTATTTGAGCTCGTGTGTGACCTGGGAGCTAGCGTTAAATGTCTCCGTGATATAAGTCAGCACATTCTCATGGATATCCTGCCAATGTTCCCCGTTCAGGACAATCTCATAGGGGGATTTCTCCGTCATGGAAAGCTTGCTTCGTGATGTGCTGTTCAGCAAATGGGCCTGCATTGTTTCGAGCAACGTAAGGTATTGCTTGCGGATACTGTTCTCGCCTGCCCTTACGGTCTTCAGGTCAATGTAGATTTCTTCAAGAAATTGCCGGGCTTTCTCCTTATTTTTGCTCATACAAATTTTCATGAATTGTTGCTCCTGCTGAGGACTCAGCAGATGTTCAACGTCTTCCCTACTGGGGGTTTCACGTATATCCTCAACATACAGGATCTGGCTTTCACCCGTAAAAAAACGCTCCTTAAGCGCAAATTCTGCCTCCTGACAAGCCTTCCGCAGCGACACAAAGCCGAAACTAATCGAACTTACTCCCGCTGTAAGTGACAGGTTCATAAAATCCTTAAGGGAAGTGAGTACTTTACGAATCAGCTTGTTCAGGTTAGCATGTGCTTCCGTGTCAGATCGGACATTAACCACTACCCAGTATTCAGACGAGCTTTCCACAAAAATCTCCTTTGCCCACCGGGATGGAATAACCTCTTCCATAATGTTGAGTATCGAGAAACGGAGCAGCTTTTCCCCTTTTTCAATGTATTTGCGTTTGACCTTCTCATAATGATTAACGATGAATTTGATGACCACTAACTGGTCTGATTGGATACGAAAATGGAGTTCTTTGGCTTTGGTAAGCAATTCTTTCTCATGGGTGAATCCGCTTACAATATCTTGGAAAAAGCTATCCTTCAAATAACGAATACTCTTGGAATACTCGGGGAATACGTAGGGTAAGGCATTTAATGGATGCTGTTCACTTTGCAACTTCTCCCGTATATTCGTCAAAAGCTCGATGAGCGATTGCTCATTAATTTCGCTTTTAATCAAGTAATCGGTGGCACCGAACTTTAAAGCATTTTTCACGTAATCTAATTCATCAAAATTGCTCAGAATGACGAATTTACAGTTTTTTAACGATGGGGATAACTGTTTGATTAACGCTAATCCGTCCATTACGGGCATTCGGATGTCTGTAATGATCAAGTCAGGTACCTTTTCAAGCGCAAGCTCCAGTGCTTCTTTTCCATTACTAGCCTCACCTGTTATACAAAAACCATATTCTTCCCAGTTCAGCATGGAACGAATGCCCACGCGCATTAGCAATTCGTCCTCCACAATCATCAGTTTATACATGGAAGTCCTCCAAAGTTGGTTATTTATACACGAGCCATCACCCAAAAAATTCAGGGACAGATACATTCTATCTTGTACTTTATTCGGACTGCATGCATGAAATCCCCTTAAAAGGTTAGAAAAATGATCAGAAAACGATCAAAAAACAGACAACAGTTTAGAAAACAGATAAAAGACCGCCAATTGGCGGTCTGCGTGGTTCGCATTATTGCTCTCTAGGAATGTCGAGAAAACATGAATACATGCTGAGGCAGGTGTTTTCATTTCTACAACCATTAGGTCATAGCCGGGCTACTGCTCTTTAATCGTTCGATATTAATATGGATATAGCACTTTTGGATTCCATGTATACAACAAGGCTTTCTTGATCTTGCATTTCAATCTTAACCTGTTTGCCTTCTTGCTCATCGTTAAACAGTACCAATGCTGTGCTTCCGTCCGTGTTGCGAAAAGCTACTGTATATATGGAATCTTCGCTGGACACCGATTGGATTTGAACCGCTTTAGGGCGAATCAAAGTACTGAAATGAGCTAGCGCGTAATAATCCAGCGTGTAGACAAGCTCTCCCGTCTGCTGATTAATCTGCACAATTCCACGGCACGTGCTCTGTCCAAAACCCGGCACTGTAGGGCCGTTATGTTCATCCAGTGCCATATTCCATAGAACGAGTGACTTGCTATAGTTTCGCAAAATGTGAATGCCCGTTCGAATCACATTGGAGAACGCTTGTTCAAAGGGTGGAATCCACTCCCCTCCAGAACCTTCGGTGAAATGCACTTCTTTTCCCGCAAAAGCTTCGTATACTTTGGATTGGGCAGAAGCATCTCCCCCATACCAATGCCATGCCACTCCATCCACGGCTTCTCCTGCCTGCTCCAGAACGGTCAGCGGATAATCCGGACGATCCCAGTTGTGATCATAACACAGGATTTTGGTGTCAAGGTTGTTGCGTACAAAAGCTGGCTTGAGATGATTGAGAATGAACTCTGCTTGCGCCTCAGCGGGCATCAGCATGCCCGGATAATGTCCAGGCTCATACAAAGCCTCATTCTGCGGGGTGATTGCATAGATTGGCAGACCATGAGCTGCATAGGACTGAATATATTTTACAAAGTACTCCGCATATGCCGAATACCACTCAGGCTTGAGCTGGCCTGTAATCATGGAGCCGCTTGTTTTCATCCAGCCGGGTGCGCTCCACGGCGAAGCGAACAGTTTCAGATCGGGATTCAGTGCAAGCGCCTGCCGGGTTAACGGAATAATGTCCGCTTCATCATGTGCAATGCTAAATCCGGCTAATTCCGGGTCTGTCTGATGGTCAGGCAGATCGTTATAACTGTATACCGTGCGGGCATAATCCGAAGCGCCCATCGGGTTGCGAATCACCGACAAACCGATCCCTTCTGTCGGATGGAAGAGCCGTGACATCACTTCAACTCGCTGTTCATGCGTTATCTTTTGATTCATCAAATATGCCGCAGCATCTGTAAATGACGCTCCGAACCCGTCCATCTCCTGGTACGTTTGACGATCATCCAGTTGAACGGTTACGACCATCGAATCAGCGTCCATGGACTTGATCGGATTGTATTCCTCGGGGGGAACAAGACGAAACAGGTCATTTTCCCCCGTAGTTTTGAACATTTTAGATGTTGTCATCGCAAAGCCTCCTCATTATTGCATGCCTAATTTCTCTTTATTCTGCTTCATCTTCTCGCTGCGGATCTTCACAATGTCAGGCCAGCGATTTTCCTCCAAGAACGATTGATATGCGGCAAGGGCATTGTCAAACGAGGCATCATCCTTCGAACGCAACATGCTTACCAGTGTTGAGTTCCATTTGGTGTTAATGGCGGACAAGGCGCGGGCTTCCGGTGTGCCCAGGTTCGGGTTAATATTTTCCAGAATAAAATGAGGGGTCAGCTTGCCTTTGCCCCATGTTTGCATTTGTTTAATAGCCTCCGGGAAGGCATCGGCACTCAGCGCCTTATGACGGTCATGACCGAAAAACATAAATTCACCCAAGCGATAATCCTTCTTGAATTGGTCCGCATTATGCAATTGCATGTCCTTCACGGCCGGAAGTAGTTCCACCGTACCGTCAGCTTTTTTCTTAAAGGTCTCTCCTTCAACGCCATAGTTCATCAGTATCTGGCCTTCTTCACTCAGCAAATACGTGAAAACTTGCATCGCTTTAGCCGGGTCTTTGGCATCCTTGGAGATGAAATTAATCATCCAGCCTGTAATACCGGACTGATTCAGTGTTGGTGCGTTGCCCTTGGTACTTTGCGGCCCATCAATGGCGATGTACTCTTTGCCTTCGTTATCACTCATGTAGATCTGAAGGTTTCCGCCCTGTTGAGGTGTACCGTCGAGCAGCATCGCCGCATATTTGCCGGATTTCACCTTTTCTTCAAAGGCCGTACCGTCATCCGCAAAACTGTCATCACTAATATTGCCGTCTCTGTATACAGCGTTTAAGGTTTTCAGCCAAGTCAGATAATCTTCGTCCAGATTGCGGTCATAGAACTCTCCGTTTGCCGCCTCCAGGGGTACGCCGATAAAATCCTGCAACGCATCGCCAAGCGAACCGGTGCCTCCACCGATGGCGTTAAAGCCAAACGGAATGAGCGATGGGAACTTTTCCTTGATCTGTTTCATTACACTTTGGAATTGCTCCGGTGTTCCCATGACTGGACTGCCTAACGCTTCATATACATCCTTGCGGATGATAAAGGCGGTCTTGGCTGGAATGTTACCGCTATCATAATCTGCTTGTGTGTTGGAATAGTTCGGATAACCGTAGGTCTTGCCATCCTCTTGCTGGAACCACTTCATCGTGTCCGCAGCCGCGACCTTGTTGAAATACGGATCATATTTCTCGGCCAAATCATTCAGAGGAATGGCCCAGGTTGATGCTTTGCTCACGACTTGCGAATTGGAATCAAACACCGTCAGCAGGTCAGGCATATCTCCACCGGCAAAAAAGGTATTTAATTTGGTATCATCGCCTGTAATGAATTTGATGTTAATGTTCAAGTCTTCCTTGATCTTTTTGGTGACGATATCTTTGCCAAAATCGGTATTCCACCAGTCGGCATTAACGTACCAGGTCAGATCGGTCACTTCTTCCTTCTTATCGAGCTGCCATGCTGGTTTCTCCGGATCAACCGTATAACGATTCTCGATGGATACCCAGTTCGCTTCACTTGATCCATCGGAACCACCGCTGCATCCCGTAATCATTAACACAGCCGTCAGTAATGCTGCACATCCTTTAACCCCTCTTTTGCCCAGTACCCGGTGAATATTAAACATGTGTTTTCCCCCTCGTAGTCGAATATAAATCGTTGATGTGAATCTATCGTTTTATTCCTTCACAGCTCCAAGCATCATGCCTGAAATGAAATATCGCTGTAACAAAGGATAGATCAGTACAATTGGCAATGTGGTAATGACAATGGTGGCAAGCTGCACGCCTTTGGTTGTTGTTTCGATCACGACGGACCCGCCCACGTTCTGCATGGACTGTGTCTGGGATTGCACAATAATTTCATATAACATCATCTGTAATGGGTAGAGTGACTGGTCCGTAATATACAGTTTGGTCGTCATAAAGTCGTTCCACTGCCCTACCCCGTTAAACAAAGCGATGGTTGCCATTGCTGGCATGGATAGCGGGATAAAGATTTTGAGAAAGATATGCCAGTCTCCAGCCCCATCCATCTTCGCCGACTCTTCGAGTGAATCCGGTACATTACGGAAGAAATTCATCAGGATGACGACATCGAAGAAACTGAACAAAGCCGGAATAATATACACCCAGAAGCTGTTCAGGAGACCCAGTGCCTTGATGAGCAAAAAGGTTGGAATCATGCCGCCGGAGAAAAACATGGTAATTACACCCATGGCTACATACAATTTGCGTCCTCTCAGGTACTTCTTGCTTAGTCCGTATCCGACCATGGCACAGAAGAATACATGTGTTACGACACCGATCATGGTTTTGGACACAGAGATGAAGAACGCCTGCCAGATGTTTGAATCATTAAACACCGCTCGGTAATTTTCCAGCGAAAACTCGGGTGACCAGAAGATGAATCCACCTTCTGCCAGTGCTTTGCCAGAACTAAAGGACGAGATGATGACATTCCAGAGCGGAACAATAATGACGATGGTACAGATCGTTAAAAAAATGATATTGAGCGTATCAAAAATCCGGCTGTCCAGATCTTCTTTGGCCGCTTTTCCATTCATGAGGGAACCTCCTTCTACAGCACAGACTGGTTGTCATTGAGCTTGCTAGTTATTTTGTTTGCCGTGACGAGCAGAATTACAGAAATGATGGAAACACCCAAACCTACGGCGGTAGCATACGAGAAGTCGCCTTGCGACATCCCCATGCGATAGACATAAGAATTAATGACTTCGGCCTTCTCACGGTTCTGTGAGTTCATGAGCACTAAGGTTTGATCCAGATTCGAACCCAGCAGTCCGCTGACCGTCAGGATCAGATTCAGACTGATTATAGACTTCATGTTAGGCAAGGTAATATTCCATATCTGACGCATTCGGCTGGCTCCGTCGATTTTGGCGGCCTCATAGTACGTAGGGTCGATCTTGGACATGATGGCAAGATACAAAATGGTGCCCCAACCAGCTTCCTTCCAGATATCCGATAACGTGGCGATCCACCAGTACTTGCCCGCATCCAGCAATATGTTTTGCGGCTGTGATATGATGCCAAGACCGAGCAGTAGTTCATTGAACAAACCGGTTGTGGAGAACCAAGTGATAAGCATACCGCCCAGCACGATCCATGAGAGAAAGTGAGGCAAATATGAAACCGTTTGCACGAATTTCTTGAATCGTCCGCTGTTCAGCTCGTAAATCATAATGGCCAGAATAATCGGAATGACAAACCCAATCCCTAGCTTCAAAAAACTGATGCCTAGCGTATTCACAACAGCATCCCAGAAGTATTTATCTGACATAATGATTCTGAAGTTATCCAGCCCCACCCATGGAGCACTGGACAGCGTATCAATGACGGTGTAATTTTTGAAGGCAATCGTTAATCCGTAGATCGGTATGTAACAGAAAACAATCATGAACAGAATACCCGGCAGAACCATGGACTGGATCTCCCATTGTCTGGCGAAATCGGCCCAGAACGTATTGAAGCGTTGCTTGAAATGTTTTCTGCCACCGGGTTTAAGAGGTTGCTGCTGTCTGTTTGCTGTAGTCGTCAAGTGACTCATCCTTCGTTGCTCCCCTCTGTATGTGTCGATAGATGCATGTATTTCATTTTATAAAAACGTTTTTATTTTATCCGAAAAAGCTCCTTTCTCTGTAATATAAAATGAAAAATGGACCCGATGAGCCTCTCACCCGTTATTTACGTCCATCTCTCCGGTTGTTCATTTTCACATGACTTGAACCGCGTACAATAAGTTCTCCTGACAGCTTTTGCGCTAAGCCTTGTTCCTGTCCCTTGATCATATTGACCAATTGCGTGACAGCTAGAATGCCTTGTCTTGCAATTTGATTACGAACGGTCGTTAGCGGTGGAGAATAATACGGAGCAATATCGATATCATCGAATCCGACTACACTCATGTCACTTGGAACCTCATAACCATGAGATTTCAATGCCTGTATGCATCCGATCGCACTCAGGTCATTGCCGGCCAGAAAGGCATCTGGTAATTTGCCTGGGTGCTTATGAATGAAGGATTTGATGGCACTGTAAGTGGCCTCTTCTTCAAAGTACCCTTGAATAATGTAATCCTCATCGACTGGAAGTTCATATTCTCGAAGGGCCGCCAGATATCCCTCTCGACGCTGTACACTGTCAAACATCTCATCTACACCGGAGATATAGGCAATTTTTTGATGACCAAGCCCGATCAGATATTTGGTTGCTTCATAGCTGGCTACGTAAGAGTCAAAGATGACACTTCCCATTCGTTCGCTCTCATACACACGATCCAGGAAAACAGCTTTAATCTTGTCTTTTTCCATCGACAAAATATCCTGTTCATCGATTCGAAGCTCTTCGTAGATGATTACCCCATCTACCCGTCTACCGAGAATATTGCTCATAATCACATGTTTATCTTTGGTTACAAACACATTGAGTCCGTAACCGAGACGGTCGCATTCACGCGACATGGCCTCGACTAACTTGTAAAAGTACGGTCCAGACACACTAGTTGTGAAGAAACCAAGCATTTTTGTCTGACCTGACTTCAACAGTTTCCCATTCAGATTGGGAATGTAGTTTAAACGTTCCGCCACTTTGAGCACATGGGACTTCGTTTCCGGATTCAGTACATCCACACCATTTAAGGCATTCGAAACCGTAGAGATCGAGACACCGGCTTCCCTTGCAACATCTTTAATTGTGATTTTTCCCATACATTCAGGTTCCTTTGCTATTAAAACGTTTTTATACATTCAAAATAGCATAAAACCGTTTTCATTACAACACTTAACTTTTCGCGTTTGGTATAAAAGAAAACCGCTGATCTTCATTGATCAGCGGCTTCATCCCTTGATCTTATACTGCTCCGAGGGTGAATTGATTTATTGAATATAAGTTATTCACTCGAACGACATTAGGATTCAAGTTCATTTTATTTAAATGAAACGGTATATATTTGTCCTTTTTGCGTTGGCAGACTAACTTGATCGTCTTTCTCCTGAACGGTTTGTACAACCGTATCCCCTTGATATACTTTCAAGCCAGGCTCAACCTGCAAATAACATGTATTGCCCGTATGTGAGAGGACTTTTGCTTCAACTAGCTTACCGTTCTCCCAACTTAGGCTGACCTCAAACCCGCCTCTTGCTCTCAAACCTTTAACCGAACCTGTAGACCAGCGTTCAGGCAATGCCGGCAGGAAATCCAGATATCCCTGATGAGATTGCAGCAGCATCTCGGCAATACCTGCGGTTGCCGCAAAATTTCCATCGATCTGGAATGGCGGATGAGCATCAAACAAGTTCGCGTACACGCCGCCCTGCTCATGTTTGCTTGGCTCGTAAGCTTTAACGAGTGTTAACAAATTGGAGATAAGCTGTTCAGCGCGATTCCCTTCTCCAAAACGAGCCCATAAACCGATTTTCCAGCCAAGACTCCAGCCTGTACCACCGTCACCCCGAACCTCGAGTGAAGTGCGTGCTGCCTGCATCAGTTCAGGAGATTTTTTCTTTGTAATCAGTCTTCCCGGGAACACACCAACCAAGTGGGATACGTGGCGGTGCTGCGGATCTTCTTCTGTGAAATCCTCGCTCCATTCCTGAAGGCGACCTTTTGGGTCGATCTGCAAAGGCAGCAGTTGTTCTCTCTTCGCTCGCAGGAGATCCACGAATTCCGCATCCGTTTGCAACACTTCAGCTGCTTGAATACAGTTTTCGAACAGCTCGGCAATGAGTGAAATGTCCATTGTAGTTGCCTCACTGACAGCTGTATGTTCTCCGTTAATGACAAATTTCATCTCTGGTGACGTTGATGGTGATGTGATCAAATGTCCTTCTTTATTCTCAATGAGCCAGTCGAGACAGAACAAGGCGGCATCCTTCATCAGTGGATAACCGGTCTCCTGCAAAAACTCTTTATCCTCTGAGAACGCATAATGTTCCCACAGATGCTGCGTCAGCCATACGCCGCCCATCATCCACAAAGCCCATGACGGGTCACCGGCACCATAATCTCCTACAGGGGCTGTTTGTCCCCAGATATCCGCATTATGATGGGCTACCCAGCCTCGAGCACCATAATTTACTTCAGCTGTTTTCCGTCCGTTTTCCGCCAGTTTTCCAATAAAATCAAGTAATGGTTCATGCAGTTCAGCCATGTTACACGTCTCCGCAGGCCAATAGTTCATCTCTGCATTAATATTCAGTGTATAATTGCTGCTCCAAGGCGCACGTGTTTCCTGATTCCAAATTCCTTGCAAGTTCGCTGGCAACGTTCCTGGTCTGGAGCTGGCGATCATCAAATAACGGCCATAGTTGAACAACAACTCGACTAACCCTGGATCACTGCTACCGTATTTCTCGATGCGCTCATCTGTAGGCATGTCCTGCGGAGCAACACTTTCACCTAAGTGTAATTGAACACGATTAAACAGCGCTTGATGATCCTGTACATGACGTTGACGCAATTCTGTATAATCACGAGTCATAATCTGCTTAATAACGTCCGCAGTCTTCTCTTTCGGGGAGGTTACGCTGTCACCTTTTTGACTAGAGGATACATAACTTGTAGCCCCTGCAAAGTAAATGACCGCTTCCGTTGCACCCACGATTTGCAGTCCACCACCGCTTGAATGCAGTGTGCCTCCAGTATGGGTTACCGCAAGTCTGCCATGGAAAGTCATCGCACGACTAGTTGCTACATCTCCGTAACGGACAGGCACTTCAACATCGTGATAGTTCGGTGACACATACTCCGGAGCTGTTCCAGACAGTTCATATTGAGCGTTCGCAGCAGAAGTTTCGTGTCTCAGCGGACTGCTCAGTCTGGTATGAAAGTTAAGTCTTCCTTCTTTGCTTGCGGTTAAACGAATGACGATAACCTGATCGGGATGGGAAGCAAATACCTCCCTGTCATATCGTACTCCACCAATTTCATAGGAAACGCTTACAACACCTGTAGATAAATCCAGCTTGCGTTGATAAGTTTTTCGTTCACATAATTGTCCGTGTTCCATCACAAGTTCCAGATCACCAAATGGCAGGTACGATTGTGTAAAAGGCCCCATCATTTTTTTGCTAAGTTGATCCGCTTCTACATACTGTTTACGGGCAATCAATTCCCTGATTTGCGGTAAAACTTCACGAGCCTCCGGGTTATTCCAATCCTGTGCATAGCCTGACCACAACGTGTCTTCGTTCAATGCAATGCGTTCTTTTTCGATACCGCCAAAGACCATTCCGCCCAACTTGCCATTACCGATAGGCAGTGCTTCAACCCAATAGGTGGCTGGAGTGCCAAACTGAATATTCATGCTGATCGTTACCTCCGAATGCACTTGATTTTTGGACAAACTCTATTTTTACTTGCTCAGGAATCATTATAACTTTCAATGCAAAGGGAAGATATATATTTAATAAAAATGATGTGGAAAAGCTTAAACCAGTTACAAATAAACCTTAAAATTCCATTTGCTACGAGGAGATTTTCGATGATCTCAACACGGTATCTATTGTGAAGTACTTGTATATAAAATTGATGATAAGCAAAAAGCGGCACCTGCTCTGGTACCACTTTTTGCTGCGTATAGATTTTAGTTATCATCGTGGTGATGAATCCATTTTTGGAAAGCATAATCTTGCTAATTAATAACTTATATAGTTTATAATCTCATCTATAACTTCCTGACATGTCAATATTTCCTGAATCCCTCCTGCTGATGGAGAAACGCTAATTGTTCCTTGATCTAAATTCCCTAGTAAGAGCGTTTCTTTGTATCCATTTTTGTGGTACGGAACGGCATCTAGTGACTTCCCTTCATTAATGAGTTGATAAGCTTTTTTTCCTCCTGGAGTCGGGATTGTTCGCTCATAAACCCCATCCAGTTCGAGTATTTCTTCACTTTTGACATCAATAATGGCTTGCTTGGCGGCAGGACTCGCAGGATTTTCTACGGTTGCTATGAATCTAGTTCCCATGTAAACGCCTTGTGCCCCCATCGCAAAGGCTGCTTTAGCACCACGTCCATCGATAATTCCACCAGCCGCAATCACAGGCAAATTAACAACTGCAGTTATTTGGGGTAACAGCGTAAATAGACTAAGATTATACTGACTAAAATGTCCCCCAGCCTCACTACCAGTAACGATAACTGCATCAGCTCCATGTTTCTCCGCTTCCAGAATGTTATGAACCGTAGGGTTAAGCGGCCTATAGATAACGGTTATGCCTTGCTCTTTTAATTTTATCATTTCGCTTGCGACCATTTGGTTCCCAATAGCTACTACATATTTGACTTCTTCTTCAACTATGATATCAAAAAGCAATGAGCCAAATGGTAGAGTGCCACTGTCATCTAGAGGGAATATATAATTTACAGCGAAATTTTTATTCGTTAACTGCTTCACTTTACGGATCTCGTTTCGCAGGTTATCAGCATATTCTTTCAAATTAGTAGGATGTAGTTTTTGTCCAGCATTTGGTCCGAGTACCCCCATCCCCCCTGCATTACAAACAGCAGCTACAAACTCTGCTGAAGTTACCCAATTCATAGCTGCAGAAATAATGGGATATTCTATATTCAGTAATTCGGTAATCTTATTCATCTGACGAACTCCTTTATACGTATATTTCAAGCCTAGATTGAAGATTTTCTCAATGTCTTCTATACTAGCTGAGATCTCTATAAGTTAGAAGTAGGCAAAAATAATGAACATAGTCACTTTTTTAATACTATTGGATTATCATTGTGAGGAGGAAGTGTATGACTCGGATATGCAAAGACGGATTTCACGAAGAGTTTAGGGAAAAGTATCCTATCATTTTTGGCATGGCTTACACTCAACACGTGCTATCAGGGCGTTGGAAATTTCTCATTATATGGTTTTTGAAGGATCAAGCACGACGATTTCATGAAATCAAGTCATTTCTGAATGACATACCGCAAGGTTCATTAACCAAACAATTGAGGGAATTAGAGGAAAATAGACTCATATCCAGACACGTATTTCCTGAAGTTCCACCGCGAGTAGAATACTCTCTGTCAGACAAAGGACGCGATCTCCTACCGATTTTAGATATGATGGAAAAATTCGGATTGAAGCACGGGGAGATTACTCAGATAAAGGAAGCTTGAGAATTATATTAATTAATCCAGTGGAAGCTTCTACCGATAAAACAAAAAAAGCCGCTAATATAGCGACTCCTATGGGGAGATGTTTTTCCCCCTTAACAACTTTACTTTATTTTAATTGAACACTCTTCATATAAGCTTTGAATTCTGCAGCAATCTCTTTATACTTTGTATGATGCAAATAGTGCGAGCCTTCCATCGGGATCATTTTGCCCTGATCGGATTGTTTGATCTGCTCTTCATGTAGCGGTATCCAATTGGGATTCGCAGTATTATTGGACTGAACGAAAAGCAACATCGGCAAATCGCGAGGATAGGTCAGTTTCTCTGCATTTTTGAAGTTAGACCCCAGATTTTTCAACTCATTCATTAAGGTCGCATTGCTCGACACCTGATTCGAGATCAGGTTCATCTGCTCTATGGTATGCTCATCATAGTCCATGGATTTGTAAGGATCTGCACTCACATTTTTGAGGAATCGCATCAGCCCTGAGGTTTGAAGGAACTGCATCGATTTCAGAGGTAGTTTAACATCCATGCCAGGCTGATTAGGAACACTGCTGTCTATACCGATAAATGCGATCACTTCACCCGGATAATCTTTTACATAAGATGCGCTGTACAGTCCCGCAATAGAGTGCCCCATAAGAATATAACGGTCAAGACCTAGTTGCTCCACAGCTTCATGTATTTCTCTAACGATATTTTCAGAGGTACGTTCTTTGTCTGTACGATCACTTAATCCATAGCCCAATGGTTCAATCGTTACCACTTTATAATCTGGCGTTAATTGGTCAATTAATAGTTTGAAATCTAACACCGGAGATGGGGTTCCTTGTCCCGGAAGCAGCACGATGGTCTGTTCTCCGTGACCTTGAATGGAGACATTCATGTTTTTGCCATCCACTTGCACATACTGCCCATACGATTCTATCTTTTTCTTTTCCATTCCATTGCTAATCACATGGATCACAAAGACGATGCCCATGAATAATACAAGCGCTGCGAAGATTCCCCCGAATATTTTTAAGAACAGCTTGCGTTTCTTGCCACGTTTCTTCTCTGTCTGCTTTATTTCTACGATTTCTTCCATTCTCATCTTCTCCTGTCCCTTAGTCTGTGTAACTGTCTTGGTGACTTATTTACAGTATAGTGAGACAAGATGTTGCCAGCGTGACGCCAATATGAACGGAATATGAACTGGCATATATAAGTTGAATTGGTTTACACAGTCCACTCCGATGACAGAATAACCTGGAGAGTAGCTGTTATCACCAGATTTTTTTGGATTCCCTTTTCCAAAGGGGAAAATCCGGTGATAAAGGCGAGCGCTCCGCTTTTCCAGGTTTTTTCTGTCCTCTCCGTTAACGTGTAAATAATCATTCATTTTATATCGTTTTTAAGCATTATACATGAAAAAAGAGAGCTGCTTATATAAACGCAGCTCTCTTTGCCATGTTCAAGACCGTTTCTTAGTGGTCGAGGAATACAAGTTGAATGAAGAATAGAATCGCAAAAATATAAAAAATCGGATGAACATCTTTACCTTTGCCACGAAGTAGCTTGAGCACAGGATAGAAAATGAAACCAATCCCTATACCTGTTGCAATACTGTGCGTCAGCGGCATCAGAATAATGATCAGGAACGCCGGGAAGGCCTCTTCCAGATCACTCCAGTTCATTTTACTAATCACACTGATCATAAAGAAACCAACAATAATGAGTGCCGGGGATGTAATTGCCGGGATGCTCGAGATGACACTTACGATTGGACTAAAGAACAAAGTCGCGGCGAGCAATACACTTACTGTTACCGCAGTCAGTCCAGTTCTCCCCCCTGCAGCTACTCCCGTACTGGACTCAATATATGCCGAGGTTGGGCTTGTTCCAAGCATAGCACCCGTCGTTGTACCAACAGCATCAGCGAGCAATGCACCACGAGAGCGCGGGAATTTGCCATCTTTCAGTAATCCAGCTTGTTCCGCGACACCAAGCATCGTCCCTGTAGTATCGAACAAAGTAATCAACAAAAACGTGAAAATGATCGTGTATAGTCCATTGGAGAAGACACTGGCTAAATCCATCTGGAACGCAGTTTCTCCCAGTCCTGAAGGCATCGCTACAATGGATGCAGGCATTTGGAACAGTCCCATGAACCAGGCGATGATCGCTGTAATAACCATACCTATAAATAGATATCCTTTGACATTGTAAGCCATCAACGTAACGGTGATGATTAGACCAATAAGAGTCAGATAGGTCATCGGTTGCGCCAGATTTCCAAGTGTAATCAGATTGGATTCCGAATTGGCAATAATACCTGCATTCTGCAGTCCTACCGTAGTAATAAATAATCCAATCCCTGCTGTTATGGCGTGTTTGAGACTTGCCGGAATCGCATCCAGCAGCATGTAACGAAATGAAGTCAACGATAAAATAATAAACAGAATACCCGCAATGAATACAGCACCCAGTGCTGTCTGCCAAGTTACCCCATAACCCTGTACAACACTAAACGCGAAAAACGCATTCAATCCCATGCCTGGTGCGATAACAATCGGATAATTGGACCACAATCCCATAATCAAGGTTGCTACAATACTCGCCAGAATTGTAGCAATGAATACGCCGTTAAAGCTCATTCCCGTACCACTAAGAATTCCGGGATTCACAATCACTATGTATACCATCGTGAAAAATGTAGTAATACCAGCAATAATTTCGGTTGAAACGGTGGTGCCTCTTTCTTTCAGTTTGAACCAGTTGTCCATCGTCAAGCCAGCCTCCAACTTTCATTTTGTTTTCTTAAATTCTACAGCACAGTTAAAAACAAAAAATCCTAATTGCCTATAGGATTGGAATTCTTACGCTCCTATATTCGTCATTAGGATCTGAACAGCTCCGAATGTGAAGATCAAAAAAAGAATTTTGTTTTTAATCTGAGGTGCATTTCGAATTTTATTAAAAATAACACGGGATGTCAATGGAATTCGAGCTTTGTTCACATTATTTACGAACTATTCAAGTTGATAAATGAGATTTTATTCGTTTTTTAGGGTTTAGACTGATCTAAGCTTGTATGTTAGTTAATGTTGAATATTTTACAATCAGCGTACAATTGTGATGGTTTTTATTTACAAATGAATGATAATCTTCTTAAGGATGAACAAATGAACAAAGTTTCATGCATTCATGTTAAAGAGATATCGAGGAGGAATCGTTGTGAAATTGTCTAAAAAAGCATTGCCTGCATTAGCTCTGACATTGGCTGTATCAGCTTCTACTCTTCTTTCCCCTGGACAAGCAACTATCGCTAAAGCTGCCGGTGCAAGTACTGAGAAAAAACCAATCAAAAATATCATTTTCCTTATTGGAGATGGTATGGGAACATCGTATACATCAGCGTATCGTTATATGAAAGATAATCCTAAGACGAAAGTGATGGAAAAAACGGTGTTTGATCCGTATCTGGTAGGCGCTCAAATGACCTATCCCGACGATGACAAACAAAATGTTACGGATTCCGCTTCTGCCGCAACCGCAATGTCGTCAGGTGTGAAAACATATAACGCAGCCATTGCAGTGGACACAAATCAAAAGAATGTCAAAACCGTGTTGGAGCAAGCCAAACAGATCGGTAAATCCACAGGTTTGGTCGCGACTTCTGAGATTACCCATGCTACTCCAGCGGCATTTGGAGCTCATGATATCAGCCGCAAAAACATGGATGCTATTGCAAATGACTACTACGACGAGTTGATTAACGGCAAACACAAAGTGGATGTACTGCTCGGCGGAGGGAAAACCAATTTTGTACGTAAAGACCGTGATCTTACGAAAGAGTTTCAAAAAGCAGGTTATAGTTATGTAACGGATCGTACATCCCTGCTCGCGAACAAAAACAAACAAGTTCTTGGCCTGTTTGCAGATGGCGGATTGGACAAATTTATTGATCGCACAAGCGCGACACCTTCACTCGCTGAGATGACGAATTCGGCTATCGATCGTCTTAAAACAAACAAAAAAGGATTTTTCTTGATGGTTGAAGGCAGTCAGATTGACTGGGCAGGACACGATAATGATATTGTCGGTGCCATGAGTGAGATGGACGATTTTGCTGCTGCCTTTAAAGCTGCGATTGATTTCGCGAAAAAAGATGGACAAACTCTTGTCGTAGCAACAGCTGACCACTCCACAGGAGGACTTACCCTGGGTAAAGATGGAGAATACAACTTCTTCGTAGACCCCATTAAAGCTGCACTGCGTACTCCTGACTTCATGGCTGCTCAAATTGCCAAAGGGGCTTCTGTTGATGAAACTTTGAAAAAATATCTCAAACTTGAGCTGACAGCTGAGGAAATTCAATCCGTGAAAGATGCTGCCCAAAGTGCGGATGTTACAAAGATCGATAATGCGATTGAAGCTATTATTGATAACCGCTCGTTCACAGGTTGGACAACAGGCGGACACACAGGTGAAGATGTTCCGGTGTATGCCTATGGCCCAGGAAGTCAGCGCTTCTCTGGCTTAATTGATAACACTGATAATGCCAAAATCATTTTTGATATTTTGAAAAAGGGCAAGTAAACGATTTTGCACTCTTGATATCCAATGGTTAGCTGTATAAGTACTTTTCTAAATTGCCCCCTCTCTTCTTTCGAAAGAAATGAAGTGAGGGGGTTGTTGTATTAGCATTAATTTTATTCCCTGTTATATAAGAATAAGAGGTGAATTGCAGTTATACTTTGGCAAATTGTTGCATTATCGCCGTCGCCGCAAAGGTGCAGCCCCCAGCTTCTTTTAAAGATTTGCCGATGAGATGTGCCTGCTCTTTATAGATAGGATTGTGAAGTGTTTCCATAATCGCCTCCTGTAATTGAATTGCGTTCAGGTGATGTTGATCTAATACAATCCCGGCTCCAAGCTCTTTTACGCGACCTGCAACAAACGGTTGATCCGAGGTCATGGGAATCATGACAAGTGGAACATCGAAATATAATGCCTCGCTTACACTATTCATGCCTGCATGGGTAACAAAAACGTCTGCATGCTGCAATATTTCAATCTGAGCAACATAAGGCCTCACGATAAAGTTATCGGGAATCATTCCTTCGATGGATGTAATATCAGTGTATTTCCCCGAAGATAAAACAACATTTACTGGCTGATCTTTTAATGCATCAAAACAAAGTTTGTAAAACTCCAGGTTTTTATTGAGTATGGTTCCCATGGAAATGTATACTGTTTTCGTATGCCGTTCACGCAGAAGATAAAATGGGAATTCGGGGGCATCTTCCCGCGGAATAATCGATGAACCCGTGAATAGAAAACGATCATGCAATTCTTCTGCCCGTGGCTGAAAATAACGGCTGGTGTATACAATATTTAATTGAGCGTTATGTGCCATCATCTCCTCCACAGCAGGCAGGCTGACCTTATACGTTGTTGCTATTTCTTTTGCCTTGTTCATAATCGCTTCATATAGTTCTCGTGTATTGATAACCTCCCCGTTCTCTATGCTTGCCGGCTCAACGGAAGCAAAAGAAGCTATCGTACATACGGATGGAATCCCTAATTTCTCAGCGAGAATTTGGCCTCCCCACCCCATCAGTGAATCATAGATGAGATAGTCAAACGTTTCATGCTCAATTAAACGAAGCACCTCAGGAATCATTCTGGGAATGATACCGCAAGTAACCATGTGTAGGAATTGGTAGGGATGCCGATACGCCAAAGGCTTAAGTGTAGGTTCATGTGAGAACGCATCCTCCGCAAAAGGATAGGTCATGACCTTAGCTCCCGTTTGCTCAATCCGAGAACGATATTCCTCTACACAGACATAAACAACATCTTCCCCAAGTTTGACTAGCTCCGTAATTAACCCAAGGGATGGGTTCACATGGCCTTCAGCCGGAGTAATAACAACCAATACACGCGCCATCGTGCGCACCTCCTGAATGTAATATGTGCCTCCGATCCGTATCTGGTCTGACCGGTTGTTTGTTTACATCGGAAGTGTATCTATTTTTTGTCCAGTGGGCTGATGTAATTGAGAAGGAACAGCGGCAATCCGTAATGATGAGAAAAAGCTCAGTATAACCAATAGAAGTTGAAGCGTCAGCACCATCAGAATGCCTGTGGATATGCCCCATCCCGTCGTTTTGGCTAAAGCAACCAATGAACCGCTTACACCAATGCTTACAGCCACATAAAAAGAATCGACAAACTGAAGGTTGGCAGACATCTTTCCTTCCTGTCCAAGCTCAGCGTACTGTAAAGCAAGAACCGCGGTAGTCGGGTTAGCCAGACCCACACCAAAACCAATAATAATCTGTGAGAGGAGAATGAGCGCAATCCCGGTATCCGTCAAAAATAAAGCCAGCATGACGAGCATAACTCCGACGATCATAATGCCAATTCCATACATAACTCTCTGCTTCCGTCCATCACCTTGGTCTTTTACATCCAATCGGGCTTGCAACCACGCCGCTCCAGACCAGCTTAATGAGCCTGCTGCGACAAGTAATCCGGCAGTTTCTGAAGATACCCCCTTCATCTCAGTCAAACCCAAAATAACAAAACTTTCCGTTGCAAAATAACAAGCCACATACAATCCTCTTGTTACCAAGGTTGCCGGTAAACCGGATTGGATTAGAAATGTTCCTTGAGGCAGTAATTTGTGCATGAACGGTATCATGATTATGAATCCACTAATCGAAAGAGCTATGCCCTGCCAACTTATAATCATCCCGAGACCTGTCAGTAACAAGCCCGTTCCGATAGCTAATAAAATGGCCTGACCTGTTCTTGAGTCAACTGCTCGTGCTTCTTCTATAATGTGCTGATTGCGCTGCAGATCACGAAATGAGCGATATGTAAGCAGAAGAGCAAGTGCAATCAAAGGGATAACGATCCAGAAAACAAACCGCCAAGACAGATAAGAAGCAAGAAGTCCAGCAAAATAAGGCCCGATTAATGAAGGAAGAACAAAGGCCATCGAAAAAGCTGCCAAAATCTGAGTTCGGAGATTTTCCGGGTAGTATAATGTTACACACACATAGACACATGTAATTAAAGCGCCAGCTCCAAATCCTTGAAAAACTCTTCCTCCAATGAGCATGTACATGTTCATGGATGTCGCAGCAATCATTGTCCCCATTACAAAAATAACAAAAGATATAAGAATGGAAGTGAATACACCTCGCCTGTCCACTTGCTGGCCCATCACCAGTGTTCCTACAAGCTGAGATAACAAAAACGCACTAAAAATCCACCCATATAGATGAATTCCCTGCATGTCTTGAGCTATTTTGGCAGCAATAGTTGTGATCGCGAGCCCTTCGAATGCCGAAGTAGTTAATACTAACATGATGCCAATGGTCATGGCGCTGTAACGTCGATGAAAGATGCCGATTGGTTTCTCGTGTGTCACGGACACCTCCATAAATATTGAAATATTAGTAAAATACACCTGCAGATGTATCTTTAATATAGGATAAGCAAACCACTTTGTAAACAAAAATGTTTATTAAGTGGTCTTCTTCGTTGATCATGCTGATCCGAAGGCCTGTCTAAAGTCGCTTCATGTTCGGTATACTCGCCATTTGCTCCTTCATAAGAAACGTATGCTCTGCATTGACTTCCAACAAAGTGCTCATACTACGTATCGAATATATTTAAGGAGAGATTCGAGATGGATCTGCAGAGCGGCAAATTGTATTGGCCAACCACGGTAACAAATCCTCCTTCTTACCCGAAGCTTGAGGAAAATATTACTTGTGATGTTCTCATCATCGGTGCGGGCAGTTCGGGTGCACAGTGTGCTCATTTTCTTTGTAATCAAGGATTATCAGTCGTTGTCGTGGACAAGCGAAAGGTTGGAGAAGGCAGCACAAGCACCAACACTGCGTTGATTCAATATGCAGGGGAAAAGAGCTTTGTATCTTTGAAGAATACATTCGGTGAAGAAGCAGCCGCCCGTCATCTGAAATTGTGTGAACAATCGATCAATCATATTGAGCATATCAGTAGCGAGCTCCCGATTAAGCCTGATTTTACAAGACGTGATAGCTTGTATTACGCGAGTTACCTGGAAGATATCCCGGCATTGCAAGAAGAATATGAACTTCTCAAAAAGCACGGTTTCAACGTGGATTTTTGGGATGAGCAGCGTATATCAAGCGTATATCCTTTCTCTAAATCAGCTGCGATTTATTATCATGATGATGCCGAGATGAACCCGTTAAAATTCGTTTATGGACTGCTTGAGAAAGCAAAATCAGAAGGTGTACGGATCTACGAGGAAACCGAGATTTCAGGTAAACGTTTTGAGAACGATTCGGCTGTTTTCTATACCAAAGAACGCCACGAGATTCGTGCGAAACATGTGATTATTGCGGCTGGATATGAAGATAAAGACTTTAAAGTAGAAAAAAATGCCACGCTTTCCAGCTCTTACGCTGTTATTACCAAGCCGGTTTCTGATTTAGAAAACTGGTACAAACGCACGTTAATTTGGGAAACGGCACGTCCGTATGTTTATATGCGCACAACGACGGATAACCGTATTATTATCGGCGGCATGGATAAGGATACGGCCTACGTGGAAACCAGGGATTCTAAAATTTTGGCAAGTAAGGATAAACTGATCCAAGAATTTAATAAGCTTTTTCCAAATATTCAGGTGGAACCCGAGTATTATTTAGGAGCATTCTACGGGGGAACACATGACGGCTTGCCGGTAATCGGACAATATGAGTCATATCCGCATTGTTACGTCATTATGGCTTATGGCGACAATGGAACCGTGTATAACGGAGTGTTGGCAAAAATTGTAACGGACAATATCGTGCATGGCTCCAGCCCGGATATGGATCTATATTTGCAGAACAGACCCCTTGTTGAAAAAATGACTCTCTAACGCTAAAAGCCGATTCCACATCTACATCTGGAATCGGCTTTTAAGTATACCTTACAAAACCTTAATCGACCTCTATAGTTACAGGGTAATAATGATTGGCCCTTTTTTGGACAGAATGATCGTATGTTCAATCTGAGCTACATGACTGTTTTTGGTAGCAAACGTCCATCCATCCCCTTTTTGATACACTTCTTCTTCAGATGTAGAAATAAAGGGTTCAAACGCGATGACCATGCCTTCTTTCAGCAACTCATCATCTGACGTGTCATTATAATTATAGATATGATCCGGCGCTTCGTGAATGGCACGGCCAACCCCATGTCCTGTCAGGTTACGAATAACAGTTAACCCATTCTGCCGGGCAGTTAGAAAAACAGCTTTGCCAATACCGCTCTTTTTAGAGCCAGGATTCGCTTTTTTCAATCCTGCATCAAAAGCCAGTTTGGCTACCTCACAGATTTTCGTTAACACTTCTTCTCCCTGGCCGACAACAAAGGAGATACCAGTATCCGCGAAATATTCGTTTTTGGAGCCGGAAACGTCGATGTTGACGATATCGCCTTCTTGGATTACCCGATCCCCTGGAATCCCGTGAGCGACTTCTTCATTGACACTAATACACGTAAAACCAGGAAAGTCATATTCACTTTTGGGTGCGGAAATGGCACCCTCTTTCTCAAACAGCTCTCCAGCTAAATCATCCAGTTCTTTGGTCGTTACACCCGGAACCGTCCGCTCAACCAACGTATCGCGGATGGAAGCAACGATCCTTCCAATTTCTTTTAAACCATTAAAATCCTCTTCCGTTTTTGCAATCATATACGCTTACCTCACGTTCCTTCTTCTTTGTAAACAGAAAGTTTCATCTCATTGCAACATAAATTGCTACAGTTTGCAACATTTTTAGGATTCGATGTACTCGCACAAAGAAAAAACTCAACTATTTGACATCTATGTCTTTGATTACGTGCTGGCCTTTACCTCTCTTACGTGTACAAAAAAGAGGTGAATCGAAGTTCACCCCAGGTATATAGCGTTAATAATCATGTTACTTTACACGAAGGATTTCGCTCTCGCTAATTTAACGGACTAAGCTAAAACCATTATTGCTGTTTATACACCCGAACATAATCCACCTGCATGGTTGCAGGAATATCTGAAGCATCCGGAATGCGGCCACCATCGAAATTACCGCCGATCGCCAAGTTCATGATTAAATAGAACGGTTCATCAAATGGAGCATTAGGGTTGTTCGGTGCAGCTGCAGACGACCACTGCTGATTGGTAACTTTATAGAAGAATTTGCCGTCCACGTACCATTTGATGTTGTCCGGTTCCCAAACTACAGAATATACGTGATAATCGTTAGCAATAGTTTGTCCTGCGGGGAAGTGATACTCTCCACCTGCATACTGATTGGCAGGCCATTGCCCGCCAAAGTGAATCGTCCCACTGCTTGTTCCAGGCAGACGGCCTCTTGCCTCCATCACGTCAATTTCGCCTGATGCAGCCCATGTGCCATATACCGAATCTTGCGGTAGCATCCAGAGTGCAGGCCATACGCCATCTCCTGTAGGCAGCTTGGCACGGAAATCGACACGCCCGTACTTCAAGGATAACTTGTCTTTGGTATTCACCTTACCGGAAGCATATTTAGCAAAACGATTCGGGTCTTGAGGGAATGATTGGTTACTATGTGTTGCACGGATATTTAATTTTCCATCCTGAACAAAAATATTTTGCGGACTGGTAGTGTAGTGCTGGAGCTCCGCATTGCCCCACCCCCAGGTTCCCGGATCATCATTGAGATAATACCCTGTTTCTATATTCCATTTGCTTGTATCCAGCGCAGAACCACTGAACTCATCCTGCCAAATCAGATTCATGCCTTCAATCGCCGGATTGTTCGGTGTACCGATGATGATGTCTTCTTGGTCCGAGCCATCGGGACGCGGGGCATCCGGGTTGCCAATGAGTGTATAATTCACATAGTTGCTGCCTACGTTTCCACCGGGTTGTCCGTTAAGCGGATAGCCGATTCGAATTTGCATATTTTCCTGAATAGGCCGGAACCATAGACCGTAGATATGATCGGCCCAGTATCCCCACTGATTGGCATCGGAAATCGGATTGTAGCCATTGGCGGAATACGTAAATTTACTTTGACCACTATTACTTAAGTCTACCCATTGACCATTGATATTGATTTGGTAGACAAAATTTTGTAATTCCTTCGCAATAGGTGCGCTCCCGCCAATCTTGGGTAGCGGGATACCAATGGAACCGCTTTCATCTGCTGTGAAAGTTGTTCCTTCATAGGGAGTAACTACGAATGAATTACGCACAGGTTCATTGAATGTAATGGTGTAAATAATATTCACAGCCGATGTTTTGGACTGCAGCTTGACGTGAATAGACTCGGTTACGTTAAACCAATATCCTCCTCCACCCTCAGTGAATTGGCCGAAGTTCTGATCGTAAATCCAGCCGCTGGCTGCGTTATTGTCAATATCAATCCACGTGTTGCTCTGCACCGGTTTCACATACACCTTGAGATCCTGAGCGACGGCTTCATAGGTGACTGATGGATTATTGTTAAAGGTGGGATACGTAAAGCCGGCGCCTCCGGTGCTGCTGGCAATGATGTCAGGCCCCTGTGTAGGGCTCATTGCTGAGATCGTTGTTTCGTTAATGTTCTGAAAGACCAGTCGATAATCAAGCTTTATTCCGTTCGCTTTGGAATACAATTGAACATCGGTGGTTGAGGAGAGAGTGAACCAATATCCATGAAAGCCGGCGTCAGTCCAGTGTCCCCAGTTTTGGTTGTACGTAAAGCCTTCCGCCTGATCAATATCCACCCACTCGCTTCCTACCTTGACATTAACACCTAAATCCTCGTTCACCTCGCTCCATGCAGCAGAACCCCCATTAAACTTAGGCATCACGAATCCGAAACTGGCCTTGCCAACCCCGGATTTGGATATGACAGGTCCGTCAGCAGATGAAAAGTACTCCATGGACGTAATCGTCTTCCCGGCAGCCCGAGCCGTTGAACCGGGCCCAAGTAAAACACTGGCCAGCATGATGAATACGAGCATCACACCCACCCTTCTGTACACCAATTGCCTCTCCCTGCAAGCAACCGATTTCATTCATTCTCCTCCTTCAGTTCATTTTTCCAATCCGTTATCAATAAGGAAAAAGATTACAGATCGGATAACTCTATTCTACCGAAAAGAAGAATCTGCTGAAAGGTATATTTATATTTGTTTTAACTCACCAATTCATTGGATGAATAGTGAGATGATTCCTTTACAACACAGAAATCATCTCTTACTTTAATCAAAGGATCTTATTAGATTTATGAATTACCTTAAGATGTATTGGGCATCTTAACCAGATGATATATGTACGCGACGGGGGTTGTAAACAATGCAACACATCAATGATTGGTTGAAACAGATCGCACACAATTACATCTTGGTCGTCATTGCTGCGGTTCTCTTTTTTGCGATCAAAGCTGTGATTGGCTGGTACACGTACAGACACTATGATCAAAAATTAAATGCACTTACGGATAAAGTGAATCTTCTCCTTGAGCAGAAAAAAACGGATTAATGGCGAGAGTTCAGAATTAAACATCTTATGAATCGGTACTACAGTCAAAACTCACAGTTTAATTTGGAGGGAAAAGATATGCTGGTCAATTGGATCGTTGGTATGGTCATCCCCCTTCTGATCGGTGCATGGATTTTACGGCGGAACTATAGACTCGTTTTGATTTATTTTCCGCTTGGTGTGGCTACATCCACTTGTATTAATAGTGTTGGCTTCAATTTCTTCTGGAATATACTACCTAACACTCGCAATGAAGCCTTTGCGGCTCTCCCGATGGATCTGGGAATATATCCGGTTACGGGTTGCATTATGATGTATCTAATCCTTGTTAAACACTTCAGACCTTGGCCGAGTATCACTGTTTCAGCGCTCTTGTTGACATTGATCGAGTACATTGCCAAGCTTATGGGACATGTTGTTTATTTTAATGGATGGACTATCTTCTGGACGTTTTGGTCTTATTTCCTGGCGCTTATCATTGCCTATGGTTACAGTAAGCTGATAAAAATCATGATTAGAGACGATATCGTTAAGCAGATCGAACGTTAAAGGGCTCTGGTGCAGGCATAGCATGAAGCACAGCAAAAGAGAGAGGGTTACGTTTCTGGGCATATGTGCATATCTTAACTCATTATTGTTATGGAGGTATTGGTATGTACACAACGTATCCTTATTTTTATCGAAAACCCTTTACTCCCGTGTGGGCCACATCAACAGCTGAAGCACTCGGACTCATTCAATCCGCTGTTCAAGGCGAGCGAAATGATGAAATGTTTTATGACGCTCTTATTCGTATGGCTCCAGATACGTACCAAGCCGCGATTATTACAAGCATTCGCGATGATGAGCGTGGACACAATCAGATGTTCAGAGAGATGTACAAAGACCTTACAGGCCAGGAGATCACAGGCGTAAGCACTGAATCCCCGGAAAACGTTACATCGTATCTGGGTGGTTTACAAAAGGCATTTCAGGGCGAGCTTGCTGCGGTGGAGAAGTACAGAAGAATATGGTTTGGTCTCCCCTACGGCATTTACAAAGACACGGTATGGGGAATCATTCTAGACGAACAAAAACATGCGGATAAGTACAATAATCTGATTATGTACAATTATGCCTAAATGATTGTTAGGTGAGGTCGTTGGTGTTGATGCTTGCATGTTAAAAACTGAACGAACCTTAAATAGGTAACAACATCAAAAAAACCAGTAAACATCATCGTTTACTGGTTTTTGCCTTTTCAAGGTCCTTTTATATTTTTTTGAATATTACATGTATTCTTTGACTACTTCCTGTTCTGGCTCCGGCTCGACGTGAACGTGTACCGTATACACATCATGCTCTTCCAGCAGCTCATTCTCCACATCCGTACAAATATCATGTGCTTGTTGCAGATCCAAATCTCCCCGAACCGTGATCACCACGTCAACTACGGCGTTGCTGCCGTAATTACGCGCTCGTACATCTTTAACCGTCTCTACACCATCAATTCCGGCAATGGTCTCCCGGTATTCTTGAATCAACTCTACATCGAATCCATCCGTAAGATGGTGCGTAGCTTCTCTGAAAATATCCCAGGCCGTTTTGCAGATCAGTAAACCGACGATAATTGCCGTTACAGGATCAAGCCACGGAAGGCCGAACTGAGAACCCACGATCCCGACGACGGCACCGATACTCACCCAAGCATCGGAGATATTATCCCGTGCGGCAGCCATAACAGCCTGACTTTTGATACGTGTGGCCAGTCTTTTATTGTATCGATAGACCAAAACCATAATAATTGCACAGAAAATGCCTGTATACGCAGCAATGAGATCAGGAGATTCGTGCTTGCCCTCGAATACGGAACCGAAGGCTTCGAATAATACTTGCAATCCCACAGCCATCATGATGAATGAGGCCACAAGAGACGCCACTGTTTCTGCCCGCCAGTGCCCATATGTATGATCTTTATCGGCCGGACGCTGGGCGAACCTTAAACCAATCAGTACGGCGATGGACGCGACAATATCCGTTGCGTTATTCAAGCCGTCTGCTTTGAGTGCTTCAGAGCCAGCAATTGTGCCAATCACCAGCTTTATTGCGGTCAAACATATATAAGCGATGATACTGATGATCGCCCCACGTTCCCCGAGTTTTAAGTTATCGTATCTTACTTGATCCACATTTCGTTCCTCCTGCAATCTTCAACTATCGTAACACTTGTATGATGGTATCATTGAACATTTGTGTGGGTCTAGAGAAACGTTTTAAGTGTAAGCAAACATAGTCTGAGTGCCGCAAGAGTTTAATGGGAATCCAAAAAAGTTGCGTAAGGAAAACTTGTACTCCACCTGAATCTTTATGTATAAATCTGGAGATATGTAACGTCAAAAACATTACATACATTAAACACGCTATAATCTCTTATCAACTCATAACGACATAAAAACCTGCCCAACTCTTGGGCAGGTTCGAAAAGTAAATCTTATGATACGGCTCTATAAATCAAAGAAGTAAATCAATTACACTTTTAGTCCAGCAGGCTGAAGATATGAATGCTCTCGACCTTGGCATCCTTAATATGGAATGACATGACATCTACATAGTTCGATGGCTCGTAACGGAAGTCGTCTTCCTCGTCAGGTGCCCCATCTCCTACCAGCTTTCCTTCAGGATAAGCTTTTTTAAGTGTGTCTAGGCTATCCCCTGCTTTAATGTTTCGAACTGTTGTATACTTGGGATCGGTAATTTTGATATCAAAGATCGAGTCTTGTTTTCCTTCAGGTACACTGATCGTTTTAATCTCCATACCAGGATACGTGTATACTTTTTCCGTAAATCCGATTAAATTATCCATATTGGTTCCATCACCTTCAGTATACGTGTGGGATTTGAAATTGTCTGGTTTGCCCAGCATCTGTTCCATCTGCTCTTCATTCGCTGTATCCGAAATCGCAATGGTGTGCTCATTATAGACAAAAGCCAGCTCCTTCAGCACCACATTGCTTTCCTTCTTCACTGAACCTTCCTTCACTACTTCAGAGCCCTGTCCTTCAGTACCTTCGGAATCCGGTTTTTTTGAATCGGATGTTCCTTCACCTTTTCTTTGTCCATTCGACGTATTTTGCTCAGCCGAATTCTGTCCGGTTGTTGGTGACTTCGCATCCGTGGACTGACAGCCCGTCAGAGCTACCGTTAGTAAAGCACTTAGCAGGATAAAGCTCGCAGATTTCTTTGTTAATTTCATCATAATCCCTCCATAAATGTGTGATTTGTTCTTATGAAGTCATTATAAAAGAAGCATTTGTTAGTCTTATAACAGAAATGTATCAGTCTTGTAACGGTATTTATTTGGGCTTCGTTTTAGAAATGTGTTTAGACACGAGGTAACACAATCGTAATTGTCGTACCTTGTCCTAACTCACTTTCGATGTCGATATATCCATTAAAACGCTCGACGATCTCTTTGCAAATGGACAAACCGAGACCTGAACCATTCGCTGTGCTTGCATTTTTCGCCCGGTAAAAGCGCTCCTGCACTCGCTCTAGTTCATCACCCGCGATGCCTATGCCTTGGTCACTTATCTTTACAACGACCTCGCTTGACGTATGTTCCATCTCCACATTAATTTGCGAATGACTGCCTGAATATTTGATAGCGTTATCCAACAGGTTGGCGATTGCATGGGACATGAGCATTGGATTGACGCTCGCATAGACTTTTGTCAGACCTTCATCCGCCTGGTCTTCCTCTACTTGTTTAACTGTGATCCTGATCTCTTTATCCTTAGCTTTGGCTTCCATATTTCTGGCGACTTGCTGGATCAGTGCGTTCATTTCCGTCTTTTCGACCTCCAGCTCGCTTGAACCTGCCTTGTCAAATCGGGATAACAACAACAGTTCATTAATCAAACGGGTGAGCCGATCCGATTCCTGCAACAGATGAGCATAGATTTTTTGTAGCTCTTCGTTCTCATTCTCTCCTTCGTACAAGTATTGAGAGAAACCACGAATGGCTGCGAGAGGTGTTTTTAATTCGTGAGACACGTTCGAGACAAATTGTTTCTGGTATTGAATGTAATTATGAAGCTGCTGTCCCATGGAGTCGAGTCCATCCGCGAGCATCCCCAGCTCATCCTTGCGGTTCAGATGAACTCGCTTAAATTCCTGTCTGGAGAAACTTTGCGCGGCACCAAGGAGCACCTTAATCGGTTTGGTTGTATTTCGTGCAATCCACAGACTGGCTAACGTAATCAGCACAATGAATCCGCCCGCGCCTGCAAACAGCACATAACGGATTTGATCCATGATTGCATAAAAGTACGAAATGTCCTCTACGAACTCGTACACATAAGCATTTTCGTAAAATTGATTCTGAATGGGAGTCGCAAAATAAAGCAGATGATCATCCGTTACAGTGTAGGCATAGCTACCGCTCAGAGCTTTTTCAATATTTTTCTCGAAAATATGTGGTTTGCCATCATTAATGATGATGCCATCTACAGCCAAGCCCAGTAGCTGCTTGGAGCTGTCATAGATACGCACTTCCTTGCCTGAAGCCTTCAGCTTCTCCAGTGCAAGTCTGACGATTTCCTTCGTCTGCGGCTCCCCTGATGATGATCGATGCTGTGCCAGCACTTCACGGAAGGACAGCTCGGAGAGATCTGCCTTCTCCATCATCTGTTTTTCAATAGTAATGAAGCTGTAGTAATCAATGGCTTTATTAACGGCAAAGATGATGATGCCAAAGGACAATACAGAGAAAAATAAATAGTTCAGCAGTAGCCGGGTTGCGTACTTCAGGCCTCGCCACCTCCAAGTTGATAACCGAATCCATAGATCGTTCTGACATATTTCGGTTCGTCCGCGTTATCCTCCAGTTTCTTCCGCAGTCGCATGATGGTCATATCCACACTACGACTATCTCCCATAAAATCATATCCCCATCCGATCTGTAAGAGCTCATCCCGAGTATAGATTTTGTCAGGCCTTTTAAGTAAAGTTTCCAGAATTTTAAACTCTTTGGCCGTCAAAGAGACGGGAACATCGTTTTTCAGCACTCTTCGACTTTCCATATCAAATGTCAGCTCTTCATGAACGATGCGTGTTGTTTGCGATTCCGTCCCTTCACTTGTCTCCACCTTGCTCTCGTTTCTTCTCAAAACTACCTTGATGCGAGCAAGTAATTCGCGGTTGTCAAAAGGTTTTGTCATGTAATCTTCCGCGCCAAGTTCTAATCCAAGCACCTTATCTATAATCTCATTTTTGGCAGAGAGCATAATAACAGGAACTGCACGTTTCCCGGTAATCTCCTTGCACAAGTCATATCCCGAGCAATCGGGCAGCATCAAATCAAGCACTACCAGATCTGGTTGAAAAGAGTCCAGCAATTGCAGCCCGGTTTTGCCATCTTCTGCGGTTTTTACATCATAGTTCTCTCTTCTGAGCACCAGCTCAATTAAATCTCGAATGGCGACTTCATCGTCAATGACAAGTATTTTATTCAATGGACTGTACACCCCTTCTATCCTTGTTCCCCAGCTTGAATCATAAGTACCCTCATCTTAGCACAGAGCATTTGCAGTACTCCACCAATATAAGATGAGGTATATTCCACTGAACCCAACATAACTTGTAATAAACCCGAAGAAAGGAGAACAAACCATGGATCTGCTCTGGGTACTTATTGTTGGTGGACTTATTGGCTGGTTAAGTGGCAACTTGATTGGGCGGGACGTACCGGGCGGTGTAATTGGGAACATTGTTGCGGGTTTTATCGGTTCCTGGTTAGGAACCGAATTGCTTGGACCAAGGGGACCGGTGATTGGCGGGTTTCATATCATTCCGGCGATCGTTGGCTCAATCATTGCCCTGCTCCTCTTTTTTGCTCTGGCACGCGGCGGAGCCTTCCGTAGACGTTAACCAAGAGAAGCGGAAATCGATCACGTTGTTCAATAGAAAATCATCGAAAATCATAAAAAGACCGACAGCATTCATCGTTTGCAGATGAAAACCTCGGTCTTTTTTTATTTGGTCATGGTTTTATTGAATTTGATTTCATCCATTCTTCCAATGCCTGAACAACCTGCTTAAGCTGTTCCTGTTCTGTGATCTTAGGTGCGTTGTCTCCCTTCTGCATTCCGTAGGAGCCAAATTGACCATGGTTGCCGCCTTCTATGCTTACATATGTCGTGTCATTTGGAAGATTGGATTTGGCTTTTTCCCACGATTCCCAGTTCAGAACACCATCATTGCTTCCCGTAATTTGCAGTGCGGACAAGTTGGTTCCGTCCAGTCTCCCGCCATCATCTGCATAAGAAGCTAGGTAAAAGACACCTTTGATCTGAGCTGTGTGCGCCGCAGCATATCTTGAAGCGAATACACCTCCTAGAGAGTGTCCACCAATAACAAAGCTTTCACCCGCATGTTCCGCGAGAAACGTATCCGCCCGGTTTTCCCCGAACATCGCCAAGTTCAGCGGCATCTTCGTAATATACACACGATGTCCTTGCTCCGCTAGTGCTCGTGCCATAGTCGCATAACTTGCCGGCTCCACTAAACCTCCGGGATAAAACACAACATTAGGCTGTGTGATGTCCTGCCCTTTAGGTTCAAATTGATAACCGTTCTTCACTTCACTAACAACGACCCGATCATCACTTTTCATTGCCACTTCCGCTTGTTCCGAAGGGCTGTATGTGACAGATGCCAGGTACGCAAACACCCCTGCTACCAGGGCAATAATAATTACACTAATCCATATCGCTATTTTCTTCCATCTGCTCTTACGCACTGTTGTCTTTGCCATAACTTCGTTGCCCACCTTTAAACGTATCATTTTTAATTACAGAACTAATTATATTTACTGGTAAGTAAAATTACAAGCTTCTTTGCTTATATTTATGATTTGACATAAAATATTGTGGAAGGAGTGTGTACGAATCTATGCCAGAGCAAGTACCTAAGCGTTTGCGCGGAAGACCCAAGCAGACAGACAATGACATTTCCATGCAACAAACTATTATCTATACGGCATCTACCCTATTTAAAGAATTTGGCTACGAGATGGTTACCCTTCAGCAGATTGGGAAGAAATGCGGCGTATCCAAACCAACCATATATTATCATTTCGCGGGCAAAGCGGATCTATTCGTGGCAGCCATGACAACGATGTTGCAGAACGTTAGAAAAATTACGGCGCATATGCTGGATGAGGCGGAACATTTACGAGACGGATTAATCCGATTAGCGGAAGCTCGTCTTGCTAATCCGCATGGTGAGATTGAAATGATGATGCGTGAAGCGGAGCCTTTTCTGGAGGAAGAACAGATTCATGCCATTCGTGAATCAGAACATCAGATTCATGACGTACTAGCCTCGCATTTTAAAAAAGCCATGGATGAGAAAATCTTTCGTGAAGAAGATCCGCTTTTCTTGGCTGAGGCTTTTTCGACTCTAATGTTGATGGGGAACCGGGCGCATGATCAGCAAAAATATGAGTCTCATCATGTCATGGCGGAGAAAATTGTACGTGTTTTTCTTAAAGGAGTAACGACCACTTAAAACGTCAATAAACTCGGTTGTTCGTTCTAAAGCGAACAACCGAGCTTTTTTTGACTCGTTAATTTTCCCCGCGCAAACCATCTGTAATCTGGATTCGTTCAAGACGTCTAAGCGGCCAGTATGAGGCTATGAGTGTGGCTATGATAGCACCCAAACTGCCAATCAGAATGCTACTCCAAGGCATAACCCATTCGACCTGCACAGCATTTCTCATCAGATAGGACACACTATAACTTAGGCCTGTGCCAAGAAGACTTCCGTACACAGCGGCAAATACGCCATAGAACACACCCTCAAGCAAAACCATCTTACGAATTTCCTTTTGCGTCATACCAATCGCTTTTAATACGGCGAACTCCTTCGTCCGCAGAATAAGATTCGTACTTACCGTATTCAAAATATTCAGAAACGCAATGGCTGCAATGACTCCGATAAAACCGTACAGGAATATATTTAGCGTCATAGCATCGTTACGGGCTTGTTTCATCTCCTCTATCCGATCGCGATAGTTATACCCTGCATCCTGCTGAACAAGGCTTTTGAAATAACCCACAATTGCCCCGTTATCTGTCTCAGGATTCGCTTGAATGAATATCCTGTCATAAGAATTATCGCCCGTGATGTTTTCAATCACCTTCGGTGTCGTAATCATTTGAATAACAGCACTTTCGGTGTATTTACCAGAGAGAGGGGCTTGATCTGCGGTTCCGACAACAGTAACGGTTTTGTATGACTGCTTGTCACCCATTGACCGGACCTTAATTTTATCACCAACCTTGAAACGGGTTTGATCAATGATCATGTTAGTCCCTTTGTCGGTGATCATGCTGATTTTCTGGATAACAATGACACCATTTTCATCATTCATTTGGCTTGCATCAATGCTTCCGGAGGTGAGTTTGGGACGAAGTTCCTGAAGTCCGTTTATACCGTAAGATGTCAGAAAGTTGTTACCCATCCGATACCCGTTTTCCTGTTCAACCGTGTACATTTCTTTCTGCTGCTGGTAGTAATCCGGATTTATTTTCTCTTTCGGAATGATCGCTTGAAGCTGGTGGGTGTAGAACGGATAAGCCTCTTTAACTCCATCAAGTGTAACCAGCTTATTATACACCGAATTAGGGATACGTTTATTCATCCCTTGATAGTCCAAGGAGTAAGAGTAATCGATGCCTGATTCAGAGGTTGTTCCTAGAAGATTCACCAAGCCGCCAAACACAATATACATAACAATGCTGATAATCATCGAAAAAGCCGTAATGCGGAATCTCTTTCGGTTCCGCCGAATATTTCGGCTGGCAAACCGACCTTCAAACCCTAGCCATTTGCTACCTGCAAAAGACAAGCGCTTGAAATCCCCCTGCTCTACCGCCGTGCTGCCTGAGGTTTTCAGTGCTTCAAGCGGTGAAACGTTGGAGGCCAGTTTGGCTGGACCCAGCGCTGACACATAGACAACAATCAGTCCTAAACCTGCTGCCGCAAGTAGAACAGGCAATAAAATAATCATGTGCATATCGTTCAAGAAGCCTAATGTCAGCATGCTAATGTTATAGAATAAAACTTTCATTAGAATGGTTCCTGTAAATAAACCGATTGGAATGGCAATTAGACTAAGCACAGTCGCTTCCTTGAATACGATCCTGCGAATCTGGGCTGGTGTTGCACCGATACAGCGCAGCATGCCAAACTGAGAAATGCGTTCAAGCACTGAAATATGAAACGTATTGTAAATTACCGCGCTGGTGCATCCCATGATAATTAGAACAATAGCTGCAAATGCATACATTGAGCTTTGGTTAACGTTGGCATAGGTGCTCTTGCCAAACAGTTTGAGCAATTCATTGTTATATTCAATGCGTATATCCTTTAACACATTTTCACGGTTCAGTTCCTGAGCAGAACCTTGATCCACATTCCCTAAACCCAATGAAGACAGAATGGCCTCGCTCTTCTCCTTTATATTGTCCATCGATTTCATGGTCGCATAGATAAAAAAATTCTGAGACGGATCGATTTTTTGATGATCATCATACGTAATCGCTGAATAGATAAAAGTGGATGACCACGTTACATTTTTGGCTGTTTTCATCACCCCGACAACGGTATATTGCTGTTTCATACGCGGTTTGAATTTTTCATCCAGATTCCACCCGTAATCACCAATGGAGTTCACGCTCTTCACCTTTCCGGTGGAAGCTTCGACCCGATCTCCCAGATCCAGCGTGATCTTGTCACCAACCGCTGGTTTCGAAGTGAAATTATTCAGACTCCAGGATGACAGGATGATTTCATTAGGCTTTTGTGGCAAACGTCCACTCTCCAACTGAACTTGAAGCTTGGACATGGCTTGCGAGTCGTATCCCTTCACATTCAGATAACGATACGGCGCAGCAAATGGATTTTCCTTTTGCTCCTTTTCACTCGTGGAACTTATGGTTGCATAACCAATACGATGAATGACTCCTGCACTGCCTATGGCGGCCTGGTTTACGATACGAGGTACGTCTTTGCCCGAAACTCCATTGAAGGACACCTCATAATCTCCGTAATCTTGAATCGTCTGACGTACCAGTTTGTCCTGATAACTCATCGCTAGTGTGCCGACAGCGGTAAGAAGTGTTACCGATAGAATGATGCCAACAATGGTGAGAATGGATCTTTTTTTCTGGCCAAGTAAATACTTCTCGGTGAGCCCTGTGTACTTACGCATCGCTCTCGCCCCCAGATTGCTGATCGAAAAGAACCCCGTCTTTAATGTTCACAATACGATCGGCTCTCCGGGCTACATCGGAAGCATGTGTAATCATAATCAAGGTTTGATTGTACTTTCGAACCGAATAGGTGAGCAAATCTACAATTTCTTTACTGTTTTTGCTATCGAGATTCCCCGTTGGTTCGTCAGCTAGTATGATCGAAGGTTTGTTAATCAAGGCTCGTCCAATGGCTGTACGCTGTTGCTGTCCACCTGATAGCTGGTTAGGGAGATGATGCTTTCTGTCTTTTAGACCGAGTACGTTCATTAGTTCGTCTGCATAGTCTTCATCGGCTTGACGATGGTCTAGTAGCATAGGCAGTTTAATATTTTCTTCTGCGCTTAGAACCGGAATCAGGTTATACGCCTGGAAAATGAATCCGATCTTTCGTCTTCTGAAAATGGCTAAATCCGTTTCGTTCAGAGAATACAAGTCTGTCCCATCAATATGGACTTGTCCACTTGTTGGGCGATCTACACCTCCAAGCAAATGCAGTAACGAACTTTTCCCCGAACCGCTTGCACCAACAATAGCGACAAATTCACCTTGTTGAACCGTTAAATTAATCTCTTTCAATGCATCGACCTTGGCGTCGTTACTTCCGTATGTTTTACATAAATCACGCGTTTTTAAAATTTCCAAAGCATGTGCCTCCTTCATGAGCTGTGAACAATTGTTGTATTCATATGGTTATTATAGGCTCGGAAGCTTACGTTAAAGTGAAGAGGAAGCTTACGTTATTGTAAGCTTCCTCTCAATACACTGTTTTCATAAAAGTAATTCGGAATTCAGCTCCCTCTCCAGGCTCGCTTGATACCGAGATCGTTCCACCCAAACCTTCAATAATGGACTTGGTCAGGGACAGACCTACCCCGGTACTGTGAGGTTTAGCATTGCTTCTGCCTAAGTAAAATCGCGTGAACACATGGGGGATCTGTTCCGGCCCGATCCCTTCCCCCTCATCCCGGATGGTAATCGAATGAAACAAGCCTTCGTCTTCCATGGTAATGTAAACTTTTCCTGATACGGGAGAGTGCTCCAGTGCATTTTTAGTCAGATTAATAATCGCCTCGGTTAACCATTCTTCATCTGCATGCAGCAACATGTCCTCGCCGCCTTGAACGACAATAGTCTGTTTCTTCTGCTCCGCCAAGGGTTGCAAGGTCTGCACCGTTGATTCAATGATGTCTTTGGGTTTAATGTTCTGCAGTTGAAAAACGATGGCTCCCGCTTCCACTCTTGCCAGCTTCAACAAGCTGATAATGAGCCATTCCATGCGTTCGATCTGTTGCTTGCTTCGTTCCAGAAAAGTGGCTCGGACGTCTTCTTTCATGTGTGGGTCATGCAACATATTTTCATTAAATACGAGCAGGGATGCGAGCGGTGTTTTGAGTTGATGTGATATATCGGTCAGCAGATGGCTTAGAAATGTTTTCTCCTGCTTCAGCTGATCTACACTATGACTTAGCCTACCTGCCATCATATTAAAGCTATGACCAAGAGCGCTGAAGTCTCCTTCTGCATTCTCAGGCAATGAGGTATCGAATTGACCTTCCACCACCTGCTCCGCTGCATGTGTAACACGGCGTATTCTGGAAAACAGCTTACGGTACTCCCAATATAAAAGCAGCAACACCGGGATACCGCACAGGAAAAAGATCAACGCTGTATTTCCAGGTAATGCTGTTCCCGATAGGGCAGGCTGATCCTGAATATTCATATGATTTGTATATCCGTATTGAGACAATATTTGTTTACCTAGCTTAAGATCCTGCGGGTCTGTCCCTTGAGTAATTGTATGAATGAGCTGATCTTCGAGCTGTGGTTGCTTACTTAACACTTGTCCAACAAAGGCCGCGTGCTGGTTCACAACCGTTTCATTAATGCTTTGTGTTTGTAGGTTCATCACAACATAAATGATTGCAGTCAAACCTAATTGAACAAGGATAAACTTGGTGAACACAGATTTCCACTCCGGATTACGGATGACTTCAACCATCAGCGGTATGCTCCTGTCGTTTCGGCGTTCCATTTGTATCCAACTCCGCGAATTGTAACAATATACTTAGGCGCGGCGGGTGTTTCCTCCACCTTTTCCCTTAATCGGCGTATATGTACGGACAACGTATTATCATCAATGAATTCACCAGAGACATCCCATAACTTCTCAAGGATTGATGTCCTGCTGCATATCTGTTTGGGATGGGACATTAACATAAGAAGCAGCCGGAACTCTAGCGTTGTCAGCGGAACTTCATTTTTGTTTTTGAAAACAACACCTTCCAGCACGCGAACTTCAAAGTCGTCGGATTTCCATATGTTTGAATGCTGTTCAGGGCGGGAATGACGCCGTAAAACAGCCTTGATTCTAGAAAGCAGCTCCTTGGTACGAATCGGCTTGGTCATATAATCGTCAGCACCCAGATCAAGTCCCGCGACCACATTCATCTCTTCATCCAGCGCGGTGAGAAAAATGATCGGCACCTCTGAGTCCACACGAATTTGCTTGCATAATTCATATCCCGTTCCGTCAGGCAAATTAATATCGAGCAAAATAAGTTCTATCTCGTGCTGCGCAAGAGCATCGCGAGCTTCCTTCAAGGTTCCGGCATGAATGACCTCATAACCTTCATTGGTTAACGTATATTCTATTCCAAATACAAAATTTTCATCATCTTCAACAAGCAAAATGCGATTCACTGTAGCACCCCTATCCTAGCGTTACCTCTTAAATGCAAGTGTATGTGCTTCATCATTCTACTAAATGTATCATTTGAAATACAAGGTGGGAAAAGCAAAAAGACAACCGACATATCGGTTGCCTGTGATGAAAATGATAAAACGGTCAAGTCGTACTATAAGTGCAGGATTCCTTTTGTCTTCTCTCCCGAAAACTGTTTAATTCACCAACTTCTCCGGGTTTTTCACCTTAATGGAAACAACCTCACCGCAGTTCAGACAAATCGTATACACACGTTCAGAACCAAGCGACATCTTTTTATCCAAAGGCCGCAAATTAATAAAGTCGGTTGCCTCCACAAAGGATGTACCTCCGCAATCGTTACAAGTTCTGGATGTTGTCATATCAAACATTCCCCTTTCTACTTATGTAATTTCAATGCATCATTTCAATCATTTTAATCATTACGATGCATACTTACCCTTTCTTACATACACTAATTACCATTGGACTTGACGGTTGAAACGGCGTTTGATCCCAGTTCGCATATTGATTCTCGAGGGTAAAACCTTGCTTTTCCAGCAACTGCTGCAGTGTCTGCACATCCGTAAATCTGCAAGCAATGCGTGACGTCGTTTGGCGATGGCCCCAGTCCCGAACGGTTGTCCAGTGCATGATCTGTTTCTCGGCATCATATGTCTGGCTACCAGATACTTTAACCGTCACGCCATCCACATCGACAAATGTGCCCCAGTGCTCTTCTTCTTCATCCGATAAATCATTGCCGTCCGGATTTCGCATCTCAAATGCAAATATGCCACCAGGCTCCAAATGATTATACGCCGTTTGCAGCAATGCCTGCTGATCCTCATCGCTCAGAAAAGCCTGAAATGCATTTCCCGTCAGAAAAATCATGGAGAAGCGCTGATCAGATTCAAACGTACGCGCATCTGCTTCGATAAAAGCAACCGGCAGATCCTTCGCTTTGACTCTCGCATACGCGAGCATAGGCTCTACGATATCTACACCGCTAATTTGAACTCCTCTTTCGGCTAAATAAAGTGTGGCTAATCCTGTTCCACAAGCAAGCTCCAGCACATGTCCCGGATTTTTCTTGGCAAGTTGAAGGAAAAATTCGTATTTGTCCGTCTCACCGCCAAATTCCAGATCATAGTTCATTGGATCTCGGTACTCTTCCTGATTGTTGTGATCAATCAATACGTCTCACCCATTTTCCATCAAAAATGTATTTACAACAGGAATTATAACACACTATAATAGTTTACATCGAGTAAAGGTTAACGATGTGTAAACCATAAAAAATTGTACATGATGGAGAAGGAGAAATTTAAACGTATGCGTACCATGACACAATCCACCCGCTTTCCGATGTTTATTTTGATGTTAAATCTGTTTATTGCTTTGCTCGGACAAGGGATGCTGATTCCGATATTACCGGAGTATCTCAAGCTGTTCCATGCAGGAGGCACCGTTGCCGGATTTTTGGTCGCAGCCTTTGGCGCAGCCCAGTTTCTGTTTTCTCCGCTTGGAGGACAATGGGCTGACCGTTTTGGACGTAAAAAGCTGATTATGGCAGGGATGTTTCTGGTTGTCGTGTCTGATCTTATTTTTGCGGTATCGACGTCTCTACCTCTCCTCTATATCGCTCGTTTCATCGGGGGAATCAGTCTAGGTCTGATGGTTCCAGCCAATCTGGCTTATGTGGCCGATATTACAACCCCGGAAACCCGCGCCAAGGGGATGGGTTATTTCGGTGCATCGATGAACCTGGGTATGGTGCTTGGGCCAGGTTTGGGCGGTTTTATTGCCGAGATGGGTGTGCGTATGCCGTATTTCGTCGCTTCCGGTTTGGGTTTAGTTGCGGCAATGCTTACTCTTCTCTTGCCAGAGACTCTTCCACCTGAAAAAAGAACAATCTCAACGTCGAAGAAAAAAGGGTTCACCATGGGCGAGCAAATCTGGAGTTCGTTCAAGGTTCCTTATTTTGGATACTTGTTGATTATTCTGGTGATGACCTTTGGTCTGATGAGTTATGAGACGGTCTTCTCGCTGTTTGCCAAATACAAATATGGCTTTAATGCTTCAACCATCTCGGTTATCATCACCATGGGAGCGATTATCGGTATCGTGATCCAGATCTGGTTACTGGACTTTTTTGTGAAACGCTTGGGCGAAATCAAACTCATCCGTCTGTCCTTAATCATGACCCCGATTGCTCTTCTGCTGATGTTAATTAAGGTTAATCTGGCATTTTTATTATTTGCATCAGCGCTTTATTTTGCATTCAATGCGTTCCTGAGACCAACTGTCAGCTCCCTGATATCTAAAAGTGCCGGGGATCGTCAAGGTTATGCATCAGGTTTGAATACGACGTATTCGAGCCTAGGTACTGTCTTCGGCCCACTTGTTGCAGGTCTGCTGTTTGACAAAAACGTAAACTTTCCGTATATTTTTGGTGCCTTTATGTTACTGGCAGCATTATCACTTACGATGAGTGCACAACGTTCCAGGAAAGGAAAGCAATATGCAAGCGAATGAGAATTGGCATCAGCAGTTAAAAAATCAGAATCGGGATGAACTGATCGAAGCGGGTAAGCACCTTTTTCTGAAACACGGTCTGCTTCAAGTAAAAATCAAAGACATTTGTGCTGAAGCGAATCTAAGCCGAGTGACCTTCTATAAACATTTTCAATCGATCGATGAGCTGCTGCTCACCATTCAGATGCAGTTGGTTGAAACCATGACCCAGCACGTAGGGCAGGCTACAAGCCCAAGTAGTAGTGGCCGTGAACAGCTTGCAGCGATGCTGAACGCATGGGTTTCTTTTGCTAAGGAAAATCCGGACCATATTCGTTTTATTCAATTATTTGATATCAATTATGAGCTAGTTCATTTTCAGCCGGAATTGAAGGATACTTATGAACGGTTTATCCAAAACGGTAAAGAGAATCACTTCCTGCTTGAAGCATTGAACTCAGGTGTTGCCGACGGCAGCATCCGCAATGCTACCCCTCCGCTTAAGCTGGCGCAGTTCATATTTACGGTGATGATGGGCATGTTGCAGAAGATGTTTACACACCGCTCACATGAACTTCATCAACTGGATGATCAGATGACAAAGCAGTTGGTTGATATGCTGTTGCATTATGCAGGCAATGAGGACAACCGATAGAGTCAATTCGTGGAGCAAGATTAATCCGTTGGAATAATGACCTTTTAGCTAAACTTCACAAAATAAAAGAAGCCCTCCCTCACACGTATGGTTCATTGTACTCATGCGGAAGGAAAGGCTTCTTTGTTTGCGTTTTGTGCTATGAATTTGTGATTGCATCAAGCTTCAAGCTTTACACCTGTGACATATTCAAAAGCTGCTCAAACGCATGGATGTTGGCTGCAAACTCGGGTACGTTCTGTGCTTCTTCTGCGGCTTCTACCAGTTGAACGACCGTATCATTATACGGTGTTGCAATCCCGGTACCTTTTGCCTTGCTCGAAACTACGCCGTTGATATAATGAATCTCCGTTTTACGTTGTTTCTCCAGATCCTGCAACATGCTCGCCTTAAGCAGTCTGGATGGTTCCATTACATGACGTAACGTTTCAATACGTGCAGGGACTTCCTTTTCGCTCTGTAGCTCCAATGAAGCCATATCGAATCCGTTCATCGTGACAAAAGAAACACCATTCGCATGTCCGACCTTGATCGTTTCGTCAATGATATGAACCGCACTTCGAATGCCTGCTTCATGATCGAGAATATCTCCATACGTGCCGTTCAGTGCAGCAGATAAACCGCTAAAAGCATTGTTGATTAGCAGTTTTGACCATTTCGTGCCTACCAGATTATTCGAGATATGTGTACCTCCAACGAGATCAAGAACTTCTTTTACACGCTGAATTCGTTCGGTTGTCTCTCCATTCAATTCCCCGATCTGGAATGCGTACTGCTTGAATTGAGGATACGCCGTGGTCAGACTGGATACGCCGGGTTCCATGAATGTAGCACCAAACTCAACGGAACCCGCGATAACCCGTTCAGCTCCAACGATCGATGCCACGTTGTCTTCGGGAATTCCGTTTTGCAGAGAACATACAACACTGTCTTCATGCAGATATGGAAGCAATTCTTTCAATACAGACTCATTGTACAATTGTTTCGTTAACAACAGCACAAGATCATATTGCCCTGACTTTTGTTCAGGGGTGATGGCTTTTACTTTGGCCTGAAACTCGGTCGTTCCGGTTACTTTTGCTCCTGTCTGATTAAGTGCATCGACATGTTCCTGATATGCATCAATTAACTCCACGTCCATTCCGCCATCTGCCAGATAAGCTCCAACGATGGTTCCAAGTGAACCTGCACCTACAATTGCAATTCTCATATGTGTTGCCTCCTTATTTTTCTTCCAGATAGTTATATACAGGCTGTGCTGCATTCAAAGTTAAGTTCGTCAGAATGTGTGAAGCAGACACGACTTCAAGCACTGGTAAATCAGCCAAAGGCGCAAGCGCATGCTCAAAAAGTTGTAGCCGAGCCGGGCCTGTCCAAGCTTCCTTCACCTCGATGTCGGTAATCTGGGTACGTATCAGGTCGCAGATCCGCAGATTCCCGGTATAATCCGTAGCTATTTTGATCATAAAGTTGGGACGGCAGATTTCTTTTTTCGCAAGCTCTTTGTCCATCTCCACATGTTTGAAACCCATCGTTGCTGTGGCTACGCGCAGTGATCCATAGTCCAGTGTACCGACGAGTGTGTCAGAGTCTGTGTACAGCTTGGGAGCACCGAGCTTTTTGGGATAAGCGGTTAACTCTCGGCCACTTGCAATGGCGGGAAAGTTATCCACGTACATCGAATGCACGTAATCCCCGTCTTCCCCATTGAACTGCACGGGAATGACCTGTCCAGCTTCCGTATATGCGCCAAGTCCGGAGACGTCCGGCATCCACATCACTTCGAATTTCACCAAGGGTTCGGTGATTTGCAATGGCTCAGGAACAGCTGCCCGCAGAGCCTGTTCATCCGTTCGATAGATGATGTTCAAGTACTCGCGATTAACGAATTTATACGGTGGCATTGGATATGCCGGGGCTGTTAAAGGCGTGTTCAGGTTTTTGGCGATATTGTTCACATCGATTTTCATGAAAAAGACACCTGCCTTTGCATCGGGTTATTAGATTATTGGTTTAACTGTTGATTTGAATTTGTTGATTTGCTTATAAATAAAGTCTACATCTTTCTTTAAATTTAATATAATACATAATAAGTACTATATATATTTATTCAAATAAATAAGGAGTGCATAACAATGGAGCTTCTCCAGCTAAAATATTTTCAAACGGTAGCTTACACAGAACATATCTCCAAAGCTGCTGCTCAGTTAAATATCGCTCAGCCTTCGTTAAGTCTCACCATAAAGCGGTTGGAGGACGAAATGGGTACTCCCCTTTTTCATCGAAAAGGCAGAAACATTGAGCTGAATGCCGCTGGAGAAATTTTGCTGAAACATGTGAACCGCATTTTTGTTGAGCTGGAGAATGCCAAGCTGGCCATTACGGAAAAAGAGGATGAACTGTCGAGGTTGATCCGGATCTCTATCTCCAATTCAAGATTTCTATCAGGTTTGATACGTGAGTATATCGAAGTTTTCCCCGATTCACAGCTTCATCAAGGTATTGCAAGTCGAAATGACATTATTACACAGCTGAAAAAAGGAGATGTGGATCTGGGGATCACCGGCTACCCGGTTCAGGATGAGGAGATTGACAGCCGCGTGCTTGTCGAGGAGGACATTGTGCTTGTCTTGCCTGCTGATCATGCTTATGGCAGTGAAAAGCAAATTTCATTACACGCCGCTGCGAGTGAACCTTTTCTTTCTCTCGCCAATAACGATGAATACCGACGTTTCACCTTGATGCTGTGTGAAAGGGCAGGTTTTGTTCCCCATTTGGCATTCGAGGTCGATTCTCATACATTGGTCGAGATCATCAGACTGGATCGTGGGGTTGCACTGCTGCCTGTCTCTGTCTGTCGTAATCTTGGACTGCACTATGTGCCGATTGCTGACGATGCCGCCGTATATCCGATCAGCTTGTCATGGATGAAACATCGAAACCTCTCTTCATCATTGGAACAATTCCAACAATTTATTATTTCCTATTACGCATCCAATGCCTCGATGTTTAAGGTGTAATATGAATGAGGATTCGATTGCAGGTGATTGACGCAGCCTTGCCTCTTCAACTGACTGCTGTTCGTGTTAAAAACAAAAAAAGCCGCTAAATTAGCGGCTGAATTGAAACAATTATGGTCCGTTCCACGGGACAGTATCTTTCCTCTACTCTAATTATAACGTTTACGAAAATAGAATAACAGACTGTTTTTTCACCGATGCCTGCACTATACTGCTAAATACAAATCTAAAAGTTGAGGTGTGTCCGTAATGGATGACAAAAAAATAGTCTTAGATCCGGGTCCCTTTTTTCACGGTACCAAAGCAGAACTAAATATTGGCGATTTACTAGAGCCACAATTTTTATCCAATTATCAAGACAAGAAGTCGAATCACATCTACTTCACTGGAACCTTAAACGCTGCCAAATGGGGTGCTGAACTAGCCAGATCGAGTGCAAAAGAACGAATTTACATCGTAGAACCCTTAGGAGATTTCGAAAATGATCCTAACGTAACGGATAAACGTTTCCCTGGAAACCCGACCCGATCCTATCGATCCAAATCCCCACTAAAGATCGTCGCTGAATTAGGTTCATGGGAACGACACACGGATGAAGAAATTGATCATATGACTTCATCTCTGAAAAAGTTAAGTGACGAAGGTAAAAATGTGATCTACGATTAATTCATCGAAGTCAACGATTAACATTCACTTTTGTAGCTACATTCACTTTATTAAGGATGATTAATGCTATTATTGCGATCGCAATTCCACCAGCACCAATCCAGGTTATTGATGAGAGAGAGAACGTTTCAATCGCGATTCCTCCCATACCTGCACCGGCTGCCATAGCAAGCTGCATCATGGATTGATTAAGACTTAGCATCACTCCTGAAGCTTCCGGTTCAATGGTCGTTAAATGATATTGCTGCGTTGGACCGGAAGACCAGGCTGAAAACGACCACAACAAAAGTACGATCATTACGCCCACTAATGTATGGGTCACAACGGACAGCAGGATCAGCATGAGAATATGCAGTGCAAATCCACCGAATAATGTGCGATTAACTCCCCACCGATCCGCACTGAAGCCACCAAGCTTGGAACCAATCATGCTTGCTATACCAAATACAAGCAAAGCTCCACTGAGATATTGGTTATTTAATGCTGATACTTGAAGCAAATAGGGTGAGAGATACGTATAAGCGATTGAGTATCCTCCCAGCCAGAAGAAAGTGATCGCTAATCCTAATGCGACTTTTGGTTTTTTCAATAGACTTAGCTGCTGCTTGAGCGGCACAGGCGCGTCCCCCTCAATACGCGGAATGACGAAAGAAAGAATGATTATAGCCAAAATGCCTAAAATGGCAATTCCTCCAAACATGGATTTCCAACCTAGAGTGTCAGCTGCAATTCGCCCAAGGGGAACACCAATGATTAATGACGCTGTGAAACCCATAACCACTGTAGCAATCGCACTTGCTTGTTTACCTGACGGTGCAATTTTAGCGGCAATGTTCAAAGCAGTGACCACCACAATTCCTGCTCCAATCGCCATCATGACCCGAGCAGCTGCAAAGAGTCCATATCCTGGAAGGACAAAGGCAAGGATATTAGAAACAATAAATATGCCCATACTGATCATCATTAACTTTCTTCTGTCCATACTCGCGGTGAGTGCCATTAGAATGGGTGTACAAAGAGCGTAGATCAAAGAAAAAATGGTAATTAACTGACCTGCTGCAGCCAGTGAGACATCAAAAGAGGCGGCCACCTTATCTAAAATACCTGATAGAGCATACTCGGAAGTCCCGACCAAGAAACTAACGATTGCTAAAATGTAAACTTTCGAATGGGATGACTTCAATGGAATCCACTCCTTAATGAATTTATAAATTGTTATATCTAAATTTGTAGATATAATGAGTCACAAAATGACATATTGTGAATTGTCGATATGATCGGCTAAAGAAAAACTGAATTCTTGGTAAGAACTCAGCTGTAACTTACATATCATTCATCATATAACGAGTAAACTCACTTATCGCGTTCTCGTCTCTCTGATAATACGTAAATTTGCCTATCCGTTTGGTTGTGATCAGCCCTGCTCGCTGCAATATCGTAAGATACTGGGAGGCGGTCGACTGTGTCATGTTGAGTTTGTCGGTGATTTGACTTACACATACCCCTATTTCGTTCATATCCACTCCTTCATGGGGTTTGAAATGCTCGTTTGGTTCTTTGAGCCATTGTAAGATCTGAAATCTGGACTCATTCGAGACAGCTTTCAAAATTTCAATTGGATTCATAATCATCATTATATCGATCTTTTGCGATATGTCAATTCAAAATGGTTAATGATCTTTGTGTTAGGCCTTAAGGGGCGTGAAATGAAATATAAGAAGACTGCCTGATGAGGCAACCTTCTTATATTTGTGTTAAAAAATTAGAGATAAGAATGATCAGTGCTAGTTACTTTTGTTTAAAGAATCTCACCATTGGACTCAATCACTTGTTTGTACCAATAGAATGAGTCTTTGCGTGTTCTATCCAGCGAACCATGACCCGCGTTGTCTTGATCAACATAGATAAAGCCATAACGTTTACCCATCTCGGATGTGGAGCAGCTGATAATATCAATTGGTCCCCAGCTGGTGAAGCCCATCAGTTCCACTCCGTCAGCTACGGCTTCTTTCATCTGCTCGATATGGCTGCGCAGGTAATCGATGCGATACGGGTCATGCACCGATCCGTCTTCTTCCAGCATATCCGTAGCACCCAATCCGTTCTCTACAATAAAGAGCGGCATACGATAGCGGTCATACAATCTGTTCAGCGCGATGCGAAGACCGATTGGATCGATTGGCCATCCCCATTCGGTGGCTTTCAGATGCGGGTTTTTGATTTGACTTACCAGCATACCGGAGTTGCTGTTGTCATTCGGGTCGTATTTTCCGATATACGTCATATAATAACTGAATGCAATAAAGTCCACTGTGTTGTCACGGATAATCGCATCATCTTCAGGTTCCTTCACCAGTTCAATGCCTTGCTCTTCAAAATATCTTTGCATGTAGGACGGGTACTCCCCACGCGCCTGAACTTCCGGATAGAACAGGTTCATCTGATCTTCCTTCATCGTCTGCAGCACATCTTCCGGTTTGCTGGATGCAGCGTATGTTTCCAGACGGCAGATCATACAGCCGATTTGGGCATTAGGCATTTTTTCTTTGCCGCTTTTTACAGCCAGCGCACTAGCTACAAACTGATGATGTGTTGCTTGATAGGCTACCTGTTCCGGTGTGCCTTTGATTTTATCTTCCAAAATGCCGCCACCTGTATACAAGCTGGTCAACATCATATTCATCTCATTGAACGTGATCCAGTATTTCACTTTATCTTTGTAACGGTCGAACAATGTGTTGGCAAATTTCAAATACAGATCAATCATCTCGCGGCTTTCCCAGCCATTATATTTGCGGGTTAACTCAATCGGCATCTCATAGTGAGAGATCGTGACTAGTGGCTCAATGCCGTATTTCAACAGTTCGTCGAACACTTTATCATAGAAAGCAAGACCTGCTTCGTTCGGAACGCTTTCTTCTCCTGTCGGGAAAATTCGCGGCCAAGCGATGGAAAGACGGAAAACTTTAAAGCCCATCTCGGCAAACAATGCGATATCTTCTTTGTAACGGTGGTAAAAATCCACTCCATTCCGTTTCGGGAAATACACATCGGTGTTACCACTCAAATATTGTTCCAGTTCAACGGAGTTTACGTCAAACGTGAAATCTTTGCCATTCCGTTCCTCATGCGGCACATAAGGTGCCATGTCAGAGGTGGAAAGTCCTTTGCCGTCGGCGTCAAATGCGCCCTCCAGCTGATTGGCTGCGGTAGCTCCGCCCCATAGGAATCCTTTAGGGAATGTGTGTTTTGTTGTTTGTGTCATGATGGTTTCTCTCCTTTTTTTTATTTACACGTGCCACTTCAATGACAGACTAACCTTCCAATCGCTGTTACCCCCAGATTTTTTTGAATTAATTTTAATTGGAAAATATGGTGATAAAGGCGCCCGCGTTGCTTTTCCAGGTTATTTCTGTCCTCTCCGTTTCTTGTGTAAATATAACGTTGAATTTTATAACTCGGTAAAATAGAAAGCCTTCATTCGTTTAGTAATAAGTTTAACGAACGGTGAGTAGCAGTAATTCATTCATTGGAACCACCCCCTTCACCTGAACGGGTACTACGTCAAGGTAATCTGGCGTGTTGGCTACAATGACCGGGGTGGTCAGATCAATACCGGTAGCTTGAATGCTCTCGATATCAAATTCCAGCAATAAATCCCCCTTGTTCACTCGCTGTCCGATAACAACCTTCTCTTCAAAAAATTTGCCTTTCAGGGACACCGTGTTAAGTCCAACATGAATAAGAATGTCGATTCCGCTGGAGGAAGTCAGCATGATAGCATGTTTGCTTTTCGCGATCATTGTGACCGTTCCGTCAAATGGTGCGGTTACACGGCCCTCTTTTGGAATAATTGCAATTCCTTTTCCCGTCATTTCCTCTGCAAACGTAGGATCAGGCAGTTCTTTGAGTGAGACCAGTTCACCGGTAAGCGGACTGAATATTTCACCTTTCTTTTCCTCAATTGAATGAACGGTCACAGGCGGTGGTGCAGGTTCTTGATTAGACCGATTTGTTGTTCCTGATCGTTTCGCTGATTCCGATGCTGTTGTTGGAGCTATTGCTGACGAACTTGCTCCAGCAGGTTGCTGCGTAATCGGTTCATCCCACTTAAGCAATAAGGTCACTATAAACGAAACTACGAAGCTGATACCCACACCGATGAGCGCGTACCAGAAATTCTCCATCCCCCCGTTTGGACCAATGTATAAAGGCAATGACAGCAGGCCCGGAACGGCAAAACCGAAACATTTTAACCCTACCGCTGTAATAAATCCACCGCCGGCTGCTCCACCGATGATCGAAGCATAGAACGGTTTTTTCAGCTTCAACGTTACTCCATAGATTGCAGGCTCTGTGATGCCCAGAAAAGCAGATATACCGCTGGATAAAGCAATCGATTTCATCGATTTGTTTTTAGTTTTGAGGAATACCGCCATTACGGCACCAGCTTGACTCATATTGGCTACAAGGTTAAGCGGCAGTAACAGTACGTCGTAACCCAGTTTGCTCAAATTCTGCAATGTTCCCGGGAAAAATGCATAATGCATACCCGTCATAACGATCACTGGCATAAGTCCGCCCAGCAAGATTCCTGTTAATGGGCCCGAGTGAGCAAAGAGCCAGGATGTACCGATCTCCAGATAGATGCCGATGTAATTACCAAGCGGCCCGATGGCTATTAACAGAATCGGGACGGTAATCACCAGCACGATCATTGAGGTGAAAATGACTTTAACCGGACCAGGAATGAAACGATCTACCCAGCGATGTACATAACTGAGAAGCCACACTCCGAGAATAATCGGAATGACAGACTGGGTGTAATTCACGATCGATACCGGCAGAGATAGAAAACGAATCGGCTCCAGATGATTTTCAAGATAAGCATTCAAAATGGTTGGATATAATAGTGTACCTGCAAGAGTCAAGGCGATATATTCATTCACTTTAAACTTCCGCGCAGACGATACAGCGAGTAGGAATGGCAAGAAATAAAAGGCCGCATTGGCTATGGACGCCAAAATCTGATACTCACCGCTAGTCTCTTGAATGGCCCCAAGTGTAACAAGTAATGCGAGAATGCCCTTCAGCATCCCGGTACCTACTATGGCTGGAAGAATGGGGGTGAAAATACCCGAGATCGTGTCCAGTACGGCATTAAGACCTCTTGAACGCGGCGGTTCTGCTTCTCTCTCCGTTGCACCAGCTTGTTTCAACTGATCCTCCAGCTCTTCATAGACGGCTGCAACTTTGTTGCCAATTACAACCTGGAACTGATCGTTTTGGAACTGTGCCCCAAGAACACCATCCAGTGCGCGAATCTGTTCAAGCTGCACTTTCTTTTCATCACGTACATTAAAGCGCAATCGAGTGATACAATGCCAGGCTTGCGTAATATTTTCCTGCCCTCCTGTTAATCGGATGATCTCTTTGGACAACTCCCGGTGATTCATGCTGCTTCCTCCTTTTTTGGCGAAAAAAAAACCAAATGTAAACCCGCCCCGCTACTGAAGCGGAATCGGAAACATTTGGTGGTGCCTGATCGAATCAGTAACACTCCATATTCAATTAACATGGTAATGGAATATCTTCTAAGAGCTATTTTGAGGTCAACCCGTGTCGGTACGGGATGTTACTCTTTCGATGTGGATCATAAGGTATACCATCTCATCGGGAGTAATTACAAATCCGCGTTGCTGTTCCATCGTCTCCTTGATCTTGAGTGCGCATTGGAAGCTATCTGGATATCGATCCGACAATACATCATATAAAAACTGCTGATCCTTGAATGAGAGCACTTCCCGGTTCATTTGCCGAACGATGAAGTATCTCAGATGGGTAATGAACCTGGAGAAATCAGCAGACTCCTGATTCAGCGTTCTCCCAAAATGATCGGTCATGATCCCAAGAATGTCATTAATCATCTGTGTAATCTTGATCGTCTGATTCATGCTACCCGAATCAAATTGTGAATTCACAAAATGAAGAGCAATGGAGCTAGCCTCACCCGCAGGCAATGCGACCAGAAAAGCTTCATTGATCTTGCGTACCGCAAACTCACCAGCGCGGAATTCTGCAGGATACAGATGGCGAATATCCCAGTGTAGCGGGTTTTGCATGTCCACCCCTTTTCTGAAACGATCCAGAGCAAAATGAATATGATCCGCAAGCGTTAGTAGGATAGAATCATTCAGCTTTTTCCCGATGATCTCCCTGCCTTCTTCTATAATCTGATCCGTGATATCGATAACTTGCAGAGGGATATCGCTAAGAAATTGCTCGACTCGCTGATATTTATCATTCGAGCCGATCCGGAACGTTTTCTGAATCTGGCTTTGCTCGATCGGCTGTCCCTTTACTTTTTTGAAGCCTACACCTGTTCCAATGACAATGACTTCACAGCCTTCGGCATCCTCCGCCAGGGCGATATTGTTGTTTAACGATTTCTTGAACCTCATGATGTTTTCACCCCCATATATGCAAAAAGCACCACCATGGCCAGGTACACAAGAAATAAACTTGTGAAATCCAGACTGTGGTGGTGCCTGATCGAATCAGTGACACTCCTTATTTAGCTGTATTCTATACCAGCCATGTAATCGTTGTCAATACCATAACGCTGGAATGGGTATATACTTCATTTAAGTCGGATTATGCACTGCTCTTATATAGGTTGATACCAAATTGCACATTCTATTCTTCTGAAGTGTTGTTTTCTAGAGCATTATCATAATAATACCGAATCAGAATGTCCTGATCATAGTTGCCAAACCCTTTTCCAAATAGGGTCAGCCCACCTCGACCTGCTGCGCTCTCTTCGGGTTTTAACCCAAATGTCCAATAGGTAGCTGCTCGTAGATTCAGATCCGAGATCGTGACATCCGAAATTTGTTGACCATCTATAAACGTACCATCCTCGTTGATGCGCAGTACTTTTAACACCCCGTATTGATTCACATCCAGTTTCCACCATAGTGGAGTATGCTTGCCCTTTCGGTCTCCGAAATCGCCAGGACTTGTCCATGTACCGAGATCATTGCCGTTAAGCGTAAAACGAATATCGGAAGGCCAGTTTTCATTAACCTTGGGCGCTTCCGAGCTAAGTTCGAGTGAAAGTTCAATCTCGCGAAGATGCTGATCATTGTGAAGATAATTGGGAATCTTATATTCGAGAAAACCTCGTGCCATCCAAAGAATTGCCGCGTTAACCCGATCGGGATCCATGAAACAAGCAGGTGTGTCGTACTGACCGATCATCTGAGTTGTCGTTGCCAGCCCGCATGTAGGCCATGCTTCATAATCTGTATAATGCCCAACCGGGATGGATACTTCATGATAAGAAGCGTCAGCGGGTTCGGGGGGCGACAGTTGAATGGTCATGAACTCCTGTACGATAAAACAATATTTGTAAGTGCCGCCATTCTCCCGTTTCATTCGGCTGCCTACAATGCCTGCCTTCTGCAATTTGCTGACATGGGTGCTTACAATCGCTTTGCTTAAATAAAGCTCTTGAGCGAGAGCGTTAATATGCATTTCTCTGTTTTGAAGCAACAGGCGCACTATATTTAAACGGGCTTCACTGGCTAACGCCTCGTAGACAAGCAGCGAAGATGCATCTGTTCCAAGCATCATAGAATCCACTTCCTTTTGTATAGTCTGCTTATATAGCGGGTATCTCATTTGTGATCCAGCTTTTGTTCTGTGGGTTAATTCAATCTTGTGTTTATATATATAGATTTAGAATTCGTTATTTAGCGAACTGTGAAAAATGAACTTGCCCTGTATATCCGCATTATGATACATATTAGATAATAAATCAATGTATTGATTTTGCTTTTTGGCGAATTCAATATGGATTAGTGATTAGCGACAACATATGACATTACAAACGATGATATGTATTACAAAATCAATCACGTGCACTATAAAATTAATCTTATGGAGGTTTTCACTATGCTTAAATCCAAAATGCTGATCGATAAAGACTTTCAGATTGCTGAAGTAGACCCTCGTGTCTACGGTTCATTTATTGAACATCTGGGACGTGCCGTGTATGGCGGTATTTATGATCCAGGTCATCCAACCGCAGATGCACAAGGCTTCCGTCAGGATGCTATTGAAGCAATTAAAGCGCTTAACGTACCCATCGTTCGTTATCCGGGCGGCAATTTCGTATCCGGTTACAACTGGGAAGACGGCGTGGGTCCAGTAGCTGACCGTAAACGCAGACTTGAGCTGGCTTGGTGGACGATTGAAACCAATGCTGTGGGCACGAACGAATTTGCTGATTGGGCCAAGCTGGCAGGTACGGAAGTGATGATGGCTGTTAACTTGGGAACCCGCGGTATCGATGCAGCTCGAAATCTGGTTGAATATTGCAACCACCCTTCCGGCACATACTGGAGTGACCTGCGTATCTCTCACGGATATAAAGATCCACATAAATTCAAAACATGGTGCCTCGGGAATGAAATGGACGGTCCTTGGCAGATTGGTGCGATGACCGCATATGAATATGGCCGTATTGCCAATGAAACTGCTAAAGCGATGAAATGGGTTGATCCAGAGATCGAACTCGTTGCATGTGGTAGCTCCAGCCGTGACATGAAGACATTTGCAGATTGGGAAGCAACCGTGCTCGATCTTACCTATGAAAATGTAGACTACTTGTCTCTGCATCAGTATTACAATAACAACAAAGACAACACATATGACTTCCTGGCGACCTCGCTGGATCTGGATCAATTTATTGATAGTGTGGCTTCGATCTGTGATTTTGTACAAGCCAAAAAACGGAGCAAAAAGAAATTGATGCTCTCCCTGGATGAATGGAATGTGTGGAAATCGATTGGTACAAGTCGTATGGAAGAACGCTGGCAGATTGCTCCCCCAGAGTTCGAAGATGTGTACACGCATGAAGATGCGCTGGCTGTAGGTTGTTACCTGATCACCATTCTCAAACATGCTGACCGTGTAAAAATGGCTTGCCTTGCGCAGTTGATTAACACGATCGCACCAATCATGACGGAAAATAACGGCGCAATCTGGTTACAAACGACGTATTTCCCGTTCCTGCACGCTTCCAACTTCGGACGTGGAACCGTGTTGCGTTCCATCACATCTTCACCGAAATATGATTCCAAAGACTTCACGGATGTACCTTATCTGGAATCGATCAGTGTGCATGATGAAGAAAATGGCACCATTACCATCTTTGCTGTGAACAGACATCTTGACGAGTCAATGGAACTGAATGTTGACCTTCGCTCCTTCGGAGAAACGACATTTGTGGAGCACATTGTCCTGGAAAGCAACGACCTGAAAGCAAGCAATACCAAAGAAAATCCACGTAACGTGTTGCCTCACAACGGCGGACATACAACCGTCGATCAAGGTAAAGTACAAGCTGTATTGAACAAAGCTTCATGGAACGTGATCCGTTTGAAAACAAAACAAGCTTAATCCCGCAAATCGCGCTAAATCCAAAAGCCCAGAGCATACCTGCTTCTGGGCTTTAACCTTGGCATTAGCCTTTAACGAATCTAATTTTGATTGATTCTGTTCCAAGCCAGGAAGGTTCACCGCAGGCGTGCCGGAGTACGTAGTAGAGTGACACAGCGGGGACAAAGAGGCGATAAAAGAAGCACTTCAGTGGGTTTAAGACAAACACATTATGTAGCTTCGATATGTGGCTTGGGTGTCTAGGCTAAATTCTAACGCTCTCAGCGGAGCTTATTTGGCTCCTTTGAGGTCATTTTTTATTCTAACGATCACAGGAGACGCTATTTCGGACAATTTAAGTGTTTTTAAGGCAAAATCACGTCTTTTCAACAAAATAAGCTCTCTCGGGATCGTTAGAATGTTCAAAGCTCAATATCTACTCAAATAAGCTTTCTGATGATCGTTAGCGCTTTTGCCTGAAAAAATTCTCCTTGGCATGAAGTACGGAGAGCAGCTTGCCACGAGTTAAAGAAATCTATCTTACATGTTATCTTATATTCTACTTTTGAATTTAATCCAACAGGCCTTCGAGAATCATTTTTTCACCCTAAAGAAATCGAACTTGATTACATAATCAAACAGAGACGTTATTGCAATCGCTCCAAGCGGTAACAATAAGTATATCCAACGGGGATTATTGGGAGCTTCACCTGACGGGGAATCAGTCAAGAAAATAAATAAAACAATGCAATATATTATAGCTACTACGATACCTGTTATGTTTCTATTTTTCATTGCTGTTTCCACCTCTTGATCATAGAAATGATTACGTATTGTATTTCACCTTAAAATATCATAACACATAATTTGGAATGATTTTTCTATAACACTTAATAATACTCCATCTACCCGAAAAGTCTGAATTCACTGAATCTACTCTCCCTTATTGAATCTTTATCATATTCAGAAAAAAACTTAAACGATAAAAAAAAGCCGCTATAATAGCGACTTAGGAGCGCTTACTTATCTTCTCTCCTGCTCAAACATCAACATGTTCTTGATACTGTATTTTGTTACTTTTTTTACTCTTGTTACCCCCGTTGGATTTCCGCTTCAGCCTCATCTTCATTTTCTTGAGCTTGGCTTGCGGGTGACATCAAACCTTGCACGGCACCCATAAACGGCTGGATTTGTTTAATCATGCCGTAGCCCATTTTCACGACAGGCACAAAACGCTGAATCATGCCGAACAAACGCATACCGCCTCCAAGCATACCTCCAAATGATCCTGCTCCGCCGAGGCCGCCCAACAAGGAGCCCATCATAGGCATGAAGGATGATACTTGCGCTTGACGTGACGTCCTACGGGCAGTTATTCGAGATGATGCGGATGACTTGCGGGAATGATTGACTTTTTTTCGTCTCGGGGAGGATGCGTTTTTATTCGCTCCGGTAGCCCGGGGTTTCATTTTAGGCGAATTACTCCGCGCAGCAACTGTTTTCCTTGCTGGGGACGTTGGAGTTTGTGTTAATTTTCCGCCTCCGGTAAGCTCTACGCCTTCGTTACTCACGCCAGAGATGTACCCGATGTACGTCTCACCATTATGAAGAGTCACGCAGACCGGACGATCCTTGAATCGTTTTGCCTTGACGTGTATTTCATTGGTCTTAGCCATGGTATTCACCTCACTCGACTTGATCTACTTCAGTCTACGCGTTGGGTGGACGACTTGCCTGTGCGAATAGCACATCCATGTGCCGAAAGTATGAAGATACGGATGCTGTCAACACGGCTCATACCATACAGATTACTGAACCCAACCTAGATCATAAATAGCGTTAACCGATAAGAGAAAGCCAACAATCCCTATAATCCAGGCTGCAGCACGCTGAGCATTTTTCATCAGCCAATTATCTATTTTTTGTAAAGGTTGTTTTAAAAAAGGGTAAGCGAGCAATCGTCCTGCCAACAAAATGAGCGCAGGTAATATCATAACGAAACAATATCCCAGTAACAGGATACCCGACATAGGCCAAGCAGGTCCTTCAGTCACTAATATGCCAATGGCTGCGAGATAGGGCAGCATTGTTCCCAGTTCCAGGATGACCGCGGTCAGTGCAAGTCCAATAAGTATAGTAATAGAAATTTTGCTGGAAACCGCCTCCCCTGTAAAGCGAGTCCTCCATTTGAAAATATAACCGCCCCCACTCGCTGCACGTTCCGCAGCACGAGCACGGGATTTCTTGGTATCCATGAGTTGGCTTATGATCATTAACAATATGCCTATCGCCAATTGTCCTAACAGGAATGGTTTAGATACCATTAGAGGTGCGTAGTTGTTTAGAAATGCATCCGTTCCAAACATAATAATCAGGCCAATTGCAAAGTAACAACCGGACACTGTGAATAAATAGATCAAAAACCGATCTACTCGAACACGCCCGGGTGTCATCAGTAACCAGACAGGAATCAAGAGAGTGCCCAAACTCGTTGAATCTATTAGTGCCAGCAGTACAAGGGTAGATAGTATTGCTGTTAACGTCATGATGTGCCTCACTCTCTGTTATGATTTTAACCACTTGCTGGAACAAAATAGTAGAACATAGAACAGGACCTCCACCTCCGAGTGAAGTTATCCTGGCCCCAGCTGGAACTTCTTCTCACAGACAGCCTTCGCATCGCTCCCTCGGGACTTGTGAGATGCAACTAACTCTCCATCATACTTAATGGAACAGCTTATCCAGCTTGCACTGTCATCTGCTTTTGCCCTAACATGAGTGGAGATCAGAGGGATGAACGTATCTTTTGGAATAACAAATCTCTCTTGATATGGAACTTCAATCGTATCCCAATATACACTCTCCGGATTTTTTCGAGCATTGATCTCTACTTCCAGATCAGATGCTGAATTAACATCACTCTCAACAAGCACCTCAACGACGATTCCATCCGAGTCATGCGCTGTGTTTTGTTTGGACTCCTCATGATGCAGTTCATTCACAGTATCTTCTGCTGTCATTCCACAAACTGTAAATAACATGATTAGACCTGAGAGCAAAAACAGAAGCCAAAACTTTTTAATTCCAATCCTCTTTTGTTTACTCTCCATCATGAGCATTGTCCTCTCTTTGTTTTAGAAAAATGCGGATCATCTCGTCAACATAGGACAAGAATTCTTTATCCATGCCCATGACTACAGGCTCAGACGCATCTGTTGGATTGATAAGTTCCCAATACTTATCGAGTAATTTTTCATTATGATCAAATAGCTCCAATGCTGTTTCATACAATTGTCTCGCAATGACTTGGACCTCTTCGGAATCGGGAGATGAGGACATTACGGATCGTACACGTTGGAAAATAGTTAAAAGTTCCCCCATCCGCGGATCATTACTCCCGAGAATAGGCAGATGATTCAGTATATCCATTTCCCTGGATGTTAACTGTAAATCATCGCTGAATTCGGCACGAATTATTCCTTCGGAGAGCGGCCGATCCTCCATTTGGGAAATAATTTGCAATAAACTTTCGAGATCGCTCATTCCTCCGAATTTCAACGTATGAAGGGTTGACCTGAGATAATATTGCTTCCGGCTTAACTCTTCTTTTTTCTGTTCAATCAGCTCTATTTGTTCGTTTAAAGAGGCTACCCAGTTTTCATGTTCTCCCTTATTTTCTTGGTTCTGAAACAGTTCTTTAATCTGTTCTAATGTATAGCCGATGGACTTCAACAGAAGAATTTTTTGCAGGCGAAGAATGGCACTTTCATCATAGTATCGATACCCATTCTCCGTAATAAGTGTCGGCTGTAACAGTTCGATCTGTTCATAATAATGAAGTGTTCTTTTACTAATATTTGTTTTTTTCGCTAATTCTCCGATCAGGATCATGCTTACCTCCCCTTCCTGAAAACATTATAAACAATAACGTATACGTTAGGGTAAAGTCCTAAATTATCAATAAATAACTACGGCTGAGCAAAAACAAAAAAAGACGATGCTAGGCATCGTCCCCGTTGTGCTTCAGTCGTTCTCTCTGGTTGATTTTCACTCTATCATTGCGCCTGCTGTTCCTTAGAGTAATATCTTTCATATTCTTTCGTCATCGCGTATCGATTAACTCCTTTACTAGCTTGTACGGCTTGCGCAGCCAACTCTTCGGCTTCCTTGTAATGATTCAGCTTACGTTCAATTTCGGCTAGAAGTGCAAATCGCATCCACTCTCTTTTGATGGAGCCTAAATGCTCTCTGGCTCGTTCAGTCTCTCCTTCTTCAATCAGGACAAACGTTTCATAGTATGTACGATAAACCGATTTACGCATCTCACGTACCGCTTTTCTCACGGTAAACAGATCCTTCCGGTAAGCACCGTATGCTGCCTGATAGTTGGCCTTCGTCGACTTGCTGGCCGATGTATTGCTCATCAGCTTTTCCATCGTGAGCTCAACTTCTTCATCCAACCTGTTGGCTGTCGCATAATTAATATAAATATAAGGTGCATGTTGTCTTCTTCGTAAAAAAACCTCTAACCGATCCATACGCGTTTCCCAGACCATAGGATATAAAACAAAAATGCTAAACATAATGAGTCCAGCAACCAGCACTGTACCTAACACTAGTAAAATCGATTGGTCATTCCACAACATCACAAGCGTGTAAACAAATATAGCAACATAAGAAATAATTTCCCACCTACTCACTCCCGGCCTTCATTCCTTTCATAATGGATTACTTGTAGAACGGATAATAAAGATACCTTTATAGAAATTACTATTATACCAGAAGTACCAGGTCTTTTTGTATAATTTTAGGTAGTAAAATAAAATACGCGTATCGAAGAATACAGATGAAACAAAATAAAACTCCAAAAAGGCGATGCGCACATCACTATTAAGAGTTATTTCTTCATATTTTAATTGAACCCTCTGTTGCCTGAGAAACTTGCTTAGGAATCTGCTCTTTTTCATCCAGCAGTTTTTCAATAAACATTTTGGTGTCCTGTAGCCTTTGGATCTCCGTCTCCGTGTCTCTCAGCGCCTGTCCGAAAATCGGGGTGATCTGCTCGGCTGTCAGATGTGACAGGCATTCTGTGAAAACATAAAAAGGAAAGACAAACCATTTCGCGGTTTGCCCTTCACGTTCACGTAAGTTTTTTTTGTTAACATTCCGAAAAAAAAGTGCGGTTTGCTCGCCTATCTTTTGGACTTCATATTTCCTTTGTGATACGCGCTAATCAGCATAGGGATGGCGATCAGCAAACTGACGATGATCGGTACAATGGATGCCTCCAGTCCGAAGCTTCCACCTGTCAACCATGGTGATCCGGTTAGCTGTACATCAAAAAAGCCTTGTGTTGCTATGCCCGACACCGGTATTCCCAACATTCCCTCCAGTGCATTCCATGCAAAATGAAGACCCATGACAAACCACAGATTACGCCGCCACAGAAATCCGGCTCCGAGCAAAATGCCTGCCTCAATGACAATAGCAACTGAACTCCAAAGTGTTGCTCCGGGATTTGGCAGATGAGCCAAACCGAAAAAAAGCGAAGTTATAGCCAAAGCGAACCAGCTTCCCAGTCGCTTTTCAATTGCTTGCAGGAACAAGCCGCGAAAGATCAACTCCTCCACAATGGCCGCACCAATCGCCAAAGCCAAAATAGAACCAACCGCGTTCGTCGCTGACCATGTAAAGCTGTATCCACCAAGCAACGTGATGATCCCGACAGAAACCCCAATCAAGATAAGACCAACTCCCGAGCCTAATATCAACTCGATTCCTGTATGTCGAAGTTGTAATTCCTGTACGTTGCGCCCTGCCATGAATTTCATTACAAACCAGTAGATCGCAATGGAGACGATACCTCCTGCAAGTGTCAGCATAATCGACAGAACCCCTTGCGAATCATTGAACAGCTTTTGGGTCATGAAACCGGACAGGCCCAGAAGAATAACACCTGTAAACATCCATACGAGCGGGAACTGCATTATTTTCCTCACTTCAACCGAACCTCCTCACATGATTGGACTAGTTACCTTTAGTATATATGTATGACGTGAATATTGCTTTCAAACAAACCTTCGTAATGGATCGTTGTATTTACAATAGTTTGGAGCAAAGTAACCATTTAGCCGTTTGGTGGTTTCGAATCTAATGCAAAAAAGCCGCTTATACGCGGCTTTGCTTCATAGAGTTAGGGACCTTGCTCTCCAATCATTTGCAGTTCAATCTTCTTCATCTCGTAAAAATAACCCTTACGCTCCATCAACTCCTCGAACGAGCCTGTTTCGACAATCCGGCCTTGATCCATGACCACAATCTGATCCATCCGTTCAAGCCCTGTCAGACGGTGACAGACGAGTAGCAGCGTGTCTTCTGCCGCCTGTCTCAGCAAGTTCTGTAGCACACGTGCTTCCGTAACGTAGTCCAGTGAAGAGGTTGGTTCGTCCAGCAACCATAATCTTCCTTTGCGCAACATGGCACGGGCCAGAGCCAGCCGCTGCTTCTCGCCGTCGGACAGATTTTCTCCTTTTTCGTATACGGTGTCGTCCAAGGATGCATTAGAAAGTTGAACTTGATGGAGTATATCTTGCACATATTCATCGGAGTGAGTCTCACCACTGAGTAGCAGATTATCCCGAATCGTTCCCCGGAAAAAGTGGCTCTGTTGCAACACAACATGTGTATTTTGCCATATGCTTGTTTCATTCAACTCATTTACTGAGATGTCATTGAATTTTATATTGCCAGCAGCAGGTGTCCGTAGCTTGAGAAGTAAATCCAAAATCGTAGATTTTCCAGAGCCGCTTGGCCCGACAATCGCCGTTTTGGAGCTAGCTGCAAGGTAGAGTGAGACGTCATCTAGCGCAGATCGCCACTCCCCTTCATATTGAAAAGAAACATGAGACAGTTCGATGGTTGCCGCTTCCGCTTCTGCATCGACTTGCAGAGATAAATGGGTTTTAGATGAATGAGCCTGACTAATATGTCCATTGGTCTGCGGTTCAAGCACCGTCTCAGCCAAACGTTTCGCAGCATGTTCACTGTCCAACTTATACGCTGGTAACACGGCCATTGCTGCGGATTCTTCAAACATCGTTTGTGTTGCCAGAATCAACATCGCAAGATAAACTCCGGCAAAGACTCCGTCTGCAATGAGAAAAGCACTGATTACCAGCACACCCCATGTGACCAGATAGGTGACAAAAATATGCATGGATTGTCCCAGCACCAATTGTGTAGCAGCTCTTTGTTGCTGCGTTGCGAGTTCAGCCGAATCCTGCTGAAGTTGCTGTTCACGCCCTGCCAATTGTCCATATACTTTCAAATCACGAAAACCATACAATACTTCAGTTACCTCCGTAGATAGCTTTGCCCGTTGCTGACGTACATGTTCGTTGATTTTCCGTTGACCGATCAGCACCAGGTTTGGAACAACAAAAGCTGTAATCAACATGCCAACGATGAGTAAACACGCAATCCAGAATGAAAAAATCGCTGTAAACAGGACGGTGCTCAAGAATACCATCACCACCATAATAGGCGGATAAGCAACACGCAGAAAATAATGTTGTAAACTCTCTACATCTCCTACGATTCGTGCCAGCAGATCCCCGCTTCGGTTTTTGTTCAAAATTCCAGGCGTAACCGGTATAAGCTTGGCAAAAAATGAGGTTCGTAAACGGCTGAGGATAGAAAAGGTTGCCCGGTGAGAAGCAAGTCTCTCCCCATAACGGCTAGCCGCTCGTACGAATCCAAGTAGCTTGACCATCGACGTTAGAACAATCAAAGTGTACAGTGGCGGTGCAAATACCGTTTGCGAGATAAGGTATCCACTTGCGGAGAAAAGGGCTACACCTGCTGTACCTGCAATGAATCCGCATAATATAGAGAGCAAAATATCTTTGCGCTCCTGCATCATCGCCTTGGACAGAACAGCTAACTCTTTCATGCGATCCCTCCTGTTCTCTGAATTTGCACCATTTCGGCATATCCAGGCACTCGTTCTAGTAGCTCCTGATGTGTTCCCGAATCTGCAAGTTCACCATCCGACATGAACCAAATCTGGTCCGCTTGCTGAATCGTATATAATCGGTGCGCTACCGTAATGATGGTGGCCTGTTGTGACAATGCTGCGATAGAACGCTGCAGAATCTGTTCGGTGCGAAGGTCGAGTCCAACTGTTGGTTCATCAAACAGTATGAGGACAGGCTTTTTCAGAAAAGCGCGAGCGAGAGCTAATCTTTGTTTTTCTCCCCCAGAAAGTCCACGTCCTCCTTCCCCAACAGGGGTATCCAATCCTTTATCCAGTTGAGCAATTAGTGAAATGAGTCCAGCTTGTTCAGCCGCTTTTTCTATCTCCGCACGGGGTTCATCACTTCCTGAAGCTATAGCTATATTTTCAGCTAATGTGCCTGCAAAAATATAGGGATGCTGTGTAATATAACTGATCTGTTTAAACCAGTCGGCCTCGTTTATTTGTACAAGCGGTCTTCCGTTAATACAAACTTCTCCCGAGGTTGGATGTAACAAACCTGAGATCAGGCTTAATAAGGTTGTTTTACCTGAGCCACTTGGACCAACAATGGCGAGTTTTTCTCCTGGTTTTATAGATACATGTCCCGTTTCAAGTGCAAACGAACCTGTGACATAGTGAAACCGGACATTTTTTAATTCAATGAATGAAGGCATATCAGACTTCGTTGACGCAGGTCCGGTCAATAATTGCTGATGTGACGACTTTTTCTCAACTTCCTTAGGCTGTGAATTCTCTTTTCGTTGTTCGTTTTCCGCAATTAGTTGCTCCACCTTACGAATAGCGCCCATGCTTGTTCGACCGCTGTGAAAGGCGGTACCTGTATTTTTTAACAAACTGTAGAACTCCGGAACGAGCAACAATAATAGAAAAGCGCTATGAAAGGTCATTGATTTATACACGAGTAGCTGAATAGCAAGCTCTAACGCAACGATACCAATACTTAACATGACAATCGCTTCAAGCATAAACGTATTCGTAAAAGCAATCTTCAAAATGCTCATCGTGCTATCCCGATAACCCAGACTGCTGCGTTCGATCTCCTGTTGCTGACGATTCACCCGTCCGAATATTTTCAATGTCACCAGACCTTGAAGCGAATCGAGGAACGTACCGGAAAACTCCGCCAGCTGTGCATACTTTTCTTCAGATTTATTCTTGGTCTGCAAACCAACAAGAATCATGAACAATGGAATAAACGGTGCTGTACACAACAGAATCCAGCCTGTGTTGGCATGTAGTGTGAAGGCAACAACCAGAATCACAATCGGAATAATCGAAGCTTCCATCATACGTGGCATGTACTGACTGAAATAGCTGTCCGCCTCATCGACGGCGTCCAGGGCAACGCTGACCTTGCCTCCTGTCTGTCCCTGCAATGCAGAGAACATGGAAGCGTGAGTCAGATTTTGTAACACCTTGGCACGCATATTGGTTTTGGCACGTGCAGCCATATGCAAACCAACTTTTCCGTTGCCGTATGTTAACAGCGTACGTAGAGCCATAACGGTGAGTAATAATCCGAGAAGTGGCATGATCGATGATAAGCACGCCTTTTCTACAAAAATACGCTGTACAGATTCTGCCATGAATACAGCCTGGCTTATGATCGCTGCACCAAGGGCCAGTGAAAAGGCCATAAGGAGAAGTCTACTTTTTCGAAGTAAAGACATCTGCTGTTGAATCAGAATCGATTTTTGCCGACCCGACTGTTTTCCTTGCTGTTTGGTTCGCTCTTTCCTTTGCCTTTTCACAGGGCGACCCTCCTTTTTATTTGTTTCCTTTGACATAATCCGCATCAAACAGAAACAGTTTGAACACCAGAATCAGAGATGGAATGAGCAGACACAATCCTCCGATAAAGACGACAACCAATGCGAAACCCATAGCTGGCGAGGTAGCACTGCTCTGAATCGTGATGTACGGATCAAGGATGTATGGATACTGACCGATGCCATAGGCAAAGAACGCACAGAAAAACTGTAGCATGATGCAAATAAAAGCAAGTCCGTAGCGGCGTTCGTTATACAGCAGCCACATGGCAACCATGAAGAAAGCGACGGATAAGGCGAGCAGCCACCAGAGATCCATCATATTTTGAAAATGACGTTCATTGTGCTGACCCAAATATATAAATGCAGTCAGCGCTAAAATAATCGTAGGTGTGCTCCAAAATAAGGAATAATTCCGCATGAGCTTCAAGGCACCTTGATCTTCTGCCCGTGAGGCGTAGAAGGTCAGAAAAGTTCCACTGATAAACAATACAGAGACAATCGCTAGTCCAACGATGCTCCAGGATAACGGATTGGTGAATAACGCCCAGTAATCCAGTGAAACCGTCTCTCCCTGCTTCAGAATGAAACCACCTTCCGACAAGGTCAGTGCTACGGACAGAGATGCCGGAATCAGCAAACCCGTTGCCCCATATAAAAACAGGTACACGATGTTGTTTTTGGAACCGTAATTCTCAAAAGCATAGAACGAGCCACGGATTGCTAAAAGTATAACGGCGATACTTCCGGGAACGATCAAGGCTGCGCCATAATAAGAGGCCGTATCCGGGAAAAATCCAACGATACCAATATAGAAAAAGACAAAAAATACATTCGTAATCTCCCATACGGGCGATAGATAGCGAGAGATTAATCGATTGATTAGATGATCCTGTTTCGTTAGACGTGCATAAAAGGCAAAAAATCCAGCTCCGAAATCGATTGATGCAACAATCAAATATCCGTACAGGAACAGCCAGAGCACCGAAATACCGATCAACTCATAACTCATTAGGCATGTCCTCCATTCTCAGTATTCGCCGCAGTCTTATCTTGTTTCGCTTGCAACCATTTTTCCATTTCTAGCTCAGCAGGATTGTTATTGAACAAACGTTTCAACACGAGAACGCAGATTACACCAAGCACGATATACAAAAGCAAGAAAACAAAAAATAAAATTCGCACACTCGGAGAAGATGTGGCGGCTTCTTCGACACGCATGTACCCACGAATAATCCATGGCTGCCGCCCGATTTCGGCATAGAACCAGCCCATCTCTACAGCGAGGAAAGCAAGCGGTGCGCTGAGTGCAACTAGGCCAAGCAGCCATTTGTTCAGCGGATTACGCTTCTTCCATAACACAAACAGAAAATATAGGCTGGAGATGGCCAGTAGAGCAAATCCGATGCCGGCCATCAAATCGAATAGATAATGCACTAGCAGTGGCGGTTGTTCATCGGGTGGAAATTCGTTCAGCCCGGTGACTTCTGCATTGAAGTCTCCAAAGGCCAGAAAGCTGAGCAATTTGGGCAGATGTAACGCACCTATAATCTCATGTTCTGCATTCAGCCAGCCGAGTAGGATCAAATCCGCGCCGCTCTCTGTCTCAAAATGCCATTCTGCTGCTGCCAATTTCTCCGGTTGGTGTTCAGCCAAAAACTTTGCAGATACATCTCCAGCAAGTGTGTTCAGCAAACTGAATACCAGAACTACGGCCATCATCAGGTTTAGGCCTTTCTTGTGGTAAGCAGATACCCCTCTCTTCAACATCGCAAGAGCCGCGATCCCGGCGAGCAAAGCCGCTCCTGTCAGATAAGCCGAGCTTAAGACATGGAACACTTTAGAGAACGTTGCTGTATTCAGCATGGCTTGCACGGGATTAACCGCTGTAAATTGACCTGCCTGCATCACAAATCCTTCCGGTTGGTTCATGAATCCGTTCACGGTTGTGATGAAAACGGCAGACATCCCTGCCCCGGCAACAACCGGAATTGTAAGTAGCCAGTGAATATACGGGTTTTTGAATCGATCCCATGTATAGAGGTAAATGCCCAGGAAGATCGCTTCGAAAAAGAAGGCGAACACTTCCATAAATAGCGGCAATGCAATGACATTACCAGCCAGCTTCATAAAATTCGGCCACACCAGGGCCAGCTGTAGCGATATCGCTGTACCTGTCACCACCCCCACAGCCACCGAAATGACAAAACCTCGTGACCATCTTTTCGCCATAAGTATGTAGTGGGGGTCTTTCTTCCGAATACCGATAAATTCAGCAATCGCAATCATCAAAGGTATACCCACACCAAGTGTTGCAAAAATAACGTGAAATCCAAGTGTCAGACCCGTTACGAGTCTGCTCCATAACACCGTATCGACTGCCATTTTGTATTGCCTCCTCTCAAATTCCATTCGATTCATTATGAGAAAAAAATCACAAACCAAAATACAAGGATAGGTTGCCACATGTCCCGTGCATTTAATCCTATAACACTTGAACGCTATCCAAGGTTGGATGTCTCTTCTTCTCTGATCACACAGCGTCTTAATCATTGGTTTAAACCTATTAATCAAAATTATTATATCCTTAATTTTAAGCAATTCAATCGCTGATACGTCTTCGTTGTTAAACGTTCAAGAAAGGCTCAACTCTTTCTGACAACTTCGTGAAAATAGGCACAATCACCCTTTAGGGCTATTGCATTATCTAGCTTAGCCGTGATATGCCGTGTTAATGATATTAGCTGATTGCTCATTGATTGAGTTTGAACCCTTGAGAGATTATCCAACCAATATTAGAAATGATCTGTGTTACACTAGAGTTACTTCTGTCCTCCGACAGAGAGACATGCAATTCATAACGATTAATAACGATACATAGCGTAAGGAGATGTTCTATTGAGTAATATTAAAAATAAATTCGATTATATGTCAGAAACCGAAAGACTGGTGATCCGCCCACTACAAGATAAAGATTACGAGAACTGGCTTCACGAATTCGAGAGCCGTTCTCCCTCCCAGCATCGACACGATCCTGGAAAAATGGATATGAGCGAATGTACATTAGAATGGTTCGAGCGTCTGGTAGCAAGACATCAGGAACTGGCGTTTAACGATAAAGTATATGTCTTTGGGGTTTTCCGCAAAGAAGATGGCACGCACCTCGGCATGATCGATATTGCCACCTTGGCGAGAGAACCTTTTCAGTGGGCGAGCTTTGGGTACACGATTCACAATCAGCACTGGAAAAAAGGATACGGCAAAGAAGCAGTACGTCAGGTCCTCCGTATTGCAGCCGAGTCTTTAAAATTCCACCGTTTGGAAGCACATATCAACCTGGATAACCTGCCCTCCATCAAGCTGGCTGAAAGTGTCGGTCTGGAGTTTGAATGTATTCGCAAAGGTTTTATCTATGAACATGAGGAATGGACGGATCATCTGGTATATTTCAAGAACCTGTTTTAAAGCGGTCTATTTATTTAAAAACAGATAACCTGAAAAAAGCAGCTACCATCCAAGGTAGCTGCTTTTACTTCAATATCAGACCAGACCAAGTGAACTAATAAAATACATTTATTTTACGATGTGGATTCAGATCAGAGATACACTTCATATATTGACCAACTCATATCCACATGTATTAATGTGACTTTTTTTGAATACAGACCTCGAGAAATTTGCAATAACACATGGATAAATGTACTAATTCTATTTCTATCTTTTTCCTGAGTCAGTTACACCCGCTGAACAGCCATTTCATTTAAGATATGCCTTACTTGGTAGGTGCCCTCTTCTAATTCAGATTGTACAAATGACTCCACACGATCCTTCTCTACGTCATACAGTACTTCAATTTCTCTAGAGAACAGAAGATGTCCTTCTTTGATTTTGTTAGACAATGTAGCAATCTTCTTCGGCTTCGGCACTTCACCCAGAATCTGCTGTAGCGCTTGAACGTAGGTTTCCAGAGGGCGAGCCCCAACCACTTTAATGCCTTGCTGCTCCTTGTTGACAATAATAATGGATGGGAAACCTCTTACGCCTAGCCGGGCAGTCATCTCAAAGTCTTCTTCCAACAAGTCTTGTGCAGATTGCTGAGCAGCACTGGCCACGATTTCTTTTCCATTCAGCCCTAGCCCATTCACAAGCTCAATCAGCACATCATCTTCTCCAATATTTCGATTCATCGCAAATACGGTTTCACGTGCAACTCTTAGAAAGGCTTGTTCTTTCCCAGGATACATGCGCTCTATGACTTTAAACACACGAGAAGGCGGATAGGATGACTGGATTGGGTTCTCAAGCCAAACGGAACCGTCAATCGGCATCCGTGAGTGCTCACCTACTTCTCTCCAATGCCCTGCCACATCTGCAGGTTTCGAAATGCCATTTGCCCCATCAGAGAACCCTTCCCAGCTCGCTAACAAACCACCCATTTTGGTCTCCACATTAAAATAATGACCGTACTCTTCTATAAAACGATTCAACACAGGTTCCAGTGCCCAGCAGTGTGAGCAAATGGGGTCTGTAGCATAATAAAGTGTTATTTTTTTCTCTTCCTGCTTTAGATTAATCACTTGCATTTCTTCTTCATCACTTACACCACATACACCCGTTTCCAAATCACACATCATGGATTCATTACTCATCATTATCCCATCCTTTTTGATCTTATCTATTGAATTGACTTTGTGTTAGTATGATTATAATATCTACAATCTACAGAACAAGTACGATTCTTTTTCTGACTAAGTATCAAAAAGTATACTAATGGACCGGAACAACAACTTTGGCTTGGAGGTTTTTGTGTGAAATATGATTTTAATTTTGAGCAACTCTGTCCGGCTACTTATGCATTTCAAGTGATTGGTGGCAAGTGGAATCTGCCAATTCTGGCGATTCTAAGTGAAGATGACGCTATTCGATATAACGAATTAAAAAGAAGACTGCCGGGCATCACACCAACAATGTTAACCAATTGTTTGAAAGATTTGATTCAATACGGAATCGTGCATCGGGAGCAATATAACGAAATTCCGCCAAGAGTCGAATATTCACTCACACTATCTGGCAAAGAACTGGTTCCTTTAATTGAATCGATGGTGTTATGGGGTAAGAAAAATATGCAGCAAGGATCAAATTCACTTCAAAACGGATAAATGCCTTGTGGCATCATACGTAGTTAGCGGAAGTCCTGTTGTCCATCTTTGTACCAAATCCGGATTGGCAATGAAGGGTCGACCAAAAGCAGCCAGATCAATTACACCGTCATTGATTGCCTCTTCCGCCCTCTCCAGACTGAGATTCCCTACTCCGATAATCATGTGCTCCCATTGTGTCCGAATGGCCTGATGGAAGTTAAGTCCATCTAACCAGACACTTGCATAACTTTCGGTTGAAGGGTGCAGAATGGTGATGCCCGTTTCACGAAACAGCGCCAGATAGGCGTGGAGAGTCTCGACTCTAGAGGCCCATGAATAAGAAGGATCGTCATCCTTTTTTTCGGAAAACCGGATGCTTATGCGTTCTACGCTGATTTCTTTTTTCACCGCCTCAATAATCTCTCTCAAAAAGCGAAGTCTCTCCTGAAGACCGCCACCATACTGATCTGTTCGTTTGTTCGTACGCTCATTGATGAATTGGTCAATCAGATACCCGTGTGCTGCATGGAGCTCGATCCCGTCAAACCCCGCTAAAACGGCAGTGCGCGCAGCCATCTGAAAATGATAGACAACATTCTCGATCTCCCCTTGAGTCATGGCTTGAGGGCATTCATAGGGCTTGTGAAGTTTATGCACCTTCCCCTCCGCTTGTATGGCTGAAGGGGCCTGGGGTTTCCTTCCGATTAAGTCGGAATGCGAAAGGCGACCTACATGCCATAATTGTGCGATGATCGTACCGCCGTGTCGATGAACAGCTTCCGTTACCTTTTTCCAAGAAGAGGTCTGTGCGTCCGTATATAATCCAGATACCCCGTAGGTTCCTTTGCCTGAAAGCATCGGATTAATCCCTTCCGTAATGATCAAACCCACGCCATCTCTAGCTCGTTGTTCGTAATAAGCAGCGATTTCATCGGTTACCGTTCCGTCCGCATCTGATGCAAAACCTCTAGTGAGCGGAGCCATGACGATACGGTTGCGAAGCTTCCATTGGTTGATCGTTGCAGGTTGAAACAAATTTAAATTGATTTTAGACATGTCATTTCCTCTTCTCTGTTTGAATTAAAGTTATTGTAGAACGGATAAGACATATCGTAAAATGATTAGAATATATAAGGATATCACTCAGAGTGATACCTTTACTTAAAGAAATGACGAAGAACTATCGTTCTTTTTCCGCTTAAAAATTTCTGTTCGGGAGGCTGTCATGGAACTATCTGATATTGATATTATGCTGGCCGTTGGACGCTCGGGCAAAATCTCACAAGCAGCCAAAGAACTAAACTATGCCCAGTCTAATGTCACAACACGGATCAAGAAACTGGAGGAAGAATACCAGGTTCAATTGTTTAACCGTTCTTCCAAAGGGGTGATACCCACGGAAAAAGGAACGCAGTTTCTTGCTTATGCGGCACGGATTCGAGGTCTGCTACATGATTTGCAACAAGAGATGATCGATCCGGAGGAACCATCGGGTACGTTGAAAATCGGAATCGTCGAAACCGCCGCTTCACGTCGTTTCATGGAGATTTTGAATGAGTATCAGATGACTTATCCGGACGTGTCCATTTCGCTGGTGAACGCCACCTCCCCCAAAGTGCTAAGGCATAAAATTCAGTCTTCTGAACTGGATGGTGCTTTCATTAGCGGGGCCTGCGTGAAGGAAGGATTAAAGGTGGAATATGAGATGCAGGATACGGTTCACATCATCTCGAAACGAACGGATACGCTTCTGGAATCGTTTTGTCAGCTTTCGTGGGTTGTCTTTCCCCAAGGGTGCCCGTATCGTGAGCTTACAGAAAAGTTTTTAGCGGAAGAAGAACTTTCGGCCAAAAAATTGATTGAAGTCAGTACAATGGAAAATTTACTTAACTGTGTAGAATCCGGGATCGCTGTGACAATTATGCCCTGTAGCGTTGTTCACAATAAACCTGAGGCATACACGTTACACAATCTATCTGATGTATTTACACCAACCACTACCACATTTGTTCGTGGTGAAAATCGATATGTCAGCAGTGCCCTTAAGCAGTTCATGAGACTGTTACATGAGAAGTGTATAACCTTCTAGGTCTTCATTGAGAACCATTTTGCTGACTATTCGACCATATATGCATAAAAAAGAGCAGCCAGATGGCTGCTCTCTTTTTATACTGTAACTCGTTCTACATACTGAATAGCTCATTCTGCTCACCCAAGCAGCTCTTTTATTACTTAAGACTGTTCCATAATTGCTGAAACGCCCCCTGCTCTACTTCAAAAAATACAGGTACATGACCGTAACGCACCATGCCTTCCTCACCGAACAACACAAGCTGAACCTTTGTTTTATCTTTCAGGGTCAAATAAATTATTTTGCGATCTTCTTTGCCATAGAGACGTTCTTCCAGTTCAGAACTTGTTGCAACCGGTGTTGCTTTGTACAATGCTTCAATAAAACGGTTCAGTGACTCGTCTACCGGAAGCTGCTGTAGCTGCCCCAGCCCATTATTCCAGCTATCAAAGCTCTCCCACTGCGCTGCAGTCACATGACCCTCGATGTTAAGCTTGCCAATTAGATCGGCGCCGCTGCTAATCGATATACCATTGGTTTTATCGAACAATTGGGCGTAAACTTGTCCGTCTATTTCCGTATAAGACATAATCCGAAAATCAGAATCGTATCCGTTCACGGTGTAAATATCTGCTGTACCAATCGTCGAGGCCAGATCCTTGTAGTCATCCTTACCACTTAGCTCATGGATGCCACCAGTCGTTTTGCCCAGCTTCTCTCCACGGAGCGACAAGGCATCTGCAGCATCCACCGTTGTCGCAGATTCGGTGTAGACGTTACCATGATAAACAACCAATCCAAGCATGTCTGCCTTAACATTCTGGTTATCCCCACTCGGCACCTCAATCTTCGGAATCTCTACAGGAACTATGTTTGAATTCTCAGTCTTGATCACGGTCTGACCATCGGAAATCAAGCCTTTGATAACCTCTCCGGTATTTAACGCTGTCTCTTTTGAAGGTGCAGTCGTTCCACCCCATTGTTGCCAAACTGTCGGTGCTGCCAGCCCAATACCTGCTGCGACCACAACACTCACTGCGATGTACAGCGATTTACGAGGCCGTTTCGTTGATTGACGCTGGACATTCATGTTCTGTTCGATTCTTTTTTTCATCTGGTCATCTGGTTTCATCTGATCCACCGCTTTCTTATATCGTTGTTTGAATTGTTGTTCGTTCATGGTTGTTCCTCCCCCTCAAGCTCCAGTTTTAATAGTTGTCTCCCCCGTTGTAATCTCATCTTCACAGCTGATTCACTAATCTCTAAAATCTGGCTAATATCCCGGATGCCATAGTCTTCGTAATAATAGAGATGAACTACCGATCTATATTTCACGGGCAGAGACAACACCAGTTCAATCAAAGCCTGATCTTCAGGATTATCCATCATGACGGGTTCCACGGTTCCCAGCTTGACTTCCCGTTTACGCCAGCCTTTACGGAGCAGGGATTTGCAATGATTGGTAATCACCCGGATCAACCATGCTTTTTGATGTTCCGCATCGTTGAACGCAGGCGCTTTTTCCATCCATTTAATGAACGTATCCTGAGTGGCTTCTTCCGCGTCTTCCCGCCTGCCGAGGTGAACCATTGCAATCCGGAACAGCGTATCCGCGTATGTATCATAGATGTTCGTGACTTCATCACTTGGTTGGGATATGGTTTGCTGCATGGTTGTTGTGCCCTCCTTTATACCCTAAACACTCTTACGGACGACATTTGGTCACATTTTGTTTTCACTTTTTTATCTCCGCTTGCAAAACACGCAAAAAAGGCTATTTCGCTGACAACACACTACCAAGTGCGTGTCATTGAAATAGCCCATTCATATTAACATTAACGGTAAAGTGCCCCGCTTTAAATGGGTTGATTCACAAACTAACTTATTTCCAAATAATCGAGATATGCGTCCCATGTACCGTCATCTGCTGTTACGATCAGCTCAATCACCTGATTTCCGGTGCCATGACTGATATTATTCAGCGTATACACTGCGGGACTGCTGCCTCCAAAATAAAACGTACCTTTCGTCTGCCCGCCAATCTTTAGATCCACTCTGGCCATATTGGCATTGTTCGACGCACCTCGCAATGCGAATGAATGCGTCCCGCTTGAGAAGTTATGCGTCGTCCGCACGGCGTCATTATTCGCATACAAGACAACACCGTTGAACGGAGAGCTGATATTGCCAGTATACTGTCCGCTCTTGGTCATATTTTCTGTTTCGATTCTTACCGTCGTTGCGGGTGGATTGTTGGTTGCCCCATCCGGTGCAACAGCTCGTCCGGTGGATGGAGAGATCATACCGGCACACAGGCCTCGGTTTTTCAGATTTTGAGCAATCTGAGGAATAGCCTGAAGTGTTGTCTGGTACTGATCATGCATCAGAATAACATCTCCACTTGCCATACGATTCACCGCAGCTACTATCTGGGAGGCACTCGCCCCATTCCAATCCTGTGAATCGACATTCCACAACACTTCTCTCAAACCGTTCTGGCTGATGACCGATTTCACCGTTGCGTTGGTAGCACCATAGGGGGGTCTGAAGAGTGAAGGCGATGAACCGGTAATGGAACGAATGGTCTGCTGTGTACGTGTAATCTCAGATGCCATCTGAGAAGTATTCAGCTTCGTCATATCGGCATGCGTATAGGAATGGTTGGCAATCCACATGCCGGCGGATACCTGCGCACGAACCAAAGCTTGATTGTTTTGCGAGTTTTGTCCGGTATTAAACATGGTAGCGCGCAGACCCGACTGTTTCAGTGCATTAAGTATATTGTTGGTATTGTTGGAAGGGCCGTCATCAAAAGTCAGACCTACATAACCGTTAGGACAACTGGCATCAGCGGCAGTGGCAGAAGGAAGCGGCGGTATAGCAAATAATGTACTTAAAAGGGCAACAGACATAGCGGCTTTAATGAGCTTGGATTTAAACATGAATACACCTCCAGTTAATTGGTTAACATCATATTTTTTCTGGTTCAATCGAAATGGCTTACTGCCGTACTTCTCTCTACCTCCTCTCTTAACCAAGATCACCATCCGATAAAAGCGCTTACATAGATGAATAGTTTAAACTCTATCATTATGATGTTTCTAGCACTTCGCCCGGGTTGAATCTAGTATAAACGATGATTATATTGAAGTAAATTCAAATTATTACAATATATCCTATTTATTTTTCGATCCCAAAAAGAAAACCCTTGATACAGAGTCAACACCACCTAGAACATAGAGGGTTTAAACCTGTATCAAGGAGATAACTTTCACACTATTTATTAAAGGTAACCCTTTCTACGCTACCATCCAGAACAATGGATGTATCGCGGGGTTTTGTTTCCGCGATTTTACGTCCTTTTCTGAAGGAGTACAGAACCGCTGCCTGTTTGCGCACCGCTTCGTATTCATTCTCCGCTTCCATAATGATGAAGTTAGCCGGCTTGCCTTCTTCAACACCGTAACGATCTTCAATGTGCAGTGTTTTGGCACTATTTTTTGTAATCAGATCGATGGAATTCACAATCTGGTCGTAACCCAGCAACTGTGAAGCATGAATGCCCATGTGCAGTACTTGCATCATATTGCCCGTACCGAGCGGATACCATGGATCGAAGATATCATCATGGCCGAAGCAGACGTTCAAGCCCGCTTCCTGCAGCTCCTTCACTCGTGTCAGCCCTCTTCTCTTCGGATACGTGTCAAAGCGTCCTTGCAGGTGAATGTTCACCAGCGGATTGGATACAAAGTTCAGATTGGCCATCTTGAGCAGCCGGAACAGCTTGTATGTGTATGCATCGTTGTATGACCCCATTGCAGTGGTGTGACTTGCTGTAGTACGTGAGCCTAGCCCTCGTTCATACGCTTCCTTGGCAACAACTTCAATGAAACGGGATTGCTCATCATCAATTTCATCACAGTGAATATCAATGAGACGGTCGTATTTTTCAGCCAGGTCAAAAGCAACTCTCATGGAATCAACGCCATACTCACGTGTAAACTCAAAGTGCGGAATGCCGCCGACAACGTCCACGCCCATTTTAAGTGATTCTTCCAGCAGCTCCACACCGTTTGGATAAGAGTGAATGCCTTCCTGCGGGAATGCAACCAATTGAATATCGATGTACGGTGCCAATTCTTCCTTCACTTCAAGCATCGCTTTAACGGCGATCAGGCTTGGATCTGTCACATCCACATGTGTTCTCACATGCTGAATGCCTTGCGCCATCTGCCATTTCAAAGCTGTTTTGGAACGTGTTTTCACGTCCTCATGGGTCAGAAATGCTTTTCGCTCCGACCAGCGCTGGATACCTTCGAACAACGTACCACTCAGATTCCACTCCGGCTCCCCTGCTGTCAGCGTTGTATCCAGGTGAATATGAGGTTCAATGAATGGTGGCAACACCAGTGCTCCGCCTGCATCCATTGTCTCTTCATTTGTACCCGAAGCTGGCTGTGGATCTTGCGTAATCTGCTCAAACTTCCCGTCTCTAACGACGATATTCCAAAGGCCTTCTTTATCCCGCAATTTTGCGTTCTGTATAATCATGTGTTTTCCCCTTTTCTTTGGATGATGTCATGGACACGATGCCCATGAGAGCTACATACGCCACGGCTGTACCGATCAGCGCGTTAAGCGGTGTTACTCCGGGAGCGAGCTGTGCAAACGCTACACCAATGGCCCATGCAATCATAGCAACCCAGTTTACTTTTTTGAAATTCATGTCGGCAAATGGTGCATACGATCTGCGTTTTACAATGAAGTAGTCCGCAATGATGATTGCTCCAATCGAGGGAATTGCTGCGCCGAGCACATTCAGGAAACCCACGAAGTTGTTGTACATCCACATCGCAAATACGGTCCCAATGATCCCGTTAACGATAACAAAGAATTTTTTCGATATTTTCGTAATGTTGGCAAAACCAAGACCCGAAGCATATAAAGCATTGTCGTTGGTTGTCCAGATATTGAGGCCCAGTACGATAATTGCAGGAATAAGTAGCCCTTGCAGGAACATAACTTCCGATATGTCAGCCAGATTGTACGCCATTGCGCCGACAGCTCCGAACAAGAACATGAGTGAGTTACCGAGGAAAAATGCAATCACCGTCGCCGTAACCGCCTGCCGCGACGTCCGGGAGAAACGTGCAAAGTCTGGCGTGAGCGTCCCGCCGCTTATGAAAGAACCGATACAGATGGTGAGCGCTGCGGCCGCGGTAAGTGTCTGTGTTGGCGTGTAATCCAGCAACCCTTGTAGCCCGCCCAGCGAGCCAGCTCCCTCAAACATGGAGTACCCTCCGAGAATCGCTATGGCAGGTACTGCAATATAACCAAGAATAACAAGAGACTTCATACCGAAGATCGCGGATGCGGTCATCGCCAGACCAAATAAAACGATAAGCAGGTATACGTTCCAGTCCATCGCTTTGGCAACCGGAATGGCAAACATCGCTACCCCAACCCCGAACCATCCAACCTGTGTAAAACCGAGCAAGAAGGAAGGTAGATAAGATCCTTTTTCACCAAACGAATATTTCGCCAGCAAATGGGTGGACAATCCTGTCTTGGCAGCGATATGCGCCAGCGCCCCGGTGTAGATGCCAAGCACCAAATTACCTGCCAGCACGATCGCCATAAATTCCATAAAGGTGAGGCTGACACCGAGTGTGCCACCAGCCAGCATACTGGCCGAGAAAAACGTGAATCCAAGCATGACGGATAACGTCTTCCAGAAATGATTGCGCTGTGCCTTGGGTACTTCTTGCCATGAAAACTCTTGATCTTGTTTGCTCATCAGAAACCCTCCAGTTAAAAGTGTTCTGATACCATAAAAAAAGCAGAAAAAGAGGCTACTTGTCACGCTTATACGCTGACAAGTAGCCTCTTTATGCATCATAATCCACGCGAAGACACAGAACATTCCTGTGCAGGAAATGCTCTGATTCTCGCGTGATTACAAAATCCGCTGCCCTTGCCAGCCTCTCTGGACTGAATTAAAGGTACCAGTATTCAATTACATTCTATTATTTTGGAAAAATGGTTGACTGTCAATGTCATTTTCATCCAAATTCATTAATATTCGAATCGCGAGAAGCCGGTATTTAACTCATAATTCCTGTCGTAGCTTGGTCTCCACGTCTTCCCTTGCTGCGTAAAAATAAGATGTAATTTATTAAAAAGAATGTAGCACGTAGCAGGAACAATTCGCATAAATGTAGAATATTGTCACAAGCATAATTAAATTGAGGTGTGAAATGAGAAAATTCGTAAGTGTACTCTTGTTCAGTTTATTTTTTCTGATTGTCCTGCCCAATGTGGGACAAGCTGCCCCGCAAACTAAAATTATATTGGATGGTCAGGAGCTTGTGTTGCCGTCAGATGTCGAAGTTGTCAATGTAAACAACAATGTCATGATTCCCATTCGTGTTGTTGCTGAGAATTTGAAATTCAACGTGAAATGGGATCAGAAGAGTCAGAATGTGAGCATTGAACAAAATGCCAAGATCCTGTCTCTCAACGTAGGCAAGAAAGAAGCTAGGGTTCAGAATGAAAAAGTAACTCTGAACACGGCACCGAAATTAATCAAAAATACGGTCGTTGTTCCCCTTCGTTTTGTTAGTGAAGAGATGGGACTGTCCGTAAGCTGGAATAACAAAGAAAAAATTGTTGGCCTGACAAGCTCTGAAGTTCCTCCTGTTGCTGAGCCATCCCCTGCACCCACTGTTCCAGGCGTAGGAAATAACATCGTATGGGGCAAAGTTAATGATCTCAGCTTTGCTAATCAGCAGCTTGTTGTATCTGTTGACAAAGAGGTTACGCCACAGATCACCAGACTATCCAATCCTGATCGTATCGTGGTTGATCTGCCGAATACCACCTTTGGAGATATCGGCTCAACATTACAGCAGGGCACGATGGGTAAGCTTGATGTTAGCGGTATTGCAAATGTAACAGAAATTCGATATGCCCTTTTCAAAAATGATCCGGCTCAAGTTAGAGTTGTCATTGAGTTGAATAATTTGAGTGATGTGCAGGTCAATTCTCAATATGTCAGTGGCAAACTAATTCTTGACTTAGCGCTTACACCTACGATCGGCGTTCCAATCAGCCCCGTTGGAAATGAAGGTGGCAAAAAAATCATTGTCATTGATCCCGGGCATGGTGGCAAAGACCCAGGCACCATCGGCATCTCCAACACACAAGAAAAAGATTTCACGTTACCTCTAGCCCTCAAAGTTCAGGCCCTTCTGCTACTAGAGCCGGATATTGAAGTTGTAATGACACGTGACACAGACGTTTACCCTACCCGCCCAGAGCGGGTGCAGCTGGCTAACACGTTAAACGCGGATGTGTTTGTATCCATCCATGGAAACAGTGTGAAAGCCTCGCCGCAGACTACAGGCACCGAGACGTACTATTACAAACGAAGCAGCAGTAAAGAACTGGCAGATATCGTACACAGACATCTCATAGAAGCGTTAGGCTTTAAGGATCGCAAGGTTAAGAACGGCAATTTGGAAGTGCTTCGAGATACAACGATGCCCGCTGTGTTACTTGAAATTGGATTTCTAAGCAATCTCGTTGAAGAACAAGCCATGCTTTCCGACAGTGTTCAGAATAAAGCAGCTCAGGCTATCGTGGATGGAATCAAGGAGTTTTTACACCAATCGCAATGAACAGTGAATGTAATTGAGAACTGAATGTGAAGATAAGGATGTGCTTTGATGAAAAAAAAGACAAATATGATGCTCCTGCTCTACCTTACGGCTATATTGCTCATCCTTGCCGGTTGCGGCAATAAACCGGCTACAGACCCTGGAAATGCGGAGCCTGCACCTAATACGACTCCATCTAACGGCTCTTCCCCCTCTGCACCAGATGCCGAGAAAAAAGAATCACAGGAAATTGAAGTGGGTTATGTGGACTCGGAACTCACGCAAGTCAAAACCAAAAAAGCTCAAATTGAATTTTCAAACAATAACGAAAAATATACACAAGCGTTTGATGAGATGCAGCGCTCGGATGACCCGGAGTATATCTCGTTGTGGAGTGACATCGGGCTGGAATCACTTGAGTTTCACGAAGCCGACGGCGTACTTACGTTAAACATTCATATTCCCGACGAAGCCAGACTCGGTTCTGGCGGCGAACTCCTTTTCCTGGATACGTTGAAACAAACCATGTTTCAGTTTAAAGACATCCAAAGCATTCAGCTTCTGGTAGATGGAAAACAAAGCGAGAGCCTGATGGGGCATGTGGAATTGGAGAATCCGATTGTTCGTGGTACGGAATAATAGGATCGTGCCTGGTAAATGGCGTCTACGAGAGCAAAGATATGAATAAGGCAACGCATGAATAACTACAGCGGTTGCCCCACTGTAATACGTGAAAAACCTCGCCACCTGCTTCTAATTAGGGGCAAGGTTTTTCGACGTTCTGCAGAAACGTACGACGCAAAACTTCATTTTCCATTTCGTATCGGTGTACAAACATCATGAAAATTGAGCTTTGTCTTTTCTAATGTAATTCGATTCGGTTTATTCGCCGGACTGTCCGGAATCGATTGGAAGTTTACCTTTTGCCTCAAGTTTTCCTAACAGTACCTTGATAGCAGCAAGCGTGTTGGGCTCCTGTTTACCATACACAGCAAGGGCTGAACGTACATTGTGCAAATGAAGCATCTCATAGGGATTGCCAAGAGACAGCAACGTATAACGCACTTGGCGTTGGTTCAGTTCGTTGATGAATAACTGCATCTCTTCCCAACGAAACTGACTTGCTACGTTGCGGAATTGATACGAAGCCATAAGAACATAGTAGGCGTTGTTTACGGTCTGGAGCACCGTTTTCATATTATTCGAGTTCAAAACAACCGTCACCGTCTCAATGGAAGCATTACCAGCGGTTTGCTTGAGTTGTTTTTGCAGCTGCTCAGCCTGATCAGCATCAGAAGCTACGATGACGACTCGATCACTGGCTCGAATTGTCTCTACGCTCTTGCCATCCGCTCCAGCCAAAACAGTAACCGCCCGCTCCGCAATGCTACGCTCCACCTGAAGGTGAGCATCAGATCCGATGATGGTTTTTAACTTATTTAACTTTTGTGTCAGGGATGGACCAGACTCAAACAGATGATATTTCGATTTTACCGTCAAAATACGTTTTACCGCCTCATGCACCCGTTCGCTAGAAAGTGTCCCGTTATTCACAGCTTGAATGAGTGCCTGATGTGCATTGGACACATCTTGTGGCATGAGTATGATGTCTACACCCGCGTCAGCGGCACGCCTAACGGCTTCCGTTTCACCAAAATGCTCACTAATCCCCTTCATCGTGAAAGCATCGGAAATAATCAGACCTTTATACTGCAACTCTTCACAAAGCAAGCCGGTTAACACCTTACGAGATAGTGTAGCTGGAAGCGGAACCGGTGTACCGTCCTTGCGTGAGGTTACTTGCTCGTTATCTATCGCCGGAAAGGCAATATGTGCCGTCATTATCATATCGACACCTTCCTTAATTGCCGCCTTGAACGGTTTTAACTCCACCGCGTCCAGTCGCTCACGTCCATGTGTAAGCACAGGCAATCCCAGGTGAGAGTCAACGGATGTATCCCCATGCCCTGGAAAATGCTTCACGCCTGCGACAACATCCGACTGATGAAGTCCCTTGATCATGGCTAGGCCGAGCCGGGTTACCAGCTCCGCATTCGAGCTAAAGGATCGCATACCGATAATGGGATTGTCCGGATTGCTATTCACATCAAGCACAGGCGCAAAATTAACCTGAATACCAAGCGCTTTTAACTCTTCTCCAGTCAGTCGTCCGGCTGCTTCTGCCAGTGCAGGATCACCCGTTGCGCCTAGCGCCATCTGTCCAGGGAGATTGGTGCCGCCAGGAATACGACGAATCACCCCTCCTTCCTGATCGATGCCAATAAATAGCGGGATATCGCCAGTCTGGTTTTGGATCTGATGCGTAAACGTTGTAACCTGCTGTGCATCCACGATATTTTTTTCAAAAAGGATAAGTCCGCCCACATGCTGATCTTGAAGGTTACGTTTCAATCCCTCGTTTACAGTCGTTGTCGCTTTGCCGTTCCATTGTCTGATATCGGGCATAAGCATCTGACCTACCTGCTCGCTAACGGTCATATACGAAATGAGCTTGTCCCAATCCTTCGCCTGAATCGCCGCTTCACGTTCAAATTGAATGACACGTGCCATGAATACGGCATATTCCGCTCGTGTCACCGTCCGATCCGGTTGATACGTCCCATCGGGATAACCTCCAACGAGTCCGTTTGAACTCATAATCTGGATCGGCGCCGCCCCCCAATGTTTCTCCGTGTCGGTCCACTTAGCGTTCAAAGTCCCTTGTTGAAGCGGATATGCGCGCGTCAAAAAAGCTGCTGTTTCGGCGCGACTAATCGGTATATTAGGCCGAAAGGAGCCATCTGGAAATCCACCAGCCAGCCCATGTTGCTCAGCGATGGCAATCTCACGGTAAAAAGGATGATTTATCGATACATCGGCATATTTCAGCTTTTCCACTGGCTGTTCAAGCTGCTCCGGATAAAGTTCACGCACCAAGAAGGTAACGGCCTGTCCTCGGGTTACGGATGTCTGCGGCTGGAACTTCCCATTGCCATAACCTGCTACTGTGTCCCTTTTGGCCATATACTGAATGCCATCCTTGGCCCATTGCGTATGCTGGAGGTCGACAAAGGTGGTTTCTGCGTTGGCACTCCCCGCCCAGATCAACATAGAACCGAACGCTGCCGCCGCAATGGTTTTATACGTTAAACGCAATGCATTTCACTCCCTGTTCAATTGACTTGTTCATGAAGGGTTAGACGCGTCCTCCCCCGCTTTTGTTGCTCATGCATGATATAATCGAATTCATATTACTATTCGTCAAGAAAACGTCTGACATGGTTTTCGGGGGAATAAGAGTTTGGAGACATCTTATGTTAATGATAAATATTGTGCTTGTTATGTTTTTGCTAGGTCTTCTTCTTGGTTTTGTTGGCGCAGGCGGTTCCGGTTTCATTATCTCGATCCTGACGGTTGCATTCGGATATCCTATTCATGTTGCTCTCGGGACGGCGCTTGCTGCGATGTTTTTTTCATCGCTCTCGGGTTCAATCAGTCATTACCGGGAAGGTAATGCAATGCTCAAAACCGGTGTGATCGTTGGTCTGGCCGGTGCAACAGGAGCCTGGGTAAGCTCAGGATGGTCATCCTATATTCCTGAGGATCGGCTTGGTATGCTGACTTCTTTTATGCTTTTTGCATCAGGACTTGCGCTGTGGCTTCGCTTGATTCTTGTTTCGCGGCGCCCTGCTGGTTCTGAAATACAGACTGTCATACTCGGAAAAGGTCTGCGTTACTGGGTATATGCGTTATTGATTGGGGTAGTTACAGGTATGTTATCCGGACTGTTCGGTATTGGCTCCACGCCCTTTATCCAATTAGGACTTATGCTGTTGTTGAATATGCCTATGAGATATGCCGCTGGAACAACGATGTTGGTCATCATTCCCATAGCTTTGGCTGGCGGAGCCGGATATATGAGGATCGGTTATCTGGACTTGCAGTTGCTATTGCTGGTTGTAATCGGCACGATGTCCGGTTCATACGTTGGAGCGAAATTTACGAAACGTATGCCTGCACTATGGCTGAAAGTGGGTATGGTCGTGACTCCGATGATTGGAGCAACTATATTATGGCTGTGACTTTCTTGAAGCGTTCTGTGTAAGGCGTGCTAGATGTAACGAAGAAGTTCATTGTTCAATTAAAAAAGGATGTCCCCTAACATCTCGATGATGTGAGAGACATCCTTTTTCGGGTGTCTATTTTTAAAGTAAAAATACTAATCTATCATAGATACCCTATTAGATTATACGCGCTGGAGATGAGTATCCTTAAACTCCGTTTCATATTTCAAACCAAAACCAAACATGCGATCCATACCAATGTGAGCGATCCAGATGAAGCTGATCAACGTCAGAACGTCCATTTTCAACACGTAACCCGCTGCCAAAAATACCATAGGAATAATGTACGTATGTCCCACATTGTAGATTAGTGCGCCCAGTTTATTGTTAGCTACGTAGCCAATCATGAACACATCCGGGACGAGAAGCAACAGCAGGAAGAGCCACCAGGAATAATCATTATAAAAGTATAACGTTGTCGCTGCTGCGAGCACCAGCAATCCTTCTAATCGAATCCATAATCTAGTCATTTGGTTTGATCTCCTTTGAATGTAATTTATTTTGATATCGATGTAATTAATCGGCAGATTTCATTCCACTCAGCATCCACCCAATGCCCCGGGATACCTGTTCATGTGAGAGCGGCTGGGCTGACAGCAATACAGGCGATTGTAAAGTTAATCCGTCGAACACAGCTTGAATTAAGACTGCGAAGGTTTCTTTTTCACCTTCGTCCAGAGGCAGATCCAACCGATCGATGATTAATCGAATACCCGATTTCATCTCTTGATAGAGCTTTACTAACTCGTGCGCAAGTTTCTCATTACTGACACTTTCCGTCCAGAGACTGATTAACAGTGTAAACCACTCCGGGTTTGTTTTACGAAATTCAACGACATGTTGTAACGCTTGCTGAAGCAAATCAGCGGGTTCTGCTGTCATATCCAATTGTTGCAGGGCTTCCTTCATCCCCCGGTTAATCATCCATTCCCGCACAACCTCCACCAGAAGTGTTTCTTTCGTAGTAAAATGGTAGCCGATCAGTCCTTGTGCCACGCCAGCTTTGGCTGCAATTTCTTTCATGGTAGCTTTTGTATAGCCCACCTGACCGAACAATGTAAAGGCCGCTTGTAAAATGGCGTTTCTGCGCTCATCTTGATTTTCGGATTGTTGCTTAGACATTTAATTTCAACTCCAATACTGTTTGGTTGAACAGTCAATTTATGTCCTTATCTTAAAACTGTTTGGTCGAACAGTCAACATGTTTTTTGACATTTCAAATTGTATGTTGCTTCCAAATGAATATGTTATACTATACACGTTATATTAATGGTTTATTTTAGGAGGTTTTAAAAGTGATGAGCAGTGTGGGATTTCCAGGTATGTTATTTGCAATAGTCTTTCTGATTCTAGTGATTATGCTGATTCGAAGAATATTGAAACGATGAGAAAAACAAACTTTATTAACATGGGTTACTTCCGTGAATACATGCTGTTAAACATGAGAAAGCGTTGTTTGCCATAACAACGCTTTCGAGATATATAAAGTGTCTCAACCAATTTTGCAAGATGTGTTCACGCACCGCCGTTCCCTTCAGCAACTTAAACTTATGACTTCACCTTGAAAATCTTAATATTTACACCGCCGTCCGCCGGATAACCCTCACCAATAAGCGCATCCACGTTCAAATATGATAACGCCTGACTGTTGGTTATAATTCGAGGTGAGGTGCGAAACAGCATGTCACCCTTTACTTCTCCGATATACCCATTATTCTCGATGTAGATCTCACAAGCTTGCCCCGTATAATCTTCTCCCTGTAACATATATCTGGCTGACAAGCTGTGACGTCCTCCCGCTTTTCCAATAATTTGTGTATCCACGCCTCCCTCACGAACGAAGCCTTCAAAACAGGTTCCGGTGACATGTCCTCTAAACGTAATCATCACTACTGAGTCTCCCTCTGCGCTCTTTAGCTCAATTGAATTTTCAATCTTGACATGCACAGTAAACAACTCTTCCATCTCTAGCTTCGTCATCAATCATTGTCATCCTCTCTGTCTGTTATTTCGTGATTCTACCCATGTATTGACCCTACCTTACTTCACTTCGTCAGTTACTTAAGGACTCCTGCTAACAAGCGAGCTAATGAACAGCTTCTCTATGAAGCCTAACAAAAAAAGTTGCCAGAATAGCAACTTTGAGAGGTTGAGCATATATTTTATAAGGATTGGAAGCAGATGCTTATAAAAGAACAATATATTACCAGACTTGATCCAGCTCAGGATGAAAGAAGGCATAACCACACTTTCCATTTTTCTTGATTCTGTACATGGCCATATCCGCAAGTTTGAGAAGTTCCGTTGCATCTTGTCCATGCTTTGGAAACAGACTGATGCCAATACTGGCAGACAGATGGATCTCAATGGCATTAACATGAATCGGAGCTTCAAACGCAGCTGTCAAGTTCCTGGCAACGATCTCCGCATCATCATCATCCTTAATCTGGTTCAAGATAATGCTGAATTCGTCACCTCCCAGTCTTGCTACGCAATCCGTACTACGAATACTGCCCTTCAATCGACGGGAAACTTCCATTAACACCTGATCACCTATATCATGACCATAGGTATCATTAATCTGTTTGAACCCGTCCGTATCGATATACATTACTGCAAACCGCGACTCACTTCTTAGCGCATTGCTGACAGCCCATGCAAGACGATCTTTAAAGGCTAAACGATTAGGAAGACCTGTCAAGGAATCATGCAATGAAAGATGTTTGCTGATTTTCTCGGAAACTTTGATCTTGGTATACTCCGTATCCAGTTCCTTAATCAGGTTTTTGAGTTTGTACACGCGTGTGCTCGTATTGGTTGTGTCGCTAATCTGTAGCAGTGCATAACTGTGATCATTTTCATAAAGGGGTTCAACATGCAGATTCTGTCTGTAAAAACTCTCATCTCCTCCATCCTTCGGAAGGACAAAAGATTTATGTAAAGCGCTGGAGCAGAATCTGCTCTGCCCGTGATACAGCGCATTTTGTATGATGTTCATGTACATATTAGCCTTGAATCTGGGGCAAATCTCCAGCAGGTTTTTACCCAGCACGTCTTCAGCGAGCATACCTGTTAAACGTTCCAACCAGCCGTTCCACACGAGAATTTTCAATTGTTTGTCGACAATCATAATGCCCATTTTGGTTTTGTTCAGCGCCTGTACAATGAGATTATCCATGGTTATCCTCCCAGTAGAGCATTTATCTTATCCAGCAGACTGGAGATGGAATCCATGCTCAATGCAATAACGATAATTCCTTTTATATCTGTATCCGCAAGCAAAAAGGAGGTATGCAATACCAATATGTACACTTCATTCTGAAGCAAAATTTGCGGGTCAGTTCGCGTAACATGAAGCAGCTCAATATCAGGCAGTACATACTCCAGCTTTATTTCGAGAAAATTTCCGAATTCGCCAATAATGGCATTGAGCAGCACATTGCTGATTTCCTGTAACACATCGAGATCCGTATCCATTAATAGACAATCGTTTGCATCCACGTTTTCTGTCAATTCTCCGAGACACATATTCGCTAACACTTTTGCCTGCTCGGCAGGAAACATCAGGAAAGCTTTGCCTTGGAACTGATACCCGAACTGCAACGATGACCGAAAGAGATGGCCTTCCGCAAATAAAATGTTGTACCTACGATCCTCGGGGTCTACTTCTTTAATGGAGATTAGATCAACCTCGGGGATATTGAGTACAATATGTTTGTCTACAATTTCCGATAACATATTAGCAGCTTGTCCGACGTAAACATTGACAAGTTCAGTAAGCAGATCTTTTTGTAGCTCATTCAGCATAACGTGCCACCTGAATCATTTGGAGCAATGTACCTGCTCTTTCTGCAGTTAAAGGTTTATTCAGGAATCCTGAAATGCCCAGCTCCTCCACTTCCTCACGGGTAGCCTTCTGAATATCGGCAGACAAAATAATAATTTTGACATTCTGATCATTCTCTCGAATCAAACGCAACATATCCTGACCATTCAGTCCTGGCATCAAAAGATCTGTTGTTATCAAATCAGGTTTGTAATCTTGATAGAGTTGGTAACCGTCTTCTCCGTTGGTGGCCGTTCGAATTTCGCAATCCGGAATATGATCACTAATCAACTTGCTCATCAATTTCTGCACAAAAATCGAGTCTTCCACAATTAATACTTTCATGATTCTACTCAGTCTCCTTGATAAAGTTTTAAGGGCGCAAAGATATCAGGCGCTGTAGACAGTTTCTTGTGAAGGAGCTTCGCGCACAGGTGGAACCCCTTAAAAGTGACTGACGAATAAATTAGGCAAAACAATATAAATTATAGTTACTAGAAAAATAGATTGTCAACAATATTTAAAAATAAATTAAAACGTATTCATTTGTCAATGGAAGGGAAATCCCAAGGATACGCAAAGTAAAAAGGACGAGCAGAGAATCTCTGCTTCGTCACTTCTTGGACTATGTGCTTGATAATCGGTTTACATTTGGAAACATCTCCATTAAAGATCGTTCCTTTACATCTTATAATAACGCTTTATTGTGTCTTCCCCATATTAACCAGATTTACATCAGACAGTGTAATCGTGGTATCGGCTTGCTCAGTACCATCGATCTTACCCATGTCAAACACAATTCGGCTGTTCGCATAACTCGCCTCGGTCGCCTGGAACGTAAACGTAAATTGTTGTTCTTCCGTCGTCAGATTCATTTGATTGCCATAGAATCCAGTCCACTTATAATTTGCAGGAATGTCTACCCATCCAATCCCAACACCCAGCTTGCGTGCTTTATCCGCTTTTGCTTTGAATGTCAGTTTATATGTGTATCCTTGCTGCATGGCAAAGCCTTCCTGAATCAACTGCCGGTCCCATGGATTCTCCCCAACTTGCCCAATCCGAGCCTGCAACTTCTGATTGTCCGCGCTAAGCATCAAGTCTTCCGGCTTATTGCTGGCCGCATACGGGAACCATCCAGTTGTTCCTTGCGTAAAGTCACCATTTTTGATGAGATTGACATGTACAGGTTGCCCACCCTCGTCTGCGCCGGGGTTGACCTCGAACAGCATTACATTTTGAATGGATACCACATGTTCGGCTGCCGGCTCCAGTGAATTACCCAGGCCGAAGTTTAATAAACCCGCCTCATCCGCAGTATCTCCCATCGTAAAGGTATAGGCATATGGCTGTTTCGTTGTGGCCAGTTCAGCTGCCTGCTCCAAATACTTCATATCATCACTTCCCGTTTGTGACACAACCACTTGCATTGGTTTCGGTACTGTAGCCGAAGCATCAAAGCTTAGACGATACGTTTTCCCTGCTTCAAGCGCTAGCTGTCCTTGCTGTAATATAGCATCCCACCAATTCTGGGTTGTACCAGGTACAGTTAAGCTAATGCCTTGGTCGTTACTATATGTCGCCGTAGTGACACTAGCAGGTACCATCCAATCCGATGTTGCTGTACTTAGCTCGCCATTCTTTACTATACTACGAGAGATGTCCAGCCAGCGTGTGTTGTACTCGTTTCCTTCAAAATTCACGTAATACGTTGTTCCTGCTTTCAAAGATACCGACGGAAAATATACCGTTTTATATGTTTGCCAGCCGCCGGTATCTCCTAACGTAAGATTAGAACTTGCAACGGTATGGCCTTCTTCATCTTTGACTGTAAAACGTACCTTTGCATCGGCTTTTGCACTTGCCATCCGTGTGGAGAAGGCATATGCACCTTCATTCGCTGCAGTAATTTTGAATTGAAGTAGATCCCCTTCATCCATATAGCTAACATGCTCACCGCCTTCATCGGAATTCTCAAGCTGTAATCCCTGCATCACGTAAGCATCTGCGGCAGGAATATGAGTATAATTCTGAATCGCTACCGGTTTTCCACGTTTCGTCAGCCGCACATTATCTACATAAAGCTTGCCAGTAGCCCCGCCAAATAAAAGCTTTAATGTAGATGTTGCTGTAGCATCACCTTCTCCGATTACAATTTCACCAGTGTATGTTTTCATATCAGACCCAATCTGAATCTGCTGGCCTTGATTAACTTGCACGTTATGGCCCTCCTCGGTAGATAAACCGATATCCATAACGCCTGTTGTATCTGCCTTGGCATCAAACGAGAACCCGTAGGTCGTGTTACCTTCTAACTTCATACCGGGCTGAACAACAGCTACCTGCTCAGGTTGACTATTTGTTTTCTTTACATCAACAACAAGCTGTCGTTCCATGATCGGGAATTTCAAGAAGTTATTGACGGATACCTGTGCTTCAGCACCCGACTGAATTTCAGTGTTCCAGAAGCCGAGCCGTTGTTTACCTTGATCAAATGTACCATTAAATACGTAATTGCCGTCCGGGAGTGCTTTTCGTTCTACTGGAAGCGGATTAGCCTCCCCAATCTCTGTCAGTCTCACGTTGGTTAGCGAAACTTCGCCTTCGTTTAATCCCAGATTAAATTCGAAGCGTGCATTGTTGTCGGAACCATTACGCATGTTGAATTCGTATTCATACGGCTGCCAATCCGTTGTGACTGAGAATGCTTTTTCTTCAGAGTAATTCGTCCAGCTTTTTTCAAACTGAGTTACTTTGGAGCGGATAATCCGGTTTGCAGAAGCTTTTGCATCAAACTCCACTTTATATTTTTTGTCTTTCTTGATATACATTGGCATTTGAGTGAGCTGTACCGAATACGTTTCCGTTCCTGCTTTGGCGATCGTTACTTTGGCAACTTTGTCTTTCACCGGATCATCGACAACTTCAACCTTGCCCTCTCCGCCAGCATTTGTAATGAACTTCCAGTCCGCAGGAACACCATTTGCATCTGCACCTTTGGTGAAGCGTTCATTGTAAATCTGGTTACCGTCCGCTTGCGGTGCGCGCTGTTTCTCAGGCTCAATCGGACTGGAAGTCACGTCAGGCCATTGATCCATATTTTTATATGAATACACGCGTACAAAATCCACATTCATCTTCTCGGAAACAAAATCATTCTCCGGTGATCCCGGCCAGTCTCCGCCAACCGCAAGGTTGAGAATGAGATAGAACGGGCGATCAAACGGTGCAGGGAACGTGTAGCTTTCCGGCTGTCCAGCCGCCGTTGTCTGCCAGTTGTTAATCTGATGATGCAGTTTGCCATCTACATAGAACCGGATCATACCAGGTAACCATTCCACCTGAAAATCATGATATTCATCGGCAAATGATTCACCTTGAGGCAATGTAAATTTGCCCTGATCATGTCCGTGAGAGCCGTCTGGTTTTTTTGAATCGTAATGGATCGTGCTGTAGATTTCATGATCTTTGTTTTGGCCGCCAATCAGCTCCATAATGTCAATCTCACCGGAAGCAGGCCATCCACCATAATGCGCTTCATCCGTAGGCATCATCCAGATTGCTGGCCACATGCCTTGCTGGATAGGAAGCTTCGCTCTCACAACCACTTTTCCGTACGTCCAGTCGCCCTTCTCTTTCGTAATCAGTTTGCCGGAAGTATAATTTTTACTGCCCTTCTGCTCCCGCTTTGCTTCTATCTGCAACACATTGCGGTTGCCATCCTTCACAATACGTGTGTTATTCGGGCTGTAATATTGCAACTCATTGTTGTACACAAGCTCCGTATCTTGAACGGTCCATTTGGATGCATCTACGGAAGGCGCATTGAATTCATCATTCCAGACCATTTCCCACTGCTCATCCGGAATCGTAGTTGCCGGAATTGGTTTTTCACCTGAAGGAGTGCCCGGAACGGATGGTGTCGTTCCTCCTGAATTGGAAGATCCGCCCCCGCCTGAGCTAGAACTACTGCCACCGTTAGAAGTACCTGGTGTAGCAGTGTTTGGTTGCTCGGACTGTCCTGTCCCAGACGTAATGTTATCCTTATATCGCCCTGGTGCAACCGCTTTCCCATTTAGCAATACGTTGGTGGCATCTACGTCCAACAGTTTGATTTTACCTTTGCTGTCAATCATCGTATTACGGGCTTTACTATTTACTTTTAAAGTATTTATTGTACTCTCGGCAGACAATTCAACTGTAGCCTTGCGTTCGACAAATAGCTCTTCAACCTGTGTTGTCCCTGTGATCTTCACATGTACCGGACTCACGTTTTTGTCGACCAGAACTCGATTCAATTTAGAGTTATGAATATCGATCGAGTGGCTTCCTCCGCCCTTCACGATTACACTTCCAGTGACCGTTACTCCGTCGAGCATCACTGTACCTTCTCCGATGGCTTCTGTAAGTAACAAGTTGCCGTTAACTGTTGTATTTTTCAGCGTCACATCGGTTGAGCGAACGATCAGATTGCCATCTACATTGGATTCATAGGTGCCGGGTTTGCTATGAATATCTGCTATCAAAGTGGACATCATCGTAGCAGCTTCTGCTCTCGTAATGTTGGATTCAGGTGTAAGATTTCCATTGTATCCGTTTACAATTTTATTATTTACGAAGTAGTTCATCGCATTTCTTGCATAGTCGGCTACATCTTTTTCGTCTTTAAATGTAGAATCAAGCGCTTTATTCTCACTGCCTGTCGATAACTGAAACGCACGATCTGCCATCACGACAGCATCCTGCCGGGTAATCGGAAGCTGGGGAGACAGATGTGATGCATCGGTTCCCTGAATAATGCCAGATCCGCTTGCACGTGTAATCGCATCATAATACCAGTCTTTTTCACTAACATCTGTGTATGACGCCGCTCCTGATCCTCCTGCGAATCCGAACACCCGATCAAGCATCACAACAAATTCAGCACGGCTGATACGTTCACTCGGTCTGAATGTGCCATCCGCATAACCTTTAGTTAGCGCCATATCCTGCATACGCATCACAGCATTTTCAGCCCAATGTCCCTTCAAATCTTTGTACGGCGCCCGAAGCAGGCCTGATGCCTGCCCCTGCTCCGTTACCGTTTGTTGCTTCATCTGTTCTGCCCCGACTACTGCCGGAGCTGTTAGTGAAACCATCATGCTTCCTGCTACGAGACAAGCCAACCCTTTTTTCACTCATATTCCTCCCTAGAATGTGTGGTCACTTGCAGGGCAGTACTACTCTTTTACTGCCCCAATGACGATACCTTTAACGAAAAAGCGTTGCAAGAATGGATATATGACCAAGATCGGCAATGCCCCGATGAAAATCTGTGCTGCGCGAACCGTACGCTGGGAAACATTCTCCAGCATGGACGGGTCCACGTTGATTTTACTGAGGTCTTGTTGCACGATAATGGTTTGTAGCAAGGAAGCCAGCGGATAATTTTTGACATCGGACATATAGATCATGCCATCGAACCAAGAGTTCCACTGACCTACCATGGTAAACAATGACAAGGTTGCAATCGCTGGCATGGACAGCGGTATATAAACCAGCGCCAGCGTTTTAATATGACCTGCTCCATCCAGATAAGCCGCTTCCTCCAGCTCTTTAGGCAGACCGCGGAAAAAGTTCATCATCAGGATAACATTCCACACGGATAGTGCACCTGGCAGTACCAGCGCCCAGATCGTATCCATCAGCCCCAGCTTCTGTACCAGGATGTAACTTGGAATCAGACCTCCGCTGAACAGAATCGTAAATACAAAGAACCAGGTGTAGATCGAGCGGCCTTTGAAATTCAGATCTTCCTTCGACAGCGGGAATGCTGTAAGTAACATAATTACCATACCGATCACGGTAGCAATGACTGTTCGTTTAACTGAAACCAGCAAGGAATTAATGAAATTGGAATTGCCGAACGTTTTGACATATGCATCTGTCGTAAAGCCAATCGGCCAGAAGCCGACCAGATTGGATGAGGCCGGTGCCATGCTACTGAACGAAACGGCCAAAATATGAATGATGGGCAGAATGCAAAGCAGTGATAAGACGCCCAGGAAAATATAGTTCGCAACGCTGAATATTCGATAGCCTTTTGTTTTGTAATACAAGCCCTTTTCTCCTCTCTACTAGAACACGCGATAATTCGCCAATTTGTAAGCCATGCGATATGAGATAACGATCAGAATGGTTGCCACGACCGATTTGAAAAGTCCTACAGCCGTTGCAAAGCTCATTTTGCCGTTCAGGATACCAAGTCGGTATACGAAGGTATCGATGATATCACCTTTGTCATAAACGAGCGGGTTGTACAGGTTGAACACCTGATCGAAACCTGCATTCAAAATGTTTCCGATCGAGAGTGTCATGAGTACGATTGTAATCGGCATCAGAGCAGGAATCGTAATGTGCAGTGTTTGTTTGAACCGGTTTGCACCGTCCACTTCCGCAGCTTCGTACAATGCCGGGTTAATACCGGACAGAGAAGCCAGAAATACAATCGTGCCGAAGCCAAATTCTTTCCACACATCACTAACAATCAGTGTTATCCGAAACCACGTTCCATCCCCTAGGAAAAAGATCGGATCTCCGCCCAGTGCAACGACCAGTTTATTCACCATACCGCCCTGCGGCGAAAGGATATCAAGCAATATTCCGCCCAGGATAACCCATGATAGAAAGTGCGGCAGGTACACCAGTGTTTGACTGACCCTTTTAAAAGCAGATAAACGAACTTCGTTCAACAAAATTGCGAATAGAAAAGGAGCAATTAAACCTGCAATTATTTTGAAAAATGCAATGACCAGTGTATTCCAGATGACCTGACCTACGTCCGGGTATAAAAATAAATACTTGAAATTATCCCAACCTACCCATTTGGATTCGGTAAATCCGAGGTATGGTTTAAAATCCTGGAAAGCAATTACAATCCCGCCCATTGGTATGTATTGAAATACAATTGCCAGCAAAACCGCTGGTACGAGCATCATATGCAAGGACCAATTCCGTTGCATGTTCCAGCGCTGTCTTGCCTTGATGGCACGCCCTTTGCGAGGCGTTTCTAACGTATGTTCCTTCACCCCTACATCCCCCATGTTCTAAAAATTTGTATTTTACAAGTGGATATGAACTTGTATATTAAAATTATAGCAACGGTTATTAGCAATCTATATCCTAATATTGCAACAACGATAACAATATTTTAATGAGTTGAGGAGGCCACGCATTGTTCGCTCGTCTGAATGTCTTTACCAAAATTACACTGTTATTTGTAGCATTGCTTGTCCTGGTTTTGTTTCTGTACACCTATTCGAACCGGGAAAGTGTACGGGTGATCGAACACGAAATTCAGAACAATACCATGAATCATTTGTCCACTTTTGCCGATTCTGTAGAATCCAATATCTACCAACTATCTCTCTATGGAATGTCCATTGGGCAAGATTCGAGCATACAGGAATATCAGCGGCCGGATTACACAGATGTGCCTTATGAACGTGTCAAAGTTGGAAGCGCTATTCTTGAAAAGATGAATCTGTATAATGCAGCCAGCAAATGGCATTCCACCATCACCCTTTATTTTCCAAGGTTGCAAAAAGTCATTTCTACGGATTATTATGCTTATATCCCGTATGCGGAGGATGAATTTTCCAAGCCACTTTCGAAATCATGGGCATATAAGCATAATCAATTCGAGTGGTACACGACCGATCCAACGACAGCGATTGACACCCCTGGGAAGTCGAGGCTGATTACCAAAATCAGCTTTCCAGTACATCATTTGATCAATATGCTGGATCAGAACAAATTGAATAACAAAGGTGACCCCTTTATGTTCCATCCCGAGTTTGGCTTAATTAGCAACAGTAGTGGAAATGGCACATTGACTGCGATTCAGTCCAAGCTGAAAGAGATGTCGTTGCAGGGAAAAGGCGGATTCACCACGACGCTCGACCGCACAGAATACTATGTTTCGTACATAGAGTCAGGCAGTCTGGGATGGTACTATGTTGACTACGTGCCTATGCAGCAAATTCTAGGGCCGATCACAAATAGTCGCAATCTCTTCTACGCTTCCATAGCCGTTCTAATTGCCATGAGTGTTGTTGTGTTGTATGTGCTGTATCGTAGTGTGCAGCTTCCATTGCTTCAATTGGTGAAGGGAACGAACCGTTTGTCGACCGGAGATTTCTCTGTTCGATTACATCATTCGTCACGTAATGAGTTCAGTTTATTGTTTGCACGATTTAACATCATGGCACAGCGAATTCAGGAGTTGATTGAGAACGTGTACGAAGAACAACTCCGAAGACGTGAGGCCACACTGAAGCAGTTGCAATCACAGATTAACCCGCATTTCTTATACAATTGCCTCTTCTACATCAAAAATATGGCGAGGATGAAAAATGAGAAAGCCGTTGTGGCAATGGCTCTGAATTTAGGTGAGTATTACCGATACATCACCAGATCCGAGAATGATCAGGCCACCATCAAAGAAGAGTTGAACATGGTGAAAAATTACCTGCAAATCCAGGCACTCCGGCTGGAGCGAATGCATTTTACCATCGATGTACCGGACGATATGCTTCATAAAACGTTACCCCGTTTAAGCTTACAACCTATCGTTGAGAACGCTATCATTCATGGCATTGAACCCCGTACAGAAGACGGTCATATCAACATAACGGGTTATCATACGGATGAAATATGTACGATCACCGTCGAGGACAGCGGGCTGGGTATGACCAAGAATCAGATGCAAGAATTGGTTGATAATCTGAACAAACCGCTTGATGGCAACATGGGATGCGGAACTTGGAATGTTCATCAGCGTTTGTCTTTTTTGTATGGTGAAGATGCGGGTCTAAGCTATGAACATACGCCTGGCGGAGGCGTTAAAGTAAGCATTACATGGTACAACAATATCAATGAGTAGGTGAAGTACATGTTACAAATTTTGTTAGTTGATGATGAACGTTCGGTAGTAGAAACGCTGGCGGAGACCATTCCGTGGGAAAGCTGCGGAATCGGCACTGTACACGAAGCGTTGTCAGGTGCCGTAGCGCTGGAAATTATGGAGAATCATGATATTGATATCGTAATCACTGACATTCGCATGCCGGAGATGTCCGGTATTGAATTAATCACGGCAATTCACGAAAAATGGTCGCATGTGCAGACGATTTTACTCTCGGGCTTTGCCGACTTCGAATACGCCAAACAAGCGATGGCTCAGGAAAGCTTTGATTATTTGCTGAAGCCTGTAAGTGATGAAGATCTGATTGAAACCGTACAGCGACTCGTTGACCGGATCAAGCAAAAATGGGAAGCGGCGGCCTCCTATCAACGTGCCTTACATGCATTCCAGGATAACTTGCCGTTATTGCAATCTACGATGCTTCATGAATTGCTGACAGGAAAAACCTATACCCCCTCCGCACTCGCGGACAAGCTGGAATTACTAAATTTGCCCTACTCGGTAGGTGAGGAGCTGGGCATGCTTGTCATTCGAATGGAAGAGCATCTATCCGAGATGGCTGACCATGATCTTTCGCTGATGCAGTATGCCATTAGCAACATTATCAGCGAGGTGACGCAGCACCATTTTCATATGTGGCATACGCGGGATGTCCATGATTATCTGGTTGTACTGGTTAGTGTCAAAAAAGGCGGTATGCATAATGTGAGCAAAGAGGAGAAACCTCAAGCTTTGCTGGAACATTACGCTGCCCAAATTCAGACAAACGTTCAGTTATATTTAAAAGGGGCTATTTCAATCGCAGTCTCTCACTGGGGCAAGTTTCCTAATGAGATTGGAGAGATTTATGAGAGTGCTGTCAGATCCATGCGGAAGCGTATGGGACATGCTCAGGGCTTGTTCATTACGGCATCAGATGATAAGGATGTACATCCCCTTCCTGCCATCCGCTCTCTGTACAAACCCCCAACCCTAATTAGTCTTCTCGAAGCTGGTCGCTTTGACGATGTGGAACAGAAGATTGAGATCATTTTTGAAGAATTGCTCGAATCGGCCCAACATCATGATATCGCGGAAACAACGATTGAGGTTTATCATGCTTTGGCTGGAGCCTTTGCTTATATCATCCACAAGAACGGAAAACAGATCTCTTCTGTCCTTCCTGCCGAAACGTATAAATACTTTCAGGCTCCAAGCTATGCTACCGCCCAGCAGTTGAAAGACTGGTCGATCCGCACACTTCATTCCATCAGTGAAGACGCAGAACAGGAGCTTAAGGATAATCACAGCACCATCGTTCGCAGTGTCAAAAGCTTTGTGGATTTGCATCTGGCTTCCGATGTTTCCCTACCGGCTATTGCCGATCATGTCCATCTGCACCCGGTGTATCTTTCCAAAGTGTATAAGGCAGAAACTGGAGAAGCGCTGACAGCCTATGTCTATCGGTTACGGATGGAAAAAGCAGCATACTATTTGCGCTCATCCAGCGCCAAGGTATTCGAAATTGCGGAGCTTGTGGGCTACAACAACACGGCGTATTTTATTCGGGTATTCAAAAAGTTTTACGATCTGACACCGCAGGAATATAGAGAGAATCTGCCGGTGTGAAGCAAAAAGGCCTCGCTGGAATGTTTCCAGCAAGGCCTTTTCTTATTTGTAGTTTTCTTTTCGCTCGTACTTACTTGCCGCTAGTTACAGATTGATACCACTCATTAACTTCCTTCGTGTTTTGATCTCCACCGGAAGAATTCCACTTCTCTACAAACGTATCAAAAGCATCAACCGGAGCTTTACCATAGATGATTTGTGAGAACAGGTCCTTCTCCATTTTGGTTAAGATGTCATTGTTCATTTGCATGGACATCGTTGGTGCACCTGTGAACATCTGTTTTAATGCGATATCTTTTTGATCCTGAACAATCTTCGCCGCTTCTACCATTGGTGCTGGTACACCAGACTTGAGTTTTTTCTCGAAAGGTGTTGTAGCTTCTTCACCGTTAGCAAACTTCGCAAGCGTAGTCATGTTCAGACTCGGGATACGTGCACCGTCAAACGTTAATGTGTATTTCTCAGGTGCATAACCGCCTGTCACACTAGCATCCGTTGTTACTTTGCCGTCTTTCATTGCCCAGTCGTAGCCTTCAGCGAAGCCGTGTTCGAATTCATCACCTGCTTTTGGATTTGCATAGTGATCAAAGAGATAGTTTTGATAAGTGAAAAAGACTTCCGGGTTCTTCATATCTTTGTTAATCAGAATTACACCGTTGTCGTTCGCGGTACCGCGTCTACCTGCCTTGCCATCAGGTCCGGATGGAATCGGGTAAGCTTTGTACTCCGCTTCCGAATTGTTTTTCTTCACATCTTCGAGCGGCCATGACGGCATCCAGTGAGGCCCGACAACAATTCCTGCTTTACCTGCTGTAAACTCTTCTGCTGCTTTGGTTTCATCATAGACCCCGGCTTCTTCTGGAATGTATCCTTTTTTCATCCAGTCAGCCAGCGTTGCCAAAGCTTGTTTTGCTCCAGGGTTGACAGAACCGTACTCCAGTTTGCCTTCTGCGTTCAGATTCCACTGATTAGGCATTGTGCCGTAGGCTCCGAAGACCCAACCAGCATCAGACATCCATGTGCTGAGCCAGTTTTTGAATCCGATGGTCAGACCGTAAGTGTCTTTTTTACCATTGCCATCTGGGTCTTTATTCGTAAACGTTTCCATGATCACTTCAAGATCAGCCAGCGTTTCGGGTGCTTTCAGATTAAACTTCTTCATCCAATCCTCGCGAATCCACATTACTGGATCACTGTTGTAGGAGTAATCCAGAATCGGAATACCAATTCGTTTACCATCCTGCATGTACGGATACCATACGGAAGGATCTTCATTCACGGCAGCTTTCCAGGTATCACTTGCGTATTTGTCAAACAACTCTCCAGCATCGACGAACTTGCCCGTTTCAATCAGCTCACGTGCCAGATTGAAGTCACCGCGATACGAGATGATGTCCGGCATTTCTGCATTGGAAGCCAGCGACAGACGAAGCTTCGTTTCAAACGCGTTGTTGGTGGATGGTGACACCCATTGATTTTTCAATTCAATGCCGAGTTTGTCTTTTGCCCATTTCGTGTGCACGTTATTGTCCTGATCTTCACCAGATTTGAATTTGATTTCGGGTCCCCAAGGACGTAAATAAGTAAGTTTTACGGGTGGATCATACTTCCCGTCCTTCAATTCCAGTGCAGTACTCGGTGTGCTCGGTGCGGCCTCTTTACTTGCTCCACTGTTACACCCGCTCAGAACTGCTGTAAGCGCCAACATTCCGGCCAAAGCCAAACCGCCAATCTTTCTTTTCCTGATTGTTCTCAACTTGTGTGTCCCCCTGTATGTAGTGATGTTGTCTACAGAGTCCATCATAATGAATGAACCATATGGATGCCCATACTAATATTGCAACATTTATTGTATTTATTTAGGATATTAAAAAGTGAATACAGATGTTGCATTAGTACAATGTCTTACTTCTGTCTCTCTTGTTAATTAGGGGGAAAACACTTCCGGGTAATCACTCTTCCAAGCGCCCATACAGCCAATTAAGCAATACTTAACACATGTGATCACACTGCTGTCCTCATCCGTTTCATATTCAACAGAAATATTGATGTCGGATTTACGCCAAGCCAGATAAGGGCCACTGCCGCCAAGCCAGTCACCTTGCTCATAGATATCCGGTTGACCATATGCTTCAATCCATTCGTCAGGTGTTGAATTCATCGTTATCCCTTTGGGCAATTGTCCGGCAAACGGTTTTTTAATTCGATCGTCCGAACCCGGTGCAAGAAAATAAATCGCTCCAATGATCCACTCATCCGCAGGGAGATCATCACGTCCGGTTAACGTATTGATGTTGGGGGAGCGATACACATCAATACGCACAGATGCTTTAGCAGACCAGATAATGTCATCCTGAAAAGGACCGTCTGGCTTCGCTATTCTTTTTACACCGAAGGGTTCAAGAAACGTTTGTACCTGGTTAGCATCATATGGTTGACCTAACAGCTCTATAAACTGCTCGGAAGCTTGGTTGTTATTCGTATCATTTTGCTTATTCATGCTCATGGTTCTCCATCCTCTCGAGTGAGATCGATCGATTTTGCCCTTTTCTTTCATCATCTTACGTTTTATTCGTTCTGTAAAGATTGAAAATGAACATAAAAAACAGAGGAGCATGGGATGAGATCCCCTCCTCTGTTTCATGTGGCTATATGGCTACTCCTGAGTAGTCATAAGCTTCTGTTAATTACTTGTATATTTCACCCAATCATATTCGGCATGCAATGGATTAGCACCGTTATATGACCCCAGCCATCCGTCCACACCAGTTCCATTCCAGATATTCATCATAATTTTACCCGGTGTTTTCGGAATATTCGTTGTAGCTGTATGTTTCAGCACACCGTCGACGTACCACTTAATGTGACCTGGCTGCCAATCAAACGCATACGTATGGAATCCCTGAGACGCATCGAAACCCAGATTTACGATCTTCTCATGATTTCCAACGCCGTTCGTATAATAATTGAATTGTACTTTCGTTGTATCTTTGCCCAGGAACTCGATATCTATCTCATCCCATTGTGTGCCATGTGCAGGACCGGTATAGGTGAAAAAAGAAGATACAATTCCTGTATTTTTAGCAGGCTTCATGCTTACTTCGTACAGACCATACCCGTAAGTATTCGTTGACCGATATTCACCACAATCAAACTTGTTGTTTGAAGGACTTGTCAGACTCAACCGCAGCTTGCCATCATTCGTAAAATTAGCATTATTTGCCCGCCACGTACAATTGAACATGGAACCGTTGGAATACCCATCCGCCTTCTGCCAGGTACTTGCATTGTGATACGTCAACGGTTCCCAAAACACCCATCCCGCGAAAGCGCTTACCGAAATAAATAATGAAACCACTCCCGATACCATTAATGTGAACCATGTCTTCCTCTTCATCAATACACCTCCACCTTTGATTCCAACCATGTAAACAAATGAACACAACTCCTTTTGATTCTTAGATTCAACAGCCATTTAATCGATTTAATTATTTTTGTAAAGCGCTTACATTGGTTGGTATTTCCATTTTATATGCTACATAATGGACGAACTATAGCAAAGTTTAAAGAACTCATATTCATTTTTTAAGATTGCTTCCCTTTGCCAGGCGAAATGCCTAAAGGCCCATTTTAAATGAACGGGCCTCGTTATTTACTACGTACGACTCGCAATCCCTGATCGGGACCAAGGCCATTCGCATCGAATTTTCCTGGATATGAAATCTCTTCTGTATTTACACTGCTGACCCAGCCGCCTCCCTTGCTGACTCTCCAAGTGTTATCCGGGGTTTCCGGATGGCTGTGCCAGTCCCAGCACCATTCTCTAACATTACCAGACATATCATAAATGCCTAGTTCATTGGCCTTCTGCTGACCGACTGGCTTGGTTTGATTCCGATTGTTTTCAATGGCAGGCCAGTTCCAGTCTCCTGTTAACGGTTTTTCACCGGCATTCATCCAGTACCACGCCACTTCGTCTGGATTGTTGCTTCCGCTATAAGTAAAATTCTCACTCTTTTGTCCGCCACTTGCGGCATATTCCCATTCTTCTGCCGTTGGCAGCCGATATCCATTCGCATCTTCATTGATGGTTACAGTCCATTTGACATTATCGTTTTCATTCTTATTATTCGTATCCATCGTTTCTTTATCAATGGTGTAATACGGTTTGAGATTTTCCTTCATGCTACGTGCATTACAGTATTCGATTGCATCGTACCAGCTCACTCTTTCAACGGGCCGGTCTTCACCTTTAAAACCAGAGGGATTGTCTCCCATAACGTCAGCCCATTGTTTCTGGGTTACTTCATATTTGCCGATATAAAAGTCAGACAGTGTGATATCTTTGCCGCTATAACTGGTTTTACTGCTCTTAAATGATCCACCCTCTACCAATACAAGATCATCGCTCACGGTTGTACTGCCACCTGTCGAACAAGCACTTAATCCAACAACAGTTGCGATGAGCAGAAATACCATCCACTTTCTCATCTGGAAGTCTCCTTTAAAACGGGAATTGAGAGCAAGACAGATCCGTAGACCTGTCTTGCTTGAATCTAGCATGGAAAACGAAATGGAATGGCGATTACCAAACCGTTACGTTGGCGTTACCGCTACTTTGGTATCCTTCAGTCGCCATCACTTGATAGGACCAGCTGCTACCCAGATTCATACCTTTGCTCGCCCAAGCATTAACGTGGTTTCTGAACGTAATCTGAGAGTTCACACCGATTCCACGTTTGGATTGTCTCACACTCCAGTATTGCGGGAATGTTGAATACCCATCAATAGATGGAGCGTTGTATCTCATCGTTGTGTAGATGTCATAGGTACCACCGTCACTGTTCACTGTGCCCTTGTATGTTCCAGTTGGACGGTATGTCCCCCAGTTATCTACCACATAGTACTCAATAAGCGCATTTCGGGTCCAACCATAGAATGTCAAGTATCCGTTACCGGACGGTGCGAACACCCCTGCGTTGTAGTTAACTACGCGATTAGGTGAGCCGTATGTCCAGCCTTTACCTACAACAAAGTTTCCGGTATTCTGCCAGCTGACACTGTAGTTTCCGCCGGCACCGTTCACGGAATTAACTGTGCCTCCCCCATCTGTCCAGTTCTGCCAGTAATCTGTAGCACCTGTTGTAGCGGCGAATACACCAAAACTCATAGAAGCTGCAAGAACAACCGTCAACAATTTTTTGCTGAATTTGAACATAGGGAAAAACCTCCTGATATTTTTATTTTTTGTAATTCACTTACCTGAAGAGACGCTGGGAAAAAAGATACAGATCATTTTTCCACACGGGCCAGTCGTGCCCTCCGCTTTCTTCATACCAAATATGAGGTACGCCATGCTGTTTCATATACTCATGAACATCAATACTAATCTGAATCAGATTGTCCTGATCACCACAAGACACCCAGAGCAATGACAGAAGTGATGTCGCTGTAGCGGGATCTGGAACAAGTACTTCCGGCGCTTTAGTGTTCGGCGCTGCTGAAAAAGCACCAACCCATGCAAAATGATCCAGATTACGTAGTCCAATGTTTAAAGACTGTCCTCCACCCATAGACAAGCCAGCAATGGCTCTTTTGTCCCTTGTTTGAGCTACCGGGTAACGGGACTCCATATACGGGATAAGATCCTGAATAAGATCCGATTCAAATTGTTCAAATGCCCGAATTTTCTCAGGATCAAAGAGGTCACCTTCCGCAAGGTCGTTAGACATTGCACGCCCATTAGGACAAACAACAATCATCGGCTGGATGAGATGATCGGTGTAGAGGTTGTCCAGGATGATGGCAGGAGAACCATAGGTATGCCACTCCTTCTCATCCCCTCCAATTCCGTGCAGCAGATAGAGTACAGGATAGGTAAGCTCCGAAGAAAAGCCTGGCGGCGTATATACCATCGCTTTACGCACGTTGCCAACCGTCTTGGAATCATACTCTATCGTTTCAACTACGCCGCGTGTTATGTTATCACGATACTGGTCAAAACCAGCAGATGCTGAAGCTATCATTGGTCTTACTCCTTTCACGGTTAGCAAAATCCTCTAAACCTCAAATCAAGTTCCCGCTAATCAACGTAACCAAAACCCAGAATGGTGAACTGCTTGTCCTTCTGTCCAGGTGCCATGTCAATCTCAATAACATGTTTTCCCACTTCCTTATTACTAAATAGAAGCATGGCATGGCAATGAGTCCAGTTCACTTGGTGCGGATCCGCCTCTTTGACAAGTTCACCATCCACTTTAATATGGGCCGTTCCGAAGCTATCACTGTCCGAGTCTTTAAAGATCAGGATGAGCCGGCTGCACCGCAAATGCAGCTCGAAACCTTTGTCACCAGCTGTTTCGCCAGGAACATACATCCAGTTGTTCGGAAAAAGCGGTGTACCATAATCATGATCGTCCATCTCGGTCATCTGGAGCTCTGTGTCTATGAGACTGAAGCTTCCTGATTCAATCTGGCCAATCTGCTCCCCGTTTTTCCGATCCAATAGTTTGACATTCACATAATCATTTCCAATAATCGGTAACTTCGTTAATTCATCTTCTTTCTGATCGAGATTTGTACGATCTGTCACACGAAACAAATTCGCCAGTGCGTCCGCCATGATCCGATGTCCCACATTGGTAGGATGATAAATATCATGGAAGTACTGCTCTTTGGTTATTACGCCACCTTCATCTTTTGTCTTCTGAAACTGCTCTACAAGAGCATCCTTCATGCTCACCATAGGCAGATCATAATGAAAGCCTACAGGAGCGAGACGATCCTGAAGATTCCAATCATTTTTAAACACACTGAAAAGCAGGATGACCGCTGGTTCGTTACTAGAAGCAAGCGCTTTCAACACTAAGCTTTCGTAACAGTTTCCACGCGTCTCATCGTCAGCATCGTTTACCGCAAACTCGATAATGACAATGTCCGGTTGCACGCTACCATCCCGGAGCACATCCCGCTCATAACGAATGACGCCAAGTTGCGAAGGCGTCCCGCCTACACCCGCCTTGATCAGCTGTATTGCACTGCTGTCCATCGAAGCGAACATTTTTTTAAAGTGTTCATAAGAGTGGTAGGCATAACTTTGGAGATGAATCGGTGCTGCACCAGCGCCATGAGTAATCGATCCCCCAATAAAAGCAATGACAACAGGTTCACCACGTCTGGCTTTCTCGATCGCTCTCTTTAATCTGACGTTGTTCCCCAAATTCAGGAGTGATCTGTCGATCATGTCAAGATAAGTCGGAGAGTTATAATCAAATTCAGCCTCAAATGATGAAACGGTAACTCCTACGGGGTCACGTGGTGCATGGGTTCCTTGATTCTCATCTACATCTCCTGAATCGCCAAGCATGTTACATCCTCACCAACCTTCCAGCGAAAATTTACACTCCGATTATTGCTATGTGAAGAAACCTAGACTTCATTATGTCGATATCAGGCGGTTCCTTCTCTCCGAGTGTAGCGCTTACATAATTTAACAACAACCTGATAAACTATAGGACTTGCCTAAATATATCATCCGTATCACGAAATGGAAATAGATGGTATAACACACCTATAATTTTCCATGTAAACGCTTTAATTTGAGTAGTATTACGAATGATATACTTTCATATATAAGCATTTTAGAAGGAGGATCTCATGAATATCACAGGAAAAGGCGCTTATGAGACAGGTACATATGTCAATCTTTTTCACAAATGGGGGTATAACGAAGAAGAAATCAACGCAAGGCTGGAACAGACTTGGAATGATCTTTTTTATGGAGATGAACATACACGAATCTACTATCCTGTTGGCGAAGACAAAGCTTATATGTTGGACACGGGTAACGACGATGTTCGTTCCGAAGGTATGTCCTATGGCATGATGATGGCTGTACAGATGAATAAAAAAGAGGAATTTGATCGTCTGTGGAATTATGCTCATACCTATATGCAACATACGGAAGGACGATACAAGGATTATTTTGCATGGCATTGCAAATCTGATGGAACCCGTCTATCTCCGGGGCCTGCTCCCGATGGTGAAGAGTTTTTTGCCATGGCGTTATTTTTTGCCTCGAATCGCTGGGGTGATGGGCCGGCCCCTTATGATTACAGAACTCAAGCTCAGAAGATTCTACATGCTTGTCTGCATCAAGGAGAACAAGGTGAAGGCGATCCCATGTGGGAAGCGAGTAACCGACTAATCAAGTTTATTCCAGAGTTACCTTTCAGCGACCCTTCCTATCATCTTCCTCATTTCTATGAACTGTTTGCCGAATACGCGAATGAAGCAGATCAGACGTTCTGGAAAGAAGCTGCCGAAGCAAGCCGGGTTTATTTGCGTACAGCCTGTCATCCGGTAACCGGGCTTTCGCCTGAATACGCCAATTATGACGGCACTCCTGCTCCGATTCAGCCGCACGGGGATTTCAGGCATTTTTACAGTGATGCCTATCGCGTAGCAGCTAACATTGCCCTAGACTGGGAATGGTTCCGTAAAGATCCGTGGCAAGTGGAACAATCCAATCGGATTCAGGCCTTTTTCAGTGATATCGACGTAGCGGATTATCGCCGGTATACGATCGAGGGTGAGGCTTTTGACGAACCTGCACTACATCCTGTAGGTTTGCTGGCAACCAATGCGATGGCTTCACTGGCAGCAGGTGGCCCTCATGCAGATGATTTTGTTCGGTTATTCTGGAACACACCGCTTCGCCAGGGAAAACGTCGTTATTACGATAACTGTCTTTATTTCTTTACCATGCTCGCCTTAAGCGGAAGATATCGGGTTTATTAAGACGCAAATACGACAAAAAAGACGGGCCCACCGCATGCTGCGAGTAAGGTCCGTCTTTCCTTTAATTTGTTCTTTTATTTGGATGACACGGATGAAGCATCATACGCGGACTGCATAATTTCCAGATAACGATTCATATTCAACCCTTCCAGTCCTTTCACATACTCATCCCAGTCTTTATCCAAACTCTTTGCTCCTGTAACAAATTGTAACGCATTCTGGTCGATATAATCCTTGATATTGGTTTGCATCATGCTGGTTTCATCCGCAAGGGATGGATCAACCCACAATGCCCAATGCGGGAAAACCTCTTTAGGTTCTTTACCTTCCATCAACAATGTTGCTTCGTACAGGCGACGTTCATACCCATCGTTGGCATAGATATCTGTTCCCTGTACTTCTGCATCGCGATATGCCCGGTGATGATTGTACTGGCTTAATGCAGCCCAGCTGTCATTACGAGGTTCTTCTCCGGATGGAAGCGGAATCGCTTTATAGAGCGGCTGTACCTGATCATTCAGAGCCACTTCTCCCTCATCCGGTTTGCGCCAGCTTAAGCCTTCTTCGCCCAGATATGAAGCCATAGCTCCTTCTTGGGTATAGAAGTAATCCAGCATTTTTATGGCTGTAATCTGCGTTTGCTCACTGGCTTTGTTGGTCAGTACAAATGTTGCACCAGGATCGACCGGATAGTTGTACGAAGCATATTCAGCATTTGGCCCTTTTAATGGTGGAATCGGATTGTAATCATTGCCGTACGGTGACCCTTCAGCCGTGGTTACGAACAAGGATGGATGCATAGCCGCTCCTGCACCCAGAAGCTGTGCGTCAGCATTGTCTCCAATTTTCTTGAAGGCACCTACATTTTGCGTAAAAGCACCCGGATCAATCAACCCTTCATCATATAAGGATTTGATGTACGTAAGACCTTCTTTCCACTCCGGTTTATTCGCCACCGTTTCAACTTTGCCTTGATTCAGGATGAGGTAATTCCGGTCATCGTCATAGATGAAACCATTCATCAGATAGGGAATAATGTGTACACCAAAGTTCTCCGTAGAACCACTCAGAGGTACTTCATCTGCCTTGCCGTTTCCGTTGGGGTCTTTCGTTTTAAACGCTTTCAGCATTTCCCGGAACTCTTCTGTCGTTGTTGGTTCTTTGATATTCAGCTGCTCCATCCATTTGGTATTCACCCACATCTTGTTTGGATACGAACAGTGGAAACACTCATTCAGCCCGGTCAGTCCATAGATTTTACCGTCAGGTGCGGTATTCATTGCTTTGTAGTAATCATTGCTATCGAGCACCTTCTTGATGTTAGGCGCATGCTGATCAATCAGATCATTCAGCGGCAGGATCACACCCTGTTGCCCGAACTTCAACAAGTCAGTCTGTGAGAAACGATCTACCCAAGGGATGAGCAGGTACAGATCCGGATAGTCCCCGGAAGCCAGGGATATCTGTCTTTTTTCAGCTGCTCCATCAAAAGGAACTGTCGTCCAGTTGAACTTGATATTGAACTTTTCCTCCATTTTCTTCGTGAATTTATTGGTTGCGAGGTTCATATCCGATCCTTGGTGCACAAACACATTCATCGGGACTTTCCCGTCCGCATCCACTTCCCCATTGCTCTTATCGGATGACGAGCAGCCTGCTAGTACCAACGTAAGAACCAGCACACCTATTAATCCAAGCGCACTTATTTTCTTCAATAAAATCCTCTCCCTCATGAAAGTTGTAATTGACTTATCCTTTAACTGAGCCGATCAACATGCCTTGTACGAAATAACGTTGTACAAAAGGATAGATGATCAGAACCGGTAAGCTGGCCATGACAATCAAGGAGTACTTCATCAGTTCAGCCATTTGCTGTTGTTTGATCATTTCGGAAGCATCCATATTGCCTGAGCTACCTAGAATAAGAATACTTCGTAAAATCAGCTGTAGCGGGTAGAGCGACTGCGATTTCAGATAAATAAGTGCGTCGAAGTAAGCGTTCCATTGACCAACCGCATACATCAGCGACAGCACGGCAATAATGGGTTTGGCAAGCGGCAGGATGACACTGAAGATAAACCGAATGTCACTACAGCCATCGATATCAGCCGCTTCGGATAGCTCATCCGGTATTGAATTTTGAAAGAAGGTTCGTGCAATAATGACTTGCCACACCCAGATCGCATTGGGAATTAGAAGCGCCCAGCGTGTATCGATGAGCCCCAGGGATTTAACAACCAGATATGTTGGAATCAAACCACCGGCAAAGAGCATCGTGAACGTGATGAAGATCATCAGCGTACTGCGACCAACAAAGGTCTTTTTAGACAGTGGATAAGCGATCATAATTGTTAATGCTACGCTGATAAATGTGCCGCATGCCGTATAAAACAATGAGTTGGCGTATCCCATCAGCACCTGTTCATTTCGCAATACAGCCTTGTATCCTTCGAATGACAGATCAACTGGCCATAGCCAGACTTTGCCTGAAGAAACGGCTGACGGACTGCTGAGTGACGAACTTACGATGTAGATCAAAGGATACAGCACGGCAACCAGCACGAGTGACAGAATGATGTAGATTGCCGTAATAAACAAGCGATCCCCGGGCGATTCTCTAATGACAGGGTTTTTGTTCGCTCGTGAACGACCTGCCTGTGATTGTAAATTAGACATCCTTCAAGTCTCCTCCCCTCCGTGTGGTTACCATAGGCTTGTATTGGACAGCCGTTTTGCGGCTGCATTGACCGTTAACAACAAGATGAGATTAATGAGAGAGTTGAACAAACCAACCGCTGTAGCAAAGCTGTAATTGGCGTTTAATAGTCCCATTTTGTAAACATATGTGGAGATGATTTCTGAAGCAGACAGGTTTAACGGGTTTTGCATCAAATATATTTTCTCGAATCCTACCGCCATAATGTTCCCGACGCTCAAAATTAAAATAATGACGGCTGCCGGCAACAAGCCGGGCAAATCCACGTTAATAATCTTCTGCAGTCGATTGGCTCCATCCACTTTGGCCGCCTCATATAATGAAGGGTCAATGCCCGCAAGCGCAGCCAGATAGATGACTGCTGAATATCCCATACTCTGCCATACATCAGAAAAAACATAAATTGAGCGGAACATGTCTGGATTACCAAGGAAATTCACCGATTCAAAGCCAAGTGCACCTGCTATCGTATTGACAATACCAAGCCTCGGCGAGAGGAATAGCATAATGATCGATACCATAACCACCGTGGATATGAAATACGGTGCGTAGGTTACCATCTGCACGGTTTTCTTAAACTTCATGTTTTTGATCTCATTCAAAGCCAGTGCCAGCAAGATCGGAATCGGAAATCCGACGATGAGGCTGTAAAACGAGATGAGAAGCGTATTTTTGATTAAAGTCATAAAAGCGGGATTCTGGAAAAGCAGGTCGAAATACTTGGTGCCAGCCCAAGGGCTCCCCCAAATTCCTTTGATGACGTTATAATCCTTAAATGCAAGGACCGTATTCACCATCGGTACATATTTGAAAACGATAAAGTACACCACCGGAGGCAATATGAGCAGATATAACTGCCAATGCCTCCTGAAACTTCTGGCTAGCGCATGCTGTAATGTTGATCGCTTGCGCTCCTTCAAACCGGACTTGCTTTCACTTGTTATTGTTGTTCTCAGAATCATCCCCCCAGTCAGTGAACCCTATGGTTGAAGTGAGCGTCACCTTGTTTTGGTAACGCTTTCTTTGTGCCCATATCATAAGTTCGGCCTGGGGAAATCGTAAAGGTACATCTCGGAAATCAGCGTACATTATACGCATAGATACTATATGAGCAGCGTACATTCACCGACCTAATTATCCATCTTCCGAAATACACTTGGTGAAATGCCGCGTACACGCTTGAATGCTCTGCGGAAAGAATGCGCACTGTTATATCCCGTAGAAAGTGCAATTTCATCGATGGTCTGATTACTTTCCCGAAGCAGTTCAGATGCTGCATTGATTCTCACTCGCTCCACATAATCGGAAAGATTCTCTCCGGTATGCTCCTTGAATAGTTGGGAGATGAATTTTTCGGATTTCCCCATATGCTCGGAGATTCGGCAGATCGTCAAATTCGCGTCGCCATAATGATTTTCAATATAACACGTAATTTCTTGTACGGTATCCGCATGTGTGGATGATCTTTTTCGCAGCACTTCTTTGCACATATCTTCGGTTAAGCGCTTGAATTTACCACGTAATGCGGCAATGGAATCGGTAATCTGGATACTGGTGACACCATTTTTGTATTCTTCTGCAAAGGAATCATCGTGTTTGATTTTGGGCTCATCCAGCTTCAGGTATGTTCCCTTTAACTCCATAATAAATTGTTGTGCCATCTCATAGGAAAGTTCGCGCTCTTCAAAATTGCGTGCAAACAGCTGATCCAAAATACGAAGAGCCTCATCCAGTTCTCCTGCCTTGATCGTATTCAGCAAGCGCTGTTCTGACTCAATGGGATAATAGTACATTTCATTTTCCTTCAATGTATCTTCAAATCGGACGAGCTCATCTGCTCCCATATGAATCGCATATTCCATGGCCTGTTTGGCTTCGTCAAATGAACGGCCTACATCATTCCAAACTTCGTATGCGGCTCCGGTACCGATTGTTGTTGATATCCGGTATTCTTTATAAATGAGTTCGGTTAATCTGCTGAGTTCAGACTCACAATGACGTATTGCTGTTTCCAGCGGCATCTCGGTTACGGGACATATAAAAGCAATCTGATCTGTGCCCCAGTCCGTCATCAGTAGACCTTCGTTCCATTCTGTCATCGTCTGTCTGATAATTAATTTCGCCACACCAAGCTCCTGAATCGTTTCTTCGCTATCCAGACTCGCATAACCATTCACCTTGAGCAAACCAGTGATCCCCTGGCTGTTCTCAATGGATAGTTGTGTCTGAGAAGAAATAGCTTCCAGTTCACGAGTAGTATAGAACTCACCCGTAAGCAGACGTTTGATGAATCCATCGCGCAAGAGCGGAATTTGTTCATTTAGCGCGTTCTCCAGCGATTGATTATTGGCGATTAAATGATGAATATGGCTTGCTAGAAAATCATACTCATTACGCCTTTTACCTGAAGGTTCACTGACTTGTTCTCGGAAGGCAGACAACAGTTTGTAGATGGGGGCACTATTTCGATAGGCCAGGATCAGTCCAAAACCTAAACCAAGCGTCAATGTTGCAAGCGTAAAGGCCAATGTCACTTTCTTGATCTGATCCGCATTGGTCATAAGTGCTTTCTCGGGAATACCTGCCATGTAACTCCAGCCGTTTCGATCTGAATGAATGGATATAAGCAGCCGGCCATCTTCAATAGGCTGTACCTCATTCGAATCGTTACCCACATTTTGCGCCAAACGCTGCGCTTCTCCTTCTTCAATACCGCGTGAGAAGATAATTTCGCCGTTCGCATCTCGAACCAAAGTCCAGCCGCCATACTGATCAACGATATGCTGGGTCAGGCTAGCCATCTCATCTTCATCAATTAAAACACCAATGGTAGCCTGTGGTTTATTGAAACTATTCAGCGGCAAGGATTGCAGAAAGGTAATTGCCGGTGCGGTGGTGCGCAAGTTGCTGCTTATTTCACGTTTGTAATTCTGAAGTGGAATAATCTCATTAAAGTGTGGCTTTTTCAATATGTTTTCGCTCCACTGTTCGAAGGTCATACCCTCCAACGCGTTGGCTGCGTAATAATGTTCAGGTCTGTAATAGACCGTATTGGGTGTAATAATGACGTTATAGTTTGGAATGTAAATAAAAAAATGAGATAAGTATTCGTTTGTACTGCTGTACATGGATAAACTTCGCTGCATTTTACCTATGCCATAAACATTGTAGGAATCCAGTGGTTTGGGATCGGCAATCAAACGGTACAGCTCCTGATTAATGGCTAGTTGCCTCGTAAACGCTTCGACCTGTAGCAGATTCCGTTCAATGATTTCTTTGCCCAGATTCAGAGACTTCAGACTGTTCTCTATCGAGCTGGCCCTTGCCGCTTCAATGGATGCCCGATAAGAGGCGTATCCGGCGATCTGTGGAATCATTAGAATGATTAGATACGAAATCAAATAACGACGGAACATCGGTGAAAATTTGGACCATAGGAGCTTCAATGTACTCCCCCCTTTTTCTAATCAAGCGCTTACATTTAACGGTGTATGATCATCATTTCATGATACAACGGGCATTTCTGAACAGTGAAGGTACAACTTCTTCCCTATGGTACATTTACACCTGTAGCTATACAATACTTGATTTCTCCAGAGTAATGTGCAACTTCACGAGACAAAGGCAATGAATAACAACCTTTTCAGTCATCCCATTTCGTTGTATCCATACATAGGTACAATAAAAATAACCTTCTCAAGTCATCAGATGACCTGAAAAGGTTATTTGTTGCCACTAATTTCGTGATGGAAATGTTGAGGTTAGTTAATTACTAACCGCTACGAATTTCCACTGTTGGTTCGTTGCGCCCGTGTAGGTGTTCTGTTGAAGTTTGGCTCCATCCGATGTGGAAGCGTTCTCAACTTCAATCGCTTTATTGCTGTTCACATTGATAATGCTGTAGTACCCATTGCCGAGATCATTCACTTTGAAATGCTGTGCCGTTGTATTGAGATTAGCCATAAGTTGCACAGCTTCACCATTGGTCTGTGTACCGTTACGAATGTCGATCACTTTATCAGGTGAATTCACACTCGTCAGCGTGTAGTTGCCCCCACCAATGGAGGTTAGCACCCACTTCTGAGGATTACCGCCCAGATCACTCCATTGTTGTAATTGGAGATTATTCTGATTTTGCCCACCGGGAACATCAATCACTTTATTGGAATGGCGTGCTACAATTTTGTACGTTGCACCAGACACCAGACCTGTAGACGGATTTGTTGGATTGGTTGGAGTACCGCTACCATAATTCTGGGACCGTTCATTGTACCAGTTGAACAAGAAACGTCCCATCGCACTTCGAGATGCATCTCCATCCCACTTCAGTCCTGCGGTTGGATCAGCGAATGAACTGCGTGCTCCCGGTTCGAGGATAAAACCATTCATATGAGCCGCGATACTGACATTGCCTGCTGCATTGAAGATGGTTTTGGTATTCGTCCCAAAACCTTCATTACTACCGTTGAACAGATTCCAGTAAGCTGAATCACCTGGTTTATTTTTGAACCATGTCACTTCCGTGATGTTAATTGGATATTTATCCGCAGCAGCCTTCACATTGGTGTTCCATTGATCTTGCAGAATGTTGAAGTTGTCATAGGCTCCGTACCCTGGATACCAGTGAACCGCATAACCGTAGTTATTCAGAGGGTCAGTGAGCGGATGACTTGCTGTCAGGCTGTAGAACTGATTGTAACCCAGACCCGCAGCCCAGATGACGTTGTCTGCACCCTGATTACGAATGGTGGAGATCATGGAATTTTGGAAATTACGCAGGTCATTCCAATGATCCACGAAATCATTTTCTCCGTTGTATCCACCCCAGTGTCCGTTGGCATACGATTTCACCGGCTCATTAATCAGTTCGAAGTGAACATTGTCTGCACTTTTAATCTCTGGACGGGAGGCAAGATAACCCCAGATTTGATTGAACTTCTGCAAGTTGGCAGCTGTCGTAGCCTGATCATCCTTCAAGGTGAAGTCCAAGCCCAGAACGACATATACCCCTTTGGTTTTTGCATACTGGATATAAGGAATGATGACGTTCTGCGTCACAGTCTGCACACCGGCAAAGTTATATGTACCTGCCGCCACATCTCCCATGTCCTGACGGTCAATGAACAGACGCACCTGATTCATTTTCCAGCCATGATTGCTGCCATATTTCGGACTGGTATCTGCAAATGTGTCTGTGATGTCTTTCAGATAGGCCAATGTTGCGGCATGACGATTGTTACCATGAAGGTTGAGGTAATAATTGCTGTCCTGATACGTCCAGTATGCGCCGGAGGGTTGATGCCAGCCATTAAGGAGTACAGGTTGATTGTTGCTGTTGACCAAGTTTTTGCCACTCACTTTTAGTTTCCCCATAGGCATTCCCACCCAGGCATCAGCTTGGCTACCGCCCCATGGAGCAATCGTAATCAGTAATGCCAGAACGAGTAAAAGCTTGCAAGACATCATGAACTTTTTCACTGCTATTCCTCCTGTTTGATTAAATTGGCTTACATTACTGCGATAGGAAGCTACCGTCAAACCTGATATTTAGCAAGATCAAGATTTAATCTCATCCAGACTCGGTTGGCGCGCGCTCCCTTAAGCCATTCCATATCCAATGATAATGCGGGCTGTAACACATAAGATTAGCTGTACGCCATTCGGTGAAACTCACCTCATTGAGGTAAGCTTCCTTGGAATAGTCCTTAATATAATTCTTGGAATCACTCATGAGATATGCCTCCTTTCGTTTAGGAATGTTTGAACATCTAATAGCTGTACACTTCTTCGCTCTAAACGGCTATCCTACGATACCTGTACGCTCCACACTTTCCACGAAATATCGTTGTACAAACAAATAAATGATAATTAACGGCAGGATCGCAAGCAGAATACCTGTATCCTGAATCATGCTCAGATAGAACGGATCGGCCTGAGAGGCTGCACCGTCTGTCACCTGTTGAGCGAGATTGTACGGCAATGACGATAGCTGTGTTGACATGACTTTACTTGAAGTCAGATACGTTGTTGTGTAGAAGCTGTCGTTCCATTGCCATACGAAGGAAAACAGCATGACGGTGACCATGGATGGAATGGCATTCGGCAACATGATGCGAGTGAATGTGCGACTGATGCCTGCGCCGTCAACATATGCAGCCTCCTCTACTTCTTTCGGGATGCCTCTGAAAAATTGGCGGAATATGAAGATATACAAACCTGCCTTTAGTGAATTTGCGGTAACAGCTGTCAGAATAAACGGCCAGTACGTATTGAGCAAGTTCACCGGCTTCCCGGAAAACAGCGTCATCAGCCCCATCAAATCAAAGCTTTTCAGGTTCAGATACACCGGAATGAGAATGGTTGTTGGCGGCACCAGAATCGTCAGTATGACCCCTGCAAACAACCAGTTGCTTCCTTTGAACTTCAGTCTGGCGAATCCATAACCTGCAAGCGCACATGAGGCTGTAGTCAACAGTGTTGTTGTGGCGGACAACGCAAACGTATTAAACAGCGTTACCCAGTAATCCATGACACGAATGGCCTGCTTAAAATTGTCGATCGAGAAGTTCTGCGGAATCCATACAACTACTGCCGAATAGAGATCGCCTTTGGCCTTGATCGATGTGGATATTTTTTGGAATATCGGAAATAAAATAACAAAGGAAAGTCCGGTGATCAGAACAAATCGGATGATAGACCACAGCCAACTCTTCCATTGCTCAAGCGATAATAATCGTGATGTCGTCACGCGGAATGCCCTCCTTTCTAATCTTGATAGAAGACTCGTTTTGAGAAAATAATCGATACGATCACTAGAATAATGGCAATGGCTACGAAATACACCCATGCCATCGCGGAGCTAAGACCAAAGTCAAATTTCACAAATCCCGTGTCCCGAATCAATTTGGTCATCGCATTATTCGCAAAGGAGTCAATAATCGTATAGATCGCGTTCACAAAAATAAGCGGGCTGACCATCGGAAACGTGATTTTCCAGAATGCCTCGTATCCAGTCGCCCCTTCCATCTTGGACGCTTCATAGAGCTGCGGGGATATCGTTTGAATACCGGCCAGGAAGATCAAAATTTGTACACCCGATTGACTGACAATCTGGTAGATTCGATCAACTGCACCACTTAAATACGTAACAATCCATTCGCTTACACCTGCATTAAGCATCAGACCTTCCAGTTCCAATGTGCCAAAAGCACTTCCGCCTGTGCCGTTCTGGTTCACAGCTTCAATCAAACTTGTGCTTTCGAGCGACATAATGACGCCGGATGCCAGAATAACAGGCAAGAAAAAGATCGATCTTGCCACAGCTCGGCCTCTGAATTTCTGATTCAGAATGACTGCAAGAAACAAACTGAAAATGACAATAAGCGGTACATTCACAAGTACATCTGTAATGGACTCAATCAGTGCCCGGTTAAAGCTTGTATTTACGGTAAGTGCCTGAATATAATTGGCGAACCCCGTAAATTGAATCGCAATTCCTTCTGCGTTGGCTTGAATGGTGCTCATGCTGTATCGCAGAGACGCCAGTAGCGGAACGAAGAAAAACAATACAAATCCGATCAGCCACGGAAGTACGTAGATGACACCCCACATTGCTTTTTGCTGAGCATACGTACGACTTCCCCATTTCGATTTCAGGAGTGTCTTCAGAGCTGCTCACCACCAGTCACATAACTTAGGGCTTCAACGGTATGATTCTCTACTTCAACAGAAGAGTCATTGTAATTGACAATTACATATCCTCCGCCTTCATAGGTTGTTCGAAATACACCTTCACTCAAAGATTCATGAGTAATCATTGGACGCCCGGTGAACGACTTGTTTACTTGGCTAACTTCGGTATAAATCTCAGCTGCCATATCCATCCATTGCTCGTAATTCGCGGCATAGAGATGGTTGTAATCCGTTTCTTTCACCACATGGCCCGGGGCATTAAACCAAGCAAAATAAGGGCTCGCTCCATATTCAATCAGCTTCAGCACATACTGTCTTGCATCGGTATACGTGGACAGATTATACGGAGAACCGGTATAAGGAATACGGCCGTGAACGACCAGCTGAAAAAACGGAACTTCTTCATCCTCCAGTTTGAACCGACTACTGCTCATCGGAGCATCCGTAAGGCCTGTAATGTAAGGAAGCGCGTAAGCGTTACCGCCTTCAGCCACAATGGAGCCTGCTTGTTGTTTAATTTGATCCAAAGATTTTCGAACCGTATCCAGTGCTTGCGTACGATCAAGCAATTTCTTCGGATTCATATCGCTGTTTAACTGTTCTGCCATATCTTTCAGAGAGATGCCTCCCGCCTGGAGTGGTTCCATGTCCTTCAGCATATCTGTTGTCACATCGTCAATCTCATTCGGTGAGAGGACATAGGAAGCCGATACATCCTTCGTCCGTCGCTCCAAAGCCAGATCCATTGGATAGAGGACCGCTGGTTCCTGTGTTAAAGACCGGGAAGCCTCATTCGATGGACTGAATCCTTTTTTCGATTGCACGTTAAGTACAGCTACATCCGGATAAAATCCGATTCCCTCTTCACTCGTAAAAGCGCTGAAATCTTTCATTCCTTTTTTTCCGCCAATTACTCCGTCCACCTTAATGGAATCCGGCAATCTGTGGTGCAGTCCGCCATTGAACCATCCGGCATAACGCACTTGAATGTTCGACACATTTTTTTCCATCAGCTTCGAAAGAATCTCTTTTCCCTCATCAAACGTCGTCAGAGCCTCCGTGGAATTATAAGGTATGCCGAGCATATGCTGTCTTGTTGTCATGCCTCCGAAAAGCTTGAGATAAAACGGGATCGCAGACTGCTCCTCAGACGATTTCATTTCAGGAAGTCCCCCGGTTTGCACCAGGTACTCCCGGTACAGTGAGGCCAGACCAGAATACGAAGCCTGCTCCTCGCCTACAAAAGCGTAACGAACCACAAAATCAGACGACGTCGGTTTATTCTGGAACTTCGGTAATGTGCGAACCATGTCACTGGACTGAAGTGTAATATCACTTTTGTTCACGACATAAAAACTGGGATATACGTTATTGTAGCTGTTCAGCTTCCCACTTATATCTGCATTCACTACAGCCACCGCATCCCCTTCTTCGATAATGCCCAGGAAAGCACCTTCCGGACGAATCACGCCAAAGACAGGCAATCTTGCTTTGCTTTCACTGGAACTGGCTTCACGCAGCTTCATCGTTAAGTCTGGACCGTAAATATCCTGCTGGTAGGATGGGTACTGTAACTTACCATTGTTGAAGTGGATGAGCGCTCCCGAACCATCTGGTACGAGAATCGATCCTTCTTCTTTGGAGCCTCCAGCTCCGAAGTACTCCAGCACAGACAGAGTGTTGATGGGATACTCTTCTGGAAAATGGATACCTGAAGCTGGCACTCGCACTTTAAGCTGCTCTCCGTCCAGTTCATATTCCATCGTGAGCATGAATAGACGTGGCCCGCTTCGTTCCTGCTCAATGCCATGTTCGGTGTGATCTTTGACAAGATCTTCTTCTGTGTATCCGGCGTCTTCGAAAGCTTTCAGTGCACGGGTAAGTTGCAGACCTTGCATAGCTTTGTCAATCCGATTGTATACGCCTTCATCTTTATCTTCTGCATATCCGACTTTCAAGGCCCGTTCGCCGGATTTATCGAGCTTAGCCAGCACATATTGTTCGAAACGCTCTTTGCTGATCTTCACTGGCAGATCTTCAATAGATCGCTCCGTGTTGCCAAATTGATAGTGAACGCGTACCCCGTTCGGTAATGTTTCGTAACTCACTTGTTTATGCCGAACACTGTCCGTGAACGAATTCACCATACTGCTCTGGCCTGAACTGTTGAAAAAGCTCAGTCTGGATTGGGAGGACAGAAGGTCCTTGTTAATTCCGGCTGCAATGCCATCCTTCTCGCGTTCTTCCGGGTTACTGCGCCAGATTTGTCCGCTTTTACTATGGATAACGGCAATTTCAGCAGTCTCCTCGTTGATCAACAACTGCAAAGCGTTGTTTCGGGCGATGCCGATCATGCCGGGAATGCGTGTATCACTAAAAGCAGATTTCAGTTTTTCTCCGGGAGGCAGGGAAGGAGTCTCCACTTGACTAACATCTGCTGCCGTCTCGCGAGCCGCCGTAGATGGCGAGAACTGACAACCGCTTAGAAGCAAGCTACTCACCAGCAGTATTCCGGTTATTTTTTTGGCTGCGGCATATTTCATTCTGATTTCCTCCTTCCTAGCCCCGAAGCACTAATTCCTGATAGATCGTGTAGACAAAAGAGACAATCTGCTGCACAAGGCTAAAGAACAACAAGCATAAGAAAGCCATAAATGCCATAGCTACAAGCGTGAGCAGCATCGTTAGAATCGTTTTGGCTGGTGTGTACTGATGCACAGTCATGTTGCCTACAAATAACAGGTACACGGTCCAGCAAACCGCAATCGCATTAGAGAAGTAATAAAATGCCGTTTCCTGCGCAGAAATAGCGAGACTCAGCCAGATCCACGGGAAATGCACCAGAAACATCGGAACCAGGGCAAAACACGTTGACATGAAAATTTCAGAGAACTTGCCCTCGCCATCCATCAATGTGGTTAGAGACCAGTTGGCCACACACCAGAACAACACGGGAATGACAACGTACACCATCTCAAGCAAGCTGTTCAGGTACTTTGGATTGTTAAAGTTAATCAGAAAGCCACTGTACTGGGCTTGCAAAATTTTAGTGAAGACGAGCAACACCATAATCATTAAAGAGATCACCAGTGTCGTTTTTTGATTCCGCTCATATTTCAATTCCCAATACCCGTCAAAGGGATGAAAAATAAGATGCAGCGGATACTGGTACAATTGTTTACTTGATGCCTGCATTCGTTGTCCTCCTTTTCTGCCTGCGAACGATGGCGATAGTGACGAACGCAGCTACAGCCAGGAATATACCGGACATCACCCATGAAAAGTGTTCACGCATCAGTTCCTTCCGATAGAGAAGAAAAGCTTTGGAGTACCCTTGACGCTCCATGCTTTGCTTGAAGTATTGCGCCGACTCGGCATATTCTTTCTGGCGAAGCAACGCTTTACCAATACCTGCATAGGCATATTCCAGATTGGCATTCATCTCGGCTGCCTTCGCAAACAGTTCCGAAGACTGATCTTCTTCGCCATTGTAATAACTGCGCACGGCATCATGTAATGTGCGTCCATATTCTGTCGTCTGGAATACGGTAATTTCGCCAAGCGCTTTGTCCAGAACAAGCATCCGGTCTCCCGCTCGCTCCAGCGCGACAGGTGTATTAAACATACCCATCCGGTTCCCGATGCCGCCAAAAATATGGAGCAGATAACCGTCGCCATTATAGGTAAAGATGCGGCCCCTGTTTGAATCGAGTACAGAGTACATATCGCTGTCCCCTACATCGACATCAATCAGACGTGATGGTCCAGCTTCCGTGGTATACCTTAGATCACCTTGAGGTGCTGAATATCCTTCTCTCCGCAAAATGTCTGTTCCTTGGGCGTTCAATTTCTTAATGGGATCTTTGCCGCGATCACCGCTGGTGGCGTAGATAAATCCTTCTTTGTCCATATCCAGATTGGTGAACTCGGTCGGGGTAAACATGACCATCTGACTTCTCTGCTCCCGAGTAGCAAATCGTTTCCAGAGATATTCGACAGGATCAACCTGAACCCGGTTCGCACCAATGAAGGAGGAGAACTCGCCATCGGCGCTGAATTCCATGAAGCCGTCAAATACACCTGCGGCCATTACGTAAATTCGCTCACCCTGATCCATCACAATCCGCATAGGTTTGAATTGAAAGTCCTCGTTTAACAAGTCCGACTTCGGTTCAGCTACAATTTTCACGAGCTTTCCCTTGTTATCCAAGTGCACAACCCGCTGATTATCCGAATCAGCCACCAGTAAATCCCCTTTTTCCGTTACAAACAATCCTTGCGGGTTTTTAAATTGATCTGTTTTGCCGTCATTTTGGAACGACTCAATTGTCCGTACTAGCTTGAAGTTGCGATCCATCTCGACAATTCGTCCATTACCCGAGTCAAGCACATAGACACGCTCATCTGCGGTAACATGCATATCACTCGGTTCCTTGAAAGGCGTTATATTTAGCTTCTTGCCTGTAATAATCGTTGTGGCTTCATAAGCAGCCGGAGCTGGAACGGTATCTCCGTAATAGGAATAGTGATAGGCATCTGGATCACCGTCTGCGCTTGCAGGCAGTGCTGCTGAACTGAACAGCAGGAGGCAGACCATGCCCATGATGACCCATTTACGTTCTTTCCATGTGCTTTTTCGCGTGCTATGCTGCACTTTGCTGCCTCCTTTCTATTCTTTCATGCCTGAAGTAGCCATCGTCTGCATCACACTGCTCTGAGAGATAACAAACAGCGTGATCGGTACAATCATGAGCAGTAGCGCTACGGCAGCACCAACCCCTGCTCTGGCAATCCCGCCTTGCACGATCTGACTGAGTGCATAATGCAACGTTTTGAGATTTTCACTGTAAATAAAGCTACCGCCGTCTGTTCCCCATAGGGCAGGGAATTGCAAAATCATAAGTGTGAGCCATGCTGGCTTCACATTAGGCATCACAATGCTCCAAAAAATCCGATATTCATTCGCGCCATCAATTTTCGCTGCTTCCAGCAACGCATCAGGAATCTGTTCCATGAACTGTTTCATTAGAAATAGTCCTAGTGAGAACGCCAGCGAAGGAACAATGATGGAAGCGTGTGTGTTGATCCAACCAAGCCAGGACATCACCATGTAGTTCGGAATTGCCGTAACGTGCGGCGAGAACATCAATGACAGAATAACAATGGTAAATAATATTTTCGACCCCGGAAAACGATATTTCGCCAAGGGGTAAGCTGCTGCTGAAGCAAGCAAGATGTGCCCAGCTGTGCCCACTAGTGTAATGAGTAGTGTATTGGCAATATATCGAGACAAGGGGACCCAGGAATTGCCCATCAGATTAATCAAATCTGCGAAATTTTCTGTCGTCGGATTGTTCACCCAGAAGCGCGGCGGGAAGATAAACAGCTCATCCAGCGGCTTAAAGGCATTGTTGACCGCATAAATCAACGGAAGCACCATAAATGATCCGAACACAGCCAGTAGCGCAAACAACATGAAACTGACGGTAAATGACCGGTTAAGTCTCTTCGGCATGCCGAAGACTGCACGTACTTTGCTGGTCATCGTCATTCACCTATCTTTCTCAGCATTTTTTGCGTGAAAATGTTCGTTCCAAGCATCAATGCAAACAGCACGGTTGCGATCGCTGAAGCATATCCCATCTCAAAGCGAATCGTACCAAAGTCCATCAAATGCGTGACTACCGTATGCGCTGCATAGTTAACACTTGGGAATCCAGCCAAGGCAATCGAAATTTCGGCTACTGCGAACGATGCTGTAATCTGCATGACTGCACCAAACATCAACTGAGGTCTCATGGATGGCAGCGTAATATACCAAAGCTCCTGCCAGCGGTTTTTGATACCGTCCACCGTTCCGGCTTCCACCAGCGAGCGGTCAATCGTCTGCAAACCGGCAATAAAAGCCAAAAAGCTGGTTCCGAGACTAAGCCAGAGCTGCACCAAAATAACGATGCCCAGTACATACTTCTCGTTAGAAAGCCACTGAATCGGCTCCAGAATCACGCCAAGGCGCATGAGGAAACCGTTCATATATCCGTAGCTGTCACCAGAGAAAATGATCAGCCAGATGAAAAATACATTACCTGAGATTGACGGCGCATAGAAAACCAATGTCATAACTGCTCTGACTTTAGGAGACAGCTCATTGATAATCCAAGCAAATAAAAAACAGGCAATATAACTGACTGGACCCGTGATCACTGCAAACAGCAACGTGTTTTTGAGTGCAATTAGGAATACGTCGTCGTTCAGAAACAACCGGGAATAGTTTTGCCAACCGACAAAACGTGGCAACTCCAGCATATTAAAGTGAAAAAAGCTGAGACCGAGCGATATGCCGACCGGGATGACTGTAAACATGAAAAAGATCAGCATAAATGGTGCCATTAAGACGTAATAATGCCTGCTGAGATACAGATTCCTTTTCAATAAGGACCACCAGCCGACCTGGCGTGTATGCATAACAGGAGCGGCGGCTGTCTTGGATGTTTTAGCTTGCAACCGTTACCCTCCCTTTCCTTTATTTCAGATTAAATTCCTTGCGTTTCAGTTCAATCTCATCGTCAATATACAGTACATAGTCTGATAAAGCCTCACGTGGATTTTCATTCGCGTTAACGACTTTTCGGAAAGCATTATCCAAATGTCGACCTGTAAAATAACCCCCTGGCATCTGCGGGATACCTTGCACCCACTCCCACTGCTTCTCCAGGTTCTGGTAATCCTTCACTGGCCAAGGTAATTGTTCTAAAGCTTCAATGTTCGCTGTAGGATAACGGGCAGCCGCGCCCATCAGACCTTCCATTTCTCGTCCGTACTCGATCTGGGTTGACTCATCCGTCCACCATTTCATGAATTTCCATGCCGCTTCTTTGTTATTGGCATTTTCGAGCATCATGACTGCACTGCTCGCGCTAGCTACCTCATGCCGTATAGAACCATCCGGAAGCTGTGTGCCAGGCACAATCGTGAAGTCCCACAGATTGCGGATTTCCGGTGCTAAAACCGTCAACATGTTATAGGTCGTGTAGTCAGCTATGCCGATCGGCATTTCTCCTGTACGGAAACGGTTTGGAAAATCGGCTTTCAACGGGAACTTGTAATTCGTATAAAATTGCGTCCAGCGTTTGAAAGCTTCCATCGAAATTTCTGAATCAAGCGCACTCTTTTTCCCATCTTCGTTGTAGAACTTTCCATCATTCTGATATAAAAGCATTGCAAATGTGGCGTTAGGAACCATGTTGGCATTGTTCAGCGTATCTTCAATCGGCAGATAGAACTCCATATTGTGTTTCTGCAATACAGCGATCGCATTATACACGTCCTGCCAAGTTTTTGGTGGCTCCAAACCTAATTCATTCAATATATCCTTGCGGTAAAATAGCATTGGGAAATGTTGCTGCTCCGGTAGTGCGTACACTCCACCGTCATACTCATAAGGTGTTATTCCACTTGCCCGGAATCTGCTAGCCACCTCTTTGAAATCCGGAAACTTGCTCAGATCTGCTGCGGCATTTCTCATCGCATAGTTCACAGGAATATCTTCACCCATTTGCATCGCCACATCGGGACCTTCTCCGGCCAGCGTTGCGGGCAACAAAATATTTGGTGGCACAAGTCTCAGCTGCACAGACACATCGGTATCCGGTGTAAACGTATCGTCAATCATGCCCTTAAGCACTTGAGCCTGATCCCGTCCGGTGGTGATCCATACGGTGATTGAGTCCTTCTTTTTCTCCACGTTACCGATACTGTCATAGTCTTCCGTGTAGGAAGCGACATAAGCACCCAGTTCATGCTTCACCTGTTGGAACGCAGACGCTTCAGCCTTTGGCACTTCTTGTCCTGAAGGAGCTACAACCAGGTAATCCATCGTAATCGGTTGCTCACGTACAGTCAGAATCCATGTGCCCAGGCCACCGACATTAATTTTGAATGTATCCAATCGTTTCGGAACGGTTTCCGGCCTTGCCGCCATATCCTTGAGCTGTACAACCATGGCATTCAGAATGGCTACTTTGTCACTCTGTTCTCCGGTTGCTTTTTCGAGATACTCCGCGACAGATGTGAGTACCACAGCTTGTTTTTCAAAAACCTCTATCATCTCTGGAATACGCTTCTCCAACTGATAATCCCGAAGTGGATCAGGTTTGTTGGAGGTAATCATTAGAATTTTGCGGTACATTTCATTCAGTTCAAGTACGCTTGATTCCACCGTTCGAAGTAACGGGGCAATATCGCCAAGTGTGACTGTCATCCGTAAGCGGTGTTTCCCCTTCTCCAGATGGAACTGATAGGGTTCTTCTTCACTGTTTCCAAGCACTTGTGTCTGCCAGGACGGACTATAGTTGAAGCGAATTCGTTTCACCTCTTCAAACGGAACTTTGCCGTTAATGGTAAGACTGCGTGTGGCATAGATACCCCGAAGCTGATCCTGTTTTACTTTTAACGCAATCTGGTACAGTCCATCTTCAGGCACATCAATCTCCCATTCAACCCATTCCCCCGGAAGTTTCCAGTTCAGGCCTCCGATGGCATTGATCCGAATTTTGGATACGTCGTAGGGTTCAAGTGATGGACTGGATCGATCCGAGATGGGCGCAAGTGTAGGTGAAGATTTGGTGATCGCTTCTTCGCCTTGCACTTTCAGCATGATGGGGCTAGCTGGCTTTAGACCTAACGAATCATACGTCTTCTGGATTTCGGCATACGTAGGAACGGCCTCCTCCTGATACAGTTCGATGTAATCAATCGCCATACTCTCTCTGAGAGAAGTCAAAGATAATTGCTGGTTGCCTTTTTCAAAATAAAACTGAAACGGTTCCTCAAAATATCCGGCACTATCTCGAAACGAAGCGAGTTGCCATTCCGGCTTCTCCACCTGCCTTGGTCTGAGATCGTTGCCTCGATCATCCTGACGGACGTGATCTTCGCGATTGCCCCATACCCTGTCGAACAGAAGTACATCCGCTTCCCGGAAAGGAACTTCCCCGTTTAACTCCAGCTTGCGCTCGATTCCGGAACTTTTGCCTTCAACAGGATAATAGTGAATGCGAACCTGATATAAACCACTCACTTGAACGGGAACATCCCAGCGAATGGTTCCGGATTCGGGTGTAATGACTGCACTGCCATCCAGCCCTTCATATCCTTGCACCACCTCGAACTCTTCGTTATCCGCCTCCGTGTAAGCTTCACCTTGAATCCTTACGGTAGTGTCCGGTTTGGCAGTGCTCGCATACGTTTCCTGATAATGTTCATAACTTCGTGAATCCCTGGTGCCCGCTACAGCTTCAAAATCCTCAAGTGCATGCACTGTCCCGGGGCTCTGATTCTTGGATGGATAGATCACGATGATCGAGAACACCAAAGCCAGAACAAGTGCCAGAATCAGTACCTTTTTCTTACGTGACCGCATGTTTGCATGTATCCCCTTTCCTGTAAGCGTATCAGCAAAAGAATGATTGACTAACCCGGGCAGACCGCACTTGGTACTCGCGCGTTCTGCCCGTATTTAGCAGTGCTTATTTGTATACCTCATCAATAGCGGCTTGGAAAGGAGCCTTGTATTTCTCGATCAACGTAGATACGGATACGCCTTCTTTCAGTTCTCCATCAAAATCCCAATAAGGAAGGGAGGGGAACGTGTTGTGGTCCAGAACAAGCATCCCAGCTGCCACTTCTCTGGCGTTGTTAATATCTGCTTCATCAGTCAGATGTCTTTCGAGCGTGGATTGTTCCGGATAGTCATAGATGGAATCAATCTCATTGATTTTTTCCCAGATGTACATCAGTTGCTCTGGATTTTCTACCGCTTTAGGGATCGTGATCGCTTGATAACGTGATTCACCAGAATGGTAGGCCGAAGCGCTTGGGCCTTTAGGATAAGGCAGGAAGCCAATATCATAATCCGGCATGTCTGTTTTAATGCCTTCAATCTCGTACATCGCGCCAGAGTACATCAGTGTATTTCCTTGACGGAAGAAGGTAGCTGGTTCAGTCCAGTCGCCGCCTTCTGTTGGTCTGCCCACTTTCTCTGTAGCCAATTTGTTCAAGAAATTGAGTGCTTCTTTTGTTTTTGGATCTTCGAGGTTCTGTTTATCCTCTTTGGTTAGTGAAGCTTCGTTGGAATACAGGATTGGTTCAAGCAAACCCGTTTGAGCGAGGCCCCACGTATCCAGCTTGCCGTCATTATTCCGGTCTTTGTTGGCTTGTTTGGCTACAGCCAGGAAGTTATCCCAATTCCATTCGTCCGCATCAACATATTCCTGCAGTGGCTTCAGGCCAAGCTCTTGCATCAGAGTACGATTGTAGAAAATACCGTTGATGAAGGAAGACTTATCTTCCGTAAATCCGTAACCTTTCCCTTCGTATTGCATATATTCCTTGGTTGTTTTTTGATTGAATACCTGATCGTTCTTGATATAATCATCTACCGGCCACAACAGATCCTGTTTGGTCAGTGCCGGAATAGCGTAGTTTTTACCGAGTCTAACAAAGTCTCCGAGCGGCTCGCCTGCCATCAAGGAGGCTACAACTTTCTCTTGATACTCACCAAAATCGATGGATACATATTCGATATTGAAATTATGTTTTTTCTTCAAAGCTTCGAGATTCTCGAGTCGTTTGATATTGTCTGGATTGTTATCTGTAATTTGCATATCCCACCACGCCACAACCTTAATCGTTCTACCACCCATGTCAAAATCCATCTCAGGTGTAGAATTTTCATTTTTCGGCTCAGTTTCGGCTGGTGCTTGCTCCTCTTGTGGTGCCGGTTTTTCGGGTGCCGGCTCAGCAGCAGGTGCAGAACTACAAGCGTTGATCATCAACATGACCGCAAACAAAAGACTCAGTAGCATAAACTCGTTTTTCTTCATTGTCTTCCCCCCTGATTGTCGTGTGCTACCAAAGTGTATCGTCCAAATGTAAGCGCAAACAACCCGCTTAAATACAGGTATTTACCCGGTCAGATTATAGATCAGGTTCATTTGAGGAGTGATTTAGGGTATTTCACCTGCAATTGGTAAAGAAATGCACTATCTGCAAAATAATGCACATTGTATGCGCTTTCTTTTCTTCCCATAATGAAACTAAGCCTTATTTCAGTTAAACAGTGGATCGGAATATCAGGAGAAGGTGAGGTCATGCTTCATGTACAGTGTTTTACTTGTTGATTATAGCCGCCGCTTGTCTAAAGAGCTTGAACAGCTTCTGGAAGACCACAAATTCCCATTTACAATTACAGATTCGGTTTCCTCTTCAAACGCTGCTCTTGCAGCACTATCCGATCGGGATTTCAGTGTTGTCGTCGTGCATACAGAGCAGTATGATACAGCAGGATTATGGTTGTGTCACCACATTCGAAAAACAAACGATATCCCTATTCTCCTGCTTGGTGGAAGGGATCAATTCAGACTAGTCCGCAAAGCATTAACTTATCAGGTGAATGATTATTTACCCTCACCTTTTAGCGCTTCCGCGCTTGTACACAGTTTATATGAACTTCTGAACAAACTTGGGCCTGTTCCTGTGAAAAAAAGCCCTGCCGTCAAGCCTACGATTCAGCTCAATGGCAAAGCGATGGATTCCAATCATGTGATTCGGATCGTGAAAGCTTATGTAAGAGATCATCTGAATGAAGAAATTACGTTGAAAAAGATCGCTGACATGTTGCATTTCAATTGTGCCTATCTTGGTCAGAAGTTTAAAATGCAAGAGAACGTTTCCTTTAATGACTACATGTTGAAGGAGCGAATGAAAAAAGCCAAACAACTTCTCCTGTCCACCGACCTGCGGATTTACGAAATTGCTCTGGAGGTCGGATATCGGGATATCGATTGGTTTTATAAAAAATTCAAAGCTTACGCTGGGTCAAGTCCCAATGCCTATCGCAGACAAAAGGCTCACACCGCTTAATTAATTAAGTAATATACGGAGCCGTTTGTATTCGGAGCGTATCCCAGGCTACATATATATTGAAAATCTATCTAATAAAAAGCACGCAGGAGATGCTACTCCTGCGTGCTTTATTACGTTCTTATCACTTACCGATCCACCGAGCGAATCAGTAAGGATTCTCGATACTCCTGAGGAGTCATGCCCGTCTGTTTTTTAAACAGCCTCGTAAACGAATGAGCAGATTCATAACCGACCTGAAGGGCCACTTCCCGCACCATTAGCTCATGGTTCATGAGCAACTCCTTGGCCTTGCGAATTCGGCTATCATCAATAAATTCGGATAGATTAATGCCCATCTCCTGTTTGAAAAATCTAGATAGATACGAAGGATTAAAGTGATGCAGTTCTGCCAGTCGTACTAACGTAAGATCTTTTTCCAGATTACTCTTGATATAATTACATAAACTCTGTACGACTATATTCGCACGTTCCTCTTCGTTTGATCGTTTGAAGTTGACCAGTTCATCGGCTGCCAGATAGAGATATTGAACGGCATCTTTCATGCTTGGAAAATGGTCCAAATGCAGAAAACTTCGCTGATCCGGAGTTTTCTGCTTCAGTCCCCAGCGATTAAATGCTGCGTAAAAGGTCAATGCCAGATGATAGTATGTCTCCATGGCTCGCTCCATCGTCATATCCTGTTGAAGGAGCTCTCCCACAAGCTCTTCGAAGATATCATAGAAGGATTGAAAGCGTCCTGTCTCCAGAAAACCATTCATTGCTTCTACCCGGCTTGATATCCGCGGTGATTCCTTCGGCGTACCCGCTTGAGGCTCCTTGTAATTGTCTGTCAGAACCATCGACATGCCATCCCCGACTTTCATCCACTGTAACAAGCGCAGACGCTCGTATTGCTGCGGGAGTTGGAACCACTCACACCCCCGTCCACTAAGTGTGCATGCAATCGACACGCCCAGTGAAGCAAGACACGACTCCTGGACAAGCTCTAAGGTACCTTCCATGTATCTCGCAAAATGCTGGTCTACATCTCGCTGGCCATCTTTAGGCTGAAGTAGCCACACCGTATCACCATAGTGATCCGTAGCACTGACACATTCCGTATACTCACTCATCAATGATGTTCCAATGATCCGAATAGATGATTCAGTACACCCTTGTTCAACTTCTGCCGGTTCATGTAGCTTATTCAATCTTGCAAGCACCAAAAACACCGGAGAATCAGCTTTTAGATGAATCTGCCTCTCTAGTAGTTCAGCCTGAAGTTCAATTAATGAAGCAGCAGTTGAACCTTCCTGAAGAAGCTTTCGGATGTATTCATCCTGCCTAAATGCGGTTAGCCGGGATGTAATCTCGCTTTGTTGTTCCAGAAGATTATGCATATCATGACTTTGCCTGATCTCTTCCATAACCTGCTCCACCATGTGCATCACTTTATCGTACCCTTCTGTCTTAAGCAGGTACCGTACATTGTTCATCTGAAAGGCTTTGTATGCATATTCAAAATCACTGTGACCCGTCAGAAAAATAACACGGCACTGCGGCCAGCGGCTTTGAATCTCTTCCGTCAGCTCCAGTCCGCTCATGCCCGGCATACGAATGTCCGTCAACACAATATCAATTCTGGAGCGCCGCATCCAGGAGAGTGCTTCTGTAGCAGAGTATGCTTTGCATACATCCAGCCGATCCGGCATATGTCTCGCAAATGTTTCATACAAACTATCCGTAATAATCTCCTCGTCATCTACAATCAGAAGTCGATACATTCGTTCTCCCCCTCGTTCCACTGGATTCGGATGACAACCTTTAAACCTTGTAGCTCACTTCGTGACAAAAACAACCCGCTTCCTTCGCCAAAGGTCAGAAGCAATCGCCTATGAATGTTCATTAATCCCGTTATGTCATCTGTCGTTGCCTCACGATGCATGTTATGTTGCAACTTCTCTATATCTTCTGTCTGGAGATCATGCCCGTTATCTTCCACCGTAATTTCCGCCCATGATGACTCCATATGGAATTGGATACGTAACAGACCTTCGGACGTATTTTTTTCAAGGCTATGCTCATAGGCATTTTCAATAATCGGCTGGATTACAAGTCTGGGAACCTGAATCTGTTGCATTTCCAGCGGAACCTCACCAAATTCAACCTTAATTCGTCTGGAGAATCGCAGTTGCTGGATATCCGTATAGATTCGGGAATGATGTACTTCTTCCTTCAGTGGCACATGATCTGTCCCATTGCGTGTAATGAATCGAAAATATTCACCGAGCATATTCGTAAATTGTTCAATACGATCCGTTTCTCCTGTTCGTGCAAGCGAGCTCAGAATGAAGAAACTGTTGTACAAAAAGTGTGGGTTAATCTGTGATTGAAGCTGCTTTAATTCAGCTCGCTGCATCATCATCGTTTTTTTGAAATCACGGTCAATCAGCAATTGCAGATTTTCAATCATATGATTAAAGCGGCCATACAAGAATCCAAACTCGTCTTTGCGATGATGTACAATCGGGATATCCAGCACCCCGCCCTCCATCTTTTTGAACCTTTTCACCAGCAATAATAAAGGAATGTGAATCAGTTTGTACGTTGAATAGAGATATGCTGAAATCGCAATAAACGATGTGATGGCAAATATCCATGCCCATTTATAAAACTTGCTCAAGGGTTTGGTGACCATTTTCTCAGGCAAATATGTAGCAATGGATAAACCAAGAGGTTCCATATGATGTTGGTTCACATGGTACGCTGTATCCTCAACATTTACGCGAAAGCTCTCAAGGGAGTTCTTTTGACTATATTCACGGTAGTTGGCAAGAATGATCTCGCGCTCTTCCCGGTCTAAAATAGCAAAACCTGTTTTGTCTTCAATAAGGAGGGAAGCACTTTCAGGGTATAGATTAAGTTGAGATAATTCATTCTGAAAAGCAACATTATCCAGTTCCACCTGAACAACAAATAGCGGTGCGTCTCCCATTTTGCCTGTTAAACGGACAGCACTCAGATTCAGGGTATCGTCTTTAACTGTGAATCGATTGCTTTCTTCGTGCGTGAATGAACTGAAATAATCGTATGAGGTACTATTAAATTCATCAATTCCCTGCACTGCGGAGATACTCTTGTTGACTGTAGGAATATGTACATAAACGTTCTTGATATAAACGCTGCTGTTTTTGAAAGAGGCCAGCCGTTCGGACAAATAGTTTAGTATTTCCCGTTTTTCAATCTGGTCCATATTGTTCCAGAGGATCGCCAGCCGATTCAGCTTGCGGTCCTCTGCAATGTCAAACTGCTGCAACTCCATCCACTCGATCTCCCGGTTAAGTTCTGTCGCGTATTGACTTAACCGCCTCTCTGTCGATAAAGAAATTTCCTGACTTGCCGTATCATAGCTCCAGTGGTACAGATACACGCCCAGAAGAATCAAAGGTATGACAAAAACCAGGTAGGTCATAATCAGCCGCGCAAATATACTGTTAAACCACGACTGTGCCGGTATCTTGAACAACGAACTCCCCTCCTGATTTCAGATCAAAGACACCTGCCTTAATAGGATAAAGCGAACGCCTGGTGATCCCTGGCGGCTTGCGTTCTATACCATGCGTTCACCTCCGATGTAATCTCTTTTCCGCCCAGTTCAAGCCAATCTACTACAAATTGATCGAATTCTTCGATAGGTGATCCATAAATAATATTCATAAATACTTCAAGCTGCAGATCCCGAAGGATAATCTGCCGATCTACCATCGTTTCCGTAATTCCGCCTGTGAATTGATCATACAGAAGCTGTCCATTCAGATCGTAATCATCCGCGATGCTAAACGCACCTGTTGGCCCGTAAGTCTGCTTCCATCCCCACCCGCTCTTCAAACCTTCTGATTCATAAGCAGCTATTCGCTTGTGAATCGCCAGCGCTTCGTTCTCCAGCACAGAAAAGTCACCTGTTGTACGTGCATCCCGAATATCTCGATATGCATCTAAATTTTTGGTTCCCGGAAAAGGAGTGACCGGAGACAGCATCCACACCGCACGTGAGTCGTCATTATAGTACGTTTCATATTCCGCATTCTGTCCCCAGTTTTTGTCCAGATGCAAATTCATCAGTTTAACGACGACTTCAGGATGGGCAAAACCTTTTCTCACAGCAAAGTAGTTTCCTGTATTGGAACGAAGCGGTACAACCCTGTTTCGACCTGTCTCGGCTACGATCGGATATGCCTGCCATTCTGCTTCCGGATCTTCATCACGGGTAGACTGGACAACAAAAGGAGTCCACTGCTCACCATAGAGCATGCCAATTTTCCCCTGATCAATGAGACGGTATGCCTTGCTTCCATTTTTGTAAGCAAAGTCCGGATCAAGCTGTCCCTCAAGGTACATGGTCTGTAATACTTCCAACGCCTTACGTACCTCAGGCTGTATGCCTCCATAGGTCAGATCGCCCTCAGGATCTTTAATCCAGATATTCGGAAACGCACCATACCCCGCCATAAATCCAGAAACGCCCATAACCGGGTCCCATAGATAACTCGTTAGCGCAAGTCCGTAGGTGTCCTGTTCTCCATTACCATCCGGATCACATGATGTAAACGCTTCCGAAACTTTCAACACGTCTTCTATCGTTTCAGGTGCCTGCAGCCCCAATTTATCCAGCCAATCTGTTCTGATCCACAAATACTGTGCCGTTTCAATGGAAGAAGATGATTCGGGAATAGCCATTAGCTTGCCGTTAATCGTAGCTGCATCAAACGCCCCTTTCCCTTCGGCCTCCAAAATATTTTTGGTTAGTGGCGTGGCGAAATCACGATATACTTCCGTCAAATCTTCAATTAGATTGGCATTGCTCAGCTGCCTTAGCTGATATGGGTTAACTCTGACGACATCCGGGAAACGGCCGGCAGCAAGGGAAACCCCTAACTTTTGATTATACACATCGCCCGTTGCAATCCAGTCATACCGAATCTGAATACCAAGCTCCTGTTCGTACAAACGAGTCCAGCGGTTATCGACCAGTGTCTCACCGGGCAGTTGCTCAATCATGCGCTGTAAGTCTTCTCCCGTTTCTCTGACAAAAGAAACTTGAATGGGCGGGGAATAGGCCGCCAAAGATGAGGTCTGCTGATCTTTAGATAAGTTGTTGATATGACCGGAGTCTCCCTGCGTATGTCCAGTAGGTATACATACGGTTAGAAAGATAATAATCGTCCATCTTGTTTTGTACATCCATCGCTTATGCATGGTGACATGCCCCCATTTTGATTGAATGAACGTATCTATTTCTTTTTCCCATAATTGTTATCATTGTACAACATTTGATCTGTCATGAGTACGAAAAAGCCGCCGATTGGCGACTTTTATTTATAACTCTGAGCAAGGATTGATTTACGGAGAGATATGATATTCAAAATTCGAAAAGTCGGCCATGCCCCCTATTTCATGTGTGGAGAACAGAAACAATCCAATTCTACAGCCCATGAAGTGATCCAGCTTGTAGACCATTTTGTGCGGAATCCCGAGGCTCTTCCAATCTGCCCCATCCAGATAGGCAAAGCGGCATTCATCTTGATTATCTACAAAATTAGCTGAGGCTTGCAGCTTCACTACAGGTCCTGTTACAGGTATGCGGGCGTACTCCGTGGCAGGCTCCTGGTCAATCATACTGCCAAATATGCTGTTATCCTGACTTACTCTGGCCTGCATAACGAGATAGTACTTGCCTTCATTTTTTGTCATTGCAATCAAACCATACGTGCCAATCAGAAAACATAAACCTGCATAATCACCATCGTTCAGGCCACTGCCATCCAATGTTACTGACGCTACACAAGCCGGCCCCATGGCCCGCTGAGTGAGTGTATTCACTGCAAACGTCAGGTTAGGGCTAAGTTGACCCGTTCGAATTCGGTACACTCCCGGTACTTCCGTAACAGACCACAAATCATCATGCGGTGTATGATTCCACTGCCAAACATCCCGAAGTCGCACATTACCCTGACCATCCAGCGTATATTCGAAACGATCGCTTGCAACCAGCGGTTGGTAACGGTAGCCCGGCCTTGTGCTGGCCAGATCGATTTGTTTCGGAGCCTCTTTTGCAAATACAGGTACGCCTTCCTCGAAACGCATCGGGACCAGAACCGGAATTCGCCCTACGGCCCCATGGTCTTGAAAAAGCACAGCGTACCAGTCACCATCCGGTGTATCCACGATTCCGCCTTGAGCAACCCCTGAATTAAAGTATCCCATATCATCATTGAACACTTCTCCGCCAACAAATGTACCATCCAGCGTATCCGCCCTGTAACAAGCTTGCGTTCGTCGCCCTGCTTCCTTCGTCATATGAATCAGGAAGACATAATAGATACCTTCAATTTTGTAAAAATGTGCACCTTCATACCCCAAGTAGTGCGGCTGAAGGTCTTTCACTAGGATGCGATGCCTCCCTTCCGGCTTGGGGCCGGAGAGATCGGTTTTTAATTCGGTTAAGTGAATCTCCCGATTACCATGTACCAGATACACCCGTTCGTCATCATCAAAAAATAACGAGCAGTCATGGTAGAATCCTTCTACAATCTGTTTATTCCAAGGTCCGGTTATCGTTTCAGAAGTATACAGATACGTTTTACGAGTATCATTGGCTACAAAAATGACGTAGAACTTGCCTTGATGATAACGGAGTGAAGCCGCCCACATGCCTTTTCCGTAGATCTGCTGCCCGTTCTCCAGCCGCTGGGCTGGTGTATTATCCAGTCTGTCATATACATACGAAGCGGTTTCCCATTGAATCAGGTCATATGAACGGAGAATAACACATCCAGGCATCATATGCATGGTCGTACTTACCATATAATACGTATCTTCTACCCGAATGACGTCCACATCCGGATAATCGGCCCATATAATCGGATTTGAATACATCGTGTAAAACACCTCTTTTCGGAGTTCAGCATCATAGCTGTTCACTCTGGCTCCAGCTCTCCAATCAACAGGATAAGTCCCTTCCTGATGTTAGGCTTCTTCAAACATCCATTGGTTTAAAAGGATGCATGGGTTTTCTTCTGATGGTTTCAGTACAAGATACAGGTCGTGTTCATGCCTAGCGCCAGTTATTGAAGTCGATGCCTCCATCCATTCTTGACCCTCCGCTGATGCAGGAATATGCACTTTTCCAATTAAATCACCGTCTTCTCGTTCTAGTCGAAGTTCAAGAGTACATGCTCCACCTTGGCTGCATACGGTTGCAGTAAAGCTTGCCGCCCCTTTTTGACCAAAATCCACACGCGAGATCGCAATCCAGCTTCCTTCATGCATCACACTGGCAACTTCATCTGGTTTTGGAGACTCGCCTTGTTCCGCTTGCTCCGGACCCGAGCCACTTATTTGACGGGTGATCACTCCCGCATTCCAGCCAATCGTTGACCCGCTGACCTGTTGATATGGATTGAATGATTTCAGTTGATCTACACCTTCGTAGTCCGCTTGAATCGCTTTGATTCTTCCACTTGTCTCTTCGTACTGCACCTTGTTCAGATGTGTGGAACGATACCCTTCCGGGATATCCATCGCCTGGCACAGAGTCTGCGCATGATAAGCAATATACCACTCATTCCCCAGTGGGAAAATAGCATGATGATTGTTACCGCCAATCCCGAAGAAGTGGCCCGGGTTTTTAAGGATTGTTCCCTGATACGTCCATGGACCCATAGGCTGCGCACTTGTCATGTATGCAATTTCTCCCGGTGGCGGGCTATCCTCGTCACGTTCAACTTGAAAAAAGTTGGAGCAGTAAGTGTAATAATAGATGTTATCATATTTATGTATCCCCGAATTTTCAAACATAAAAGGTGCAGGAATGATCTTGGCCTTACCCTCAACACTGACCATATCCTTTCCAAGTCTCATCACTCGCGCCGTATCCGGACGCTCTGGTTTCCCCTCAGGCACGCCTCCACCAAAATAAAGATAAGCTTGATGGTCATCATCCACAAGCACAGCAGGATCAAATAACCACGTTACGTCTTCAACACCCGGCGTTTCTCTTGTCACCAACGCTTTTCCGATCGGATCTGTCCAAGGCCCTATAGGTGTTGGTGCGCTCAGAACACCAATACCGCTGGCATTATTGGCAAAATATAAATAAAAACGATCTTCACCATTCAAATTGCGATGTGCAGCTGCTGGAGCCCAAGATTGGGAAGCCCAGGTAGCTGCCCCTTCTGGACCTGCTACTTTGATTTCCCCATGATCTGTCCAGTTGATCAAATCATCCGATGAGATGACTGTAATTTTATTGATCGACTGATAACTGTTTTTCTGAGGAATCTCATTCGCATCATACTCCAGTTTGTCACTGGTCATATAGAGGTAGACCCGGTTATTAAACACGAGTGCATAAGGATCAGCTCCGAATTTGTGTGCCATTAGAGGATTAGCGTTGGGACGAAGCTTTCCAATCTCCTTTGGTGTATGCTGCAAGTGACCCGTTAAGCCAGCTTCAGTCTTCTGCTCCCCAGCTTGTGCCATCGTTTCATTGTTCATTTCATTTCCTCCCGCAAATAGAATGGATCTTGCATTATTTTCATATCTAATCAGGTATCCATATATTAGGGCACAACAAATAGAAAGCGTTTGCAAATCAAACGTTTTCATGATAGGATGATTACATTTTAAGTGAAACTAAGTCCAATTTCATTGCGTAGTTTGCATGTTTTATTGCGTGAAATGACAGGAGGTACTTCTACGATATGTCTTCTGATTATTTTTATGATGCGATTCAGCCAGAGCTTTTGTACCGCCATCCCCTAACAACCTACAGGTATGACTCCAGTTATCACCGCCACAACGCGTATGAAATCTACTTATTCCTGCAAGGAAATGTACACTTCTATGTCGATCATCGTTGCTATCCCATGCAGCGTGGCGACTTGCTTGTCATATCTCCTGAGGAGATGCATCGGACACTTATTGTGGACGAGACTGAATATGAGCGAATCACGATTAACCTCAAGAAAACCTATGTGTGCCAGCTATCCACAGTTTTGACGAATTTATTATCTTGTTTCGATCATCGCCCTGACGGAAGTGGCAACATCATTCATCTGAATGAGAACCAGTTAAATCAGCTTCTGTATTGGACCCGTCAGATTGAAGAATCTGCTGATTCTAACAGGTACGGCGCAGACGTGCAGACCAATGCTGCTATGGCACAACTACTTGTTCTGATCAACCAGTGGTTTCAGCATAATTCCTTTGTACCTCAAGACATCATGCCTGAACTGGTACGCAGAACGATGGAATATATCGAAGCACACATCACGCAACATATTACTCTCGGACAATTGGCCGAACAATTCTATATGAACAGCACCTCCATCAGCCGGCAATTTAAAAAGCATACCGGGCTTACGCTTCGCTCCTACATTCTAGGTAGACGCATTGAACTTGCCAAAACACTTCTTACAGATGGACTGAGCATCACAGATGTTTGCTTCCAGTCAGGGTTTAGTGACTACGCCAATTTCATTCGTAGCTTTACCAAGATCGTTGGAATCTCACCGGGAAAATATACGAGGTATCGGCAAGCCGAGGTTAGAATTGATTTGTAGCCGGAAACCGATTACCATTAAGAGCATTGTCATCATTAAAAGGAGATCAGAACATGCTTTTAAGAAAATGGTTGTATCCTCTATTCGTCTTGCTTTCCGTATTATTGATTGCAGGTTGTACCTCACAGATTATTACCAATACCAGTTCTCACGCTGGTCAACCCTCCAAAGAGATGGGATTTCAGGAGGTCGCCGATTATATCAAAGAGCATCATGAACTTCCGCCCAATTATATTACGAAAAAAGAAGCTCGTAAGCTGGGCTGGGAGCCTAGTGAAGGCAATCTGGGTCAGGTCGCTCCAGGAAAGAGCATTGGCGGTGACGTATTCAGAAATCGCGAAGGGCTGCTTCCCAATAAAAAAGGTCGGATCTGGTATGAGGCGGATATCCATTATACTGGTGGAAAACGCGGAAGCGACCGAATTCTATATTCGAATGACGGTCTAATCTATCAAACCACCGATCATTATAAGACTTTTCAACAGATCAAATAACGGAGGAACACATGAATATCATTCAGATCGACGGTCGTTACCTTCATAATAGGGAATCACTCCATCAGTTGTTGCAGGATAAATTGCAATTGGATGAACACTACGGACACAATCTGGACGCTTTATGGGATGCCTTGACAGGTGAAGTCCAGATGCCGCTGACGATCCGCTGGAGTCACTTTGATATAAGCAGAGAAAAGCTAGGTGATTATGCAGATCAGGTGATTGATTTAATGCGCGAAGCAGAGCAAGAGATTGACGAGTTCACATTAGAGTTATGGTCATAGTAAAACAGGCTGCCTAAGGGCAGCCTGTTCTTTTAACTTCTACTAACTTCTGCTATCTTATTTTAACTTCTTTTGACTTCAATTCACTTCTATTTACTTCTTTGCCTCGTTCTTCTCTTCATTCACATCTGTCCTTACGGTTGCACAACAAATGTTGTTACACTTTGGGCTGGCAGGTCTGCCGAGAATCCGTTGCCGGATATCTGCAACGCAGAGCCGGCCGCCAGATTACGTGTGCTGTCCGTTACCCAGGAGGATACAGCGGAGGCTGTTCCATTTTGCACAGTGAATCGCTGATTCACGCCTGAAGTATTTTTGTTAATAGCAACGATAACGATTTTGTTGTTCTCTCCCTTGTATGCCGAGACATATACACCATTTGCCGGATTTTTGGTTGCATCTACTCTGACATCACCAGGGCGCACGAATTTGGAGTAATGAGCCATACTATAGCCACGTTTACTTATCGTTCCATCCTCTTTGATCGGTCCATAATGTCTACGGATATACCACCATACATACGTCTGAAAATTACCTTCAACCATCGCATTGTACATATGCTCCGCTACTCCTAAAGCTTCAGGCCAGCGATCTGCAGAATTGGTCTCGCTGTTCGGATAGTATACCTCTGTCATCCAAAGCTCTTTTCCTGCTCCCTTTTGTTCAAATAACGGATATGGAAAGTCGCTATATTGCGTACCATACGTATGTGCACCCAAAATATCCATATTCGCAAGGGCTTGCGGATCATTCAAAATAGGGTCCGACATGTTTTTCACATAAGAGAAGGATTCCGGGGCAATGACCCGATTGTTGATGGAACCCGCGTTTTCTTTCATGAAACGAAGCATTTCCTCCGGAGACCACCATGTCCAGTCATGGGCATAGTCAGGCTCGTTTTGTACGGAAATCGCATACAAGTTGACGCCGTTATTTTTCATAAATGTATCGAATTCATTCAAATATTGAGCGTAAGCCGCATATTTGTCGTACTTGAGTCGTTTGGCCTGTGTAATCTGCGTATATGCAGTTACGTTGATGTTATCAATGTTCGGTCCACCCGTTCCTGTAGTAACCAGCTTCAACGTGCTTGTGCCATTCACCATCGGTACCTGAATCGATTTGTCCTTCCATGTGTTTCCACTACCTGTAGCTTCAAATGGCACGTTACTGAGCGCTAATGTGCCGTTCACGTATACATCCAGGTTACTCGTTCCTGAAGGAAGTGAATACCGAATTTTAATGTTTTTGGTGCCGGTGCTGCCAATCAGAATCGTATTCCACTGAACAGCCGAACCGCTCGCATTTTGGAAAGTAACATAACCTGATCCTGTATATCCTGTCAAAGAACTCCCCGCTACAGCCCCGGTCAACGTTGTCGAGGATTCAGCTTCATACGTTGAACCACCGCCCGAAGTAGTGCCGATGGTGACCAGTTCCGTCATATCTGTTGGTGGATTCCAAGGAGATGCAAATACAATCGCACCATGTTCAATCGCCTTTTTGGCTGTATCCACTTCCCGTTGCCAGTTGTTCTTGTTCTCATCAATCGGAATTCTTAGAACAGAGAAGCCCAGCTGGTTAGGCCCATTGCCAAAAGCGGTTTCCCTCTCAGAGGCAGTGAGATCACCAATCCAACCGGAATGTGTCATACCGCCAAAACCCCGAATCACTTGTTTGGGTGAAGTTACGTTAATTACAGCATCGTTCGCCGCCATTACTTTGGAGGAAGCAGGTACATAAAACAGGGGTAGTGCTGTTAACGCTGCAAGCATCGTACAGAGTGATTTTTTGAACATAGAATTCACGATTTCTCATCTCCCGACCTTTCAGATTAGAACACAACAATCTTAATCTTAACCTTAACCTAACTTTTATCCCTTTACGCCTCCGATGGTCATACCTTGAACGAAGTATTTCTGCAGGAAAGGATATACCATCAGAATTGGAACACTTGCAATAATAGTCATCGTTGCCCGAATAGAAGTTGGTGTCACGGCAACTCCGCTGTTCTCAGCAGACTGATACACATCACTTGCCGATGACGTTGCCGCCGTTGTTGACGTCTGCAAAATCTTCATCAATTCATATTGAAGTGTGCTTAACTCCTTGTTAGACGAGTTATAGAGAAAGACGTCAAACCAGGAATTCCATTGACCCACGGCTACGAAAAGAGAAACAGTTGCCATCGCTGGGATGGTTAATGGCAGTACCACTCGAATAAACGTTGTAAATTCTCCCGCTCCGTCAATACGGGCCGACTCCAGAATTCCCTCAGGCAATCCTTCAATGAAAGAACGAATGACGATCATATTAAACACACCGATTACACCCGGAATGATGTAAACCCAGAAAGATCCAATCAGCCCGAGATCACGAATCAACAGGTACCCTGGAATGAGTCCTCCGCTGAAGTACATCGTGAAGACAAAAAACATCGTCACAAACTTACGAAGTACGAATTCCTGCCGGCTAAGTGTATAAGCAAGCATCGCGGTACAGAAAACGGAGACAATCGTTCCGATAATCGTACGAAGTGCCGAGATCAGCGTAGCATGGTAAATGTCGGATTCTCCGAAGATATATTTGTAGTTATCCAGTGTCCACTCCCGTGGCCACAAATAGATCCCTCCGCGTATGGCGTCATTCGCATCATTGAGAGATACGGCAATCATATTGATAAACGGATAGATTGTAACAATCATCAAACAGATCATAAACGTGATATTAATCGCATCAAACGCCCGGTCCCCGGTGCTACTGTTCCGCAAGCGGGATGATTTTGCTTTTGGCATGGCTCAGGCCTCCTCTTAGAATAGTCTGCTTTCTCCCATTTTTTTGGCGATATAATTGGCGGTGAAGAGGAAGATGAAGCTGACCACAGTTTTGAAAATACCTGCTGCTGTACCCAAGGAGAAGTTCCCCATTCCCAAACCATACTTCAAGACAAAGATATCCAGATTTTCTGAATAATCCATATTCATGCCGTTGCCCAGCAAATATTGAGGTTCGAATCCGGATTCCAGAATACTTCCCATATTCATAATAAGCAAAATGACGATAACCGGTTTTAAACCTGGCAATGTGATATATAACATTCGTTTAAAACGACTGGCTCCGTCAATCTCTGCCGCTTCATACTGAGCAGGGTCGATGGCTGTAATCGCCGCCAGATAGATGATCGTGTTCCAGCCAACATCTTTCCATACCTCGGTGGCCCCCAGTATCCCCCAGAAATATTCGCCTTTCCCCATCCAAAGCACTGGACTGTCGATCAAGTGCAGCTTCATAAGAATAAGGTTAATGATTCCATCGGGTGACAACACGGTGAGCACGATACTTGAAGCAACAACCCAAGAAATGAAGTGAGGCAAATAACTGACGGTTTGTACAAAACGTTTAAAAATAATATTTTTCAATTCATTCAAAAGAAGTGCCAAGGTAATCGCTGTGACAAACCCAAGCACCAATTTAATAGAACTCATCACCAGCGTATTTCGAAGCACTCGATAGAACGTATTATCTTCAAACAGTGTTTGGAAATGTTTCATCCCCACCCACTGCTGATCCGCGAAAGCTCTTGCCGGTTTAAAGTTCTGGAACGCCATCGTCCAGCCCCATAGCGGCAAATATTTGAATACAAATGCCCAAATCACAAAGGGAATACACATAAAAGCCAGGGTACGCTGCTGTAGCAATCGTTTGTAGAAGCTGGTTTCGCGGTTCCCTTTTCGATGCGAAGTAGGTGGAATCGGTTGAAGAGTTACATTGGGTTCCTCCACGATGCAGTTACTCCTTTCCCTATCTGTTATTCATGCGCGGAGAGAGTATATACGGAGATATACACCAGAAAGCGATTCCCCCCTTCTCTCCAGCGCACGTAACAGTTTATTTTATATGGTCTTGATTAAATCACCATTTACCTGCGACACGATTTTGAATGACTTCAGTCATCTTTTTCTCGTAGCCTGCTTTGTCCAGCTTGCTAAATTCAGCCATGTAAGCATTCCACAGGTTATCGAAGTTCGAAGGTGCACTCAAAATCATCTCAGGCAAGTACTTGCGCTGTATGTCATCCGATTTCGTTGTGAAAACTTGTTCAGGAGAACCTTGTTCGAGCGCAATTGACCATGCCGGGAACCAAGGACGTTCCTCCGGTTTGTTGAACAGCTCACTGAACGTCTTGATACCATAGGCATCCAGGAATTTTTTATCCCCTTCTGTATATGTTCCTGCGACAACTTCCGGCTGATTGCCTGGATTAAATGCATTCCCATCGGACAGTGTCGATTCTCCACCATAACGTGGCCAGTCATTACTGAAATAGGTAAATCCAAATTTACGGCCAAGCTCGACATCGTCGTGAATTTTCCGCTGTTCATCATTCGCATAATAATAGCGCCCTTTTTCATCTACGCTGTAAGTCTGATCTTTGATCCCCCACTGGATCAGAATCTGATTCTCTTCTTTGAGCAAATTATCAAAATACTTGATGATACGTTCCGGGTCTTTCGCATTTACGGTAATACCCGTAGCATAGTTGTTTACGAAGCCAGGAGGATCAATGTATTGGTCCTTGATGCTCTTATCGAACACAATCGGAAGCGGTGCATAACGTTTCTCATCGATACCTGCTGCCAGCAAGTTTTTCGTTGCATCTCCTACTTGCCATGCATAGTTAAAGTAACCGAGAACACGTCCTGAAGTCAGTTTTGCCAAGTACTGATCCTTGTTCATGGTGAATGACTCTGGATCAAGCAAACCTTTGGCGTTAATTTCATTCAGCTTTTTGATCCAGCGTTTCTGTTCTTCTGTACCTGAAACGGTTCTTGCGACATGGGTTTGCATATCTACCATAACGCCGCCGTCATTTGGATATCCTGCAAGGTGCATGGCTGGATTTTGCAACGTGAAGAAGTTATTGGCTACGCCAGCAAGGGATACAAACCCGATCGTTTCGGCTCCATCCACTGTCGGGTGTTTCTCCTTATAGTCCTCGATCAGATCAAAATATTCATCCAGTGTCGTAATTTTAGGATAATTAAATTCCTTCAATACAGAACGTTGAATCCAGAATGCCCCCCCGCCAATGTTAGGGCTACCTGAATACTCACCTTGGTTAGCCGTATATGGCAACGCATAGATTTTACCGTCTTCCGGGTTTCTCATTTTATCGAAGTACGGGCCATACACTTTCTTAATATTCGGACCGTATTTTTCGATCAGATCATCTAACGGAATGTAAGCTCCAGCATCCAGCAATTTGGACATTTCTCCGCTGGAGGCGATGACGTCAGGATAGTCTCCGGACGCAATCATAACGCCAGCTTTAGTCGCACTGTCACCAACCAGATATTCCAATTTAAAATCTACACCTGTCTGCTTCTGCAGTTCTTTACCAATCGTTGTTTCACTTGCCAAAGTATCTTTCTTGCCCGAAGAAAACATGTAATACGAAAATGTAACCGGGCTATTATCATCTTCTTTTGCTGTAGACGAAGCCCCTGGAGAAGAGCTGCCTGACGAGCACCCAGCCAACAGGGATGCCAATAATACGGCTAATCCTGTCGTTTTCAAAAGCGGTTTTAACATGTGTTTTGTTCCCCCTTTTTAGTTAAACGGTGTATGTAAGCATTTTCAATATATCAAGATAACGCTTTCATAGTTACCCATGAAACTGTACATTGTTCTTTAAAAAGTATATCGAACCATCATTTAACTTCAGACTCATCTCCATCAAGCGGGAGCCTGATTTGTATACACGTCCCCTTGCTTTCCTCTGAATGGATAGAAAAAGAGAATCGATCCCTATAACAAAGTTTCAACCGGCTATAGGCATTTTTCATCCCTACATGCTCACCCATATCCATATTCTGTTCCAGATATCCTACCAATTCTTTCAATCTTGCTGCGGACATGCCAATACCGTTATCCTCAAGCCCGATATGAAGATTCTGACCCTCCAATTGAACAACAAGCCGAATAATGCCTTCACCCGGTGTAGATTCAATGCCATGTATGCTGGCGTTTTCCACGAATGGCAAGATGACCATTTTTGGTATCCGGTACTTTAACGCTTCAGGATCAGCTTCAATATAATACTGGAGTTTTTCCCCAAAGCGATACTTCTGGATTTGCAAAAAGCTGTCGATTAGCTCCAGTTCCTCCTTCACGGTCACGTCATGCTGATTCCAGCTAATGGACTTACGAAACATTTTTGCCATATGATGCACAATCTTAGCGGTCTCTTTCTCGCCCTTGATCAGGCTCCGCATTCGCACAGATTCAAGCGTGTTAAACAGGAAATGCGGATTAATCTGACTATGTAATGCATGAAGCTGCGCCTGCTGCTGTTTAAGCTCCAGGTCTTTTTTTTGAATATCCGCTAGATATACTTCATCAATAAGATTCCGAATCGTCTCGGTCATCCTGTTGAATTCGGTTGTCAATTGTCCAATCTCGTCCCTTGCATCTTCAGGAGGAATGGTCTGAAAATTTTGTGTTTTTACTTTTTTCATATGTTTGAGAATACGTACCAGTCTGACGTGAATGGAGCGGGACATCGCCGCAATGATAATCGAAGGCAACACGAAATTAATACATGCCAGCCAGACGACGAAAGAGCGTGATTTACGAACTTCCTGTAACACGATTTCCTCATCCATCACACCTTGCAGGGACCACCCTTCCAAATAGTTAATGCCAGAATAGACACGATCAAATCGAATGGTTTTATTGGGGAATTCCATTTTTCCGTAAAGCTGTCCAATTGAAACATTCTCTGTGCTCAAATCATTCGAAAAGCGAATATGGCCTCCTGGATCAACCAAATACACTTTGCCATCAAAACCGCTGTTGCGAAATTGCTCTTGGAGTAGATCCATATTAAAGTCAATTTTGAGTAATTGTTCGATACCGCCCGTGTCCTGATTGTTTAACCGCTGGATGAGGCTTAACATCTGATCGGTTGCAATCAAGGTTGGATAAGGTACAACATTATTCTGTAATTGCTTATACCAGCTCGTGCTGCGAACCGCTTCATTTAAGTGTTCAATGTAGCCTGAGGACAAAATCGTTGGATTATCGGTATACACTTGGTACCAACGAATGCCTTGACTCAGTTGACCGGAAAACTCTCCTTTGAGATAGGAGTTATATGCCCGAATATACTCCGAGTTACTTTCAAACGAACGAGATAACGTGTCATTGAATACAGGATCAGCATAGAGCGAATACGACAGACCTACCCCCTGGTCAATCGTCACACGTAATTCGTTCTTCAGATTGTTTAACGCCATTCCGGCATCACGAGATTTCTGGTTACGGATATTGGCTGTGGTTACTTGATAGAAAACGACATTCGTCACAACAATCGGAATGAACACCGATAACACGTACATCAGCAACAATTTGTCCCGAAGCTTCATGTAGTTCCACTTCCACTTGATCATTGGGCCCCCCGCTGTCCATCCTCTTTCAGAAGATTACGGTAGGTTGTTGGCGTCATATTAACGATTTTCTCAAACTGAGTCACAAAATAATCCGCATTCTGAAATCCGATACGAGCCGCCACTTCATACATTCGCAGATCCGTCTGGCGAAGCAACTTCTGGGCTTCCTGAACCCGAAGATTCAGCAGATACTCATTAAAATACTGGTTATAACTTTTACGGAAAAGTCGACCCAGATAGACCGGATTCATATAGAACTGGGCCGCTATACTTTTGAGACTGATATTCTCCATGTAATGGGAATCGATATATCGTTTGATCTTGTTGATATCTCCTTTGGACTGCTCCATCCGCAGTTGCGCAATATACTCCTCTGCTTCTTCCAATGCAGTCAAAAATGCAATTTTCAATAGTCGCAAATTCCATCCATCTTGACCTTGTTCGGCTAATAACTTGAGTTTCTGCAACCCTGCGTCCGTACCTCCCATTTCATGCACAACCGCGAGTATGCCCGTAATGCAACGCAACAGAGAACCTGTAACTGCCTGAGTAGAAAACCGGCGAGAGTGAAACTTGTTGAACATATCGTGCACAATCTCATGACAAGCCTCACGATTTCGCTCTTCCAGGCTTAGAATCAGGGGATCAACCTCTTCCTGATTTATGTTAAATACGTATAACGCTTTATCTTTCACTTCTGTATAATGGACAACACTTCCAGGCTCTGCAAACTTATGCTTGGATGCTTCCTCAGCTTCCGCGTAAGACCGAGGTGCTTCGGTCATGTCATCTATTAATGTACCTGCGTACAAGCCTACATCTGCGCCAAGGTGGTCGCTGAGCATGTTTTGAATCCATTGAATTTTATCAACTACACGTTGTTTTGGTGAGGCTTCCTTCAATAGAACAATCAAGGCAAATCTACCTAGCTGTTCCTCAATAACGTATAGGTTGAACCGATGATCCGCCAACGAATAAAGGATTTCATTAACCTGGTGAAGAGTCACTTTCCGGTGCTCTGAGCCTGTTTGTAATTCAAACAGCACAATGATCAATGACGTCTGATGGTCAATACCTAACATTTCTGCATACCGGATCTCATCTTCTTTTCGAATCTGACCCTTGATCATATCTTTTAACATAATTCGACTGGCTTGTCCTTCCTCCAAAAATGCATGTTTTCGCTTATTCTGGATCAGGTTAGCCGCCTTTTGCAGCGTTGCGGTCATTTCTTCGTCATCAATCGGCTTGAGGATGTAATCCTGGACACCGTACCTTATTGCTTGTTGTGCATACTTGAAATCATGGTAACCGCTAATGATAATAAACACAGGCTCTAGCGTAGGTGACTTGTCAACGGCACGAATGAGCTCGAGTCCATCCAGAATAGGCATTCGGATATCGGTAATAATGACATCAGGATGTAGACACTCCGCCTTATTCAGCGCCTCCAGTCCATTCTCTGCTTCCCCCGCAATCTCCATGCCAAGACTGTGCCAATCAATCAGTTCATGCATTCCTTTACGGATATACATCTCATCGTCGACCAGAAGTACTTTTAACATATGATCTGCCCCTTCCCTTCAAGCGAAAATCGTTGAATGAAATCAACAAAAAACGGTATATTCCAATTATAATTAGAACCCGCTTACAATTCTGCAGCTATTTATACAAGATGGTTTCCATTCTATCCTTTGCCGTTTGCAAATTCATTGCGCGAATCGTTGATTTTATTGCGCGAAAGTACAGACATCAGCTTCATAATATAAAAAAAGCGAAACAGAACCGAGTTTAACCCGGACGTTTCGCTTAAGAGATAGAGATGAATTTTATGCTATATCCTTATCCTTCTAATCAAGAGGTTACTTGCCACTTTTCCCCTTTTAAAATAATTGAATCTTGTGCACTCTGAAAATTCAGTTCCATATGTTGATCCAGATAAGAAACGCTGACTTTAATTGCCTCGCTTGCACGTATACTGGCATGAAGCAACTTCCCTTCGCTCCATTCCATGTCCACTTCAAATCCGCCGCGCGCTCGCAGCCCTCGAACGGAACCTTTCGGCCATGCTTTTGGCAACGCAGGAAGTAAACGAATCTCTCCGCCGTGACTCTGGAGCAACATTTCGGCTATGCCTGCCGTACCTCCAAAGTTTCCATCAATCTGAAACGGAGGATGATCACAGAATAAATTAGGCAGTGTCGAGGAACGAAGCAGCTCCATAACGTTATCATGTGCCTGTTCAGCCTGCTCCAGTCTTGCCCACATGTTTAGAATCCAGGCCCGACTCCAGCCTGTATGTCCGCCGCCATGCTGAAGTCTGCGATCCAGCGTAACACGAGCGGCCTTTGCCAGATCAGGCGTCGCTTTCGGAGTAATCTGTGATCCAGGATGCAGCGCAAACAAATGTGATATGTGTCTATGACCTGGTTCAAGTTCATCGTAATCCTTGCTCCATTCTTGAATCTGTCCGTGTTTTCCCACAGCGATATCCGGAATACGAGTTAATGCTTCTTGTAACTGTGATGCAAATTCCTGATCTTGTTGCAGAATGTGTGTACTATAAATACACCGCGTGAACAACTCCCGAATAATCTGGTTATCCATCGATGCCCCGTAACAAAGCGCACCCGACTCACCATGATCCAGGATATAGATATTTTCCGGTGAGGATGAAGGACATATCGTGAGATTCCCCTCCGGGTCTTGTACAAGGAAATCCAGAATAAACAAAGCTGCCTCTTTCATCGTTTCATATACTTTTTTCAAAAAAATCTTGTCCCTACCGTATTCATAATGATCCCACAGGTGAAGAGACAACCACGCGCCGCCCATCGTCCAGAAGGTCGACGTTAGACATACATCCTGCGGGGCAGGATCTGCCCATATGTCGGAATTATGATGTGCTACAAATCCGCTACAGCTATACATCTTGCTGGCCGTTTCCCTTCCACGTTCCTGTAGTCGCTCGATAAAATCAAATAACGGGATGTGACACTCCGGCAGATTACAACTCTCGGCTGGCCAATAGTTCATTTCTGTATTGATATTAATGGTGTATTTACTATCCCATACCGGAAGCATGTCTTTGTTCCATATGCCCTGCAGATTGGCAGGTAACGAACCGGGCCGGCTGCTGGAGATTAGCAAGTATCGCCCGAACTGGAAGTACAAACTTACGAGTTCAGGATCATCACCGCCTGCTCTAAGACGCTCGAGTCGTTGATTCATCGGCAGAGTCATATAACTGGTATCTGTGTGTCCACCTTCCAGATGCAGATCCATTCGTTTGAACAGCGCCTGATAGTCAGTGATATGATCCTGAAGTAACTGATCATACGTTTTGGCGGAGGCCGCATCTATTCTTCGTAAACATTCTGCCTCCAAATCTTCCTTGTCATAACGAAAATCAGTGCATGCTGCGATCAGCACGGTGGCGTAATCAGCATTTAAAAGTGACATTTGACCGCTCGAATACTGAAGCTCCCCTGCTTCGTGCATGACCCGAATCGCACAGCAAAAACGAATCCCACCTTCTCCCCCGCTTCGTCCCCGGATAATCATATCGCCATTGCTGCGTTGTTGGATTCGATCAATCAAAGATTGGAACCCGACCGGATGTCTTAGCGCCCCCGATAACGGCGACCATTGTAACACGGAACCTCTGCCAAACAAGGCTGTGAATGATAATTCGCCTGGCACGCTACTAGACAGACGGACTGCCATGACCTGATCAGGATAACTTGAAAAATATTCTCGCTTGTATTGTGTATTGCCTGATGTGTACTGAACGCGAGCGATTCCTTGTTCCAAATCAAGATATCTCTGATACGCTGCTGTCTCCTCGTCTGCATGATGCATGGCTACATAGAAGTCACCAAGCGGCTCGTAATGTCGTTGCCCATCAGGCACACCCACTAATGAGGTTAACGCTAGCTCCTCTGCCTGCCGAATCTGGCCTTGAAACAGAAGTTCCCTTATGTTATCCAGTGATTGAAGTGAATGCGGGTTGTTCCGCTCCATCGGTCCGCCGTACCAAAGGCTATCTTCATTTAACTGCACTCTCTCTAGATGTGTTTTTCCAAATACCATACCACCGAGGGTTCCGTTTCCAATCGGAAAGGCTTCTTCCCACTGCTCCGCGGCGTGATCAAACCAAATTTTATTCGTATTCATCATTATACCTCCAACGAGAGATGCCAAGGTTCACTGCTGCACTAGCAGCATGACGAACAGGACTCAATATGACCCGTCTTACAGGCCGTATAATCAGTTTACTTTGTTCACCCGGCTTCGTTGAATGAAGAAAACTAACCTAAACCTTCACAATGCTAACCCGTTTGGAGGCATGGTCATATCTATTCAATCGCTGGAGGTGACTTGATCCCAGTAGTCACCAACGAGACCTTCGATGATGGAGCCGCTGGCCCACGGCATCAGACAGAACCAGGTGCTTGCCGGCGTACCATCGGCATAAGTCTCCGTAACGAGTCCTTGCGAGTGACAAAAGCGCTCGGACATCCATCCTTTTTTGCCATAACCATATTCACCATCAACACGATTATAGGTTTGACAGCCCCAAGCGATCGTATCATTCATACGCTGACGGATATAGTCATCCTCACGATGCTGAAGATAATACAAAAGCTCATCAACGAGATTGCTCGACATGGGATGAATGTGCGGGTTAGCTACCGAAGTGACGCTTCCTCCAGAACTTGACCAGTTCAATGTACTCAGCGGCGGAATCTGCACTGGCGAGTTATAACAAAATTTAAAACTGAACTCATAGCTGATGGCGTCTCTCATATGATCAAGGAACGTTTCCTCACCGGAGAGTGCATGCAGGAAACGGAGAGCTTTGATATATGCCAGAATGCCTTCCGAATCCACTGCTTTGTCCGCATCAAGCGGAGCACCGTAACATTCCATCTGTTTCACATAGGCATTATAATAATGTGTTTCACTGCGTCTCATTTCCTCCAAATCGGATAAATCATTGGTCAACCAGCTGTAATAAGCTTTCGCAGCGAGGCACCACGCCCCGCTAAAAGCATCATACTCCAGGCCTGCACCGGTGCGCTCGGACAATATCGTCGGATATTCGCCATCTGCATTTTTGCTCCGTTCCAGGCGTTCTAGTACTTGCTTTACATAAGCGAGCCAGTCATCATGCCTAATCTGTCTTATGCGGTATTCGTAGTCATAACATTTGAGGATATAAAACATGGCTTGAGCAACGAGATAGGATGAGTGCCCTGGTGTACGCATACCGTCAAACCACCAGCCTTTAATGCTCCATTTTCCATCCTGATAAGCATCATACGGAAGTCCTGACTCGGAATTCATCGCATTTTCGATAATGTTTGTGATACAGGACAAAGCCTGCTGACGCATGGGCTCATCGTTCTGACGCAATGCTGCAAGCAGCATGGGGGTTGCAATGGTCATGCCATTGGTCCAACTGATCGAGATGATTTTGTTATATCGATACCCCCCGCTCTCTGCGTCTTCGTACACAAAAGTAGAATAGTGACGGTCATCTGGAAGCCACGCGTAGTCTCGAACAGCAGCGGACATGTCGGATACGGCTGTGCGGATGTCGCTTCCTTGTCTAGGGTGTTCATGGTACTTTTGGTAGACATGCTCTAATGCAGGGTTAATACCCAAGGGCGAAGAGGATTCATAATCATATAGTTCAAGGGTGAACGCCACCGATTCTCCTGCTTCCAACACAAAGACGCTCTCTGCCAAGGCTGAGCGCTCGTGCACAAGTCTTGATTTGATAAACAGCAACGGAGCATTCTCATACCCTAAGGTATAACCAACGGTGCCTTTCTCGATTGAACATGTGAAACCTCCATATTGTAGAAAAGTTCCTGTTTGACCCGGATACCACGGCTGCTTCTGTCCACTATGCTTGCTTTCCACCCAATATGGGCTTACGCTTAGCCCGACAATTCGGCCCGAATCATATACAAGTGCAGCCGGATGCGATAGACGATCGCTTCGAACCATCCACCAAGGGGATGAAGGACGGGAAGGTGTTCCTTCACGAAGTCTTGGAAATTCGTTAGGTACATTTTGGGGTGCTTCTCCCCGATTACGACAATACATAAAGGCAGGCAGAAAAAATCTGGGCTGCTGTTTGTCAAAAGCAAGCTCTACATGAATCACTCCACTCCACCGTTGACTGTCTTCATTCTTAATCGTAATCTGTGCTTGCTTTGGATCATCTGCACAGCCTGTCCCGGCACTCATATTCACGTCAGCCCGAAGATTATGCGTGCTCATTCCAGTATAGGCTGTCCCTTCCTGCCTTTTACTGCGTGCGGTAAAGATCAGTTCCATATAATCCTCTCTTTCTGTTTTCCCTGTCCTTTCAGAAAACGCTTGCAAATTTTAAACCAAGATGCTAGGATGGTACCATTTTATAGGTTCAGGTTCGCAAGTTCATTGCTTAAATCGTGATATTTATTGCGCCAAACGATTAGGAGGCTTTCATGATATGAATGAATCGCTGGAGTACCTGTATGACCCCATTCAGATGGATCTGCTGTATCTGCATCGTGTCACCACCTACAATATGGGCACATTCTACCATCGGCACAATGGGTATGAGTTGTACATTTTTCTTCGCGGCAATGTGAATTTCTATATCGAGAATCGATGTTACCATCTGGAGCGAGGTGATCTTATTGTTTTGAGTCCAGAGGAAATGCATCGTTCCTTTGCACTCGACAAGAATGAATATGAACGAATCACAATTAATCTACAAAAAACATTTCTTAACCGATTATCCACATCATCTACCAACCTCTCTGCCTGTTTTGATCATCGGCCTAAAGGTAAGGGGAACATCATTCATTTGAATGAAGAGGAGTTAGAGCGATTTCTCAATCTTACAACCCAAGTGGAACAAATGTTGCTAACCTCAGACTACGGTGCGGATATTATGAGAAATATGCTGATCGCCCAACTGCTTCTCATGACCAATCTGGCTTTTAAACATACAAATTTTGTGCCCACCGACATTATGCCTGAACTGGTTCGTAATACGATGGACTATATTGAAACGAATCTGACCGAATCTCTTACACTACAGCACTTATCAGAAAAACTATTCACCAACAGCAGTTATATCAGCCGGCAATTCAAAAAACATACCGGACTAACGATTCGAAACTATATACTTAACCGCCGCATCGAGCTCGCCCAAATCTGTTTATCGGAAGGCATGAGTATTACCGAGGCCTGTTATCATTCCGGATTCGGCGATTATGCCAACTTTATTCGCAGCTTTACCAAGATGGTCGGAACATCGCCAGGCAAGTTTGTACGTAAACATCGCACTGAAAAGTGTTAATTATCGTTGAATTACGGTATGAACCCAATGATCCAAGGACGGAGGATATACATGGAACTATCAAAAGGGACCTATGGTTTTCGATTTGCCGAAGATCGTGAACTTGAGCTCTGTAAGCTGTATGCAACGGGGAGCGATATCATTACTGAACCGTCGTATTACTGGGATGGGCTGGAACGAACGGATGGTCCTCTTCTTTTATTTCAGTACACCCTTGCAGGAGAAGGTATTTATGAAACAAAGGACCGTACATACCGTGTGACCTCCGGACAGGCTTTTCTTACTGATATCCCTAGCGCTCATCGATATTATTATCATCCAGAGTGTGCTGAGCCATGGCATTTCATTTTCCTACTTTTCCGTCCTGATCTCATTCAGGCTCATTGGCAGAAGTTTGTGCGAGAATCAGGTGAAGTTGCTTCTCTCCCCATGGATTCGACTCCCATCCGTCTGCTGCGAATGATTGTAACGGATGCGGCGGCAGGAAGGATAACGGACCCTTTAATTGCGTCATCCAGTGTGTATCAGTTCATGACAGAGCTTGTTCGCTTACAGACGACTGCACGTCATAATCGGGAGAACTGGCCGGAACATATTCAGCAGGCTACGAAGTACATCGAAAGCGACTACGCCAGTATGGTCAGCGTGGATCAGCTTGCTGAACGCGTTGCTCTATCCAAATATCACTTTATTCGCAGATTCTCGGCCAGCACAGGTCTCACTCCAGGTGCCTATCTTACCCGCGTTCGAATCGAGAAAGCGATGGAGTTGCTTCGCGGCACGACATTAAGCATTGAACAGATTGCGGTCCAAGTGGGGTACTCCAGTGGAAGTTATTTTATCAAAGCTTTTCGAGGGTTAACCGGGTTTACCCCAGGAGAATTCCGAAGCGGCGGCGAGAGCCTCGTGTACCGCAGATTGTTTTTTGACTAACCGCAATATATTGCTATTGAAGACTTAACATTACTGTAGATTAATGTATTTTACTTTATTATGATAAATGTGACTGGAGCAATAATTTAAATTACGTCAGGTAAAGGAGCCTTCAAATGGATCATACTCTTGTTGCACCAACACCCCCTCTTGGCTGGAACAGCTGGGACTGCTACGGGGCTGCCGTCACTGAAAAGGAAATTCGCGGTAATGCGGAGTATATGGCTACACACTTGAAAGAATATGGTTGGAGTTACATCACCGTTGATATTCAATGGTATGAACCTCTGGCTAACTCATCGCAATACCGCCCTTTCGTTCCACTGATTATGGATGAATACTCACGTCTGATGCCTGCAGAAAACCGCTTTCCTTCAACTGCGGATGGTCAGGGATTCAAACCACTTGCTGATTATGTTCACAGTCTGGGACTGAAATTCGGCATTCATATTATGCGCGGAATTCCAAGGCAAGCAGTTCATTCCGACACAGCTCTATTAGGAACAAACTCCACCGCCCGTGAGATCGCTCATACCAACTCCATCTGCCCATGGAATACCGATATGTATGGGGTGGATCACCACAAAGAAGGCGCGCAAGCTTACTATGATTCATTGTTTGAATTGTATGCTTCATGGGGTGTCGATCTGGTCAAAGTGGATGATATCGCTGCCTCCAGATTATATGACACACATCAGCCTGAGATTGAGATGATCTCGAAGGCGATCAAACGTGCCGGACGCCCCATGGTATTAAGTCTGTCTCCCGGTCCTGCCCCCGTGGAATACGCTGAATTTTTTGCAGAACAGGCTAACATGTGGCGGGTCACGGATGATTTCTGGGATCAGTGGCCACTTCTTCTGGATATGTTCGACCGCTGCCGTAAGTGGCAGGGCCTTCCTAAGGAGGGATGTTGGCCGGATTGTGATATGTTGCCTCTGGGGCACATTGGTATTCGCTCTGTGGATGGAGGTGGAGCCGATCGGTGGACAAGATTCACTAAGGATGAGCAATTGACGATGATGTCTCTGTGGAGTATCTTCCGTTCTCCTCTCATCTTTGGCGGTGAGTTGCGGGATAACGATGACTGGACGCTGTCCTTGCTGACAAACCGTGAGGTTCTGCGTATGCATCGTGAGAGCCATAGTGCTAGAGAAGCGCTACATCAAGGCGATCTGATCGTATGGACGGCATCTCATGTCGATGGTTCCACTTATGTAGCTGTGTTTAATGTTGGCGAGCAGTCAGCACTCCCGGTGGAACTTAATCTCAATACAGTTGGTTTATCCCTTTCTGCTACAAGCCATGGAACTGAGTTATGGAGTGGCGATGTGACAGAAGTTAACGAGGATATTTTACGCACGGATGTGCCTTCGCACGGTGTGCGCCTGTACCGTTTTGCGTGAACCATTTCGCCTGAACCGTTCCATAAAGAAGGGGCCTGTCGTTTATGACAGACCTCTTCTTCTCTATTTCTTTGAAAAAAAAACGGATTGTAACTATTGGCTTGGAAGAGCATTTTCGGCTTTATTAGAACAATGTAGATGATCCATTCATTTGTCCTTCGGGCTTACGATCAAAATGCCATCTATACACAAAAGTCATTACCACAACCAACATGGCAAGCACAATAAATAGATTACTATATACAAATGCAGATGATCGGCTGATAAAAGGATTGAAACGCATCTGCTGTGCTCCCCCGTCGATGACCTTGCCAAGAACGGTTGTAGATACAGAAGCCGCGATGAAATTAAACATCGACAGTAGTCCCATACCAATGCCGACCTGTTCTTTGGAAAGGGTCTGTGCGATCGTATTAGACAGCGCAATTTGCATATATGATTGACCAAGAACCGCCAAGATTAGAAAGGATGAAACGAAAAACAATGACACGCCGGCAGCAAACGATAGACTTATGAAGCCGATAACAAGCATCGTCGAGGCTGTATAAATCAAAAAGACATTGCCTTTATCATCAGCTAACGTTCCTCCTCGTCTTCCCAGTAATGCTGCAATCAGGGCCGAAGGTAACATAATTAGACCTGTCAGAGCCGGATAAGCATCATACACATGGGTTAACAGTTGGGGAATAATAAATGGAATGCTAAATCCACATGCAACTAACACAAATGAAATAATCATTCCCCATGTATAGGAGCGGTTGCGAAAAACAGCTGGCTGCACAAACGGTGATGCTGCGTGGAGAATACGAAGGATAAACAAGGCTAAAACTACAATGCCCAGTAGCAAATACCACAAATTTAATTGAGTTAGTGCGAGCAAAATGGCTCCAATGCTTACGGCGAGCAGTATGCCTCCGAGATAGTCCATCTTTTCATACCCTCCCCTCTCATCATTCAAATACTTTCTATAGAAGGGGAGCGTCAACAGCGAAAGTAGCGGAATCGCAAATAGAAACTTCCAATGAAGTGCACTGGATACGAATCCGGCAACAATAGGACCTAACGCAGATCCCAGGGCGATTCCGATCGCAGAAGTACCGAGTGCCTGACCACGCTTGTTTGGCGGAAAATATCGAACTGGTATAATCATGGCCAGAGCTGGAATGACGGCAGCCCCTGCGGCCTGAATCAGACGAGCCAAAATAATCATAAAGTAGGAAGTAGAAAGAATTCCTATAACGGAGCCAGCAGCCAACAATAAGAGTCCAAATGTGATTAAATGTTTAATGCTATATCGATCTGTTAGCTTCCCGTAAGTGACTGTACCAACGGCGTATACAATTAAATATCCGGTAACGATCCAGCTTGTCTCGGAAGCCGACCGTTCGAATTGATCTCCAATGACGGGTAGGACAACATTAAACATCATTCCGTTCATTACGGAGATGATCAAAGTGAAGACAAGCACGCGAAGTAGTGCAGTTTCTTTGCCCGTTGCAGATGTATACTGGATCTCTAAACTCTCTGTGGTCTTCATCGTTTCCCTCTTTTCCTTACGTTACTAAAAAAACACGCAAAATTGACTGTCAGTACTTACTGTCATATTAGAACTTAAAATACTAGGGCGTTAGCGCCCTAGTGAACGTCCACACACTTTCGGTAATCACATCTTCTAATGAAAGCCACGGAAAATGTACATGATCCTCCATATGGTTAATAAACAAGCCATAATTCAATGCCATGAAGGAGAAAGCCTGTAATTCAGCGTTGATCTGAACCACCTTTCCTTGCTGGTACATCGTTTGCAGATATCGGGTTAAAAGCTCAAGTAACTGCTGGGGATGTCTTATCGTTCGTGTTCTTAACTCAGGCAAATGATTCATTTCCTTCAGACTGATCATGAATAGTTTACGGTTCTTATGCATGATTTCATGATAAGTTTTACTGACTAACAATAAGTCAGAATGCAGATTCCACACGACTTCTTCCTCAAAAAGTCGTGTCATTTCTGCGACATAATGATATTCGTCAAATGCACTCTCGAGCAGATTTAGTTTCGTACCAAAGTGGCGAAATAACGTCTTCTCACTTACGCCGGCGGTTAAGGCAATCTCCTGCGTTGTAACACTTTTATATCCCTTAACCGAGATCAGCTCAATCGCCGTTAACATTAACTTCTCTTTTATGTTCAGTTTACTTGAATTGGACATGAAGCTCTCCTTTTACTCAAATGTCAGTGATCACTGTCATAAAAGAAGACTACCTTTTGAATCACTCTTTGTCAAGTAGTTCAACTCATTTCTGTTCCATCGCCTGCACAGCAAGTTGGAAAGCTCGAATTCTTCTCTCCAGTAAGGTATATTGTGGTGTTCCAACTGTGGATTTATCCATCATTCGTTTAAGAGAAGGCAGTAGATTATTCATCACATGACGTGCCTCGGATATCTCCAGGCTACTATAATGTTGATCATCTCTCCCATTCCAGGTGTGTTCCAATATATACAAACTGACAATTAGTGCATGAAGTCGTTTCTCTATAACCGATGTATTTGCTTCTTTCCCCACCATTTTCTTCAGAGCGTTCTCCGATTTTCGGATCACGGACTGAAAGGCTTCAATGGATTGTCGTTGTACAGTCTCAGATACGGATTCAATCATGGGCAAATGCTCCTTTTCCTTTTCATAGGTTTTATAAATGGTGTTATGTAGATGTTATATACAATATATTCACTGTTTCAGGAATCCTATTATAGTCCCATACGCAATCAATGTACAAAACAAAAAAGCCGCATATCGCGACTTTTTTTTGTTGAACTATGATAAAACTGGGATTAGAGCACCTTTTCCAAAAAGCTGATTGTGCGTTCGTGCTGCGGTTTCCCGAAGATCTGTTCAGGATTACCTTCCTCAACAATATATCCGCCATCCATAAAAATAACCCGATCCGCAACTTCGCGGGCAAAGCCCATCTCATGCGTAACAATGATCATCGTCATACCTTCTCTAGCGAGGTCTTTCATAACGCCAAGCACCTCGCCGACCATTTCGGGGTCAAGCGCCGACGTAGGCTCATCGAACAACATCACATCCGGGTTCATCGCGAGTGCGCGAGCAATAGCTACACGCTGCTTCTGTCCACCCGAGAGCTGGCTTGGAAAGCTATCCGCTTTATCTGCCAGACCGACACGGTCAAGCAAGCGAAGCGCGGTTTCCCTAGCCTGTTCTTGATTTAATTTGCCAAGTTCCATTGGCGCAAACATAATATTTTTGAGCACACTGAAGTGTGGAAACAGATTAAAATGCTGGAATACCATGCCGATGTTCTCACGGGCTTTATTGATATCGATATCTTTGCTGTTTAAGTCACGATCATCGACAATAACACGGCCTGCGGTGATATCCTCTAAACAGTTCACACAACGCAGAAATGTACTTTTCCCCGAACCGGAGGGGCCGATCACACATACAACCTCTCCTTCGTTCACAGTCACGTCTATTCCTTTCAACACCTGATTGGAACCAAAACTTTTCTTCAGACCTTCTATTCTAATTTTACCCACGACGGATTCTCACCTCCAGATAATCGGCAATTTTAGTCAGTATTATAATAACGATTAAGTACATTATTGCAACCGTTAACCAAATGTCAAACGAGGCCAGGGATCTGGCAATAATGATTTTACCAGACTGCGTAAGCTCAACCAGCCCGATAACGGACAAGATCGATGTATCCTTCAATGTAATAACCATCTGGTTGATAAATGAAGGAATCATCACACGGATCGCCTGAGGAATGACAATTTTCATCATCGCTTTGCGATACGGAAGTCCGAGTGAACGAGCCGCCTCCATCTGTCCGCGATCAATCGATTGAATACCCCCACGGATAATTTCAGTGACGTATGCTCCGGCATTTAAGCTCAACGTCAGAATCGCTGCCAAGAATAGCGGCATCGTAAATCCGAATGCCTGAGGGATACCGAAGTAAATGAAAAATGCGAGAACAAGCAACGGAATACCCCGGAAGACATCCACGAATACGGTAGCAATCCCACGTAAAATTTTGTTGCGTCCTACCTTCATAAAGGCAAAGATTAAGCCGATGATAAAGGCAAAAAATAGAGACATGATCGTATATAAAAGTGTGTTTCCCAAACCTTTCAGCAAGGATGGAAGAGACTTGATTACAAGTTCCATCCGTCCCAGGCTTGCAACAGTCTCCGCATTGTCACCTATATACTTATCTACAATACGCTTGTATTCACCGCTTTCCTTGATGTTTGCAAGGCCTGCATTAAACTTCTGCAGCAACTCCTGGTTTTTACCTTTACTTACAGCAAAGCCGTAAGGGGCACCTTTTTCTGGTTCTGTAACAACTTTCAGTCCGTTTTTTTGATTCTCCCCATATTTCAATACAGGGTAATCATCAAAACAGGCTGCAGAATTTCCCGTTTTCACATCTTCATACATTAGCGCCGAATCATCAAAAGGTACAATGGTAAACCCATACTTAGATGCGTTCGCTTCAGCAAAACGATACCCTTCCGTCCCCGTTTTTACTGCAACCTTTTTACCACGCAGATCCTCATAGCTTTTTATTGTATCATTGTTCGCTTTAATGCCCATAACAACGCCTGATTCAAAATACATATCGGAAAAATCAAATTGGGTTTTACGTTCATCCGTAATACTCATACCTGCAATAACACCATCTACTTGATTGGATTCCAGTGCCTGCACCGCTGCGTTAAAACCTAAGGCTTTGATCTCATATTTGAAATTCTGGTCCTTCGCAATCGCTGCAAGGATATCCATGTCAATGCCGACAAGTTCTCCGTTTATATCCTCAAATTCAAACGGTGCGAAGGTAATGTCGGTACCGATCACATAAGTTTGGCCCGAATCCGATTGTGCCTGCACACTTCCCGTCCAACCTGTAAAGCCGGACACCAGAAGCAGCACCATGGTAAGTATAATTAATGTAATCCTGTTATTCTTCATATGTCCTCCTCGTCTTGACGTCATGCCATACGTATGTCCCGAATCATGCTAAGGTTATTATTCTCAGCTCTTGACCAATCAATGCTCTTTCTACCCACCTTCATTTTTGTTTCCATGGCATTTCTTCAATCCACTTGTAAAAGTCCTCTTATACTTACCCTGGTGGTCAGGTTGTCGAAACTTAAATTTTAAATTTGAAACATTAAAATGCCAAAAAGCCGCAAAATGCGACTTTTTGGCTATCTTATAGATATGCATTAATTCTCAATCGATAAACTATAATTCTTAAGATGGGTTCATGCTTTATTTTAACGTAATCTCAAAGACTGATCCAGCTTCACCAGCAAAGACAAGGTAGCCTCTCTCGGGCAGTACCATTGTCGATTGACCACTGACTACGCTGTGATTCAGACTGGCACCAGACGCATCATACACAACAAATGAACCATCGGAGGGCAAATTCACTTTCATTTCTTTCCCGCGAGCCGCAGCTGGAATCGAGAACCATTTGGCATAACCATTCGACTGGATCGTCGTTTTGGATTGCTGACCTGCATAGATCGGTTTCACGATATCCTGGTTGGCATATATATTGCCTCCTTGTGACACATACTCCACACCGTCTTGTTTGTAAAAGGTAAATTCCATCGTATCACGACCTGCTACACCCGGAATCTGCAATTGATTCACAGCCTGATCCCCATCCGTAATAGCATTCGTATAAATATAACCTGGTAACTCACTTAACAACTGAATAGGTATCAGCGGCATTGCTGTATTATATAGAGTCGAGGTATGTTTCTCATTCACGAGTACATACGCTTTACCCACACGCGCTTGCCACGCAGCTTTGGCTTCGTCTGACAATAGATTGGCTTGAAGCTTTTCAGCCTTATACTCCGAAGAAGCAAGCTGACCGAGCCCAGGAGCCGATTGATACGAACGTGTCCAAAGATACGTATTTCCGTTATCTTCCTTAACAAATTTCACTTTCTCCGTACCTGCCTCATTCACAAAAGAACCGTCAGCAATATAGGTGTACGTCTGTTTCGGGCTATTTGGTGTCGCTAACATCGACATCGTGAGTTGCCCATTCTCCTGAACATCCAGCTTCATCAACATGTTGGCTCCGCCACCATAGATTCCTGAATGTTTCATCTCTTCCTTCGGCATCTCTGCTTTCACAGGTACTCCATGTGACTTCTCCGGTTTACGCTCCGGAATCAGCTTCTTTTCTTCCAGGCTACTTAGCAACAGCTCTGTTGCAATCAATTGATTCGTTGAACTTGAACCTCCCGAAGATGTAACGGCTGCAGCCATATTATACTCAGGCAATACAATCAGAGAGGAATGATAAGCAATTGTATTTCCGCCTTTAGTCCATGCCTTGATCCCATACTGATTGAACGGAAACAAGTTTACACTATCCCACCCAAGTCCATACGCAATGGATGAATCACCGTCCTCTGGCCACATTCCCCTCTTGTACTCTTCCTGTCCGGTAGCTTTCGCTGATTCTTCGGAAAGAACACCATTCTTCTCGTTCGTGAATACTTGTGACAGCTTCACTAAATCTTCGGCTGTGGAATAGATGCCACCTGAAGCAATCATATTGGTTGTCTCCAAAGGCTGCCGTTCCTTCTTGGGGGAGTATGTCGTTGCCATGTGTTTCACATCGAGCGGATCTTGTGGCGTCTTGGTATGATTCATGCCTAGAGGTGTGGTGATATGACGATGCATGAATTCCGTAAAACTCAACCTGCTAACTCGTTCTACCAGAATCTCAGCTAATGAAAACCCGTCATTACTATAAACCGAGTAAGCTCCAGGATCTGCCTTCAAATGTTGTGAGGCTAACTGTTCCAGTAATGTATCATGTGCGTGTGTATCTGGATCTTCGAACAGAATCGCGCTATTACTGGATGTGCCAAGTAATCCCGATGAATGATTTAACAGCATACGTACTGTAATCTGAGCATAACGCTTGTCCTTCATTTTAAATTCAGGAATATAACCCACTACAGGATCGTCCAATTTCACTTTGCCCTCATCCACCAACTTCATGACAGCGGTTGTGAGAAACATTTTACTTGTCGATCCTATGCCATACATGGTGTTTGACGTGAGTGGCACACGATTCTCCGGGTCATTCATTCCTGTCTGTCCAGAGAGAACGATCTCCCCTCCATCGATAAGTGCGTACTGTACACTCGCGACACCGTAGGTTTCGGTCAGTGTTTTCGTTTTCGCTACAACTGATTTTTGAGTCAATCCGTAGTCTAGTCTACCTGGAAGCTCGGTAGCATATGCAGCTGTGGGCGTTAACATCGCAAATGCCAAGGTCATGGCAACGATGGACATTCTTTTTTTTCGTATCAAATTCATCTTCTCCTATTCTGCTCTGTGGTCGTCGTGTATGAGCTGTTACCTAACGCAGTATAAACAAAGAAAATGAACTACCCACGTCCTGAATATGAACTGGAGATGAACAGGAAAAAATATATTCATCGTTATTCATCATTGCAGCTTGAACCATTGTCATGATAATATTTCCTACAATGGAAGGCCCAAATTTTCATTATGTGCTATTAATATACAATCCATAAATTCAACAACAACGGAGTTGTTATGATGTTAAAAGTGAACCGAAATGATGACCGTCCCATCTGGCAGCAGCTGCTTGACCAGGCTATTCACAACATTACAACCGGGAACTGGCCTCCAGGTGAGCTGCTACTTCCGTCACGTGAGTTAGCTGGGCGAATCGGTGTTTCACGATCTACAATTCAGATCGTTTACGAAGAATTATTCAGCCGGGGTTATACAGTAACTTCACGTCGCGGTGGAACAAGAGTCAGTAGCTCGATCCAAGTGCTCCGTTCTTTAGATGAGGAGCCGCAGTCCGGGCCTGTGCCTCCCGTATTGCCTTTAGTACACGAATCCATCACCAAACTGCAGAGTTGGTTTGGAGATCATGATACCATGCAGGTGGATATTGATTTTAACCCTCACGAGCCTTACATCGATGAGACGTTCACCCAATCCTGGAGAAAATCATTTTTGCAGGTATCTGCTGAACCCAACCTCGATATCTGGTCGTATGGCGATGCCAGAGGTTTCCTGCCGCTACGGGAACAGATCCAGCGATACTTGTCATTAGAACGAGGAATTCATATTGAAGCTGATCAGATTTTGTTAACTTCAGGTGCTCAGCACAGCATTGATTTGATTGCTCAGGCACTTCTGACTGAAGGAGACAGAGTGTCCGTGGAGGACCCCGGTTTTCCTGCTGCCTGGACCACCATGAAATACCGCGGTATGCAGATTGATGCCGTACCGGTAGATGAGCAGGGACTATGTGTAGATCGCATCCACCCAGAATCGAGGCTCGTATTTGTCACCCCTTCGCACCAATGCGCGACCGGAATCATCATGTCTGAGCCACGAAGACAGCAATTCATGCAGTTGGCCGGAAAACGTGGAATGTGGATTATCGAGGACGATTACGATAGCGAATTCAGATATCGTGGAGACCCGATTCCTACCCTGTTCAGCCAGCTGCCTCAGAATACGCTTTATATGATGAGTTTCTCCAAAATGATTGCGCCCGGTATACGTTTATCCGCAATTATAGGACCTCAGGCAGCGATTGAGCGGCTTACCCAGATTCATGAACTGACTTATCGCCATTTACCCATAATGGAGCAGCTGACGCTGAATCATTTTATTGAACGTGGGCAATTTATGCGCCACATGAGAAGAGTTCGTAACATTTATCGCCGCAGACACGAGGTCATGACCAAAGCGATCCATTCTTCCGGTCTTAGTTCGCGTTTTAGATTAAGCGGAGTAGAAACGGGATTACATATCCTTCTTGAAGCAGATGCGTCATGTGATGAAGCAGCAATAACCTCTGCCGCCCGCAAGCAGGGTGTCTGTGTTTATCCGTTGAGCAGATACTGTCTGGAGAGTGATCGTAAGGGGTGGGTATTAGGTTTTGCAAAAGTGGATGAGGAACGAATTGAAGAAGGCATCTCCCGATTTGCCCGTACCTTATAATAACGATTGAATAGAGCCCTCCGGCAATGCTAATGGACAATTAGAGAAGATTGCAGGCGGGCTCTATCTATTTATGAGGTGAACGATGTCCCTGCTTCGTACAGGGGAAACCGTGATGTGATCTCGCGCACACAACCTGATATGTGCTGTTTTACTTTAGTGTTCGCTGGATTTTTAAAAGCAAGCGCGATAAGCTCGGCAATTTCTTTCATCTCCCCGGCACCAAGTCCTCTCGTTGTCATGGCAGGCGTTCCAAACCGAATACCGCTTGTAACTAACGGACTCGCTGTATCATGAGGAATCGAATTTTTGTTTGCCGTGATGCCTGCTTCATCCAGCATAATTTGAGCGTCTTTACCCGTAAGGCCAACGCTGCGCAGATCAACGAGAATGAGATGATTATCTGTCCCTCCAGAAACTAGAGTAAGCCCTTCATTGATTAGTGTTTCCGCCATTACTTTAGCATTATTCAGAACGTTGCTCATATAAACAGTGAAATCAGATTGCATTGCTTCCCCAAAAGCGACTGCTTTTCCAGCAATAATATGCATAAATGGCCCACCCTGCGTTCCCGGAAATACAGCTTTATCGATGGCCTGTGCCCAGGATTCTTTACACAAAATAGCACCTCCACGCGGACCTCGCAGCGTCTTATGTGTCGTGGTTGATACAATATGTGCATGCGGTACGGGGTTAGGGTGTAATCCTGCTGCAACAATGCCCGCAATGTGTGCCATATCTACAAACAGTAATGCTCCCACTTCGGAAGCAATTTGAGCAAAAATCTCAAAATCAATACGCCTCGGGTATGCACTCCCGCCTGCAACGATCATTCGTGGACGATGTTTGTGAGCCAGTTTTCGAACTTCATCGAAGTCAATAAGACCTGTTTGTGGATCAACACCATAGGGAACAAAGTGATAAAATCTTCCTGAAAAATTAACAAGATTCCCATGTGTCAGATGACCGCCATGAGCAAGATTCATTCCAAGAATCGTATCTCCCATCTGGACTGAGGCAAAATATACAGCCATATTCGCCTGTGAACCGGAATGAGGCTGCACATTCGCATGTTCAGCACCAAATAATTGTTTCAGGCGCTGATTAGCAATATCCTCTACGGTATCAACATGCTCGCATCCACCATAATATCTTCTGCCCGAATAACCCTCTGCATATTTATTGGTTAATACGCTGGCCGTGGCCTCCATTACGGCTTGGCTCACAAAATTCTCTGAAGCAATCAGTTCTATCGTATCCCTCTGCCTTGCAAGCTCGTGACGGGTTGCTGCTGCCAAAATTTCATCTTGGCTCTCTATATGTTTTAACATTCTGATCATCATCCCTTCCAGGTTTCTTAACCATTTGTTCCAAGTGGTTTTTTGGCAAATTTATAATGGATTAGTAGATGCGCCATGACTCCAGCCACAAGTCCCCAAAATGCACCGCCGATGCCAAACAAAGTTACATTAGCCGCTGTCGCTAAAAATGTAATTAATGCCGTCTCCCGTCCGTTCGGGTCCGCCAGAGCGTTAGCCAGGCTGCCGCCGATCGTTCCAAGTAAAGCTAGCCCTGCTAATGTGGCGATAAAAGCTGCGGGAAGAATTAAAAATAATGCGGCTAAGGTTACGCCAAAAATTCCGACAGTTATGTAGAAGACTCCGCAGGCAATGCCCGCAATATAACGCTTGGACTTATCTTCATGCGCATCTTTCCCTGTGCATATGGCTGCGGTAATGGCTGCCACGTTAAATGCATGTGAGCCGAATGGTGCAGCGATTAGTGAACCCAGTCCGGTTACCGTTAATATAGGGTTAGCACTCGTTCGAAAACCGTCATTGCGGAGAACCAGCATACCTGGCATGTACTGCCCCGTCAGTGTAATAATAAATAACGGCAGGGCCACACCGAGCAACGCTTGAATTGAGAATTCAGGCGCAGTGAATACAGGTAAAGCGACTGCGAGCTGAATGGAACTGAAATCCGTTTTTCCCATAATCATCAGGTAGATCAGACCGAGAACCAATATACCAACGATGGCATAGCGAGATGTAAACCGTTTTAATACGATATAGGCGGTGAACAACAGAATAACCAGTACAGGTTCGACCTTAGCCCCTTCAAACGCGGAGATACCAAACTGGAGTAAAATGCCTGCAAGTAAACCCGAAGCGATCCCTGGCGGGATCAATCGCACGAACCGTTCGAACAAACCCGACATGCCCAAAATGATAAAACCAACGGCTGATATCATATAAGCACCTACGGCTTCTGAATAAGGAGTTACAGCCAGCATGGAGACAAGGAAGGCTGCAGCCGGTGTAGACCACGCAGTAATGATAGGTTCTTTGTAGCGGTAACTAAGCCATATCCCCGTGATCCCGACGCCAATCGAAATGGACCATATCCAGGATGCGGTCATTTCCGGGCTCAATCCAGCTGCTTTGGCCGCTTGAAACACAAGAATGAACGTCCCTCCGTAATTAACAATTACAGAAATTAATGCAGCGGTCACTGGTGATATTAGATCGCGCCCGCGAATCTTATTAGATGCTGTTTTCAATGTAAACCCCTGCCCCTCAACTAATCTTCTATCTTTTTATGTTCGTTCCAGTAATATTCATCGGGCAGATAACGTGGGCCAAACACATTGGTTCCCACTCGAACGATGGTCGCTCCCTCTTCAATCGCCATACTGAAATCACCGGACATGCCCATCGATAACATTTCCATCTCGACGCGTGGGATGTTTCTCTCTCTGATCTGCATGCTGAGCTGTTTCAACAAGCGAAAACATTGGCGTGTCTCATCAGCTGATGCATGCAGCTTCCCTATCGTCATTAATCCTTTTACATGAAGCGTTTCAAATTGAGACAATTGTTCAACGAGTTCCACTGCATCCTCTGGAGAAGCACCGAATTTACTTTCTTCATAGGACGTATTAATTTGTACAAGAATGTCCATTGTCCGCTGTTCTTTGACAAGCTGGTCATGCAAGACCTGCCCGAGCTTCAGACGATCCACCGAATGGATCATTGTCACATACTTAACTACCTCCTTAACTTTATTCGTCTGCAGATGGCCGATAAAATGCCATTCCAACGCTTTGGACTGCTCCATAAGAGGATATTTATCTCGCAGTTCCTGCACCTTGTTTTCTCCAAACAGATGTTCACCTGCCTGCACGGCAATCTGTAACTTCTCCAGCGGTACCGTTTTCGTGGCTAAAAGCAGCTGCACATCGTTAACATTTCGTCCAGAAGCCTTGCAAGCCAGTGCCATTTGTTTTCTAACCATTTTTAAATTTTCTTCAACCGGATAATCCAAGCCAGATGCCCCTTTCTACTCACCATTTAAATGACAGTATAACAATCTATGGATTGAATACGTATATCCAAAGATATGATTTTTGAGCAATCCAAAATCCAAATACAACAATCTTTGCTTTGAGTATTTTATATTCCCAATAAAAAAGAGCCGCACAGTGGCGACTCATGGTATTAAAAACGATTGTTCAACCCAGTGTATAAAGGGTTGATTTTAATCACCAACTATATAAGTTGAACTAAAGATTTTACACTGGCCACTCCAATGACAGAATAACCTGGAGAGTAGCGGTTATCCCCAGATTTTTTGGATTCCCTTTTCCAAAGGGGAAAATCCGGTGATAAAGGCGAAGCCTATGCTTCCGATGTAGCTTTCTTTCAGAAAGCTTTCAGCTCCGCTTTTCCAGTTATAGAAACAAGGTGAGTTCCTAAAGAACTGCATTATCTTGCAGGCTTTAATAAAACTTTATAACAAATATCAAGAGCGACTAAACTTTGTTTTTCTGGATGAGCGTCATTATTGTAGTTGGCTGGATCAGTATCAAAAGCATACAATACATTGGTTACAATATAGAGCTTGTTATTCCAGAGAATTAACTCATCTTTTCTTGGAACAAAAGGTAAGGCTACCAAATCAGCATGTTCGGCTCGTGGATCGTCACTTAATACAATTGCTAGTTCAACGATGTTCAATTTTTATCACCCCAAGGCCTAAGATATCAATCGAAAATGACCACTGTTCGTGGACCTACAAATATAATTACAAAATAAAACAACGTATAAGTTTTCAAAGTGATTTTCTTCTCATTGTTATAAAAAATCCCATTCCGGCTTTTTTGTCCAGAACGGGATTCTCTTACTCACTAATTTTATTGATTCACGTTTTCCTTGGTTACCAGCTTCAACTCAGCCGGGATGGATTTCTCCACTTGTTTACCGCTCAGCACATCGAGTGCGGCTTGCAATGCGAGCTGTCCGATCAACTCAGGTTGTTGAGCTACAGTTGCTGTTAGTTTACCATCCTGAATCGATTTAATGGCATCATCATTACCATCAAATCCGATCACCGGGATATCTTTCCCCGAACTTTGGATTGCTTCAATGGCACCAAGAGCCATTTCGTCATTATGGGCAAACACGGCTTGCACTCCTGGGTTACCTTGCAATAAGTTCTCCATGACATTCAACCCTTTGGAGCGGTCAAAGTCAGCGGATTGTTTCGCAACCACGTCCAGCTTTTGGTCTGCAATCTCGTGGAAACCTTTGCCACGCTCACGGGTAGCTGATGCACCCGGTACACCTTCAAGTTCAATCACTTTAGCACCTTCACCAAGCTGTTTCACGATATATTCAGCAGCCATGCGTCCACCCTTTGCATTATCGGAAGCAACAAGTGCTGCAACTTCACCTTTATCCGCAGAGCGGTCAAGCGTAATTACTGGAATGCCCACACTATTAGCGGATTGAACCGCTGTAGAGATTGCAGCGGAATCTGCCGGGTTAATCAGCAAAGCATCAACGCCTTGCTGAATCAAATCGTCCACATCATTCGTTTGCTTCGCAGAATCGTTCTGTGCATCTACGACAACAACCTGAATACCTTGTTTCTGTGCTTCGGCTACGACACCATCTTTCAGTGAAACGAAGAACGGGTTGTTCAGTGTCGAGATCGACAAACCGATTTTCTTCTGTTCCTTACCTCCGGCTGACTTTGGTTTCGCCCAGCCTGGTGGCTCCAGCGAACATCCGGCTAGAACAACGATCAGTATCATGCTAACAAGCGTTAGTGTCCATTTTTTCATGTTGTTTTCTCTCCCTTAAGCGGTTTTCTTGCGGTCCAGCAGGACTGCGATAGCAATAACGACACCCTTCACAACCATTTGGTAGAAGGAGTTCACACCGAGCAGGTTCAGACCGTTATTCAGCACACCAATGATCAGCACACCAATCAATGTACCTACAATGCGTCCGCGGCCGCCGGAAAGGCTTGTTCCGCCCAGCACAACCGCTGCGATGGCATCCAGCTCATAGGATGTACCTGCCGTAGGTTGAGCGGAGTTCAGACGCGATGTCAGAATCGCGCCGGCCAGCGCAGCAAGCATACCTGCAAGGGAGTAGATCATAATTTTGACGCGGGATACTTTGATACCCGAGATGATGGAAGCTTTTTCATTACCGCCGATGGCGTACGTTTTGCGGCCGAAGGCCGTTTTATGCAAAATAGTCCACAGAATTACAAACGTAATCAGCATCGTAATTGCTGGTACTGGAATACCGAGCAAGTATCCGCGTCCAAACAATTGGAACAGCAGGCTATCGCCCAGACCTGTAATCGGATTACCATTGGTATATACCAGTGTCAGACCTCTAAAAATGGTCATCGTTGCAAGGGTTGCGATAAATGGAGCCATGTTACCCTTGGTAATCATCAGTCCATTCACCATACCCATGACTCCACCAAGGGCTACCCCAATGATGATGGACAGGATTGGATCAAGACCGGATAACATCATATTGGCTACGAAGGCACTTGATAGCGCAAGTATAGAACCAACCGACAAGTCAATCCCGCCAGTAAGAATAACAAACGTCATGCCAAATGCAATTAAAGCATTAATGGAAACCTGGCGTAGCAAATTTAGAATATTAAGTGGTTCCAAAAAGCTTGGATTGAGCACGGAAACAATCACAATTAGAATGATTAATCCGAGAAGTGGGCCGAGTTTTTGTGTTACGCTAGACAAGCGGAACCCGCTTTTGGCTGTTTTAGTATCCTGCATCGTTGTCATGTTACTGTCCCCCTGTAGCTAGAGTCATAATGTGTTCTTGTGTCGCTTGTTCCTTCGGTAGAACGCCGGTAATGTGACCTTCATGCACAACGGCAATGCGGTCGCTCATACCCAGCACTTCAGGCAGTTCGGATGAAACCATGATAATAGCTACCCCGCGATCCGTCAGTTCGTTCATGAGCTGATAGATCTCACGCTTCGCTCCAACGTCTACCCCGCGTGTAGGCTCGTCCAGAATGAGCACGCTTGGACCGATACCTACCCATTTGGCAATGACAACCTTCTGCTGGTTCCCACCGGACAAATTCCGGGCTGCGGTTTCCGAGGATTGGGTTTTGATCTGCAACCGTTTGATGAGTGTGTCTACAAACTCCTGCTCTTTCCCATTCGAGATGAAGCCTTTGCTGGAAAAACTGAATAGGTTCATCAGTGCCATATTTTCACGGATGGAAAAGTCGAGCACCAGCCCTTCATCCTTCCGGTCTTCTGTTATAAAACCGATACCGTGCTTCACCGCATCCGCCGGTTTGCGAATATTTACTTTTTTGCCACGTATCTTAATCTCTCCGCTATCCAATCGATCCAGACCAAAGATCGCTCTCATGATCTCCGTACGCCCCGATCCCATCAGACCAGAGAAACCGAGTACTTCACCGGCCTTCACGTCAAAGCTGACATTTTCGAATAATCCCTTCCGATTTGCTTCCCTCACCTCAAGCACGACTTCACCAGATTTCGGATGACGGGACGGATAACGCTCAGTCAGCTCACGACCTACCATCTTGCGTACAACTTCATCAAAGTTTGTCTCGGGAATGGCTTTGGTATCCACGGTTCGCCCGTCACGCATAATGGTGATGCGATCACAGATCGTGAAAATTTCCTCCATTCGGTGAGAGATGTAAACAACGGATACGCCATTTTTTTGCACAGAACGAATGACCTCAAACAATTTCTGAATTTCACGTTCAGTCAAAGCCGCTGTAGGCTCGTCCATGATAATGACTTTGGCCTCGGTCATAAGCGCTTTAGCTATCTCAATCATCTGCTGCTGTCCGACAGAGCACTCTCCTGCAGGGCGTTCTAGCGGAATGTCCACCGAAAGTTTGGCGAATTGTTCACTAGCAAGCGCTTTCATTTGTTTTGTGTTCAGCAACCCCATGGAGGACGATATCTCTTTACCGATAAACAGGTTATCCAGTACCGTCATCTCAGGCCAGACATTCAATTCTTGGTGAATAAACGTAAGCCCAAGCTGCTCTGCTTCTTTTGGACTACCGAAGTACGTCTCTTTGCCATCAATCTCTATGGTTCCTTGATCCCGTTGGTGCAGACCGATCAAAATGTTCATCAGCGTTGATTTCCCGGCGCCATTCTCCCCCATCAGGGCATGAACCTCGCCTTCTTTTAATTCAAAATCCACACCGCTTAACACTTGATTTGTGCCAAACGCTTTATGGATATTATGCATCTGAATGTGCATGGTGCTGCCTCCTTTTAACCGAAATGAACTCCCGATTGTAAAATGCAATTGGCATACGGTGTAGCCTCGCCTGTACGAATAACGGCCTTCACTTGCTGGGTTAACGCTTTAAACTGCTCATGGTTCTGGCTATCATCGATGATCTGCGTATCAAATTTCTCATTCAGGTACGCAAGTGTCTGCGGATTCCCTTCATGGATTTCACTAGCGATGATCACTTTCTCAATGACCATGTCTTCCGCAATGACGTTCAGCACTTCACGAAAGCTTGGTGTACCAAGTTTGAGTGCCAGATCAATCTTCGGCACACCATCCGGAACGGGCAAGCCCGCATCCGCAATGGCAATTTGATCCGTGTGACCCAGATCAGACAAGATTTTAGAGATGTGACTGTTCAAGATGCCGTTTCTTTTCATTACAAGCTCTCCTCTACTTCGTCCCTGGTTGGCATACCGCCCTGTGCACCAAACTTGGTTACGGATAACGATGCCGCCCGATTGGCAAAACGCACACTGTCCTGAATCAATTTACCCTCAGCCAGAGCGACTGCAAATGCTGCATTAAATGTATCGCCAGCTCCGGTTGTATCTACAGCTTCAACTTTATAGGTTGGCACAAGTACCTCTTCATTACCGTCATAATATCGAACACCCTTACTGCCTTCCGTAATGAATAATTTGTTTGGATGTTGACGTAGCGCTTCCGCAGGCTTCATACCTTTGAACAAAATTTCGGCCTCATGCTCATTAGGTGTAATATAAGATGCATTGTCGATCACCTCTTGTGGAACCGCACGGGCAGGAGCCGGATTGAGCAGTAAGGGTGTCTTGTATTTGGCACATAATTGGCTGACATGAATCACCGTTTCTTCTGGAATCTCTTGCTGGATCAGCACAATATCCGCGTTACGAATTGCTTCAGCAGCTTCATCCACATAAGCAGGAGTCACTTCGCGATTGGCCGCTTCGACCACCACAATGCTATTATCTCCCTCTGCCAAGATGATATGAGCTGTACCACTCTCCGAATGTGTAACCGGTTTCACATTGCTTGTATTTACACGATTTGCTTTAAAGTTTTCTAAAATGTCTGTACCGAATGTATCATCTCCAACACGGCCGATCATGACAACCTCGGCTCCCAAACGAGCTGCCGCCACAGCTTGGTTGGCGCCTTTCCCGCCGGGTACTGTCTTAAAGCTTTCACCAAGCACGGTTTCTCCCGCGCCCGGTCTTCTGGAGGATGTCACAACCAAGTCCATTGAACTGCTTCCAATCACACAAATGTTAGCCATCGTTTCTCACCTTTCTCGTTGTTCCCCGTTCAATGAAAGACACGGGCAACTGTATGTTTTTATTCTCCATGTTATTTTGCTCTACTAACTGAATAAGTAATCCTGCCGCTTCTCTGCCCATTTCATATGCTGGCTGACGAATTGTAGACAATGCAGGTGACAATAAACCACTCATCGGAATGTCGTCAAACCCGATAACCTGTACATCAATCGGGACGTTCCTCCCAATCCGATAAGCTTCATGCAAAACCGCCATTGCGGCGATGTCATTACTGGCAATAACGCCGTCCGTGTCCGGAAATTTTCTGAACAGTTCCTCCGCCCATACACCTGCCTCATTAAATGAAAACGAGGTGGTTTGAATGACCTCATGATTCAGTCCTGCTTGTCGGATGACTTCAATCGCTCCTTCAAACCGATCTTGAGCCGGCCGAATATGGGATGGTCCTTGCATAACGGTAATTCTTTTACTGCCCCGTTTGATGATTTCTTTGGCAGCAAGCCTTCCGCCTTCTCTGCCATCGGCATAGACCGAAGGTCGATCCAGTGAAGTTCTGTCCAGAAAGACAACGGGAATCTTCAGCTTTTCATATATCGAAGAGTGAGGGTAATTGGTGGATGAGATCACACCTACTACGTTATTCTGGATAAACGTCTGGATGTAATCCTGCTCCTTCCCTTCATCCTCATCACTGTTTCCAAATATTAAGCGGTAATCCTGCTCTTGCATCCGATCCTCCACACCCCGCGCAAGCTGAGGGAAATAAGGATTCGCAATGTCTGGAAGCAGTAGGCCAATCAGTTTCGACTTGCGTGTGTATAGTGAACGTGCCACTTCATTCGGTGAAAAGTGAAGTGCCTTGACTGCTTCTTCAACTTTCTTACGAGTGTCTGCGTGCACATAGCCCCTGTCATTAATCACTCTGGATACCGTGGCTACGGATACACCGGCCAGATTTGCTACGTCTTTAATTGTTGTCATGGAATGTTCTCCTTATGTGTAACCGGTTACAGACATAAATTATCACATTATTTTTCATTTGGCAAGCGCTCTCTTGTTGGGAATAAAATCCACACACGCTTTTCTCGCGATCATCTCTGTAATTTCTCTCATCACCTCATAACAAGGTTGCCTGCTCCAAGCCATTTTTCTTCCAACACAAAAGCAGGTTTTTATGATATGGTCTATAAGGCATGATTGTTTATTCTTACATACAGATGTGCACAACAAGCGAGGAGAAGATTAAGCGTGATCGAGAGAGATTCAACATCCATTAGTCCAAAGGCAACAGAACATATGCAAAGTGAAAGTACAGCACGAGAAAACAAAAATCAAGGCGAACAGGAACATCGGAGCAAACTAAGCGATCCATTCATTGTGATGCTCATTGCAGGATTATGCTGCTTATTATGGGGGAGTGCCTATCCTTCCATCAAACTCGGTTATGTTGCTTTTCACATTTTGCCCGAAGACATTGCTTCAAAATACGTTTTTGCCGGGTATCGATTCAGTTTGGCAGGTATATTGCTGTTACTTCTATATCGCGTTGGTTTCAGACGGAAGCCAAAGCTTAGCGGACGTGAATGGGCAGGTTTGAGCATGCTCGGCGTACTGCAGACAGGACTGCAATATATGTTTTTTTATGTAGGCGTAGCCAACACCACCGGTGTCAAAGGATCTATCATGAATGCAACAACGACGTTTTTCAGTGTTGTATTGGCCCATTTTATCTATAAAAATGATAAGCTGAGCCGTAACAAAATCATCGGCTGTGTGATCGGGTTTATCGGTGTCATTATCGTCAACTTTCATGCAGACTTGCTTACCTTTTCATTCTCTTTCACAGGAGAAGGATTTATCATTATGGCCGCTCTCGTTTTCTCGGTAACAGCCATTTACGCGAAGCGTTTAACTGGAACAATTGATGTTATGATGATCACCGGCGTTAGTCTTCTAGTTGGCGGATTAGTGCTGACTTTGCTCGGTCTATCACTCGGAGGTCAAGTTACTCATTTTACATGGGAATCCACACTGAATCTGGTGTATTTGGCTTTGCTCTCATCCGTGGCCTTTTGCCTGTGGAATCTGCTTCTGAAGTACAACAAAGTTGGCAAAGTATCGGTTTATAATTTCTTAATTCCCATCTTTGGTGCCCTGTTATCCGCATTGTTTCTTGGAGAAACGATCTGGGAACTAAAAAATCTTGTTGCGTTAATATTGGTATCTGTTGGCATTTATCTGGTCAACCGTGTACACGCACTTCGAATGACAAAAAGCCGCTAATCAGCGGCTTTTGTTGTTTATAATACGATAATATGATCAGTCAGCTCGAATTTGAAAATAAGATACTATGTTGATTTTACCTTGTACTGTGGACTAGATTAGTAAATTACAGTGTAATCAATCAGATCATCTTCCTCTTCATAATTGAACATAATACCATGTTTACCCCATTTATATATCATCTCGTATCCGCCAACGGCTTCATTGTAATATTCCGAAGACGGTTTTCCAAGCCACAACTTTATATCATCAGGGGAAAGATACTGCTTCTCATTGTAAAGCTCAATGACGGAAACGCGAGATTTGCTCTTCAATTCATGCAGGTAGGCATCAAATCCGATACCAAAGTTGGCATATTTGTAAACAGCACCCCACTCTCCATTCGATTTGGATTTAGGTTTGCCCAGTTTCTTTTGCACTGTTTTCAACGTCAGGCCTGTTTTAATATCTGTCCGTCCCGGTAACTGTCCTTTGGAGGCAGCATCCTTGAGACTCTTCAAGTAAGCCCGATTCCCAACGCCCGAATTAGGCCAAGCTGCAATCTTTTGATTTCGAGTATCATCGAGACGCATTTGTAATTGGTTTACATTCATTTTAAAGGTATTGAATTCGTAAATACCCTGCACATTATTATAATACCTGAATTGTACCCGACCATCTGACAATGTCCGAATTCCCTGATCCCTCGTAGCAACAGTAGAGTCTCCACCGGTTTTGCCATCATTAAGCACATAACCCACGCGCTTCAACTCACCGGATTGAATCACAAACGTTTTAATCATATTCACATTCGATGAACCCCACTCCGTGATCATCAACAGATCCGGGATACCAGACTCCCTGCTGTCCACAACAAAATTCGAATTTTGACGTAAAATAATTGTATCCAGTTCCAAATTAACATGCTGCACCGTGCCGAATGCTTCTCCCGATTTGAGAATTGCTGCATGATATGATCCTGTGTAAATTACATCTCCTGCATTATTATCTCCCCAGCTATCAAGTTCAGTTAAGGTGCTAACTTCCTCATCTTCAGCAAAAATATAAACCGTATATGCAGTCTCCTGTGCATCTCTTAATGTAAACGAAAGTCTACTTTGTTGCTTGAGCTGGTCGGCAGTAATTTGCTCTCCACTTGCTCCGACTGTGCTTGAAACGAAAAACAAAGAACTTAGAACAGAGGTAACCAAAGTTAAAATCATCAGAAATGCCCATTTGGTATGATGTTTCATATAAGTCATGATGTGAACTCCCTTATGTATTTAATTTATTTCTTCCAAACCCGAGTACTTCTTATGAACTTAGACTGCTTTAGATTAATGCTTTTAATTGGATCCAACTTAATCTAAACTCTCGCGTGTTTCATCTCTCCTTACGTATTCTCTTATAATTTGATCTGGAGGAAACATCTCCCTCTAGTTCCAATTATCTAAACCATAATAACATACTTTCTCCCACGAAAAAATGTAAATAATAAGGAATACTTGGCCCACTCCTTATACCATTAAAATAAACAAAAACCCTGCTGTTTTTCCTTAGCAGGGTCCAAAATAAGTTAATATTAATCAGAATAGCATTCGAGCATACAGCTTTTTATAGGCAAGAATACACTACGTTGCGTAAACGGCGCTGCACATAATGCTCCTGGCTGTTCAAGAGATGTTGTGCATACATCACCGTCAGTCCAGAATCCGGATCGATAATCGCCATACAGCCTGCCGCACCGGCCCATCCAAATTCACCAACCGGACTCAGTGATCCACTGCCTGCTGGTGAGATATGTGTACGAACCCCGAGACCATAGCCGTAACCATACATATGATCCCATGAAAAGTCTGGTCGTGTCATGTCATTCAGATGATCGGCTCTCATGAGCTCCACGGAAGCTCGGGACAAAATCCGCACGCCTTCAGGACTTGTGCCAAATCCGGTCAGGGCATTCAGGAACTTGGCGTAATCGTTCACAGTAGATAACAATCCGGCACCGCCACTATCCAATTCTGTACCTACACGGAAACCGTTGCCGTCCATTCGTACCGCTTTATCTTGCTCTTCATCAAAAAGATATTGCGGGATTAAGCGAGATTGTTGAGCTTCATTCAGGTCAAAGGTGGTATCATGCATACCAAGTGGTTTAATGATCTCATCTTGCAAATACGTGCCGAATCGTTTCCCACTTACGACTTCGACCAGTGCACCAAGTACATCATGACACATGCTGTAATTCCAGTGGGTACCCGGCTCAAACATGAGTGGTTCTTTGGCCAAAGCTCTTGCAAACTCTCGCGTTGGCAGTGTTCCATTCGTGCGTTCTACGGCTTCCTTGATACTTGGCGAATGGATATCATATGAAAAACCAGCAGTCATCGTAAATAGATCACGTACCGTTATTGGTCTTGTCGCTTTCTCATAGTACACCTCGCCATTCGGAAGTGCCTTTTTCACCTGCATTTCCTCAAATTCAGGTAAGTACTGAGAAAGCGGGTCAAGTAAAAGGATATCCCCTTTCTCAACCAGTTGCAGTGCAGCAACACAGGTCATAATCTTGGTCATGGAGTACAAATTAAAGATGGCGTTATCCCGAATTGGAGTCTTCTCCTCCAGATTCTCAAATCCATTGCGATACTGGAAAACGGTTTCGTTTTGATGCATAATAAGCACTTCTGCCCATGGAACTCTCCATGAGGTTAAACGATCAATTAATGAAGCAACCGGTTTAAAGTCCATATTTCCCCATCCTTATATGTAAAATTGTGTTGTTTGTGCTACGAAGAGCACTTAGCGAAATATACTTCTCTTCCCTACGACATATACTACTATACGACCTTTTGAACCTGTTGACTAGTTTGATTAAATGTTAATTTCGTCAGGCCAGATATTGCAATTCAAATGGCAAAAAGCCGATCCATAACTGGACCAGCTAATAACCTTAAAATCATATTCGCACGCTAATTTGGATAAGATCGTCTATTCTCAACCGATTTCATACGATTCTGGTCATCCGTTACGTGGTCCTGACTAAATTCCTGCCCTGCCTCCATCTCACCATGACCGGATACGTTGCGGGAGAAATTGGTAAATTGTCTTTTGTGCTCATCCTGTTCGTGCTTCTGTTTCAAAAGTTCCTGCGGGTCTTGCTTTGTCATCGCACTAACCTCCATATTGAAATGTCTTGTACGTCTTCTCACTACATAAATCGAACTAAAGAGGGTTTGCAAAGCACTTCGATGACAGAATAACCTTCCAATCGCTGTTATCCCCAGATTTTTTTAATTCTCTTTTCTCGAGGGGAAAATCCAGTGATAAAGGCGAGCGCTTCGCTTTTTCAGGTTTTTTCTGTCCTCTCCGTTTTTGTGCACACCAATCCAGTTCGACTTATATACAAAAGCTTTCCATACAGAAGCCCCACTTATGCAAGTAAATGCAAGTAATCCAGGTTAACGCAAAGGAAAGGAGATCATTCCCAATATGACGCGCCTTCTCTTATCTTATCCGCTGGGTGTGAACACCCCGGTGTACAAAGGTAATCCTCCCGTCGTGATACAGCAACAATCCAGTATCGCTCAAGGTGATGCCTACAACCAGTTTATTGTCTCAAGCCTTAATCATAATGGTACACATATTGATGCGCCGTGGCATTTTAATCCTCAAGGCAAAAAGATCAGTGAGATTCCTATAGATGATTTTATTTTTACACACCCCGTGGTGATAGATATTCCCAAAAGTGATGATGAGTTGATCACCAAAGCTGATCTGCAGCCTTATGAGCATCAGATCGCTGGAGCTGACCTGCTGCTGATTCGTACGGGATTTGGCAGAATTCGCTCATCTGATCCTGACAGATACGCCAATCATAACCCGGGTTTATCCGCCTCGGCAGCACAGTACCTGATGATTTTCAACTCCTTGCGTGCTATTGGTATTGATATGATATCCGCTGGTGCAGCGAATCATCCAGATGAAGCCGTTGCTTTTCACCAGATTATTCTGGGTAAAGGTCGTGTCGATGGTAAGTACATTCTCGTCATTGAAGATCTGAATCTGAATCAGGATCTTTCCCACATCTCTAGGGTCTACGCGATCCCTCTGTACATCGAAGGCGTCGACAGCAGCTTTGCTACTGTTTTTACGGAAGATTAACGCTGGCTAGCGGAATGATTATGGTTTTGTGAAAAAAAGATAAGAAAAAGCGCCGACAAGAGGGCTGCTCTTATCAACGCTTGTTCTTAGTGAATGTCTTTCTTCTTGAAATTGCCGCCCTTCACTTCGGCTACATCGTAGACAACAACAAAGGCTGTAGGGTCAATCTCGTTAATGATTTCTTTGATTTTACTCTCTTCCATCCGGTTGATGACACAAGTGATTTCCTTGAACTGCTCGTTGGAGTATCCACCATATGCCTCGGTGTACGTTGCTCCGCGTCCGAGTCGATCACGAATAGTCTCCACCATGACTTCCGGTTGTGTCGTAATTATTTTGAATGTCTTCGAACCGCTCAAACCTTCTTCAACAATATGTATCACTTTCGAGGCAATGAAATAAGCGAGTCCTGACAAAATCGCACCTTGCAGACCAAATACGGTCGAAACAACGATAAATACAAACATGTTCAGGAATAGAATCAGGTCACTCGTTCCGAACGGAAGCTTACGAGATAACAATACGGCAAGCATATCAATCCCATCAAGTGCTCCGCCGTTACGTAGTGCAAGACCCATACCAAAACCGATAATGATACCACCCACAACCGTTACCAGCAACGTGTCCCCTTTAATAATCGTGGGCACATGATGCATCAGACTGGCACTAATCGCCAGTGACGCAATACCAATGACGGAGTAAAGTGCAAAGCTTTTACCAATTTGCTTGTAACCGAGCCACACAAACGGAATGTTCAGCAATCCGATGAGTAATCCGAGTGGCAATCCGAACAAATTCGAGCCGACGATACTGAGACCGGTTACGCCACCATCGGATACCTGGTTTGGAATCAATATGGCCTCCAGACCATAGGCCGTGATGAATCCCCCGATAATGATGAGCAGCGCTTTGGAAAGGATTTTGAGCTGGTTCGACTTGTGTGGTTTGTGTTGATGCATTCCATTTCCCCCTTGATAAACGATAAACACGATAAATTTTAACAAACATAAAAAATAGTCTATAACAAAAATCACACATTTGGCAATAGAAGGGCAATCCAAAAGTTAGTTCAGTCTTCCGATCGCATTCTTTCTACGTTACATTATTTCCCGATAAAGGATCGATATGCTGTGATTTTAAGTTCAAGCATTTCATTCGCCGCATGAAGGGTATTCATCTGATCTTCAACGGCTTTTTTATGGTTCTCGAGCAACTTTAAACGTTCTGGAGCCGTATGCTCACCTTCTTGAAATAAAGAAGCATACTGTTTGATTATCGCAATCGGCATTTGTGTTTCTTTTAGCTTGATGACAAACTGCAGCCATTTAAGATGCGACTCATTATAGCGCCTGTCCCCACTGGAGTCACGCAAAGGAATTATAATTTGTTCCTTCTCATAATAACGTAGTGTATGTGCACTGATGCCCAGCATCTCGGCGACTTCTCCGATCGTATGCATGGTTGTTTCACCTCCTCCTTCGGATGGCTTGACTTAGAGTAAACTCTAATCAGTATAATCAATTCGTGGTCATCCCACAATATATAAGGAATTGATCCCAGGAGGAATTCATATGAAATATACCGTTATTACCGGTGCCAGCTCAGGCATTGGGTATGAAGCCGCTTTGGCTTTTGCAGCCAGAGGCAAACATCTCATTTTAGCAGCCCGCAGAACTGAAGCATTGGATATGTTAAAAAATAAAATCGCCGAACTCAACTCGGAACTCGATGTTGTTGTTCGTCCAGTGGATTTGTCCATTGCCGCAGATGTACATGCTTTCTATGATAGCTTGAAAGGTTACTCCATTGAAACATGGATCAACAACGCAGGCTTTGGCAACTTTGCTTCGATCGGTGAGCAAAATTTGCCTAAAATTGAGCAAATGCTTCATCTGAATATTGAAGCACTGACGATTCTCTCCACTCTGTATGTTCGGGATTATGCCAATACTCCGGGCACGCAGATCATCAACATCTCTTCAGGGGGCGGCTACACTATCGTTCCAGATGCGGTGACCTATTGTGCCACGAAGTTTTATGTCAGTGCCTTTACCGAAGGGCTAGCACAAGAACTCCAAAGCAAAGGCGCTCCAATGCAAGCCAAAGTGCTGGCACCTGCGGCCACAGAAACTGAGTTTGCTGAACGTGCCTTTGATCTGGATCAGTTCCAGTACGAAGGCCGTGTGCCCAAGTTCCATACAGCCGAGCAAATGGCTGGATTTTTACTCGATCTCTATGACAGCAAACATGTTGTAGGTATTGTGAATGGTCTAACGTATGAATTCGAACTGAAAGACCCAATCTTCCCCTATGCCGCAAGAGCTGCAAGCAAACCTGTCGATTCTAACGAATAATAGAAGTAGCCAAAAAAGGCTGTCCTCTGGTCACACTAAGTTGTGACCTTGGACAGCCTTTTACTTGTACTGCAATATTATTACTCTCTATTGTAATATCTCTATATTGCTCGGATATATAATAAAGTATTATGCCAATCGCATTTTGAAATCCTGATATCCGAATTCACGTACAACTTCGCAATCTCCATCCTTGCGTTTAACCGCAATGGCAGGAAGCGGCATGCCGTTAAACGTATTGGTTTTAACCATGGAGTAGATCGCCATGTCTTCAAATACGAGACGGTCGCCTTCTTTCAAAGGCTCATCGAATGAATAGTCGCCAATCACGTCACCAGACAGACATGTTTGACCACCTAGACGATACAGGTGAGCTTTCTCGCCCACTTCACCCGATCCAATCAATGGCGGACGATACGGCATCTCCAGAACATCTGGCATATGACAAGTTGCAGAAGTATCCAAAATCGCAATATCCATGCCATTCTTGTGGAAGTCCAGTACGGAAGTCACCAGATAACCTGCATTAAGTGCAACCGCTTCTCCCGGCTCCAGGTACACTTCCAGACCATAATCATTTTGCATCCGTTTAATGCAAGCTTCGAGTCTTGGGATGTCGTAATCTTCACGGGTAATATGGTGTCCTCCGCCGAAGTTAATCCATTCCATCTGCGGCAACCATTGTCCGAACTTCTCAACAAATGCATTCAACGTTGTTTCCAAGTCGTCCGAGTTTTGCTGGCACAGCGTGTGGAAGTGCAGTCCAGATACCCCTTCAAGCAACTCTGCACGGAAATCCTCCTGCTTCGCGCCGAAACGTGAACCTGGAGCACACGGATCATAGATCTCATGTCCTTCCTGAGTGGAGCATTCCGGGTTTACACGCAAACCAACCTTACAGCCCGCTTGCAGTGCTTTATCCTTGAATTTTGCCAGTTGGGAAAAGGAATTAAAAATGATGTGATCACAGATCGCAACAATCTCATCCATCTCTTCCTCACGAAAAGCCGGAGCAAAGACATGATTCTCTTTGCCCATCTCTTCGTGACCAAGACGCGCTTCATACAAACCGCTCGCAGTCGCACCGCTCAAGTATTCTCCAATAAGCGGATACATCGCCGTCATGGAGAACGCCTTCTGCGCAAGCACGATTTTCGCTCCTGTACGCTGCATTACACCGTTCAGGATTTTCAAGTTTTTCTCAATCAGACCTTCGTCAACAACAAAACAGGGTGTCGGTAATTGCTCGAACCGCATGTTAGCGAACAAGCTCCGATTCTTTTGCTTTGGACTCTTCTGGCAGCTCATCCACGAGAACCGGATTGAAGTCTTCTACCCAAGGAAGTCCCCATTTGTTCAGTTCTTCCATGAATGGATCCGGGTTGAACTCTTCCACGTTGTATACGCCTGGTTTGTTCCATTTTCCTGTCATCACCATAGCCGCACCGATCATTGCCGGTACACCAGTTGTGTAAGAGATCGCTTGGGAACCAACTTCCTTATAGCACTCTTGGTGATCACAGATGTTGTACACATAATATGTTTTGTCTTGACCGTCTTTTTTACCTTTGAAGATACAACCGATGTTCGTTTTACCTACTGTACGAGGTCCGAGGGACGCCGGATCAGGCAGAACAGCTTTCAGGAATTGCAAAGGAATGATTTGTTTTCCTTCGAACTCGATCGGCTCGATGGAAGTCATGCCTACGTTTTCCAGAGCTTTCAGGTGAGTCAGATAGCTTTGACCAAATGTCATGAAGAAACGGATACGTTTCAAGCCAGGGATATTTTTCGCCAGAGACTCCAGCTCTTCATGGTACAACAGGTACATATCTTTTTCGCCAACTTCTTTGAAGTCGTACACACGTTTGATTTCCATCGGTTTAGTTTCGATCCATTCACCATTCTCCCAGTATCTGCCGTTTGCAGAAACTTCACGAATGTTGATCTCAGGGTTGAAGTTGGTAGCAAATGGGTAACCATGGTCGCCGCCATTGCAATCGAGGATATCGATATATTCGATCTCGTCAAAATAGTGTTTCAATGCGTATGCGGAGAATACGCCCGTTACGCCAGGGTCAAATCCGCTACCCAGCAATGCAGTGATGCCTGCTTTTTCGAAACGCTCTTTGTAATCCCATTGCCAGCTATATTCGAATTTTGCCGTATCTTCCGGCTCATAGTTTGCTGTATCCATGTAGTTTGTTTTCGTAGCCAAGCAAGCATCCATGATCGTCAGATCCTGGTATGGTAACGCCAAGTTCATTACGATATCCGGTTGGAACTCGTTGATCAATGCAATCAGCTCTTCTACATTGTCCGCGTCCACTTGAGCTGTTGTAATTTTTGTTTTGCCGCCATCCAATTTTGCTTTCAGATCATCACATTTGGATTTGGTACGGCTTGCGATACAGATTTCTTCAAAAACCTCGCTGTTTTGAACGCATTTGTGTACTGCTACAGAAGCCACGCCGCCGGCGCCGATGATTAGTGCTTTTCCCATTTTCTCATTCTCCTATCCCCATAATCAGGTTTTTTAGTTTTTGTTTTTTTCGTAAAATTCCAAGACGTTCGCAGTTGTATTGTTTCATTATGCAACGTCCACCCGCTCCTGATACAATAAAAAAAGCAAGGTGAAAAATGTCGCACTTTTGCGCACACCATCACACTTGCTTGTCGATATACATCATAAAAAAGACGTGAAGACTCCTTGACCAAAAAAGTCCATAAGAACCCCTTCAGCGGAAAGCTTCTTCATGTATATCAATATTGGATCAGAGTCTATATAGCAAATAATTCGCCTTTACCACTCTTATTGACCGTTTCACAAGTTGATGTGCAGATGCACTGGTTGTAAAGTAACCAACTTATAAAATTTGAGCTTTGAACTCAATCAATAAGGCAACAGAAGTTGCCAATCGGCATTTGACCCGGCTGTCCGTATGGCCTTAACTCCTTGGTAGAAGTGGTCAAAAATTATCTGCTGGAAAGCTCTAATTCATATTGATAAATCAACTTTCCAAAATCACAGGTATTACACTATCAGACGTTTCCCGAAAAATCAAGGGATATTTTAAAATTTATTTTTTATTTTTATTAGATCAGGAATGAACTGTTCATCATAACCTTTAAAGTCAACTTCAGCGTTCTTCACTTGAGATCAAACTTTTCTGCATAAATATGCCCCCTCTTTTATTCAAGTCCACTTCTCACGTAATTATAGATAAAGTCATGACTGTTATATTTTAACTTCAGCCTCTATCCTTCTGTATTGATTTAATCGATATACTTTCCTAATGAAGCCATACTTTTTCGAAAAAACGTTTCTCCATTTGTCTATATAGTTCTCTGATGGTGGTTTACGAATAATTCAAACAATTTACAGGGATGAAATCCAAAGAGCATCAAAGCATGCACTGTGTCTATAAAGTACAAATTTCAAATCAAAATAAGGTGCATATTAATAAACTATTATTGGATATTCATTCACGTTAAAAATTTGCACAATGAGTAAATTTGCACATTGGGCAAATTGTTGTTATGCTTATTTTCACAAAAGAGTTACTGTGGATATTTTCCTTTAATCCATCTTAAGGAGGTGAACGCGTAGGCGGTATAAATTATGAAACGAACGTTGCGACACTTAAAAAAAGAAGCCACGGAGAAAGCCCTTGCCGGAGTTGCTTTTAATCTGACGCTGGAGCATGGACTAGACGGATTTACGGTAGAAGATATCGTGCAACAGGTCGGATGCTCTCGTAGAACATTTGCCAACTACTTTACGTGCAAGGAAGAAGCTGTTGCGCTTGGAGCTCTATCTGTGCCAAATACAGCCGAGCTTGAACATCTGATCACAGAGATTCCGGATCATGCCTCACTGCTGGAAATTATGTATGAACTGGTTAAAATGCAACTCACGTCCGAATTGATTGGCAGACTGCATCAACTTGTCATCTTGTCCCGAACCTATCCCGTGCTTGAACCTCACTATTTGGCAGCGATGCACAGACTGCAAACTCAGGCGCAGGAAACCCTGCTCGACCTGTCGAACGGCCAAAACGACGAAATCTATACTTACTTGTTGATCAGCGCTATTTATGGCACCGTGTTGCCCTTAATTGAAGGAAGACTGAACGTACTGTTGCCCGGTAAGCAAATCCCCGCAGGCTCAGGTTCAGATGCAGTCCCGTTTGAGCAGTTTATGGAAACGGTGTTTGATCATTTGCGAAAAGGATTTTAAGCCCCTTCTTTTATGTTTTTTAATCATAATCCACCATTAGAATTGTCATACTTATAATAGAAGGAGTGTAAAAAAGAGAAATGTCTACCTTATTATATAAAATAGGAAAAACCGCTTTTCGCAAGCCCGGATATTTCATCATTGGCTGGGTGATCATTCTGGGGATCGTCATCTCCATGATCAGTATCAACGGCGTGCACATCAGCTCGGAAATGAAAATTGAAGGAACAGAATCACAGAAAGTTTTGGATCAGCTTGCAAAAGAACTGCCTGCCGCCTCCGGCGGTCAAGGAAGCGTTGTGTTCAAAGCGCCGGACAACGAGCGGCTGGATACACCTGAACGTACAGCTGCCATTATGAAAGGTGTCAGCGAAGTATACGGGCTGGACAAAGTGATTAATCCAGCCGACTATGCAGCTGCGCAAGGGAACAGCTCAGGGGCATCTGCGGACGCGGCTCATGCGATGAACTTGGCCCAGTCGGCTACAGCCTCGCCGCCTCCATACGGACCATTCATGGTTAACAACGTCCCCGTACCAGGTTTGTTAATCTCATCGGATGGTAGCACAGCACTGTTTCAGTTCCAATTCACGATTGAACAGTCTGCTATTACGCAAGATGTGTTTGATTCTGTTATTCAATCGGTCATGAAGGTTGAAGAAGGCACACAAATTAAGGTATTGCCTGGTGAAACGCTTAAATCCGTATCCATCGGGGTTGGTTCCGCCGAAATTGTAGGGCTGGTTATCGCGGTCATCGTACTGCTCATTACCCTTGGTTCCGTTGTTGCAGCAGGCCTGCCGCTGATCACAGCCCTTCTTGGTGTCGCTATTGGGGTTGGGGGAGCATTCTCGATCTCCAAATTTGTTGATATGCCAAGTGTAACATCCGTTTTGGCTCTAATGGTAGGTTTGGCTGTCGGCATCGACTATGCACTTTTCATCGTCAATCGTCAGCGCCGGATGATTATTGACGGGCGCCTAAGCGCACAGGAAGCTACAGCGCGGGCAATTGGCACATCAGGCAGTGCTGTATTTTTTGCCGGCTTAACCGTCATTATTGCCCTCTGCGGTATGCTCGTCATCGGACTCACTTTCTTGTCCACGATGGCACTCGTCGCAGCGGCAACGGTACTAATCAACGTATTCGTTGCATTAACCTTACTGCCAGCCTTGCTCGGCCTTGTTGGTGAACGAATCTGCTCGAAGAAAGCTCGTGCGAAAGCTACCAACTCATCAGAAGCGTCAAGTCATGGCGTAGCTAACAGATGGGTCAAATTCGTTATTAAACATCGCTGGGCAACCGTTATTGCGATTATCCTTGTCCTTGGTTTTGCCGCAACTCCGATTACTAAAATGGAAATGGGCATTCCGGGAGCTTCCTCAGCAAACCTGGATACGGATGCAAGACAGAGCTATGATGCCATTTCGAAAGGTTTTGGTGAAGGCTTTAACGGGCCGCTAATCCTGGTGGCCGAACCACGTAATGCCTCTGCCAAAATGACACCAGAGCTTCTGGGAGGACTCGCCATGGAGTTGCAGGGTCAGAATAACGTGGCTCAAGTCTCTCCTTTAGGGATGACGGAGGATTTGGCTATTTTCAGTCTCATTCCCAAGACAGGCCCTAACGATCAATTAACTAAGACGTTGGTTAACGACCTGCGGTCAGCAGACTCTAATATGGCTAAGACCTATGACGTCAAACTTGGTGTAACCGGACTTACCGCCGTAAATATTGATATGTCCGCCAAGCTGGCTCAGGTTTTCCCGATCTATGTAGGTATCATCATTCTACTTTCATTGATCATCTTGTTGCTTGTGTTCCGTTCGATCATCGTTCCGATCAAAGCAACGATTGGTTTCCTGCTTAGCATTCTAGCCACATTCGGTATGACAACCGCAGTGTTCCAATGGGGCTGGTTGCACTCCCTCTTTGGTTTCGATACAGGCGGCCCGTTGCTCAGCTTCATGCCTATCATCGTAACCGGGATTCTCTACGGTCTAGCCATGGATTATCAGGTATTCTTGGTTAGCTCGATGCGCGAATCCTATGTTCATGGTCACCGTGGAACGGAATCCGTTATACATGGTTATAATCAGGTTAGTCGTGTCGTTGTTGCCGCTGCGGTTATCATGGTTTCCGTATTCGCTGGTTTTATCTTTACTGATGATGTCATGATTAAACAGATCGGCTTCACACTCGCGGTAGGTATTTTAGTTGATGCTTTTATCATTCGCATGGCTCTGGTTCCGGCTATTATGGCGATGTTTGGCGATAAAGCTTGGTCTCTTCCGAAATGGCTGGATCGCATCCTGCCTAATCTCGATGTAGAAGGTGAAAAGCTGATTGCTTCCCTCAATGCCCAAAACGAAGTTAAGTCACAGTCGGGTTCCAAATCATAACGGATTTTCAATAATATATCTTCAACAAAAGGCCTCCTCAGTTCATGAGGAGGTCTTTACATTAAGCCTATTATCTAACACAAAACTATCTAACCCAAACAACTGTCGCACACCAATATACATGCTATAGCATGTATTTAATGTTCTTTAACTCTCTATCTTAAATTCACTTAATCCTCTTGCACATTCATGTACAGCTTTTCTAATATTGCCTTTAATTGTTCCAGTTCCTCAGGCTCTATCCCTCGTGTAACATAGTTATGAGCGTCTTGGACCGTTAACAACAACTTTTCTTTCACTTCTTCTCCTTTGGGAGACAAATATAAATGGTGTGAACGTTTATCTTGATCATTAACGATACGTCGAACCATTCCTTTACGCTCTAGTGAATGAATCATTCGAACGACAGTCGTTTGATCCCGATCGATAGCCTCTGCCAACTCTTTTTGAGTCGTAGCTTTATCGAGATCCATGTAAGATATAATACTCCATTGTTCAGGTGTGACCTCGTAAGGTTTCAATTGTTTGATAAAATAATTCGTAAGCTTGAGATCCGTTCGGTGAATTAAAAAACCAGTCACACTGTATAAGTCCATTGTTGTACCCTCATTCATCATTTTCTTACACCCAATTATAGGTGATCTGAACGAATGTTACAAACGACACTCATCAAGGAATGAGGCGGCTAAACTGATTTTCATTCAGATGCTTGCTTAATTATCCGATTTCAAATTTATATCCTAACCCCCATATCGTTTTGATCATAGAGGAGGAACCCGCCGAAATGTCATCCAGCTTTTCCCGAACTCGTTTGATGTGTGTGTCTACGGTACGATAGTCCACACTATAATCATAGTTCCATACATTTTGAAGTATATTCTCTCTCGAAAACAACTTATCTGGTGACGTCGCTAAATAAAATAACAATTCGTATTCTTTAGGAGTTAAATGAATCTCTTTCCCCCTAGAAGACAATTTGTGATCGTCTTCCAAAATGAAATCACGCAATTTCAATCTTCGATAAAAAGTAAGGTTGTCGTGATTCCCCGCTTGTCTTCTCCGAACGACACTTCTAATACGATGAACGACTTCACGTGGACTAAACGGTTTGGTGACATAATCATCCGCTCCTGACTCAAAACCTTGAATAACATCCTCTTCACTATCTTTTGCAGTTAAAATTAAGATGGGAGTTGTCTTATATTGACGTATTCTTGAAGTTACGAAAAAGCCATCCATGCTGGGTAACATGACATCAAGGATCAACAGATCGTAGTCATAACGAAGTGCTTTTTCCAGACCAATCTCTCCTGTGGTAGCTTCATCTACTTCGAAACCTTCTCTCTCTAAATACAACCGTAGAAGATTTCGAATTCTCAGCTCATCTTCAACAATTAGAATTTGTTGGGATTGTAATCCCATCTTACGTCTCCTCCTTATTCAGCGCTTAGAAGAAATAATACAGTGATACAATCAAGCTAAGTACGAACAAAACAATGGCAGGAATGGCTTTTTGTATGGGATCTTTAGCTAAAACAATCAAAGTAAAGGCTCCAGCAATCATTGTACCCCCCAGTAACAATCCTGCCCAAAATGCAACACCAGGTATCCATATGCCAGCAAGCATACCCATAGCTCCAACAATCTCAAACGATCCGGTCAAAATATTAAAGAATGAAGGCAATCCAAAACGTTTGAATTCATCGGCCATCTTCCCCGAAATAATCTTGCTTCCTGTAACCAGGAAAAAGAGGCCTAACAGAACCTGTAAAACCGTAATAAAAATGAACATCGCTATCCTTCTTTCATTCGTTATTACATATAGATCGCAATTCAATTACATGCTATACCATGTATCTGGTCTGTGACTCTGCTTATGAAAAAGATTATTTAGTTGCACTGACAGCTCTCACGTTTAACTACAACCATCAATCCCATTCGCATTCTATATGCTATAGCATATATTTTGTTTTAAATTTAATCTAATGTCAACCCTGGAGTATAACTTTATTAAAATGTAACCATTCATACGTTATCTCGAATAAAAAATAAGAATCACTTTCAAGCGTATGCTCTAATCTATACTCGAAAGTGATTTTTGTATCCAACCTTTCATATCATCGAAAAAAATCAAGCCGTAATGTCTTGCACAGGACTCTTATATTGAGCTGAACTGCATGCTCTGACGAAAGCTGCAAATAACTGCTGACTGTACCCGTCCACGGCATAACTATACTCCGGATGCCACTGAACAGCGAGTACAAACGAATAACCTGGCATGACGACAGATTCAACTAATCCATCCTCCGCAATGGCAACAGCCACTAATTGATCGGATAACGTTTTGATGCCCTGATGGTGATAGCTGTTAACCTGAATCTGATCCGTCTGCAAGATATCATGAAGCAGATTATCTTTTTCAATATGTACGGAATGTACGAGATTCGTATACGGGGGCTTTTGCTGATGAACAATCTTCTGCTCTGCTTCCATATCTGTAGGAATATCCTGATATAACGTTCCCCCTAATATGGCGTTAAACAGCTGTAATCCGCGGCATATGCCAAAAGCTGGTTTACCAAGCGCTATTACTTTATGAAACAGAATAACCTCCATCTGATCCCGCTCCATACACAACTCGCCACAGACGCTCTGCATCCGCTCATCATAAAGTTCCGGATTAACATCATGGCCACCAGTAAACAGAAATCCGTCAAAGGTGTGCGCCAGCGTTGTGATCATGTCCTCGTCTGTCGTTAATGGCAGCATGACCGGGATACCACCTGAATCTTCAATGGCCTTCATATAGTCAGGAAGCATCCAGTAACTTTTTTTGTCCGTATCGTATAAAGGAAGTACCCCTATCATCGGTTTGTTCATCTCAAGCCACCTCCTGTTTTATATTGGATTCAGCGCTTCATCCGTTGTTTATGTCGTACCGGGATTTACATTCAAGTTTGTTTTATTTTATCAGAGTTTTCGTTGAACAACATGCACAAAACCTTGCATTTCCTTACCTGTTACATCCTCTGTTAGCTTGAGAAAAAATAGATTTCAACGTAAAAAAAGCCGCTAGATGCAGCGACTCTCTTATGACATTATTAAATACGAAACTCATTGAATCAACTGTTGCATATAGACATCCGCATGTAAGCCGCTTTAAATAAATGCGTCGTTGATCAGGGATTTATACTATGGAAAAAGGGGCTCTTATACATTTTTCACATCATACAAGTTCTCAGGCAATGCCTGCAAAAAAGGCGACCAGTCCTTCGACGTATATAGATTCAACCGATGCATCGCGCGAGTACAAACCGTGTAAAGAAGCTTGCGGTCATATTCTTCCCCATATCGAACTGTGGAGGCATCATATACAAGCACCGCATCGAATTCTACACCCTTGGCGAGGTAGACGGGAATGACCATCACGCCTTTTTCAAACTGCTCCGTGTCTTTCGTAATCAGCCTTAGTCCCTCTACACCGACCTCTCGCAAACATTCATATGCAAGGTGACTCTCGGCTGCCGTTTTGGTTATGATCGCAATCGAACGAAAACCCTCTTTTTGAAGCGCCTCAACGTCAGATCGAATGAACTCATCACGCTCGTTCTCTCCTGCCTCCACCCGGATTAAAGCCGGCTTCTGGTCCCTTCTGTCAAAAGCAACAATCTCATCACCGCCAGGTAGCATCGCCTTCGTGAATTCAACAATTTCACGAGTTGAGCGATAGCTCTGTACTAGCCGAATAAGCGTCGTTTCTTTGTCCCCATATAACGAAATTATTGGCGAATCAGTAGCGGCTAGTTCTGTCGCCTGCATATAGATCGCTTGCCCGAAATCACCTAGTACCGTCATGCGGGCACGAGGGAACAGCTTTTTGAGATATTCATATTGAAATGCCGAGTAATCCTGACCTTCGTCGACGAACACATGACGGATATCCGTGTTGATTCGTACCCCTTCGATGATTTCTTTTACATATAAATATGGGGTAGCGTCTTCATGGAACAGCTTGTTCTGACGCAACATATCTTTGGTTTGGGTACAGATTTCATCCCAGTGAGGTGGAACTGTCGCTCCATTCGTACGTTCTTGATAGGCTGCGGAATCTACAAATAGTTGTTCATAGGCTGATTGTACATTGACGAACTTGAACTTTCGGACACGCTGCCTTAGAGGCTTGAACGTTTGCTTCACTATTTTTCGCCGTAGCAACTCTTCTTCTCGCTCCAGAAAATCAAATGAGCCTTCATCCAGGTCAGGGTGTTTGCCAGCATTCTCCCGTGCTGCATACTGCTCCGCCACTTCGAACACAGCCTTTTCCTTGTGCAGCTTACCGTACGCGTCTGCGTAGTCGTCCGTATCGAGATAATTCAACTCTTCCTCCACCCAGTCCGCTTGTCGTTCCTGTTGCTCTAGAACAGACAGCTGTTTCAGCAACCATTCCTGCAATAACAATATGCGGCTTGGCAACGGAAGATGGACGTCATACGTTGAAAATTGTGCCTTCATCTGAGCTGAAGTAATGAACTCCCGTTCACGGAACCGGATGCCGATAAAGTTTAACCCCTCATGCCCTAGCCATTCCCCATAGTTCTTCAAAGCTTTCATAAATTCCGCGGATGCTTTATAGCGAATGCCTTCCATACGAGCAGTGTAATCTGGTTCCGCACCAGCAGTAAGTACATACTCGATCTGATCAAGTGGATCTTCCGGACTCAAGCTCGATCCGAGCCAATAATTCAAGTATTCCTGAAACGTCGTCTGTTGAATGTTCTCTTCACCTAGCTCTGGCAAAACGGTCGAGATATAACTCGCAAACATCGGATTTGGTGAAAAAAGAACCATCTGATCTGCCTTGATCGTCTGGCGATGTTTATATAATAGATAGGCCACTCGCTGGAGCGCAGCGGATGTCTTGCCGCTACCTGCGGCGCCCTGAACAATCAGCATTCGGCTGCGATCATCACGAATAATGGCATTCTGTTCCTTTTGTATCGTTGCTACAATGCTTCTCATCTGAGAATTCGCACCTTTGGAGAGCACTTCCTGGAGCATGGCATCCCCAATGGTTTCACTAGCATCAAACATGCCCAGCAACTGACCATCCTGAATTTGAAACTGACGTTTCAGTTCAACCGTCCCCTCGATTTTCCCCATAGGTGTCTCATAATCTGCCGTACCGGAGCCATAGTCATAATAGAGACTCGCGATAGGCGTACGCCAATCATAGATGAGAAAATTCAAGCCTTCCTTGTCTGTAAAAGAAGACACCCCAATGTAAATTGGCTCCGTAAAACCAAGACCCTTTTCCTTAAAATCAATACGTCCGAAGTAAGGTAAAGGCAACAAACGATTTACATTTTTCCACTGCTGTACTAATAACTTATGCCCACGTTCTCGTTCAGCCAACACTCTCGCTTGCTGATTAATGGTATAAAAGGCTTCTTCAAAATCCGTGTATGAACCCGTATTAATCGTGACTTCTTCCCAGAAACGTTTACGAATTTCCGTAGCCTGATCCGCAAGACCTTCAACTTGGGGTTCAAGTTCAGCAAGTCTCGCCTGCAGTTCATTTCGCACGTAAGCCAATCTTTCTTTTTCCAATTGCCATTCGTTCGTTTCTGTCATATCTTTAACCACACTCCTCAGCCCATTTTTTTTGGAGAAAAAAAGCGCGTTGACAAACCGAAGAATCCGATGTATGATTAATTTAGGAGAAATAATGATACATCAATTACATATTCAACGAAATCAACTGCGCTCATGATTATATCACAGCGTATTTTTGCGTTCAATCTTTTTTTATTATATTTACGGTCATGAGACCTCTGCATATCAAAGTTTCAACATTTAAACGATAGCTCCACTCTCTTTAAAGCCCTTTGGTTGTTCCAAGGGGCTTTATTTCAGTTTATGCTCTACGTTTCTATACGTAAAAGACTGCTACTCCCATTTTGATCGGATCAGGCAAACTTTTGATTGAAATGAACTACAGTTTCATTAGAGAATCATGACATAATAGAACAGAAAACAGCCATCCTATTAGATATGTGGAATACGTGGCAACTTGGAGAAGAAAGGAAATGTGATTACGATGGAATACGTTAAACTTGGTAATACAGGACTCGATGTCTCGCGCTTCTGTCTCGGCTGTATGGGATTCGGGGACGCCAGTAAATGGGTTCACGAGTGGGTGCTGAACGAAGAAGACTCCCGATCCGTGATTCGCAAGGCACTGGATCTTGGTATTAATTTCTTCGATACAGCCAATATATACTCTCTTGGTACGAGCGAGGAATATCTGGGACGGGCTTTGAAAGACTACGCAGACCGTGATCAGGTCGTGATTGCGACCAAGGTTCATGGACGAATGCATGAAGGCCCCAACGGCTCCGGGTTGTCCAGAAAAGCCATTTTAAGTGAAATCGACAAAAGTCTGAAACGACTCGAAACCGATTATGTGGATCTATATATCATTCACCGCTGGGACTATAACACTCCTATTGAAGAAACGATGGAAGCACTCCATGATGTAGTGAAGTCAGGTAAAGCCAGATATATTGGAGCTTCCGCCATGTTTGCGTGGCAGTTCCAGAAAGCGTTATATACAGCGGAGAAAAATGGCTGGACCAAATTTGTTTCCATGCAGAACCATTTGAACCTGATCTACCGTGAAGAGGAACGGGAGATGCTGCCACTTTGCAAAGAGGAAAAGATCGGCGTTACACCATACAGCCCACTCGCTTCCGGCAGGTTAACAAGAGATTGGTCGGTGACGACGCATCGCTCTGAGACGGATATGATACAGAAATCAAAGTACAATGCCACAAGTGACGCGGATCGCATTGTTGTCGAACGGGTGGCGGATATTGCCGAGAAGTATGATGTGCCTCGTACACACATAGCGCTGGCATGGCTGTTACAGAAAGAGACCGTGACTGCTCCGATTATCGGCGCAACGAAACATTCACATCTCGATGTTGCCTTGGGCGCACTGTCTGTGAAGCTTAATTCAGAGGATGTCGCTTTTCTGGAAGAGCCTTATATACCGCATCCTGTCGTGGGCGCACAGTAAACAACATTGATGGAGCACAAGAAACATACTTATGATCTGTCAACGATATGGTCGTAAGGTTTACGGTCTTCAAAATGTTATCGTAACAACAATAGCCCCTCCTTTCCTTTTGCGGAAATAGGGGCTATTCGCTGATGTATCAGTTTTATTTATTCAAAGGCGAAGGCGTTAACTGAACTCCCTTCTCCTCTGCTATGTTAAATAGTGCTTGTATCAATAACAAAGCGATATTTTACATCTGAAGCGAGCACACGTTTATAAGCTTCATCAATCTGATCTGCCGAAATGACCTCAATGCTAGGGGCAATATCATGCTCAGCACAGAAATCAAGCATTTCTTGTGTCTCACGTATGCCGCCAATCATGGAACCTGCGAATGAACGACGATGTCCGATCAGCGAGAATGCATTGACGGGCAGTGGCTCTGGCGGAGCCCCTACATTAACGAGTGTGCCGTCCAACTTGAGCAGGGAGAAATAAGCATTGATATCAATGCTGGCACTAACCGTATTAATGATCAGGTCTAATGAGCCTGCGAGCTTTTCAAATGTTTCCGGGTCGCTCGTTGCGTAGTAATGATCTGCGCCAAACTGCAATCCGTCTTGCTTTTTGCTCAGGGACTGAGAAAGAACCGTGACCTCAGCTCCCATCGCATGTGCGATTTTAACTGCCATATGACCAAGGCCACCCATCCCTACGACTGCGACTTTCTTACCCGGGCCAGCGCCCCAGTGATGCAGTGGAGAATAGGTTGTGATTCCGGCACATAGCAGCGGTGCAGCAGCATCCAGCTCAATATTGTCAGGAATGCGCACTACAAAATCCTCGGTTACCACGATATGTGTGGAATAACCGCCTTGGGTCGGCTCACCGTATTTGTCTACTCCTGCATACGTTGGAATGTTACCTTTCAGGCAGTATTGCTCTTCTCCTTTACGGCAATTCTCACATTCGCCGCAAGAGTCGACCATACATCCAACACCTACGCGGTCGCCTACTTTATATTTCGTTACACCACTGCCTACTTCAGTCACAATCCCGGCAATTTCGTGGCCCGGTACGAGTGGATAATTAACGGGTCCCCACTCCCCATGAGCGGTATGAATGTCCGAGTGGCAGATACCGGCAAACTTAATCTCAATTAATACATCCGTGGTATCCAGATCACGGCGGTTAATTTCTGCGGAACGGAAGGCTTGATCGGGTCCATCCACGGCTCTGGCTTTAGCTGTAATCAATATGATAACCTCCTTATGATTTTGGAATCCTCTTTATCTTACGCCCTATAGTTAACTCTAGGTCAAATGTTTTGCTCTACTTTTTCTAAAAAGTGTTCGTTTTGACATCACTCCTGACCGCATGATAGAATTCACTCGCGTCAGCGAATGCCATGCAGCCTATCGGCTTTAATCTCGATCTGATCTAGAACTGAAAGGAACAAACTCGATATGACCTATTCCATTAGTGAAGTCGCTAAAAAATTGGATCTGACTGTGTATACATTGCGCTATTATGACAAAGAGGGACTCATGCCCTTCGTCGAACGTAATTCGACCGGAACGAGACAATTCAAGGACTCCGATATTGATTTTCTGAAAATAATCCAATGTCTGAAAGCTACCGGAATGCCGATCAAGGATATCCGGGAATTCATAGCCTGGTGCTCGGAAGGTGACGCAACTTTGCATCAGAGGTATGACATGTTTACCGAGCGCAAAGCCAGCGTCGAGGCTCAAATGGAAGAACTTCGGAGAACAATGGAAGTTATTGAGCATAAGCGCAGTTATTATCAGCAGGCCATCGAAGCTGGAACGGAGAACATTCATAAAACTACACTGGCTCCTAAGCCTGAGCACGCAGCAAGCTCCTAGAGTTAAACGAAAGGATTTCATCCTATGTCTAAGCCATTTCAGCAGCAGTTAGATGAACTTGCCAGACTTATTCATCAGCACACGGTCAATGAAGGGGTCCATTCAACCGAACTTCCCTCCCTTTCTCTGATTCGTGAATCTGACATCACTGAACCGATTTTCAGGTTGAACGAAGCTTCTTTTTGTATCGTCGTCCAGGGTCAAAAGGAAATGTTGCTGGGACAAGAACGTTTCCAGTACGGACCTGGCAGCTATATTGTAGCTACGATGGATTTGCCTGTAAGCGGCCAAGTCATAGAGGCTTCGCCTGTCACTCCTTATCTCGCATTAAAGCTTGAATTCACAGGCAGTGAAATTTTGGAGGTAATTCAGCATACCCGTCTCTCCCCTAATTCGAACGATACAAACGATGCTACCAGACGAGCCATGTATGTGAGCAAAACTTCATCAGAGCTGCTGAATGCCGTGATCCGATTAGCTCAGTTGCTTGAAGGGGATGCGGAGGATATCTTCATACTCTTCCCATTGTTTAAAAAGGAGATTTTGTACAGAGTACTCAAAGGACCTCAGGGCAGTGCGCTGAAGCAGATGGCACAAGAAGGATCTCACGCGTACCGTATTCGTAACGTGATTGAACACATGGTGACACATGTTAGTCGGCCCGTCCGGATTGAAGAACTGGCAGAGCTGGCGAATATGAGCCAGGCTTCCTTCCATCGACATTTTAAAGCAGTCACTGCGATGAGCCCGCTTCAGTTCATCAAACAACTGCGGCTACAAGAAGCACGTCGTCTCTTAATGTCTCAAGCTGTAGACGCATCAGAGGCTGCTTACCAGGTTGGATACGAGAGTCCGTCACAATTCAGCCGTGAGTATTCACGCATGTTTGGTTGTCCCCCAATGGAGGATATGAAACGTTTGAGAGGCAGACTTACTGATTTCATCTCCAGAAAATAATCCTGTTCCACGCAAAGAGACTCACACCTAAACGGTGAGAGCCTCTTTTTTTTCTTCGTTCCATTTGCTCTAAAATACAGTCTGCCTGCCCGAAACTACTTGGATGCCGAAAGTAAGCTATCCGTAATAAATTTAAGCTGTCCTTCCAACGATACCGGATCGTTATAAGTATCAGACGATGGATCTAGCTGAAATACATGATTGGCTTTGACAGCCGGGAGGTTCTTCCATAGCTTATTTTCGTAAATCTTTTTAGAATCACTCGTGTCCCCGGACCACGGGCTGGTGAAAATAATATCCCCTGCATAATCCGGCAGCACTTCTATCGAGATGGAAGCCCAACCTGTTCCGCTATCAATAGCTTCCGCTTGAGCCTTAGTCGGTGCTCTCAGTCCAAACTCGCCATAAATAATCTCTCCCCCGCGGCCATAGTTATGACCGAAGACATACAACCCTTTATCATACGGATTCAGGATCGATACGGTACGATTACCTACAGCTGCTTCTACCTTCGGTTTCAACTCGTTAATCTGAGCTTCCCACTTGCTTATCCAGGCCTTAGCTGCTTCTTCCCTGTTTGTAAGTTTGCCCATCTCCAGCATCAAGTCTTTGTAGTTACGTTTACCGTACTCAATCTGAACCACAGGTGCAATCTGTGACAGCTTGTCGATGCCTTCTGTACCTGTGTACACAATAAACAGATCAGGTTTCAAAGCAAGCAGTTGCTCTGGTGTTGGCGGCTGATCACCTAAATCTGCTGTTCCTTGTGCAGCAAGCTGCTCTTTAATGTATTTGTTGTTCATTGCACCTGTAGTTGCCCCCACCACTGGAGCATTCAGTGCGACAAAGTATCCCGTAGAGAAGGCCGTCAGATCAACAATCCGTTTAGGATTTTTCGGGACTTTCACTTCACCAGCATCAGACTGGAATGAAACCATCTCATCTTCTGCACCTGCACCTGCTCCTGTGTCGGTCGAACCATCTGAATTGTTACTGGTTTTGCTTCCCGCATCTGAAGATGCAGTAGTCTTCTCCGCCCCATCTTTAGCTGTATTTGAAGCAGACTGACCACATGCACTCAAGATCAGCATAAACACCAGCGCCATCATGATCCATATTGAACTTCGTTTTGTACTACGCAAAAATAACCCCACCTTTAATGTATTGGATTCAATCAAATAAATGATATTGATAATCGTTATCAACGATATCACGACTTTATCCTTTTTACAATACAAGTTTAATATATTCATTCCAAACTTCGTCTATTAAGGGAGAAAAGAGAATATACATCCCATTTCCACTGACAATTTCATTCCAAACTTGCCATCTAGTAAGTTAAAAGGCTATCATCATTAGAGTGGATAGAGAGATGTAACAACGAGAATGATTTTAGAGATTGTAGAGAATTGTTTCAAGGAGGACAAGATGGATCAGATTATACTGTGGTTAAAGTACTTTTTTTTGGGTATCGTTCAAGGGGCAACGGAGCCGATTCCGGTCTCCTCCAGCGGTCATTTAATTATTGCCCAGCGACTAATGGGACTGAAGCAAAATGGCCTTTCGTTTGAAATTTTGACTAACACTGCTTCATTAATTGCCATTGTTTTTATTTTTCGGGAAGACATCATGAAGCTGATTACCGGTGGATGGGGTTACTTAACAACTCGTAAACCGGAATATCGGGCAGACTTTATGTTTTGCTTATATATTGTCATCGGTACGATTCCAGCTGCCGTTGCTGCTGTGCTGTTCAAAGATCAGATTGAGAGCATCTTCTCATCCGTTTATACGGTTGCAGTAGCCCTGCTAATTACAGGTGTAGCTCTCTGGCTTATTCGTAATCTTCGCGGCCGCAAACAGGACGGCGATCTGAAGATGAAAGATGCTGTGCTGGTTGGGCTCGCTCAGGCCGTTGCACTTATTCCGGGCATCAGCCGTTCGGGTGCTACCGTTATTTCGTCCATTGCAGTAGGCATGAAACAGGAAACAGCGTTAAAGTTCTCTTTTATGCTCTACATTCCGATCAGTATCGGCGGTGTGATTCTGGGTGCTTCAGATATAGCGCATGATCCTAACCGTGCTCAGCTTGCTATTCCTTACCTGATCGCGTTTATCACGACGCTGGTTGTTACCTATTTCTCGATGAGATGGTTTATGGGCATTATGGCCCGAGGCAATCTGAAGTATTTTTCATATTACTGCTTTGCGGCAGGAACATTGTTACTTATCTTTTTATAAAAAGGATCTCTATACACAGCAAAGGGACAACCATGGCGGTTGTCCCTTTTATTCTATAATCCCAAACGCTCCACTTTGATGCTGAGCTTACGGTTTGGCATATTGCAAAATGGCGATTGCCGCTTGTACTCGCAGTCCTTCATCTTTGCTCAGCAATGCCTCTTGAAGTACTTGCAGCGCGGTATCAATCGTGGATTGCTCAACTCGTGGAAGTGTGTGATCATGTGTTAACGTTTTGATTGATTCTGGTGCTACCCGCTGAGTTTCTTGGTTCAATGCTGTCCCAATACTCGCCGCTGCATCGCTATTCCCCCTAAGAGCTTGATCCAGCCTCGCCTGCTTTACAGGCAACTTAAATTGGGCAACAACGTTGGGTTCTTGCAGCAAAGTTTGCATGTGTTCATTAATATCCTCCAGCGGTACCCGTCCAAGCCAGGTTACACCCCTGCGGTGGCATATTAAGTCTTCGCTTGTGCCAATGGAGTCGTCATAATAATAATCACCAAGGTCTCCGACATACATCCAATCCTCATCCTTAATCACAACATAATCCCCGTCACTCATCCTGTCTGCAAACAGCTGGATCGTCTCCAAAACGTCGCCTGAATTATCAGCAATAATTCCATAGCGTTGCTCCAACAGTTCACATAATTCCTCCGATGACGCCTGCTCCAGATCGCCAAGCGCTGACCACGGGATGCCGATATAGTTATCCTCCAGAAAACTTTTCACTTTACTGACTCCACCTACAATCGACTGCACATAAAACAGATTCACGGATGCCGCCTTCCCTTCCTTCTTGCCATAAGCTTAGTTAACCATTGGAAAGCTCCTATGTCTACTTCCATAGCAGATTATCTATGGCAGTCACTGCTTCAAATCACCTTCGCTATCTCACCTTCCCTATCAAACCTTTCCCAATTAACTCCCTTATCCTCACTCCTCTATCTTGTTAGTCCCGTCTGCTATAGCCCATAGCTATAGCTGGATATAATTTAATGGAATTACTTAATAACCATACTTCTGTGATACCTTGTTGTTAACACATTGCAGAGGGGTTATGGCAAATGACAAAAAGTAGCGTATTGGGATACCCGCGAATCGGAGCCGATCGGGAATGGAAAAAAGCACTTGAGGCCTTCTGGTCAGGAAAATTACAAGAAAACGAACTCCACGCGAGATTACAAGAGATTCGTTTAGATCATTTGCGCAAGCAACAAGCCAAAGGTATCGATCTGATTCCAGTGAATGACTTCAGTTATTATGATCATATTCTGGATACAGCCGTGATGTTTGGTATTGTGCCAAAACGCTTCGCTTATACCGGAGGCGCTGTGCCTCTCTCCACCTATTACGGCATCGCCCGTGGGACGAAAGATGCCGCAGCCAGTGAAATGACCAAATGGTTCAATACGAACTATCACTATATTGTACCTGAACTGAATGATGCTTCGCCGATTTTAACCGAGAATAAACCGCTAATTGCATACCTTGAAGCCAAAGAGAAACTCGGCATTGAAGGTAAACCAGTCATCGTTGGACCGCTGACCTTCCTGAAGCTCTCCAAAGGCTATGATGCCTCCGAAACGGACGCTTGGCTGGATCAGTTGCTTCCACTCTACACTCAGGTGCTGCAAGAACTTGCGGACGCTGGTGTACAGTGGGTACAGATCGATGAGCCGGTTCTCGTAACTAAATTGAATGATGCAGATGTTCAGCGCCTGAATAAGATTTATGCAGCCTTTGCATCCGCTGCTCCAGGTTTAAATATCTTGCTCCAGACGTACTTTGAATCCGTTGAAAACTATAATGAAATCATTCAATTGCCAGTTCAAGGCATCGGTTTTGACTTCGTTCATGGTCTTGAAGGTAACCTTCAATCGATTCAAACGAGCGGTTTTCCGGCAGACAAATTGCTGGGTGCGGGTATCATTGATGGACGCGGCATCTGGAAAGCGTCCCTTCAGGACAAGCTGACTTTACTCCAGACACTTACTTCACTCGTTACCCCTGAAAGGTTAATTGTACAGTCCTCCTGTAGCTTGCTACATGTGCCAGTGACAACAGCTCGTGAAACGAAACTTGCTGTTGAACTTAAAGAGGCACTCGCATTTGCGGATGAAAAGCTGGATGAGATCGTTATTTTGACCCAAGCAATCCGCAGCACTGATGCGGACATCACCGCTAAAATTAAAGACGCCGAGCAAAAACTACAGGCATTGCAAAGCTCCGGAGATCGTAACCGCAAAGCCGTGCAGGAAGCTGTTGCTTCCATCCGTGTACAAGAGCCTGACCGCTCACGTCCATTTGCCGAACGTCATGTTGCCCAGCAAGACAAGTGGCAATTGCCTTTGTTCCCGACAACAACGATTGGCAGTTTCCCGCAATCCACGGAGGTTCGAAAAGCTCGCCAACAATGGCGCAAAAACGAGCTGAGCAATGAACAATACGATTCCTTTATCCGCGATCAGATTGACAGCTGGATTAACATTCAAGAAGAGATCGGTATTGACGTGCTGGTTCACGGTGAGTTTGAACGTACCGATATGGTTGAATTTTTCGGCGAGAAGCTGGCTGGATTTGCCTTTACGCAATATGGATGGGTTCAGTCCTATGGCTCACGTTGCGTGAAACCACCTGTTATTTTCGGAGATGTAGAATTTGTAGGTGAAATGACGGTCGAGGAAACGAAGTACGCACAGTCGAAGACAGACCGTCCTGTTAAAGGCATGCTGACAGGCCCGATCACCATTATGAACTGGTCCTTTGTACGGGATGATATTGAACGGGAAACCATCGCGTATCAATTGGCCTATGCGCTCAGACAAGAGGTTGAAGCGCTCGAAAAAGCTGGCATCGGTATGATTCAGGTCGATGAACCTGCCGTTCGTGAAGGCTTGCCACTCAAAGAACATAAACAAGCTCATTATCTGGATTGGGCGGTCAAAGCGTTCCGTATTACAACATGCACCGTACAGGAAACCACCCAAATTCATACTCATATGTGCTATTGCGAATTCCACGATATGATTGATTCTATCGAAGCAATGGATGCCGACGTCATCTCCATTGAAACATCGCGTAGCCATGGAGAGTTAATTCACAGCTTTGAAGAGAATACGTATGAGCTCGGTATTGGACTTGGCGTATACGACATCCATAGCCCGCGTGTACCAAGCGTGGAAGAAATGAGTAACATGATTGACCGTGCTTTGCGTGTGCTCGATCCGAAGCTGTTCTGGATTAATCCAGACTGCGGCCTGAAAACTCGCGGACAGGAAGAAACCGTGGCTTCACTAAGAAACATGGTAGATGCTACCCGGATTGCCCGAGCGAAGTATAATGCTACTCCTGTTCTGAACTAATTTAAGCTGAACAACTGATGATTCGTATGGAAGTTTTAATAACAGATAAACTTAATCTGCATAGTCTCTGTTTTTGTTCTAATAGCAACACTGAAAAAGCCGCAATCCTGATCATGCAGGATTGCGGCTTTTTATAGTATTCTCCCTGTTCAGAGGAACCAGATTAAACTTTGACTGTATACATCAATTCTTTTTCAAGAATATGGGTACGACCAGCTGATTCCACATCGGTATATTGATGCATGTTCGTAATAATGACAGGCGTAATCATGCTGTAACCCGCTTTTTCGATCTCTTCACGATCAAATTCCATCAATAGGTCGCCTACGGATACTTTTGCTCCAGCCTGTACCTTTGGCGAGAAAAATTGGCCTTTCAGCTTTACCGTGTCAATCCCGATGTGAATCAGCATCTCTGCGCCATGATCACTTACGAGACCAATAGCGTGACCACTCTTGGAAACAGAGAATACTGTGCCGTTAACCGGGGAAACTGCACGTCCTTCTGAAGGTTGAATGGCAAATCCTTTACCCATCATTTCTTCTGCAAAAGCAGGATCTGGAACCACGCTAAGTGGCTTAACTTCCCCATTCATAGGACTGAATATTTGCTCATCCTGTAATTTAATGTCTTCAGCTATTACATTAGTGTCTTCAGTTACTACAGGAGTAGTTGCAGACGTTGCTGATGGTGCAGGTGCGTCTTCCTGGAAGCCCAGAATATAAGTAATGACGCTAGCTACAACAAATGCAATTAAAGCAGCAATCAGTGCATAGAGCAGGTTGCTAATGTCTGGACCCACATATGAGGCAGCTCCCGGAAGACCTACTGTGCTAATGAAATAGGCTTTAACCGAAAAGGCTCCCAGAAACGCTCCAGCGACTGCCCCCCCAATGAGCGCTGCAATAAATGGTTTTTTGAATTTCATGTTAATTCCGTACATGGCTGGCTCGGTAATTCCCATAAGAGCAGTAAGTCCTGTAGAATATGAGAGTGATTTGGTATCGGTGTTTTTAGACTTGAAGCCAACCCCAAATGCAGCACCACCCTGGGCCATATTAGCTGCGAACATCAACGGAATGATAAAATCGTAACCAAGTGTTGCGATCGAACCCACTACAAGTGGCAACAGCGCATAATGTATGCCTGTAATGATTAGTACAGACATCGTGCCCCCAATCAAAATACTTGCTAAAATGGATGCGTTATCAAATAACCAACTGATACCTCCAGATAAACCGTTCCCAATAATGCCGCCCAGTGGCCCGATCGCTATCAAAGTAAGCGGTACCATAATAAGTAAAGTTACGGTTGGTACAACAATCAGTTTCAGTGAAGAATGAGTGATACGTTCAATCGCTCTCTCCACTTAAGCAGCAATCCAGATTGCAATGATGATAGGAATAACTGATGAGGCATAGGATGTAGCAATAACTGTAATCCCTGCAAACGATGTATTCCCCCCTTGAAATAAGGCTCCAATGGTAGGGTGCATAAGACCAGCAGCTAAGGCAGCTCCTACATAAACATTGCTACCCATTTTCTTCGAAGCACTAACGGCTAGAAGTATAGGCAGGAAGTAGAATGCACCATCGCCAAAGGCTGCCAAAATGGTATAGGTTGAACTAGTTTGACTCATCCAACCAACAGCCACCAGAATGGATATAATCCCTTTGATCATACCTGCGCCAGCAATGGCTGGCAGGATTGGCGTGAACATACCCGAGATGAAGTCAAACAATGCGCTAATCGGATTCCTTTGTTTCTTTTCGCTTTTTGGAGCACTCTCTGTGCTAGGCTTATTGCTCATATTGTCCACTAGTGCTTTGTACACTTCGGAAACTTCATTGCCAATAATCACCTGAAACTGTCCACCGTTTTCCGTTACACCCATAACGCCAGGTATGTTTTTCAACGTAATTTTGTCAGCTTGATTGTTATCGTTCAGATTGAATCTGAGTCGAGTCATACAGTGTGTAACTTGATCGATATTCTCTTCCCCACCAACCAGTTTGAGAATATCTTTGGACAATTGTTGTTTATCCATGTTGTAAGGCTCCTTCGACGTATAATAAGGTATTCTCTGACCATGGACGCGTCTGACCAGATATAATGGAAGTACGAAACATATGTTATAACGTCATGTTACTCAGAACAGGGAAGAAAATATATATGATTTAAGTGTTTAGTTTGCTTTGACACGAAATGATTTTTGTTACAAAAGTGTAACACGTTGTTTCCAAATCGTAGGTAATATATACTGTCTAAGCAGGCTACTTATTATTTTGACTATGGTCTAAGGAGTGCATATTTATATTCACCAGTGAGCAAATCTCATCCTATAACGATTTAGAACTATCTTTATACAACTATATTTCTCAGAACATGGAAAAAGTGGCTTACATGCGTATTAGAGAACTGGCCAATGAAACTCATGTATCTACAGCCACCATTCTGCGATTTTGCAGAAAGAATCAATGTGAGGGATTTTCCGAATTTAAAGTAAAACTTAAGATGCTCGTTTCCCAAAAAGATAAATTAACGAAGCAAGAGTTGAAAAGTCCTCATCATGCCGTGTATGCGTTTTTTGAACATTCTCAATCTCCTGAATTGGTGGAAAAAATTTCGGCAGCAGCGAAATTAATTGTTACAGCTAGTAATGTCATTTTTATTGGTATCGGAAGCTCTGGAGTAATGGGTGAATATGGAGCTAGGTTATTTTCAAATTTAGGGATATTCTCTATGTACATAAAAGATCCTCATTATCCTATTCATACGAGAATTCAAAAAGACAGTATTACGATTGCTTTGTCTACGCGAGGTGAAAACCCATATGTTCAACCTTATCTCGAGCGGATCAAGCAGGATAAGCATAAAATTATTGCAATTACAAATAATCGCCAATCTACCATGGCTAAAATTTCAGATGTATGTATTCCATATTATGTAAAAGAAGAGTATCTCGGAAGTATTGACCTCACTACACACACACCTGTTATTTTCTTATTAGAATGGCTAGGCAAAGAGGTTTACAATCTTATTGCAAAACTAGAATAAGAGTTATAGTGGAGCATCCATTCTTTCTAAATTTACGCAAACAAAAAGAGAGTCATTTCGACTCTCTTTTACGCTGCTATAGTTCTCAAATGAATGCTTACTTTAAGCTCTTTCCATTCCTTTTTTCTTCCGTGTTGCTGCAATTTGTGTCATGATCATTAGAATGATGATCACCATCATTCCAATCATAGCAGGTGTGAAGCTATGTGAAGCATCATGAATCCAGCCTAGCAATATTGGACCCATCGCTCCAATCACATATCCAGCAGATTGCTGCATCGCTGACCAAGAAGTAGCATCGTTCACATTGGTTGTAGAATCAATCGGTAACATCAGGTTTAAAGTGAACAAGCCCCCTGCCTCAACTCCAAAGAGTATAACGGAAACCATCGGCATGAAATTCATCATCAATAAAACCAACCCAACAATCATGAACAGAGATTCACCAACCAACCATACTCTTCTTGAAGGAAAGTTCTTCAATAATACAGGAAGTACAAAGCTAATCGGAATTTGGATGACAACAAATATGGTCAGACAAAGCGTTGCATAGGATTTGCTATACCCCATTTCCTGAATCATCAACGGGAGCCACGCTGTAAAAGAATAAAACAACATCGCCATTAATCCAAATGAGAGCGTAATCGTCCATGCTCTTCTATTTCCCCAGGGAAGTTTAATTTGCGGACGTTCTTTTATTCCACTCACATGAGCAGATTCAGATCGCGGTTTCACCATGATCCACCACATGATCGCTGCTACAAAGGCAATGACTGCCCACCCTCCTACTGCGATCTGCCAAGAATTGAAATATGCCTCTAAGGGAATGGATACCATTGAACTGCCCGCAGCCCCTACAGTGATTGCAATACTATAGAGTGCAATCATAGATGGAACATGATCGGGAAAATACTTTTTTATAAAGCCTGAAGTTAACGGGCCAATCGAAGCGATCCCGATACCTACGATCAATGCAGATAAAAGTAAAACGGACGTAGACTGTGTAAATAGCCGAGTGGCTATTCCGATTCCCACCACAATCAGGGAATATCCAATGATTCGCTCTATTCCCCATCTCCCACTTGCTTTGACGGCAAAAGGTGAAAATACGCCCATACATAATACAGGTATTGACGTTAGCAAACTGGCTAGTGCAGCGCTCATCCCCAAATCTTCCCGAATCGTATCTAGCAGTGGAGATATGGAATTAATAGCTGGGCGCAAATTCAATGTAGCAACAAATAATGCAATAATTAAAAATATACTTTTTTTTCTCATCTTCTACTCCCGAAACAAACTGCTCCCGTTGCTCTCAATGACATCTTTGTACCAGTAGAAGGACTTTTTACGATAGCGTTCCAATGTTCCTGAACCATCATCATGACGATCCACATAAATGTATCCGTATCGTTTTTTCATTTCTGCAGTTGTGGCACTAACCAAGTCAATACAACCCCATGATGCATATCCCATCAATTCGACACCGTCTTTAATAGCTTCAGCGACTTGAAGCAAGTGCTCCTTCAAATAGTTAATACGATAGTCATCATGAACGGTTTTGTTACCATTTTCGTCCGTAATCAGTTCATCTACGGCTCCTAATCCATTTTCAACGATGAACAATGGCTTCTGATAACGATCATACATCGCATTCATGATGTACCTTAAGCCTTGAGGGTCAATCTGCCAACCCCAATCACTCGCAGTCAAGAGCGGATTAGGAACACCACCAATCAGGTTTCCTTCTCCTTTAATTTGCTTGGCAGGATCAGCCGTTTCGCAACTGCTTTGATAATAGCTAAAGGAAATAAAATCAACGGTATTTTTCAAAATTTCTTCGTCACCAGGCTCGAAATGAATGGTAATTCCGTTATCTTTCAAATAACGTTTCATGTAACCCGGGTAATAACCACGCACGTGAACATCCGTAAAACCTGTGTTCTTATGATCTGCTTCCATCACTTTGATCATATCATTAGGGTCAGGAGTCAATGGGTAAATCGGCATAGCAATGACCATACAACCAATTTTGAAATCCGGGTTAATTTCATGCCCAATTTTAACCGCCAGTGCACTTGCAACAAACTCGTGGTGAACCGCTTGGTACAAAGCCTGTTTGCTAAGTTGATCCTTAGGAGTGTTAATCCCGCCACTTGCAAACGGGTGTTCAAGAATCGAATTAATCTCGTTAAATGTGAGCCAATACTTCACTTTGTTTTTGTATCTCTCAAAAATCGTTCGCACATATCGTTCATAGAAATCGACCATTTTTCGGTTCGCCCAGCCATCGTATTCTCTAACGAGATGTAACGGAGTCTCATAATGAGAGATTGTAACTAAAGGTTCAATCCCGTATTTCAGGCACTCGTCAAAGAGATCATCGTAAAATTGGAGACCTTTTTCGTTTGGCTCAAGTTCATCCCCTTTTGGGAAGATTCTGGACCAAGCTATCGACGTACGAAAAACTTTGAAACCCATTTCGGAAAGGAGTTTAATATCCTCTTTATATCGGTGATAGAAGTCAATCGCAAATAACTTCATATTATCCTCTGTCAGTTCATTCGTCGGAGGTGTCTGAATGCCGTTTGGCATGATATCCTGAATGGAAAGTCCTTTTCCATCTTCTTGATACGCACCTTCTATTTGGTTTGCAGAGACGGAACCTCCCCACAAAAAACCGTTAGGAAATTGAAATGTTTTACTCATTTGGTAAGCCACCTTTCTTTTAAACCTTCTGCGGATCTGGATATAAAACGAATCACGCTGTATCGGTTTTTTATCTTGTATTTGTTTTCACAACTTATGTTACATAGATTAGTGCATAAAATACATGTTATTTCGTATTTAGTACAAGGTATCAGAGATTCACATTTGTAACATAAAAGTAACACAGTGTTTCAGAAGCTTAATGCGTGCAAGCTCAAGGGTAACTGCATTCAACTACGCCATCATAGTTATGTAACAAAATAAAAAAAGCCGCCAAAATGACGACTTCATCCATGATAAGTTATTTCATATCTACAAAGTTCTGGAGACTTTCCTTAATCTGATTCGTAACTTCGTGACCATGATACGTAATCACTTTTTTAATATCAAGCTCTAACAGTTTTGCAATCGACTCGAACGCAGTCGTATGATCCAAAGTTTGCTCGTCATTAAAGGACAAGAGACGACCATCTTCCGCATTTAAAGCGTCACCAGCAATCAACGTTTGGCTTGGAATATGATATAGCGACATATGATCTGGTGTGTGTCCTGGTGTAAAGACGACTTGAATACCACCTGCCAAGGGCAGAATGTCTCCATCCTTTAAAGCGGTATGAACGTGCACAGACGGTGCGAAATCTTTACTTTTGATAAGCGGAATGGTTCCGGTCAAATAGGGTACCGCCTCCTCATGTGCAAGTACCTTCACCTCGCTCCCTCTTGCCTCAACTAATTCCGGCAGACTGCCAATGTGATCCCCATCTTGATGCGTGATGATGATATGCGTCAGCTTATTGAAACTGAAATTCTCCTTTTCGAGTAACGTACGAATTTGTGCCAATTGCCCAGGAATGCCCGTATCAACGAGCACTACATTCTGTTCATCCCATAACAATGTTGGATATACTATAAATGGTTCTCCATAATATTCCATTTCAAGTTTTATCGTTTTGATTCCGGTATTCGGTTGAGACATAGACAATCTCCTTCAATTCGTAAAGATATTATATTACTTAAAGTAAGTCAGAAGTCAACACTTTTTCAGCTCACTCTCTTATTGGTTTGGTACTTAATGCTACAAACATAGCTAAAAAAGATGCCTTCTCTTCTTCTATTTTGTACGTTTTCATTTGAAAATGAAAGAAACCCAAAGTTATAATTCACCCGGGTTTCTCACTATTTAGTGGGGTATTCAGAATGACTCGCAACTTATAGTTCATCATCCATATGATCTACTCCCCACTTGCATAGCTCTTGCAGAGCAGGGATGAGGGACTTGCCACGCTCTGAAAGGTAATACTCAACTTTAGGCGGCACTTGTGAGTATTCATGGCGTGTAATGAGCGAATCAGCCTCCAGCTCTTTTAATTGATTACTGAGCATTTTGTGTGTAATTCCTTGAAGCGCTCTTTTCAACTCACCATAACGCATAATGTCTTCCTTCAGTAGTAAAAATAAGATATGTAATTTCCATTTACCACTAATTAGCGATAAGGTATACACAAATGATTGATGACTATTTTCTTTTTCATTTTTTGTTTTAATTGGAATCATTTAGCGCTCTCCTTTTTGATAGTATCTCACTAAAAAGTGCATACTATTCTTTTTTCATGATTCCATTATACTATACCTCAGTGTTCAACAAGAAAATAAGCTAATAATGAAAAGGTGAATAAATAATGGCAATTAAGCCTGTTGATTTAAAGAAAGCATACCGTTTATTGCAAGTAGGTCCAACAACCATGATTTCTGCTAAACACGATGGGATAGAAAATGTAATGGCAGCCGCTTGGGTCGGTCTGGTGGGAAATAATAAAGTGATGGCATATATCGGCAAACAAGCTTTCACACGTGAACTCGTTGAAAAGAGTGGTTACTATGTAGTACATGTTCCAACTGTTCAACAAATGGAAACGGTCTTGTATGTTGGTGAGCACAGCGCTAAAGAAATGGACAACAAACTTGAACATATCCCACTCTTTTACCAAGAAGAGTTTGATTTACCACTAGTTGAAGGTTCCGCTGGCTGGCTAGTATGCAAGGTTATTCCCAATGCTCAAAATGAACAAGAACTTGATCTGTTCATGGGTGAAATTGTCGGTGCTTGGAGTGATGATCGAGTATTCAACAACGGACATTGGATTTTTGATGATGCTCCTGATGAATTACGTACAGTACACTATGTGGCTGGCGGTCAATTCTATGCGATTGGAAAAGGTACTAAATTTAATCACGGACCAGGTAAAGACTAAATAATTTGGTGAAGAAAACTCTCAACTTCCATTTTAGTTTCATGAAATGATCAAAGAGATAATATAAATTTTCTCAGTACGAACAGGGAATCTTTTTTGGGAATATACAAAAAACACAAAAAAAGTAGCTACTATAGCGACTCTTTTTGTGTTTCTGGGTTGGAGCTAAGTTCATCTTTCACTATTAATGATAAGTCAGATTCCTCTTGAGAGCATATTCAATGGTTAAGGAAGCTAGTAATACTTTACAATGAAAGGGTTAGCTCATCGCAGGCTGAAGTGATTCGAGCAATTGTTTAATCTGCTCATCATACTCCAGTTCAAATATTGGAAGAGTCTCATCTAATTTTTGCTGGAACAAATCAGGATCATGTACACCAAGCTCTGCCCTTAATTCCATCTCCTCTTCTGAACCATTATCGTCCAGAATCATGTCCAGAACTTCCTTTTTAAAGTATTCACTTGGCGGAAGGATCAACGCGTTCATCATGAATTGCATAAAGAAGAGCTGATTATCTTTTTCCTGGTCCGCTTTTTTCATCGCCTGTTTGGTAAACAAATTAATATATTTCTGACCAAAAGTAACTCCTTTCAGTTCGTAAGGTCCACCATGCTCCACCCCTTTCCAACGCATGTCAGCCACAGAACTAAGCCACCAAGCCGGTTCGATGGCCTGCTGCATACGCTGTAACGCCTTACGCTCAAACTGTGGTTCATGTTGTATGCGCTGTTCTTCCAGACATTTGCCTATCGTCTCGGCTTCAATCGCCGCAACAGTTATGCCTTGTCCGTGAATAGGATCAAAACCACACAGTGCGTCACCCAGAACGAGTAAGCCCGAAGGCCAATTCTCCATCAGTTCAAAATGCTGACGAACAGACTCGGAAATACGGTATCCTCTAGGCCCTTGCAAGGGTTCTAATCGCTCCATAAGTCCGACGATTTTATCTCCAGCAAACAGATGTTTGATTTGTTCTTGAAACTCCTCAGGCTGAGTAGACGGGTATTCATCTCCTCCTGCATTAAAAAGAATGAGTCCAACAATATCATCCTCAATACGCGTAAATATACCTGCACGAATACCTCGCTCAGGATCGGAGTCAGACATCACCCATTCGTTCGGAATGAAGCCTTTTATTTTGTAATACCGGGTACTGTAACCAAGAGATACCTTAAGCACTTCAGGCTCTGGCACTGTTAATCCGATCTTATTAAGCCATCTGATGATCTTGGAAGAACGTCCTGAAGCATCAATAACCATATTGGCTGGAATTTGCTCTTCCTTCTTTTCTCCGCTTCTTTCTTTGGTATACACGCCGGTGACGGCACGCTCATCGTCAGATACGATAAGTCCAGTCACTTCCTTGCTTGTTAAGAAGCCTATCTGAGGCATGTTCTGGATTCGCTTGCGCAGCACACATTCCAGTAAAGCTCTGCTACACGATGCAATTTTAAACGAAGAAGAGTCCTCCTTGTTGACTAATGTGCCGTATCGGTTAGCAATCTGGAACTGCTCATCATGCGAAGATATCGCTCCCATCTGGATTAACTCATCATTGTATCCCGGGAAGTAATGCTCCATAATAAGTGCGCCACGTGGTTGTACACGGTGTGGATGAAATGACTGAGGTACACCCTGCCTGTTATCTGGATCCAAAGGGAACTCATCCCTTTCAATCACACATACCTCGTCATAATAGTCAGCTAACATTCTGGCAGTAATCAACCCTGCAATCCCTGCCCCAATGACTATCGCTTTTTTCATGTCAGACATTTCAACTTCATCCTTTCTTCAGAATTATATTGAATGTACAGTTGTAGATCACTAAAAATATTACTTATAATACCAATATATAATCAAAATCTCTCTTATGTAAGAATCAATATAAAGACGCTGTATAGTTAAACTACGATAACCAGGAGGTGTAGATGAAATTATAGAGAAAAAGGTTGATTTAAGAGTTGCCCGAACTAAAAAGTTGTTAACCACTGCCTTTAAAGATCTGTTATCCGAGCAAGGACAATCATTCAGTAATATCACGATTAATGAAATATGCGACAGAGCGATGGTTCACCGTACCACATTTTACAAACATTTCGAGGATAAATTTGCACTGTTACACTCGACACTAACCTGGGTGCTTCAGGATTATTTACACATGAATATAGAAGATCGGCTACGGCAGCCCTTACAAAGCCTATCCAGATTCATGTTGGAGAATTTATTAGAACCGATTGTTCAAAATCAGAAGAATGATAAAGGATTTACTGATTTTTTCAAAACTTATATCGGAGATATTTCCAGAAGAGATTTTCTCGAACTAAAACGAAGAGGTAAACAGCTTTCAGCTCCAATTGAACTTTTAGCCGAATATCATTCAGGAGTCATTAGTTTACTTGTGACGTGGTGGATATATCATCTTGAAGAAGATATTACGGCAGAACAGATGGATGAGTATTATTATCAAATGGTTAATGAGAAAATCATGTTGGAATAGCAAACAACTCACTTTCAAATCAATGGCTGATTTTAGAGTGAGTTGTATTTGCTTCATTTGGCTAATCATCAACATTCACATACTTTCCTCCAGCCATTGCTGCAAAGGAATATCCTCTGTCAGTTCACCGAGCAAAATATGGCTAAACTGTCCCGCTTGGTCAATAACCATTGTGGCTGGCAGGCCAGTGATACGGTACAGCTTGGATACTTTGCCCGTTGCGTCAATGATCACTGGAAAATCGAACTGATGGCTTTTCATAAACTCGTTAATTGTGCCCTTGCTCTCCCCCACGTTAACAAACAGTGTCTCCACCTTGTTTTGATTTTGCTGCGCTAGCTCGTGAACTAAGGGCATCTCTCTTACACATGGCGTGCACCATGATGCCCAGAAGTTAATCATCACGGCTTTGCCCCGGTAATCAGACAACTTGACTTGCTCCCCTTTGGAATTAACTGCTGTAAAATCAGGAGCCTCGACTCCTGTACGAATTGGATTCCTACTTTTCGAATCAGAGTCCGATAAATTTGCCAGCACAGCCCATATACCTGTAGCTAATGCTGCCAGTGCAATCAACATCGTAACAACCCGACTTATTTTCGACCCTGTCTTTTTTTGTCCGTCCTGTTGTGCACTGTTCGTATCCATACTTTGCGGCTTGTTATGCATGTTCACATCACCTTCACTTTATTCCCAGACTCAGATGAAAAGCAGCATGAAGTGAACCATACTGATTCCGAATATCTTCTACAGTACCTTCCCCAACATTACACCCCTGATTCATAAACATCACCTGATCTGCGATATCATTCGCCACTTCAAGCTGATGTGTGGAGAACACAACCATATGCCCTTCCTGTTTGATACCTCTCAGCAAATGTACGAATTCCTGCATCCAGAAGGGGTCCAGTCCATTGGTAGGCTCGTCCATGATCAGAAGAGCAGGCTTTGCAAGCATCGCCTGAGCAAACAATACACGCTGCCGCATCCCTTTGGAAAAGGTCGTTACCCGTTTATGTTTTTGCTCGTCAAGTCCAACCATCACTAATACTTCCTGCACCCTATCTCGGGGAAGTTTACGCAGAGATGCCCAGAATAATAAAGATTCCTCGGCCGTAAGACCTTGGCTGAACTGATAATTATCCGGCATATACCCAATCTGATTCGCATACCGTTTGCGATCCTGTGACCAGCGTACGTTATTCACCATAATTTCCCCTGACGTTGGACGCAGAATGCCTGCCAGCATACGTAGCAAGGTGCTTTTGCCTGCACCGTTCCCGCCGCATACGGCAAGTACCTGACCAGAACCAAGATGAAAGGAGATTTCTTCGACGATGGTTTGTTTTTTGATTTGTTTGCCTAGTCCCTTCACAATAACTTCCGTTTCAAGCACGGGAACGCCCCCTTTCCCATATAACGTAAACAACAAGGATCGAGCAACTCACCCATAACAAGCACATTCCAACAAATATGGCACTGCCGCTTGGCTGTTGCACCCAGGTAACCCATTGATAATACTCAGGCCCCAGTATAGAACCGCCACCGAGCTTGATCACAATAAACAGCCGTACCAATTCAGCCGGGTTCAAAAAGGTTAACACCACCAGCAACGGTTTTATCCAGAGGTACGGCATTAGCCCTAATATCGCAAGTAATAATGTAGGCCAGCCAATAACGGCGAAAAACCAGATCGATACGGAAATCGTTAAAGCTTGCCAGCGATTGCGAGACAGTGAGCCGATCAGCAATGCAACACTTAGGAATAACAGCACAAGTCCACAAGAAAACGCTAAAAACAGTAGATAGGTCAGTAGATCGATCGAATTGCCAAGCAACCCGCTAACTAGCCCCATCAGGCCGTAGCCAAATGTCACGATGAGTAGCAGCACCGCGGCTAGTCCGAGATATTTGCCTGTAATGAACGATAACGTACCGATGGGATACGTCGATAGAAGCTGCCAGCTTCCGTCTTCCTTTTCAGCAGTCAATGAGAATGAACCCAGAAAAAGCGTCATTAGCGGCAAAAGATAGAGGATAAGGTTCAGCATAGAACCTGTCGTGCCCGAGTATCCTTCTACTGGATTCTGTGCATTTAGTAGTAATAAACTTAAGCTAAATGTGCAAAAAAGAACGAGAAACGAATATGACCAGGGGTTACGAAACCCCGTTTTCAACTCTCGTTTTGTTATTTGTAACATATCAGACATCGGCTTCAGCACCCCCTATCAGCATCAGTGGTTGCCTGATCCTTCTTTCGACTCACCTTCTTGATGCATATCTTTGCTCATATCTTCACCCATATCATGCTTCGAGCCTTGATCCGTCCCGCCCTCATCGTGACCATGTCCGTGCCCGTCTCCGTCCATATTCATGTTATCCATATTCTGAGTCCAATCGTGAGAAGCAAGTTCATCCGCAGTCATAACCTTGCCTACCCCCTGCTCGGCTACGAAAGCCTCGGCAGAAGCTTTATCCTTGAAGTTAACAATGCCATACGCCATGGGTGTTCTGAGTGAAGGGTCATATACATAAGTCGCTTTATTGAATTCGATCCATTCCTTATCGTTATAATCACGCACATAGTCCATGCCAATGTTGTCTGTGCCATTTTCTTTTTTCCATTCATTCATGCAGCCAAGGTCATCGAACTTGAAGTTTTTACCGTCCTTCGTTGTAAGCTGTGTGGCAAACGCATCATCCTTCACCTGCATGTTACAGATCGCACAGATATCCACGTCCTCATTAATGGGCACAGCCGCATACTTCTGCCCACAAGCCGTTAACATCAAAGTCCCTAACAGCAACACCATTGCCAAAATCCATCGTTTATTCATTTTCTCCATACCCCCATATAGATCATCGTACTAGCAGACAAACCAAGTAAAAGTAAACTGATTATCATAACGGGACTAGACCAGGTTCCCACATTTGTTCTAGCTGTCCCGGATGTTCCCGATGTTGCTGCAACTTCAGTATGCTTTTTCACAATGCTCATCTGCGGTGACTCGTCTGTTGTCCAATTGCTTTTCCCTTCCGAGTGCAGTTCACTGAGAAAGACCATGCCCGGGGATTGAAAAAACAGTTGATATGCTGCATTTCTGCTTATTACTTGTTCGTAGAACGGGTTGAGCGCATAGGAAAGCTCGCTGATTCCATCCTGATTCAGATCCAATCCCTGAAAGGAATCCCAATAGTTTTCTTTCAAAATATTATCCTTGCTGTCCATTGTCGAGGCATCAATAACGTTGGAAACAAATCGATTTTGCTTAAATTCATTTCCCTCAGCAAGCACCATCTGAATTCCAACGAAATTACGAATTAAGCCGTTGTCATCAATTTCATTGCCCGAGGATTCAGCGATATTCATGCCCACACGATTGCCCTCTACTGTATTGCTGTGGATCTTGGACTGATGCACGTCATAGAGCAAGATACCTTGCGAATGAACATTTGAACTTTGTTTGCGAAAGGTATTGCCTGATACAACCGTATTTTTCACACCCATGATCATGGCACCTGTCATGTTACCTTCTCCTGTGTTATTCGTAACAGATGATCCATCAATATACATGCAATGAATACCGTACCTGGTTTGCATGAAACGATTATTGTTCACCGCTACGTTTCGGCTGTTCTCCACATAGATGCTATCGAGCACACCCTCAATCTGATTCCCTTCAATCCTACTGTTATGCGAATTGTAGAGATCGATCCCGTTGCCTTTTTGACTGCTGGATACTGTGCTTGCACCTGCCCATTGAATTGAATTATTTCGTATTACAGAAGTAGTCGCATCACGTAGAAGCAAACCAGCTCCCTTGGTACGAAGCTTAAGGTCAGATATTTCGTTATTGCTGCCCGTAATCTGCACAGCTGCTGCTGGTTGACGACCGTTATGTTCGATTGTAAACCCTTCCAATTTCACACCTTCCGCCTGAATGGATATCGCACTTTGTTCCTGTTCATTATGGATGGTAACCGAATCATCCCCAATTAGAGTGAGTGCTTTAGAGATGAGAACGGGGCCTTCATATCGACCAGGTTCAAGATGAATAACCGCTCCGGCATCCGCTTGGTCTATAATGGGCTGAAGTAGGACGGGTTCACGATCTCCAGTGACTCCAGTAGCATTAACAACAGTTTGGAACACGGAAAGCAACCCCAGTCCAATCCCGATCAGAGTAATCAATGCATGTCTACGGATATTGAATCGTTTATTACTGTTCATATTTTTGTTCCTGCATTTCTCATCCATATCATCCCCCCTTCCCTCCGTTCCTTCTTTTTGGTATTACATTAATGCGTTATCCCAGTCCTTCACACAGTGTATCGAAAATGATAAATTTCCCATATAGCCCCATTAGGCTATAGCTTGCTTACTTTTGTGTCCAAATTGTGATTGAATGAAAAAAAGCCGCCAAATTGGCGACTTTAAACATGTTGAGTTTATGCAAATGAATAGGTCCAGAATCGTTCGCGACCAAAGCGTGCTTGAAGTTCTTCGTCGTTCAGCTTACGGTTACCCAGCAACTCTGCGGCTTGAAATTGCGAGCGGTGTGCACGAATTGAAGCTAGCTTTTGCGCCAGAAATTGAGAGACATCAACGGTTACATCTGGTTTACCAATATGCTGCTCGTGATTATTAGAGAAAGCTACACAGTGAACGACAGGACGCTCTTCCAGCGGTAGACGGCTAACAACCCTGATCACCGCAGCTCCTGTCGCATCATGATCGGGGTGAACACTGTATCCAGGATAAAATGTAAAGATCAGTGATGGCTTAATCTCCTCAAGAAGAGCCATAATGCTGCCATCGAGCAATTGAGGATCTTCAAACTCTACCATTTTATCATGAAATCCGAGCATCCTTAAATCTTGAATACCAATCGCACTAGCTGCTTCAATAAGCTCATCTTTGCGGATAGATGGCAGGGTCACGCGGTTCGCAAACGGCGGAATACCCATGTTACGTCCCATCTCACCCAGCGTCAGACAAGCATATGTAACGTGTGCTCCAGAATCAATGTATTTGGCTAACGTGCCCGATACGGAGAATGCTTCGTCGTCTGGATGAGGATAAACCACCAGGATGCGTTGATGCTCATCGTGTGCATTCTTTGTCATATGTTGTTCCTCCACTTCCATTAGAACTTCTCCCGGCTTAGCTGCAGAGCCACAACCAGTTTGCCCTGGGTGTCATGGCCGGCCATAATCAATCTATCTTGTTCCTGCTCATCAATATGGGTTAGCCCTTCAGCATACACCCAGCCATCTGTCGTCTTGAGACCGACACGGTAAGGTCCCTCACCTGAAATGGAGCCCTGTGTATATCGAATGGCGGCATTGGTGATAAAAGCTGAAGCCGGATGCCGTGAACTATCGTAATGTTGAGCGTAAGCGCCCGTTGTCATCTCAAGATGCATATATACATCCTGATCAACAAGGCGATCGAGCCGAAGCTGGATATCTTGTGGTTGTATCAGTTGCATGACGGCCTCCTTGTTTCTTGTAAAGTATGAACTCCATTTTATCATATGCATCAAAGAATATACATTTAAAGCTGCTCAGTTGCATAAAATGACAGACAAAAATATGAACTTTCTTCTTCATTTTTTTCTATTTTTCAAATGGCACAAAATCGATTAGATTAATATAAGTGATCATGCACACTCAAATTCACTCCAGTTCAGAAGTGTCAAAAGGAGCTACTTCCTATGAAATCATTCATTCAGTTATTACATTTTGGATATCATCAAGCCATGAGTTGTATTTTTCCCGTAGCCATTTTTTGTACACTGGCTCTTTCAACGGTCATTCCATTTCCTTATATCCAGCGCTATGATGCAATTCTACTTATTCTGCTTGCTGTTCAATATTTGATGTTTCGCACTGGACTAGAGACGTTGGACGAAATCAAGGTTATTTGTGTATTCCACGTAATCGGTCTCCTACTCGAAATTTACAAAGTACATATGGGATCATGGTCTTACCCGGAGCCCGCATATAGCAAAATATTTGGCGTTCCGCTGTACAGCGGATTTATGTACGCAAGTGTAGCCAGCTTCATGTGTCAGATCTGGCGAAGGTTACGTATGGATATGACCAGCTGGCCGGGTGTGGTCCCCTCCATGCTGCTTGGCGGAGCCATCTACCTTAATTTTTTCACCCATCACTTCATACCCGATTTTCGCTGGTGGCTGACAGCGCTTGTCTTTGTTGTCTTCTGGAAAACGTGGATTATCTACCGGGTACGCCATACAACCTATCGTATGCCATTGTCTCTTGCTTTCATTATCGTAGGATTCTTTATCTGGCTGGCAGAAAATATCGCTACCTTCTTCAATGGATGGAAATATCCGGATCAACATGATAGCTGGCAACTGGTGAGCTTCAGTAAGATCAGTTCATGGTTTCTACTGGTTATTATCAGTGTAATCATCGTCGCACAACTTAAATATGTGAAAGCCAATCGCATCGCAAAATAATTTAAAGAAGACCACGTGCGGATCACATTGACGCTGACCTTTTCCCCAGCGTTAATGATCCGCTATCATTTACCATTTCATTTTGTTTGCTGCCCACTTGTTTTCCCTCTTCATCATATATTTTAATGGTATAGGGTGTACCCTCCGATGAAGGCAGCATCACAAACCAGATATACTCTTCCATATCTGTTTTTATCAACTTGGCTTCCGTTATGGACATGGAGCCGTTCTGTTCTGTTTCAGCAGTTAGACGCTGGATCCCCGGATGCTCGATAGTACCAAACACCATTGGAAAAGGAGCATCTATCCCGTCAAGCTTCGGTAAGTTCATATAATACAATGCATACTCAGACGGATCCACATCTCCTATTCCATAACCTCCGCCCCACACCCACTTCCAACCAAAACTATTTTTTCGCACGTACTCCAGCTGCATATTACTTGCTGCCTCACTGTTCGTTCTCTGCGTAAACACGATCATGCCGTCGTCCACAGGTTCCTGATGAACTACACGGACATTAGGAGTCGACGCTCTGAATTGTTGAACTGCATCCTCTGGCGTACTGCCGATCGGAATCGACATGGTTTCATCCAGCCCCATAGCTTTGGACAAAGTCTGATCCGCCAGACCACCCGGTTTTTCTTTTATATACATATATGTGTATACGGATATCAAAGAGAGTGCTAATAACGCTATCGTTACGACGATAATCTTGAGAAAGTTTCCTTTTCCTTTACTCATGTTCGAGCCTCCTTCTTGAAAACAGATAAATTAACAATATAACATATAAACCCATCTAATATTACCAAAATTATCATAATCGTTTTTTCACTTCTTATAAGATATAGCAAAAAAGCCGCCATATGGCGGCTCCATCTTATTAACGACTCATATTCTAGTCATGGCTTACACGTGCTTTAGTGCTCCAGCCTTCATAAATCGTGTACTGAATTAATATTCTCCAAGGAAAATCACTTCAGTTTCTAATTCCACCTGGAACGTGTCCCACACCTTTTTCTGAATAAACTGAATCAGATCCTCATAATCCTTGGCAGTGGCGTGATCCACATTCACGATAAATCCAGCATGTTTAGTCGAGATTTCAGCCCCACCGATGCGAGTGCCTTGCAATTGACAATCCTGAATTAGTTTACCGGCAAAATGTCCTTCTGGACGTTTGAACACACTTCCGCAAGAAGGGTATTCCAATGGCTGTTTCGATTCTCTCAGGAACGTTAATTCCTTCATCTTGCTAGAGATCTCCTCCTGATCCCCTTCGTTAAGCGTAAACTCGGCATCTAAAATAATATAATGATCCATCTTGAAAAGACTGTTGCGGTAACTCAGCTTCATCTCTTCACGAGGGATAACAACAACGTTGCCTTCACGGGTAATGACCGTCGCCTTTTCAATGACATCCGCGATCTGACCGCCGTAAGCGCCAGCGTTCATGTAAAGAGCGCCTCCTGTACTGCCAGGAATGCCACAGGCGAATTCCATACCCTTCAGGCTATGTGCCAAAGCGGCTCTGGATACGTCAATAATATCGGAGCCGCTCTGTGCCATGATACGTGTTCCACTGACTTCGATCTGATCGAAGCGGCTAAGCGAAATCGTGACTCCCCGGATGCCTCCGTCCTTAATAATAACGTTGGAGCCTTTACCAATAACGGTCAGCGGCAGCTGATGGCTGTTCGCAATTTCAACCACTTTGGTAATCTCCTCCACCGTCGTTGGATGCACGAGAATATCGGCCTTGCCTCCAATTTGGATAAACGTATGATTTTTTAGCGGTTCATTAAATTTTACTTTTTCGTTAGGTATGTGATTTTCAAAAATATTCATGATTTTCTCTCCCTGCGTTCTTCAAAAAGAACATGATTCCTACATTGTAAATCGAAACACACTCCAATGACAATCTATCCTCATATTTCCCTTTACAGACTGATGAAATTCAAACGTATTACTATAATGATATTCGCCTGTTTACTGAATAGATACTTGAATGCAAGTTAAATTATAAATGAACAACCATTTTCAGATTGTACGGCATCAAAAAAAAGCAATAGCGCTGCGGATGTAACAACCGCAGCGCCCTGAACATTTTACCACATATTCTTAAACTTCTCTATCTTCTGAATAGAAGTCCGCTTCATCCACGATCGTTATCCGGAATATCCGTCTTTGTCAATTCAGCAGATAACGCCCATAAGCGTTCCGCCTGTTCTGCATCAATCGCATATGGCTTCACGCCGTAAAAACCGCCATCTTCGGGAGCCATCTCACTGATATTGCAATCTTCACAGTACACACCGCCCATGCCTTCAAGCTTGGGAGAAGTCGCAGCCCACACCTGGGTTGCTGCCCCCTGCTCCGGTGATTTGAAGCCCGGATTAGCCACGTTGCCGGATTCATCAATCCAACCGAGAGCAACCATCTCATCTTTGGGCATATAACGTTGTAATGGAGTCATGATTCCACCCGGATGTACAGCAAATGCACGAACTCCATGCTGCTTGCCAAGTCTGTCGAGCTCTACCGTGAATAAGCTGATCGCTGTTTTGGACTGACCGTATGCCGGGAACTTCTCGTATCCCTGTTCAAAATGAATATCATGCCAGCGGATTGGTGAGAAATGATGTCCTGCAGAGGAAAGCGAAACGACACGGGCTCCACCTTCACTGACCAGCGCAGGCCACAATTGATTGGTTAGCGCGAAATGTCCCAGATGGTTCGTAGCAAACTGCGCTTCCCATCCCGGACCAATCCGGGTCTCTGGACAGGCCATGATACCTGCATTCAGGATTAACATATCTATACTGCGTGAACTTGCCAGAAAACGTCCCGCAAATGCAGCAACACTGGACAGGTCAGCCAGATCAAGCTCGTGTACTTCCACGTTCTCAATATCTGCCAATGCTTCACGTGCAACATCTGGTCTGCGCGCAGTCACAACAACGTGTGCTCCCGCTCGAACCAATGCACGAGTTGTTTCCAGTCCCAGACCGGAATATCCACCTGTCACTACGGCGAGGCGCCCTGACAGATCCAGGCCATGTAAGACCTCATCCGCTGTACTACTCTTGTCAAAACCTGAATGTATGTTATGCTGAACTGTTCTTGTCTCTTTGTTTGTATCCATTTAACTCAGCTCCTTCATATTCGTACTTCTAACTGCCTTTAGTATTTATCCCTGTTAGGACTTCAATAATCAGTCTACACCCTAGAGTAAACTCGAAGTCAAACGATGCCCCTTAAAACGTCTATCCTGACAATTCACCATTGATCTTCATTCGCCATCAGGATGAACAAAAAAGCCGCCATTCGGCAGCTTTTTCCATACACATTTGAGTGTTCTAAAACATTAAAACATTTCTATTCTCTTTATTTCAGACGAATGTGGAAAACATCACCGGCGTTACCTCCAAATACGATAAAGCCTTTCTTCGGTAGCTTCGTGGACTGTTCCCCAGTCGCGATAGAGAACTGTAGCGCCTGACCTTGATCATCATAAACCGCATAACCGCCGTGCTTAGGAGAATCCACCGTTATCGTTTTTTCAGCTGATTTCCCGTCAATCGCATACCATCGAGCTTGACCGTTAGCTGGTATAGTCGCAATTCCTGATTTCCCACTGAAAATAGGCGGAATCGCCTTTTCCGAGATGTACTGCTGTCCGTTCTGCGTGAGAATCTCAGCATCTTTTTTCATCATTAATTCCAAGTCGAATGCATCTCGGCCATTCATGACTGGAATCTCCGCAACATTAACGGCATAATTGGCATCCTTGATTTGCGTCCCATTTACATAGCCATGCTCTGCGTTAACCTTAAAATTTTTAATAAGCTGTGATGGAACCAGGTAGAAGAGCGATGTGATTTTTTCGTCCAGCGCAAAATAGTTCACACCGTTCCGTGCAGCCCACTTCTCTTGGGTAACTGCATCCAGCTTGTTAGGCTCCAGCTTTTGATAATCGTACGTGCTCATGCCCATCTGTCCCAGTCCCGGCAAGCTAAGATATCCTTGGACTTTAACATAGGTCTTGGCGTTCCGCTCCTTTACAAAACTCACCTTCACGCTTCCGTCCTTGCCGGTAAAATACCCGTCACCTGTATACACATACTTTTGTTCAGCAATTAGTCCGCCCAGCATAGCTGGTAAGGTGAATGCTCCGTCTTGAATATTAATCTCCGTTGTTGCACCAACGGTTCCATACAAACCGGAGTAATCTTTCAACTCAGCAGGCATCTCGGTCTGGACTGGGACAGAGAAGGTGCGATCCGGTTTAATGTTGTCAATAATGCCCTGTTCCTTCAGTACTTCCAGCAACACTTTAGAGGCAAACATCTGGTCAAAAACAGAAGATCCACCTGAAGATAACACAGCCATGGATATGTCGTGCTCTGGAATCGTAATTAATGAAGCGTGATACATGATCGTATCGCCGCCCTTGGTCAGTGCTTTAATGCCATACTCACTGAATGGAGCAAGTTCTACTGCATCCCAGCCGAGTCCGTAGTTGAACGAATTGATTTCGTCAGACACCCATATGCCTTTGCGATATTCTGGACTTTGCATCGCTTTAGCCGAAGCCTTGGATAGAAGATCCGGGCGGTTACCCATCAGTACCTCAGCAAATTGCGTTAACTCCTCAGCCGTTGAATAAATGCCACCCGTACCGATGATATTGGCATTTTCAACAGGCATCTTTGATTTAAAAGTTGGCCAATAGGTTCCAGCTAATTTGTCTCTATTGAAAGAATCCAGTGGTGTCTTCGTAGAACCAAGTTGCAACGGCTTGCTGATAGACTGTTCCACATATTTACTGTAACTTTGCCCACTCACGCGCTCAACTAGAATCTCCAGCAATTGAAAGCCATCATTGCAATAAACGGAGTATTCCCCGGGTTTAGACTTGAGACGTTCGGCCTGAAGTTTGATCAGCAGTTCATCATGATTGCGTGTGTCGTTATCATCAAAAAGAATGCTGTTTCCATACTGCGAACCGTACAACCCGGATGAATGATTCATTAACATACGCGGTGTGATTTCTTTATAGCGGGGGTCTGCCATTTTGAAATCGGTAATATACGTAGTAAGTGGCTGGTCCAGGTCAACCTTACCAGAATCGACCAACATCATGACCGCAGTTGTCACCACCATTTTGCTTACGGAGCCTATACCGTACATGGTATCTTTGTCCACGGCTTTCTGGCTCGCCTTATCATGAAATCCAGCACCGTCAGATAAAATCATTTCACCTTTGTCCATAATCGCATATTGCATACTTGTGACGCCATAATTCTGAACCAGCATGTCAGCGAGTTGTTTAGCTTTCGCTTGGGTTGTCTGCTTTTCTGTCGCCTCAGCTTTAACATCTGCTACAGGCATGATGACAAGCATAAACGCACATAAAACCGTAATTATCCTTTTCATTCAGATTTCCTCCTTCAGATCGATATACTTGAATGAACTCATCATACTTGGCAAAGACGTGGCCTGCGGAAAAGAACCCCGAATGGAAAAAAACAACCCCTGAACGACAGTTCAGACGTTGTTTGTGTTGTAAGGAAGAACGACCATATTGTTAAAAGACCCTTGTCCTTGCTCAATGGTCATATGTCCTCCATATTTGCTACATATTCTGGATATATTGGTCAGGCCAAAACCATGAAATTCTGAATCCGTTTTGTCACTTTTCAGATCCGTTGCCGGTTGGGCGGTATGGTTCATAATCTGGATTACCAGAGCAGAAGCTGTAGAATGAATAGATACTACGATATAACGATCCTCGGCGACCCGTACTTTCTTGGATGCTTCAACAGCATTGTCTAGAATATTTCCGAGCACCACGCACAAATCATAACGCTCAATGCCTATGTGTTGAGAATGGAGATTGATACGCGTATCGATTCGAATGCCGTTTGCCTGCCCGACGGTTAGCGTATTTGTAACGAGAGCATCAATGACCAGATTACCGCTATTCACACGTTGGTACGCATGCTCAATGGTGTTCATCGTAACATGCATATGCTCTGTTGCTGCCGCAAGTTCGTTACGTTTCACACACTCTTCGATATATAGAAATTGCTGATTGATATCGTGGATAATACTTTTAATGCTTTTGAAACTGTGCACGGTCTTCTCGTAGTTAGCATCCTGGTAATCCATCTGCCGCTGCAATTGTTCATTCTCATGAGCGAGATGCGCCTTCTCCACGATATTATCAAACACATACACAATAAATACGTTTAGAAAAAGGGAGCCTAGCACTGAAAAAATATAGAAGATATTTTTTTCGCTATATATTGAAATGACATTGATCTGGTACACCGTAATCGCAGTAACGATCAAAAATAAAAGATAAGACCTATGGTGCACCCTAAAGCTCCTGCGTTTGGCGATGAGATGAACAATGGGGATCACAACAAACATAATGCTGCATCCTAGCAGCAGAACTTTGGAGAACAACCATATCGCTTCCGGGCCATAGACAGGCACTTTCAGGTAGTCGATGCCGTCAATCACACTAAAAACATAAACTGAAATGATATTTACCGTGGTTAACAGCGCTGCATACATAACCGTAAACATAATCTTCAGTTTTAATTCTACCCGGTAGGATTGTGCCAGAGTGAAGATAAAAATCAATGCAAGCAAAGTCGAAAGAAAAGAAGGTAATCGCGTAGCCAAATAAAAGAAATTGAGCAGGACAAACACAACAAAATAAATCGTTCTGCGAGGTTTACGTCTGGATTTTCCCAGCACAGCATCAAAGTAATAATTGGCTTGAAAGGTCATGAGCAGGGTCAACAAAATGACGGGTACTAGATGCAAAATATTCATTTTATTGAACCCTCATGATCATATATTTGGTATACGTATCCTTGACTTCTTTGATTTTGGAACGACCTATCGGCAGAGAGGTTCCATCCAGCATCGTGACTTGTGCCCCCGTGAACTTGTGTACATGCATTAGATTAATAAGCACGGATCGGTGAATTTGCATAAAACCATGCTCTGTCAGCGTTGCAGCATAAGCCGATAGAATACCTTTCGTTTCATAAGAGTTATCACGAGTAATTACCTTTAGTTTGTTTTTAACCGTGAGGCTTTTAATCACCTCAATCCATAAAATATCTTCATATTTCAACATCAAATCATCGTAATCCGATTTAATCACCAGATACTTTTTATCCATAGCTTGATAATACTGATGCAGTTTGACCAGCTTCTCTTCCAGCACAGCCTCTTGAATCGGTTTGATCAAATATTGGAACGTCATCACATCGAAACTTTGGACCATATACTCGGGATAACTGGTCAAAAACATGATCTGCACATCCATGATCTTGAGTTTTCTGATTTCCTGTGCCGTCTGTATGCCATTCAACCCACCCATCTCTACATCCAGAATAAGCAGGTGAAACGTCTCTCTCTGATCCTTATAATGAGCCAGGAGTTGTTCTCCTGAACTGAACATGGTGATATGAAACTCGATATTGGTTTTGAGCGAGAACGCTGTCAGCATATGTCTCATCAATTCTCGTTGCTGCTCATCGTCGTCACATATCGCTACCTGATACATTTCATCCCGCCTTTCTCGAACACAAACCGTTTTTATTCATTCTAATATACTATCTTATCACGCTCAGATCGTTAAGAATGGATTGAAAAGCATTTACACTACCCTGAAATGCAGGCAAACGTAAAAAGAACAACGACGTGATCATGCGTCCTTGTTCCATCCTTTGGTTGTTTTTTGATCTTTCCACTTCCTTGGTTGTAAGCATCAACTTACTCTTGAACAAAAAAACGACTGACCAGGAGTGGTCAGTCTTGTTAATACCGCTAATATAGGATGAGTATATAAGTTCTTCAACCACAGCTATTCGATGAGTGCGGCCTTAATCAATGCATTTACCCTTGAGTTATAGAGCAATCCGATATGAGTTACCAGACTAACGGAAATATTGTTTGCCCCGTCCAGTCTGGATAAAAGAGGCGAAACAATGGTGTCGCTGGTGGAGTAGATTGAGGTAACTTTAATGCCGCTTGGTGCGCTGTTCGTTGTCAACCGATTCGCCCCACCCAGCGTAATCAATTTATCCACCTTATCTATGCCTCCGCGGTTCAATATATAATACAGGCTGTTAGCTCCGCCCATGCTATGTGCAACGATATGAACTTTGGAATGTCCCGTTTGGCGAAGAACATCGTCCACAAATCGGCTGATCGCCGCAGAATTTAACAATTGATTCCCTGCTTTGCTCGGGAGATCAATGGCAAATAGCTCATTATTCGACCATCCTTCACCGCGCAGATACCTTTCGATTAAGGCAAAATTACTGTCTGAGCCTGTCAATCCATGAACAAAAACAATGGGTGTCCGCGCAGTGGCAGCAGAAGCTGTCGTACTCTGCCCAATTCCTGGTAAAGCAAAAGCAAAAATCGCACTCATCAAAACAATTAGCAGTGGTCTTAACCTTTTCAATCAGATCATCCTCCTGTGAAATGAGATACCCACATTTTACAATTTAAAAATTGTAAATAAAATGGTATTTTAGTCTCATTTAACCAATGGAGTATGATGTTTACTGCTAATTATTTTGTCGAAATATAGAGGTTCTCCTCTTTCAGCTTGGCTCATCGTACGACTCGGAGCACAAGACAACTATCCCTCTACAATATCCGCATGCAACTGCGATGCCGCTTCCATCATAACCGGAACAATCGCTTCATTCGAAATAGCAACGTACAACTCTCCCATATACAATCGGAATGGGTATTGTTGTCCTTCATGCTCCCACATAAAAAAGTCACCCTCAATGGTCATCGTGCTCTCCGCACCAACGATATTTAGTACTGTGGAGTAAGTAAACTCCGGCTTGGTAGCAAAATATGTGCTGCACTCTTCCAAAGAAATATGTTGTTCCGGATTGTTTTCCTGCATCGATCTCGTTATTTTAAAACGCTGGTTCATCTCGTTATGCCTCCAACTTCAAATTATTTTTTTCTTCATATCATAGAAACGTATTTTCTCATTTCGTTCTTGATGTGTCAAAACATACGTTCAAAAGTGCTTTAATACTCCATCTAACTTTCCTAATTTGGCTAGTCCTGAGCGCTCGTCCATGCGAATGTGACCTCATTGAATATAGTATTCTATCTGAATGTGAAGGAGGAATATCATATGACCCAACTACTTGATGCAAGGATATCGCTGAATGCAGCTACATTTAATTCCATTGCCATTCCTATTCCCGTCATTAATACCCCTACATTATTTGCACAGATCGGGTTACTAACTGCTGGGGCAGGTCCTAATCCCAGAGTTTCTATGAAAGGAACGATTACAGTTCAGCTTCCACTCGCTCTCTTCCAAGTCCGAATTACGATTGTCCGTGGCACGGTTGCAACAGATCCTCTCATATATTCAGCCAATCACACGTATGGTCTGAACGGATTGCTTGTACCTGAAGTCATCATTTTTTCCGCCAATGATTATAATCCGCCTGTAACTCCGCAAATCACCTACACCGCTTTTATCAGTACCAATCTGCTTGGTACGGTCCGGGTAGGTCCTGAAAGCTTCGACGGATTTATCGTTTCGGATTAATGTTTAAGATTAAGGTCTCGTATGTAATGCTTAGCGCCCCCAAACCTGTAATCTACATCTGTATTGTAGACTACAGGTTTGGGGCTTTTATATGTCCAGCTAATTTCCGAAATAAACATCCAGCTTACCTGTCGGAGGTGTAGTAGCCATCCACACGGCAGCCAGGTTATCCGGAGCATATGTAGCTGCTGTAATATAGTCGCCGATTAGAACGGTTGGCACTGGAGAAACACCATTCGGATTAAAGGAGGTCGTTGTTAGCCGGCGATTACTGAAGCTTGCTCCGCCATCAAAGGACTCGGCAACAAAAACATCAAGCAGGAACCCGTCAATTTGATTGGAGTAATAGATTACCCGAATGGTTCCAGCAAATGGAGACACCGTGATGGCAGGAAAAAAGTTCTGTGTACCTGGCGGTGCGCTAGTAATGCTTATCGGATCTGACCAAAGAAGTCCATCGGGAGATTCACAAAGCAAAACATCGGTATACCCCGCGCGAGCGTCATTCCATACGGCATAAACGGTGCCGCTGTTCGGTCCAATGGATATGTCTGCTGCCAAACTCAGATTGGTCTGCACTCGAAAATTATAGTTAGGCACAGGGAGGGGCGATGGCGCCGGCACAACGGAAGATATGAACGTAGACTGCCGTTCTATGGGCGGTTGATAATTAATTCCGCCATCATACGATATGCGTATCAATGCCGAAGGGCTGGCTGGCCCTGTAATGATATACCCTGCGTAGACTTCGCCGGAGAAACCAACGGCCAAAGCTGCCCGGTCATGAATTCCACGAGGACTCGATTGTCGATCCGGGGGTTCCCACGAGATTCCTTGATCAACAGATCTTTGAGTAAAAATAGCAGAAGAAGTTGTTGCAAGTGGTGTATAACCTACATACGCATGGCCTCGATATGGACTGCCAGGAGAGCGATCTACAGCAATGAAAGGTTCATCATTATGCACGATTGTTCCAAATCCTAATTGTACAATGACAGGCGGCTGCCAAGTTGCACCGTCATCAAATGAAGTATAGCTTACAATGGTCCCGTCATTAATCCCGTTAAACACATGCACCGTGACGATAAAAGTGCTCGGAAACGTATAGTCGATGGTTGGTGCTTCCGCCCCTGAATAGCCTGCGGGTTGCGGAAGAACCGTTGTGGACCATGTCGTTCCACCGTCGATGGAGCGATAAAATCCTGTTAACGTTGGTCCCGTACTGGTGTCTACAGCAACAACACACATAATATTAGGATTTAAAATATTTACTGCAATAGAGGGTTCAAACTGATTTCCCGCCAAAGCACCAGTAATATTTACAACGGCCATTTTCTTCACCTCTTTTCTTTTAAGGGATATTGGTGAATCGGTCAATTAACGTCATTTCAGATTGTAGAATGCGCTGTATAATCTGACCCGTAGAATCCACGCCATAGACATGAATAACGGTGCTCGTTGCGCTAAAGAAATCACTTTGAACTTCAAAAAACGCAGCGTTAATTAACGGATAGATGAAAGTCCTTGTTGCTTGCGGCAAGATTTCAACTAAATCATGACCAATAGGAACACGTGCCAGTTGTGCCGTGTCCCATCTAAAAACTTCAAGTTCAACATTAACAGGCGCATTAAGTGAGTCGTTAATGCAAGTGACGATAATTTGTGTAGACTGTGTCGGACCTGAAGTTGGATTGTAGATAAACCCTGTAGAGTTCGGCAAAGAGTCACACTCCTTTCACACCATATACTCCACTATACTTTCCATTAAGCTTGTGTTATGCAGATTCTATGTTTTCTTGTATTGGAACAATATGAAAATTTTGTTATGATAGATTTGCCAAATTTCATTAATTTGGTAGATTTACGCCAAACCACAACGCCTGGAGGTACACCTATTTATGTTTATACAACGTACTGGAAAAATCGCTGTGGCAGCCGCCATGGTAATATCCATGATGGGCAGTATACCTGCAACTCAATCCCACAAACTTCAAGCAGCCCCTGCGATCTCTGTTCAATTGGATCATGTACCCTTAACCTTTGATGCAGCACCCCGGATTGATAAAGGAGTAACCTATGTTCCATTCCGGACGGTCGGAGAAGCACTCGGCATTGGTATTAGCTGGAACAACAAAACACAGACCATAACCGCAGTGAACACATCCAAAGGAAAAACAACGAAAGTTGTGCTTCAGGTTGGAAGCAAGACAGCTACTGTAAATGGAGAGAAAGTGAATCTCCCTGCCGCACCTGTGCAGCGGGAAGGACGTGTACTTATTCCGCTGAGTTCATTCAGTAGCCAATTCGATGTCCGTACAGGCTGGAATCAGGCTACACGAACCGTCTCTATGGTGTCACCTCAACGTGAAATGCATCTCCGAGCGTTCTATGCCGTAAAAGCGTACCACGAAATCGATCTGTTACCTTCTATGAATTCGGTTGCTTTTGGATGGAGCCGCATTGACCGGGATGGTACGTTTACACTGGAAGGGAAAGAATATCAGGTTCCTGCTGCCGCTGGTGAAGTAACCCCTAAATCCATTGTAGCTGACGCAGCAAGTCAACAAATCCAGCCCAGTTTGATGGTGTATGCGCTGGATGGAAATGGCGAGCTAACTAAAGTACTGAGTGACAGCACTTTAAGGCAAAAATCCATTGAAGGCATTCAAGCAGCCATTCAGGAGTATGGCTTTGGTGGGGTTGTGCTTGATTTTGAGGGACTCGGCTTCAAACTGGACGCTGTAGAGCAACAACAATTGCTGAATCAGTATGTGAAACAGCTAAGGGAATCGCTACCTCAAGAGATCGCCATCTCTCTGGCTGTTCCTCCGCTCAATAGCGCCTACAAAGGGTATGATTACAAAACACTGGCTATGCTGGCGGATGACCTTATCATTATGGCCTACCAATATAATCCTGCAGGAACTAGAGCCCAAGTTGCAGAGCCGAACAGTCTGGTCAATCAGGCAATTGCACTCGCACTCAAGGCAGGAGTGCCCAAAGAAAAGATTTTGCTTGGCATCAACATCAATAGTGAGACACCTTCATCTGTCGGGGACAAGCTCGGACTTGCCAAGCGTTACGATCTGAAGGGTGCAGCCTTCTGGCGGCTTGGCCTATTCCGTACGTACAGCGCTGATATGCAATCTGTTGTGCAAGCATCGGTAATTAAGGAAGAATAAAGCTACCTTCTCATAGCTATATTGAACTTCATAATCTAATTCAAAATAAGCAGGAAAAAGCACGCACCTTGACTGACTGTACAAGGAACGTGCTTTTTTGTGTACTTCATCACCTTCTCTTCTTATTTCATGACCTTATCTATACCGCCAAACAGCAGTTTAATGATCACACCCGGTCCCGGCAACTGGGGATCAAATAACAGGACCATGCCAATGACCGCACTGATAGCGCTGACTCCTGTTGTAATCATCCGGACTTTTTTTTCTTCGCTACGTTTCCATTCCACATAGATGATCGTTCCGGCTAACAACAGAATACCTAACATAGAAGCAATTTTCATAACTTATCACCTTCTGTCTATCATATCTCGTATCCCCATGAGTGATGGCATTACTTCCACAGTTAATCGCTCATCTCCCCTGCTCATCCGGGATGCCCTGAGGCCCGGCAGATTTACCTGTACGTACAACCTGCGCATGAATCTGGATGTCCACATCAAGCTCAGAGTAGATCTGCTCCCATCTCTTCTCCTGCTTCTTCCACTGTTTCGGATAATATCTGCGGAACTCCACCGCGAACTTAAACAGATCCGTTCGCATCTCTCGCTGGGATAACCGAAGGGCTGATGTAGCCATTTCTTTCAATTGTGATGCCCAGGTTTCCTCCAGCTTTTTCAACACAGCAGGATCTGTGAGGTTCCCGTCTGTTGTATTTAAAACCACCTCTCCCCGTGTCTGCACATCCACCTGCATGCTCCACCGTCCAGCCGAAATCTTCGGCTTTAATATAGTCTTCACTTCTAACGGCTGGATCGAAAAAGAACCTCTCTCCGACTCTACATTAACAGGCATGATGATGTTGTTCAATTCATTAGCGAGCATCAAAATGCCAATGGTTAATGGTTCGTGTACACTTCGATTAAACGTATCGCCCTTATAGAGACTTAGTCCTCTGATATACGGAGTCGTTGTTAATTTATCCTGCCCCTCGTCAGGTGGGAGAGACAACATCCGGGACAAAATGACAGATTCGCTAGGGCCTTCAATCGATTGAGCGAGTTCCAAAATGGTTGTCCGTGTACCTAGTTTCATATTGGCCATCTCACGCAAAGATTCGGCAGAGCTTCGTTCCAACGGATCAAGCAAAGCAAGCATGTTCTTGGCTGGTTCAGGTGTCGAAAACACGTAAGCATGTTCCCTGATCTGAGGATAACGGAGGAAAAAATCGATGTATTCACGTATGCCTTGTTTTCCAGCGTCTTCACTAATCACAACAACTTCGCAGTGTCCCCAAAACATATTTCTCGGCACTTTCCGTTGCAATCGGTTCAGAGCCTCTGCAATGGTATGACCTTCAGCCGATCGAGTTAGTGTTACCCCGCTTGGGCTGCCTCCACTCCCCGTGCTGTCTCCTCCCCCAGCTTTACGAGGAATAAATATCTGTGATGTCAGTTCGATCTGATCATTTTTGTAATCCACTCCGGTTGCCAGTACTATCGCGAGATCATTAATCTCAATCCGATCCCAGCATCCCGTGAGTAATGTGCAACAAAAACAGATAAGAAAGCAAATATTGCATGCAGAGATTATTCTTTTTTTCATGGGATCAGGCATCCGTACGTTTTTTTCGGACATAAGCCCACCCCTTTTTCACCCAAGCTATCCCGTAAGTCACCCCTGGAAGAACAAGCAAAACGGCGATCGTATACAAATTGGCTGAAGGACTTACCAAACTGGATAACCCCGAACTGCTCGAAGCTACCCAAAACGAAAAAATCATGCAGAGAAAGGAAAGCGGGCTCACTAGGGGCTTGTAATCCTTCAGACCGAACCATTCCGCTGTGGACGTCACAGATATATATAGAAATACGGAAACCTTCACAAACATACCAAAGATCCACACGGCAATTATGAGGGATTCAATATGTTGTAGAAAGTCTGCAATTGTAATGTACCGGGCAGCGATCATCACCGGGAAAACAAACGTATCTGTCAGATCTCCAGTTAAAAAGAGACAAACCACATTAATAACGGTCATCACTATCGTTGTTGTCAATAAAGAGCCTAGCATCACACGAGCGGTTCTTTTTTTGCGATTTACATACGGCAGAAGAAAGGCAATTACGATATATTCACTGAACCAGGCGGCAGGAGCGAGTGCTCCTTTGACGGCAGGCATCGGCCCATTTTCCATAAAAGGAAACAATTCTGATGGGTGCAATTCCCCAATGAGCAGTACGAAGACGAGACCCAGCATAGCCATGACCAGTGTTACAAAAACCTGTGCTGTCCTGCCAACCACTTCTATGCCAAGTCTGACATTAATCGCACAAACAAGCATCATGGTGCCCATGATTACAAACATCGGTGTGCGCGGAAGTGCATTATTGGCGATAAACTCACCATATTCCCTTATAATCAGCCCGGTTAGATGAGGCATGAACAAAATATAAATAAGTCCGACTAGCTTGCCTGGAACGAGACCAGCCACGAGCACACTAGATTCAATGAGCGATTTTCCGGGGTACATCCGTGCTAGTCCAAGTGATACACCAATGGCGGCAAGTCCAGTAACCGATCCAATAATGGGAGATAACCACATATCATGTCCGGCATAATGCATTGTAATTCCAGGTACAGACAAGATCGCAGTGGCAATAACAGCCGGGAAGATCATGAACGCCAGCTGTGTCTCCGATATTCTTCCTTGGTCAGTTAACATGAATCTTCCCGCCCTCTCCTACAACATTAATGCAATCTAATCCCTATCGCGGCTTGTTCCAAGGTGCTGGACGCCACCACAGATCCTTCAACCCTTTGGCATTCGTCGGTGCAACCGGAGACAGATACGGCGCACCAAAAGAGCGAAGACTGCTCAAATGAATGACAATCAAAATGATGCCCAACATAACCCCGATTAAGCCCAGCGTTCCAGCCAAAATCATAATGGGAAAACGAAGCAGCCGTGTCGATATGCTAGCAGAGTAACGAGGGATCATAAAGGACGCAATCCCTGTGATCGCAACGATAATAATCATCGGAGCGGAGACAATCCCAGCCGTCGTTGCAGCTTGTCCAATGATCAGTGCGCCAACGATACTGACCGCGGAACCTACCTGTTTCGGCAGGCGAACACCGGCTTCCCGGAGCGCTTCAAAGGCGATTTCCATAATCAGTGCCTCTACAAGTGCGGGAAAAGGAATCTCCTCTCTGGCCCTAGCAATACTGAGTAGCAACACTGTAGGGATCATCTCCTGGTGATAGGTCGTGATCGCGACATAAGCCGAGGGCAGCAACAAGGACAGAACATAAAATACGTATCGCAGCCAGCGGAGAAATACGCTCATAAACACATATTGATAGTAATCTTCAGGCGACTGCAGCATGGAAAACAGTGTTACAGGAGCGACCAGTGTGAATGGTGTTCCGTCCACCAGTATCGCAAATCGCCCCTCCATCAGATTGGAGGCCACAACGTCCGGACGTTCTGTAGCAATCATTTGAGGAAAAGGTGAGAATCGCTGATCGATGATATCTTCCTCAATATACTGACTTTCCAGAATGTCCCGGACTCTTAACCGATCCAGTCGCTGCTCCACCTCTTTTACCAGTGAGGCATCAATGATACCTTCCACGTACGCAAGTGCAATGCTGGTATTGGAGCTTTCTCCAACGGTGCGTGTTCGGAATTTTAGTGCAGGTGTTTTGAGCCGTTTACGAACCAATGAAAGATTCGTTGTGAGTGACTCGGTGAAGCCATCCCTTGCACCACGAACTGTTGATTCAGCTAGAGGCTCTTCTGTCGAACGATTAGCGGCTTTATACAGCGGATACGTTGTTGCGACATTGGAACCTTCCAGTAACAGAAGTGCTTCTCCTTCCAATATCGCTTCTGCGGCCTCTTTCGACGTTTCAACGGTTTTTACGGAAGATAGAGGAACCTGAGCAGCCTCCATGCCAATCTCCTGAACTGGCGTTAGCACCTGACGCTCAAGCCGCTCCGTATCACATAAACCCACACAATATACACATAGTGCGGAGGTGAAGCCCGAGGTCTCGAATGAATGAAATATCACATCGGAACAGTCCGTAAATACGGCGCGTAATGTCTCTTCATCAATAACCAAATCTCCTGTTAAGGGCAAGTCCTGCTGCGTTTCTTGTTTTTCTTGATCCGATTGTCCTTCTTGATCCGATTGATCCTTACCTTTGTTCTCTTTCTTCTTCTCTTTCTCTTTCTCGTTTGAATCCTGATCCGTATTTTTCTTCGCGTTTTGATCCTTATTCTGTTTTGATTTTTCTCTGTTTTCGCTGTTTTCGTCGTTTTCTTTTTCTTGCTGATCTTGTTTTTGTTCTTTCTGTTCCTCTTTTGTATCCTGTTTCATATTTTGTTCGGTTGACCGCTCTGTACCTTGCTTCGAATCCTGTTGTTCCGTGGTGCTTGAGTTGGAATTGGAGTCTGTATTATTATTTGTGCTTGTGTTGGTATTTGTACTTGAGTTCGTGTTTGAGTTTGTTCCTGAGTTGGTATTTGTATTTTGACTGTTTTGACTCATGGGCTCCCCCCTTTCCGCCGATTCGTCAACTATTCTCAGTAAAAGATATCATTTGCTTCCTTCACCAGAAATATGCAATCCGAACGACGAAAAGAGCCGCTCCGTGAGCGACTCTCTTCTAAACTAACATTCACTAACACTGCGCAGATTATATGCAATAGCTATCCTTTAACAGCGCCCAAAGCAACACTTCCGATAATCTGCTTGGAAAATACGGCGAACACAACAATAATGGGCAAAATCGAAATCGCTACTCCCAGATATAACAATCCGTAATCCATACCGTAGTAGCCCTGAACGAGAGCGACCAAGACGGGTAGCGGATACTTATCTAAGGAGAAAAAGAGTACGAGTGGTGTCAGAAAGTTATTCCATGATCCGATAAAGGTGAAAATCCCCAGAGCCGAGATCGCTGGCCCAAGGATGGGCAGTACAATCTGATTAAACGTCCTGAACTCATTCGCACCGTCTACTCTTGACGACTCAATGATCTCATCCGGAATACTGCTCTCCATAAACTGTTTGATGAAAAATACGTTAAAGGCATTCGCCGCCGCGGGTAAAATAATCGCCGCATAACTGTCCAGCAGGCCAAGTGTACTGAACAACCGGTATACCCCGATTAGCGCCAGTTGACCCGGAACCATCATCGTGGCGAGCAGAAACAGAAACAATCCGGTGCGTCCTTTGAAGTTAAACTTGGCAAAACCATAAGCCGTTAAAGCACCGATATACAGCGACAACACTGTAGAACTGCCAGCGATAAAGAAACTGTTGGCAAAGCCACGCCAAATGTTGATTTTTGAAGCCATATTCACATAATTGTCTATCAGAAACGCACCCGGAAGAAACGTAAAGCTTGAAGCAATCGACGCATTGTTATGTGTAGAATAGATCAGCATCAGGTAAAACGGAATCACACACAATACAGCGAGGGCGATCAGAAACAGATAAATGAGGATTTTCCCCAATGTCAGCCGCTGACGAAGCGCATGGTGTTGAACTACGGCCTCTCGCTGCGCGGCAACTTTAGCAGTTTGCATACAATCTCTCCCTCCCTATGAACGGCTCTTCCGTTTGGTCATGATGAAGGATGCAACCGATAACAGAATAATAATGATGAACAGACAAAATGCAATGGCAGCTCCATAACCAAAACGTGTACTTTGGAACGCTACATTATATAGGTACATGATGCTGGTCATTGCCGCACGGTCCGGCCCTCCTGTACCATTGGTCAACGTAAACGGCTGGTCAAAAATCTGAATGCCCCCAATGATCGAGGTAATAATCTGAAATAATATAATGGGTTTGAGCATCGGCACGATGATGTGCAGGAAAATATGTTTTTTCTTGGCACCATCGATTTGTGCAGCTTCTTGCAGCGCTGGATCTATCCCTTGTAATCCAGCCAGATAGATGACCATTGAATAACCAAAGTACTGGAAGAACAGAATGGATGACACGATCAGCCGCATAAACCAAGGATCATCTTTCCAATTGATCGGGTCTTGAATTAACCCTGTCTGCACGAGAAAATGATTCAGTCCACCCGACTGCCAATCAAAGATCAGACTGACAAGCAAACCGAGCGAAGCAGCCGTAACGATGTTAGGGAAGAAATATACCGCCCGGAAAATATCCCGTCCTTTTAACAACTTGTCGTTCAAAATAAAAGCAAGTACAAGGGAGACCGTCAGTTGTGGTACTACCGATACCCCCCAAATGAAGAGTGTATTAAACAATGTTTTGTAGAACAGCGGGTCTTGAAGCACCGCGACATAGTTACCGATCCCGACGAACTCAGGCGTGGTGATCCCATCGAAATTCGTGAAACTGATATATAGCGAGTAGAGAATCGGATACAGTCCAAAGATGGCAAACACGATAAAAAAAGGAGCGATAAAGTAGTACCCGTAATGGTCTTTTCGAATTGTTTTGGCAAACATACGCTGTCCCCCAATCAATAATTGACCTAAAGCGAACTACGATGGTTACACAAGCACTCCGATGACAGAAGAGTCTTTCAATCGCTGTTATCCCCGGATTTTTCTGATCCCTTTTTAAAGGAGAAAATCCAGTGATAAAAACGACCGCTTCGCTTTTCCAGCTTTCTTCTGTCCTCTCCGTTGTTTGTGTAAACACTTAGTTAACTTCCTAGGTTCTGGAGTAGTAAACTTACTCTACCTCTAATTCTGGGAACCTTAGACGCACGTCACGTTTGATGCGTTTTACCACTTCTTCCTTCGTCTGAATATCGCCGTTCAGATACAACTGTAGCAAGTTTCGATAGATATCATTGCTGATGATACCGTCATATTTAGTGCGTTCATACACCGGAACCTGCTTGGCGGCCTCTGAGAAAAATTCAAAATGCTTTTGTCCACCCAGATAGGCTGAAGTCAGCGAGTCTGCAAGCTGGTCATTCACGACCATGTTACTCGTAAAGTAATCCTGCTCCTTGGCAAGTCCCGTCAGAAATTCGTGATTAAAGTTGTAAAATTCAATGAATTTCCAGGCGGCATCCTTCTGATCACTCTTGTTATACATCGCGATGTAAGTCCCTCCTGAACTGAAGGACGAAGGCCCGTGTGCCAAACCCCATAACCCTTCGGTATCGGGTGCGTTTGCTTTGAATGTAAACTGCAATCCCCAAGTCGCCGCAGGATAGAACATCACTTCACCTTTTTGCATGGACGCTGCATACCCTGCACTTCCATCCTCGTACTCACCAAGTACACGGCGCTCCCTTGCCTCACGCACCAGATCAAGCACCTTCATATACGTAGGATCAATGACGAGCTTCCCATCTTTCACCCAAGGAATGCCACCGTACGAGTTGGCTATCCCGTTCCAGTTCGCCAGTGCATGTACCTTGTTGCCACTTTGTTCTTGTACCTTTTCTCCGATAGCAAAAATCTTCTCCCATGTATCAATCTGGGCGCTGACTTTCTCTGGATCATCGGTACCCAGATATTCCTTCGCCAGATCACGGCGATAATAGATGCCACCAGGTGTACCCTGATATCCAATGGCGCGAACGTTCCCCTCACTATCCTGCTCATTAGCCTGAACAAAAGGGTACTGCTCCTTAATTAACTCGTTTGCATTGTATGGTGCAGCTGATAAATTCTCTAAATATGGTACATCAATAAGTTCCCGAATATTTGCATTTTCAATCATAAACACGTCGGGTGCTTTGGAACTGGTCTGAAGTGCTGATTTGAGCTTGGTCAGGTAAAAGTTGCCTGGAATATTAACGAAATTCACTTTGATATCTGGATACTTCTCTTCGAATTTCTCAATCGCATAGCCTGCCTCATCCGTAAAACTCCAGACCGTAATCTCCTGTTGCTTCGCTTGATTGGATGCACCTGTCTGACAACCGACGAGCAAGAGTACTGAACTTGCAAGCAGCGTGACCGGTACAACAAACCGCTTAAACCATCTCTTCATAAAAGTACCCTCCCTGAAAAGGAAACGCTTACAATTTATTTGAGTATAAGAATTTGAGCGGTTCCTTTCTCCACAAATATTGTCAATCATCCTTGATATTTTGCGATATTGGAACGATGACGTTTGCGAAATTCGGACGGCGTGCAGTTATTGTATTTTTTAAAAAGACGATTATAGGAGTTCACATTGTTGAATCCGTGACTGATCGCAATCTCCAAAATGGATTCCTGACGAAACAAAAGCGCCCACTCCGACTTAATAATGCGAAAATGATTCAAATATTCCATTAACGTGATGCCCTTGATTTCTTTGAATAGTTTGCAGATATGGAACTTACTGAACTTCATATGTTCTGCCACCTGCTCCAGCTTAATCGGCTCGGCATAGTGCTCTTCCAAATACTCGCATACGGATTCGAGAAACTCGAACTTCTTGGAAGATACGCAAGGCCAGCATGGCGACGAATCCGTTTGTGAAGCCGGGGGTGTGGTACGTAGTAACAAGACGATTAGATCATATAACCGAGATACCATAATCCAGCGGTAACCGGGTTTCTGATTTGTTTTCTCCACGGCAATCGCATCAATATAAGGACCCGGGTTGGACTGACTGCCCGACGGAATGATGGACGTTTGATTCAAAAGTGTTCCCAGCTCTTGCATCTCCGCTTCACTCGTAAAGCTCCCGGTTAACAATTCAAGCCGAAACAGCAAAATCGTCAGCCTTCCGGTGCCTGGCATAAAATAATGCACGTCCCCCGGCTTGATTAGAACCATATCCCCTTGGTTCAGTTCAAAAATTTGCTCATTTACACCGATCCGTGCATGTTTTCCAGTCACGATAACAAGTTCCACTTCATCATGCCAATGTGCCGCATAATTGAATTCTGCACCTGTATAAATTAACCGAATGGGAAACCCTTCGGCCATGTGACCTGTTTCGAGAAAAGTAGGTACGCCCATGTCATTTGCCTCCTCTTTTTTCCATACACATCTGCCTCATGTTTCTATACTTATGCCTGAATGTACTTCCCCGTTTCTCATATTCTATCTAAAATAGGACCAAACATCCAAATTTCTGATCTCAATGGTTAGGGAGATTGAACATAAGCATGTTAATATATGCTAAGTAAATCCAATGAAATCGGAGTGGTCAAACATGAAATTCAGCGATTTTAAACTAGGACAGCGTTACGAAACCGGATCGGTTCTCTTAACGAGGGAGGAAATCATTCGTTTTGCCGAACTTTACGATCCGCAATATATGCATCTGGATGAGGACAAAGCAAAAAAAGGACGTTTCGGAGATCTGATTGCATCGGGTATGCAGACCCTGAATGTCACGTTCCGACTATGGATCGATGTTGGCGTGTACGGTGAGCATATTATCGCTGGCACTGGTATGAACCATATTCAATTTTTGAAACCTGTCTATCCAGGGGATGAACTTCACGTTATCGCTGAAGTCACCGAACTTCGTCCGAGAAGAACGGGGAATGGCACGGTGACGGTATTGCTCAGTACATATAACCAAAAGGGTCAGAATGTATTTCGGGCAGAATTGAGTGCACTGGTGGATAATTAAAAGGCTAAAAAAAGAGTCGTCTACTCGGTAAAATGTTTGTACCCTACAAACAACCGAATAGTGACGACTCCCTGGTCAACCTATAGCAATTCCCTTTAAAAGCAACTTAACCGCTTTGACATGCAGAGCCGCGTATTCATCCCCGCTTAGATTTGGCTTAGTTAACGGATTCGCTAGAAAGTGTTCTGGAAGACTCTTCAAGCGCCTGGATTAATGGACTTTCACAGTCTCTTCCGAATAAATCAGCCATTTCAAGCAGCTGTTCGCTGGGAGACGAAGTATGCTCCATCAAACGAAGCCATTTTTGTGACATTTGTTCAGTATGCTGAGTAAGCAGCTGGAGAAACAGTACCTCTTTATTTTTAAAGTGATGGTATAAGTTTCCTTTGTTCATCTGTGTCAATGCACATAAGTCATCCATAGTAGCCACGTGGACTTCTGTCAACATTGAACAAGATTTTAATGTTTGCTGTCGTGCAGATAAATATTCGGTTATGAAATGCTGTACCAGACTCACAGCCTCTTTTCCCCCTTGTTATGCGAACCGTATAGTAACGACTGGCTAATCTGATCATACAAAAAGCCGCCCATGGGCGGCTTCGTCATGATTTTTTTTTTACTAGAACGAGTTCCTTAACACTTGTCCAAGGATCTCCACACCTTTGGCAATTTGCTCGTCTGACGGTGTTGAGAAATTCAATCGAATGGCATTGCACGGATCTTGCTCATTCACGAGGAACGCATTTCCTGGTACTACAGCTACACCTTGCGCAGCAGCAGTTTTGGCATAATCCACCATCGGTACATGAGCAGGCAGATCACACCATAGGAATAGTCCGCCATCTGGGCGAGTATAGGTCACAGCATCGCCTAGATGCTCTTGTAGCTTGTCCATCATCAGTGTAGCCTTTCGGAGGTAGACATCACGAATAAGATTGATATGCCCTGCATAATCATACTCCGTCATAAAACGATGAGCCAGAATCTGCGGAAGCATCGCTGTATGTACGTCTTCTCCCTGCTTGGCTACAACCATCTTCTCCACGACTTCATGCGGAGCCTGTACAAAGCCTACTCGCAGTCCGGCCGACAGAATTTTGGAGAACGATCCGACATAGATGACCAAGCCGTCTTCGTCCATAGACTTAATCGTTGGCACATCCTCACCCTTAAATCGAAGCTCCCCGTATGGATTATCCTCCAGAATCATAACACCATATTTCTTAGCCAGTGCATAGATCGCTTGGCGCTTCTCCAGACTGGTGGTTACACCTGTAGGATTTTGGAAACTAGGAATAACATAGATCATCTTAACATTCGGCTCGGTTTGCAGCGCATGCTCCAGTTTATCAATGTCCATCCCGTCCGTCTCCATCGGAACCCCTGCCAGCTTCGCACCGGAAGCACGGAAGGAATTCAGAGAACCGATAAAGCTGGGACTTTCGCAGATAATCGTATCGCCTTCGTTACACAGCACTTTACACGCAAGCTCAATCCCCTGTTGTGCCCCTGACACGATAAAAAGTTGGTCGGACGGCTTACCTGTGTTGAAATTCTGTTCCAGGTGTTGCTGGAGTGCTGCACGAAGCGGTACGTATCCTTCCGTAATGCCATATTGCAGCGCTGTAACCGGGTCTTGTTCCAGAATCGACTGGGTGAAGGTACGAATCGCTTCAATCGGGAACGTTTCTGGCGCAGGGTTGCCCGCTGAGAATGGGATTACATTTTGACCTGAAGAAGCTTTCAAAATCTCACGAATAATGGACGGTTGCAGTGATGCAATCCGGTTGGAAAAGGTATAATTCATCTTTACTAACATCCTCTCGGCATCTAATCGATCTGAGTTCTAGCTCTAATGATACATTAGACTCTATTATACGAGCATTTTTCAATTTGCCAAAGAGTCCTGCTCCTTTTTCATACAAAATGTTGTGAATCCTTGTTCCGAATACCTGTAGTAACGACAAAAAGCTGCTCTCGGCAGCTTATTTCATCTCAGACAGTCTCGTCGCTTTTACAACGTAGGTCGCAAGCCCAGGAAACATTCGAGCTAGAGCAGGATAAAAGCGGTTGGTTTTTGCAAAGGCAAGATTCTGAATCATTCTGGCTCTTCGAAGCAATGGGGCGAACTCCCGATTCGCTTCCAGAGTATACTCGCTTTGCCATCTGGTATAGTCGATTTCGTCCTTAAGGTATGCATCTGTCCACCGCGCGCATACGATCGAGGAACGAAGGGCAATGGACATTCCGTCTCCGCACAGAGGTGGAATGACCATCATCGTATCCCCAATATGCGGATAATCGGACCACGGTTCCGGGACATTAGACAGTTGCAAAGGCGCAACAGACACTTGGGTTCCCTGAATGGCCTCCCCTTCTGCTAAACGAGCCGCCAGATTTGAATTCGTCATCGCGGCTGCCTGCAAAATCTCTGTTACGGACTTGCCGCTCCCCTGTACAGAATCAAGTGTTAACAATGCGGCAACATTAACCGTGTCGTTTTCAATCGGAGATATGCCCACATAACCACCATCACAAAAATATAATTCTACCCTCGCCGGTATGTTAATACCTTTGTAATGAGATTTGACACCGACATATATCGTCTCGTCCCGAACTCCTTCTTTCCTACTTGTTCCTCTCAACTTTTTGCTGCCATATGCCCCGATAACCGCCTTGGCTTGATAACATCTCCGTTCATTGCCCTGCTTCACCTCGACTTCATAACTCTGATTTTCAAGTTGCCGGATCGAAGCAATATTCACTTTCGTTAAAATTTCGGCCCCGGCGGTATATGCCTGCTGATGCAGTAGTTGATCCAGCTCATATCGGCTTATTCCATAGGCGAATCCAGGCAAAGGTGCTTCAATCTCACCACCATCCGGCATCGTAATTCGAGCATGATCCATACTGCTGGGGCTCTTCTCCTGATTCAACAGATGAATGCCAAGACGCTCCAGCATCTCCTTTGTTTCAGGTGACATGAACTCCCCACATGTTTTATGTCTGGGAAACTGTTGCCGATCGAGTAACAACGTTCGATGACCTTGCCTGGCCAGTTCGATCGCACAACTACTGCCCGCAATGCCAGCTCCAACAATGATTACATCGGTTGATTTCATCATGTTACGAGGCCTCCCTTTCGCGGAATCACCACAGAATATCGGAATAACGGTTTCCACTCATAGGTCATCGTGTCATGGTTCAACCGCTGCTTGAGTTCCTGCCAATCCTGATCTGTAAATCCCTTGGCTACCGACAACGGTCCGTCATGACGAATATAACGGTTACGCGAGATAAGTCTTGTTGTAATCCATACCGCTTTATAAGACACCGGATGACGGTGAATATCGTTGATAACCACGCCATATCTCGAAGCACGAAGCATATGACCAACCATGTCCACAAGCTGTTCTCCTTCGAAATGGTGAATGAACTGTGAGCCTGTAACAATATCGGCTGAATCATCAGGCAACGCTGTTAGATCGGCACGCTGTACTCGAACACGAGGCTCGCTCTGAAACAACTGTCTTGCTTCTTCACAAGCCTCTTCGGTCAGATCCACTAGCGTAATTTGCATATCTATCCCTTGTTTTTTCGCCCAATGTAATAGCTTCTGATTCACATCGCCTGAGCCCGCACCAACGTCCAGCAGTGTTAGGTTATCCGGCTTACCGACGGATTTCCATAACTTCTCCACACCGGACACGGTGGGACCCGGAGCAGCAAATATTTTGTTCAACCGCCGTAAATGTCGCAACGCTTCACGCAGTTCTTCTCCACCCATCGAAAAGTCATCCATCAGTTCGTCTTCTCTGGCACGACTGCTTAATCTTCTAAAGAAGGACATGATCCTGCTCCTCCATGACCGATGTTAACGCCGGAACATACGTGAATTTCATTAATTCTGCAGTAAGTCCGGGACCAAAAGCCATAGCTACGCCTTCCGTCGATGATTGTTCCTGCTTTTTCATATCCATGCGCATCGCTTGCAGTACAAACAAGATCGTATTCGAAGACAAGTTGCCGTAATCTCTCAAAACATCCCGACTGTACTTCGTCTGCTCCGACTTCAAATTCATCACTTCCTGAACAGAATCTACGATTCCTCGTCCGCCCGGATGTATTGCCCATAGTTCGGGGAGCTGTTCACTTTGCAGCAAAAGACTCAGTTCTTCTTGCAAATGATTGCCAAGTAACTTCGGAATGCGTGGCGACAGATGCAAATCATATCCGTAATCGGCCACTTTCCACGTCATGTCCTCCGCCGAATCCGGTAGCAACACCGAATAGCCGGTTCCCAGACTCAGGTAGTCTCTGTGCTGCGCTTCTGGCGTACCCACGATGGATGCAGAAGCGGCATCTCCAAAGAACGACGCAGCAAATAGTGCCTCCCGATCTTGCACCGGCTGGAAATGAAGCGTGCATAATTCCACGCAAACAACCAACACTTGCGAGCCTAGAGCACCCTGTACGACGTCACGAGCCATCTGGATTGCTTTTAATCCTGCTGCACAGCCCTGGAAAATAAGTGGTAATCGGTTCACCCGAGCAGAAAGTCCAAAGTGTTGGATTAATTGCACATCAAGTCCTGGCAGATACTGCCCGGTGCAGCTGACCGTTATTATGTGAGTTATCGCTTCGGGAGAGATCTGTGCGTCTTGCATCGCTTCTTGCGTTGCCCTAATCGCCAGAGGGAGCGCCTCCCGCTGGTATGTATCCATGCGTTCCCTTGTCGTTGGAATATCTGTCTGTTCACCTAAGGGGATATAACGGCATTCTTCCAATGTGCCAAGATAACTCGGCTCCACGGTATACCGTGTCTCTACACCACAAGATTTGAAAATACGCTTGGCGAACCTCGCCAAATCCGGTCGATCAAGCAGTGAAGAAGCGATAAGCTCCGCAATGTACGGCTGAGCTACCTTGTGTACAGGGAGAGCCGTTCCCATGCCAAGAATGGCGATATCACTCGAAGGATTATTTAGATTCATATGAACCTCCTGATTTTGGTTATGATTACCTGCAATTAACACCTCTTACCCTTTATGAAAAAGTTGTAATCCCCAATTATATATTTTATTAAGATGATGACATACTCAGAAGCCCCGTTTGACGAACTTTATAACTTCACACAAAAAAGCCGCCCATAGGCGGCTTCAACGTCATCGTTCTATATCAAACTTCTGCGCGGCTAAAAACGTTCCTCAACTTGTCACTCATCAAATACCAAGCATCTTCAGCCATTTCAACATTGCCATGATGTGTAAAACCGTGCACTGCCCCTGCGTACTCTTTGTGGGTCACCTTTACACCGTCTGCTTCCAGCTTCGCGGCATATGCACGCGCTTCTTCAGCTAGAGAATCTCTCTCCGCAGTAATAATCAGAGCCTCAGGCAAATTAGAGAGTGATTCGGCAAGCAACGGAGAAGCTAAGGGGTTCGAAGCATCCTCTGGTTTTGATAAATACATTGCATTAAACGTTCTAGCCACATGGGCTGGGATAGCTTCCGGAAAGTCAGGTTTCTCCCCGGGTTCTGTAGCCACGTCCAGCACAGCATAATCAATAATTTGGAGCAGTATTGGTAATTCGCCCCCACGTTCCCTATTCAGCAAACATACCGATGCTGCCAGATTGCCTCCCGCACTATGACCACCAATAGCAAACATAGCTGCATTAGCGGAGAACTGATCTGCATTGGAATGCATCCATTTCACGACGTCATAACACTCATGGACAGCCGTGGGAAATTTGTGTTCAGGTGCTAACTTATAATCGATGTTTACGACGAGGCATGCTGCACGATCTGCAATCAAACGACACCAAGGGTCGTCCCCGTCAGCCTGACCCAGCACAAAGCCGCCTCCATGCATGTTAAAGAACACGGGCCAAGTTACGGCTTGTTCGTTCTTCTTTCGGTTCGGCACATACACCAACACCCGGGTTTCTCCGGCGGAGGTAGGAATCGTGTATTCTTTTACAGTAACATCATATGTAAGACTTGGTTTGAGACTCTGATCATTTCCCGAGCTTTGCTGACGCATTTGTTGAACCATGGCGATCTGATGCTGTTGATCCATTCACATCCACTCCTCATCATCTTTGTGTATTCCGAAAACTGCTACAACCGCATCTGGTCTCATTAAATCTATTCGCTCAGTGTCTCCTGAATCCTCTTTGGAAGCTTCTGCACGATCAAGTCATAGGAGTGATCAATCATGGCATATATGTCCTCATTCGGTAGGGAACCATCCAGTTTAACGGTATTCCAGTGCTTTTTATTCATGTGGTAACCGGGAATAACAGCCTCATGCTGCTCTCTCAGGTTCTCCGCAATGATCGGATCACATTTCAGATTCAAACGACTGTTCTCTCCATTGCCTTCAAACAGAAGTGCAAACATTTTATCGGCTACCTTAATCACTGCCGCTTCAGGCCCGAATGGAAATTCCTTCACAGCACCTTTTTTGCCAAGACAATAATTTATAATACTATTAGTCACAACATTTCCCCCTCTAAACTGAACTCGTTTATCTTCCATTTTAATCGAAGCCTTACACAAAGAAAACCTCCTCCAATAGATCGGAGAAGGCTTCGTTCCTAGTATGTTAATTAACTTTATCATTGCGCGTTTTACTACGACGCTGTTGGCTCTGATACGTAGAACGGCTACCAGTTTGACTATGATCTGCTTTACGCACTCTCTCAGATGACGATGCACCCTTAACTTTGGCTTGAGGGTTGTCGCTACGTCCGGAACGTGAACCATTCGAGCTACGCTCTTCGCTTCTACCGCCGGATGCTGCTTTGTCTCGTTTGGTAAACCATTCGGACTTTGGCTTTCGCGCCGGATTGGCTTTGGATTTCGCCGGTTTATCCGCAGTAGCGCGATTAAATCCAGATCTACTATCCGCTGTTCTGGAACTTGGTTTTGTCCGTTTACCTTGATTCGTTTGATTCATTGGTACAAACACAGGCATGTTCGTCATCGGGTAAGGATGATCCTTCACTTCGGGAATCGATTTTTTGATAACTTTCTCAATGTCTTTCAGGAAAGGAAGTTCATCCTTCTCACAGAACGAGATCGCCATCCCGCTTTTCCCAGCTCGGCCTGTCCGTCCAATACGGTGGACATACGTCTCAGGGATGTTCGGCAGATTGAAGTTGATGACATGAGTCAACTCCTCCACGTCGATACCTCTCGCGGCAATATCAGTTGCGACCAACACACGAGTTACACCACTTTTAAAATTATTCAGCGCCCGTTGGCGTTCGTTCTGTGACTTGTTGCCGTGAATCGCTTGCGCCGTTACATTAATTTTGGCCAAATCTCGCGTGACCCGATCTGCTCCGCGTTTGGTCCGAGTGAATACCAGTGCAGTAGCAATCGATTTATCTTGCAAAATATGATTTAACATGTTCTGTTTCTTGCCTTGCTCCAGCAAATATACAGACTGTTGAATACGATCTACCGTTGATGATACCGGGGTAATCTCCACTTTCACAGGGTTCACCAATAGTGTTTGCACCATCTTCACAATCTCTGGCGGCATGGTTGCTGAGAAGAATAAAGTCTGTTTTTTGTTCGGCATCTTGGCGATGATGCGCTTCACATCGTGAATAAAACCCATATCGAGCATACGGTCAGCTTCATCGAGTACAAGAATCTCTACTTTGCTCAGATCAATCTGCTTCTGATTCACCAGATCCATCAGGCGTCCAGGTGTAGCAATGATGATGTCTGCTCCTTGTTGCAACGCGCGTTCTTGTACTCTTTGAGATACGCCCCCGACAATTGCCACAGAGCGAATGTCGGTGTATCTGCTGTACATTTTAATATTATCGGATATTTGAATGGCTAGCTCCCTTGTTGGGGACAAGATCAGTGAGCGAATCGCGCGGACGGATCTTACTTTTTGATCTGACTGTTTACCGGGAGACCCTTGTTTCTGCTTGCTGCCTTGACTCAACAACTGGATAATGGGCACCGAAAATGCCGCTGTCTTACCTGTTCCCGTCTGCGCACAACCAAGTAAATCTCTGCCCGCAAGCACGGCAGGTATGGATTGCTCCTGAATCGGAGTAGGTTTACTGTAATTTGCTTTTTTCAATCCTTCCAAAATCGGAGGGATAATATTTAATTCCTGAAATGTCATGTTATCTCCTTCATCTACGCACATCTCTACATAAAACGAATCTTTATGTCACACGTAACAGTTAAGGATAACACTAAATCACGATTCTGTATATCTTTTTGAACGTTATTTGATGATCAGTCCCATTAATCCGGCAAACGTTGCTGCTTGATGCGGTGCGATTGCGCACCCGGCCAGATCCTCTAGCGTAAGGAAAAGGGCATCAAATTCACTATCACTCAGGTCCAATCCTTTCATTGGTGTTCCGGTAAACGTCACCTGATCCAGTCTACATGCACCGAATGCGATCTTTTGTAATTTCAGATAGGCAAAGTCTGCACCGATCATACTACATTCGAGGTACTCCACTTGTTTAAGATGGGTAAAACGGAAATTGCTATAGTCACATATACTCTGCAGAATGCTAACGTTCTGCCACCTGCTACCGGAAAAGTCCGTGCCGACCAGTTTGCAATTGGCCCACTCCGTGCGATACATAAACGTATTTTGCAGATTCACATTGGAAAAGTCGCAGTGCTCGAACCGCACATCCGTAAACTCACAATGTTCAAGTGATGACTCCAGAATGGTTACATGCCGGAACACCACGTTCTCGAATGATGCTTTGCTCACCTCCAGCATGTCCAGTGTCATATGTTCGAACAGTTTATCCTTGTACTCTGTCTTCGAATCCAAAGTATAGGTCGGTTCAGATTCAAGCAACTGCAAGGTCAGCTTGGGTTTCTCTATTTTCATGCGAGCCTCCTCGGATTTTTGTGTGGTTTATGCCAGCCGGGCTATTCTCGTTCGTTAACCTTTTACAGCGACAACTCGCAATCTGGCGATATCCAGATTCCACTGCCCATCATGATAAAGCAACGGTTCTACTTTCTTTTCGACGATCCCCATAATCATCTCCTGCTCCGCTGCTTCAATATCATGGAACAGATACGATGCAAAGCTGCTCAGCCATTGACGGACTCCTTGTTTCAGCGGCCTCATCGTGTCATTATGTTGTATAAATAACACTCGGAATCCATGTTGCTCCAGTAAGCTTGAAAATTCCCCCACAGTAGGGTGATACCACGGATTCCGCCCTTTCCATGTGTATCCTCTTGTGAGCAACTCGTCCCGAACCGCATGAAGAAGGATCGCCGTATTACCGCTTCCTGCAAACTCAGTAACAAGACGTCCTCCTCTCTTTAACGCTAATTGCACGGTTTTCAAGGCAGCTGGAGCATCAGCCATCCAGTGAAATGCAGCATGAGAAAATACAGCGTAATAACGTTCCTTTGTCCGATAATGAGCAGCGTCTGCGATCTGAAAATCCAGTCCGGGATGTTTCTCCATAGCCTGCGCAATACTCTCTTTCGAAAAATCAATTCCGGTGGTGATCGCTCCGGTTGCCGCAATTTTAGCTGTCAGTATGCCATTCCCACATCCCAAATCCAGAATCCGTTCTCCTGGAGATGGATGTAACATCGTTAGGAGAGGCATGGATTGCATAGGAAGCATCGCTTGTAGAGCTTGGATCGCTTGAGTTGATTCATTTATAGAAAAAGCAGACTGATTCCCACGCATTGAAGTATTCGTTGAAAAGGAGTTCTCTTCCGGTTTCATAACATCTCTCCTTCATATTAGAGACATAAAGTGTCTACAATAGCTTAAATCAATCAGACAATGCTGTCAATCTAATCTACCAACTAAGATTTAACAACCTAATGTCTAACAACTGAGGCCTAACACATTCTCTCCCCTGCTAGACTAGCAAATCCAGATTGGATCATTTACATATAAAATTAAAAAAGAAGTGCCCTACAGGTCACATCTCACCTGTTAGACACTCTTAAATTCTATCTCAGTCACATCTCATCCCTACAATTTGTTTTCTGTCCTAGATGTTTGCATAGTGGGCGCTAAATGATGAAAACAGTAGACTATTCCTGGCGAGTTGGAAATTTCTAACGATCACGAGAAACGCTATTTGGCTCAAATCAGGCAATATAAAATTCTAACGATCACCAGGAGCCTTATTTTATAATAAACCAGCATTTTAGTCTGAACAAACGCGATCATGAGTAAAATAACGTCTGTGGTGATCGTTAGAAAAATTTCTTCGCTAAAATGCCCCGAATAAGCTCTGTCATGATCGTTAGCGTTTGAACCCTCACTCAGCTCTCTTTCATACCTTTCATAAAGGTGCTCTAATTTAGAGACAGCATATTTTTATTCGGATAACCCACTTCATTCAACTGCAGTTCTAAAGCGTATTTAGAGCACTTCTAGAGCTGTTCTATCGTAATCCAACTGCCGTTCAAATAAGTCAGTCCCGATGCAATTCAAATTCAGTTCAAGCACAGTCCAGCTGTAGTACATCACCTTTTTACGATTGCCTCGTTTCTCTGCTTATTGGGGCACCTCGCAACTCGATCTACGATGTTATTGATGCAGTCAATTACACCAATTCCCTTATACCATTGCCGCTGTCTCTAACACCGCAACCGCTTCAGTGAATTCAGCTGGATCTTTATCCTTCTGCAGCAGTGATACAATATCACGCGTTAGTGCTTCTACGTTTTCTGGACGAGTGGCCCAACTGGTACAGAAGCGAACGGCACTGCGGGAATGGTCAACCTTTTCCCAAAATGTAAATGTGTAGTCTTGGCTCAATTGTGCCAACAAGGAATCCGGCAAAATCGGGAACTGCTGATTCGTTGGAGAATCATACAAGAACTGCACACCATGTTGCTTAAGGGTATCATGAATTTTCAAAGCCACATCTACGGCATGACGGGAAATTTCGAGATACAGACCATCTTCAAACAACGTTTCAAACTGAATACCTAGCAGTCTTCCTTTCGCTAATAAGCCACCCTTTTGCTTGATAATATAACGAAAATCGCGTTTCAACGCATCATTGAGAATAACAATTGCCTCACCCATCAATGCACCAATTTTGGTTCCGCCAATATAAAATACATCGCAGAGTCGAGCAAGATCGGCCATCGTCATATCACAATCTTTGGATGCAAGAGCATAACCGAGACGTGCTCCATCCACAAAAAATGGCAGACCACACGCCTTGCTTACTGCATACAGCGCTTCAAGTTCAGCTTTGCTATACATTGTGCCATACTCGGTCGGTTGGGATATGTATACCATGCCCGGTTGCACACTGTGCTCTGGTGACAATTCCTGTGCATGTGCATCATAGGCAGCTTTCACTTGCGCAGCCGTAATTTTGCCGTCCGGACTTGGAACCGTCAGCACCTTGTGTCCTGTCGCCTCGATCGCACCTGTCTCATGAACAGCAATATGGCCAGATACCGCGGCAATGACGCCTTGATGTGGACGAAGAATAGATGCAATTACCGTTGTGTTGGTCTGTGTACCTCCGACGAGAAAATGTACATCTGCCTCTTCTTGACCGCAGGCCTGCCGGATCAGCACACGCGCACGCTCACAATGATCATCTGTGCCGTAACCACTCGTTTGCTCCATATTGGTTTCCATTAATCGCTGCAAAATGCGTTCGTGCGCACCTTCGTTATAATCACATTCAAATCGTATCATCGTGCTCTCTCTCCTGCCTTCTTGTTCAGCTTCTCTTGGATGTTCATCATAGAGGCATATACCTCTTGAATCTCTTCTTCGTTTAAATTTTGCATTAATTTCATAATCTGCTGATCGGATCGGTCATTCAGTTCAGCAAACAGCACCTGCCCTTTTTCCGTCAGCCGAATGAGGCTAACCCGGCTGTCTTCTGTGGAATCCACTTTAATGAGCAGTCCTTCCTTTGTCAGCTTGTTCACGATGCGGCTCATGTAGCTGCGATCAATGGTGAGGGTGTCTACCAGATTGTTCGCAATGCTTTCGCCACGCATGCCGATCTCAATAATGACCCGTACTTCGGCAAAAGAATATCCCGTCCCGAGAATATGTTTATCAAGTACCCCGAGAATATTGGTATAAAAACGGTTAAATCGCCGCATGTCTGCCAGAACTTCCGGTTGAATATGTTGAGAGCTCATTACGAAACCTCCCTTTTTGTGGACATTGTCAACATTATATTAATCAGGATTGTGGACATTGTCAACATTATTCTTCCAGTTCAACATCTCCATACATCGGATCTCTATAAGAACACAAAAAAGCCGCGCATTGCGCGGCAACTTTAAACAATTTAAAGAACTTGGTGAGACACCAGCCTAAGAGTGATTGTGTTGAACTTGATGCAGGCGGCTGTAGATGCCTCCGGCAGCAACCAGCTCTTCGTGATTGCCTTGTTCAGCGATGCCATCGGTGTTCACCACAATAATGCGATCTGCATTTTTGATCGTGGTTAGTCGGTGAGCAATCACCAACGTTGTTCTACCTACCGACAATTCGGCAAGAGATTGCTGAATGAGTGCTTCTGTTTCCGTATCCAGGGCGGATGTCGCTTCATCCAAAATTAGAATCGGCGGATTTTTGAGGAACATGCGGGCGATGGACAAACGTTGTTTTTGCCCTCCAGATAGCTTGACTCCACGCTCTCCAATAATTGTGTCCATGCCGTCAGGCAAGCTCAGAATCAGTTCTTCCAGTGAAGCACGGCGAGCCGCCTCCCAGATCTGATCCTCGGTTGCGGTCAGATCGCCATATGCGATATTTTCCTTGATCGTACCCGAGAACAGAAATACATCCTGCTGCACGATCCCGATCTGTTTACGTAGAGATTGCAACTTAATGTCTCGAATATCCGTCCCATCAACCGTAATTCGGCCTTCTTCTACCTCATAAAAGCGTGGAAGCAAGCTACAGATCGTCGTTTTACCTGCACCAGAAGGCCCGACGAAGGCAACGGTTTCCCCGGGACGAACCGACAAGCTAATCTGATTCAAGATACGCCGACTGGATTCATAACCAAACGACACATTTTCGAAGCGGATCTCTCCCTTCACCTCACGCAATTCGACCGCCTCTTTGCGATCCGCAATCTCAGGCTCGGTGTCGATGATCTCCAAATAACGTTTGAACCCCGCGATCCCCTTCGGGTAACTCTCAATCACGGCATTAATCTTCTCAATCGGGCGGAAGAAAATATTCGACAAGAGCAGGAACGCCATGAAATCGCCCATGTTGATTCTGCCATCGATGTAAAACCACGCTCCGCTGATCATCACAAACACGGTCACCAGACGCATCATCATATAACTGACCGAGATGCTTTTCGCCATCGTTTTGTACGCGAGCAATTTGGTTAGACGGAAATTAGCATTATCTTCAGCGAACAGCTTTTTCTCATGATCTTCATTGGCAAAAGACTGAACGACACGCATCCCGCCTACGTTGTCTTCAATACGTGCATTGAAGTTACCGACGTCACCGAAGAGTCTCCGGTACGTTTTGGTCATCCGACCGCCGAATACGATAATCACCCATGCCATAATCGGAATGATGATAAATGTCAGCAAAGCCAGTTCCAGGTTAATATTGGCCATCAGCCAGAATGAACCAATCAGCGTCATCACGGCGATAAACACATCTTCTGGTCCGTGGTGAGCCACTTCGCCAATATCATTGAGGTCATTCGTGAGATGACCGATCAGATGCCCGGTTTTGCGATTATCAAAGAACCGGAACGAAAGCTTCTGCAGGTGAGCGAACATTTTCTCCCGCATATTCGTTTCGATGTTGATGCCCAGCATATGCCCCCAGTATGTAACAACGTAGTTCAATACCGTATTGAGTGCATAGATCGATAACAGCACGATACACGCCAGTAAAATCAGCGGCCAGTCTTGGCCTGGTAGCAGTTCATTGATAAATTTACTAACCGCAAGCGGAAATGCCAGCTCCAGCAAACCCGCAAATACAGCACAGCCAAAATCGATCAAAAACAGTTTTTTATACGGTCGGTAATACGAAAAAAAACGACGAAGCATTTCGATTCACACTCACTCTCCACATTCATATTCGGTTATACAGTGTATACCATTCTATACAGTCTTCCAAAACATGTAAACCTATTCTCGTTGATCGATAGCTAAAAAGCCTCCCCCATATCATAGAGAAGACTTTTTACATGTTGATTCTGTAAATACGTGCGAATACACTTTCTATTTTTTCAATGAAACTTCAAATCGAGAACCTGTCTCACCCGCGAATACAATACGCCCGTTTTCAGGTAGAACAACCTCATTCTTGCCACTAACCACTGTATGATTCACACAAACTCCTGTCTGATCATATACAGCAAAGGCGGCATTTGCAGGCATCTTTACTGTCATAACCTGACCTACGGCAGCTGACGGCACGGAGAACCATCTGTTATAACCTTCTGGCTGGATCGTTATCTTAGATTGCTTGCCACTGTAAAGTGTCTGGACAATCTCTTCACTGGCGTATTCATAGCCTGTAAAATGAATATACTCTATACCATTTTTACTGGAAAAGTAGATATCCCTCGCATCCCTACCAGCCATGCCGGGAATCTGGAGTTGGTTCACCGCATGGTCGGCTCCAACAATTTTGTGGTTGATCATATACCCGGGAACGCCATTCCCTGTATCCAATGGAATGATTGCTGAAGAATGGAGATATGCCGTGGAGGTATATTTTTCATTCATCAAATAATACCGCTGCCCATCACGCTGATCCCATGCCGCCTGAATATCCTTAGGCAATTCATTGTTTTCGAGCTTTTGTGCCGTATATTCCGAGAAAGCAAGTTGCCCTAAGCCAGGTATGGACAGATAGGATCGAGACCACAAGTAGATATGACCATTTGACTCTTTAACAAATTTTAATTTTTTTGTGCCTTCCTTATTAACAAACGTTCCATCCGACGTATAGATATATTGATCCGCAGGACTATTCGGAACCATTTGGGGAGTTATCGACAGTTCTCCAGTAGAACCTACATCCACCTTCATAACCGAAGTGTTGCCACCATAGATTCCCGCATACTCAGACATCTCTTTTGGCATATCCGCCTTTACAGGCATGCCAAACGACTTTTCAGGTATGCGTTCTTGAATGATGCCTTTAGTCTCGAGTGCGCTAAGTAACAGTTCGCTCGCTATCAATTGGTCAATTGCGCTCGAACCTCCTGAAGAAGTAACGGCTGCAGCCAGATTATGCTCTGGAAGCACGATGAGGGATGAATGGAATGACACCGTATCTCCACCTTTTGTAACCGCCTTGATGCCATAATCATTGAATGGGAACAAGTTCACACTATCCCACCCTAATCCATAAGAGATAGAGGAATCACTCTCTTCTGGCCACATGCCTCTCTCGTATTCTTTTTGCTCCATGGCATGTACTGATTCACTAGAAAGAATACCTTCAACCTCACCTGTGAAAATTTGCGAAAATTTCACAAGATCCTTAGCGGTGGAATATATGCCTCCGGTAGCGATGATATTATAATTCTCTTGAGGGAGCTGACCTTTATATAGCGGTGAATAGATTCCCGCCATATTTGCCGGGTTAACCACATCCTGTGGTGTTTTCGTATGCTCCATTTTCAAGGGCTCTGTAAAATGTTTGTGTATATATGCCGTAAAGCTCAACCCACTGACTCTCTCAACCAGAAGTTCAGCTAATGTAAACGCATCGTTAGAATATACCGAATATGCACCTGGCTCTGCCTTTAGATGCTGCGTTGCTAGTTGATCCAAGAACGTATCATGTGAGAGCGTATCATTATCCCCGTACAGGGTTGCATTGTGGCTTGAAGTGCCCAAAAGACCTGCCGAGTGATTTAATAACATGCGTGGTGTAATCTGTTTATAACGTTGATCTTCCATCTTAAATTCTGGAATATAACTCGTCACTGGTTTATCCAGATTGACCTTGCCTTCATCAACCAGCTTCATTACAGAAGCTGTCAGAAACATTTTACTAGTCGACCCTATGCCGTAGATGGTATCGGAGGTGAGTGGAACTTCCCCTTTTGAGTCATTTTTGCCTGTCTGCCCGGAAACAACAATCTCTCCTTGATCCATCAGTGCATATTGCACACTGGTTACCCCGTATGTTTCGGTAAGTAGGCTAGCCTTCTCCACCACTGTTTTCTTGGTAGTCTCATACATCAGGTCATTGCTCTTAGTGACAGAAGGTGCAGCCATAATAGTACCTGGTGTTAACATGATTATCACCAGACTCAACGCAACAATTGAAGTCCGTTTCTTAACTATTTTTTTGATCATGCCCTTGTTGATCTTGATATCTTGGGTTATCATTCACATCTCCTCCTGTTCTGTGGTCAGACCTTCACCTCTCGATATGAAACAAGCTTAATTGATTCAGATGTACTCTTCATGAAGTCTATATGAACGGAACATGAACAAACCAAAAAAGCTACGTCACATACAAGCGAACTTGTACATGAACGTAGCAAAGGTAGAATGGGAGCATTGAATGACCTTAAGAGAAATCACCCAGCATACTTGACTATCCTGCCGTCGGTGGACTAATTGGCAAGCTTACTATAAATGTTGTTCCTTGGCCCATTTTACTCTCCACCGCGATATCCCCTTTATGTAACGAAATAATCTGTTTCACGATCGCAAGCCCCATCCCGCTACCATCATATTTCCGACTATGGGAACGATCGGCCTTGAAGAAGCGCTCAAATACACGCTTTTGATCTTCGAGAGGAATACCAATTCCCTCATCCGTTATATATGCTGTTACAGTCCTAACATCCCGTTCCATCCTGACGTGAATTGCGCCTTTATTCTCTGAAAACTTAATCGCATTGCTGAGAATATTCGTCCATACCTGATTCAACTGATCGTGATCTGCGATGACTTGAACCTTCTGTAAATCCAGCTCAAAACGAATATCCCGAGCGGACCATTGGGGCTGTAATGCAACGATAACCCTTCGGATCTGTTCATCAAGATCACGCGTGGCGAGTTGCAACTGATGAGATTGTGATTCCAGCATACTGAGCTTAAGCAAATTATCACTCATTTTAGACATGCGTTTCGCCTCTGAAATGATAATATCGAGATACCGTCCTCGTTCCTGATCTGGTAACTCTACATTTTTCAATGCTTGGGCATACCCTGATATGGAAGTAAGCGGTGATTGTACCTCGTGTGAGACGTTGGCTACAAACTCTCTTCTCATCTGCTCCAGTTGCTGTAGATCCTTCATCATATCTTCGAAACTACGAGCGAGCGTGCCCAGTTCACTAGATTGCTTAATATTCAGTTTTACATTGAAATCACCTGCTGCGATACGTTTGGTTGCCTGGGTTAATTTTTTGATGGGTCTAACCAAAAACATGGAAGCAATCAGAATGATCAGACTTCCGGCGGCCAGAGATGAGGTGGCAAAGATTGTACCCCATTGAATCACAGCAGCGGCAGCAGGCGGCGACAGCGTCTCCAGAAACATAGCTCGAGTCCCGCCAGCAGTCTGGACTGGCAATCCCAGTAGAACTGTACCAAGACCATTCGGAGTCGCCTCCACTACGGCTCCTCCCAGTACTTTCTGAAGCTGCTCTTCCGTAACTGAAATAGGTTTATGATCTATAGCCTTTCCGTACGTTTGGAATTGTCCTGACGGCTCATACATCCGAATATAGTACAAATCGAGCTGCTTCATGTTGTTGACGAATGCATCCGCTTCGGAGAGTGGCAGCGTTTTGTATATCTGTACAACATCCTGACCGAAATTGCGTATGTTGATATGTGAATTCTCATTGAGTTGATCTTCAAAAATCCAGGTGGACAAGAGGAAAGCAATCACGGTCCCGGCAATCACAGAAATGAGAAAAGTCACAACAACCCGGATATACAAAGACTTAATCATGCTTGACCTCTAACCGATATCCTAAACCACGAACCGTTTCAATCTGAAAATCAGGCGTCGTCGCAAACCGTTCACGCAAACGTTTGATATGTACGTCCACTGTCCGATCATCCCCTGTGTAATCCAGCCCCCAGATTTGATCGATCAATTGCTCTCTTGTATATACCTGCCCCGGTGTTCCGGCCAGCTTGTATAACAATTCAAATTCCTTGAGTGGCAAAGTTAACGACTCTGTACCCAGGATAACTTTGTAACTTTGACGATCCAGTGTGACGTCTCCAAATTGAATCATATGAGTGGAGCCAATCTTGTACCGTTTTAGCAGAGCTTTCACACGTACAGTTAACTCCAACGGGTCAAATGGTTTCGTTAAATAATCATCTGTTCCTAGTTCGAAACCTTTCACCTTTTCCCATGTCTCACCTCTAGCTGTCAACATAAGTAAGGGTAGGTCTGCGTTCAACTGTCTCAATTCTCTGCACAACGCCCACCCGTCCATCACTGGCATCATAATATCCAGCACCACCAGATCAATGTGACGTTCCTTGTATAACGTGAGCGCCTGATGGCCGTCCACAGCCTCTACGGTGTCGAATCCGTCATTTCGCAAAAACAAGCAGACCAGCTCACGAATATTCGCATCATCGTCTGCAACTAATATGGTAGCCATATGCTTCTCCTTCGGCAACATTATACGAATTGTTATGCATTTATATCGCCAGTTCGTTAATTTAGTGAATCCTCAATCTTTGCAATCTCATTTGATCCTCTTTGCTTATTCCACATCCGTCAGAGATATCGTGAACATCGTATGTTTTTTCATCACCCCTTGAATGGGTACATCGTGTGTGCCACTTTCCTGGAAGCCTGCTTTCAAAAGCACACGAATGGAGCCTATGTTGTCTGGAACAGCACCAGCTTCAACATGTGTAATGCTCATCTCATGTTTGGCATATTGAAGCACACGTTTCAACGCCTCGCTCATATACCCTTTACCGTGATGTTGCCGATCTGTTGCATAACCAATGACCCATTTTGCCGCACCATTCAATTCAATTTGAAATAATGAGATTTCGCCCACCAGTTCATCGGTATCTTTAAGAAAAATGCCAAAAGAATGTCGTTTTCCTTCTTTTCTCAGCTCAAGCCATGTCTCAATCAGACGGGTCTGTCCATCCAGACTATAAAATGCTTCATCTCGATGACCAGCCGAAGTCCTCTCTATTTCTTCTCTATTGCCCATTTGAAACTCCTGAAGCAACGTAGCATCTTCTAACGTCCAAGCTCTGATATAAATTCGTTCCGCCTCATATTTCATCTCAAGTTACTCCTTAGAAGTTCAGTTCAAGTCATCTGAAAACAACCTAATCCACTAGTTCATCCAATGTATTCTCCAGCTCTTCAAGCCAAGTTGACATCATATTCAGATGTTCTTTCGCGTCAGCAATCTGTTTCTGAGAATCCTTTGTCTGCTCGTTCTCTGCGACTTGCTCATACTGCTTAAGTTTTTCAACAGCTACAACGCGTTCTTCTTTTATTTGATCAATCTGCTGTTCCAGATACAATACTTCCGACAGGCTTGCTCCGCCGGATAAACGCTGTGAATACGTCATTTGCTCACCTCATTCATGTAGCTGTTATTCTGCGTTCGACTCGATCGCTTTACTTACATCATACACATCTATATTGATATCCGGTGCCATGTCTAACGCCAATTTGGCAAGCTGACTACCAATATAAGGCCCCATGGTTAGACCAGAAGCACCCAATCCATTAGCTGTGATCAGACCTGACCATCCCGGGACATGTCCCATAACAGGCAAAAATCCTGGGGTGAATGGGCGAAAACCTATACGAACCTCATCAAGTGTGCTGTTTGCAAGCTCAGGTGCCAGTTCTAGTCCTTTGTTCAACACTTCTTGCATGCCTCCAGCAGTAATTCGTGTATCGTAACCGTGAACATCATTTTCATGTGTGGCGCCAATAACTATTTTCTGATCTGCAAACGCAAGTAAATACTGATCAGTAGGCGGTATAATGACAGGCCACTCTTCTGTATTTTGCTGATTAGAAGTACGCAAATGCACAATCTGACCCTTCTGATAATGGACGTTAAAAAGAATCCCCAGTGGTTTCATTAACTCATTCGCCCACGCACCTGCACACACAACCACACGATCCGCGACATAATGCTTCGATTGCACTTCAACACCAGTTACTTGCTCATTCTCATAGAGCACTCTGGCTTCTCCCTCAATCAGACGAGCGCCGTGCCGCTGTGCAGAGCGGATCAATGCATCACGCAGCGCTCTTCCATCCACACGCGCAGCACCGCTGATGTGTACAGATGAATAACCTCCCCCAAGTAAAGGGAACCGTTCACGGGTTTCATTTTCATCCAGACATGTGATTGTACCAATCTCAGGCGCATCTTCTCTGCGCAACTTGGCACGCTCCGCCATTTTGTTAATCTTCTCCTGATCCGTATGTATGCTGAGTGCGCCTGTCTGCGCATACCCCGTCTCGGTTTCCCCGGTACGTTCTAATTCAGTTATAAGCTCAGGGTAATAACGAGCACCTGCCTTGGCTAGCTGATACCAATCCTGATTCCGACGCTGAGACAACCAAGGACAGATGATACCAGCAGCCGCATCCGTGGCCTGCCCTGCATCTTTCCGATCGATAAGAAGCACTTCTGCTCCTGATTTTGCTAAATGATACGCTGTTGATGCTCCTAGTATTCCCGCTCCGACTACGATGACTTTTTTCATACGAGTATTCCTTTCCTTCGTCCATTCATCTATATAGCGTACCCTTTTTGCCATTCTGTTGGCAAGCTGTGGCACCTGGATACCGCGGATACCGTTTTCGGTAAAATACAAAGCTAAGATGTTGACACATTTAAAATAATTACATTTATGTAATATAATTCTATTCAGGTTTCTTTCATGTCTAATCATGCTACCTGCACAAGACCTTTTAACGAAAAGAGGAATTATTCAACGATGCTGAAACCTAACATGGGAAATCTGCTAGTGCCCGATATGCCTCTCATGATTACTGGGCAAAACCGGCTGACCGTTAATGAATTAATGGATTGGAGCGACCATTCACGGGATTACACCATTGTACAATGCATCGGCGGAACAGGGAGAATCGCTGCCAAAAATCTCGAGCTTTCTGTTCGGAAAGGAACAGCGCTTATCATGTTTCCTGAAGTTCCCTACCGTTATAACAATTCAAGTAACACATTACAGTTTGATTGTTTGTCGTTTAATGGCTACATTTTGCCGCGTTTCCTGCACTCCTTGCAGATCGGGGAACTGAGCGCCTTCAAACCGGAAGGCATACTTGGCCTCCTGTTACGTGAGATCACACTGGCGCTACAGTCCCGTCACAAGGATTATATCTGGCATGGTTCTACACTGCTCTATACTCTTTTGGTTCGTTTAACCATTGAGAGTGAACGCTACAGCAAGGTTGAGCGCTCTGAGGCTCGGCTGCGTCTGACAGAGCTTGTTGCTTTTATCAAAGAAAACTATCAACAAGATCTCTCCCTCTCCCTACTCGCGGATCAGATGAATGTGACCGAGCAACATCTGAACCGCATCTTTAAAAAAGAGTTCCATATGACTCCACTCGATTACCTGGTTCGCTATCGCTTGCTTAAGGCCAAGGAGATGCTTGTGCAGCAAGAGGATATCACCGCACATGAGATTGCAAAAGCCGTCGGTTTTAACAGTGCCAGTTATTTCGGTTCCGTGTTCAAAAAATATGAAGGCATCTCACCCATTGAACTGCGCAAAAAGTTTCAGAGATAAAAAATCATATCTTCATCTCGGCCAGCGAGGATAACCTCCGTTCATGCATGGTGAATTCCAAACCACGTGTTACCTCGTTCGGCACGATATAACAACGGATACCTGCGGCATTTGCTGCCTTTAGTCCATTGGGAGAATCCTCAAAAACAATCGCCTCATCTGCCTCCACACCAAGTTTCTGCAGCGTCAGCAGGTACAGCTCCGGGTCAGGCTTCACTCGCTTCACATCATCCGAGGTATGAATGACTTCAAAATAATCAAACAACCCAAGCTTTTGCAAGTACCCGTGTACCCAATCACGAGTGGAGCTCGAAGCAACCGCAAGCCGAATTCCCTTCTCCCGAGCAGCGTCCAGCAATTCAAGTACGCCCGGGAGTATGCCTGCTTGTCCCAAATATGCTTCGTACTTCTGTTCAGAGAGCAAGCGGACTTGCTCATGATTGATCTCTTTTTGCAACATCTGCTCCAGATATCGATACGGATGAAATTCCTCGAAGGAGGTGCCTACGTTTTTAGACCAAAGCTCAAGTCCCAGCTCCACACCATGCTCTTCATAAATATCACGAAAAGCATAATACCAAGGCGTTTCTGTATCGACAATCAGGCCGTCAAAATCAAATATAAATGCTTTTAACTTCTGTACCATTGTTCTATTCCTCTCTCTCAGCCATCGCTGGAGAAACGGATCAGAAGCGTGCAGTCAAATCCGGCTGGGTCATGCTTACGGATAAAAAGTGACAAGTGCAACCCGTGCCGGTCGGTGACTGAGCAACAACTCCAGCTCGAAGCTCTCCATCCATCGGCATGCCAAAGTATCGAATTAACTTCCATTCTTCCCCATCGGGAGAGTAAAAGAAGGACAGACATCCCTCCACTTTTCGTATACGCAGGTAAGGATCTGACACAGGCACCTCTGTCGAGTTACAATCATCGGATGAACCATCGCGTGTAACAACAGATACGATCGTTGCGGCCTTACCATCATATTCAAAACACAGTTTGCACCAGTTACGTTCGTCGACCATCACCATCAAACAACCGGAATCATATTGATGCTTCATCTCTACCGTCAGCTGTGCAGTCATTTCGAAATCACCAGCCACGGACATCGACAAGAACGGTGCGGTCGCTCGAATATGCTTGCCTGCCGGGTCTTGGAAAAAATCCGAGTCGGCTTGTGCCTCTATGATCAGTCCACCTTGATCCGTATATGACCAGTTGTGCGGCTCATTGATCCAGCTCATTTTCTCCCTTGCTTCCGTTGTCATTACATTCATCATTCAAAACCTCCCAAGGATTGTGCTATATAAATTGAACTAAGACTTTACACAAGCCACTCCGATGACAGAATAACCTTACAATCGCTGTTATCCCCAGATTTTTTTGTTTACTATTAATAAAGTTAAAATCCCGTGATAAAGGCGACCGTTCCACTTTTTCAGGTTTTTTCTGTCCTCTCCGTTCAAGTGTAAATGAATAGCTCAAAATATATATTAACTGCATTTTACCGTTTTATATATTCGGCAACATACAGAAAAGCCCTTCTTCTACATATTTTTGTAAGATCCCATCACTTGGGGGCGTTGCGGTGGATCATGTAAAAACAACATAATAATCATCAAGAAAATATACAGTGCAAGAATAACGCCGAACAGAAGGACCGGATGATAATGATACAGCAACCCGGTTAGATACCCGGAAGGTATTGCTGTTAACGTCATAACCGTCTGTACAGCCGAGAACATGTCCGCCTTCTCATGTGTGCCCAGTCGGTTCATCAGTAATGAATCACGGTACGTTTGCAGAATGAAGTTCCCGGCAGCAAGTACAATAAGGGTAAGGAACAGCATCGCTATATTACCGGCCGGAATCAGAAGAAATAACACAGCACCCGCGGTACTGAGCACAATGGAGAAGCTAACATACTTCTCTTCCGATCTCTGCTTCAAGCGCGGAAGAATAACCAGATAGAGCAGCATGACGGTAACCGCTGTCACGACGGGAACAAATGAGATCACTCGATCACCAAAGCTTAACTGCTCCTTAAAATAGATGACCTGAAAGAAATTTAACTGCAGAACCAGATTAGACAATACAGTAATTAAAATGATCGGAAATAACCTGCGCTTGTAGAACGACCTTCCAAACAGACGAAGGCTGGTGACGAGGCTGCGAAATACATGCGTTTTGCTGTGTATGCCCATCAATTCCTTGCCAACCTCAGTCTCTTCCGTGTAGCGATTACGAATAAAAAACATCGCTGTCATCAGCAGCCCGCCCACAAAATAAATGCTTGCTAGCGTAGGCGCGATGCCAAAGTCTGCAATCACAACTCCCGCAATCGGTGTAAGCACTCCCGCACCGGTAATAATCATATTCAGCATGGCGAACACCTTGGATCGTTTATGTTCTTCTACGTCTTCAATGATCAGACAATTGAAAGACACCGTGACAAACTTTGATGTCGCATTAAGCAAATAAGCCATGAGAAACAGCCAGAAATTTTGTGAAAATGCCCAGATGAACATGGGTACACTCCAGGCGAGTAAATCAAAGATCAGTGTCGTTCGTTTACGTCCCAGCTTATTAGTCACTGACCCTGCAAATAGTTGAAAAATGAAGGCAAAATACAGATTCACCGAATTAATGATGCCTATCTCAATGTCGGACAAACCGGCCTCTTTCATATACAAAGGAGCGTAAAACAAAACAATCGTTCCCGGAATGGCCCACACCGGTTCTAGTAAAATGGAATACCGCGGATTTCTCGGCAAATCCCGAAGCAGCTTCACTCCATATCCCTTCTTTCTCTCTGCTCTACATTATTACAGAATCAATGCGGTCTTCACCGAATTCATCGGCAACTTCTCCCCGCTTCGCAGGTCATAACCGATGGTGCCATTGAAAGCCTGCTCATAGTCCGTCAAAAATTCTTTGGCTGTTACCATCTGCCCTAGCTCAGGAATGCTTTGCGCGAATTTCAACGCCGTGCTGATCATGGAGTGTACAGCTACCGCACCAATAATACTGAGTCCATCGTTAATGACATGGGTTGATTTAAAAGTCACTTCGTAACTGTCGTCATACCCCATCGGAATGATCCGGCCGCCTTTAGCAATCATCTCAAACCCGACATGAAGCTGATTCCCTACAGCATCGACAACGATATCAAACTTTTTGTTATTGTTGATCTCATATACTTTGTCCAGTGTTAGATCCTGCGGATAGTAGACATAATCAGCGACCCCTTCTGCGAATTGTTTGCGATAAGGATCAATCTCAGTACCCACCGTAAGTCTTGCCAGTCGTTTGCTCACCAGCTGACACAGCGAACCAATGGCGCCTGACCCCAGCACGAGTACAGAATCACTTGGCTTCACGCCTGCTTTCATGAATGTTTGCAACACACAACCCAGAGGTTCAATCATCATGGCCGCTTCCCAGCTCATGGAATCGGGAATCGGATAGATATATTTTTCATCTCCCACAAAGTATTCGGCAAACGTTCCGTGTGTGGTCATTCCTACTTGGTAGTCATCGAAATTTTCACAGTAAATGAACAAGCCTTCACGGCAATACGAGCAGTGTCCGCAAGATTGCGTCGGGTCCACGAGAACCCGATCTCCTACGCGAATACCCCTTACTTCATCTCCCACCTCGACCACAGTTCCTACGCCCTCGTGACCGATAACGGTTCCTTTGTTTGCCGGGACTTTACCTTTAACAATGTTCAAATCTGTTCCACAGATCCCTGATCCATAGATTTTCACTTTGACCTGATTCGGTCTTTGAATGACGGGCTCCTCAATCTCTTGTAGCTCCACCTGTTTCAAATCTTGATATACGAGTGCTTTCATGAGATATCCTCCTGGTCATATCATAAATTTTCGTGTTACTTTCCTTACAGATTGGCATATTTCAGATGTTCAAGCTTCTGCATTTCTTTCCAGTCCGACAAGATCTGAAGCAGTGCATCCTCCACCCAAATCAATTCCTCCCGCGTATGCGTATCCGAGAAAATAAAGTAACCTTTGGTGAAAATGCCGTAATGAGCCATCTTCTTCACCATAAATTCGCGGAACGGGTCCGTCTGAAAATTTTGCTCATCTAGGGACTGAATGTAAAAGCTCGCGTAGGTTCCCTTTAAGGCTAATTGTTCCGTAAGACCAAGCAGCACAAGTTCCGATTCCAGTCGTTTCATGATCCGTGTAGCGGGTTCACGCCAAGTGGGCCAGACTTTGGCATTTTTAATTAACCTTTCGCAAGCAATAGCCGCCGCAAGTGCTGTGGTCTCGCTGGAATGCGCATTGCTGAATCTCACCTGTCCTGCAAGGGACATGAGATGCTCTGGCCCCATTACTGCCGCAAGCGGAAGTCCGTTGGCCATGCCCTTGGAAATGCAGAGCAAGTCCGGCCAGATGTCATACTCTCCTGCAGTCGCCTGTTTGCCCATTCGTATTCCCGAAGTAACCTCGTCGAAGATAATAATGATGTCCAGAGTGCGGCATAAATTCACTACCTTCTCCAGTTCTTCTTTATTCCACTCGTTGGGGCACAAGACAATACAAGCGATATCATCCATAGATGAAGTGTGTTCCCGAATGTTAGTATAGGAAGCCTTATTCACCCAAATCGTGGAACGCTCAATATCCACCGGAATGCCGCGTTCTTTGGTCTGACTGCCGTAATAACCATATGCGGACCAATCATGCCACCCGTGGTAAGCTGTTGCAATGACCTTGCTTTTACCACTTCCCGCACGGGCCAGCCGCACCGCTCCACTTACTGCGTCTGCACCGCTCTTGGTGAAGCGCAGGGATGGATAACGTCCCTCGAACCGCTCCAGAATTAACTCGGCACACTCCAGTTCAATATCCGCTGGAAGTGAAAAGCCTGTCCCTTTTTTTAACTGATGAATGACCGTAAGCTGAATTTCTCGTCTGGCATGCCCCCAAGGAACCGTGCCCATGGCCATCTCACAATCCAGCCATTCATTACCGTCAATATCCGTGAATCGGGAATGATATGCTTCCGCACAGCAGACCGGAGTATGTCCCGGAAATAAGCGTTCTGGCGCTTTGGCTAGTGTACTGCACCCGCTCGGAATAACCTTTTCAACCTTCTGCAGCCACTCCAGATTTTGAGTAAATCTTGCGGCACGATCCAGCGTGCTTTTTTCATCGCTCACTTTGAAGTACCTCCCTATGGCTTAATAGTGGTGTATCACAACCTGAATGATTAAGTTATCGCACTTTCGTGCCCGGCCAACATCCATCATAGATGCGATCCATCGTAATTACGTTACCGTAGAGGTCAATAATTAGATCCTTGGCTCTATGTGCATGCCTCATTTCGATCCAATAGCGGTTCTCCAACAATCGAGTGAAGTTGTCCACCAGAAACAGCAACCGATTTTCGCTATGAATTAACTCCTTGCCTAATACTTGGGGTAGCCATATGGCTCCATTTGAGTTAAAGCGGTTGGAGTAGTCTCGCACGTCGGCAAGGGGCGCGATACCTGCCTCGTCAAGCTTGCTCCAGAACGTGTCCGCATCACTTCGAACCTCGGCAAGATCTATACCGATCATTGGCAGATGCTCATATTCGCGTTGATGATGCAATTGCTCCTTTAGATGACTGAATACGAAGGGCCATACATCGGCTTCGATCTGACTTCCCCACTTTTTCCAAAATCGTGCCAGATTGTTCTTGCGGTTAAAATTGCGATGAATACCGCTGCTTCGTTCCCAGTGATAGGCTTGAATGTTAGGATTAATAACCGTATCATAACCCGCTTCTCTGGCGCGCATCTGATAATCAAAATCTTCATATCCGTTGAAAAACTTTTCATCCAGGCCGCCAATCGTCTCATAAACTTCCCGTTTCATGCCAAACATCGCAAATACAACAAGCTGCACGGAGAATGTCTCCTTCGGGATATCATCCGGGGATGCGTTCAGAAAAAGATGGCGTCCAATCGAGACAGCAAAGGCGATACCACAATGCTGCACACCGCCAGTCTGCGGATACAACAGTACGCCTCCGATCATACCGATCGTAATATCCGTGTCGAGTGTCTCCTTCATCATCGTTTGCCAATGAGGCTGCAATATCGTGTCGGAGTCGAGGAAAAAGATATATTCTCCCTTAGCAAGATTCAGGGCGCTGTTAATGGATACGGCGCAGCCAAGCGGAAAGTCATGCTGAAGAATATCAATGGTCACACCTTCTCCAACCTCTTGTTTGAGTTTATCCAGGTGCTGGAAGACGACAGAGCCAGATCCATCGTTGATAAAAATAATTTGTGTTGATGGGACGACTGTTCGAAGCAGCGAGTCTGTAAACAGGTTCAGAATGTTATAGTCCTGATTGACCGGTACAATAATCGTGTAAAGCATATAATTCCTCCTCATGAAGTTAATTTTGTTGGAACCCGTTGGTTAAGATTATGAATATGTGCAAGATATAACTACTTGTTCTCTGTCGTCCTCCTCCACTCTAACTTTGTCTTAATTTGGTAATGATTTGAATCTAATAGAAATTTATATCATTTTTTGGAAGTTTTAAATCTTAAATTCTGAACACTATCAATATCTGAATCTCTTCATAAATCAAAAAAACTCTCGATGGGCCCCTCGCATCTAATGCGAGAAACCGATCAAGAGTTTTTAGAAGTTGCTCTTCATTTATTAAATACGCCAATAATTGCTTAACTTTATGCCTTTGCAGGCAACCAATCGGACTCTTTGGCACCCAGATTCGTGATGAATTGTTGCAGTGCATGCGATATCCATTTGCGGGCATGAATAACAAGCTGAATTTCCAGTGTAAAGTCCGTATGAACCAGTGGTAATACCGAGAGCTTCTGTCGTTGGATCTCATCCATGGCAATCATACGAGGTAAAAGCGAGATGCCCGGCCCAGCCATAATACTTCGTTTAATGGCCTCAGGACTTCCCAGCTCAAGTCCCACTTTGTAGGGAATAGCGTTGGTTCTAAGCACTTTCTCCAGCAACTGCCTGTAATTGCACGAATCCTCCGGCATGATCCATTCTTCATCGGCTAAATCACTCAATGTTACCTCGGATTTAGCTGTAAGTGGATGGTCTGAATTCACGATAAGCACCAGCGGTTCCTCGCGAATCGTAATCCATTGTAATCCGGATTCCGGTGAAGCATTGGCCAGAATAAGACCCACGTCTGCCTCCCCTTCTCTGACTTTTTGTAGAATCAGATCTTCCCGATCGGTCTGTAGCCGAATGCCTAGCTCGGGATATTGTTTACGTGTCGTTTGAATGGGCACCGGCAGATAATAAGAAGCAAGCGAGTCCATCGTAGCAATGGTAAGTGATCCGCCGCCCTGTTTGGTCAGCTTCTCCTGAGAATGTTCAAATATCTCCAGAAGCTGTCCAGACAACTTAAACAGCTCTTCTCCAGCCGAAGTAAGCCGGATTTTATTGTTATTAAAACGTTCGAATAGTTTGACCTGATAAATTTTCTCCAGCTTTTGAATCTGGGTTGTCACACTTGACTGGGCGTAACCAAGCTCTTCGGCCGCTTTGGTAAAGCTCTGCCTCAATGCCACCTCACGAAAGGTTTGAAAATAATTCAAATCCATCATTTATTCCCTCACATCATCGAAATTATTGATAACACCTATCATCTATTATAGCTAACTATGATACCTTTTCCCATGGTAAAGTGAATGAAATGGAATTCCAACATACATTTGGGGGTAATACGATGTTAACCGAACAACAGATTCAAGGTATTTATATACCTGTAATCACACCTTTTACCAAAGAACGCGAACTTGATCTTCCTTCGTTCCAAAACTACATCAAAGTTATGGCTAACAGTGGCATTCATGGCTTGGTGATTAATGGTACGACTGGAGAGTCACCTACCGTGACATGGGATGAAGTAGAACAGCTTGTGAAGGCCGCGAAGGAAACTCTGAGCAGCATCAACTCCTCCGTACCCATTATGGTTGGAACTGGAACCAATGATACCGCTTCAACGGTGGCAAGAACCAAGAAAGCTGCCGCACTCGGAGCCGATGCTGTTCTTGTCGTTACTCCATACTATAACAGACCCACGGAAGAGGGCATTTACGAGCACTTCCGCATGGCAGCCAGCGTGGGCATACCCGTGATGGTATACGAAATTCCAGCCCGTACAGGGGTTAGAGTTTCCATAGATATGATGAAAAAAATTATGAACATCGATGGTGTTATTGGTCTTAAGGATAGCACAAATAACCTCGATCTTATGACCGAACTGGTACGTTGCGGCTCGAAGCCCATTTTGTGTGGAGATGATACCTTCTTCTTCGATATGTTAACGAGAGGTGCAGCCGGCGGCATGATGGCATCGGCTAGTATTAATCCAGAGCGGTTCCTGGAAGTGTATAACCGTTTTGTGGCTGATGAAAAAGAAGATGCCTACCGTCTCTATACGCAGTTGCTTCCGTTCATTAAGAATCTCTTCGAAGAGCCTGCGCCTGCCATGCTGAAACATCTGCTTGCGCAGCAAGGCATTATCGCTTCTGCACAGCTGCGCCTGCCTCTCATGCCAGCATCTGAACAATTAAAAGCAAAGATTGCACTGTAAAATTAAGTGGAACACCTCTATAGAACATAGCCACAGATAGCCATAGGTCGAAATATAAAAAGCCGCAGTTTCATCTGCGGCTTTTGCTGTGCACTTGTTTAACACTCCATAGAAGCAACAACGTAAAAATGCTTGATATCCTGCTTCTTTTTCAGCTCATCTCGTAACAAAACCGTGATAGAACGTGTCCACAACAAGTGCAGGCGCAGCATTTCTGGCGATATTGCCATGGATCACTTGTTGCCACGTCAAGAAAAGAATTGAATACAGAACATCTACAATCCACGTTTTGTCCACATCCGAACGAAAAAAGCCTTTTTCTTGAAGTATACCAATGGCATGAAGCACCGGTTGTCTCAGCTTCTGATCGGCCCCTTCAATCTCGGCATTATAATTGACGGTTGCATCGTGAGCCAGAAAATATATCTTATCCCCAAGTGGAATTAGCGCTTCAATCAGCTCCGGGATATAGTGTTCAACCCGCTCCTCATCGAGCTTGACGTGTTGCAACGTCTCGTTAACAACATCAATTGCACGCATCGCCAAGTGAATCATCAGTTGCTCACGGCTCTCCACATATCGATGTAATGTGGCAATTCCGATGTTCGCGGCTTCAGCAATGTCGTTCATCGACGCATTGGGCTTCTCGATCAGTAATTTTGTGGCTTCATCCAGAATGGCAAGCATTCGATTTTGCTTAAATGTTAACTTCTCATTTTTCATCTCTAACGGCACCTCGGAACGAATAGACTATTACTTTTTATTTTGGTCATAGGTACGTGACTTTGGTTCTTTTTCTGATTAGTCAAAAGTGATGATGTCCATTTCAAATCAGAGGTCAAGCTAGTCTACTTTCGCTCCATAGGAGCGTGCAATCAGAACCGCCTGTTCGCGATCCATACGTACACCCTTTAAATCTAGTGATTTCAGATCAATGCCATCCAAGATTGCCCCCCGCAAATCCGCACCCTGTAGCTTTACCTTACTCATGGATACTCTCGTGAGGTCACAATCACGCAAATCCGCTTTGCTTAAATCGGATTCAGCCAGATCCGCTTCAAAAAAACGAATCCCTCGCAAATCCTGTCTCCCAAGTCGCGTATATCTCAGATTGGTATAAGACCAATCTCCTTTGACAAGTGTAATGCCGTCCATCTGGGCACCGGAAAAATCCGATCCCGTCATCTTGCAAGCTGTAAATTTGGAAGCAAACAGGTTGGCACCCCCAAACAGGCAATTCTCAAATGCAGACTCCGTATGTATGGAACCATTCATGGATGCCCCTTTGAAATCACATTCAATAAAACGGCAATGGCTTGTTTCGACTTCTTCCATGGAGGCATTCATGAACGTGCAATGCTTGAACACACAGCTAATTAGCTCGCCGTAACGCAAATCCCGCCCCTCAAAGTGAACGCCCTCATATTCCTGATCCTTATATTGATACATGGATTACACCTCATTTGGTATCGTGTTAACGTCGTAGTCATTTTAAATAACAACTCATTCTACTATACCATATGAGATCACTTCATTCAGTGAAGTGCTTTCGACATTCGATACATGGATACAGCAGGTTTACTAATCACTCCCACTTTGTTGTACCCCAGACGTTCATAGAGCTTGATGGCACCTGCATTCTCCTGTTTGACGGTTAAGGAAGACTTTGCAAATCCTTGCAGAAGCGCCTGTTTCTCCGCATGACGGATCAATTCTGTCCCGATCCCAAGCCCCCTGCTTTCTGGTAGAGCGGCAATAATTCCGATGTGATATTCATCGTTCTCTGCCTCTTTTAACGTCACCATCGTATAAAACTCCTTCCAGTTACGCAGGTTGTATCCGATCAGCTTCCATTTGTGTATGTCAAACAGCTGTGAAAACGTCGGCCATGCCAGCTTATTCATCAGTGTCGTTGGATAACACATGATCATGCCGAGTGTTTTCCCCTCCCGAACCGCTTCGTAAGCGTACTCGTGACTAAACCGATTATTTCGGGACTTCCAGAGCTTCTGGAAGGTCTTATCTATAACTGCGGGCTCCCTGGAACCCGCCAATGAATATTTCATGTAATCAAGCGCCATCTCCGTTAGTTTTCCTCCGACGGCGGTTTGCGGATTTGCTTTATAAATAGATATTTGGCTCATGGTGATCACTCCTCATGTATGCTTAGTAAGCTCTCTTCTCTTCGATCTTAAGATTTGGACGGATATGCTTCGGATGTCATGCCATCTACAAAAACGTTCACCGCTTGAATGGATATCCCAGTAAGATGTTCAACCTGGTCAATGACCTTTTGCTGTAACTCTCTGCAAACCTCGTGTACTTTACTACCGTAATGAACAATGATTTTCACGTTAATCTCCACGCTATTGTCTACTCTGCGAATGACAATACCGTTATGCCCGCTACGACCGCTCCATATTTTGCCAATACTTTCAACCAATCCAGCCGACATGGAAGAAATTTCACGGGTAGCACCTGTTATTTTACCGACCATTTTAGAGATGACTTCATCGGATATTTGGATCTGACCTAACGTTTGATGATTCATCATATGAATCGCCTCCATTTTTTGATAGTAAATACTATCATTTAATCAAAATATATATCATTCAAGAACTGAATTCAACTATTTCTGCATAAAGCAAAAAAAAAACCGCATCAATTGCGGTTTTTTGGCTTCTCTATATTAGGTGTTCATTCTATAAAAAGATTCGCTGAAAGGCTAACTCCCGAATTCATTCTGCATTTGATGAGCTACAAGTACTCGTTAAACCAGGCATTCACCTGTTCGAAGCTATCGACTCGAAGAGAAGGTTTGCCACTTTTGAGCAGTGAATGATTAGAACCCGGGTAGCGGATCAGCTTGGTTGTTTTTCCATAACGCTTCAATGTCGTGTACAATTCCTCCGCCTGAGCTATCGGTGTTCGATAATCCTGTTCCCCGTGCATGATAAGCAACGGAGTTTTGATGTTGTGCGCATGAGCAAGCGGCGATCGAGACCAGAGATATGCAGCATTCTCCGCAGGATTCCCCCCAATAACACCCTCCACGTAAGAAATCCCGATGTCGCTTGTGCCGTACATGGATAACCAGTTGGAGATACAGCGTTGTGTCACTGCTGCTTTGAAACGGTTTGAGTGAGCGACAATCCAGTTGGTCATGACCCCGCCATAACTACCGCCAGCAACACCCAAACGTGATTCATCTATGATCGGATGTGCAGCTAACACTTCGTCTACCGCTTCCATCAGATCCCGATAATCACCGCCAGCGAAGTCTCCACGACAAGCTCTGGCGAACTCCTGGCCATAACCTATGCTACCTCTAGGATTAACCCATAATACAGCATAACCTTCTGCGAGAAGTGTCTGCATCTCATGACTGAATGCTCCGGTATACATCGCATGAGGTCCACCATGAATCTGTAAAATCAAAGGTAACTTACGATCAGATTGCAGTTCATCTTCAATCTGAATTCCGGACGATGGAGCCGTTGCACCCGTAGCTTCAGTCCAATCTGCATCTTTCGTTAAATCAGGCATCGCTAGCCAGCCTTGAATCCGCCAACCGTCCGATGAGGTGAATTCCACTCTTGCCGGTACGTTAACCATTCGTTCCCCCATAAATTCATCATTACGATGAGTGAGTCTGACCATTTTACCGCTTTTCATGCCGACGGTGTACAACTCTCCTGGATGCTTATCCGTGAGCGCAGCTACAACCAAAGTCTCTTCATCTGCAGAGATCGTATACTGATAAACATCTTTTTCTCCTGCAGTTGTGATCATTTCGCAGTTTCCATCGGACTGAATTCGGTATACATCGACATTACCGTGATGTGTGCCTAGTACATATACTCCCGGTTGAGAAGATGAACGACTAATGATTGGCGAAGGAGAGGCGCTTGCCGACTTCATATCCCCCAGTGCAGCATTACCGATGTGCATATCTAGCTCAGGTGCGAATAGCCTGGGTATCCCCCGATTCACGGGAAGTGTAAACAGCTGATGATGACTTCCACTTCCGTATTTACGATCGCTTGCAATCAGAATTAGTTGTTTTCCATCGGCTGTAAAAGAAAATTGGGTGATCTGGAGACTGGAATCCGTAACTTTGAAAGGTTCTTCAACTTTTCCTGAGTTTGCTTCAATGCTGGTCATATACACGTCCGTATGATGAAGCAAATCCGGATCTGATCCTGCTTCTTCTACTTGTTTGGAGATAAATGCAAGTTTCAGGCTGTCCGGTGACCAGACGGGGGTAGTGATGTTCCATAACCCGGAGGTTATCTGCTTGATTAGTCCACTCTTGATCTCGTAAAGAAACAAATGGCTGTACTGACCATCCCACCAACCTGATCCCTCAGCTTTCGGCGTAGTGCGCTCGTAGACTTTTCCCCGCAATGTTGCTTCTGGTTGCCGTGTTGCTTCATCGTTAGCGTCTTTCGCCGACTCATCGGTTGATAATTGAGCTGAATTCATCTGAGCTTTACTCGTAAACGCAATATACTTCCCGTCGGGAGACCAGACGTAACTCATGATTTTACGTTCAGGAGATATGAGCATGGATGGTTCTGTACATTCCGTATGAACAGACCAAAGTCCTTTTCCAGCCTGAGTCGATCGAATAAACGTCAACTTGTTGCCGTCTGGTGACCATGCAGGAGAGGAATCCTTCGTTCCATCCGTCAGCGCTACATCTTCTGTCCCATCCAGCGAAATCCCCCGAATTTGTGTGTTATATTCGTTCTTCGCCCGATCAATCGTTTGTTCAACGTAGGCTACTTGTCCATTTGCACTGATCACTGGCTGACTGATCCAGCGGTAGTGATAGAGATCCTCCGGCGTAATCTGGCTTTTTTTCATATCCATAACTCCCTTCCGTTATGATTTCTGAGCTGACTCTGTTCGAGGATCAAGCACATCCCGCAACCAATCGCCGAGGAAAATAACACCCAGCACAGTAAACGTAATAGCTAGTCCCGGAAATGTAGCAACCCACCAGCTCGTGGCTACATACTGCCGTCCGTCACTTAACATGCCGCCCCACGATACATCCGGTGGTTTTATTCCAAGTCCCAGAAAACTCAGCGACGCTTCCATGATGATTGTTGTTCCTACATTCATACCGCAGATGACAATAAACGACGACAATACGTTAGGCAAAATATGCTTGATAATCAGCCGTCCATTTTTGGCACCAATCGATCTGGCGGCAAATACAAAATCCCGCTCTTTCATACTAAGCACTTCACTACGAACTACACGGGTGAATGGCACCCAGTTGGTTACACCGATAACAAAGATCAACGTGGTCATCCCTGGACCCACAATAGCCATCACCACTAACATGAACAGAATCGTTGGTATCGCCATGAATGCATCACCCACACGCATAATAATGGCATCCAGCCACTTTCCATAGAATCCGGATATCAGACCCAGAACGGCTCCGATTATTCCGGAGACTATGACGGCGCCCATACCTACAATTAAAGACACGCGTGCGCCATATACAATACGGCTCCACATATCTCTGCCCAGATTGTCCGTTCCCAGCCAGTATTCGGCCTTCCCGCCTTCAAGCCACGCAGGTGGTTTGAGACGGTTCAGCGGGTTGACCGCTGACGGATCATGACTCGTTAGCAGAGGTGCGGCTATTGCAATCAGGACAACAACCAATACGAGCACTGCACCGATGAATCCGGTCTTGCTGATGATTAGCTGTTGCCAGATGGATCGAATTCCGGCAATCGTACGCGAACTTCTGTTGTCCGGTTCGGTAACCAGAACATTTGTTTCATCGTTGTCTCTCATAGATCGCACCCCCTTCTAGTCATATTTGATACGTGGATCCAGCAGTCTGTAGGACACATCCGTGAGAATATTAACAACCACTACAATGAATGCAATCACAAACACGGCTGCTTGCACAATCGCCATATCATGTGTATTTACGGCCACAACTAACAGTTGACCCAAGCCTGGCCAGGAAAATACGGTTTCTGTAATCAAAGTACCTCCGATCAGACTGGTAAACTGCAGACTCATAATGGTCACAACCGGAATTAAACCGTTACGGAACGCGTGCCTCGCGATCACTGTCATTCGTCCCAGTCCTTTACTGCGTGCTGTGCGAATGTAATCTTGATTCAGAATCTCCAGCATGCTGGATCGGATTAGCCGTGTCATCTGTGCAGCAAGTCCCACCCCCAGCGTAAAAGCGGGCAGAATCAGATGGGATAAACCTCCGCGACCCGAAACCGGTAAAACGCCCAGCACAACGGAGAATAACAGAATGAGCATAATGCCCATCCAGAAGTTTGGCATCGCTTTGCCAATCACCGAAATACCTGAAATGAGAAGATCGGTAAATGTATTTCTTTTCACTGCCGAGATCACTCCCAGCGGAACAGCCATCAATACTGCAAATAACATGGCAGCCGCGGCAAGTTCAAAGCTTGCAGGCAATCGCTCTAACACAAGCTCAAGTGCAGGCTGACCGTAACGAAAGGATTGACCAAAATCTCCCTGAATGGCATTACCGAGAAATTTCATATACTGCGCGTATAAAGGCTGATCGAGGCCCAGTGCCTGCGTCAACACAGCCCTGTCCTCTGCTGTAGCGGTCTCAGGTAACATCAGAGCCACAGGATCACCCGTGACCCGAACCAGAATAAAAACAATTAATGAGACAATAAACAGCACCGGAATGACCTGCAGTAAAGATTTGAATACGTATTTTCCCACTCCCGGCTCACCTCCTCTTTCCAAAAAAGAACGGCAGGAACTTGTTCATCCAGTCCCTGCCGTTCACGGCTTACTCATGCAATGACAGGTGGTATTAGCCTCTGTTACTTTGCAACAGGTGTAATCTCATCCGCATAGAACATCTCATCACTGCGTGGTGCAAAGTTCACTTTGTCATTGGTTCCATAGACGCCTTCCATCTGATACAAATATACGGCAGGGCGCTCTTCTGAGAAAATCTGTTGTACTTGCTGATATTCTTTCTCACGAGACTCAGGATTCATGTTTACAAGCGCAGATTGCAGCAACTTCTCCACTTCCGGATTGTTGTAGTCCGATTCCCCTTTGGCTTCTTCCACCATATAGCGGTTATAGTTGTTGGACGCGTCAAACAGGGAGTTACCGATTCCGATCATGAAAATTTCTTTAAATGATTTGGAGCTATAACGCTCGCTGAATGCACTCGGCTCAAGCACGTCCAGATTGATTTTGAATCCGGCCTGATCCAGCATGGCTGCAACAACCTCAGCTTGTTCCTTGTACTGAGAAGATACGGAGATGGTCATCTCGGCCGTGCCTTCAGCGTAGCCTGCCTCTTTTAGCAGTTGCTTTGCTTTTTCCAAATCATACAATGATGTCTTATACAGTGACGGGTCAGCTCCGAAGTTTCCAGGTGTTACAGATGTACGTGTAACGATCCCTGCTCCCCCGGCAATGCTGTCTACGATCCCTTGTTTATCAATCGCCAGATCAATGGCTTCACGAACTTTTGGATCAGCTGTAATGCTGCCTTCCGTTTGACGGAAGATCAGTTGCAGAACACGCTGAATAGGTGCTTTCACAATTTTTTTGTCTGCTTCGCCTTCAATACGTGCAATATCTGTTGATGGGATGGATGACGCAACGTCAACTCCGCCAGCAAGCAATTCAGATACACGTGTGGAAGCCTCAGGGATGACACGGAATACCACTTCATTCCACTTCGGCTCACCGCCGAAATAGTTTTCATTTTTCACGAGCTCAATCCGGTCGTCTTTGGTCCATTTGCTGAACTTGTATGCGCCAGTACCCACCGGCTCTTTCAGGAACGTGTCCATGCCCTTGTCTGCAATATATTTGGAAGGCAGGATGCCAGCGCCCATTTTGGACAAGCGATTGAGCAACAACGGGTCTGGACCATCGGTAATGATGTCTACCGTATGCTCATCCACCGCTTTGACTTCAACGATGTTTTTGAAATAACTATTTTGCTTCAGCGTATTATCTTTAGCGACTCTCTCCAGCGTGTACTTCACATCAGCGGAAGTGAACGGGTCGCCATTGTGGAACGTTACACCTTCACGCAGCTTGAATCTCCACGTTGTATCGTTCACTTGCTCCCATGAAGTAGCGAGCGCAGGAACTTTTTTCTGCTGACTGTCGTTTTTGATTAAATAATCAAATACATTTACAAGCACAGCTTCACTCGCGGTATTGTTATTGTTGTGTGGATCAAAGCTTTCGATATCCGTTGCCGCCGCAATTGTTAACGTGCTACTGGCAGCTGCACTTTCGCTTCCGCTTCCTTCAGAGGTTGCATTGTTCGTCGTACCTTTACTGCCCCCACCACAAGCACTTAACACCATCACGATTGCCAGCAAAGTAATCCACAAGCCTGTCCATTGTCTCTTTTTCATTGTGATTCTTCCCCCTTGGAAGTTGTATTCCTTGCCAAAAATTCAAGTGCAATTGCTGACAACAAGCCTACGCCGTAAGGCATGACCGTTTCGTCAAGATCAAATCTCGGATGATGAAGCGGATACCGTGTACGCTCCTCTTCATTTCCCGATCCTAACCGGAAAAACACACCAGGCACATGTTCGCAATAAAAAGCAAAGTCTTCCCCGCCTGTCGACGGTTTGATGTAACTCCACCCCTTCTGCGCATTCACCTCTTCACAGACCTCTGTGAGCAGATCAACCATGCCAAGGTCATTCACAACAACCGGATAACCGTCACCATAGGTGACTTCACATGCCGCTCCGAAAGAACTGCAGACACCGTTCACGACTTGTTTGATCAGAGATGGCATCCGTTCACGCACTGCAGGAGATAATGTGCGGACTGTGCCAATCATCTCGACTTCAGGTGCTATAGCGGTACCCATATAACCTCCGGTGATTTTACCAATCGTGACCACTACAGGTTCAAGCGGGTCCACCATACGGCTGGCGATGTTTTGTAGCGCAGTAATCACCTGAGCGGATACGGCGATCGCATCAATACCTTCATGCGGACGAGCCGCGTGACCTCCCTGACCCACAATCTTGATGACGAGCGGATCAGCCGAAGCAAAGGCAACTCCCTGGCTCACCCCAACTGTTCCCGTATCCTGACCGGGTGTCATATGCAAGCCAGCAATGGCATCCACCTTTGGATTCTCCAGCACGCCGTCCTGAATCATGGCTCTTGCACCGGCTAGTCCCTCTTCCGCAGGTTGAAAGATGAATTTAATATTACCGGATTTCGGTCTGCCAAGCCCTGTGAGTAGTTCAGCAGCACCCATCAGAATCGATGTGTGTGCGTCATGACCACAGAGGTGTGCCTTGCCCTTCACCGTTGAGCGATATTCCACTGATTTTTGATCTTCAATCGGCAATGCATCCATATCTGCTCGAAGTGCAAAGGTAGGGCCATCTGTTTCTCCGCGAAGCAGGCCAGTTACACCTGTCTTCCCAACATGACGAGTAACCTCAAGTCCAAGGCTTTCCAGATGTTCGGCCACAATAGCAGAGGTGCGATGCTCCTCATAACCAATCTCCGGATGGCGGTGCAGGTCTCTGCGCCAGGCACTTAACTTCGCTTGTAGCGGCTGAGCCAGTTGTATTAATTCAGATTGCTTCATTGGATCTCATTCCTTTCCTGTTGCTCGGATTCCGACACCAAGCGCGCATAGATGGCATCAGCCGAGAATTCGATATGCCTTTTCATCGTATCCCGTGACCTTACGCTGTCTCTTGACTTAAGTGCTTCAAGAATCTCCATATGTACTTCGTAGTTTACGGAACGAATTCGGTCATCGTAAGGCATCAGATCGAGCGCCGGGTTAATCTTCGTTCGAATTTGTCTGACGGCTGTTTCACAGTATGGATTTCGTGATGCTTTGGCTATGGTTAGATGGAATTTCACATCCAGTGCCCTGAACCATTCCCGTGTGCAATCCGGCTCGATACTTTGCTCCATATAGTTATACAACTGTTCCAGTTCGCCTGCGGTGATCCGCTCAGCAGCCAGAAAAGCCGCCTCCGGCTCAATAATGGTCCGGTAATCAAACACCTTGAGCATCTGAGCCCAGCCTTGTTTGATCTCTTCTCTTGTCCGTTTATGCGAATTGGTCGTGAGTGGCAGAACAAAAGTTCCACCTTTGGCTCCAACTCTTTTTTCTATCAGTCCTTTATCTTCCAGTGCTGAGAGCGCTTCGCGAACCGTAATACGGCTTACATCAAACATCTCGGCTAAATCCCGTTCAGCGGGAAGCTGCTCCTCACTCATCAACTCTTTTAGAATAATGGCTTCTTCCAGTTGTTCCCGAATAAATTCACTAACCTTTTTAGTCGATACTTTTTCGAAATGAAAGGAGAATGGATTAGACATCTGATCACTCCGATCTGTATATGGTCTAGACCTTATACCATTAATATAATTCCGACTAAACTGATATGCAATACTTTTTTTGCTAAAATCCAACATTTATTTTAATCCCCCATATAGATCACTCTCTCCACATCGAAATTAAACTCTATCTATAAAGAAAAAACCAGCTAATGTTTGTCAAGCATTTCAGCTTGGATGAGTTTTCTTTTCATGTTATACTTTTTTCGACCAATGCAAATAACCTCCACTGCTATGGAGGTTTTGGTTAAATATGGATTATACTTGGTAGGGCTGGCCCTTCTGCAAGATGGCGAAAATGTGATGCAACAGCTTGTTTGCGCAGGCGATCACGGCCACCTTGTAGGGCTTGCCCTCTTTTCTTTTTTTCTCGTAGTACGAGCGGATTCTTGCATTCGCATTCTTTCGCATTCCACATTGCACCGCTAAATATAGCGAACGTCTGAGCCTTTTAGAGCCTCGTTTCGTGATTCGTGTACTTGTCGCTGTGAACTTTCCTGAACTGAAAATCCCGGGGTCAAGGCCCGCAAACGCTACAAGTTGCTTCGCATCTCTAAACTGTTTCACATCACCTAGTTCAGCTACAATGGCTGCGGCCAGTTTCGTTCCAATTCCCGGAATACTTCTCATTAGTTCCACTTCAGGCAGATTTTCTGCGAGTTCCTCCATTTGTTTTTCGAGTTCCTCCAGTTGCCGAATCATCGCGAGCAATAAAGAGATCATTCCAAGCAGTGCCTTGCTTTGAGCAGGGCTACGCCGAATTTCTCTCCACTCATTCAGTACTTCCTCCAGTTTTCTCGCTTTTTCATGGGCCCATTGCTTGGAATGGGATCGTCCCAAATTACCCTGAATGACTTCATTCCAATTCGTCACACTTCCCTCCAAACAATGAGACAGCACGGTCAATGATGTTGTTGAAAACACATTGTAAAATATCTGCTCATACGCCGGAAAGACTTGCTCCAGCAAGGCTCTGCTGTTCAGCTTCGCCTGCACAAAGATTCCCGTGACAAACTCATGCTGCCGAGTCAAATGCTGTAGTTCTGTAAACATCTCATC